>DYJD01000024.1 GCA_020723325.1 Desulfosudis oleivorans | reverse complement strand
GATCGATTCCTTTATCGCACGCGCTATTTTACAGATTCCGGCATTATCGGCTCCAGGGACTTTGTGCGGAAACAATATTTGCGAGTCAAGGATCTATTTCCATCCGCCAAGGAGAAAAAACCGAAGCCAATATCAGGTTTGAAAGGGCTATACTCCTTGAAGCGTCTTACGGAATGATCTAATTCACCAACGAAAGCGAATTGGATCAAAAACCTGCTGCTTTTTAAAATCGAAATCCCAGTCAAGGATTTTCGCTCAACCACGCCCACACTATGCAATAGAAGCCTTTCGCTTGTCTCTCATTCCTAATCGGTAATGCCTGATAGTAGAGTTTTTGGCAATATCTCAGCCGCTATGGAGCGGAGATGTGATCTGATTTTTAGTAATTTCTCGGAAAGAGTATAGTGAACCTGTCCCATTCCTTTATCCGCCAAAGAGAAAAAACCCAAGCCCATATCAGGTTTGAAAGGGCTATACTCCTTGAAGCGTCTTACGGAATGATCTATTTCACCAGCGAAAGCGAATTGGATCAAAAACCTGCTGCTTTTTAAAATCGAAATCCCAGTCAAGGATTTTCGCTCAACCACGCCCACACTATGCAATAGAAGCCTTTCGCTTGTCTCTCATTCCTAATCGGTAATGCCTGATAGTAGAGTTTTTGGCAATATCTCAGCCGCTATGGAGCGGAGATGTGATCTGATTTTTAGTAATTTCTCGGAAAGAGTATAGTGAACCTGTCCCACTACTCTTGCATGGTAAGGACAAGATCTGTCTGGACGGCCAGATTCCGTTTCTGAAACAAAAATGGACCAGCCTTTCCGAATTTTGCAAGGAACTCAAGCAGACCTTTTCCCGTTTTTACAACAAACGCCATGGCCGCCGGGGCTTTTTCTGGGGCGAGCGCTTCAAAAGCCTGATCGTGGAAAAGGGCGAAACCCTAATCAACTGCCTGGCCTATATCGATCTTAATCCGGTGCGGGCCGGGCTGGTGGCGAAACCCGAGGATTACCGCTGGAATTCCATCGGCTATCATGTCCAACAGAAAAATAAGGGGGATTTTCTTTCCCTGGATTTTGGCCTGAGGGAGTTCGGAGTATTGGATGCCAAAGAACGTTTGCGTCTTTATCGAAAATTTTTGTATGAAGCCGGAGCTATTAAGAAGGGTGAAAAAGGAAAAGGTATTGAACAGAAAACCGTGGAAAAGGAGCGGAAAAAAGACTACCGGATCACCCGCACCGATCGATTCATTTATCGCACGCGCTATTTTACAGATTCCGGCATTATCGGCTCAAAGGACTTTGTGCGGCAACAATATTTGCGGGTCAAGGAGCTATTCCCCTCCGCCAAGGAGAAAAAGCCCAAGCCCATCTCGGGCTTGAAAGGGCTATACTCCTTGAAGCGTCTTACGGAATGATCTATTTCACCAGCGAATGGGATCAAAAACCTGCTGCTTTTTTAAAATCGAAATCTACACAGTCAAGAATTTAGCTCAATCACGCCCACACTATGCAATAGAAGCCTTTCGCTCGTAATCGGATGACGGACGATATTAATGGATCAGCAGCCGATTACGAGCACGCGCACGAAAAGCTATAGATAAATTTTTCAAAATCTCTTACAGCCCGAATTGATTGGTATCCAACCACTCCATCCGCAGCAAGGACCAGAAATCAATGGCCAGCCGGTTCAATACATAGTCATAGGGCAGCCAGCCGTAACCGCTCTGACCCCATTCGGTTCCCCAGGAATTGCGGATTTTCAGGGCCCCCACCGTGGTTTGGTTGCTTTTCAGATTGGTGATTTTGATGCCATTGTCATAGCCCACGGCCATGACAGCATGACCCCACTGGGCGCTTTCGTCCGGCGCCGGATAGGGAATTCCGCCCGGTACATCGGTTTGGCCAAAGGATGGAAACCCGAAAAAGCCGAAAATGGCCGGAATGCCGGCAGCCAGATATTTTTTCACGCTGGCCAGCACCTGATCCGCCGGAATGGTATTCTGGGCCGGATCATGGCAAAAATAGCGCAAGGCTTCAAAATTATCCGCCACGGCATACACAAAGGCCGGCGGCTCTGCATCAAAATCCGGCTTGGCATCTGTATACGGCCAATACTTTTCCGGCGGCACGCCGCATAGGGACAAGGCGCCCATGGCGTTGCGCAGCCAGGCACCGGTATCACCGATGGTGCCCATCAGGTTGCGGGTCGCCTTGTAAATAAACAACCGCGAGCCGTCGAGATATTTTTGATGGGCGCGCTTGGCAAAGTATTCCACCATTCCCACGGCGGCATGGGCGGAACAGGCCCCCAGGGTTTTTTGATTCTCAATGGGCGCACACCATTCCGTGAGATCCGTATTTTCCGGCAGCGCCGGTTCGACGGCGCCCTGGGGATCAAAGCCAATTTTTTTTACCAAATCCGCAAGCTCCGGCTTTTCATCGGTATAATCGCGCAAATCCGGCAAAGGCGGCAGCCAGCCGGTGCCGAAAGAGACATTTTGCTGTTCAATAAACACGGCTTTCTGCATCAGAAACATAATATCCTCCTCTGTTTTTTGGGGCCTTGGTCAACGTTTCGGCCTTATAGCGGCTGGAAGCCGCTCCCACAAAGGAGGATGGCCGAAACGATGATCAAGGCCGTTTTTTGATAAGGTTCAGATCCTGTTATTGCGACTGCAACTGCGGGGAGTTTTGCATATCAGGCAGGGCGGCCTTCATCCGTAAGCCGTTTTCATCTACTATGCCGAACAGCCCGAACTGTCAATCCGGATTCGCAATAATTTTTTTGCATTTTTAGGATTTACAAGTCGCTCATAACAGAATAAGATGCTGTTTCGGAAAAAGGCCCACTCCAGATATTTCGGCCTGTTCTCCATTATAAACCATTGGATTGCAAATAACGTTGAGCAGGCCTACGCCTTTTCTGAAATGAGGATAACCATGTCCATCCCCCAGATGAAAATCAACAAAATACTGTTCGCCACCGATCTTTCCGAAAACGCCCGTTACGCCTTTTCCTACGCCGTCAGCCTGGCCAATCTGTATGAGGCCCATTTGATTATCCTGCATGTGCTCATTGAGGATGCGGCCCTTGAAGAAAAACTCATCGGCCATGTGGGTGCCGAGCAGCTTGAGGAAATCAAACGCCAGCAAGTCGAGGATGCCCGTCTGGCCTTGATCGGCAAACAGAAGAAAAGTGAAACCATCCGGCGTGTGTTGAACAATTTCTGCGGCAGTGTGGCCGGCGGCATGGGGGACCAGCCCTGTGTGTGCGATGAGATCATCATTCAGTCCGGTGATCCGGTGGAGCAAATCCTTGCTTTAACCAAAAACCAAGGGTGCGATATTATCGTTATCGGCAGTCACGGCCACGGCCCCCTGTCGGACAAACCCATCGGCAGCACAGCCGAACGTGTGCTGCGCCGTTCCCGGACCCCGGTGCTGATGGTGCGCCTGCCGGATGAATCAGTCGGCTGACGGAACCACCACCCGGTCTTCAGGGATATTTTCATCCGGCCGGATGACCAGCCTTTCCGGTTGAAAAAGTTGTTGTAAAATTTTCACATTTCTGTTTTTCTCGCCGCGCATGCGCGCCACACTGCGTGGATGCACCAAAATGGTTACCAGCTTCCGCCCCTGGGGAACATTTTTCAGGGCCGCCACGGCTTGATCTAGAAAAAGCTCTGCCTGTACAAGATGACCAAAGGCGGGATGAAACGGACCGGCCAAGATGTTGAGCGTCTCCGTGGCCTGCAAACCCATACGCAACACCGGAATTCCGTTGTCTTTGAATAAAAGATAAAGTTCCTTCACCAGGGTTACGCTTTTTTCCAAGGACAAGGGCTGATATTCTCCCTGCTTGAACCATTCTGCCAAGGGGCTGCGGGCCAGCACCACGGTGGGATAAATACGTACAAAATCCGGCGCCAGGCAAATCAGTTCCCGGGCCGTGGCCAGGGAAGGTGCGCCGGTGTCGCCGGGCAGTCCCACCATCATCTGCAAACCGATCCGGTAGTTATTCGCTTTTAAACGACTTACAGCCTGAATCGTATCCGCCGGCGTATGGCCGCGTTTAACAAGGGTCAATACCTGGCCGTCCATGGACTGGACCCCGAGTTCGATGGTGCTGACGGCAAACCGGCTTACGATCTGCATGGCGTGCGGTTGAATGGTTTCCGGGCGGGTGGAGAAGCGGATGCTGTGGACCTTTCGGCAGTCCACATAGGCCTGGGCATATTCCAGCAATGTCACAAAATACCGGGGTGAAAGGCCTAAAAAATTTCCGCCGTAAAAAGCGATTTGAACTTCCCCGGCCCGGCGGTGCGGATATGCTAAAAAGCTGTCCACCTGCTCCTGAAACCGCCCGGCGGTAAGCGGGGATACCGTATGGCCGGTGATGGCGGCCTGGTCACAAAAAACACAGCGGTGCGGGCAGCCCAAATGGGGGATGAAGACCGGTATGATGAATGGTTTTGCGATCACTGTGATGGTTGGGTAAATAGGCCCAATGCCGGGATTTTCATTCCCCAGCCTTGGAATCCATCAGCTCAAGATATTGCCGGGCCGCGTTTTGCTCTGCGGCTTTTTTGCTCTTCCCTCTGCCCCGGGTGACGACATCCTGGACTTTCAATTGAACGGTAAAGGTCTTGTCATGATCCGGACCGGTTTCCTCAACGATTTTATAGTGGGGAATCACTTTCAAGGTTGTCTGAACCAGTTCCTGTAAACGGCTTTTGTAATCCTGGTCCACTGTGAAAAAAGACAGGGAGTTGAAAACTTCGGCAAAATGCTTTTGAATCAGGCGAAAAGCTGTTTTAAAGCCGCCATCCAGATAAACCGCGGCGATAACGGCTTCCAGGGTGTTGGCCAGGATTGAATTTTTATCACAGCCGTTGGTTTGAATTTCTCCTTTTCCCAGCAAAATATGCGCGCCCAAATCCAGGTTGCGGGCAATGGCGGCGAGCTGGGTTTCGTTTACCAGGCCGGCCCGCATCCGGGAAAGTTCCCCTTCCTTGACCTCAGGATATTCCTCCATCAGAATGTGTCCGGCAATCAGGTTTAATACGGCATCACCGAGGAATTCCAGGCGTTCGTTGTTCTGCAGGCCTTCCAGGGGTTGTTCATTCACATAGGAACTGTGGCAGAGCGCTTTCTGCAGCAGAGTTTTCTGCCGGAAGCGATAACCAAGATTTTTTTCAATGGTTTTAATCTCCATGGGCATCAGGCCCTCGCCATGCCTTCACGTAATCGGTTGCCGGTGATGCGCTGGTTGAGACGCTCGAACAGTTCAAAAGGAATTTGCAGTGTGCCTTTTCCCGTGCCCATCTCAATATCATCCTGCATTTTGCCGTGAAAATCGCTTCCGCCGGTCAGGAGTAAACCATGGCGTTCCGCCAGGGCAATGTACCCGGAGGTCTGGTCCAGGGTATGGTCAGGGTAGTACACTTCCAGCCCCTCGAGCCCCTGGGCGACCAAGGTTTCCACCAAACCCGGAATGGCATCCGGTTGCGCGCCGGGGGGCTGGAGCAAGCCCGGATGGGCCAATACCGCAACACCGCCGGCCTTGCGGATGAGTTCGATGGCGTGCTCACAAGGAATGCGATATTTATCCACATAAGCCGGCTTGCCCTTGCCGAGGTATAGATCAAAAGCCGCATCCATGCTGGGCACGATGCCCTTGGCAACCATGAGCCGGCCGATATGGGGTCGGCCCAATTGCCCTTCACCGGCATGGGCACTTACTTCCTCCAAGGTCAGGTGAATCCCGATTTTTTTTAGGCGCGCCAGAATTTCCGGATTGCGATTCTGGCGGGCTTCCTGGAGCTGCAACAGGGCGGCCTTCAGGTTTGGGTCATCCAGCGCAAAGCCGTAACCCAGAATATGCAGACTGCCTTTGTGGGGAAAGGTCGGCGGCGGGCCGGCGCTAATCTCCACACCGGTTAGAAACTTGAGCCCGGGGGGGAGCCCATGGGCCAGAGCAGCGCGGCTGCCCGCAATGGAATCGTGATCGGTGATGGCTACAGCAGCAAGGCCGAGCTGTTTTGCCCGGGCCAGGATTTCGGCCGGAGTAAAAGTCCCGTCCGAAGCAGTGGAATGAACATGCAGATCGATTTTCACAATGGCATCATAATCCAAGGGCTTTTTCCAAAGCCTCTTCCTTGGTTTTGCATTCAATGCATTGTGTGGTAACCGGTCTGGCTTTCAGCCGTTCAATGCCGATCTCTTCTTCGCAGCTCTCGCAGATTCCGAATGTCCCGGCCTCGATACGTTCCAGTGCCTGGCTGATTTTCTTGATCAATTTGTTTTCGCGATCCCGGATGCGCAGCATGAAATTGCGGTTGGACTCATGGGAGGCTCTGTCTGTGGGGTCTGGAAAGCTTTCCTTTGACGTGATCATACCGGAAACCGTATCATCGGCCTGATTCATCAGATCCTCGAGGCGTTTGGCCAGAAGCTCCTTGAAAAATTGTAGGTCCTTTTTTTTCATAAATCATTTCCCATCCAGAATGAACGTGGTTGATCATTCTAAAGGTTTGAAGCTACCAGCTTTCAGGGGCTTTGTAAAGGGCAAAATTGGGCATAAAACAGATGATATTATTGGAATATGCTTGAGCCGGTCAGGTCTCGTCCAAACGAAATAATTTGCGGATTATATCCACCGAGACCGCCCGATCACCTTGGCTGCCCTCACTTTTGAGGTACAATGCCGGATCATGCAGAAGCTTTTTTACCAGCGCATCCGCCATGCGGTTTACAGCGGCACGGTCGGTCTCGGACAGGTGCTTCAGACCATGCAGGGTTTTTTCCAGCTCGCTTTTTACGATGCCTTCCACCTTCTGGCGCAGATCCACAATGGTCGGCACAACATCTAGGTTGTTGACCCATTCCTGGAATTTGATCACCGCCTCTTCCACCATGCGCTCGGCCTTGACAGCTTCTTTTTTGCGCTCATCGATATTCTCGTCGATCACCCCTTTCAGGTCGTCGATGTCATACACATAGGCGTTGTTGATGCGGTTGATGGCAGGATCAATATCCCGCGGCACGGCAATATCGATAAAAAAAAGCGGACGATTCTTGCGGCTGCGCATTTTTTCCTTCACCTGGGGGCCGGTGATCATATAGCCCGGCGCACCGGTGGAACTGATGATGATATCCACCCGGGTCAGGTGCTCATTGACTTCTTCCATACGGATGGCCTGGCCCTTGAAACGCTCGGCCAGCTCAACTCCGCGCTTGAAGGTCCGGTTGGCCACAAAAATGGCGCCCACCCGCTGCCGGAGCAAATGTTCCACGGCCAGCTCGGCCATTTCACCGGCGCCGATCAACAGCACTTGTTTATCAGCCAGGTCGCCGAAAATTTTACGGGCCAGTTCCACCGCCGCATAGCTCACGGAAACAGCACTGTCACCGATGCCGGTCTCACTGCGGACCTTTTTGGCGATAAAAAAAGCCCGATGCAGCAAACGATTCAGCAGTACACCGGCGGTTTGTTGATCAGCGGCAACCTGGTAGGCGTCCTTGATCTGCCCCAGAATCTGCGGCTCGCCGATGATCATGGAGTCAAGGCTGGCCGCCACCATGAACAGATGCCGCACAGCCGCTTCATTCACATGCACATATAAAGCCTTTTCCAAGGCCGGGCCGGTGATTTGTTTGGATTCCGATATATGCGTCATCACGGCGGCAATGGCTGCCTGCCGGTCATTGGCAGCCATGAGGATCTCCACCCGGTTGCAGGTGGAGATGATGATCAATTCGCTGATGGCCGGCTGGGCCTTTAACTTCAGCAAGGAATCAACCGTCTCCTCCTGGGAAAAGGCGACGCATTCGCGTACCTCCACCGCTGCGGTTTTATGATTCAAACCCATCAAGATGATTTGCGCTTGGCTTGCATTCATTGTCTCAGCTTTTAACCTGCTATCTCCGCTGTTAAAATATATTGTCTTCCTCCCGCGTCCCCGGCCGTGATTCAGAATTTCGTAAAATCACCATGATGCCCCTTGAGCAGAAAATTAACGCCGAAAAAAGTGAACAACAGGGCGCCGAAACCGATAATCGCCATGATGGCGGCCCGCCGGCCCCGCCAGCCCACGGTCATGCGCTGGTGCAGCAGGGCCACATACACCAGCCAGGAAATCACCGACCAGACCTCCTTGGTATCCCAGGACCAGAATCTTCCCCAAACCGACTCCGCATAGACAAAGCCGACAATCAATCCCATGGTGAGCAGGATAAACCCCACCACAATGCAGGCATAGCCGGTGGAATCCAAAAGATCCAGGGAAGGCAGCCGTTTATAAAAAAATCCATGCCGCTTGCTCTTGATGGCATGCTCCTGAATCAAGTAAAAAATTCCGATACCGCAGGCCAGGGCAAACGCCGCTTCCCCTAAAAAAATAATGATCACATGGATCGTCAACCACAAGCTTTTAAACAAAGTGACGGCTTCCCTGGGCTGATTGGGCAGCAGGGCCGAAACCAGCATGGTCACGGCAGCCAGGGGGGCGGCATATATACCCAATACTCTTAGATCGAATTTATAGCGCAGCAATAAAAAAACACCGGCCACGGCCCAGGCGGAAATGGAAAGTGTCTCTGAGAGATTGCGGGCCGGAAAAGCCTGGGCCGTGACCAGGGCGGCTCCGATCAGAACCGAATGGAGCAGGAATCCGGTCAGCAATACAGCATAGCCGGCCCTTTGCACAGCCTTTTTCTGAAAGAAAAAATAAACGGCATATAGCACCGAACTGAGGAAATATAAAAGAATGGTGAAAACGTTCAACCAATACATTCCGTCCGCCTTTCCCGCAGATCTTTTTTATCCGGCCTGTTCGTTCTCGTATTGGGCCTGCAATGAATCAAGCTGAAATCCCTCCCCCAGCACCCTGTTCAATAACATGTTGATCTCGGCTTCATCCCCGGCCCGGATTTTCTCCAAAAGCCCGCCGCTGATCAAGGCTTCGAAAAGCGGTTTATGCGCTTCCGGGGCGTGTTCCGTTCCCAGCAGCCGCTTGCGGATGGCGCCCATGAGGCGCAGCAATTCAGCATATTCCTCGCCGAACCGGCGCTCCAGTTCCCGGCGGATTTCTCTCGCAAAAGCCGGACTGCTGCCGGAAGTGGAGACGGCAATGATCAGGTCCCCCCGCTCAACAACGGCCGGCAGGATGAAATTGCAGGCCGCGGGCAGGTCGGCAATGTTGCATAGCATATTCAAACGGGCGGCTTCGGCGCTGATGTTGCGGTTCAAACACCCGTCACTGGTTGCGCCGATCACGAGAAACATGCCGCTGAGATCAGCGGAGCAATAGCCGCGCTTTGTCAAGGTAATCTTACCGGCTGCGGCAAGCTCCTCGATTTCTTTTGTGAATTCCGGGCTGACCACCTGTACCGCCGCCCCGCAGTTGACCAAGCCGTGAACTTTGCGGGTGGCCACACTGCCGCCGCCCACCACCAAGCACCGCCGGCCGCGAATATCGAGATTTATGGGATAATATTTCATTGTTTTGCCGCCACCCCGGCCCGGCCCTGCGGAAAAGGAATCAGCAGTAGATCCTCGGCCACGATCAGCGGACCATTATATGTCCGCCGGCATTGGGCGACAATGTCGGCCTGGTCGCATTCCGGATAAAAATGGGTCAGTACCAGGGTGCCCACAACTGCCCTGGCAGCGATTTCACCTGCCTGGCCGGGTGTCAAATGTCCGGGAATCTTTTTTTCATCCGGCACGGCGCATTCACAAATCAAAATATCCGCGCCCTTGGCCAGGCTGATTAAATTCTCCGTATAATCCGTATCCCCTGAATAGACCAAAGACCGGCCTTGGGGAAAATTCAGGCGAAACCCCAGGCTTTCCGGACGGTGGGCCATGGGGGCAACTGCAAGACCGGCAGCGCCGATTGTTATTGGCTGCTGCGCGTCCCCAGACAGGTCTTGCAGATGCAGCAAGCCCGGCTCCAGTCGAATCCAGTCCCCATACACATTTTCCAGGCGGCTGAAAAAATCCGGAAACCCAGGGCCGCCGGCAATGGTCAAGGGCTTTTGACGGCGGCTTGAATCCGGATATTTGTTGGCAAACAGAAAGGTGGCCAATTCTCCGGTATGATCCGGGTGGAAATGGCTGATCAAAATATGGGAGATATCGAAAACAGTCACTTGGCGTTCCAGCAGGCGGCGCATGGTCCCAGGTCCCAGGTCCAACAGAATTTTGTCCGCACCCATCTCTACCAGGATAGAACAGGCGCTGCGGGTCAGGGATGGAACACAGGTTCCGGAACCGAGGATGGTTACGGCCAGCCTGGGGCTATCCAGTGACATGATGGTTTCCGTTTTTCCCTTTGCGTTTTTTGCTCATGCTTTGCTCGATCCGCTTGATCAACCACTGGTGCTGGCATTTATGGTCTTCCAAATCCACAATGGCAGACAGGGATTCCAGCGGAATCTCGGCCCGGGCCATGCTTTTATGCCCGCCGGCCGAGCCGATGGAACCGAAACTGGACTTGACCATTTTACCGGCATTTTTCTTCAGGCCGTCATTGCGGATGATGACCACCAGTTTTTTGTCATAAACCCCGGAAACCACGCTCCAGTTGATGGAATGCACCCGCATGAAGAAATCGGCGATCAGCACGCACACATCCGGGTTCTGCACCGGCCCCAAATGCACGTACAAGCGGCCGCGGCGGATGCATTTGCGTTCCAGGGCGATCTGGAAATATTTTAAAAAATCCAGGCGCAGGTCGGCCAGCTCGATGCGGCGCACCAGGTGCATATTGGCATGGCGGAAGAGGAATTGAAAGGCGCGCACATCTTCAATCAGGGCTTGTTGTTCAAAATCGCTGGTGTCGGTTTTGATGGCGTAAAAAAGGGCGGTGGCCAGTTTTTCCGAAGGCCTGATCTTGGCCGCCTGCAAGTATTCGGTCAGGATGGTGGCCGTGGCCCCGTATTTGGAGCGAATATCTATAAAAGCCGAAACCGGCATGGTATCCGGATGATGGTCGATGATCACATCAAAGTTAAAGCGGCCAAAGGCCTCATGATGATTGGGCTGGGAATCCACCAGCACAAAACGGTTGAAGCGGCTCTTATCCAAGTCCTTTTCATAACTGAGGGTGATGCTCAGGGTGCGGATCATGGTCAAATTATCCGGCCGCTTGATGACATTGACATGGGCGATGGCCACGTGGGCGACTTTGCGCCACAGCAGTCTTTTCACGGCCATGGCGCTGGCAATGGCGTCCGGATCGGCATTGATGACAATCAGGACCTGATCATCCCCTTTAAAACGCTCGTAGAAACGGCGCAGCCGTTCCGTAGCGGAAATCCCCATATGCTGATTACCCTGATTTTTTTATCCCGCTAGCCTTGATCATGGCTGCGGCCATCCTTGTTCACTGAACTTGACCGGCCTCCACCGGATCAAATTAGGTATGATACGATGTGCTTTTTTTCTTTACAATACAATTTTCAGACCTTGACCAGCTTTTCGGTCAGCCGCCTCCGAAAGGCCTCGATCAAAGTCACGGCTTCCACCCGGCAGGTGATCTGCTTGACGGCTTCGCGAAAGGCGCTGCTGTGGGCAAAGCCCTTGACAAACCAGGTCAGCCGGCTGCGCATGATACGGCAGGCATGGGCTTCATCATAATAGGCGATGGAGGCATCCAGAAAGCGGATAATCATATCAAAATGGCGCTCCACATCCAACTCCGGTTCCGGCCGGCCGGCCAAGCGGGCCAGGATTTGCGAAAAAAGCAGGGGATTGCCGATGGCCGCGCGGCCGATCATAACCCCGTCGCAGCCGGTGGTTCTCAGCATTTGCTCGGCATCCGCGGCTGTCTTGATATCGCCGTTGCCGATCAAAGGAATGGCCAGGCGCTCCTTTAACGCCGCGATCAAGGACCAATCGGCTTTGCCGCCGAAACCCTGTGCGGCCGTGCGCGGATGCAAAGCAATGGCATCCACTCCGCAGTCCTGGGCCAGGGCCGCCATGTGAAACGCCTGGGCGCCGCCATGCTCCCACCCGCTTCTGATTTTTATAGTAAGGGGGATTTGAATGGCGGCCCGGACTGCTTTGAAAATTTTTTCCGCTGTCGCCGGCGTGCGCATGAGGGCCACGCCGGCACCGGTTTTCACCACCTTTTTAACCGCGCAACCCAGATTGATATCCAGGATGTCGGCGCCGCCGGCCGCCACCATGGCCGCGGCCCGGGCCATGATTTCCGGGTCGGCGCCGAAAATTTGGACCGACAGCGGTTTTTCCGCCGGCAGGCTTTCAAGCAGTTGCGCGGTCTTGGCTGAGCCATATACCAGGCCGTTGGCGCTGACCATCTCCGAGCAGACCAGACCGCAGCCGGCCTCCTTGGCCAGCAGGCGAAAGGGCAGGTTGCCGATCCCGGCCAGGGGGGCCAGGATCACATTATTTTTCAGAACCACATTACCGATTTGCATTTCTCAGTATTTCTCCGGATTGGCATAGCAATACAGGCAGGCGTGGCCGCAAGCATGCAGGCTGTAAGAACCGATATCCCTGGACACCATGCAGCCGCAGCCGGACTTGACCCGTTGCCCGCGATCCGGTTGCAGGGCAAGCCGGCCGCCGTACAATTCCATCAAATAATCATTGGGGATGCAGGCCCCGGCTGAAACCGACGCCCCAGCCGGCAAGGCCTCCAGCACTTCCTTTTCGCAGCAGGTGAACAATTCCATTTTCAGCAACCGCAAACGGGCTTGCATGCGCAACAGGATTTCAGCTTTTTTTTCAAGGGGCGGCTCTATAAAAACAATCGGCGGCTTGCCGTTTGCGGCCCGCCGTTGCACCTTGCGATAGGGGTCCATGAAACTGGTGACACAGCGCTTGACCCCCAATGATCCGGCCCATTCGGCGATTTCTATAAAATCCTTGAGATTGTTCCGTACTTGGCCGGCCAGATCCTGATAATGACAAATGGGATCAAAACGCCACTGCAATGCCCGCGGGCCGAAGCGTTCACACAACTCGGCCATTTGCCGGAGACGCTCGGAAAGGGGCGGCACCCTGGGCTCCAAAATTGAGTCTTGGGAATTGACTGTAAAATTGAAAAACAGGTGATAGCCTTTTCGTCTTAAAGCCTCACCACAGTCTTCACGAAGAAATGGACCGAAATTTTTGGACCAGAATACAATGGTATGAACCAGGCTGGAGTCAGTGGGCACAAGGGTTGTTATACCGTTTATGGGATTGACGACTTCAAATACGCCTTGCTCGATCCGTTCCATGAACCAGGGCAAATAAAAAGCAGGGATATCACTGCGCCTGGAAACGGAAAGAACCATTTGAAAACCGGATTCCATGGACTTGCCGTTTGCTTGCTCACCTAACGTTTTTTTGCATTGGCAAAGGAAATCACTTTGGTGGAGCCGGTACTTGTCTCCGGATTGGGCTCCGGGCTTGTTTCCAGCTTCGGTTCTTTTTCCTTCTCCTCATCCGGCTCCTTTGGACAAACCACCAGCTCAAGGCGCATGCGTTTGCCGCCCATTGTGAATTCAGCACCGTTGATATAGTCGTTTTTCAAGATCCAGGTGATCACTTGAAGGGGCACCTGCAACAACAACAATTTTACATGGTACCAGTCTTTTTTATAATCCGCCGTGATGGCTTCGATCCGGGCAAACCCGGCTGGTTGGTCTTCATAATAGATCAATACAATATCGTTTTCCTGGGCCATTACCTAAATTCCTTTGCCGCAATTTCAGTTGCATTTCATTATTACTCTCCGGTAATCATATGCAGTATGATTCCTGGTGTTGTCAAATGATATTTAATTTGCTTTTTTTCGGTTAAATCCAATCCACCTCAACAATCTGTTGCACCTTTTTAAATTCAGGATCACCGGTGACGACTGCGGCCTGATATTGAATGGCGGTGGCAACTGCAAAACAATCCGCATATGAAATGGCATATTGCGCTTTTATTTCAGCCGCTGAAAGAATAATCGCTGATGAAGGCGGAATAACCTGGATCGGTAATTCGGAGAACTGTTCGAGACGAATTTTAGCCGAGTCCAACCCGAGCCTTCTTATGGTCATGTAATAGACTTCGCCTAAATTGATCTCACTCATATAGGCCTGAAGCTTTCCCTGTTGAGAGGAAACAATCCGTTTTTCAACCTTGTCGGCGCCAGGTTCATCCTGAAAAAATTCCAGGATGGCATACGAATCAAAGAGAACGCTTTTCATCGATTTCATTGTCTTTCTTCCTTATCATCAACAGTTCCTTGGACAGGGAGCGACCTCCTTTTATAATCCCTCGCATGGCTTTAATCGTGTCATCCGGCAGCGGGGTTATTTCCGCATGTTCTCCAACAACACGAAGCAACAGCTTTTTACCCGGTGTAATACCGAGTTGCTCTCTGATTTCCTTTGGAATTACAATTTGACCTTTGATGGAAGTTTTTACCACAGGCATCTGCGTATTACCTTTCTATATATAGTTTACCGAATTACTCGCAGTATAACAAAAACGATTTGGGCTTTCAAGGATCAAAGATTCAAACCAACCTTCAAATCCGTCAAGGGGCAATCCAGGGGGGATCCATGGGAATCCCATGTAAACTTGGTACGGAATGCACAGAAATTAAATACCAACATTTCGGGCGTTATGATTTTCATAGTTTTCCTGTGATTCATTTCATTTCATCCTAATGGAGCCTGGGGTATATTCCGCTCACGTTTTGAGCAAAAAGAAAGAAACAATCGGGTTTAAAATATCAACAATCAACGAAAGGAAAAAACGATGAAAAAGACAATCGCGCTGGTAACTGGAATTATTTTTTTGGGTGCAACGGTAGCATTTGCGGAAACGAACGTGTCAGGCAAAGTGGTTAATAAAGCCAAGATCGATAAGTCCGCCAACATCGCTTTGGGCAAGGATTCCACTGCTCGCATGGGCAGCGTCGGCATGAAAGACTCCAATGTATCAGGTACGGTGGTGAACGATGCCAAGATCGACAAATCCGCCAACATTGCCCTGGGCAAAGGTAGTGAAGCCAATATGGGCTCGGTCGGCATGAAAGAGTCGGAAGTTTCCGGCAAGGTGGTAAACAAGGCCAAGATTGACAAGTCGGCCAATATTGCCCTGGGCAAGGGTTCGAAGGCCAATATGGGCTCGACCACCCTGGATGACAGCAAGGTATCGGGCACTGTGGTCAATGATGCCAAGGTGGACAAATCCGCCAACATCGCTTTGGGCAAAGACTCCACAGCCAACATGGGCTCTGTGACCATGAAAAGCTCCGATGTTTCCGGCAAAGTCGTCAATAAGGCCAAGATCGACAAGTCCGCCAATATCGCCCTGGGCAAAGGTTCAAAGGCCAATATGGGCTCGACCACCCTGGACGACAGCAAGGTATCGGGCACGGTAGTCAACGATGCCAAAGTGGACAAGTCCGCCAACATCGCTTTGGGCAAAGACTCCACAGCCAATATGGCCTCAGTGACCATGAAAGGTTCCGATGTTTCCGGTAAAGTCGTCAACAAAGCCAAGGTGGACAAATCCGCCAACATCGCGCTGGGCAAGGGCTCAACCGCCAATATGGGCTCAGTCACCCTGAAAGACACCAAGGTGTCGGGCACGATTGTAAATGATGCGAAAGTGGATAAATCCGCCAATATCGCCCTGGGTAAAGGCAGCGAAGCCAGCATGGGTTCAGTTACAGCGGAATAAGAACTCCTCAAAATCCAACAAGCAAAAATTTTAATCTTGAAGCCGGGGTCGGTCAGCCCCGGCTTCCTGTTTTTGTCCCAGAGATAATTGAAGGCACCCAAGATTCCCAAAACCGCCATTAAAAAGAACGGCTATTAATAAATAAATCAAATCCAGTTTCCACACTTATGCACCTGTCCAGTTTTGCCCGGCCCTCTCTTTCAGATCAAACAAATAAGCGCACTTGACCTTTGGATGATTTGATAGGATAAAAATCACCTTATTGACTTTATCGCGGTTGGAAGCCGCTCCCACAAAGGGTGAGCCTTTCCCAAAAGAAGGGTAATCGCCCACATCAGGAGAATGGCAAGCCGGAAAGGATGATGCCATGCAATGGATCGAAGCCAGGGTGGTTTATGAAGGCCAGGAACCCCAATCCGCCATAGAACTCATTGCCGATGCTTTTGATGAATTCGGCTTGCAAGGGGTCTGTATTGAAGACCCGCATGAAGAACCGGCTGAAGGCTGGGGCGAAGACGCCCTGCCCCGGCCAACCCATTATGCGGTCATCGGCTATTTTGCCGCCAATGAACTGTTTGAAGGCCGGCGCTTGAAACTAGAAAGCCTGCTGAAGCAACTAGCGGACCGTAACCGAATCCAAACCCGGGTGCATTACCGCAACGTGGACGATGAGGATTGGGCTGAATCCTGGAAAGCCTTTTTCTGGCCGGAAAAAATCACCGAACGGATTGTGGTCAAACCCACCTGGCGAGAATACCAGCCCGGCCCCGGCGATATTGTGCTGGAAATCGATCCGGGCATGGCTTTCGGCACCGGCACCCACCCCACCACTGCCATGTGTATCCGCTTGATTGAAAAATATCTCCAACCAGGGGATAGTTTTCTGGATGTGGGCACCGGCTCGGGCATCCTCATGATGGCGGCTGCCAAGCTAAAGGCCGGGAGCGGTTTGGGCATTGACCATGACGAAACCGCGGTTGGCGTGGCCACGGCCAATTTGTCCTTGAACCGGATCGATCCCGGCCGATTTCAAATTGCCGTGGGTGATCTGCTTGAAAATATTCCCCGGCGCTTCCAGGTAATCACGGCCAACATCTTGTCGGAAGTGATCCTGGTTTTGCTGGATTCCATTCACCTGGTGCTTGAACCGGCAGGCCTTTTTATTTGTTCCGGCATTGCTGCGGAAAAGGGCCATGCCGTGCTTACCAAAATGGAACAAACCGGTTTCCGCATCCTTGAGCAGCAGCGCTTGGATGGCTGGACCGCCATTGCCGGCCGGCTGAACCGATATTGAATTATTCTTGACATCAGCGTTTTTAAAGATTATTAGTCTGTCATTCAAGGATTATTTAGAATGATAGACGATATTAGTATAAAAATTCTGAATATTCTCCAGAAGCAAGCCCGCATTCCGAATGTGGAGGTGGCCAGACAGGTGGGCATGGCGCCTTCCGCGGTTTTGGAACGTATCCGCAAACTGGAAAAACAAGGGGTCATAGATGGCTATGAAGTGCGCCTGAATCCGGAATATTTTCAGTTCGCCCTGATTGCCTTTGTGATGGTTCAAACCGACCCTGCCGACCAAACCCAGAATTGGGGCCAGGCCTTTTCAATCCTCCCGGAGGTCCAGGAAGTGCATTTCATCTCCGGCGCAGACGGCTATCTGCTTAAGGTGCGCGCGGCCAATCCCCATGATCTGGAAAAACTGCTGCGGGAAAAAATCCTGACCGCAGCCCCGGTGCGCTCCTGTAAGACCCATATTGTATTGTCCACGGAAAAGGAAACCGCTAAAATTCCATTGCCAATAAATACCGCGATGACCCGGTCGCCCCATTCGGAATAAAAGACCGGCATCGTTAAAAAGTCAGGAGAGATTGATCCCATGCCCATGAGTAAAGCCTTTGAAAACCGGCTGGCGCCGGTTCTGCGTCAGGCGGCGGCCCATTTCGGTACGCCTTTTCATATTTACGACGAAGCCGGCATTCGCGCCACCGGCCTGGAACTGAAAACCGCCTTCAGCCAGACACCGGGTTTCCGGGAATACTATGCGGTGAAAGCCCTGCCCAATCCGCGCATTCTTGAAATCATGCGGGACCTGGGTTTCGGCTTTGATTGCAGCTCCATTGCGGAAATCGCCCTCAGCCGCAAAATCGGCGCTGCGCCGGATGACATCATGTTTACTTCCAACAACACCAGCCGGGAGGAATTTGATTGCGCCTTTGCCCAAGGGGGTTCCCTGATCAACCTGGACGACATCACCCTGTTGGAGAAAATGCCGCAAATCCCGGAACTGATTTGCTTCCGTTACAATCCCGGTCCCCGGCGCAGCGGCAATCACATCATCGGTAATCCCGAGGAAGCCAAATACGGCCTGCACCACGACCAGGTCATCCCCGCCTATCAAAAAGCACGGGAAATGGGGGCCCGGCGTTTCGGCCTGCACACCATGCTGGTTTCCAATGAACTGAATTATGAATACATGGTGGATACCGTGATCATGATTCTGGCCCTGGCCGAAGAAGTCACGGCCGCCCTGGGCTTGCGCTTTGAATTCGTCAACATCGGCGGCGGGTTCGGCATCCCTTACCGGCCGGACCAGACCGCCCTTGACCTCCAGACCCTGGGCCGGGAAGCCGTCGCTTGCTTTGATGCTTTTCAAAAAAAGAACGGTTACGCCCCCCGCTTGTTTATCGAAAGCGGCCGTTACATGACCGGCCCCCATGGTGTGCTGGTCACCACCGCCATCAATGAAAAAAACATATACCGCAAATACATCGGCGTTGATGCCTGCATGTCGGCCCTGATGCGGCCCGGCATGTACGGCGCCTATCATGAAATCACGGTGCACGGCAAAACCCATGCGCCCCTCATGGAGGAACCGGTGGATGTGGTGGGCGCCCTGTGCGAGAACAACGACAAATTCGCTATTCAGCGGCGCCTGCCGGAAATCGTGGAGGGGGACCTGCTGCTGATCCACGACACCGGCGCCCACGGCCATGCCATGGGTTTCAATTACAACGGCCGGCTACGGCCCAAGGAATTGCTGCTGCGCAGCAACGGTGCCATCGAGCTGATCCGCAGGGAAGAGACCCTGGCCGACCATTTCGCCACCCTGGAGTTTAAGCAGAATATCTGGAGGCCAAAAACCCATGGACTTTAAAACCATCTTGTTTCAAACCGAAGGCCCTGTGGCCCTGTTGACCCTCAATCTGCCGGAAATCCGCAACGCCATCACCGGTGCGGACATCATCGCGGAGATCGAGCAGGTTTGCCGCATGGTGAATGCGGACATGAACCTCAAGGTCCTCATCCTCACCGGCGCGGACCCGGCCTTTTCTGCCGGCGGCAACATCAAGGACATGCGTGCGAAAAAAGGCATGTTCAGCGGCTCACCGGCCCAGGTCATGGAAAATTACCGCCGCAATGTACAGCGCATCCCCCTTGCCGTTTGCAGCGTGGAAATCCCCACCATTGCCGCGGTCAACGGCCCGGCCATCGGCGCGGGCTGTGATCTGACCCTCATGTGCGACATCCGCATTGCCTCCACTCGGGCCGGTTTTGGGGAAACCTTTTTAAATGTGGGACTGATCCCCGGTGACGGCGGCGCCTATTTTCTGCCCAAAGCCGTGGGTCTTGCCCGGGCTTGCGAACTCACTTTCACCGGTGACGTGATCAACGCTGAAAAGGCTCTGGCCATGGGGCTTGTTAACCACGTGGTTGCCCATGAAAATCTGCTGCCCTTTGCCAAGTCCATGGCTGCCAAAATCGCCCAAAAGCCGGCAGCGGCCCTGCGCATGGCCAAACGACTTTTATACATGGGGCAGCACTCTTCCCTGGCCCAGCTCTTGGAACAATCCGCTGCTTATCAAGCCTTGTGCCATGACAGTCAGGAGCATTTGGCGGCCCTGGATGCGATTTTGCAAAAAGGAAAAAGTTAGTCTTTTTTTCTGTTTTCCAGAAAACGATCATCGATTCAGTTTGACCGTATTCTTATCCTTCTGCTATAGTACTTGAAAAACCCTATCCGAAAGGCTGACTCATGCCGCGCGTACTGATAATCGACGATGAGCCCCAGATTCGCGTAATGCTCCGCCAGATGCTGGAACGCATCGGACTCGAAGTAATGGATGCACCGGACGGCAAAGCCGCCATCAAATTACAACAAGAAAATCCGGCCGATCTGATCATCACGGACATTATCATGCCTGAAAAAGAAGGCCTGGAAACCATTGTGGACATCAAGCGCAGTTTCCCCAAGGTCAAAATCATCGCCATGTCCGGCGGCGGCCGTAACCAGCCCATGGATTATCTATGCATCGCGGAGAAACTGGGCGCTGATAAAACCTTTGCCAAACCCATCGGACAAAAAGAAATCATCTCTTCTGTGCGGGAACTCTTAAGGTTATGAGTGTCCGCTATTCACCCGTCGATCCCGAACTGTTTATCCGGAATCGCAAGCGCCTTTCAGCGGCCTTGAAGCCTTCTTCCATCGCCATTCTGAATGCCAACGACACCGCCCCCACCAGTGGCGACGGCACCCGGCCTTTTATTCAACAGACGGATTTTTTTTATCTGTCCGGCATTGATCAGACGGAAAGCATCCTGGTGCTTTGTCCTGATGCAAAGGAGGAAAAGCACCGGGAAATGCTTTTTCTTCGGGAAACCAATGCCGACCTGGCCCTCTGGGAGGGTGAGCGTTATACCAAAGAGGAAGCCGGGACGGTTTCCGGCATTCCCACGGTCCATTGGCTGGATCAGTTTGAAAAAACCATCCGGCCCCTGGTGCTGGCCTGCGAGCATGTCTACCTGAACACCAATGAGCATTTGCGGGCCGACGTCATTGTGGAAACCCGTGACATGCGCTTTCTGACCTGGTGCCGCAGCGCCTTCCCCCTGCACCGTTATGAACGCCTGGCGCCGTTGTTGCAAGACCTGCGGGTGATCAAATCCGATATTGAAACAGCTTTAATCAGTGAGGCCTGCAAGATCACGGCAACGGGTTTCCGGCGTTTGTTGGGCTTTGTTCGGCCCGGTGTCTGGGAATTTGAAATCGAGGCCGAACTCGTGCATGAATTTATCCGAAGGCGCTCCCGGGGCCCGGCCTTTGAGACCATAGTCGCTAGCGGCGCCAATGCCTGCGTGCTCCACTATATAAAAAACAACCGTCAATGCCGGGACGGGGATCTGGTGCTCATCGACGCCGGTGCCGAATATGCCAATTATGCTGCCGACGTTACCCGCACCCTGCCGGTGAGCGGTCGTTTCAGTCCGCGCCAAAAGGAGATTTATCATGCCGTCCTGCGGATTCAGCGCGCCGCTATTCAAGATCTGCGCCCCGGCATCACCCTGGAAAGATATCAACAGCAGGTGGGTGATTATATGGAAGGGGAACTGATCCGTCTGGGTTTGCTACAGCGCAAGGAAGTCAAACAACAATCCAAGGAGGAGCCCCTGTACAAAAAATATTTCATGCATGGGGCCTCCCATCACCTGGGCCTGGATGTGCATGACAGCGGCAGCAAATACCGGCCCCTGGAACCGGGCATGGTATTGACCTGCGAGCCGGGCATCTATATTCGCGAGGAAGGCATCGGCATCCGCTTGGAAAACGACATCCTGGTGACCCCGTGCGGTCCCCTGGACCTCACCAAGGACATTCCCATCGAGCCGGATGAAATTGAAGAGTTGATGAATATGAGGAGGGAATTGCCAGTATAAAAATCGATAAATTGATTATGGTGATTATGGCTCGGCTTGTGTTTTTACTTCCCGCCAGGATTTTCTTTTTAGGGCCATATTGATTAATTCTACCAAACTTTCTATGTCCAATGGCTTCATGAGATAATCCATGGCCCCCATCTCTAAACCTTCAGAAGCGGTCTCCGTGGTGGCATTCCCGGTCAGCATGATAACTTCTATCTGTGGTTTGATGCGCTTGATTGCTTTTAGTGTTGCGATTCCATCGAGCCCCGGCATGGCCAAGTCAAGAATTACCACGTCGATATATATTTTTTGAACCACCTCCATGGCTTCATTCCCATTCAGCGCCACAGTGACCCGGCAGTCACGGAGGGCCAGCCTTTCAGCCAGTGTTTTTGCAAAAGCTGCTTCGTCATCAACTACTAACACATTGGGTTGCATTTTAACGCTTCTTTGCCTGTGGAAGAATGAAATCCTATATGGTTAAACCCCCTAGATTGCATTACAGGCAATTTTTTCCGGAAGGGACAGAATTAATTGTGATTCCGCAACAAGCATCCGGAGATCGGCCTGTACCATTTCCAAAAGCCATGACAGGTTTTCAAAAGCAACCGGTTCCTCAATGGGATTATTTCCCAGTGAAAATTTCACCTGGGGGCCTTGCATGGCTTGCTCGATTTGAATGGTAACGGTTTTCTTTTCACCACATCTGGGCATGGCAAATTGCAGGCAATTCCAAATCAACAACTCCAGTAAAAACGGCCGGGTTTGAACCATGGGGCTGGAGGAGAGGGGTATCAGGCATAGTGTTACCCCCTGTCTTGAGGCCGAACGTTCAGCCAGGGTGGTCATTAAACCTGTAATTTCCATTAAATTTATTTGCTGAATGGCTTCATCCACACTATGGGCGAACTTGTTCATATTTTTGATGATGGCATCCCCGCGTTTGATCTGGGCCTGCATGTCATTGGAAATGGCTTGGATCCTACCCAAATCAAGCGCCGTCCCCTTTTGTGCCATCAGGGTGAGATCGTTTAGCAGCCCGGCTTTTTCATTAATAATGGCCAGGACATTCTTGATTTCATGGGAGATGGAAGCCACGATTTTTCCGAAAAAGCGTATATTTTCATCCTTGACGGCGTGTTGTTTGGCGTTCATCTTTGTCACACCTTTTTGTGTGGTTTCACAATGCTGTTGATTTTATCGATTAAAACGTCAATATCCACTGGTTTGACCAAATAAAATTCTTCACCGATCTGGTCGGAAATAATTTGAAAATCCTCCTCGGATCCATAGCCGGTCAAAAAAATGAATTTCATATCCGGATGCATTTTGTGAAGGGTTTCCTTCAGTTTAAGACCGCAAATTTTCGGCATCTTCAAATCCAGAACAGCCACATCGAAATATTGTGCTTCCACTTGCTGTAAAGCCGCATCGATAGTGCTTGTCCAGATGGCCTCAAAATTACGAAAGGATAATCTTTCAGCCAGAGTGGAAACAAATTCGACTTCATCATCGACAAGCAACACTTTTATGGCCATAAAATCTCCTTACTTCGTGCTTAACGGCAGTGTCACCATAAACGTTGTTCCTTTTCCAAGTTCGCTCTCAACAGTGATTTTCCCGCCGATTTCCTGAACAAGATTATACGTGATGGACAAGCCGAGTCCGGTGCCGCCGGATTTTGTTTTGGTGGAGAAAAAAGGTTCAAAGATCCGGTGTATATCACTTTTTGTGATTCCACCACCGTTGTCGGTGATCATCAATTCAATCCAATATTCCTCTTTTGGCTTGATGGTTACTTCAATGCAGCCGCCGTCATGAATCGCGGCAAAAGCATTGTTGATGATATTCACAAAAATCTGCTGCAATTTACCCACGTCGCTTTCGATCTCGGGAATATTTTCAGGGGCCGTCAGTTTCAAGGTAACGCTCCGGTGGTTGGCTTCGCGCTGGAAAAAACCCAATACTTCCTCAATTAATTTAATTAAATCAATCTTTTGAATGGATACTTCAAACTTTCTGGCAAAAGTCAATAGCCGCTTGGTAATGGTTCCGGCGCGTTTAACCGACGCCAGAATGGAATCCACTAGGGAGATCAGCCTTTCATCTTTGGCATAATCCCCCTTAAATAGAAATAGATCTTTTATGAGTCCGGCTTTTTCATTGACAATGGCCAACGGATTGTTGATTTCATGGGCCACGTTGGCGGCAAGCCGGCCTATAGATGCCATTTTATTGGCATATTCCACCTGATGCAAGGATATCATGCGCCGATGATCGGCGATCTTGATTTTTTTGACCATAAACCAGGAAGTCCAGAAAATGACCGTTAATATCACGGTGATGCTGCCGATGAGAAATGTGATCAGCTTCAAACGCGTACGGAACCACGGCTCCATCAGTTCCTTTCTTTCCTTAACAATCATCAGGATAAAGGGCGAGTCGTCAATGAATTTATAGCCGATCACGAGACGGTCTTCTTCGGTTTTACCGGTTTCATAAACTTCTGATTTTTCTGAAAAATTAGGTACGGGTAAAGGCGGCTTGCCGAGTACCTCGCCATAATACCAGGAGGTTGTTTGCAGAGTACCGGCGTGATCGATCATGAAGGCATCGCCCTGTCCTTCCATTTTCAGATCGGCCAATAATTTCTGAAAAAGATCGATACCGATGGCCGCCCGAAGAATATAAAAAGAACCATCCGGCAGATTGCGCTTAACGGCAATTACAAAATGCGGGATTTTACGATAACCCATAAAAACATTGCTGATGTAATTACCGCGGTCTACCACCTCCTTGAACCACTCCTGATTCTTATAGTTTTTGCCTTCAAGCTGATACGGGCCGATATAGGTTCGCTGCACCCCGTCCGAATCGATCATTCCCAAATCCATGAAGCCGCCGCCGAAGCTCTCCTGGAGGTTTTCCAAAATATCAGCCAGGCGCTTTGCACTTAATAACGAATTGAACTCATTATCCTTTATTATAAAGTTCAACGCTGATTTGCGCTCAGCCAAGAAAAAGGAAATTGCCCGTTGGGTGTTGGAAATGACCCGGGCGGTCCTTAGCAAAAATTCGGACTCAATGGCATGCTGGGTCACCTGATAATCAACAATCGTTATAAAGATCAATGGAATGAGCGAAACACAACCGGTCAAAAGCACCACTGTTTGCCAAATCCGGCGATAGTTCATCAAATGCTTTCCCGGACTTGGAAATGCGATGCGCTCGGTTTGTGAAGGCGGTACAGAATTCATTTTTTCCGGATGCGCTCATTGGCCTTTTTAATGGTTTCACTCAATTCATCAATGTCCACCGGTTTCTGGAGGTATGCAAATGCCCCGAGTTTCATGCATATTTCCTTGTCAAGCTCGGAACCATGCCCGGTGAGGATGATCACTTCGATGTTGGGATTGGTCTGTTTGACTTTTTTCAATACCTCGATCCCGTCGATTCCCGGCATGCGCAAATCCAGAATCATGACTTCCGGCTCGTCCTCCCGGATCAGTTCCAGGGCAGAGGCGCCGTCGTACGCCACAGCCGATCCCATATCCCGGATCAGCAAACGTTCGGAAAGCGTCTGCACAAATTCACGTTCATCATCCACCAGCAATATCTTTGCCGGAAGCTCAAAATTATATTTCCGGTAAATATCCGCCTGGTGAAAGCCAGGACCGACCTTGGTTGCAACCGTTTTGACCCCGGCAACCTTTTCGGCAATGGATTTGAGTTCTTCCTCCAGCCGATTAAGCATCAATACCTGTTTGTTGATGGTCAAAACGACTCTGCCGTCTTCGGCCTTAACCCCCACATGGTGCCCCTCATCGGCCAGGGCAACTTCAACGGCGGCGGATAGTTTAAAATTATCCACGGCTTTCAACGATCGTTTTCCCGGCTTGACACTTTCTTTTTGGCTGTTTTCCACAATCAATTGAGCTATTTCCGCAACACTCAATTTGTCCGCCGGTGCAAGGATATCATACAGGGCCGCATTCCAAGGGTCACCGGCTTGAGCTTGCATGTGCACCCAGGCGGCCCGCTCCTCATCTTGGGTGCGGATCAATTTCATAGCCTCGGCTTCACTCAATCCTTTTTGCTTGGCAGCCGTCGCAATCCGGTATTTGACATCCGCAATGATACAGACGCGCAACACGTGGGTCAGTTCCCGAGGAATGAGATGGGTACAAAAGCCTTCAAGGATCAATTCTTGATGAGACAGGGCTTCGGCGGTGGCCAGTTTCAAATAGGCAATCGAACGCTCGCGTTCATGGGTGAATTTATTAAAAATCGAAGTTTTTGACGAAAACGCTTTGCTGATCTTGGCTTCGGACAGATTTGACAGCCGGCCGGCGGATGCTGTTATGTCGCTGTCCTGGATCAAGGCGTATTTCGTTTGCTGGATTAATTCTGTAATTACTTGTTCCTCTTCGCAAAAAATTCCATTAAAAATGCTGATAATCGGCATGTAAACCCCCTGTTTTATTAATTGCAGACCGGAACAAGCGGGCATTCCTGCTCCTCGTTATCCTTATGCGTGTTTTCATATACAGTGTTGATGGCTTTTTCCATGGTCGGGAAGATATGATCTTCGCCTATTTTTTCCGGAAAATGGGTGCGCTTGAAGACACTCATGACCGCTTCGTTCACACCGCTCAATGAAATATCCACACCGGCGCTTCTCACCCGATCCACCAATAACGACAGGGTTTCCTCGCCGGAAGCGTCCATGTCGTTGATGCCGTTTGAGACAATGACGATATGCTTCAACTCCGTTTTGGTTTGCATGATTTCCATGATTTTGTCTTCCAGATAACTGGCATTGGCGAAAAACAACGGTCCGTCAAAACGGATCATGGCAATGAATCTGCATTCCTGAAGCTGAAAGGTCTGGGCGCAACGCAGGGCTTGATCTTCAGCCCTGGATAGGGAGACCACTGTGGGGCGCATGCGCTTATACAGAAAAACGCCAACGGATAAAACCACGCCCACCATGATACCTTTATCCAAATGGGGAGCGAACACCAGGGTGAAAATGAAAGTGAGAATGGAAATCAACCCGTCATACCATTGGGCATGCCAGGCGTGCACAAAGCCGGAGATGTTGATGAGGCCGATGACCGCCATCATGATCACAGCCGCCAACACGGCTTGGGGCAGATGGTAGAGCAGGGGTGTCATGAACAGCATGACCACCACAACCGTTATGCTGGTAAACACACTAGACAAACCGGAAATGGCACCGGATTGCAGGTTGACCGCCGACCGTGAAAAAGAGCCCGAGGCCGGATAGCTTTTACCGATGGCGCCCAGGATGTTAGCCAGGCCCTGGCCGATCAATTCCTGATTCGGATCCAAGCGCTGGCCGGTCTTGGCAGCCATGGCCTTGGCAATGGAGATGGCTTCCATAAAGCCCAGGAGGGAGATGATGATGGCATAGGGCAACAGATGGCCCAGCACCTTCATGTCAATGGACGGCAAGGAAAAAGCCGGAAGCCCTTTGGGGATTTCACCCACAACGGCTCCACCGGACATCATGATGATCTTGTCTTCCTTCAGTGGCGTATTGCCCACCTTGATGCGCCAGACCTTTCCATCCGTAGCCGCGCCCTTGGCCGCTGCTTTTTGATGGACAAAAATCAGGGTCTTCTCTGCCTGGGGAATTCCTGCCAACAAAGCATTTCGCAGTTCTTTGCGCAGCCCGCCGGATTTGTCTTTCAGGGCGCTTATTTTTTGGGAGATCACACTGATCTCATGGTCCACATCCAAGATACCGATGGCATCATGTTGTTCTTTGACTTTGCTTAAGGCTTCATAGGCTTGGGTTCGATCCCCAGACAGCTTTTCGATTTCCGTGACCGCCCGATTGAATTCAAGAATCTGTTCTTGAAGCTTGGCATCGGAGATGGTGCTGATATTCACCGACCGGTTTTGCTCAAAACCCATGAAATAGGAAATCACCGTGGTGATCACCACCGCCACCAGCACGTTGGGAATGCGGGGATTCAAATAACGCAAGCCGTACATGATGGCAAAGGCGGCCACCCCCATGATCAGGGAAGGCCAATGGGTATAGACAAAGGCCGCTTCCGCCACCCGCATGATGGTTTCGTAATGGTGTTCAGCCTCATCCACATTGACGCCGAACATTTTGGAAAGCTGTGAAGTGGCGATGATGATGGCTGCGGCATTGGTAAAGCCGTTAACCACCGGATGGGATAAAAAATTTACAACCAGACCGAGACGGAGGATACCCAACAGCAGTTGGAAAGTGCCCACCATCAGGGCCAGCAGAATGGCGTAGGCAATATAACCCTGCCCGCCGGCGGTGGCAAGGGGCGCCAGGGAGGCTGCGGTCATGAGGGAGACCACCGCCACGGGTCCGGTGGCAAGTTGCCGGCTGGAACCGAACAAGGAGGCGATCATGGGCGGCAGGAAGGCGGCGTACAGCCCGTAATAGGCCGGCAGGCCGGCCAGTTGCGCATAGGCCATGGACTGGGGGATCAAAACCAGGGCCACGGTCAATCCGGCAATTGCATCGGATTTAAAACTGCTTTTGTCATAATCCGCAAACCACGCTAAGAACGGAAAAATTTTGTGTACCATGATGCTCCTTAACCATATCAATTTTATCTGTTTTGTAACATATTTCTGCAGGCGCTGATCAGCTCGCCAAATAGTGTTCCGGCATTGTACAGTCCATATGTATTAAATCGCAGCAGGGCGTCCACCATGGCAAAAATGATCATGGCCAATTTTCTTGACGGCAGTTTGCGAATGGAACCGTCCTGTTGGCCCTGCTCAATGGCTTTTTCAAAAACATCAATCAGACAGTTATAAATATCTTCCAGAAGCTGCCGGCATTCCTTCCTGGTCTGGGCCAGCTCATAGGCGTCGTGGCGGTGCAACAACAAGAAACGGTCATCCGTGGCTTCGGCCATTTGAAGATAGAAAGATATTAGGGCCTCAACTTTTTCAAGGCCGTTCACAAAATGCGCTTGCCTTTGATATTGATCCAATTCGGCAATGATATTGTTTTTGAACGCACTTAGGATGGCGACAAAAAGCCCTTCTTTGTTTTTAAAATGATAAAAAATAGTGCCTTCCGCCACGCCAATGGTTTTGGAAATTTCACCGATATGGGTGTCTTTGAATCCCTTTTGGGAAAAAAGGCTTGTTGCGCCGATGAGAATCGCTTCTTTATTTTTCATGTTTCACCAATAATATTTTTTATTGTACTGAGCGCTCAGTACAAAATATTATCAAAAATAATTGCCAGGTCAAGAAAAAATGATTGTAGCGTCATTTTTTCTTGTAGCGACAAAACTGGACAATAGAATGTTTATTAATAATTACAGATCGATACTGTTAAGAACAGCGGATTGAAAGCGTGATCTCGGGGAGTAAAAACAGGAGGGGAGTTAAAGGGCTATATGGATGCCGGCAATAATAGGGCCATTGCCGGCATCGGCTTTTAATGCAGTGTCACCCCTTTACCGGGTTGATGATGAATCATCCACTCGGCCGTGGAAATAAACTGGGAAAGGGTCTGGCTGAATTGCTTTAGGGTTTCCTGCAAGGCCTGGTGTTCTGCGGCGATCTGATTCAGAGCGCTTTCCCGCTCCAGAAAATCCACATAGGCTTTTAATATGGCCTGATCAACCGTGGATAGATCGCCGATGGCCACACTCAACAAATAATCACCGGAACCATTGGCCGGCGAATAGGCGCATTCGGTTACGGTTCCACGGACTGTTAATTTATCCAAATGGGCGGCCACGGGCATCTGAATGTCCCAATTCATGACAGTACCCACCCGGCAAGGTTCAGCCACCCGCAGGGTGAGGTTTTTTTCCGAAATTTTTATGATTGCTTTGTTCATAAACCACACATAGGCAGCCTAGACCGGCAGCCGATGACTCCTATTTATAATTCGATCGGCAATGCTTTCCGGGTCAATCCGGTAATAATCCGCCTGGATTACCTGGGTCAACTGCACGATTTTATTTGGATCCGGCGCCATGGTGCAGTCTTTTGGGCTGGTTTCTTCCGATATCATCGCGGTTTGATATCGGGCTTGTTGGATCTTCATGCTTCCTCCGGTTGATGTGACAACATAAAAAAGCTTAAAAATAAATAGTTGCGAACAATGTTAGCTTACTAAATAATTGTACGCATGTCAAATAAAAAACAGGGGCAAATCCGCAACAAGCCGGATTTGCCCCGAATAAAATGCTGCTTAATATTAGTTGTATCAGGCTTTACTGAAGTTGAACCTTCATGTCTTCGGCTGTAAAAAGACTCTGGTCTTCATCATAACTACCTGTCATAAAAAGTTTATTAACCTTTATGCCATCAGCCAGACGGGCTGACAAGTCTGTTACAAAAGTGTCAAAGGTTGTAAACGCTGTTCGCTTGCCGTGCCATTCTATCACAAACAACCCCTTACCATTCGATCCTGGTTGGATGCCGGGGGCGGCAGTGGGGGAATTATGATCCACCATGAGATGGCCGCTGCTGCCAATGGAAAAAAGCGTGGCGTGCTCCAGATTCAATACCAGGCCCTGGGCTGTGAGGCTGGTAAAGGCATTGCTGGTGGGCGGATGCCATTTGACTTTCAGAAACGCCTTGACCGGGCCGGCCTGAATAAGGGAAAGAGCCCTGAAATCCGGCGGGGCCTGTCCAAAGGCGGAAACAAAACCGCGCACCTCAACCGGTTTTTCCACAACCAGGGAGCCGGCCTTTAAACCCGCAGCCTGAATTTCATAAAGACTGGGGTCGGCATCATGGGTGCTGTCAGTGCCGGTGCCTTGGAAATTAAAAATATCCACGTTGCGGCCATCGATGGCTTTCAAATCCATGGTCAGTTGGGTGGCGCCGGTTTCGGCGCCGGTGCTGAGCACGGTTCCGCGCAACCTGGTCAGTAAAAGCTGGGCCATGCCCTCACGGGCGTCCATTTCAAGAGCATCTTTATCGGTATTGGTCAAGGTGCCGAAAACCCGGATGCGTTGTCCTACAGAAATATCGTCAATGTTGAAAGTCGCGGTGGAAAAGGCACGGGTGACCTGGGTATCGTCCCCCAAAAGAACAGTGACTTGATCATTGAACATCACCTTGCTGTCACTGCGCTCCAGGGTGGCGCCCTTGATAACGATCTCATCGCCGGTGCGGCGGATGACATTGCCGGTGACCACATCCAAACGGCCGCCAGGGACGCTGGACCCGGCATAGACTTCCTGGGCTTCAAACCGGTAGGGCTTGCACTGCAAGGTGCCCACTGCCACCACCCCTGTCAGTGCCGGCAATTCACTCAAAGCGGTGAGTCCGTCTGCGCCCTGAAATTCCTGACCGTCAATGGAATAGACGGTCTGGTCGGAAGTGGATACTTTCAAGACGCCGAAACGCTCGTGCTTTTCGGAAAAAAGATGATGGAAGGGGTGAATGATGACCCGGAAACTGCTGTCTTCAATATCCACGTCCTTGAGGGGCCCCCGTACCCGATGGATTTTCGATTCTTTGGGGTCCACATCCGCCAGTAGGATGGGCTCCACAATCAGGGTGGGAACGCCGCTGTCGCTAAAAGTTACCGTATTGGAGGCTTTCAGATCAAAATCGAGGGTTAAATGAGAGGGGAGGCCCGGCGCGATCATCAGGGCCTTGCGGTCTTCAAGGTGGACCGAGACGGTCAGAGTAGTTAAGGCCGCATTGTTTTCATCCACGATATTCGTGACCTTGACCGCCGCGCCCTGGGCATTCTCCACATAAATTTCCGCATTTTGATAATCCAGAACCATGGTGGCGGAAATATAGCGACCGACAGGCACCATTGCCGAGGTAAGAAATTCCGTCATATCCACGTATTGGGCAAAATCCACCCGGGTGGAGAGGGGCAGGGCATTGACAATGGTGCCATCGGCCTTGGTCAGGGTCAGGGATTGCACATCCACGGTATAGCTGACAAAATCCCCCTGGGCATCGGTTAGACTGACGTTCAGTTGACCACGGTCAACCCCGGCCGGGGTGTCTGTGCCGGGATTGTCTGTTTTGTTGCTGCTGCTGCATCCGTAAAAACCCATGGTCGACATCACCAGGATAAGGACCAGCAAGATCCTCAAAAAAGTTTGGTTATTCGGTTGTTTCATGTGTATCCTCCATTCTCGCAAAAATGCTTCGGGTTGACAATTTCATCGGCAATCTACTTTTTCCATGTACGAAAAACAAGCGCCATGGGTTGTTCTATTAAACACAAACCCATGCAAAAAGTTGCAGCAAAAAATAAATTCAAGGAAAAAACCAAAAGATATTGACCTTCCCAAAGCCGGTTCGCTATTACCCTACTGAATCGTAAGCGGGGGAAAATGCCGATTAAAAATGCCATGCCGTTGATTGTGCTTTTATTCATCCTGATGCCGGCAGGGGCCCATTCTTTGGAATATGGCCTGGGTGCGGAAATACTCAACCGTTGTTACCTGGATGACAATTTCTGGGATGATCATGCCGCGGATTTCAATCGCGGCGCGCGTTACAATATTCTCTCGCTGGCACCGGATCTGTCTTTTTCGCAGGGAAAAGCCATTTCCGGCTATCTCAAGGCCGATGTGGAATGGACCCATCTGTTTTCGCCGGGCTCCCGGAATGAGTTGGAATTCACCCTTGACAATGCGTATCTGAGTTTATCCCACAGCAAAGCCGCCCTGGCCCTGGGCCTGATGCCCATTCAATTCGGCAACGGCCTGATTCTGGCCCATGAAGAACCGGCCCTGACCCTGGATTATCAGATCACCAGCAAAGTGTATTTGGAGCTCACCTGCGCCCGGGTGCTGGCATCCTCGCCGGCAGCCACTTTCTCCCTTGGATACCGTCCCGGATTTTTAGAAAAACTCGAATTATTCGGAGTCTGGTATCAGGATGAGGGTGATGGTTTTGCAAAATTGGCAAACCGCTCCAAATGGTTGGAAGGCTTGACCAGTTCAGGCAATATCGGCTGGGTGGGCATCGGCGCCGACCTGTTTATCGACAGACTGTTTTTTTCCGGCACAGCCATGCTGGAAAGGGGTGACCTCACCCTTTCCAATGGAAAGCGGAATGTGCCTATCGCTTTGTCAAGTTTTGCGGCGGACCTGAATCTCCAATATAATTTTTCGGACTGGTTCAGTGCCGGCGCTTTCTGCTTTTGGGCCGGGGGCGACAACCGCTTGGGGGATCGGGAATTAACGGCTTTCCTGGCCCTGCTGCCGTATAATCCCCATGCCGGCATTTTCTTTAATCCGGAATTTTTTGAATGGGATCCGGAACAGGAAAAGAGTTTATGGCCCGGCGGCACGACCCTGGCCGGTGTGATTGCCCCGGGCCTGCGCCTTTATGTCAGCGCGCTTGAAAATTTTACGGTGGAAAGCTCAGCGACGATTTTATTTCCGGAAAAAAAACCGGCTGATGAACGGGATCAATACGGCTGGGAGACCGACCTCCTCTGCACCTACCATTGGGACAGATCAAAAAGCGTCTTCCTGGAAGGTAATCTGTTCAACCATGGTAGCTATTTCCGTACAGCCAAGGGCGGTCCACCGGACCCGGCCGGACGAATCATGGCAGGCTTTCGCATTTTTTTTCAAACCGGGCTGAAACCTTTACCTTAATTGCGTGTTTAAGAAAAACAGATGCGTGCGGATGAGGATGTCAAACAGATGTTGGCGTTTCAGGCCGGAAACTTGGGGGCCTTCCAGGCCCTGTTTGCCAAATATCAGAAAAAAATCATCCAATTCTGCCATCGTTTTTGCGGAGACCAGGCCATGGCTGAAGAATTGGCCCAGGAAGTGTTTTTAAACATTTATCGGGGGGCGGCCGGCTATCGACCCAAGGCGCGCTTTTCCACCTGGCTGTTTCAAATAGCAGTCAATGTATGTTTGAATGAAATGCGCAAGGAAAAATACCGCCATCGTATCGATTCCATGGATGCATCGCCGGAAACGGAATCAGGCAAGCCACGGATCAAGGAGCTTTGTGATCCTGCCCCGGATCAAAATGAGCTGCTGGAACAGCAGGAGCGCGAAATGATGATTCAAAAGGCCTTGATGGGATTACCGGAAAAACAGCGTCTGGCCCTTTCCCTGCGGGTCTTGAACGGCTTTTCCTACCAGGAGATCGGCACCCAGATCCGCTGCTCTGAAAGCGCGGTCAAGACCCTGATCCATCGCGGCCGGCAACACCTGAAAGAATTACTTGAAAACCTTTACGCTGGAGGCGATAAATCATGACCTGCCCCTATGAGACCTGGATATCCGCTTTCATGGACGGCGAGCTGACCCCACAAAGGGCCGATGCCATGGCAGATCATCTGGCCGGCTGCCATGGCTGCAAAGCCAAATATGAAGCGCTAACCGGACTGGATCAGTTGTTGCAGTCCCTTCCGGAATTGAAACCTTCCGAACAATTTGAACGCACCTTCTGGAAAAAAGTGGCGGACTGGGAAGAAAATCGATCCCGACGGCGCCTTGCGGATTGGTTCAAAAGGGGCTGGCGGACGGTTCTGGCAGGCAGCCTGGCGCTTTTCATCCTTGTCTTTGTTTCCGTTTTCCAGGGCCGCTTTACCAGGAGCCTTTCCCCGGAAGAAATCATCCTGGCCGAGCAAATGGATGTACTGCAGCAGTATGAACTCATCAATAACCTGGAAATATTGGAAAACTGGGAAGCCATTGCCGGGGAAGACGAGAGCTCATGACATCGTATTTTTTGTATTTTATTTCCGTGTTGATGCTGCTGGCGCCGGCCTGGGCCTGGGCTGAAGAACAGCAGCCCCAGGCGCCGACGGAGATCAGTCAGGAAGATCTGCAGGTGATCAACATGCTGGAAACCCTGGAGCTGATGGAAATGGCCGAACGCATTGAGTTTTTAAAGGATATGGATATATTAATCGAACCGGAAGGAAAGGAAAATGATGAAGACTAAACTCCTTTTCTGGATGATATTGTTTTGCGGCCTCCTTGCCACAGCATTGCGGGCCGAGACGGAGAATCCCGACGCCCTGGAAAGGTGGCGCGGCCTGAGCGCAGACCAAAAAGAAAGCCTGCGCGCCCGCTATCACCAATGGGAATCCCTTTCAGACGAACAAAAAACCGAGTTGCGCCGCAAGGTCGATTATTTCAAATCCCTGCCGGAAGAAGAACGCAAGCGCATCTATGACAATTTTGCGAGCTATCGAAAACTAAGTCCTGAGGCCAAAATGCAGCTCCAGCAAAAATATGCGCGCTGGAAAGCCCTGCCGCTGGAGCGCAAACATCAAATCAAGGAAAATTTTCAGAAATTCAAACAAATGACCCCGGCCCGCAAACAGCAAGTTCTGCAGCGTCTGCATGAATGGAAACAAATGACTCCGGCCCAGCGCAAGCTGATCCGCCAGCATTTTCGGAAAAACAGGCATTCGGACAAGCCGTGAGCCCGGAAATCCGCTATGATGTCGCCATTGTGGGAGCAGGACCGGCCGGTGCCTTGCTGGGATATCATTTGGCCCGGGCCGGTGTTCGCACCGCTATTTTTGATAAAAAAATCCTGCCGCGCTATAAGCCCTGCGGCGGCGGCCTGACCGCCCGGACCCTTGCAGTCCTGCCGTTTGATGTTACCGCACTGATCGAGGACTACACCCACCGGCCCATGCTATTGTACAATCACCGCCTGGTTTTTCAGGAGCAGTTGAATCGGCCGGTGATAGCCATGGTCATGCGGTCGCGTTTTGATCTGTACCTGGTTGAAAAAGCCCAGCAACAAGGTACGGCCTTGTATGACGGCTGCGGTTTCCGCACCCTCTCCGGCAGGCCCGGCGACTTGAAAATCATCACCGACGGCGGTGCTTTCAAGGCCCGCATAATTGTGGGGGCCGACGGTGTGGGCGGACGGGTAGGACGGCAGCTCGGCTTTTCCATCCGCCGTCGGGTCATGGTGGCCCTGGAGGGTGAATGTGCTTACCCTGATCCGGAAATCGTCAGCCGGTATTCTGGCAGCGCCCATTTTGATTTCGGTATTATCCCCAAAGGCTATGCCTGGGTATTTCCCAAAAAAAACCTTCTCAGCATCGGACTTGTCACCCGTTCCCGGCAGGCCCGTAATCTGCCACAGGATTTCAAGGCCTATTTGGCCGCCAAAGGCCTCAGCCAAGGCGCCATGCTTCAAACCTTGCGCGGCCATTTGATCCCTTTTCAACCCTCGGGCCGCAATGTGCTGGCCGATCCGCGCGGGTTGCTGGTGGGCGACGCCGCGGGCTACACCGATCCCCTGACCGGCGAAGGCATCTACTATGCCGTCCGGGGCGCGCAGATTGCCGCAACCCATATTCAAAAGGCACTAAATGCAGGTTACAATCATCTACCGGAATATACGCGAGCCATCCAAGCCGCCTTCCGGCCGGATTTGCTCCGGGCCGAATACATGGCCCGGATCATTTTTCACTGCCCGCCCCTTTCCAAAATGCTGCTGGTCCGAAAAGGCGGGACCTTGGGCCGCTGTCAGCTCGACATCGTCACCGGCCGACAAACCTATCGGGAATTGTTTCGTCGGATTCTCAGCTTTTGGCAGCACCGCTGGTGGCGATTGTCAAACCATGATGGACCTTGAATTTGCCATGCCAAATCCATGTGATGAAGATTAAAATAGTGCTCATGAAAATTTTTGAACATTTTTCGGTCCTGTCTGCTCATCCACCGGCTTTCCAAGATAATGATTGATAGCATACCAAGTTTGCGATAAATAAAATCATAAAACAATGGATGGCTTTTTAGAGATCAAAATCCATATTCTGGATAATAATAAAAGGAGATTAAAATCATGAATCCGCGTCTTGTTCGTTTGGTTTTCATGTTTGTCGTAATTATAGCAATTGGAATGGGGTTCGGTCTGCATTCAGCCATGGCTGAGCAGGATGAATATGCCGAGGAAGGCAAGGAAGGAGTGGAAGTGCTTTCCCATGGGCCTGTCCATGAGGCTTTTGCCGAGACCGTGGCCTTTGATCCCCAAGCCGGGCCCACGGTAACCAAGGCTCCGCCGCCGACCATTGAAGAAGTTCCGCCGGAGCAGAAGCCCGAAGGTGACGTCAAATGGATACCGGGATATTGGGCCTGGGAGGATGATCGCAGCGATTATATTTGGGTGAGCGGAGTCTGGCGTCTGCCCCCCCCGGGCCGGCAGTGGGTTCCAGGTTATTGGGCCAGATCCGGCAACCGCTATCAATGGACTTCCGGCTATTGGGTGACGGTCAGGGCGACTGAAGTCGAATATCTGCCCGAGCCCCCTGCTTCAGTGGAACTGGGTCCCAATACCAACGCCCCTTCGACTGATTATACCTGGATTCCAGGGTGTTGGATCTGGCATCACAGCCGCTATGCCTGGCGTCCGGGCTACTGGGCCAAAATGCAGTCGGATTGGGTATGGGTGCCGGCGCATTATTCCTGGACCCCCCGCGGCTATATTTTTATCAGCGGCTATTGGGACTATGTTGTGGTCAGGCGCGGAATTCTGTATGCGCCGGTATTTCTTGCTCCAAGGGTATATGCCGGAGTAACCTTTTCTTTTTCACCCGGCTTTATCGTGGACTTGGATGTTTTTTCCGATTGTCTTTTCCTGCGGCCGGGCTATCGCCATTATTATTTCGGGGATTATTATGCCCCGCGTTATTACCGGGAAGGTATCTATCCTTGGTTTTCACACCATGCCAGGCGGCACAGCTATGATCCGATTTATGCCCACCAGCGCTGGCATCACCGCCATGACAATGATTGGGAAAATCATTTGCATAGACGCTTCCGGGACCGTCGCGATAATGAAAGTATCCGGCCGTCGCGCAGACCGGATTACGGGAGGGGGCAGGGTCGGGATTGGGGCAAGCCATCCAGGACCGGCACGGTGGCCGCCACGACAGTGTACAGTCCGGTAAGGAGAAGCATTGACTCATCCGTCCGGGTTAAAACCATAGATGCAAAGGAGCGCAGTGAAATTCGGCAACAGGAAAAAGCCGTGCAGACCTATCGCCGGGATCGTCAGGAGCGTGAAACCCGGGATTTCCGGGAAACCAAGGGAACCACTACACCGGTGGCGCGTTCCTTTGATACCACAACCCCCAACCGTGTCCGCATCGACCGGTCGCCGATCACGGCCAAGCCCCGGGAGCAGATGGAGCCGAACAATGCGCCTCCCAGTCGCTACAGTGCTCCGAAGCCTGATCCCAATGTGGAGCCTTTGCGCAGAACAAGCGAGGTTACACGTACCCGGGATTGGGGAAATCGGGGTGAGGACAGAGGTTTTGGAAGGTCCAAGCGGACAGATCAGTCTTCTGAAACCCCCAGAGTTGAAACACCACGAGCCACCTCTCGGAGTGAGCGCTCAGGCAGCCGACAATCACGGGATAGTGGTAGAAACTGAACGAATATTGTTCTTATTGTGATCTAAAAGCTGGAGACTCGCTTATTGTGATTTTGAGATACTGATGGGGTTGCCCGATGCTTCTGCTGTGGCAAAGGGCATTCTGTCGGAAATGGCATTGGGCCTGGAATCCGCTGTGCGATGGCCGCGTCCCCCGTTTGGTTGACCTCCCAATAACCCCATATTCATTTATCTTGACAATTATTTTTACAATGGATATTGGTCCATAACTAGAGTGAGCATTCACTCACTGTTTTTATTTCCGCACAAAACCCTGTTTAGGAGGCGAGACACTTGATTTTTTAACATCATTCCAATTACCTTCATTCCCCAAAAAGGAGGTCCACCTTGAAACGCAAAACCACCCTCATGATTATCGCCATAGCTTCATTGTTGGTCTGTTTTACCGTGACAAATGCCCCGGCCGCTCCCGGCAATTTTTTGATCGGCGCCGGCGTATATGACATTACCGGCCCGGCAGCCGAGGTGGGCATGATGGGCTATTCCATGGTGGACCAAAAAACCGCCGGCATCCACATGCGCCTGCGCTCCCGGGCCTATGTGATTGCCGAGCCCAACAACGGCAAAAGGATCGCCTATGTCTGCGCCGATCTGGGCATGATCTTCCAGGCCGTCAAGCAGCAAGTGGTGGAAAAGCTTCAGGCGGACACGGCCTTGGGCGGCTTGTACAATGAAAAGAACGTGCTTCTCAGTGCCACCCACACCCACAGCGGTCCGGGCGGCTATTCCCATTACACCACCTACGATCTGTCCGTACTCGGCTTTATCGCGGAAAATTTCAATGTGATTGTGGACGGCATTTATCGTTCCATTAAAATCGCCCATACCAACCTGACTCCCGGCAAGATCAAGATCGCCCAGGGGGAATTAGAGGATTGCGGCTGGCAGCGCTCCTATAATGCCTACATGAACAATCCGGCTGCCGAGCGGGCCTTGTATGCCGACAATACGGATAAAACCATGACCTTGCTCAAACTAACGGCCGACGACGGCCGGGAAATCGGCACCATCAACTGGTTCGCCGTCCATCCTACCAGTATCGGCAATACCAATCATCTGATTACCGGCGACAATAAGGGCTATGCCGAATACCTGTTTGAAAAATTGAAAGGCACCAATTATTCGGCCCAGAACCAGCGTACCTTTGTGGCTGCCTTTGCCCAGACCAATACCGGGGATGTGTCGCCCAATATTTATTGGGGTTATCCGGACGGCACAACGGATTTTGATCACATGAAAATCATCGGCAAACGCCAGTTCGATAAGGCCCTTGAATTGTACAACAGCGCTACTGAATATCTTACAACTGGGGTTGACTACCGCCATCGCCATGTAAATTTTGATGAGCTGCCCATAGATCCTCTATGGGTGGGGGGCCAGACCGGAATCAAAACCTGTTCGGCCGCCATCGGCTTTTCCCAGGTGGCAGGCAGCACCGAAGACGGCGCCGGCATTGATCTGGCCCATGAAGGCATGGTCTGGGGCGACAATTCCTGGCCGGAGTTCACCCTGGTTCCGGAACTGCAGGAATGCCAGGAGGAAAAAATCATTCTGTTTCCGGCCGGCGATGCCCTGCCCTACCCCTGGGTGCCGGAAGTACTGCCCCTGCAGATTGTCCGCATCGGCAACCTGGCCATTGTGGCGGCACCGGTGGAAGTCACCACCATGGCCGGCCGCAGGATCCGCAATACTGTCAAGGAACAACTGGGCGACCTGGTGGACTATGTCGTGATCTCGGCGGTGTCCAATGCCTACTGCTCCTATCTGACCACCCGTGAGGAATACGCGGTCCAGCATTATGAAGGCGGCTCCAATATGTTCGGCCCGTATTCGTTGAATGCCTTTCAGCAGCAATATGCCACCATTGCCTCTGCCCTGCGCAACGGAACCGCCGTCTCGGCCGGGCCGACCCCGCGGGATTTACGCAATGACGTGGTCAATTTCCAGACCGGCGTGGTCTGGGACGGTAAATATCTCAATCAGAATTTCGGGGATGTGGAAATCAATGCCAATGCCGCCTATAACCGAGGGGATACGGTGCTGGTGCAGTTCGTGGGCGGGCACCCCAAAAACAATCTCATGACCCAGGCCACCTATCTGAAAGTGGAGAAAATGAAAATGGGCACGGTGACCGAATGCCACAAGGAAAAAGTAGGCTGCGATACCATCGATGTTTGCAATAATGTGCCCGGACTGGTTTTTGACAAGGTGACAGCCACGGACGGAGACCCGGAAACCATTTACGAGTGGCAACGGGAAGGCACGGATCGCTCCAATGTCGTCATCCGCTGGACTATTCCGGCCGATGCCTCACCGGGGCAATACCGCATCCGCCATTTGGGACATTGGAAAAACGGCTGGGACGGCAGCATCAATCCCTATGAGGGCGTGTCCAGAATATTTACGGTGAATTAAGAGGCGGCTGCCATGCTGTATACCCTCTGTAAATCCTTTATCCCCTTTCCCCTGCTGGGATATTTATTAAACGGGATTTACTATGGCCTGATCCTGGCCGGCATCGCCTGGGCCGGCCTTTTAATCCATCGCACAATGCTCCGGCTGGAATATCCGGCGGTCAAAACCAGAATCTTTGTCATCGGTCTGTGCTTGATTGCCTTTCCTGCCGGGGTGATCAGCTCCAGGGCCGCCAATATGTTTTATTTCCCTGCCGAGCAATGGAGTTTATATTTTTTTGTGGACCAGTTTGTCAATGGTGATAATCAGACCTTTCACGCCGGCCTGGTCCTGCCGTTTCTGCTGATATCATTGCTGATGATCAAGATGAAAATCGATTTCGGTCAGGGCTGGGATGTGGTTTTTCTGCATGTGCCCCTGGCCCATGCTTTGGGCCGTCTGGGTTGCTTCCTGGTGGGATGCTGCGGGGGGCGGGAAGTTTCGTTTTATTTGTGGGGGGCAAGCTGGTCTTTTGAAAACCCGGTGCCCCTCTATGCCGTATTGTGGAATATTACGCTCTATTGGATTTTGCATAAACAATTTCTACGTGTTTATGCTTTTCCAGATACGCGTCCTGCCCCAAAAGGGACGGTTCTGGCCGCGTATCTGATTTTGTACGGCCTTGGCAGAATGCTGCTAGAGCTGCTGCGCAAGGAAAAAATCATCGCCCTGGGCCTTACCCAGGCCCAGATCGCCATGATGGGATTCATCCTGGCCGGATCTTTGCTCATGGTTATTATCAATTGGAAAAAGCATGCTGTTGAATCTTGAACAAATCGATGGATCTCATGAAGTCTGGAACCGGGCGGTGCTGGCCAGTTTCCTGCTCATGTTCGGATCCTTTTTTGTGCTCTACATGTTTTTGATCAAAACCGGCACCCTGAACTGGCCTTTCCGGCACATGCCGGATGTGGCCGGTACCTATCAAAACATTGTCCGATATTTACCAATATTTTTTATCTCCATGACCGCCCTGCTTTGGCTCACCATCAGCGATCTGCCGCGGTTGCAGCTTTTACCCAGGCGATCCTGGTCCGGAATCTTCTTAAGCGGGATGCTCATCAGTGCGGGATACTCGGTCTATTTGTTGTTGACTTCCCGTTTTGAAATCCGGGGACCGGCCTTTTGGCCGCCGGTAATCATTCTGAGTCTGATGAACGCCGTGGCCGAGGAAATCGTTTTTCGCTTGGCCTTGTACCGGCTGCTGCAGAATATCCTCAATCGGCCGTTGATATCCAATCTATTACAAGCCGGCCTTTACGCCCTGGTGCATGTGCCCATTGGTGGAATATGGTTTGCCGGCCTGGCCTTTTTATACGGTCTGCTGCTGGGTGCCATGCTGGAAAAAGAGCGCAATGTATTTCCCTGCATGCTCTGCCACTTTGCCGTGGACATCGGCAACATCGGCCTGCCCCTGTTAATTCAACTGCCGCCGGGCATGTTTATCCGATAATCTTACTTGCCATTTATAATGTTCTGTGAAGAGGGGTAGATGGTCTTCGACTATCTTCTGGCCGTTGCTCTGATATAGTTGATAGTGCTTTACTACCTCTTGAATCGTGTGCGATTAAAAAAGATATTGTTGACATCGTAAGATCTTTTCATATAAATCGTATTGAAAAAGCGAAACCCGATTGAAAAATACCATCCGTTATTGATTCGCAAGCATTGGCTTGCTTTCGAGGAGGGAGCTTCATATGTCGGTGGACTCAACCGTTGCTGTTACGGCAAATGATTTGGAGCGGCGTACCCCCGGACTTTATACGATAATTCTGTGCTGCTTTTTTGTTTCCGGACTCACCGGACTGGTCTATCAGATTTTATGGACCAGAATGATTATCAAGATCATCGGCAGCGCCCCCTTTGCCATCAGCATCGTATTGACGGTTTTCATGGGCGGCCTCGGCCTCGGTAGTTATTTGACCGGCAGGATCATCGATCAGGTGCGGGAGCCGCTGAAACTGGTTGCCATATATGGTCTGCTGGAAATCGGTATCGGGCTTTACGGACTGGTGCTGCCGCTGCTGCTGTGGCTTTTCAGACCAGTCTACGCTGTCTTGTACAATCATTTGTTTCAACATTTTTTTACATACCATTTTCTGACGTTTTTGGGATGCCTGGTCTTATTGCTTCTTCCGGTTACGTTAATGGGAGCAACCTTGCCGGTGCTGAGCCGCTTTTTTGTGACTAGTTTGAATCGAATCGGCACCCATGTCGGTCGACTTTATGGTTTCAATACCATCGGAGCTGCCTTGGGCTCTTTGTTATGCGGATTTTGGCTGATTCAATACTGCGGCATAACCGGTGCATTGTTTTCAGCAGTTGTCGGCAACATCCTCATCGGTATTGTATGCCTCCTTGCGGCTCGTCGTTGGAGCCGGCGCCTCCTACCCACCGGCACGGTAAATCGTGAAAAACCGCTTGCGCCCGAAATCAAAGAAGTCATGAATCAAAGTCGGGGACCGGTTTGGCATGCCTTGATCATCTTCGCCATATCCGGATTTTGCGCCATGGCCTACGAAGTAATCTGGGTGAAACTGCTGGGCCTTTTGGTCGGACCGACCACCTATTCCTTTACAATTGTATTGGTCACCTTTATCACCGGCCTGGCCCTGGGTAGTATTTTTTTCGGATGGCTGGTGGATCGGGTAAATCGCCCGACGATCCTGCTGCTGTCCACCCAATTGCTTTCCGCACTATTTGCCCTTTGGGTCAGTCAGCTTATCGGCGATGGTCAAATCTTTTTCTCCAAGCTCATTCAGCATTTTCAGGATGACTTCACCCGCTTGATCTGTGTTCAATCCAGTGTATTGTTTGTTTTTATGTTTTTACCGACTTTTTGTCTCGGAGCCACTTTTCCCCTGGTGGGGAAGATTTTCACCCGCTCCCTGCAAAAGACCGGCAGATCCATCGGCTATGCCTATTCCGTGAATACCATCGGTGCAGTACTCGGATCCTTTTGTGCCGGATTCCTGTTTATTCCCCTTGCGGGAAAAGAATTGAGCATTCGCTTGATCACCGGGTTCCAGATCATCGCTACCCTGATCATATGGACGATTTTATTGATCAAGGCCGGGAAAAAACGTCTGGCCCTGGTTCCAGTTGCGACATTGGCCGGGTCCATCCTTTTTTTTGCGTTGCTCCAATATCCCCATTGGAACCGCTTGATGCTGGCCAGGGGAAAATATCATCGCTTCGAACAATTGAAGAAACATAAGATAGGCTGGACCAAGGCTTTGTTCGACGGCATGGAAATCTATGCAAAAGACAATGAGAGTGAATTGGCCTATTATGCCGACGGTATTGACGGGTTCACATCCGTCCTGAAGACCAAGCCGGATGTCTTTGGTCAGGTGCACTATTCATTGTTAAACAGCGGCAAGGCCGATGCTTCCAGCCAAAAAGCGGATATGGCCATTCAAACGATCACGGCGCACTTTCCCATGTTGTTTCACCCCCACCCGGAAACAGTGCTGGTGCTTGGATTTGCCAGCGGGATCACCGCCGGGGAAGTACTGCATTATCCTATCCAACGCCTGGATACAGTGGAAATCAATCGTCAAGTAGTGGCGGCCAGCGATTTTTTCCGTCCCTGGAACAACGGGGTGCGCACTGATCATAGAAGCGAATTGATCATCCAGGACGGCCGCGCCCATCTCACGCTGACCGATCGAAAATATGATGTGATTATCTCGGAACCTTCCAACCCCTGGATGGCCGGCTTGGCCACGTTGTTCACCGCCGAATTCATGAATCTCGCCAAAGACAGATTGAATGCGGGTGGCATATTCGTGCAGTGGATTCATTCCTATCAGATGAACTGGTCCACTTTTTCCATGGTGGGTCGTACGTTTTCTACGGTATTCCCCAATGGTCTACTGGTCAGCGCCAATTCTCTAAACCCTTTGTGTGGTCCGGATTTCCTGTTAATCGGCTTTCAAAACGATTCTACTTTAGATTTGGAAACCGCCAGGAAGAATCTGCCATATGCACAAAAATCCACCAATATGAGCTTGCTGAATCCGGAGCTTTTCTTTAACCTGGTGGTGAGTGAAAAACTCGGCGCTCTTTTTGGCCCTGGTCCCATCAATACGGACAACCATCCCTATCTGGAATATGAAGCTCCGAAACTGATGCATTACATGGTTTCATCCAAGGAAATCATGCAAAAAATAGCGGCATCCCGATGGTTGAGTGAACCCATTGGCGCAGTAATTGAAAAAAACCGAACCGACCTGGATCACTTAATCGATTGGGAGGTTTTTCGCCTTGCCTTTAGACAGCATGAAGCAGGCAGTCTGGATTTGTCCCAGGCCACGGATAGTCAGCGGGAACGCTATCATCAATTGCTAACTAATTATTGCGCCATTACACCGATATACGATTTTTCCTTTATCCATGACGCGCAATTCAGACAAGATAGCATACATGCTCATCTGGACGGTCTCAATCAATTGGCTGAAGCCGCTACGGATAAGACCGAACACTTTTATTATATGGGTTGGGTGTGCAACAACAATAAACTGCCCTATAGCGCGGCCCATTTTTTTTTAAAGGCCCTGACGTATAAACCGGCGGATGCGAAATCAAATGATGCCTTAAAAAAGCTTTGTCTTTCACAAGATGCCGATATTTTATACCACCTGCTCGCCAAGGAAGTGCTGCAGCACCCGGATAATCCGTCATTATACTATCAAACCGGTATCCTATCCCAACGACAGGGCCGCATGGATGCGGCCGGTGAATTGTTTCAAAAATCCGCATCCATGGCCCCTGAATTCATACTGCCCCTAAACGAGCTTGTTTTTCTGGCGATCGAAAAGGGCGATTATGCCGATGCCATCTCGATATATCAAAAAATGATTTCCATCAAACCGCAACAAGCCAATCTTTACTACAATGTCGCCTGCCTTTTTTCAAAGCGAAATATGCCCCAAGAGTCCTTGGAATGGCTCAAAAAGGCGATTGCCAAGGGATATGACAAATGGGATCTGATAAAAACCGATAAAGACCTGGAAAACATCCGTGCAACGCAAGATTATCGTAAACTTATCCATCAGATGGACCATAATGACAGTCTATGATGGATTAAAAATTTGAGCCATTGAAGCCATAATGGGAGATGGCCGAAGCAATAATCAAAGGTCCACTATTTTGTCAGCCAGAAAGGAATTGACTTGATGGCTGTATTTGTATATTTTAATTTCAATAAATATTTGAATTTAAATATATTAATACTGTGGACCGGCATGCAAGCCAAAATGGCGGTTCCATAAAAAATGTGGTATCATCATGAAAATAGCCATCGCCCAAATCAATCCCATCATCGGTGATTTTCACCGGAATTGTGCAAAAATCGTTGCCTTTGTGGAGCGGGCAAAAACAAAAGGCTGCGATCTGATTGTGTTCACGGAGCTGGTGATTTCCGGCTATCCGCCCCGGGACCTGCTGGAGAAGAATGACTTTATCGATTGCAACCTCCGCTGCCTGCGACAATTGCAGGAGCTCATTCAGGGCATTGGGGTGGTTCTGGGATTCGTGGATCGCAATCCAGCCGAAACCGGCAATCCGCTTTTTAATGCCGCCGCATTGTTCGAAAACGGCCGCGAACTGCAGCGGGTGCGCAAGCGCCTGCTGCCGGTTTATGATGTGTTTGATGAGCGCCGCTATTTTGAGGCCGGCGAAGGCTGTCAACCGATTGAATATAAGGGCTGCCGCTTGGGCCTGACCATTTGCGAAGATATCTGGAATGATAAAGACCTTGCATCCAAAAGATTTTATGCGGCTGATCCGGTGGCGGAACTGGTACAGGCCGGGGCGGATCTGATCATCAATATTTCCGCATCGCCTTATCACGCCGGTAAAAACGCCTTTCGTACAAAGATGCTGGGCGCCGTTGCCCGCAAACACCATGTTCCCATTGTTTACGCCAATCAGGTGGGCGGAAATGACAGTGTATTGTTCGACGGCGCCAGTTGCGTGTATGGGCCGGACGGCGCCATCGCGGCCCAGGCCGCTGATTTTGAGGAGGACCTGATCTGTGTTGATACCGCAACCCTCACCGGAGATAAACATAGCGTAACCGAAGACGAAACCGCCTCGATTTTAAAAGCGCTGATCATGGGCACGCGGGACTATGTGCGCAAATGCGGTTTTTCCAAAGCAGTGATCGGGCTGAGCGGCGGCATTGATTCGGCCCTTACCGCCTATATTGCTGTCCAAGCCTTGGGCCACGAGAATGTAGCCACTATTTTCATGCCTTCCCGCTATACTTCCCAGGACAATTTTGAGGACACAGCGGCCCTGGCCCGCAATCTGGCAGTTGACTACCGCATCATCCCCATTGACGCTGTTTTTGAACAGCATCTCCGCTATATCTCTCCAGAATTTGAAAACCAGACACCGGGTGTCACCGAGCAGAACATCCAGGCCCGCATCCGCGGCACCATTCTGATGGCCTTCTCCAATAAGCACAACAGTCTGTTGTTGACCACCGGCAACAAATCCGAACTTGCCGTGGGCTACTGCACCCTTTATGGGGATATGAACGGCGGCCTGGCGGTGATCTCGGATGTACCCAAAACCATGGTCTGGGCCATCTCCCGTCACATCAACATAGAGCAGGAAATCATCCCCTTGCGGATCATTGAAAAGGCGCCTTCGGCCGAACTCAAACCAGATCAGAAGGATCAGGATGACCTGCCGCCCTATGAGGTGCTGGACCGGCTTCTGACCGGCTATATCGAAGAGGGGAAGTGCTTGGCCGAGCTTATGCAACAAGGTTTCTCCCGGGAAATGCTCAAAGATGTCATCAGCCGGGTGGACCGCAATGAGTACAAGCGGAATCAGGCCCCGCCCGGTCTGCGGGTAACCTCCAAGGCCTTCGGCTACGGCCGGCGCTATCCCCTTGCCCAGGGCTATACATCTGTTTTTTTAAGCACCTTGCAGGGTTGACCCCGCTGATTATTGGCTATTAAAAAAGGTTCATTTTATTATTGCGCATTTTGTGATAGGCATCTATAAGAGATATTTGCTTGGTCGGCTGAAAATATGCTTTGAACACAGGCTGTTTCACGGCCTATGGCGGTATATAAAGGCTTGCTCGCAAAGCGGCCTTTACCAACAGCGGGCATTGATCATGAATTACGGCCATATCGCGACTGGAAGCCGCTCCCATAAAAAGGAGCGGCGAATAAGTCGCGCATGGCCCGACAGCGCAAAGAAAGGACTGGAATGAGCGCAAAACCGGCTGCCGTCATCATCGGCAGTGATCATGCGGCCTTCCCGCTGAAAGAGGCGGTGAAAAAACATATCGGTCAGATGGGCATTGAAGTAAAGGATGTGGGTACCTTCAGTGCAGCTTCGGTGGATTATCCGGACTACGGCATCCAGGTGGCCGGTGCCGTATCCAGCGGCGAATTTCAACGGGGGATCTTGTTGTGCGGCACGGGGCTGGGGATGTCCATGGTGGCCAACCGCTTTCCAGGTGTGCGCGCGGCCCTCTGCGCCGATATCTTCTCGGCCCGGATGAGCCGCCTGCACAACGACGCCAATATTCTGGTACTGGGGGGCAGGGTCATCGGCGAAGCCCTGGCCCTGGAACTGGTCAAGACCTTTCTGGAAACCGCTTTTGAAGGGGGCCGGCACCAGGCGCGTTTGGACAAGTTCGACCGGATCTTGCCGGTCTAGAAAATAATAGAAAGGAATGTTGTATTTGGATTTAAGTGTCATTCGTTCGACAGACCCGGAGATTGCCGAGGCCCTGGCCCGGGAATTGGATCGACAAAAATACAATCTGGAATTGATCGCATCGGAAAATATCGCCAGTCCGGCGGTGATGGCGGCCCAGGGCAGCGTCATGACCAATAAATATGCCGAAGGCTATCCCGGCAAGCGCTACTACGGCGGATGTGAATTCGTGGATGTGGCCGAACAACTGGCCATTCAGCGGGCCAAGGCCCTGTTCAAAGCGGAATATGCCAATGTGCAACCCCATTCCGGTTCCCAGGCCAACATGGCGGTCTATTTTGCCCTGCTGGCGCCCGGGGACACGGTATTGGGCATGGACCTGGCCCACGGCGGACATTTGACCCACGGCAGCCCGGTGAGTTTTTCCGGCAAGCTCTTCCGTTTTGTGCACTACGGGGTGGGCCGGGCCACCGGCACCATTGACCACGACGCCCTGGCGGATCTGGCCCGGCAGCACCGGCCCAAGATGATCGTGGCCGGCGCCAGTGCATATCCGCGCATTTTTGATTTCAAGCGTTTTTCCGAAATCGCCAAATCTATCGGGGCCTATTTCATGGTGGATATGGCCCACATCGCCGGTTTGGTGGCGGCCGGGGTTCATCCCTCTCCCATGGAACATGCGGATGTGGTCACCTCCACCACCCATAAGACCTTGCGGGGTCCGCGGGGCGGCTTGATCCTGTCCGGAACGGATTTCAGTTCCCGCTTCAACAAGCAGATCTTTCCCGGCATTCAGGGCGGCCCGCTGATGCACGTCATCGCCGCCAAGGCTGTGGCGTTTCAGGAAGCCCTGAGCCCGGATTTTACCGAATATCAGCGCAATGTGGTGCAGAACGCCCGTATCCTGGCTGAAACCCTTATGGCTGAAGGGGTTGATCTGGTCTCCGGCGGAACCGACAACCACTTGATGTTGGCGGATTTGACCCGCCTGCGGATCACCGGCAAGGATGCGGAAGCGGCCCTGGGCAAGGCCGGAATCACGGTGAATAAAAACGCCGTGCCTTTTGATTCCCAGAGCCCCATGGTGACCAGCGGCATCCGCCTGGGCTCACCGGTGCTCACCTCCCGTGGCATGGGGCCCGCGGAAATGAAACAGGTGGCCCAGTTGATCGTCAGGATTTTGAAAAACCGCCAGGATGAGGGTGTCCTGCGCAAGACCCGCGACACGGTGCGCGAGTTGTGCGAAGCCTTCCCCCTGTATGCGGAGAAAAAGGCCTAGCCGACCATGTCCATGCTGGAGACCCGCCCTTCCTGGGAAGCCTATTTCATGGAGATCACCGCCCTAGTGGCCAAAAGATCCACCTGCCGCAGGCGGGCGGTGGGTGCCATCATTGTGAAAGACAAGCGGGTTTTGGCCACCGGATATAACGGCGCCCCCAGCAATATCAGGCATTGCAGCGAGGTAGGTTGCCTGCGGGAAAAGCTGAATGTGCCTTCCGGGCAGAAGCATGAACTCTGCCGGGGCATTCATGCGGAACAGAACGCGATTATTCAGGCAGCCTATCATGGGGTGGCCATCAAAGGCAGCGTGCTTTTCTGCACCAATCTGCCCTGCGCCATTTGCGCCAAAATGATCATCAACGCCGGCATTCAAAAAATTTATTACCAGGATGGTTATGCCGACGATATATCACAGGAAATGATTGCCGAGGCCGGTATCGAACTGATCAAGTGCAACCACTCATAGCAAGGGGGAGTTCATGAAATGTCCGTTTTGCGGTGAAACGAATAACAAGGTGATCGATTCCAGGTTGAGCAAGGACGGCAACGTCATCCGGCGGCGGCGGGAATGCATCGATTGCAGCCGCAGGTTTACCACCTACGAGCATATTGAGGAAATTCCCATCATGATCGTTAAAAAAGACGGCCGCCGGGAAATTTTCAACCGTGAAAAAGTTCGTTCCGGTATGCAGCGGGCTTGTGAAAAGCGCAAGATCAGCATGAATGTGATCGAACAATTTATTGATGATCTGGAAAGGGATTTGCGGGAAACCGGTGAAAAGGAGATTCCCTCCCGGGTCATCGGCGAGAAAATTATGGAGAAATTGCATGCATTGGATGACGTGGCCTATGTGCGCTTTGCCTCGGTCTATCGGGAATTCAAGGATGTCAATGATTTTGTATCGGAGTTGAAAAGTCTGCTCAGCAAACAATAAGCGCCTGCCGCCGCCCCGTTGGTACCGATCGTTTCCTCCGCATTCCCGCGCTTTGAACAGGCAGCCGGCTGCACGCAGGCAGACGGCCTGATGTTGATGGTTTAAGAACATGATGAATGACGACTATCTTATGAAAATGGCCCTGGCCCTGGCGGAAAAGGGCCGCGGCTTCACTTCACCCAATCCCATGGTGGGAGCGGTGCTGGTGAAGGACGGTCGCATTGTGGGCCGGGGCTTTCATGCAGCCGTGGGCGGCCCCCATGCCGAAGTTGCGGCCATCAACGATGCCGGTGAAAACGCCAGGGGCGCGACGCTCTATGTGACCCTGGAGCCTTGCAATCATACCGGCCGCACTCCTCCCTGCACAGAAAAGGTGATCGCCGCCGGAATCCGGGAGGTGGTCATGGCCATGGCCGACCCCAATCCCAACGTAACCGGCGGTGGGGCCAAGCGCTTGACGGAACAGGGTCTTTTGGTGCGCAGCGGAATTTGCGAAACCGAAGCCCGCCGGCTGAACGAGGGTTTCATCAAATTCGTCCAGACCCGGCGCCCCTTTGTAACGCTGAAAATCGCCGCCACCCTGGACGGCCGTACCGCCACCAGCATCGGCGATTCCAAATGGATCACCGGTCCCAAGGCGCGGGAGCATGTGCATGGGCTGCGCCATGCCGCTGATGCGGTCATGGTGGGTATGGGCACGGTGCGGGCGGACAATCCCCGCCTGACCACGCGCCTTGCGCATATGACCGGCCGCAACCCTTTGCGCATCATTCTTGACACCGGCTTGTCCATCGACGAAGATGCCCTTGTGCTGGATGTAAGCGATTCCGAGCCAGAAGTCCTGATCATCACCGGCCCAACTGTTTGTGCTGAGAAAAAAAAGCGCCTGGAGCAACGGGGTATCCGCATCCTGCCGGCCCGCACAGGCGAAGAAGGTATCGATTTGAATGATTTGATGGAGCACTTGGGAAAGCTGAAAATCACCCAGCTCCTTATCGAAGGCGGCAGCCGGCTCAACGCCGCAGCCTTGAAAAGCGGGATTGTGGATAAAGTGGTCATGTTTTTCGCTCCCAAAATCCTGGGAGGCGACGACGGCTTCCCGGTTTGCCGCGGCAAGGGGCCGGCCTTGATGGACCAGTGTCTCGGCCTGGGGGACATGGAAGTCCGGCGTTTTGACGATGATGTGATGATCGCAGGATACATAAAAAAGAAAAGTGGGGAGTGACTTTAGTCACTTTTTGAGGAATTTATTAAGCATGTTCACAGGAATAATCGAAGGCCTCGGTACAGTGACGGCCATCCGCTCCGCGGGTCAGGGCAAGCAACTGACCATTCAGGCGGATTTTAACCTGGATCAGGTGAAGATCGGGGACAGTATTGCGGTGAGCGGCGCCTGCCTGACGGCGGTGGCCATCCAGGGCAATCGTTTCAGTGTGGATGTGGCCCCGGAGACCCTTTCCCGCACCACCCTGGCCCAAGTGAGCGTGGGCGAGCGCGTGAACCTGGAGCGCGCCCTGCGGCTGTCAGATCGGCTGGACGGGCATCTGGTATCCGGTCATGTGGACGGCATGGGAAGCATTCAGGCCCGCACCAAGTCGGGTAATGCCCTGATCATCACCATTGCCGTGCCCGAAGCCCTGACACGCTATATCATCCTGAAAGGCTCCGTGGCCGTGGATGGCATCAGCCTGACCGTCAACCACCTGGACCGCGCGGGCTTCGACGTCAGCATCATTCCCCATACCGCCGCTTTGACCACCATCGGACTCAAGAAGGTGGGTGCGGAAGTGAATATTGAAAACGACATGATCGGCAAATATGTGGAGCGGTTCCTGTTGCGGACCGCCCCGGAAGAAGCGGGCCGGGAAGGACAAAACCGGTCCATTGATCTGAATTTTCTGGCGGAGAACGGGTTTCTCCGCTGAAATAAAACGCCGGCTGGAAGATGGCGGCGGTACCAAATTTTATTACAGGAGTGAATAATTTACTATGCCCAAAATTACCATTGAACAAGCGATTGAGGATATCCGCGCCGGACGCATGGTGATCCTGGTGGATGATGAAAATCGCGAAAACGAAGGTGACCTGACCATGGCGGCTGAAAAGGTGACCCCCGAGGCCATTAATTTCATGGCCCGCTACGGCCGTGGTTTGATCTGCCTTTCCCTGTCCGGCGACATTTGCGATCAGCTCCGCCTGCCCATGATGGTGGCGCGCAATACCTCGCCATTTGAAACCGGTTTCACGGTCTCCATTGAAGCCCGTTGCGGCGTGACCACCGGCATATCCGCGGCGGACCGCGCCACCACCATTCTGACGGCGGTGGCCAAGGACGCCCGGCCCAAAGACCTGGTGCAGCCCGGCCATGTGTTTCCCCTGCGGGCCCGCAAGGGCGGCGTCATGGTGCGGGTGGGCCAGACCGAGGGCTCGGTGGACCTGGCCCGGCTGGCCGGCCTGCAGCAGGCCGGGGTGATTTGCGAAATCATGGATGACGACGGCACCATGGCGCGCATGCCCTCCCTGGAAAAATTCAGCCAGGAGCACGGCATCGGCATCTGCACCATTGCCGACCTGGTGGAATACCGCATGCGCACCGAGTCTTTTGTGCACCTGGCGGCCGAATCCGTCATTCCCACGGCCTATGCCGGGGAATTCAAAATCCTGGCCTATGAAAACGAATTGGACGACCTGTTACACATCGCCCTGGTCAAGGGTGAGATCGATCCGGAAAAACCCACCCTGGTGCGGGTACATTCCGAATGCATGACCGGTGATATTTTCGGTTCCCTGCGCTGCGACTGTGCCGAGCAATTGCACAAGGCCATGATCAAGATTGAAAAAGAAGGCAGCGGGGTCCTGCTCTATCTGCGCCAGGAGGGCCGCGGCATCGGCCTGGTCAACAAGCTCAAGGCCTATGAACTCCAGCGCCAGGGAATGGATACGGTGGAAGCCAATGAAAAACTGGGTTTCAAGGCCGACATGCGGGATTACGGCGTGGGCGCCCAGATCCTGGCGGACATTGGCGTACGCAAAATGCGCCTCTTGACCAACAATCCCAAAAAAATGGTGGCCCTGGAAGGCTACGGCCTCAGCGTGGTGGAGCAGGTGCCCATCGAAGTGCCGCCCAACGAGTACAATGAATACTATCTGCAATGCAAACAACTGAAGATGGGCCATCTGCTCAATGTCATCAACGGGGAAGCCAAGGACCATCAGGACAATTGATCCAAGGAACCGCAGCAAGGGAGGGAACCAATCCATGCCAAGAATGATCGAAGCCGGGCTCAGTGCAACCGGAAAAAAATTTGCCATTGTCGTCAGCCGTTTTAATGATTTCATTACCGATCGGCTCACCGGCGGCGCTGTGGACGCCCTGGTGCGCAGCGGCGCGGCCGACGAAGACATTGATGTGGTCAAGGTGCCGGGGGCTTTTGAGATCCCCTTGATCGCCAAGAAAATGGCGGAAAAAGGCAAATACAATGCCGTCATCTGCCTGGGGGCCGTGATCCGGGGCGCAACCCCGCATTTTGAATATGTCAGTGCCGAAGTAACCAAGGGCACGGCCCAGGTTAGCCTGGAAACCTCTGTGCCGGTGATTTTCGGGGTGGTCACCACCGACACCATTGAACAGGCCATTGAGCGCGCCGGTACCAAGGCCGGTAATAAAGGCTGGAGTGCCGCCATTTCCGCCGTGGAAATGGCCAACCTGATGGAAACCGTGGAGCGAGGATAAACCATGGGCAACCGCCGTCGTTCCCGGGAACTCGCCATGCAGGCCTTGTTCGACATGGACATGAGTCTGGATATTTCTGCCGAGCGTTTTGAGCGTTTTTGCAGTAATTTCAATCCGCCGGAACAGCAGTTGGATTTTGCGCGGATCCTGGTGCAGGGCGTGATGCAACACCGTGAAAAGATCGACGCCTTGATCGAGAAACATTCCTGTAACTGGAAAATGAGCCGCATCGCCTGCGTGGATCGCAACGTCATGCGCGTGGCTGTATTTGAAATGTTGTATTGCCCGGAAATTCCCACCAAGGTTTCCATCAATGAAGCCATTGATATCGGCAAGCGTTTCGGCACGGATGAATCCGGCGCTTTTATCAACGGCATCCTTGACAGCATCCATCTGGCAATGCAAAAAGAGATTGAGGAAATCAAGGTTACGTCCATTGAACCCCCCACCAAACCTGACAAGGAGTAAATTATGGAGGCTAGAAAAATTCTGTTGAATGAAGATGAAATGCCGCGTCAATGGTACAATATTCTGGCGGACATCAAGATGAATCCACCACTGGGTCCGGACGGCAAGCCGGTGACGCCGGATGCGCTGGCACCGGTGTTCCCCATGAACCTCATCGAGCAGGAAGTCAGCTCGGAAAGATGGATCGATATTCCGGAAGAGGTGCTTGGAATTTTGAAGATCTGGCGGCCGTCTCCTCTGGTGCGGGCCTTTTCCCTGGAAAAAGCCCTGGGCACACCGGCCAAAATATATTTTAAAAATGAAAGTGTCAGCCCGCCGGGCAGCCACAAACCCAATACCGCCGTTCCCCAGGCCTATTACAACAAGGAATTCGGCATCAAACGCATGACCACGGAAACCGGCGCCGGTCAGTGGGGCAGCGCCCTTTCCTTTGCCTGCTCCCAATTCGGCCTGGAATGCAAAATCTTCATGGTGCGGGTCAGTTTTGACCAGAAACCCTACCGCAAGTCCATGATGTCCACCTGGGGCGGACAATGTGTGGCCAGCCCCAGCATGGAAACCAAAGCCGGCCGGGATGCCCTGGCAAAGGATCCCAATACCCCCGGTAGTCTCGGCATTGCCATCAGCGAAGCCATCGAAGCCGCCGTGACCGACCCCTCCGGCAAGACCCGCTACTCCCTGGGCTCCGTGCTCAACCATGTCATGCTGCACCAGACCATTATCGGCCTGGAAGCCCAAAAGCAGTTGGCCAAGGTGGGTGACTATCCGGATGTGGTCATCGGCTGTGCCGGCGGCGGCAGCAATTTTGCCGGGCTGGCCTTCCCCTTTGTCCTGGACAAGATCAACGGCAAGGCCATCGAGATCTACCCGGTGGAACCGGCGGCCTGTCCCACCCTGACCAAGGCGCCCTTTGTGTATGACCATGGCGACACGGCCCGCTATACCCCCCTGTTGCCCATGCACAGCCTCGGCCATGCTTTCGTGCCCCCGCCCTTCCATGCCGGCGGGCTGCGCTACCACGGCATGGCGCCCACGGTGAGCCAGTTGGTGGTGGAGGGCTTGATCAAGCCCAAGGCCGTGACCCAACTGGATGCCTATGCGGCCGGGATTCTGCTGGCCCGCACCGAGGGCATCATCCCGGCGCCGGAAACCACCCATGCCCTGGCCTGTGTGGTGGAAGAAGCCAAGAAGGCCAAGGAGGAAGGCAAGGCCAAAGTGATTCTGTTCAACTGGAGCGGTCATGGCCTGCTGGATCTCATGGCCTATGACAAATATTTTGCCGGCGAGCTGAGCAATTTTGTTTTGGAAGATAAAGAAATCGAGGCCGCGGAAAAGGTATTCGAAAATTTTCCCAAGCCGGCTATTATGAAAAGCCGTTAGACCAAAGCCCCACCGGCAATCGAGGCAGAACCGGCATTATGTTAGATCGCCATGATCATTTGGAACAGCGCTGCCCGCGCCTGGGCAGCCTGATCACCTTTCAGTATTGCCGCAAGCACGGCGGCGAAGGCGGCCTGTGCTGGAAACTGCTGGATTGCTGGTGGGAACATTTTGATGTGCGCGCCTATGTCAGCGAAACCTACGGGGAAGATACGGCTGAAAAGCTGGCCGCTGACAAGCCCAAACCGAAAATCGCAAGTCTTATTGAGCTCATTGCCGCTGCCAGGCAAAGGACCGGGGAGTAAAGGTTAAAAGGAGGTAGTTTTGATTATCAAAGAAATCGCCGTGGGTCCCATCATGGCCAATTGTTTTATCGTGGGATGTGAAAAAACCTTGGAAGCGGTTGTGATTGATCCAGGGGATGATGTGGATCGTATTCTAAACACCCTGGCCAAAGGCAAGCTCACCGTAAAAAAAATCATCAATACCCATGGGCATTTTGATCATGTGGGCGGCAACAAACGCATGAAGGCCGCCACCGGTGCTGAAATCCTGATCCACCCGGCCGATGCCTTCATGCTGACCCAATTGACCATGGCCGCCGCCAGCTTCGGCATGGCTGCGGAGAACTCACCGCCGGCCGACCTTAATATCAATGACGGCGATACGATATCATTCGGCCAGCTTGCCCTTACAGTGATCCATACCCCCGGACACACCCCGGGCGGCATTTCCCTGTTCACCCCCGGCCATGTGTTTGTGGGCGATACGCTGTTTGCCGGCTCCATCGGCCGCACCGACTTTCCAGGCGGGGACTTCAACACCCTCATCGCCAGCATCCAGAAAAAGCTTTTCAAACTAGCGGATGATGTGACCGTGCATTGCGGCCACGGCCCCACCACCACCATCGGACGGGAAAAACGATCCAATCCATTTGCCCGTCTATGAAAATCAACTTTCCGCGGGGCCGGGAAGCATGTCCGGCAGGGAGGTTTCGTCCGGCTTGAATTGGATGCTTTTGTGTTTCAGGATGTCATAAAAAATGATGATCTGCCGCACATAGCGCACCGGCTCCGTGCCTTGACAGTAGCCATAGACCGCTTCCTCAAAATATTCTTCCTGCTGGAGCAGCGGCAGCACCTTTACCAGGGAGGCCCACTGGGTCGGGTCATAGCCTTTTTTGCGGGCCAGCCGCTGGGCGTCGCGGATGTGGCCCTGGCCCACATTGTAGGCCCCCAGGGCAATAAAGATCCGGTCGGCGCCTTCAGCATCATCGAACAGGTCATATAAGCGTTTCAACTGGCGGATGCCGGCGCGGATATTTTGGATGGGATCACCCGGGTCCGACACACCATGACTGCGGGCGGTTCGCTTGGTTAGTTGCATGAGGCCATAGGCGCCGGCAGGACTAAGGGCATCCGGCTGAAACCGGGATTCCTGATAAATCTGGGCGGCAATCAGACGCCAGTCAAAGCCATGGTTTTCCGCTTCTGATTTGATGATGCGTCCATATTGGGGCAGGCGTGTGGCCAAAAAACGATGGTAGGAACGTAGATCCACAAAATTGAGGGATTCCGCGCTGGAATAGTAGCGGTTGTAAATTTCATCAAAAACACCGTCGGTCTTGATCGCCCTAAAAAAAAGATTGATGCGCTTGCGCAGCGCCTCCGCCTCAGGATGAACGCCCCAGGCCAGTTGTTCTTCGTTACCCACGGCGTCGGCAATAAAAATGTGGGGAAAATTCCGCTGATTCAGTTTGGCCACGTGGCTGTAGGCCACGGTGGCATGGGTTTCCCCGGCTTCGATGTCCCGCAGGATTTCCATGGTGGATTTTTGATCCGCGGAGTTGATTGTAAGATCAATGCCTTGTTCCTGCAATGCCGTCAATTGCTTTTGATACACGGCATTATTACCCACCTGGACCGTCAGACCGGCAAGGTCCTGAACATGCCGGACAGCATGATTATCCCGATGCGCGATGATATGCTGTCGCGTGGTAAGATAACCGTCGGAAAAGGCGACTTGGGCTGCCCGCTCAGGCGTCACCGTCATATTGGCCGCAATGATATGGCCTTTTCCGGTTTGCACCAAGCGGGCCATGTCTTCCCATGGGCCGGCGATTTTCAAGGTCAGCCGAACCCCCAGGTCCTCGGCAAAAGCTTTGGCCAGCTCATATTCAAAGCCCATGGCCTGGTCGCGATAGCGGTAATAGCAATGGGGGTTGTACTGGGTGATGAAGATGATTTCACCCTGGCGGCTGATTTTCCGTAAATCGTGGGACGGGAGTTCCCCTTTGCCCGGCAGAAAAGCAAGGGCGGCAATCACGATGATGCCGAACAGTAAACCGATCAGTACCGGCGGCCGATTCAGAAAAGCATTTACTTTTCCGGCAAGAAACAAAGTCAGAAGGCCCCAAGCTGGCAAGCGCTGATTTTAATTTTCAGGGCTTCACAAGCGGCACTCACCTCCATTTTGGGAAGATTCAAACGTTCAGCGATGTTCCAGACCTGGGTGCAGGAAATTCGGCCGTGATCTTGGGTCGCGACCAGGGCCTGCTCCAATTCCGGCAAGGACGGTACTTTGGGTTCGATGCATTTTTTGCGGGGTTGATAGCCGAACAAACCCAACTGGCATTTGGTCAGGCGCACGCCATGCAAATCCGCCGTATTCCCGATCTGGGTCGGGGTTATATTCAATTGGGTTGAAAGGGCAAAGGCGGTTGCGCAGGGCAAGCCGTCGGCTGGCATGGCGGCCAGCAGGCGTTCCTGCAGGTCGGCCGGCAGCGGATTTGCTGCGGTGGCATTTTTTCCGGATTTCTTCTTGTTGCCGAATCCCATACAAGACTCCTTAACGGGCCTTGATTATCTTTTCGGCCGAATCGCGGCTGGAAGCCGCTACCACAATGGGGGTGGCCGAAACGATGATCATGACTACTTTAATGAATGGTGGGCCGGGTGTCGTCATCCTTTTTCCGGCCGTTGATGACGGTAAAACGCGCCCTGCGGCGCCGCACTTGCCAGTCCATATATTTTAGTTGCAGAAACTGGACGGGATGGAAATTTTGAAAACCCTTGAAATAACCATACCCCACTAAAATCCCGCCCAGGTGATAGGCCCCGGCCGGGTTGACCTTGGCAAGAAAGGTCAACAAGGTGATCAGAATGGTGCCGTAGCTTATATATTTGGCTTTGACAGGCACAACGAACATGAGCAGGATGGTGGCCTCGGGGCTTAAAAAGCCGAACACAACCATCAGGGCCAGCATGCTGGGCAGCATGCCCAGAAAAGGCTGGTTCAGGCCGGCCGCCATGCTGAACAAAAGACCGGTGGCAGCGCCCCCCAGGGCGGATAGATAAAAAAAGATCAAAAAGCGTTTGGGGCCGAAAGCTGCTTCCACAGGGCCGGCGAAAAAATAAAACATCAGGCAGACAAAAACAAATTCCAGGGGGGCCGTGGGCGGCTGAATGAACGGGTGAGTGATGATCTGCCACACATGAAAAGCTGGTGACTGGAAGGGATGCAAGGCCAGGGCGGCCGTAAGCCTAAGGTCCAACCAGTGCTCACACAGCAGTTCCACCACATAAATACCGCCGTACGCCAGCAGCAGCGCTTTGGTAAGGCGGCTGAAGCCGGCCCCGAATCCCGCGGTTATGGGAGTTGGATTGGTTCGCATGTTTCTAGTTCAGCCTCTTTAGGGTTTGAGGTTGCAGGTCTATCGACCCATTAATTGCCGGCGAATTTCTTGGCCAGATCATTGTCGATCACGTAAATACAGACTTCCTGCGCTCCTTTCCGGGAATAGTTGTAGCGGGTATATAGATTGTTCATGAGAAAAGTCACGTCTTCCTGGATTTTATGGTCATAGGTTTTGAAGTCTTCCTTATCATAGTCTTTGATGGCCCGGCGGAAATTTTCGTTCTTCAGGAAGGGATCCAGCACTTTTTCCTTCAGATTGTAGATGTAACGCTCGCGCAGGTCCTGATAAAGGGCGGTTTCCACCAGCTTCTTGCCTTCCAGCATCATTTCCTGGGTCAAGGTGCGTGAAGTGTAGGTTTTTTGAATATCCTTGCGAAAGCGCACGCGCTTGTCGCGGTCATGGCCGGCGCCCAGCAGGCGGGCTTCGATGCCTTCGAACCACTCTTCCGTGATTTCAATGCGGTCTTTGGTGTAATTGCTGGTCTCCACCGCGCCGGGTTCGAAATTCACGGCAAAAATATAATTCTGCAGATTTTTGGAGATCTGCTCCTCATTGTAAAAATATAGCGCCTCCTTGACTTCCTGCAAAATGGTATAGTCATACATCTGCAGCAGGGATTCCAGAAAACCTTCCGGGATGGAAGGCTCCGTGGTCTTGCGCAGTTTATGAAAATACTGGCACAGCATGGACATGTTGATCAGTTTCTCTTCGTTCTCATAGGTGGAGTAAAACTCATTGAAAATCTTGATGGCATCCCGGCCGGAGATGCCGCTGGCGCCTTCTTTTTCTGATTCATCGATGATGCTGCGTCTTCTTTTGGCCGTGAATTTTTTGCGGTCTTCCTCGCTCAACCAGGGCGGGATGCGGCCGCTGTAAATCTCCATTTTCAACAGCAGGAGGTTCTTGTCGCAATACAGCTTGTATTTGTCCGGATTGCCGATCCATTCCAGCAAAGCCTCGGACTTGCTGTTCAAGCGTGAGGAAATGATGGTGCGGGCGAAGTTTTCCAAAACCCGGGGCAGAAAATTGGCGTCGACATGACTACCGAAGGTATTGCGATAGATCTGCACCTCGGTGTCCAGATCCATGACATAGGGGATGGTGATGTATTCAATGCGATCCAGGAAAGATTGAAATCCCTGGATATTGGGCTTGTCTTCCGGATTCATGACCGCCAGGAAAAGGGAGTTGACGTTTTCTTCAATGTCTTCCACCTTATGCACGCCCTCGCTGATGATGTTGTGCAGCTCGATAAGTCGCTCCGTGTTGTGGGATTTGATGTCCATGAGGGCGTAGATGCCGTTGTTGGTTTTGGCGTGGCGTGAAAACAGATAGGAAACCTGATTGCTGTCCCGCAGCAGGGAATTGATGCGGCGCTGCAGGATGGGATTGGTCAGGATGGTCTCGCGCATGGGCTTGTCCCCTGGGTTGAAAACGCTGATGCCCTTGCCCAGGCGCCGGTTGAACTGGTACGGTTGTGCATAAATCTGCCTGAAAACCTGAATCGGATCATTGAGCCTGCCCAACAGCGCGCCGTAAAGGGAACTGCAGATGGTACAGGGCATATCCCGGAAAATCCAACCGTATTCCTTTTCCGTATTCAATTTCCATTTGAATTCGTCATTGCGGAAAAGATCGTCAAAGAAGGCCCGGCGGAAATGCTTGGGGATCATCAGAATGGGATTGTCATGGCTGGGACAGGAGATTTCTAGATAATCACCGGTATTGGGTTCATTCTGGGGGGGGGCCAGCATTTCCTTGGCCGTTTTGCCGGAATTGTCCAGGAGTTGGAGCAGCCTTTCTATGCCCGGATTGACCTCCTGCTCCAAAAAACCGCCCATAAGATTGTGATCAATGCGCCAGACGATTTCATAGCGCGTGCCGCTTTCGGAATGGGTGTATTCCTCAAATTTTTTCAAGAGATTGTTCAGAAAAGTACTCTTGCCGCAGCCCGGTGGGCCTTCAAAAATATGAATTTTGTTCTGCTGTGCCCCGCGTTTAAAGGATTCCGCCAGATTCACGAGGCGGTTGGCGAACAGTCGGTCGGCAAAAAACGGCCGGTCGGCGCCTTCCACGAAAAGGGGGTTGCAATCGTAATATACATAGTTGATGGATTCCGGATCATCCGGGTATTCATCGATGCCAGGGCCGATATAGTGTTTCAGCATGTCATGGAACACCTGAAAAATATTGCGCATGACCGCGGCGGGTTGGGCCACCACGATTTTCAAGAAGTCCTCAAAAGTGATGGGGGCGCGTTGTTCGCGCTCGCTCATGCTGCTGTTCAGATTCTGGATCGCCTTTTTGATATTTTTTTGATTCTGCTGCTCGATCATGGCTCCTCGCGCCTGGAAAGGCTTGTCATGCACTGTGGTAGGAAATGACTTTTTTGGTCAGTTTGCGTTTTTCCATGGTATACAGGGTGCGTTGCCATCTTTTGATTTTTTGTTTTTCGCCGCCTTGGGTTACCGGCGGTCCAAAAGGATAAATCGGCTGGTCGCCGGCACTGGGGGCCTCGCCCAGATCGCTGGTTTCCAGATGCACCGGCGCGCCCCATAAATATTCAATGCCCAGCATGGTATTGGCAATATAGTCCTTCACCAGGCCTTTGCCTTCAAACCGATGAACAAGGTATAGACTGCCGTTGCCGCTTTTCTCCGCATCGATGGTGATGTGCGGCGGATGGTACAAGGCCGCGTTCAGCATGGCCCGATAATCCTCGGCCTTGCGGCTCTTGACAAAGTATTCGATCACTCCCCGGCTTTGGTTCAAGCGCCGCCCGGCCACAAACAATTTGTTGCGGGTGACAAAATCCTGGTCGATGAAATTGTTGATGAAGAGATAGTCGCAAAGGGTCTTGCGGATATTGAAAATAAAGTCCTGCCCCTTGCCGGTCTTGTGGTCGAAATCCTCCCGTTCCTTGATATTGCTCAAGCGCCGGAAGGCCGGATCATATTTACCCTTATCGCCGATTTCCTCCAAAAAGTAAAAGAGGCGCATGCCCAGGGCATAGGGATTGAGCCCCACCCGGGGCATGGCGGTGACGCCGGCATTCACCCGGGCAAAATCGACTTCGTGACCTTTAATGCGGTCGTCCTGCAAAAACAACTTCTCGTGCCAATAGCTGGCCCAGCCCTCGTTCATGATTTTGGTGCGGATCTGGGGCTGGAAAAAGAGCGAGGTCTTGCGCACCACCTGCAGGATGGACTTCATCCACAAATTTTCATCCTTGTTCAGCAAGGGCGAATGATCCATGAAAAATTGGAGCAGGTCAAAGGGCTTGGGCGGCTTCTTTTCCTGGGATTTTTCGTACAGGGCCTCAAACTCCGGATATTTGGCGATCACCGCGGCAAAAAAAGCCTTGGCGCCCAGGGCCCCCAGGGTGCGCATGAATTCATTGTAGCGTTCGATCTCCTTGATGTACTCATGGACTTTGGCTTTCTTTTCTGTTTGCAGAAACACATCAAAATAATAATCCAGGCGCCGGGAGGCTTCGGTGGGGGCCGGCCGATCCAGACGCGACAGTTCCTGATGATAACCGACGATGTTGTCGATGCCCCGTGCGAATTCAATGAGATAGTCCACCCAGCGCCCTTTTTCCGAGCGCAGGCGGGCGATCAGGCGTTTGTCGGACAGGGCCTGGCCGGTGAAATCAAAATCCCAGGTGTGGCGGAAGTAAAGATTGTTTTGAAAAAAGTCGATGTGGCCGATGACATGGTAGAATATCATGACATTGAGCCAGTCCGGATTGTTGTCATTGTAGAAAGAAATCACCGGACGGGTGTTGATCACGGTTTCATAGGGATTGCTGGGGTACAATTCATAGCGCCGTTTTTCCTTGATCACTTCCACATCATGCACCCAATAATCATACAGGGTGGGGATCATGAGTTTGGGGGAGAGCTCCAGCAGGTCGCGGTTGGTGACGATGTATTCCAGGGTCTCATTCTCAAAGCGCAGCCCGGCATCCCTGGCCCTTTCCTTGCAGCCTTCCATGATCTTCTTGGTATGTTGGTCGATCAGCTCCATGCTGTTTCCTTCCAAGCTTTATCTTATTCTGAAATGAGATGCTTGATCCCGTCGATCAGTCGCGGTTCGTCGGCATCCTCCGGTATGGCGTCCATGCGGATGAGTTTGGGTTTTTCGCTCAGCAACCCCGAGCGTTTCAAATATTTTTCCACTTCGCTGTCGGATTTGGCGCCGTAGGCATGGCGGGCAATGGAGATGCCGATGCGGTTGGCATAGGTGATGGCTTTTTTGATTTCCGGCACGGTTTCCTTGCCGTCCGTATCCCAGTCATCGCCGTCGGTGCCGTGGAAGATATAAATGTTGTAATCCTTGGCAAGGTTCTCCTTTTCCACGATGGCATTCACCAGGTGAAAGGCCGAGGCCACTTTTGTCCCGCCCGCCACCTTGGAATTGTAATAGGTGTAGAAGTCGGGCACTTCCTTGGCTTCGGTGTCGTGCAGGATGAAACGCGATTCCACCCGCATGGCGTATTGGAACAGCAGCCAACTGTAAATCAGGATGTGCTGGGAAACCACCAGGGTGGTGGGCTTGCCGGCCATGGAACCGGAATAATCCCGCAGAAAGAACACCACGGCCTGGGATTCATAATCCTTTTCCCGGGAAAGGATGCGGTAGATCTTGTCATGCGGTGAAATCAGGAAACGGGTGGGGTCGATATTGCCCACATCCGGCACATTTCCCAGGGTCATGTTGGTTTCCAGGATCTTGCGCAGGGTGGCCTTTTTGTCCAGGATCTGGCCGAAACCGCGGTTCTTGTCGGTCATGTCATAGGTGTAACGGACCACCGAGCGTTTAGTGCCCTTGTCCTTGAGGTTGGGCAGCTCGAATTTTTCCGTCAGAATTTTTCCCAGGTCATAGGCACTGGACTCCAGTTCATGGGCCGCGCCTTCCCCTTCCCCGGGGCCTTCCGTACCCGGCATGTCCGGCCCGTGGATGGGTTGTTCGCCGATGACTTCGCCTTCCTCGCCGGCGCCGGAACCGCCCACCGAATCTTCCTGATCCTCGGTGGCGTTGGGGTCATGAATGAATTTTTCTTCCACCGTTGTGGGCACCACCACCACATTGCCCTGCTTGCCCTTGCCCGGCTTGAGCAGGCGGCCTACCCGGATTTTACGGGGAAAACCGTCGGCCTCGCGCTGTTTGTCCCGGCTCAGGAGCTCGTCAATGGATTTCAGCCCAACCGTATAAGTGGCCAAGGGCGGGGCCTGCCCCTGAAGGATCATCTGGTCATTCAGATCATACAGACCGGACGGCCCGGAGGCTGCTCCCTTGCCCGGGCCCGGCCTGGAAGCAAGCTGCGGCAACTCCGTCTCCCGGGTCCCGGCGGAAAGTATTTCTTCCCGCATCATCTTATCCCGTTCCGCAGAAAGGCCGCGGGCCTTGATTTCATGATAATAGTCTTCAAGTTTCATAGGAAACAATTTCCTTACATTTCATCGTCCTGGCTGCAGAAATATTCAATGGTTTTTTGGGCGCAGGTATTGCAATAGTGCAGTTTGGACAGCATGGTGTCGATCATCCGGTCATAGAGTTTCTGGTTTTCCTCATTGGTGCGGTTGGCCAGGGCGCCGATGAGGCTGCCGGCGCCGGCAATATCCGACTTCAAGCGCACGTCGGTTACGGCCTTGACCAGCTCCAGGTTGTCCATAAAGTCATAATTGGGCTCAACAGAGATCTTCTGGCCGTAGATCTTGCGGATGGAGGTACGGAAGGTTTCCCGCTGTTCATCGGTTTTCAGCCCCAGACGTTCTTCCACACTGTTGATATAGCGCTCGTCGATTTTCAGGGCTTTCAACTCACCGGTCTGGGGATCTTTGAATTTCCACATTTTATCCGGACCCAGGTTTTCCGCGTCAATACCGATGATCATGTTGACATAGTTCATGACGTCCTTGCGAATGGCATAGGGCTCGTCCATATAGGCATTGAACATCTCCGTCATGATGCGCTCGCGGTACAGTCCTTTGGCGGTTTTTAAATCCTCCAAGTATTTGACCCGGTCATTGGCGTCGACGACATAGTCCAGGATCACCCGTTCCATGGCCTTGTAGACATCAAAGGCAAACATACAGCGACCTTCATTGGTTTCCGAGCTTTCGATCATCAGTTGAATGGCCCGGCCCAAATTGCGCTGGCCCAGGCCTTTCTGGCCAAAGCGCCGGGTGATGTCCGGGTCCTGGTTCAGGGTGTCGATGACCTCGGCCAGGGTCTTGATGCTTTTTTCACCGGCCACATCGCCGGCAGCCAGTTTCATGGTTTCAATGGCGGTGAGTTTTTCCGAGCGCGGCAAGCGCGTGAGCACCACGGCAATGGAAGAGGCATAGTTCAGATTGGGGTCCTGATGGAGACTTTCCATGTTCAAAGTGGTCTTGGTTTCATTGCCGATGGCATAGGCGGTGAGCTCGCTCTGCAGGCGGTAATTGGTGTTGTGGGAAACATAGCAGATCCGGCAGCGGTCCACGATGGGGGCCTCCTCCTTCTCCGCCAGAAACAAATTGAATTCGGAATTGTTGCTGGTGGCCACAATCAGGGTGTCGATGGGCCATTTGTAACCGTCGATTTCAATATTGCGGTTCTGGATCACCCCCAGATAGACCTGGACCAGATCCTTCTTGTTTTTGTAAATTTCGTCGCTGAAATGGATGCCGCCGCCGGCCACCCGGGCCAGGGCCCCGCGCCGCAAATCAAAGCGATAGGGATTGTTGGTATCTGTGATATGCAGCAGGCGCTGGATGGATTCCTCGCCCAACAGGTCCACGGCCGATGAAGTGATTTTGTCCTTGGCCGGATATTTGCCGGTGACCGTGCCCAGGCTTTCCGTCAAGGGCACGGGGATGATCTCGACGAATTCCAGCATTTTGTCCAGTTTGCCGTCGCACAATTGACGGATGTCGTTCCAAATATAGCCGCTGCAGGCCCCCAAAGGCCGATAATTGTCAAAAAGCTTTTCCACCTCGGCTTCACCGAAACCGATTGTTTCCTCCAGATAGCGCCGGTTCTCCTCAGGCAGATCGAATAAATTCATGGCCAGAATCATGGGATCTTCATAGGTTTGGGATTCGATAAGGGTGATTTTACCGTAATGCCCAAACTTGTCGAGGTTTTTAAAACGGAAGGAGTATTTGCGATTGGCCTCCTGAGAAAGAAATTCCCGGTATTTGGCACACAAATAATCCACAAAAAAAGTCTTGCCGTTACCCGGCTCGCCCACCAATACATAGGCCATTTCCTTGGACGACCCGCCTTCAGCCGCATCCTTGACATAGGAAACAAAGCTGTTCAGCTCATCGTACATGCCGATGATATGCTTTTTGCCCCTGCGAAACAGGGCAAAATCATAAGTCGTTTTGCCGTTGACAACGACTTTTTCGATCTTGTCTCCCAAAATCATGCGGGTGATGCCCTGGAAGGCATTTTCAAAGCTGCGCTTTTTATCCTTGACAGCCGCCAGGTGTTGCTGAAGCATCGAATTGGATTTGGTCGTCATGTCGCCTCCATTTGAGATCGCGGTAAAATGATTTTTTTTATAAAGATTTGAGCTTAAATTAATTCAATAGAATAGTGATGCAAAAAAAATGCCGTATTTATGCGGCGGCTATCTGTTTGCCTCCATCATAGAAGAGCTGCCCCTGCCTGTCAACCAGCCGGAAGGAAAGTCTCAAACTCGATATTCGAATTTTAATGCTATGGGTGGATTTCTTCCTTCAGCAGACAGCAGGCAATCTTATAGGCCGGCGAACCATCTTCACGATATTCCAGGTTCCCGGGCTGTACCAGCCGATTCATGACACAACCTTCCGGGATGTTCAGTTGAAAAAGTGACTTTTCATTAATAGGGGGCATGTCCTGCAGTTTGTTTTCCACAAACGCCAGGCTGTGCAGGGGAAAATCTTCGCAAAGCGGACAACGATACACCCTGCCGTTGGGAAAAATAAAATAATTCTCAGCAACATTGCCTGCACAAGCAAAGGGTTCCGCAAGGTCCAAATAGACTTTGGGGTAAGTGACTACGATGCCGGATTTGGCGATCTCTTCGGCGACCCGGGGAATGACGGACAGCCATTGTTCCCGTGCCACCGGTCGGATGGGTGCGTTTGTATCAGACGCTGCGCGAACCGAATCGCCGCGCAGGCCGATTACCTGGATGAAAAAGCGCTCGATTCCCATGTCCGCAAGGAGCCGGCCCATACGGGGCAGCTCATGGATATTGGCGCTGCTCACAGTATAAATCAGGCTGGTATGAAAATCTCGTTCCTTGGCCGCCCGGATACCGGATATGCACGCATCATAGGAGCCCTTGCCGCGAATTTTATCGTTGGTTTCACGTTCGGCGCCGTCCAGGCTGAAACTGAGATAATCCAAATCCTGGGGAGTGACTCGCGTTAGGAAGTCATGGAACAGATAGCCATTGGTGTCTACTGTTATGGATTGGTAGCCCATTGCCCGGGCCCTGCGAACGGCAAGGGGCAGGTCCGGATGCAAAGTGGGTTCTCCGCCCAGCAAAATCAGATTGGCAGAACTGGTTCTTCCTGCAAAAACCTGCAGCCAGTCGCATATGGCGGATAGGGAGAGGGAGTTGCTCCCATGTTGGTCCGGATTGATATAGCAATGGCGGCAATTCAGATTGCAGCGGGTTAAAATATGCAAAAAAACATTGATGGAATCGGCGGCAAAGGAAACAGTTTTTTTCATTGGCAATGGTTGAATGACAGCCATCGGATTCCACGGCACTTCAGGTGGATCAGCAGGTCATGGACCCCCTGCTGATCTACTTGATGATGGTTCGGGTAAGTATCTTGGTCTTGCCGGCGTCTGGTTGCTCTTTTTTGAATTGCTCAAGCTCTTTGCGCGCTTCTTTGGCATCCCGTTTGGCCGCCACCAGTTCATCATTGGTGAGACGCAATCTGATGGACATGTATTCAGCAAAAATCCGGTACAGCAATAACAAAAAATCCAACTTTTTTTCGTCGGAAGATAATTTTTCCTGGGCGGATGTATCAACAGCCAGGCATACGGTTTTGCCTTCCGATAATACCGAGGCCGAGCGGCTGAGGCTGTCGATGACCCGCATCTCTCCGAAAATCTCTCCTTTTTTATCAATGGAGACAATATCAAACCCCTCTTTTTTAATGACTACTTTACCTTTGAGGAGAAAATACAGCCAGGGGTCTCGGTCCCCTTCTTGAATAATGACCTCTCCGTCGTTGTACTCTCGGATTTTGCTCAAACGCAACAATTTGGCAAGATTTTTAATTTCGAAATGCTTCAGTGCCGGAATCTCTAACAGTCTCTGAATATTCTGCATATTGTCTTTCAGGTATTTCGACTCGATCATCGACGCCTCCATCCGGTCTCATTTCATTTTTTGAATCACCTATATTATATATGAGGGGCTGATAAAAAAGTCAAATGACAAATGATTACGGATAAAAACACCACAGGTTGACTAAAGCTTGCCGGATGGATATCAGCCTGCCGGGCATTTTTTTCATTGATGTCCACCCCTGAAATGCCGTATATAAGGGAATATAGCTTGAAAGCATTTTTTCATGAGAAATCGGCATTCAAGAAGAGCCTCCGGTCGCTCGGTGCCATCTGATTTACACTTTTGGATCAAACAGGCGCAGACGAGCAGAATCAAACGGACAGCGCACTCCAAAATTCTTTGTCGAGAACATTTCCCCTTAACATGCCGCACAGAGGACAGAAACCGGTGATGAAAGAGCCCGACTGAATGGGCAGGAACAGATTGGGAGCCACCAAGCAAACCTTGTTTCAGGAGGATGAAAGGTGTCGGACAGCAACCAGCCGGTGATATTACTAATTGATGACGAAGAAGTCATCCGGGATAGCTTCAGCAACCTGCTTGAAGACTATGGATATACCGTGCTTGAGGCGCAAAACGGCAGAATCGGCTTGGAATTGTTTACAGCCAAGAATCCGGATCTTGTTCTGGTGGATTTGCGCATGCCGGAAATCGACGGGCTGGAAGTCTTGAAAACCATCACCCAACAATCACCGGACACACCGATTATCGTTGTTTCAGGCACCGGCATAATCGGCGATGCCGTGGCCGCTATCCGCAAAGGGGCCTGGGATTATATCATAAAGCCGATTGAAAATTTTGATATCCTGGATCACATCATTCGGAAGGCCCTGGAAAGGGCCCGTCTGATCCGCGAGCATAAGGCCTACCAGCGTCTGCTGGAGGATCGCATGGCCGAGCTGGAGCTTCTGTCGGATAATATCGAGACCCAGATCTGGTATCTCCAAGATGAGGCCACCTATGGCGCGGTGAACAAGGCCCATGCGGCATTTTTCGGTGTTGAAAAAGCAGCCATAGCCCATCGAAAATTATCGGATTTTTTTCCAGGGGAATCCCTGCAAGCCATCCTTGCAAAAAATCAAACTGTGTTTTCCTCCCGAAAACAACTCCGCAGTGACGAATGGATCATCAATCATGACGGTGAGCCGCGCTTGCTGGAAATCATCCAAACGCCGAAACTGAATGACACCGGCCAGGTGGAATATGTGGTCTGTTCCGGAACCGATATCACCGATCGAAAGAGAACAGAGGAAAAACTCAGAGCTGCCCAAAAAATAGCCGAGGCCGCCAATCGGGCCAAAAGCGAGTTTCTAGCCAATATGAGCCATGAAATCAGGACCCCCATGAACGGCGTAGTGGGAATGGCCAGTTTATTGTTGGATTCGGATTTGACTCGCGAACAGCGCGAATATGCCGAACTCATCATCCGCAGCGCCGAGTCCTTGATATCCGTAATTAATGACATTCTTGATTTTTCAAAAATCGAAGCCGGCAAACTGTCCTTGGAAAAACTCGATTTCAATTTACGCCATGCTGTGGAAAAAACCGTTGATCTTCAGGCCTTGCGCGCCCATGAAAAGCGCCTGGAATTGATTTGCGAGATCAATCCCAAAGTTCCTTCCCTCCTGAAGGGAGATCCGGGGCGGTTGCGCCAAATTTTAACCAATCTGATCAGCAATGCCGTAAAATTTACGGAAAATGGGCAAATCACTGTAAAGGTCGGGCTGGAAAAGGAGGATGAATATCTCGCCTTTCTGCGCTTTGATGTGATCGATACCGGCATCGGCGTTCCTGACGACCGCAAAGAACTGATATTCAATGCATTCACCCAGGGGGATTCTTCCACCACGCGGAAATACGGCGGTACCGGGCTGGGGCTTTCGATTTCAAGACAACTCGTCAAAATGATGAATGGTGAGATCGGGCTGAAAAACACATCCGGTAAAGGCGCCCATTTCTTTTTCACCATTCCCTTTGAAAAGCAACCACAGCCGCAGATGCTGGAAGAAAAAACCGGCTTTGACATCAGCGGGACACCGATTTTAGTAGTGGACGGCAATGCTGCCAACCGTCATTGGCTGGGCAGTATATTGAATTCGTGGAATTGCAACTGTGAAATCACCGACAATGGTGAGAGTGCCATGGGTTTATTGCGCGAGGCCTTTGAGCGCGGCAATCCTTTTCGCGTCGTCATTATGGACGCAACCATGCCGGGAATCAGCGGAGAGGCGCTGGGGGCTGCCATCAAATCAAATCCGGACATCAAAGACACCATCATGATCATGATGACGTTGCTGGGCAGAAGAGGGGATGCCGCACGCCTGAAGGAAATCGGATTTGCCGCATATCTTACCAAGCCCCTTAAACAATCCGTGATCCATGACTGCCTTGCCACCTTGTTGAATCCTGCCCCCGGCGAAAAAGACGCCAAAGAATCCCAAATCCTCACACGCTATTCAATCCTGGAGCAAAGGCAGCGTCAGAGCAGTATTCTTTTGGTGGATGATGATGAAATCAACCGCAAGGTAATGATAGAAATCTTGCGCAGATTGGGCTATCAAAGTGAAGTGGCTGGCAATGGTGCGGAAGCACTGCAAGCCCTGGAACGTAAGGTTTATCAATTGGTCCTGATGGACTGCCAGATGCCGGTATTGGATGGCTATGAGGCCACCCGGCGGATTCGGAAAGTATGCGGAGAAAACCAGGCTGTTCCGATTATTGCCATGACCGCCTGCGCCATGCAGGGAGACCGTGAAAAATGTTTGGCCGCCGGCATGAATGATTATCTTGCCAAACCCATTAATCCGCAAAAAATGATTAAAACAATCCAGCACTGGCTGGAAGAGAAAGAGGATACGGCTGAGCCGGGAATTGATCCGGCCCTCAGAAGCGATCATTCCGTGGTATTCAATCGATCGGCCTTATTGGATCGCATGATGGGCGATGAGCAGCTTGCCCGAAAAATAATTGATAGATATCTCACGGACCTGCCGGTGCAGATCAATCAACTCAAGGATGCAATCCATAAAATGGATGCCCCGAAGATTTGTTTTATCGGTCATCGAATCAAAGGGGCGGCCATGAACCTTTCAGCCCCTCCGCTTCAAGAAGTGGCCTTGGAGATGGAGGCTGCCGGAAAAACAGCGGATTTTAAAAAAGCCGCGCGCTTGTTGATGGAAGTCAACAAACGCTTTCAGATCCTGCGAACCGTGCTTACAGGCTAGAATAATAGGCCGGAGCCATCGGATCTGTTATCAGAATGGAATCACATGAAGAATCTTCTAAAGCTATTTGTAAGAAAGCAAAGGACCACGGAAAAAGAGGACCTGATGGCTATTGCCAAAACCATCGGTCCTCTGATCGACGGACTTGCCAATGAAATTTTCCGCAAATATTTCAATATCCTTCTATTGAAACCCATCACCTATATTGTTCCGGCGGTATGGGGTGCGGACCAGCATCATGAACTTGATGCCATATCAAAAGAAATCAATGCGTTGGTTTTACCGGTGATCGAAAAAAGCATGCTTGCCTTGAATATTGACCAATTGCGTCGTTCCCAGGAGTTTGCCATTGCCTTCTTGATTCGGGGGCTGATCATCTCCAAAATTGCCTTTATGGTGGAATCTGCCAAAAACCAGTCCTCCGCCGCCGGCCGGGAAGATCGGACCACGAAAAATGAGCTCAAGGATGTGGAGCCTATGGGCTCGGCTTGACAAATTTAAGGAAAGGAACCGCAAATAAACGCGAATGGACACAAAAAAATAAATAACCAGTTTTAATCGTCCAACTCTTGAATAATAACGCTGGTCATTGTTTCGGCCGTCCCTCTTGTGGGAGCGGCTTCCAGCCGCGATATGGCCGAAACAATGATCAAGGCCGTTGTGAATTATTGGGAGTACGCGAAAATATTAAAAACCATGTTTTTTCATGATGGCAGCTATGGTACCATCTGCCTTGATTTTTTTCAGGCCCTCATTAAAAGCATCGATCTTGGCTTGATAGTTGGGTATCTGTTTGGAAATACAGACATACAGATCCTTGACTTCCAGGGGTGGGTCCATGAATTCAAGCTGGTCGGCTTGATCCGCCAGATCCTGCTTCAGAATATGCATACCCACGTATTTATCGATCACCACTAGCTCAATACGTTTGGCCAACAGCTTTTTCAGATTGGTGAGATCATCCTTGGCCTCATCCTTTTGCAAATAGGCAGCCGCATCAAATTCAGCCGTGTTGACATAACCGCGCACCACGCCGATTTTATAGGACGACAGGTCTTTCAGGGTCTTGTAGGTGATGGCTTCCCCTTTGCGTTTGAAAAAGCCCAAGGGTCCGCCGGGAAAAGGATCGGACAAAACAAAATCCTGTTTCAGTTCTTCGGCAAAATATTCCGGAAAATATCCGGATAGAACGCCTTTCTTGGCCTCAGCCACCACCCTTGCCCATGGCTTGAAAGCCATGTCCACCGTGATACCACTGCGTTTGAAGGCCTCCCGGACGACCTCCGCCACCCATCCCTGATTGGTCATTTTTTCGCCGATATAGGGCTCCCAATCCAGAGTTCCCAATTCCAGTTTTTCCTCACAAAACACCAGACCGGAATTTGCTAGAACAACCAGCGCCAGTGCCGTAACCATCCATGCTGCATGTTTCATCTGGTCCTCCTTTTGGTTTTGTTTTTTTGCGAGCGACTGTCCCAAATATCAAGACACCGTCCTGTCAAATCGGACAGAAAGGGCGAAAAGCATTGTTATGGGTGCGATCACGGCTGCTTGGATTTATCGTAACATGGGCAGCACATACAAAAGAACCGCCAGATTATGACCATATCGCAACCAATTGCTGCTCAAGAGCAGCCGAAATAAACCTTTTTTCAGATTAAAGGAGAGGTGACGGAATACCTTGGTTTTAGCTGTTTTAGATTTTGAATGCAGCACAGCATACCCGTATTTTATATTTTTTTCGATAATATCCGGGTAGTTGTTAATGTTGGTTTTCAATTTGGCACTGTTGGCCGAAACCTTTTTCAGCATGGCGATTTCTTTGCCCATGACTTTATTGTGTCTTTTTTTAACGGCATCCAGAAAGGCCGCCCTAGTTTTAGGGCAATCCGCATAGCATACCGAATTTCCCAGCTCAATGGCTTTATGCCCGTCGCTGCCGCCGGTCATGCTTTTTTCCAGATTAAAACCAAGCACCGTGCTTTTTAAATTCCATTTGTTCAAATTTTCTGAATTAATGACTTCAACCCCATCCACCAGGCCGAGGATACGGGCCAGTCTTTCTTTGGAAAAATAAAAATTGCAGATACCGGTATACATGGCACTGAAAGGATGTGGAAACACAATCAGAGTTTTGTAAGCCCGAGCGCGCAAGACAATCTCCTCAATGGTCAAGGAGGTCGAACTCATGACCGTATGCCCCATGAAAGGTCGAATGTCTTTGCGGTAAAAGGCCTTCAGGCTTTTTATATCATAGAAATATACTAGAATGTGGGTGCCCTCTTTTGAAGTGACTTCAATACCCGGAATGCTGAGGATGTCTTTGTAACCATCGATTTCCACGGCGCCCTTGATCTCGTTATGATCGGTAATGGCAACACCGATGCCCAGTTCCCGGGCGCGCTCCACGATTTGTGGAACCGAGCTTCGCCCGTCGGAATAATGGGTATGAAAATGGAAGTCAACAATGGTAAATACTTTTGCGAGTTCCTTCAGGTTCGGTTTTTCAAATTGAACGATATTGGTGTAATTCATATTGTTGGAATGTCCTTATCATAAAAACCAGATCAAAGGCGTTCTTTTCAGATCCTCTGCCCATGGTTGGAAAGCATAAGCCATGCCAGCCCTCTTCCCACCAATCACCGCCGGCAGCCCATGAAAACCCTGCAACCAAGGTTGCCGGCCCAAAGCCATATGCTGGGAAAATGACGATCGGTGTGGTTTACAGCCCGTGGGAAACTCTTTATCCCAAGGAAACTTTTGTTGCAGGGATTGGTGCTTGGTATTGAAAAAAAACATTACGTGCCGTTTTCGATTTTTTGTCGGCTGGTGAGGCAACCCCCTATGTGGAGATATCGTCCCAGCCCGACACGCATATAGCAGGAAACCGGTTAAAAGTCAAAAACCATCAGGGCCAGAAATTCTCGGTGAAAGACCGGAACGAACGTTTATTATACAGTTGTAGCGTCAGACCAGCTACTTTTTCAGGACGAGCAATGAAATGGCCGGTTCGGTCTGCCACCTGTGGCCATGGGTGATTAACGAAACGGCGGCAAGGAAACACCGACCACCCTATTTCGGCGAGCGTGTCCCTTTACGATTGAGCTATCGTGTCGATGAAGACAGGAATTTAAGGCGGCATGGAATGTTTCATGGACCATGAACGCAAGCAGGTTACGGAAAAAAATTCATCGAAAGATACCGCTCTCCATGTCCGTAGTTATGCTCGACATGATAACCCTGGTTCTTCAGGGTATTGAAAGTCTCGTTTTCGATCTTCCAGCGGGCGCGGCCGCCTTTCACCGACTCCTGTACATTCTCCCTGGAAACGGCCAAGTCTTTCACCCAACGGTTGTGATAGGTGATTTTCCCATTTTTATTAATGAGTTCCGTCTTTATCTTAACCGCAACAGCGCTTGAGGTGGCTGCTTGTCAATTTAAAAGGCCCGCCCGTCATGCCGCCTGCGTTCTCTTACATAATCCGAGGGGTATTACCCATCGTTGCGTCAATTTGTTCCGTTTAAAGGTAGCAACGTCCGGGTAATTCGCATTAATGTAATCGAAAGCAGCCATCACGCCGGGCAGGGCCTCACTTGCGGTAAGCGGCCATCTGATTTTATAAAACCAGCTCCGCTGTGCCGCGCGCGGCTGGCTCGGCACAAGGCACTGGTCGGTAATGTGCGCTGTTCGCCTGTCCCCGTTTCTTCACACAGGCATCTGCTACCTGTCAATTCGCATCATGTAGGCTTGAATCCGTTGATCCATCACCCGTCGCCATATGGGGGGTACGGCTGCCAGCAATACCATTCCGGCATAGCCTGTGGGCAATTGCGGGCTCTCTCAAAATGAGGCAGCGACTGGTATTGTCTTCCAGGCTTATAGTGATGATCCGAATGGCGCGGCAAATTGAACAGAAACCGATTGGTCAGCCAGTTGCTGGAATTCCAAGAATGCCAGGGTTTCACTGCTTCATAGTGATTTTTGTCGAGCGGTTTCCGCATTAGACCATAATGTTCGATGTAGTTGACGATTTCCAACAAAGTCACGGCCAGAAAAGCCTGCAGAATAAAAAATATTAGGGCGGTAATTCCCAAAACACCGGTAATCCAAACAAGCAAGATCAATTGAAAACAACTGCCCATAATCACGCGATTTTTCCAATGGAAAACGGGCAAGCCAATCCGCTTGAGGCGATCGATTTCAAAGGCCCATGCACTATAAAAACTTCCAAACACCGTGCGCGGCCAAAAAGCATAAAAGGATTCGCCCAGCCTGGCAGTGGCCGGGTCCTCCGGTGTGGCGACATAGCGATGATGCCCAACCACATGCTCGAGCCCCCAATGCATGTAAATAACTGTGGCCAGCATCACTTTGGAAAGAAATGGCTCAAACCGTCCGTTGATCCGATGGGCCAGTTCATGGGCCACGTTGATGCCCATGATGCCCGAAGAGATTCCAATAGAAATGGTTAAACCGCTTAATTCCAGCAAGGACGGATTTCCTGCGGCAACCGTCCGGCAACTCCAAAGAATCATCAAGACTTGCAAAGGGGCGCAAATCCAGGTCAAAATCCGATAACCCCTTCGGTTTTCGAGGTTCTGGATGTCTGCTTCATCCGGATTGTGATAATCCTTGCCGATGATAATATCCAGCAGTGGCACAAGTCCGAATACTACTGCAGGAGTTAAAAAAGTGAACCAACCTCCCAAGCTGTAACCGCATAAAACGCTGATAGGTACTAAATAAATCAGAGAATAAGACCACATGGCCATGGGTGAGATCCTTTCAAACATAGAAAAGACTTTTGAACAATTAAGGGAACCTTTCGACTCATTGCCCAAGGGCTTGCAAAAGCCCTGTAGGAAGATGGGGAATAGATATCCGTGAAGCCTTTATCGACGGAACTTTTATTCTGAGATGGCTTGGTCTTCCGTTCTTTGGGAGATTTTTTTTCTTGACATCAGAACTTCATATAGATGTTAGCAGCACCAATTTTTAGATTATGCGTCTCTTGGCTCAGTTAACAGCTTTAAGCCTTCCAAGATTTCATTGAACTTTTTTTCAGAAAGCTTTCCAATTTTTTCAACCAAATCGGACTTTTTAACCGTATAAATCTGAGAAATATTAACAACACTCTCTTTTGGAAGCCCGGCCTCGCCTTTTGCAAGCAAAACATTACCAGGTGCACTAGCTCTCTTAATGTTAGAAGTAATAGCGCAAACCACAACCGTGTTTATTTTGCTGGCATTGAACAGATTATTCTGGATAACCACATGGGGATGACGATAACCCGGCTCAGAGCCTGAAGGTTCTCCAAGATCAATCCAGTGAATTTCACCTTGCGCTATTACCATGAGTCTTTCCCAATGATATTTCTCCGCTTGGACCTCATGGATTTAGAAATTTTCATTTCCTCATCATTTGGGGAATCAGAATAAGCGTCATTGAGCAGAGCAAGCAGCGACTGATTTTCCAGTTTTTTCAAATAATCCTGCACTGCTATGGTAAACAAGCGACTCCGCGAAATATGAAGCTGGCCTGCCAACTTGTTTACCCTGTCAAATAATTCTTCATCCAAGGATATGGCTGTTTTAACTCCAGGCATGAATCACCTCGTGCAGCATTTATACCCATATTATGCACAACAGACATACCAATGTCAATACTATCGGAGAACTGAGAAACCAAACTGCTGACTCTCGGCAACAGGCGCTGCGGCTTTTTGCCGTCCGCTTCATTCCGTAAGCCGCTTCAAGGAGTAAAGCCCTTTCAAACCGGAGATGGGTTTGGGTTTCTTCTCCTTGCCGGATTGGAATAAATCCTTTACGCGTAGGTATTGCTGTCGGACAAAGTCCTTGGAGCCGATGATGCCGGAATCGGTGAAGTAGCGTGTGCGATTAAGAAACCGGTCCGTGCGGGTGAGCCGGTAGCCTTTTTTTCGCTCCTTTTCCACGGCTTTTTGCGCTATACCTTTTTCTTTTTCTCCCTTCACCTTTCTCCCTTCACCCTTCTTAATGGCTCCGGCTTCATACAAGAATTTTCGATAAAGGCGCAAACGTTCCTTAGCATCCATTACGCCGAATTCTTTCAGGCCGAAATCCAGGGATAGAAAATCCCCCTTATTTTTCTGCTGGGCATGATAGCCGATGGAATTCCAGCGGTAATCCTCGGGTTTCGCCACCAGACCGGCCCGCACCGGATTGAGGTCGATATAAGCCAGGCAGTTGACCAGGGTCTCGCCTTTCTCCACAATCAGGCTTTTAAAGCGATCACCCCAGAAAAAGCCCCGGCGACCATTGCGTTTGTTGTAATAACGCGAAAAAGTCTGTTTCAGCTCTTTGCCGAATTCGGAAAGGCTGGTCCATTTATGTTTCAAAAAGGGGATCTGGCCTTCTAAAAAGATCTTGTCCTTGCCGTATAGCCGTTCAAAATGTTTTTTGACATCATCATCCGAGATTGCTTTTTCCGGCAGCATTCTCAGTAATAGATGAAAATGATTTGACATGATGCAGAACCCGAAAATCTCCACAAAATAAACCCGGCTGAGCCGGCGAATCAGATCCACCAGAAAATCTTTTTCCACATCCCCCAATGGAAATCCGTCCAAGGCTGTTCTGGACATGATATGATACACCGCTGGTTCGTCCGGAATCACGATGCGTGCACTTCGTGGCATATCCCTGCCTCCTATTCACTCAACCTATTTAATTAAAACAGGATTATGATCCATATTTTCGGTTGTGATGATTCATTGCACCCCATCCGAATCATTCATGATCTCCTTATAAAACAAGTTGAATGCAATATCAATGCATAGTTTGCCTGTCCCAATTTTTTTTCTTTTGCGGAAGTGCAGGACAGCGGTATGGATATGCCGGAAAGCCGGTATATTTTCTGCGGGGGCTGGCCGGAGATCGCCGCACGCGGGGAGCTGGAACCGCACTTCTGGTTTGCCGCCTACCTGGGCACCTACCTGGAGCGCGATGTCCGCAATATTCTCCATGTGGGCAGCCTGCGGGATTTTGATCGTTTCTTGCGGGCCGCGGCTATCCGCACCGGGCAGATTCTGTCCTATTCGGAATTGGCCCGGGATGTGGGCATCGCCCCCAATACGGCCAAGCAGTGGATTTCGGTGCTTCAGGCCTCCGGTCAGATTTTTCTGCTGGAACCCTATTATCGGAATCTCGGAAAGCGTTTGGTGAAGTCGCCGAAACTCTATTTCTGCGACACGGGTCTCGCGGCCTTTCTCATGGGCTTTGACAGTTGGGAAGCCATGGCGCGTTCTCCGGTTATGGGCGCTGTCTGGGAAACCCATGTGGTCATGCAGGTCGTCAAGTCTTTGGTCGCCGGCGGCAGAAGCTTGCCCTTGTGGTTCTGGCGGACGGCCTACGGTGCCGAAGTCGACCTGTTGATCGAACAGGGCGGCAGTTTTCAGGCCGTGGAGGCGAAATTCACCGAAAGGCCCGGCCCGGCGGATCTGAAAGGCATGGAGGCCCTGCAACAGTTTTATGGGGAAGACAAGCTGATATCCGGCTGGATCGCCTGTCGTGTAAATGATGCCTACCAGATAGAAAATCGGTTGACCGCTGTTCCCGGAAGCCGCATCGATCGGTATATCAGGGCCGGGTCAGAATAACTTAGCACATGGTGGAGTTTAATCAGCCACTTCCAGGGAAACAATATCCAGTTCCCGGCCGGAAAGGATGTCGATATCCCCGGAGTTGCAGGCCGTGCAGTTGAAGGCCGGACCGGTGATGGTCCACTCGGTCCGGCATGTCCGGCAGCGGGCTTTGACCGGAACCTCCTCAATAAAAAGTTCGGCGCCGGCCAAGGGGGTTTCCTTGGCAGCGATTTCAAAGCAAAAGCGCAGGCTTTCCGGCACCACTGCCGAGAGCTTGCCGATTTTCAGATTCACCCGGCCAATCCGGACGCCGGTCATCTCCGCTGGAATGGAGGCCGTGGCGATTTCAATGATCTGCATAACGATGCCCATTTCGTGCATGGGGCTTTATCCTTTCTGTTAACCGCAGAATACCTCGGCGCAAAGATCTCCCAGCTTACCAAGATTTTCGCACACATGGATGCCGGCGGCTTTCATGGCCGCGATTTTGCCCTGGGCCGTGCCGCTGCCGCCGCTGACAATGGCGCCGGCATGGCCCATGCGCCTGCCTGGCGGTGCGGTCAAACCGGCGATGAATCCCACCACCGGCTTGGTCATATGCTCGGCAATGAATTGGGCTGCCTGTTCTTCGGCATTGCCGCCGATTTCACCCACCATGACCACGCCTTTGGTGGCCGGGTCAGCTTCAAAGGCCGAAAGACAGTCAATGAAGTTGGTGCCGTTGATGGGGTCGCCGCCGATGCCGATGCAGGTGGTCTGGCCGATTTGCTTGCGGGTAAGTTGATGCACCACCTCATAGGTGAGGGTGCCGGAGCGGGACACCACGCCGATGGGCCCGCCCGGCAGATGAATGGGGCCGGGCATGATGCCGATTTTGGCCTGGCCGGGGGTGATGATCCCCGGACAGTTGGGCCCGATCAGCCGGGTTTTTGACCCGGCAAGGCAATTCTTCACCCGCAGCATGTCCAGCACCGGGATGCCTTCGGTAATGGCCACGATGAGTTCGATCCCGGCTTCAGCCGCCTCCAGGATGGCATCGGCGGCAAAGGGCGGCGGCACGAAAATCATGCTGCAATTGGCCTTGGTTTGGGCGACAGCGGCCTGAACCGTATCAAAAACCGGGATGCCCTCCATGTCCTGTCCGCCCTTGCCCGGCGTGACCCCGGCCACCACCTGGGTGCCGTAGGCCCGACACTGGCGGGTATGAAACTGGCCTTCCTTGCCGGTGATGCCCTGGACCAGAAGGCGGGTATATTGATCCACAAAGATGCTCATCTTTTCCTTCCTCTCTTATGCATTCACGATGGCCGCCACTTTTTGGGCTGCATCGGCCAGATCCAGGGCGGTTTGTAAATTCAGGCCGGATTCGCTTAGAATTTTGCGGCCGGCCTCCACATTGGTGCCTTCCATGCGCACCACCACAGGCACGCTGATGCCGATTTTCTTGGCCGCTTCCACCACCCCTTGGGCCAGGACATCGCAGCGCAGAATTCCGCCGAAAATATTGATCAAGACCCCTTTCACCTTGGGATCATTCAGAATGATCTTGAAGCCGTTTTCCACCATCTCGGCATTGGCGCCGCCGCCCACATCCAGGAAATTGGCCGGCTCGGCCCCGGCCAGCTTTATGATGTCCATGGTGGCCATGGCCAGGCCCGCGCCGTTGACCATGTTGCCGATGTTGCCGTCCATGTTGATATAATTCAAATTGTATTTGGAGGCCTGTACTTCCAGGGGATCTTCTTCATCCTCATCCCGATAGGCGCGGATCTCCGGGTGGCGGAACAGGGCGTTATCGTCGAAATTGATTTTGGCATCCAGGGCCACAATGGTGTCCTGCCGGGTGATGATCAGGGGATTGATCTCCACCAGGGAACAATCCTTTTCCATGAGCAGGCGGTAAAGGTTGGGCAGCATGGCCGTGAAAGCCTTCATGGCCGCCCCTTGCAGGTTCAGGCCAAAGGCCATCCTGCGGCAATGAAAGGGTTGGAGGCCCATGAGGGGGTCCACCAGGACCTTGATGATTTTTTCCGGTGTTGCCTGGGCCACGGTTTCAATGTCCATGCCGCCGGCCTCGCTGGCCATGATGATGATCCTTGCGGTTTCGCGATCCGGCAGCAAACTCAGATAGAGTTCTTTGGCGATATCCAGGCCGGCCTCCACCAGCACTTTTTTGACTTTCTGGCCCTTGGGGCCGGTCTGGTGGGTGATCAACTGCATGCCCAGGATGGCTTCCGCCGCCTTGTGCACTTCTTCCGGGTTTGCGGCCAAACGCACGCCGCCGCCTTTACCGCGGCCGCCGGCATGGATCTGGGCTTTTACAACTACTGTAGATGTTTTAAGGCCCTGGGCTACAGCCACGGCCGCAGCCGGATTGTCCGCCATTGCGCCCGGTGGAATGGGAATGCCGTATTGGGCGAATAATTCCTTGGCCTGGTATTCATGGATTTTCATGGTAAGCTCCTCCCTAGCCGATCACACACAGCACGGCATTTTTGGGAACCGAGTCCCCGCTGCGGAAGTTGATGGCTTTGATCACCCCGCTCACCGGCGCGGTCAAGGCATTTTCCATTTTCATGGCTTCCAGGATGACCACGGTTTCCCCTTCCTTGACCGCATCGCCCACTTGCTTTTCAAAATTGATGATCATGCCGGGCATGGGCGCCTTGATGGGCGTGCCGGCCGCATCCGCGGCGGCTGCGGCTTCGGCCTTGGGTTTCGCCGCCGCTGTCTTGGCCGGTTCCGGGGCGGCCGTCGCTTTTGCGGCCGTTGCCTTGGGCGGGGCCGGCGGCGGGGGCACGATGGTCTTGGCCGGTGTTTTCGGTCCGGGGGCCTTGGTTGCGGTGGGCTGCACGCGCGTGACCACCGGCGCGCCGCCGACTTCTTCCACCCCCACTTCAAAATAATCGTCGTCCACGAACACATTGAAGGTGCGCAGGCCCTCACCCTTGACCGGGGCCTCCTTGACCCCAGGCTTTTCCACCAATTGGCCGGCCCGGGCCTTGGCCATCAAGGCCTGTTCCGCCAACGCCTCCTCCAGGGTTTTGGCCTGGACTTCCGCCGGCGGCTGCTCCTTACCGTATTTCCAGCTCAGGAATTTGCGGCCGGTGACCGGAAAGAGGGCATACAGAATCAAATCATCCAGGTCCGCGGCCAGATTGCCGATTTCCTTGCGGGCCTTTTCCAGCTCAGGCTCCAGGATCTCCGCCGGCCGGCAGGTGATGGGCTCTTCCCCACGGGGGTAGCCTTTCAAGGCCTTTGTTTGAACCTGGGGATCAATGGGAACAGCGGTCTTGCCGTACAAGCCATAGCACAGATCCTTGACCTGGGCCGTGATCATCTTGTAGCGTTCCTCAGCCGTGTCGAACAGTACATTGTTGACGGTCTGGATGCCCACGATCTGGCTGGTGGGGGTCACCAGTGGGATCTGGCCCAGTTCCTTGCGCACCCGGGGCAGTTCCTTGTAAACTTCATTGATCTTGTCCAGGGCATCCATTTCCTTGAGCTGATTGACCAGGTTGGAAAGCATGCCGCCCGGGGTCTGGTGCAGCAACACGTTGATATCGATGATGGACATCTGGTTGTCCGCCAGGAGATGCCGGTATTTGGGCATGACTTCCTTTTCCAGTTTTTCATTGATTCTGGCCAGCAGGGCGATGTCGAAGCCCGTGTCCCGGTTGGTGCCCAAAAGGGCCATGACCATGGGTTCCACGGCCGGATGGGAAGTGCGGTAGGCATAGGGCGACAGGCAGGTGTCGATGATGTCCACCCCGGCCTCGGCCGCCTTCAAATGGGTCATGGCCGCCAGTCCGGAAGTGAAATGACTGTGCAGATGCACCGGCGGTTTCACGGCCTCCTTGATGGCCTTGATCACGGCATAGGCATCATAGGGCGCGATCAGGCCGGCCATGTCCTTGATGCAAATGCTGTCGGCCCCCATGGCTTCCAGCTCCCGGGCCTTTTTCACAAAATATTCCAGATTATATACATCACCCCCCAGGCGCGGTTCGGTCATGGAGTAGCATATGCAGCCTTGAAAGTGCTTGCCGCTGGCCTTGATGGCCGGTACCACGGTTTCAAAATTGCGGTAGTCGTTCAGGGCGTCGAAGGTCCTGAAGATATCCATACCGTTGGCCGCGGCCCGCTCCACAAAGGCCTTGGCCAGATCATCGGCGTAATTGCGGTAGCCCACAAGGTTCTGGCCCCGCAGCAGCATGGAAAAAGGGGTTTTCTTGAAATAGCGTTTGAGGGTGCGGATCCGCTCCCAGGGGTCTTCGTTCAAAAAGCGGTGCATGGTGTCAAAGGTGGCGCCGCCCCAGGTTTCCACGGCCCAGAAACCGACTTGGTCCATCATTTCCGCCACCGGAATCATGTCCTCGGTGCGACCGCGGGTGGCGAACAGGGACTGGTGGCCGTCCCGCAGCGAGACATCCATGATCTTCAAGGGGTGTTTGGCTTTCTTCCGGTCGGCTTTATAATCCAAGGCGGTGATTGAGATTTGGTGATGTTCAGTCATATTTTTCTCCCTGCTTCCTGATAATATTTAGCGTAATCTGCCCCCGTGAAAGGCTTTCATCTGCAATAGGGCGCGCAGATGCATCTGAGCCTGGCGTCCGGCAAGACCCCAGGGGCTCAAACCGGCCGCCGGCGGCGGGACTTGCCCCGGGCTTGGCGTTTCAGTGGCGGCTGCGGTCAGCGTCTCGGCCGGTTGGGCTTCCATGGCCAGATAGGCCATGACTGCGGCCACGGCCGCTGCTTGTTTCTTGTTCTTCTTCATGGTCACTCCGAATATCGTCTCGGATAAAAAGGTTCAGGTCTATTATACCGGAATATTGCCGTGCTTTTTGGGCGGACCGCTTTCGCGTTTGGTGCACATGATTTCCAGGGCGTCGATGAGCCGCAGTCTGGTTTCCCGGGGCACAATCACTGCATCCACATAGCCCCGGGCCGCGGCGCAATAAGGATTGGAAAACAGCCCTTCATATTCCTCGATCTTCTCCTTGCGCTTGGCCTTGGGATCTGAAGCGGCCTGGATTTCCTTTTTATGAATGACGTTGGCGGCCCCTTCGGCGCCCATGACGGCGATTTCCGCCGTGGGCCAGGCAAAGGCCATATCCGCCCCCAGATCCTTGGAGCACATGGCTAGATAAGAGCCGCCGTAATCCTTGCGGGTGACCAGCAGTAGCTTGGGCACCGTGGCTTCTGAATAGCACCACAGCAGTTTGGCGCCATGGCGGATGATGCCGCCCCATTCCTGATGACTGCCGGGCAGATAGCCGGGCACATCGGCGATGGTGAGCAGGGGCAGGTTAAAGGCGTCGCAGAAGCGGATGAAGCGCGTGGCCTTGTCCGAGGCATTGATGTCCAGGCAGCCGGCCATATGGCTGGGCTGATTGGCGATGATACCCACGGCCCGGCCGTTTAAGCGCGCGAAACAGACCACCATGTTCTTGGCATAATGGGCATGGGGCTCAAAGAATTCACCCTGGTCCACAATCGCCCGGATGACATTCTTGACGTCATAGGACTGGCTGGGACTGTCCGGAATGATGGTGTCCAGCTCCGGCACCATGCGGCTCGGATCATCGCCGCTGTCCACCCGGGGCGGGTCCTCCATGTTGTTGGCCGGCAAATAGGCAAGCAGGCGTTTGATCTGGACTATGGTGTCGGCATCGTCCTCGCAGGCAAAATGGGCCACACCGCTTTTTTCATTGTGGGTCATGGCGCCGCCCAATTCCTCAAAGGTGATTTCCTCGCCGGTAACGGCCTTGATCACCTGGGGGCCGGTGATGAACATGTAGCTGGAATTTTTCACCATGAAAATCCAGTCGGTCATGGCCGGTGAATACACGGCGCCGCCGGCAGTGGTGCCCATGATGGCCGAGATCTGGGGGATCACGCCCGAAGAGCGGGCATTGCGGAAGAAAATCTGGCCGTAGCCGGTCAGGGCGTCTACCCCTTCCTGGATGCGGGCACCGCCGGAATCATTGATGCCGATGATGGGCACCCCAGCTTTGGCGGCCAGATCCATGACCTTGCAGATTTTTTTGGCGTGCATCTCCCCCAGGCTGCCGGCTCGGGTGGTGGAATCCTGGGAATAGGCAAAGACCGGCCGGCCTTCCACCAGGCCATGGCCGGTGACCACGCCGTCCGAGGGAATTTCCGTGCCCTGCATGTCGAAATTAACGCAGCGGTGCTGGACGAACATGTCGATTTCGCGAAAGGTGCCGGGGTCGAACAGGCTCAAGAGCCGCTCCCGGGCGTTCAGCTTGCCCTTTTCGCGCTGCTGGGCCAAGGCCTTGGGGCCGCCCATTTCCCGTATCTTCTTTTCTTTTTCCTCCAGATCCTTGATTTTCTCAGCAACCTTGCCCATGGTTCGATCCTTTTAGTTTGCTGCCGGGATGATCCAGCAACTGTAATAGATTGTTAGCAGCAGAGGTGGGACTGATCACACCTTTTTCCACTTCTTTGACAAACCCGGAAAGCCGGCTGCGCACCTCCGGATGACATTGAAAACGCTCCCGCAGTCCTTCTTCAATAAGCAGCCACATCCAGTCAACGGCCTGATGCCGGCGTTTGTTTTCCAACTCGCCGGCGGCCTTCATTTTTTCATGATGATCGCAGACGCTCCGCCATACTGCCGTGATGCCGGTGTGGGTCAGGGCGCTGCAGGTCAAAACCGGCGGCCGCCACAACCTGGTGGCGGGTCGCAGCAATTGCAGGGCGTTTTCATACTCCCTTTGGGCGCGTCGGGCCCGCTCCATATTGTCGCCGTCGGCCTTGTTGATTACAATAGCATCGGCCAGTTCCACAATCCCTTTTTTAATGCCCTGGAACTCATCCCCGGCCCCGGCCAGCATCAGCACCAGGAAAAAGTCCACCATGGACGCCACCGTGGTTTCCGACTGGCCCACCCCCACGGTCTCCACAATGATCACATCAAAACCGGCCGCCTCACAGACCCAGATGCTCTCCCGGGTCTTGCGGCCCACACCGCCCAAAGCCCCCCGGGAGGGGGAAGGCCGGATATAGGCCTTGGGTTCCCGGGCCAATTGTTCCATGCGGGTCTTGTCCGCCAGAATGCTGCCGCCGCTGCGGCTGCTGCTGGGGTCCACGGCCAGGATGGCCACCCGCCGGCCGCTATGGATCAAGTGCATTCCCAGACTTTCGATAAAAGTGCTTTTGCCCACCCCGGGCACGCCGGTGATACCCAGGCGGACGGCCTTGCCGGAAAAGGGCAGCAACTGCTCCAGGATGGCCTGGGCCAGACCGCGGTGGGCCGGCAGGGAGCTTTCCACCAGGGTGATGGTTTTGGCCAGGATGCGCCGGTCGCCGGCCAGTACCCCCTGCTGATAATACGTGGGGTCGTCCGGCGTCAAAATGTTTTTTCCAAAGCCGCCAACACCTCTTCGGCGGACTTGATGATGGGGGTTCCGGGCCCGAAAACCGCCGTCACCCCGGCAGCGAATAAAAAGCCATAGTCCTTGGGGGGTATGACCCCGCCCACCACCACCAGGATTTCCTTGCCGCCCTCCTGTTGCAGGGCCTTGATCAATTCCGGCACCAGGGTCTTGTGACCGGCAGCCAGGCTGGAAACCCCCACCACATGCACGTCGTTTTCCACGGCCATGCGTGCCGCTTCCTGGGGGGACTGGAACATGGGGCTGATGTCCACATCAAAACCGATGTCCGCATAGGCCGTGGCCACCACTTTGATGCCGCGATCATGGCCGTCCTGGCCCATCTTGGTCACCAGGATGCGCGGTCTTCTACCATGCTTGTCCAGAAAGGCCTGGGTGCGGTTGCGGATGGCCCGGATGCTTTCATCCTCGCCGTATTCCGCGGCATAGATGCCGGAAATGCATTGGGTGTTGGCCACATACCGGCCGAAAACCTTTTCCATGGCATCGGAGATTTCCCCCACCGTGGCCCGCAGGCGCACGGCCGGCAAAGCCGCTTCCAACAGATTGCCGCCGTTTTCCGCGGCCCGGGTGATGTCGGCCAGGGCCTTGGCCACGGCCTGCTTGTCCCGTTTGGCGCGGATTTCCTTGAGCCGGGCAACCTGCTCGTCGCGTACCGAGGCCGGCACCTCCCGGATCTCGAAGTCGAGTTCCTCCTGGATGCGGTATTTGTTCACGCCCACGATGACTTCCTTGCCCTGGTCGATACGGGCTTGCTTGCGGGCCGCGGATTCCTCGATGCGCATTTTGGGCATGCCGGTTTCAATGGCCTTGGCCATGCCGCCCATGGCTTCCACTTCCGCAATGATCTTGCGGGCCTCCCGCACGATTCCGGCGGTGAGGTTCTCCACATAGTAGGAACCGGCCAGGGGATCCACGGTCCTGCAAATCTGGGATTCCTCCTGGACAATGATCTGGGTGTTGCGGGCAATGCGCGCGGAAAAATCCGTGGGCAGGCCCACCGCCTCGTCGAAAGAATTGGTGTGCAGGGACTGGGTGCCCCCCAGTGCCGCGGCCAGGCATTCCAGGGTGGTGCGGATGATGTTGTTGTAAGGGTCCTGCTCGGTCAGGCTCCAGCCCGAGGTCTGCACATGGGTGCGCAGCATGCTGGAACGGGGGTTCTTGGGGCTGAAGGGTTGCAGCAATTCATGCCATAAAAACCGGGCGGCCCGCAGCATGGCGATTTCCATAAAAAAATTCATGCCAACGCCGAAAAAAAAGGAAAGCCGGGGGGCAAAAGTGTCGATGTCCATACCGGCCTTGATGGCGGCGCGCACGTATTCCACACCGTCGGCCAGGGTAAAGGCGGTCTGCAGCACCGAATCGGCCCCGGCTTCCATCATGTGGTAGCCGCTGATGCTGATGGTGTTGTATTTGGGCATGTGCTTGGAGCAAAAGGCCATGATGTCGGACACAATGCGCATGGAGGGTTCCGGCGGGTAGATATAGGTATTGCGGGTCAGGTACTCCTTCAGGATGTCGTTCTGAATGGTGCCGTTGAGCTGTCCATGGGCCACCCCTTGCTCTTCGGCGGCCACGATATAACCGGCCAGGATTGGGAGCACCGCGCCGTTCATGGTCATGGACACGGACATATCATTCAGGGGGATCTGATCAAACAGAATCTTCATGTCTTCCACCGAGTCGATGGCCACCCCGGCCTTGCCGATGTCGCCGGCCACCCGGGGGTGATCCGAGTCGTAGCCCCGGTGGGTGGCGAGATCAAAAGCCACGGAAAGGCCTTTCTGGCCGGCGGCCAGGTTGCGGCGGTAAAAGGCATTGGACTCCCGGGCCGTGGAGAACCCGGCATATTGGCGGATGGTCCAGGGCCGGCCCACATACATGGTGGCCATGGGGCCGCGGGTATAGGGCGCAAAGCCCGGCAGGGAGTTGAGGCCCTCGATTCCTTCCAGGTCTTCGGCAGTATAGAGCGGTTTGACCAAAATGCCCTCGGGAGTCAGCCAGTTGAGGGAGTCCAGGGATTGGCCGGCCGATTGTTTGGCAGCCAGGGCTTCCCATTTTGGTTTGTTGGGATGTTGGGACATGGTTTACTCCTTTTCCTTCTCGCTTTTATAATCCGGATTGGTGATGGCCCGCCAGACCATGGCGAACATGGTGTTGGCCTGGGCCGCAAGGGATTCCTTGCATCCCCGTGAGATCCACATGAAGAACGAACGCTGCACCAGGCCCAGCATGAAATCCATCAAAACACCGGCGCGCACATGGGGATTGAGGATGCCTTCCTGCTGGCCCTTGCGCAGCACATCCAAATAAAGATTGATCATTTTTTTCTGCTGAAAAGTCCGGTCCGCCATCCAGGTCTTCATGGGCAGGGTCATGAACAGGATTTTGCCAAGGCCAGGGTTGCGCTCGTAATAGTCCAACTGCACCCACAGCACCTTGCGCATTTTTTCCTTCAGGTCTTCAATGCCCTGAAGGTGATCCACGATGCGGTCGGTCAATTCCCCCAGCCAGATATCCAGGAAAGAAAACAACAGCCGTTCCTTGCTGCCGTAGTAGTGGTAGATGGTGCTGAAACTGACCCCGGCTTTTTTGGCCACATCGCGGATATTGGCCTGGTGGAAATCGGAATTGGAAAAGATGGCCATCACGGCATTGCCCAGCCGTTCCTGGACATCGGATTTCAAGGTTTGTAACATTGTTACCAAGGGTCGTTTTCCAAAGCGTTGTTATCGAAATTCGAACAAGGAATGCATTTTGAAATAAACAATATATCGTTGTTTTAATAAATATGTTTTACCTTTACCGCCTTTTTTACCACCCGCTGCGCTGAAGTACACGAAGGACATGAAGTTATAATGAACTTATTGAAATATCGATGTGTTCTTCTTCAAGCACTTTATCGCCCGTGTTGTAAAAAACTACCATATCCTAATAGAATTATAATGCGTTAAAATTTTCGATTGTCTCGACAAAATAGTGTTTTTCTGATAAATCAATATAACAATTTAATATAATTTAAAATTACATAAACACACGCAAAGACCCATTTATTTTTGGAACATTGTTACAGTTTTTCGAATGGCTTGTCAATCAGGAATTTTGGCCTTGATCATCGTTTTGACCGCCCTTCTTGTTTCTGCAATCCTCCGTGTTGCGACCGTCCTTCTTTTTGAGGGAGCTGCTTTCACCCGCGATACGGCATAAATGATGATCAAGACCAACCCAAGTAAAAGCACACAGCCAAGCTTTATGCTTTGGGTCTCCATGCTATATACGCTTGACATATACATAGTAAGTCCTATAAGATGTCCCCAATTAGTAATAAGGAGGAACTATATGGCTCAGGGCTCTGTATTTATAACTAATCGTACGCAAGCGATTCGACTTCCTGCTGAAATGCGCTTTCCGGAAAATATTAAGAAAGTGAGCGTTCGTATCGTTGGCAAAGAACGGATTATTTCACCTGCTGAGAGCACCTGGGACAGCTTTTTCATGTCAGAGCATAACGTCAGCGATGATTTCATGGCTGAACGCGCCTCACAAATCCAGTCAGAAAGAGAAGACTTCTGATGCTGAAGTATATGCTAGATACCAACATTGTAATTTACGTGATTAAACGAAAGCCATTGAAACTTCTAGAAACATTCAACCTACATGCAGGACAGATGTCGATATCATCAATCACCCTTGCCGAGCTATTTCATGGAGCTGAAAAAAGCATACGACCGGAGCATAATCTGCGGCAGGTCGAAGATTTTGCTTCACGTCTGGAGGTTCTTGAATACGGTATGAAAGCGGCTGCTCATTATGGCGCAATTCGGGCAAACCTTGAAAAGCTGGGAATGACAATCGGTGTGAATGATTTGCATATCGCCGGCCATGCACGTAGCGAAGGGCTTGTCTTGGTCAGTAATAACGCGAATGAATTTGAAAGAGTCGAGGCTTTGCGGGTAGAAAATTGGATTTAGGCCCGAAATAAACATCAAGGCGTTTGTGTAACAATGAACGCCCCAAAGTAGACATTACAATCGCTCAACAATTTTATATGCCTCGGAATCATTTCGTTTGCCGACTACATTAATTTTAACCATATCTTTTTCCAGGCCGTAAATGACTCTGAATTCACTATTGTCCACTTTAAAGATCGAAGGTCTTCCTGAAGATAAGATGGAGCAGCTTGAAGATCAAATCGAAAAATGGGTAGCGAATTATGATGATCTAACTTCGGCTTCAGATTCTTAGGTTGGAATCAAGTTAAAAACTCGGTGCTCTCTAGAAAAATTTAAAACAGGAAAGGATGGACGAGATGAAGGACAGGATAGTTGGTTTTATAATGGGGATCGCCTTATTGGCCCTGGCTGCCGCCATATGGATGCATCCTGAACACCTGGATACTTTCGTAAGTGCCCACGTCAGCGGGCGCGGAGGGAACAAGGTGAAATTTTTTCTCGCCCTCATATGGAACCGGCCTGTTGGGACTATCGGCGGGGTTTTTGGGCTGCTTATGCTTTGGTCAGCATTCAGCAGAAAGGAAGACGAAAAAATAAAGGAAAAGATTGAGGAAAAGGAAAAGAAAGCGATAAAGGAAGAGACGCCACTGGACGTAGTGCCTGTGCTGAAGCCTATCGAATGGGGCGCTAAAGTCGCTCCGGGCGGGACCATTGTCCGGCCTTTCTGGGAAAAATCCCTTGATGAGGAAAAGTTCCTCGTCATAGGTTACGGCGTCGACAAAGGGACGGTGGTCCATTTTATAACCGAAAAGGAACTGCCGGAGGGAATGAAGGGGGAAAAACTCCACGAGCAGGCCCTTAAAAATCTGGAAAGGGAGCTGCAAAGAGACTGCTCATGGCAGAAGATGGGAACAGGCGGCCATATGACGGTGGCCCTTTATTCCGGGCATTATAACAGCGCCGAAGCGATCCTTTCTCCTTCCATAATGCATGAGGCCCATCGCATGCTGGGCACCGACCAACTTCTTGTGGGCATCGCAACGCGGGGCGCTCTGATGGCGATAGACGCAAGGGTCGACAAGGAAGTCTCCTACAGTTTTTCCGCCGCGACGATAAAACGTTTTTATACAGGCGAAGAGGCGCCCATATCGTCCAAGATATGGATCGTTGTAAAAGGGAAAGTGGAAGGTTACGTAGGGGGGCTGGAAGACTTGGAAGAGAAGATTGCCGCTGAAAACAGTAAAGGAGCGAATGCGGAAGAGGAAAAGGTTTCAGTGAACGCCTTCACAGCATCGGAGGAAGACGGCAATACGGTTTATCTCACCATTTTTACGGAGGAGAAGGATCTTTTAATAAAAACCCTCAGAAATGCCGCAATACAGACAGCCTAGAAGATTGCAGGCAACGCATCCATGTCGGGGCGGATAAAGGCGCTAATTGCTTTGCCTGCTGCTTTGAAGGAAATCGAGCAAGAGCTTAAAGCCGAAATGGAAGAGCTTGTTGCCTTTATGAATAAACAGTTCCAACAAATTCAGCTTAGCCCCAAACCGGGAGTAAACTGTATTTTAAGTTATGAATTTCGCCAGATAAGCCTGGAGCAACTCATTCAATAGAACAAGGAACGACACTACAAAACCTTAGAGTAAGCGAATCAAGACAGGTGAGAGAGGGCAGTGGAAGCTGAAAAAATAATACCGAGTCGTTTCATCTTATTTCTGGACATTCCCATGATTTTCAGCGCCGCAATGCGGGCAAATCCATGTGTCGCTGTTTGTTTCTAAATTCATAGCTCTCTCATCACAGCAAGTTGTACAGTATGGGTAATGTTGCAAAGCTGAGAACAATCCCGAGGCCTACCAAAGCCGCGGCCAGTGCGGGTGACAGTTCGGCAAAAATAGCCAGCGCGCCGGCTGATACCATGGGGGGCATGCCCGCCTCAAAAATCGAAACATGTACGGCCTCTCCCCGTAATCCGATGATTTTGCACAACAGCAATGCCGCCAGAGGGGCAACGATCAGTTTGATAATAAGTCCCAATGAAATCTGCGTAGCCATGTTACGATCCAATTGCAGTCGCAACTGAAACCCCACCGCAATCATGATTAAAGGGACCAGCGTGGCGGCCAGTATGGTCAAAAGACTCACGGTCTTGGAATAAAAAGGCAAATCTCGGATGATGAAGGCAAGTATCAGAGCTATAAAAGGAGGAAATGTCAGAATCTTTTTCATAACGCTTTTGACGTTCGGCCTGTTTCTTCCCTTGCCATAAAAAGCTATAATGAAGGAACCATAGGTGGCAAGCGCCAGGAATGAACCCAGTTGATCATAAATGAGTGCATATGGAATCCCCTGGCTGCCGAAAAAGGCTTTCACCATTGGGATGCCCAGAAAAGACGTGTTGCCCAGCGGAATCAGTAGAAGAAGACACCCGGTAATTTCCCGGGTCCAGTTCAATAATCTGGATAACAGCAAGATGACCGCAGCAGAAAACAAAAGCATAAGCCAGGGCATTATGGCAGGAATCAGCAGATTTCTGGAAAGAACTAGTTCGGGTATTTTCAGAAGGACAAGGGCCGGCAGGGAGATATAAATGACAAATAAAGATAGAACATTTCCGGTTTCGGAAGGAAATTCCGGCAGGCGTCTTAATGCCATGCCGATAACTAGAAATGCAATGGTGATAAAAAAATTCTCCATCTCCACCAAATATCATAACCGAATGGAGTGGTAAAGTTTGTATTGCTCATGAATTTCATGTTGACATGACCGGCATTCAAGGCCGTTCACAGCTTAGAAGGATAGCCTATTCCGCAGGCCGTTGTTGACATCCGAAATCGAATATCGATACTGTGGGATATCGAATAGCAGAACGGCAAGTGAATCTCCAAAAGAAGAAAAGGCCAAAACCCCATGAACAGCATTACCTGGGAAGATTTTTAAAAGTCGAATTGCGCGTGGGCCAAATCATCGAAGCCTGTGAATTTCCGGAGGCCAGAAAGCCGGCCTATCTATTGAAGGAGGACGAATATTTTTATCTCTCTTTACGCAGAATCGACGGTTAGCAAGATAGTGAAATCATATGGCTCGGGATAATGGGGTCGATATTATTCTGAGAGGCAGCATCTTGACTTTAGCGAAATTTGTTCGTATTTCACATATATTATGTTAATTCCTCGGCGCATCCGGCGGCCGAACAGATCCATAGCGGCATTATCACGAGCAGATAGACCATTCTCAGCATTTCTTAGAAATCAGCTTGCCTTGCAAAACGGCCCTTTGTAAGACCAATCCCCCCAGGTTTTTTCAACAATCCTCATCAAAAGCGGCATAATGATTTCATCCGCCTTTTTGCCGTACAGCAAATCCAGATGATTGGCGCCTTCGATGACAAAGTCGATCAATTGGCTGCGTTCGGAGCTGATCCTGACTTTCTTGAGATCGGCGGCCGAGGATAGGTGATAGACTTTCTTGATTTGATGGGGATACAGGCGGCTGTAGCGAATGTTGTTGACTGAAGCCAGTTGGTCCTTGGAACCCCAGAAGTGAAAAATGGGAATATCATCCGGGAACCAGGGCAGGGAATCCGAGTAGTTCAGCCGGCTGTCGTCCATGCGTTTAAAGCCTTTGCCGTCGTAGATGGCCTTCAAACATTGAAAACCCAGACCCAGGGGGATGGATTGGGTGGCGATTTTCAGGTAGCGTTCCACAAAATATTTATCCTCCTGATGGTTGTCCGGGGAGATGAGAAAATTCAACTCGCCGATATTGTTGTTGGCCACAAAGCGGACGATTTGTTTGAGGAGGGGTAATTCTGTGACTACTTTGGAGATCTCCTGCACCGGCACCTGGCGGAAGCGGAAGATGCGGGAAAGATGGTTCAACCACAATGCCGTGGGGAAGAAAAGATGGGAAGTTTTTTCAAAATATTTCGGCGCGCCCAAGGAAACAATGCCGCGCACCATCTTCAGGTTGTTTTCCACATCCGCCAGGGGTGGCAGCACTTGATGGAGAATCTCTTTCTGGTCTGGTTGTAAAGTAGGAATATCATCCAGGTGCCGGCGCAAAGACCAGTTCAGCACCATGTACTCGGAAACCAGGCCGCCCATGCTGTGCCCCAGTAGAATAGCGGGCTTGCCGCAACTGCGGGCGAACAAAAAACGCACAACCGTGGAAAGATCATAGTCGATCAGGGTATCCACGGTATATAACGGGTCAAAACGGCCTTCGTTGACTCCCACGCCCCTGGGATCGAAGAGATACACCCAGTAGCCCCGGTCGGCCATATCCTTGGCCAGGGAATAGCGGTTGCTGATATTGAAACAATTGCTGTTGTTGGCAAAACCCGGCACCAGGATCACGGCCGGGTGATTGTCGCCGGCGGTCACGGCTTCCATGCTCACCAAACGGCGAAAGGTGATCTCTTTGCCCTCATCCGTAAAATCGCGGTAGTAAACGGTTTCGTAGTCCCCGCGGCCGTTGCGCACGGCTTCCTCGATTTTGCTTTCAAAATAGACCGGCACCGCCTCCATGCGCAGGGCTTCTTTCAGGATTCTGCGTTTGCGCGCCACTTTCAGGATGGTGGCCACTTGACCCTTGGGGATATTGAAACGCTGCAAGCATAAAAATTGAAGATCGGCCTCAGTTAATAGAATCACGGTTTCCGTAAGCCGCAACCGGCCTTTTTCCAGCTCATCAACGATCACCAGCTTGATGTCATCCCGTGGGATCTGCAAACCGGCAGCGTTCAAGAATACATGATAGAGCGCCAGGGCCAGTTTGCCAACCGCTTCAGTGCGAATCTCCTCCTGGCTGAGGATCAGGTCCCGGGACACCGGCAGGCCGTAATTGATCTGCCCCTTGTAAAACATGCTGTAAGCATTATAGCCGGTATTGACCAGATGCGTCGGGATGTTGTTGACGACGTAACGGGTCAATGAATGACTGAAATCCTGTAACTTCTTCAAAATCATCCTTTCTGCAACTCCTTGACGGCCAGTTCTTTCACTTTTTCGATATCCTCATCGCTGATGACGCCGTCCACGCTGGAAATGGCCGCGAGCTTCATGCCGTGTTTCAAGCCCAGACGATAGATTTCACGGACTTTATCCCACTGGGGTGAACTGCCGACGGTATAGGTCTCGAAGCGGCCTTCCAAGGCCAGGACAATGGTCTCGGCCAGGCCGGCATAGGCCACGCTCTCCGGCAGTCCGATATCTTTCATTTCAACATGCTCCCCGGGCAGCAGAATTTCACCGCTGCGGATGATGAGAACATCCGGGCGCCGTTCCGCTTCCTCCCTTGAAAACATCATGGGTCTGGTAATGTCCGTGATCACGCAGCCCGGTTTGACCTGCATGATGTCCAGCACCCGGTCGGCCCCGGAACTGGCGGCCACAATCACATCCATGTCCGCCAGGAAAGTATCGGCCCGGGTGGAAACATGCAATTTTACTTTCGGGGCTTCTTTCAGAATGGACTCCTGCAGGGCCAACAGTTTGGCGATATTACGGCCCACCAGATAAACTTCTTCAAAAGCCCGGGCCAGCAAACGTGAACAGATAACACCCACCGGGCCGGTGGCACCGATCACCATGGTTTTGGCGCTCAGAATCTTACCACGCTTCAGCTTGGCAAAACCCATGCGGCGCACGGCTTCCGCCGCAGCCCACAAAGCGGCGGAAGCAACATAGCTGTTACCGGTGGTGATGGGCAACACCGCATGCTTGGCCACATCCAGACTGGAGTCTTTCATCGAGCGCGGGAGGATGCTGATCCCCATGATCTGAGCCCCCAGGCTTTTGGCAATGCGGGCCGCTTGTAAAATGCGCTTCTTTGTAAACTCGGGCGGATGGGCCTGCATCTGCTCCGGGGTTTCCCCCAGGGCGATGAGCCAGCCTTCGGCTTCCACGCCGGTTTCGGATTTGATGCCCGTCACTTTGGAGTACACAAAGGGCGGGGAATAGGCCATGGCCTTCTCCACCACCCCCATGACACCAGGGGTTATATCGGCCAAAACCTCAATGGGCTTAAGCTTTTTCAGAAAATCCTGGTTCAGGGGATGCACGAGGTAGGCAAAGCGGTTGACCCGCCGGGGCCGGCCCGCCGGGTAAATGATGCGCGGTTCCATGTTCATTTCCGAGATGATTTCCAAAAGATCGTCCCGGCCGCGCTGATCCTTGGGAAGATTCAAGGCCGCGATGAGCATGGCTTCCAGAACACAGACCCCGACGACTTCCTTGATCAGGGCCGGCGTGGTGTCGATGATCACATCCACTCCCCGTTCCTTTAAAAATTCCACCCGGTCGTCATAAGCCGTTGAAGTGATCACGGTCTTGCCGCTTAAATCATCCGCGCCCAATAATTCCAGGTGCTTGTAAAAATTATAATGGGAAACCACCAGGATCTGGGCCTTCTGGGCCTCCTGACGCAGCAGATAATCATTGATGGAGCGGATCGGCTTGGCATCCGACAGGAAGCGGTTGCCGGGGATCCATTTCATGGCCGGCCGGACTTTGGCGGCATACAGCATGAATTCATCCATGGAGCTGATCAAACGCGGCAGGCCGTTTTCGATCAATGGATCGGCAAAATGCATATTGTCCGTATATTCGGACATGACCTGGGCAATGTTGTGGCTCATCATGCCGGAAAAGAAAAGCACCCGGGCATTGTTGAAATAATTGTTGCCGAATTTGAATTGGGTGTGCCGCAGGGACCATTCATGGCCCACCATGCGCAGGGTCTTGCCGATGGTGACCGGTGTTTCCAGGGTTTTCCCGAGTTTGAGGAGCTTTTCGGTTTCCGGATCCATTTTGGCTTTTCGGCCCACGCTGTCCGGGAATTTGATGCTGCCCAGGCCGATGGCATCGGCTTTCTTATTCCATTGCAGCATCAAATCCTTCGCCTGCTCAAAATCACCATCCGTCCCAAAGCGACGGATACGAAACTTCTGATTCATGAACTTGGTTTCAAGTTCGTAATCATTCCGACTGGGTCCCAAGCTGATGTCAATGATCTGTTTCAACCTGACCTCCTCTAATTCAATGCCGCTTTTCTGGCTTCCAGGGCGAGCTTTTTGACCCGCGCAATATCCTCATCCGAAAATACGCCGTTCACACCGGAAATGGCTGCGAGCTTCATGCCGTGTTTCAAACCCAATTTATAGATTTCCTTGACCTTCTCCCATTCAATGTCCCGGCCGATGGTAAACACCTCAAAGCGGCCTTCCAGGGCCAGCACAATGGTTTCCGCAAGGCAGGCATAGGCCACCTTGTGGGGCAGACCGATGCTTTTCATCTCCGGATTGCCGGGGAGTTCGATCTCGCCGGATTCAATCACCAGCACATCCGGCCGTTTGGCCACATCTTCCGGCGACAGATCCAAGGGCCGGGCCACATCGGTGATGACACATCCCGGCTTGACCCGGGTGATGTCCAGCACCGTCTTGCCGGCGCCGGAAGTGGCGGTCACGATGACATCCATGTCTTCCACGAATTTGTCCGGCCGGGTGGTCACTTTGATTTTCACGGTCGGATTTTCCAGCAGAATGCTTTCCTTAAGGGCCATCAACTTGGCGGTATTGCGGCCCACCATGTAAACCTCGTCAAAGGCCGTGGCCAACAAACGGCAACAAACCGAGCCGATGGCGCCGGTGGCGCCCAGCACCATGGTTTTGCCCATGATCCGTTTGCCTTTTTCAATCTTGATCAGGCCCATGCGCCGCACCGCATCCGCTGCGGCCCATAAGGCCCCGGAAGCGCTGTAGCTGTTGCCGGTGGTAATGGGAATCTCGGCTTTTTTGGCCACGGTTACCCCGGCGTCGCCCACAACCTTGGTAAAAGCCCCGAGTCCCATGATCTGAGCCCCCAGACGTTTGGCCATGCGCGCGGCCTGGAGCAGACGGGTGTAGGTGAATTCCGGACTGTGGGCCAGCATCTGCTTGGGGGTGCCGCCCACGGTGATCAACCAGCCTTCTGTTTCGGCGCCGGTGGGGGACTTGATTCCGGTGACCCGGGAATATACCCAGGGCGGGGCATAGGCGATCACTTTTTCCACGGCATCCAAAAAGGCCGGCGGTGCAAAGCCGGAGATGAAATCAACGGCCTTGTCTTTTTTCAGGAATTCCTTGGACAGGGGGTGAATGACAAAGGCAAAACGGTTGATGCGCTTGGGACTGCCCGAAGGGTAAACAATGCGAGGATCCATTTTCTGGGCGCTGATGATTTCCAAGAGGTCGTCGGATCTGACCTGGTCCCGGTTCCGGCCCATGGCAGCGATGATCAAGGCCTCCAGAAGATTGGGCGGCACCACGCGCTCCAGAATTTTGGGGGTGGTGTCGATGATCACATCCACGCCCCGTTCCTTTAAAAAGGTGATCTTCTCGTCTTCGGCCGTGGAAGTGATGATGGTTTTGCCGCCCAGTTCCTCAATGGAAGTATTTTTCAGGTAATCATAAAAATCATAATTGGGAACCACCAGAATGTTGGCTTTCTGCATGGCCTTGCGCAGGATGTAGTCGTTCCAGGACTGGAGCGGCGCAACCGAGCCGGTGAGCCGCTTGCTGGGCACCCATTGCAGAACTTCATGAACCCCATGGGCATAGGATTCCAGCTCACCGAGGGAGTTGATGAATTTGGGAATGCCGTTTTCCAGGATCGGATCGGCAAAGGTCAGATTATCCGTGAATTCGGACATGACCTTGGCAATGCGGTAGCTGGTCATGCCGGAAAAGAACAGGACCCTGGCATTACTGAAATAATTGCCGAATTTGTATTCGAGATAGCGCAGGGACCATTCAAAGGAAACATCCCGCAGTTTGTGTCCCATGGTGACAGGGGTCTGGATTTGCACACCCAGCTCGTTCAATTTGTTGTGACGCTTCTTGGCCAAATAACGGGGGCCGATGCCGTAGGGGGCCTTGATGCCGCCCAAGCCGATGGCCGCGGCTTCCTTGTCCCATTTCAACAGCAGGGCCGCGGCTTTTTCCATATCCCCGTCGGTTCCGATCCGTTTGATGATGAAATCCTGACCCAGAAATTCGGTCTCAAATTCATAATCCCTGGCGCTTGGCCCTAAACTGATGCTGATGACCTTCTTCACAGGCTCCTCCTGTCATCCGTTATTGCGAATTTATATATCCCCGTCATTGCCGATGGCGTTCACCGGGCAGATATCCATCATTTCCAAGCAGAGCCGCTCCTCCTCCACCGAGGCCGGTTGCTTATACACATATTCGTAGCCTTCTTGCAGATTGGACCGAAAATTGTCCGCCGCGATTTCAGCGCACAAGGTGCAGCCGATGCAGGCGTCATCCACATAATATCGGCCCTCAATGTTTTCCTTCATTTTTTTTAATTTATTCGGCAAAGCAATGTCCGTTGTGATGGTTGATCCGTATCCCCGACAAATGCCGCGCCATGTTGTTCAGATGAGTGATTCAGCGATGACTTTTTTTGATATTGGAGCGATAATCCAGAAGTACCAGCGCGATAAAAGGCAATTCAACCAGAAATTCGAGCAGGAATCCGAAAACGATCGTAAACAACATCAGCGGCAGTTTGACAACCGTATAATAGACAGGTGCCAGCCCTTCCTTGATCTTGCCGAGCCCTGCCGCAATTGCCGGCCAATGCGCTTTCACTTTATCTTTCCCCTTCTTTCCACAAAATTCAAATCAAACCGATCCAAATTGTTCCATCGATACTACCGTATCAACTCCCGCATGATTTGCGCCACATCCTGCAATTGAATTTCCTCTTCATTGATTTGCTGATGGACGCTGCAAAATTCCGATCCGGGCAGCGGTTTTCGCCGGCATGGCTTGCCGCTTTTGGTTTCCGCCAGGCAGTGGCTTGCCTCGCTGCTTTCGAGGGTTTCCTTTTTTTGGGCTTTGGCGGCTTTGGCTTCCTGATAGCGGTCATGCAGGACCAGGGGTTCATCGTATATTTTTCCGGATTTCACCAGATTCAACAAAAAGTTGAACTCCTCCTCAAAACCTTCCAGCAGCACTTCCGGGTCCGGCATCAATTTTTCGTCGGAAGCGATGCCCACCGTTACCTTGCCGTCATAACTCAGGATGCTGATGCCCAGGCCGATCTTGCCGGAACGGGGCACCCAAAACATGATGTTGTTGATTTTCTTTCCGGCAAAATACAGGGGTTGTTTAGGGCCGGGCACATTGGTCATGACACCGGAGGCCTTTTTGCCGAAAAACTGTGAGACCTGGCGGGCCAGGGCCGGCGGCAGATAACCCATGGCGCTGAGCAAGCCGAAATTGATATAAGGATCCGGTGATCGTTTTAATTGATCCATGCGCCGTTTGACTTCCTTTAAGCGCAGTACCGGGTCTTCCAAATAGACCGGCAGAGGCAGAAACACAAGGCTGAACTTGTTGCCAAGTTCAAAGGCGGTGCCGGCTTTGCGGATATTAACCGGAACCGTCACCCGTAAGTCCAATTCATTTACCGGCGTCTTGCGGGTTTTTAAATAACGCCGCATGGCACCGGTTACCGTGGCAATGAGCACATCATTGAGGGTGGCGGTACTGATGGCTTTGCCCACGGTCTTGATCTTGTCAAGGGCCATGGGTTCGGTCCAGACCACCTTTTTACGCACTCCGATTTTGCCTTTAAAAGCCGTATCCGGGTCGGAACTCATGATGGTATACTTGGAAAGAACGGACGCAAAATCCGTTGGCAGGCAGGTTGCGCTTTTTGCGAGCTTCTTGAGATTGGCCGGGTCGGATATGGCATTTTCAACCTCCCGGATAATCTTCACGCTCATTTTTCGACCTGCGCCCACCGCATCTTGCACCTTGCGAATCACGGCATCCACGGACAGGGTCGGGCGCCGCGAAGGTTTACCGGTTTTCTTTTTGGATTCACTTTTGGGCCAAGGCGCCTTGGGATCCGTATCCGCCGCGTTCAGCAGAACATGGATCAGGGCAATGCCGTCGGCAATGCAATGATGAATCCGATAAAAAATGACGCAACCCTTGCCGTAATTTTCAATCAAATGAATCTGCCAAAGGGGCTTGTTCGGGTCCAGCGGGGTAATGGTGAGATTGGAGATCATGGCCTGCAGATCATTTTTGTCCCCCGGAGCCGGCAAGGCCACCCGAATGATATGGGATTTCAAGTCATAGTTGGGATCGGTTTCCCAGTATGGCAGGCCGATACCGGATTTGGGCCGGACTATCCGCTTTTGAAAACGCGGAAAGGAGGCCAGACGGCTTTCAATGGTAGCATAGAGCCGGTTGTAATCAACCAGGGATTCAAACTCCATGAAAGCGGTGATCACCATCAGATTGGTGGGATCATCCATACAGAGCCAGAAATTATCGGCATTGGTCATTCGTTCGGCCATACTACCGCTCCTCATCAACCAAAAAGATTTAATATATCGAAAACTTGACCTATGTTAAAATATCCTACAGCAAAAAAAAAGCAACATAAAAAATGCGGACGAGGGCCGCCTCTCCTAAAACAGGCATGAATTTTTACAAACAATTGAATGAAAAGATATTGGAATTGCAATTAAAGGTCATCACCCGAAAAAGCCGGTGAGAAACCTTCAGAGGGCTCGCGTAAATACAAATCGTAATTTATTCTTGCGCGAGCCCTTGGATCGGAAGCATATGTTCGGGCCGTTCTTCCGAAGGTCATTCCGTGCTCTATGCGCGGCTGAACCTAGGCGTTGTGGTTCATGGACATGATTTCAACCGCATCCGGATCCAGCATGGCTGCGCTTTCCGCGGCTGTAGCCTGCTTGGATTGTTCTTTCTGCAGCCTGGCGATTTTTTGAGCGTGAATTTTTTCCAGATCTTCGACTTTCTGGGCCAGTTTCTTCAGGCCGGCATTCAGCTTGTTGATTTGATCCTTGGTGGGCAAATTCATGATCCCTAGAATTTTGTTGATGCGTTTATCGATCTGGTTCCCAATCCATTTTTTGATGTTTTCCGGTTTCAACGCCTTTTCGTTTTTCTCATTGGTCGCTGCCGCTACCTGCTCGATGATGGATTTGGTCACATCTTTGCCGGTGGTGCTGAGAACCACCTTGAACTTCTTCTTGTTTTTGACAATTTCGGCCAGTTGCTCCTTGGAAATATATTCCTTGTTCAGCGTGTCGTACAGTTTCCCATTGCTGTATTTTTTAATCGTAAGCATGACTCCTCCTTTATCCTGATGCGATGTTTCGGATCTGTTTGTTTTTAGTTTGTTCGGGTTTTTTTCATATAATCGCCGCTCCGACCATGGTGAGGGTCGGAGCGGCGATGCTTGTTCTGGTCTCAGGCGGCGGTTCCCCAAGGGATTTAGGAAACGAAAACCGGCAAGAGGGTGGGGGCGCGGAAATTATGCGGCGTATACTTTGCTCAGCGTATCCACTTTTTCATTTAATTCTTTCATGCCTCGCACCAAACTGTCAATGTCTTTTTTACTGGGCATGTTGAGCTGGGATGGAATGGATTTGATGGTGCTGGAGATTTTCTTCTCGATCTTTTGTTTGCCGGGCACTTTGTCCATAACCTTTTTGCCGTTGTCAAGGAGATCTTTTTTCACCATCCGCGCGTCTTTTTCGATTCCCTTCAGCACCGTCTTGTAATCTTCAATGAGATTATCCAATTTACCGCGGGTATCGTCTTTCAGCTCCTCAATAAATTCTTTGCCGTCATCCACCAACTGGTTGAAAGCCTTCTTGGGGTCTTTCTTGGCCTTTTTCAGAAAGGCCTTGCCGTCATCCACCAGGGTGTCGATTTTCTTGCGGGCGTCTTTCTTGACATCCTCAATCATGTCCTTGCCATCATCCACCAGGGTCTCGAGGGTTTTGCGCGGATCTTTTTTCAGGTCTTCCACAAATTCCTTGCCGTTCTCAATGGGCTTCTTGATGTATTTTGCATTGTACTCATCAAGACGGTCTGTCAGGTTGTCACGGGCTTCCTGGAGATTTCGAACCACATAAAAACGGGAAGGGGTTTTGACCTTTTCTTTCTTAACGGTCTTGCGGGTTTTGCTTTTTACCTGTGCCATGGTATGCCTCCCAAAATTTAAATTATGTTGAACTGTTTTTCATAACATCGGATTTCGGCCTAACCGGCCGGAGGAGTATAACGCGTTGCGTCACGAGTGCAATATGATGCAGTGCGTCATGTTTGTCAAGATATTTTTTTTGGTTTTTTTAATTTTTTATTCAGCCCGATTGACAAAAGCAGGCGGAATTGAAAAAATGGGCTTTCACGAAATCAAGAACCGCTACTGTCAAGCCTGGAGGCCGGATGCATCAGATCAAAAAATACGCCAATCGCAAAATGTATGACATGACTGATAAGCGCTATATCTCCATGAACGAACTTGCCGAGCTGATCAAGTCCGGTGAAGAGGTATCCATTGTGGATAATCGCACCGGCGAAGACTTGACCGCCGCCATTGTATCCCAGCTCATCGGCCGGGAGAAAAAAGACAAGGACAAGATCGTTTCCTCCAAGGTGTTGATGCAGCTACTGCGCAAGGGTGGCGGCACCCTGACCGATTATGCCAAGAAATATACCTCCCTGTGGCAGAATGCCCTGACCATGGCGGAAGACGAGGTGGACAAGGTCGTCAATTTGCTCGTGCGGGACAAGGAGCTTTCCAAATCCGAAGGCAGCACTCTGAAAAAAGAAATCATCGGCTATTCGGATTCCCTGAAGAAATGGGTGAGCGACCGCATCGACCGCCGCATCAATGAGGTCTTTCAGGTGATGAATCTGGCCTCCAAGGATGAGATCAACAGCCTGGCCGCGCGCATTGACCGGCTGGAAAGGCGGATGCAGAAAATGGAAGCCGCCCAGGGAAAGCCGGAGCAGGTTCGGAAGAGACCGTGAGAGCCCCCAATCATTAATAATTATTAATCAGCAATTGATTATTAATTATTAAATCCAAATAGCAAATAATCAATTGCCAACTGTTAATTGTTAATTGTTAACGAAGGATCTCCCCCCCATGAATTGCACCGGCCGCTTCATCCAGTGCCAACAGGCGCGCATGAAAAGGACACCGATTTCCTTTTGCAATTCAAGCAGCCGGCCGGACCGGGAACGATAGTAGGCCCAGATCTCCTCCAGGATGACCCGGTGGATGCGCAGATGCGTAAGATCGCTCAGGAAAGCGGCCATGCCGGCCCAGATGAGATAATCATTGCGGTCAAAGTCAGGATCAATGTCCGCCAGCACGCCCTTCAGGGTCACAGCCGCCTTTTCATACATCATCAAATCATTTGAAAACACGATTCCCATATAGGTAAGCTCTTCGAAAAAAGCCTCAATGCTTCCAAAAAGCCCTTTGGCTCCACCTTTGTTTTGCTGAAAGACCTTATCGATCACATCCAGGACTTCCTTTTCAACCTGATCATCTTTTGAAATCTGGCCCTGGGTGATCAGATCTGCGGCAAAAAAAACAGCGCGTTTGCTGGAAAACAGCAAGCCAAAGGACAGCAAAACCATCAGAAACCGCTCCAGGCGGCTGAGGCGGCCCAACATGGCCCAGTCATAAAAAATGATCTGGGGCCGGTCTTCCGTAAAACGGTAGGCGATATTTCCGGCATGGGGATCACCGTGAAAAATGCTGATTTCACCAAGATCCTGAAGGGGGCTGAGAATGCAGGTTTTGGTCAAGGCCTCGGCCAGCAGGCGCCGCTGCTTTGGGTTCAACTGCTCCACTGCCGTAATCTTGCAGCCGTCCTCCCGGGACATCACGGTCATCTGCGGGGTTGAAACCGGCAACAAGGCGGGCACGATCAGATGCTTGTTTTTGCGGTGATATTCAGCCGCCGTGGTCAGATTGATTTGCTCGGCGGATAGATCGATCTCGTTCTCGAGCAAGCGGCGTACCTGTTGAAGAGTTCCGGCAAAATTAAATTCCCGCAGCCCCCAGGCGGCTTTATGTTGGTCCAGAAATGCCGCCAGGCGCGTAAGCAATTTGAGGTCGGCGGCCAGATTTTTACGCACCTTGGGCTTGACCACTTTGATCACAGCCGGAACAGCAGCCCTTTCCCCTTGGGGAATCATCTCCGCCGGAACCACGGCGCAAACACTGGCTTCAGCCAGAATCCGTCCCTGGGCTATCAGCCGGTTGCCGGCAGGCAGGCCCTTGAGCTCCCGCACAATCCCAGGCCGAATTTGGTGGAAGTCAACGGTTTTCAGGTTATCTTCCAGGTCCACCAGGGCCTGCTTGAAGATCGGATCAAGTCCGGGAGAGCGGCAGATGACCTGTCCCAGTTTCTGAATGCAAGGCATGTCCTTGACCAAGGCACACATGCGAACCGCCGGCTGGGCTTCCGGGGAAAGCAGCAACTGGTCGACGATTTTTTCAGCCAGCCTTTCAAGGGGCATTTCTTTTAAAAGAAATACCATGGCCTCCATCACCACGGGTTGGAATTTGGCATACTGCTCCGGCAAAAAATAGGATAGCCCGGTCATGGCGGTCAGGGCCCGCACCACCTGCTCCAATTGATTCTGTTCCAGCAATAGACTTAAAACGCTCTTAACCCGGCTGCGCATCTTTGCCAAGCCGGGCCTCTGCCCATGATCCGCTGCCACGGCCTGGATGAAAAACCGCAGTGAATGATCCATATATGATGTTGCTTCCATCTGTTGCTCCTTAAGGGCTGAAATCATACCCATGGACAAGCGCATCGCCCCTGCTTTCCAATGTAACGCATCGCGTCATAACGGTCAAGCTCTAATTAAATTGGCCGAAACGATTCAATGCTCTTGAAAGCAAGGCAAATTCCATGTAATGGTATCGCGTTACCGACAAGGGCAAGCCGACCTTGATCATGGTTTCCAGCATTCCTTCACCGTGGGAGCGGCTTCCAGCCGCGATACGGCCGAAACAAAGATCAAGGCCCAGGGCAGCAAGCCTTTGCAGGAAAAGATAACCATTAATCTATAGAATGCACATAGTACTTCCATGACCGATACCAAGCCGAGCCATAACACTGATCATCAGGATTCGGATGAAAGACAAACTTTTCTGATGCTGAAACGCGCATTACAGGCCTTTCAATCGATCCGCCTGAATCAAACTTATAAGGATTTAAAGGAGAATCCGGAATATACCAAAATCGGGATTTTCTTTTTTGAAAAGCTTTACGCTCCGGAGGATTTTTCTTTCCGGGATGAAAGCATCCGCAAATTGCACAGATTTTTATCCGGAAAAATTTATTCCGGCATTATTTCAGCCGTGACCAAGGTCATCGAACTGCACGAAATCACTGATGAGCTTGACAACCGCATGGTGGAACAAATGGTGGCCCTCAAGGTCGGGCCGGATATAACCATGGACCAATATCAGGAAATTTATCGCCGGCTGGACAATTACGATCAACGCATCTACCAGATCAAATTAAGCACGGATGTCAGCCGGACCTTTCACCATCTCAGCAAAAAGTGGCTGGTGGCCATTTCCCTGAATACGGTCCGTTCCGCGGCCCATCTCATCGGCATGGGCCGGATTCTTGACTTCATTTATGAAGCCTATGAAGGTTTCCGGGCCATCAAGAATATTGATTATTTTGTGGAAACCGTGGAGCAGCGTGAAATCGCCTGGCACAATACCATTTGGGCAAATGCGCCCCAACAATAGGGCAGACTTCCACTTTCTACCCAGGATTTTGGAAAGGAATACCATGCTACCGGAATATTTTGAATTCAAGCTCCCCACCAAGGTTGTTTACGGCGTCGGCATTCTCAACGACCTCAAGGAGACGGTGGCGCCCTTGGGCAAACGCAAGGCCCTGCTGGTGACCGACGAAATTCTGGTAAAGGCCGGTCCGGTGGATAAACTCAAGGCCGGCCTGCAAAAGACCGGCATCAAAATCGCCTGTATCTTTGACCAGGTTCCGCCCAATTCCACCATTGCCGCTGTTGAAAAATGCGCAGCCCTGGCCAAGAAGCACGCCTGTGATCTGATCATCGCCATCGGCGGCGGCAGCGTCATCGACACGGCCAAAACCGCTAATATTCTTATCGTCAAGGGCGGCAAGCTGGAAGATCACATGGGGGCCTATCTCCTGGACAGCGCGGAAAAGCTGCTGCCGTGCATTTATATTCCGACCACCGCCGGCACTGGTTCCGAAGTCACCAAAGTGGCGGTCATCGCCGATCCGGACAAGGATGTCAAGCTGCCCTTTGCCGAAGAGCAGTTCCTGCCGGAACTGGCTGTCCTGGATCCGGAAGTGACCGTCTCCATGCCGGCTAAGCTGACCGCCGCAACCGGTATGGACGCCCTGACCCATGCCATCGAAGCCTATGTGGACAAGGAATGGTCCCCGGCCACGGATGCCCTGGCCCTGCATGCCGTCAAACTGATATCCGGCAACATCCTGCGGGCCTGCGCCAAACCGGATGATTTGCAGGCCCGGGGCGCCATGCTGGTGGGCAGTTTCCTGGCAGGTGTAGCCTTTTCCCATTCCATGGTGGGCATGGTGCACGGCATTGCCCATGCCCTGGGCGGCGTCTATCATATACCCCACGGCCTGGCCAATGCCTTGATCCTGCCGGAAGTAATGGCCTACAATCTTGAAACCCGCTATGAACGCTATGCGGATATCGCCCTGGCCATGGGCATCGCCTTTCCCCAGGTGGTTCATCAGGGCCGCAGCCTGCTGCAGTCCGACCGCTTCGACATCTTATCCAGAATCGCCCGGCATTCGGAAGTGGAATCCCTGAAAGAGCTGGTGGGTAGGAGTACTTTAAAAGCCCGCGGCGTTGCCGCCAAGGCCCTGGGCAGCTTTGAATTCATCGATGAATGGATGCGCAAACAGGCGGCGGCGGCGGCCATTGAAAGAATCCGCACCTTGAATCGCCAATTGGCTTATCTCACCAAAATGCCGCTCAACCTAAAGGAAGCCGGCATCAAAGACAAGCTGGCCAAACTGGAGCAGGTGGCCATCACGGCCATGGAGGACGGCTGCATGCTGTACAATCCCAAGGAGCCGGAAAGGGCCGCCGTCATTGCCATCGTCAAACGCGCATACTATTCCAAGGAAACCCCCTTGCCGGTTGCAAAGGAAGATTTGCTGTCTGTCGGACCCGGGAAAATGGAAAAAGGACAGGAGCAGGTCTTCAAGGACTCGGCCATGTTGTATGATGTCCTGACCGGTTTTTACGAAGAGCTGAAAGCCAATGCGGATATCGGGCCGGCCCTGCACAAGACCAATCTTTGCGTGCAGTTTCGCTATCAAACCCCCCTGGCGGTGATCACCATCGACGCCACCGGCAAGGAGATTAAAATAATCCAGGGGCCCTTTGAAGGTAAACCCGAAGTAACCATGACCATGGATGCCGACTTTGCCCATAAATTCTGGCACGGCAAAGCCAACCTGGTCAGCGCCCTCACCCGCCGGCAGGTAACAGCCAAAGGCAACGTTCCCAAAACTCTCAAACTGCTGCCCATCCTGCGGCCGGCCTATGCCCTTTATCCCAAATATTTAAAGAAAAAGGGTCTGGAGACTTTGATTCTTTCGTGATGAGAATCGGCTGCTACGCTATCCGCCAAGCGGGTACGGAATGCAAGGCCGGGCGTGGGCGCCGGCATGGGGATAGACTTTTACAGTCGCTTGGCCGGGCGCGCCGTTGATGGGTTTGCTGTGCAGCCACCACCAGCCGGGAGTGCCCTCATAGTTCCAGGCAGCCACAGTCAGCTTATTGTCCGTCACGTGCAGCACGATAAAATCCTTTGAGCCGTGCTTCACCGCGCCGACATTGTAGACATCGTAGCCTTTCCATTTATACCAGCCCGAGCCATGGAAATGCCCGTGGAACAGCGCAATCACGTTATAGCCTTTCAGGGCGGCGGCGAATCTGGTGCGCTTGTCGCCCATGCCGAACCAGAAGTCCTTGCTATATGGCCCGCTGATCGAGTAGTGGAAATAGATCACCACCGGACGCCGGTGGCCGATTGGCTCGAGATCCTTTTGCAGGAAGGCGAGGTCGACGTCGTTGGGTTCGCCCAGGCAGACCATATGCAAATCACCGACATCCCAGGAGTAATGTTCCCCTTTGTGCCGCTCGACGATTCCCCTGCTCACCGTGTCGCCTTCGTAGCGGTCATGGTTGCCCAGTGATTCATGGACCGGCATCTTGAGCTGCCCTTCCCTGCCGGTCAGGCCGTAGAACTTGACAAACTCCTGCCATTGATCGGCTTTGCCGTATTCAGTGAGGTCGCCGGCGATCAGTAGGCCGAGGGGTCGGCCCACCTCGCCACCGACCTCCTTTGGAAAAGGTTTGCCGGTAATGTTGTTCATTTCGGTGATCATAATCTGCTGGGCCTCGGCGCAGGTGATGGTTACCTCGGCCTTCTGCTTAGTAGTCATGACTGTGGTCGCGCCGAAATGCAGGTCGGCGGTGACCAGGAAGGTCACGTCCAAATTGTCCTTGCGGGCCGGCCCGGCCAAGGAATCTGATCGGAAAGCGACCGCCGGGACAGTAAGGAACGCTAGGATAATCAAACAGACGCGAAAGATGGAACGCATCCCAAGCTCTCCTTGTTATGTTTAACGATTATCGAAAGGTCATGCGCGCCTTGGTGATGGACACAGGTATCAGATAATGACCCATTTACTTAGGGTAAATTATTGGACATAACTTTCCGGGTGATATTGGTGGTGCTGTACCCTTGCACAAGCTCCACGAGCTTGACGCAGCCGCCGTAGGCTTCCACCACTTCCCGGCCCACCACTTCATGGGTTTGATAGTCCGAGCCTTTCACCAGGATATCCGGCTTGAGGGCCTGGATTAGATTAAGGGGCGTGTCCTCATCAAAATGCACCACCAGATCCACACAGGTGAGGGCGCTGAGCATGGCGGCCCGGTCCTGTTCGGACAGGATCGGGCGGCCGCTGCCCTTCAGGCGTTTCACGGACGCATCGGTATTCAGTCCCACAATCAATCGATCCCCCAGGGCCCGGGCCTGGTACAACAGGCTGATGTGGCCGGGGTGCAGCAGGTCGAAGCAGCCGTTGGTGAAAACAATTTTTTCACCCACCATGCGCCATTCCTGCACCTTGGCCTGGGCGCTGTTCAGGTTGGCCATTTTAGCGGCTGAAAACGGATAATGGCGCTGTTGTTCATTGAAATGCAAAGAAGTCGATAATTCCGCGGCGAGAATGGGCTGTGTGCCCAGCTTGCCCACCACAATGCCGGCCGCCTGATTGGCGATCCAGGCGGCCTCGGGCATGGGCCTGCCGACTGCCAGGGCGGCTGCCAGGGTGGCAATGACCGTATCGCCAGCGCCGGAGACATCGTACACCTCCCGGGCCTGGGCCGGGATCAGGTCGGAATCCTTGGCCCCCACCAGACACATGCCCTTGGGACCCCGTGTGACCAGCAACCATTCCACCTTACAAATGGAGCGGATGTTTTGAGCTTTGGCAATCAGGGCCGGCTCGTCTTCTTCCAAAACAGTCCCGGCCACGGCCTCCAGCTCGGCGGTGTTGGGGGTGATGCAGGTGGCGCCCTGATAGCGCTGCCAGTCGGTTCCTTTGGGGTCAACCAGAACCGGCAGACCGGCTTTGCGGGCCGCCAGAATGATCTGTTGGGCTAAACCATGGGCCACAAACAGGCCCTTGCCATAATCCGAGAGAATAACCGCCCGGCAATGGGGCAATTCCTTGGTGACGGCGGACAGAACCCGGGCGGCGACCTCCGTGGTCAGCGGCCGGGTGGTTTCCTCATCCAGGCGCAAGACCTGCTGCCGCTGGGCCATGATCCGGGTCTTGGTGATGGTGGGCCGGCCGGTATCCGCAATCAATTGGTGGCTGATTTTTTTTTGGTCCAGGAGATGCTTCAAGGCCGTGGCGGTCTGATCCCCGCCGCAGACGCCCACCGCCGTGACCTTGCAACCCAATCCAGCCAAATTGTTGGCCACATTGCCTGCACCGCCCAGGGTCTCGGTGGTGCGCTGCATGTTCACCACCGGCACCGGGGCTTCCGGGGAAATCCGGCTGACCTTGCCCCAGATATAGCGGTCCAGCATGATGTCGCCGACCACCAGGATCGGGAGATTGTCAAAGGAAAGGCTTGTTTGGCTCATCATTTCTCCATGCTTGCTTCAAAGAGATTTTTCAGGTCTTGCTCGATCAGCAGGGCCCAGAAATGGAGGATAAAAATATGCGCCTCCTGAATCCGGGCGGTTTTCGGCACCGTGATCACCACGGCGGTATCCGCTATTTCCTTGAGTTTGCCGCCATCCCGGCCCAGCAAGCCTATGGTGAACATGCCCTTCTGCCGCGCCATGGCAACGGCGCGGATCACATTCTCAGAATTTCCTGAGGTGGAAATGGCGATCAGTCCATCCCCCGGCCGTCCCAGCCCCTGCACCTGGCGGGCAAAAAGATCGGCAAAGCCGTAATCATTGCCCACAGCGGTCAGGATGGAGGTGTCGGTGGTCAGGGCTATGGCCGGAAACGCCGGCCGCTCGCTTTCGTAGCGTCCGATCAATTCAGCGGCAAAATGCTGGGCATCGGCGGCCGAGCCGCCGTTGCCGCAAATCAGGAGCTTGCCGCCGCCGGCAATGATCCCGGCCAGCCGCCGGCCCGCGGTTTCTATGGGTAAGGCCAGGTCCGGCAGCAGGGCAAAACAATCCAGATGCTCTTGAAGCGCAGTCAAATACATAAATCGCTCCTCCTGTTTCTTATTGGGATTGTTCAAGGGTATAGACGGTTGCCGCCAGCAATGGAATCATGAGCTCATGGTGACCGGTCAGGGCATACCCTTTGCCGCCTTTGAGCACCGGCCGTTCCACCACATTAACCCTGGGCCGGTAATGTTGAATCATATCAAAATTGGCTGTGATGAAATCCTTGACATCATGGCCCAGGTTGCGGCAAAGGGCCAAAGCCTTAAGAAACACCTCGGGCATAATAACGGCAGACCCCAGGTTCAGCACCACACCGCCTTGGCCCAGACGGCTCACTGTGGCTGCCAGTATTCGAAAATCCCGCAAGGAGGCTGCGCCGATGGCTGCCCCGTCTGCGCTAGGATGTTGATGGACGATATCGGTGCCCAAGGCCACATGCAAAGTATAGGGGATTTTCAACTGAAATGCGCGTCCCAAAAGGGCCCTTTCAAGGTGCGGCACCTTGCCTTCCACCAGGAGGGCGCCCACCGCCTCCCCAAAGCCTTCTTGGCCGGCCGCAGCCCGTCGGGCGGCCCCATTGATCATGGCAGCCGTGTCGGCCGCCATGCCGAATGATCCGTCATCCAAATGGGCCGCCACATCCTCGGAAGTTTGGCCGCATAAGGCCAATTCCGCATCATGCACGGCCGCACTGCCGTTGGAGGCAAAATGACTGATGAAACCCTTGGCAGCAAGATCGGCCAATATGGGACTCAGGCCGGTTTTCACCACATGGCCGCCCAGCATGACCAACACGGGTTTGCCGACCTGTTTGGCCTTTACCATGGCCCGGGCCACTTCCTTGAGTTCGTCGGCTTTCAACACCTTGGGCAAACAATCCAGAAAGTCGGCAAAACCCATACCGGGCCAAGGAGGACGGCCCTCTACGGTTGTATTTACTTTGGAAGCCCGTTCTGCGGCAGAATGGGTACGAACACCTGAAAAATCAATCTCTTTATAGGGCATGGTGGTTGTCCAATGGAAACGGGCCTCAAGGCTGTAAATGGTTTTAGACCGGCGTTGTTTTAGCAATTTCAAAGCGCCCATGGGCTCCGGAAGTTTGTCCGTATCACCGTTCGGAGCATAAACTTCGCAATCGTCCCGGGCCTGTCGGTTTTGTATATAACAGCAGGTAATCTTTGGCAATGGCTATAATCAACACGGCAACTGGGGGAATAACATCTTGGAAACTAAAGAAGGCGGAATCACCGGCCGATCATATTGAAAACGGCACGATGCATCTTTTTAAATTTGTTTGCAAAGTTGCCAACATTATTTTCAGCTCATTTGGAATCAAAGCAGCCATGAACGCAGCCCTAATTCAGCGGCAATTCAATACAATCGTTGAAAAATCAGAATTGTCAAAAAAATCTCTGATTTTTTTGACAGTCCTTCTTTTATGCTTTTTTCCATCCATTGCCCAGGCCCGGGATTATGTGGTGGAGCTTTTTGAAGAACATTATCAAGAACAGATGATTGTCGGGGGAGGGGAGTCAAAAATTTATCATGCCTGGCAAGTAAAAACAATTTTCGGCAATAAATTATTAGTGTTGATCGGTGATGACCAGGGTTATCGCAACTGGCTGCGAAAGTATGCGGATAATCACCGGCTTTTTCTTGTAAAAATTCCCGGAAATGGTGATGAACGATTTAAATACGACCGCGCCGTTCTCCTGAATGTACAACAAGTTCATGCTATTTGGGATCAGAAATGGCTTTGTGAAGGCTGCCGGCATGGCCAACCGCCGCCGGAGCCGATGCCGACAACACCTTAATTAAAAATTTTAATATGCCGCGCTTTTTTATGCACGCCTGATCACCTTTCAAAAAATATTTTTAACCATCTCTTATGACTACAGAATAAAAAATTTCTAACACATATGAATTAAACCAGTTTGTGAATCGGCGATATGCTTTCCATGCCGCAGAAAGAATCGTGAGCAATAACGCATTGGCAACAACTCGAAATTACATCGTTATTTATTTATGATTTTTTTTGTTGTATACATGCTGATCAACACCAGGATGTTGACAGTGAAAAGCGGCTTTGTTATGTATAATTGCTTTCAAAGAAATAGGCTGATTCAACCGGCTGTTCTATACAGAAGCAAAATACTTGGCGCAAAACTCCGAGGACGGTTTCCAAGGTATCCTGCGAATCTTCCCACCGAATTCAGCGCCTTTTGCGGGCAATGCGGTTGTTTTTTCGGTACATAATCGGATTGACCACCCATCGGATTTCCTAGTAATATTCATGGTGATGTTATTGTAAGCTTGCATATAAACTACGACATGGCCAAGTCTGAATATTTTGTTTTTATGAAAGATCTAATTACAAATAAATTTATTAACGGGGGGGCATTATGAACGATTTCCTTCAGCAGTTGCGGTCAAATTCAGAGAAACGTTTCAATAAAAAACGCCGGCAATATGATAACAACCAGAATCTGGTTTATGATCGTAGAAACAATCAGGAAACAAGACGTTCAATTCAAAAAAGCATATCAAATCCTGAGCATATTTCCGCCATCACCTTGGATATGATGACGACGATTCGTGATTTGCTCGAAAAATTTGCAGAAAGTCATTTGCGCCTAATTGCCGCCGAGGAAAAAAAGGTTGCTACTCTAGAAGGAATCGAGGGAATTCTTAAAGAGCTGGCAAAGGACGGTATTCCGCAACAGGGAAGGACCGCCACACTGTTGCATGACGTTGAAGCAGCCAAATTGGCAAAGCGCCAGATAAAAATTGATTCTGATCCGAATCGGAAACGCGTCATGCAAATCATTTCCGAAATGCGTGCGATCAATGCAACCTACCAGGAAATAGCCCAAAAATTGGAAGAAGAACAATTAGCGACTTTTTCCGGTCGGGGGAAATGGCATGCCCAGACCGTACACCGCCTCTGCCAGGATTAGTTGGAGTCTGGATAATATCGAGCGGATTTATCCACGAGAGTCAGGCTCAAATTGAAATGTTTTTAGATACTGCTCCCATTCCATTGGGAGCAGTTGTTTTTTCTGGGTATTACATTCCTTACACGCCGGTACCAGATTGTTTTTTGTGGATTTTCCACCGCGGGATATGGGTACGATGTGGTCCATTGTAAGCTCTTTTGAAGGCGTTGCCCGTCCGCAATAATAACAGACACCCTTGGCGCAACGCCTTTTCCACCATTGGGACTGCCTGAGATCCCTGGCTTTTCTTTTTTCGCGTTTGATGTCTTCATTTTCTAAATGAATTGAAAATGGATCATCCATGCCTGCTCCTTTTTAACCACGCATCTGCCAGCAAAAGCCCTGTAATTGTTTTTCCATCCCGGATTGTGCCGTCAAAAATCATTTCCAGGGCATTTTCCCATTGTACTTTTCTAACTTCCACCAGCTCATCCCGATCTAAATTTTGATGTCCGGGTATTAAATCTTTGGCGATGAAAAGGTGGATCTGTTCATCAGAATAACCCGGAACCGGAGTAGTCACCCCTAATTCATTCCAAGTACGGGCTGAAAAACCGGTTTCTTCGTTCAGCTCCCGCCGGGCGCATATCAGGGGATCCTCGTCTGGTTGGCGGGTGCCGGCAGGAATTTCCCAAATTACCAAGCCGAGGGCATGTCGATATTGGCGAATTAAAATCACCTCATCCTGATCGGTAATGGGAATGATTGCTGCAGCACCGGGGTGTCGCAACACAAGAATATCGGTGATTTCACCATTGGGAAGGGTGACATTATCGGAAATCAATTGAAACAAGCCGGTTTTAAATAAGGTTGTCGAGCGGTTAACGCGAATGGTCATTACTTTCTGCTCCCAAGATCCTGTTTGAGGGATTGAAGGCATTGTTCAAGGTTCTTATTACATGGAATCCATATAATTATGTGAAGAAATGGAAACAATGGATACTTTTTTTCCCAATATTTGATGGAATTTTTAAAGCGATGCGCATGGTTGGGGGAAAAGATTTGTTTGCCTTTTGGCATGATCGGTGCAGTATCTTTATGATGTTGTGAGTGGATTCAAGAAAGCCAAATTGTAATTTCTCCTTGAAATGAGCCGGCAGATGACTCGTAAAGAAGCAATCCAGATAGCCAAACTCTTGGCTGGAGAGGATAAAAAACTATCGGTTGTTTTTGACAAGCAACTGAAAGATTATTTTATTTCAGAAAACGATTGGTCTTTCCATCACAGTGATTTTTATCAAGAATCCAATTACAAGCTCATCGGTATCTTTAAATAATTCATCAATCCTTGTTCTGCAGCGTTCGAATAAAACAAAAATCGTTATCGTCCTTTCCCCCATCGGGATTCACCACTTCCAGCGGCATGGCGTTTTCCCTGCTGCCGGAGATGCTGCCGCTGGTCTTTGCTTTGGAGTCATGCCATTCAGCGGTGATGTATCCCGCCTCAGACACCGCGCCTTCATCACCTTTAATGCCCAAGTGGGTTGAATCGTTTCTGGCCTCCCATATTAATCCCCCGGAAGGATTTACTCCGCCGTTCACTATCAATGACGGTTCATCAAATACGGCACTATTTGAACGGAATTCGCCCTCACAATGGCCGTCGGTAAAAATCATCACTGTCCAGGTTCCGGAATCGGCATTTCCGGCACCGGAGTAAGTCCCACTGAATTCTCCGGCAAATTTTTCCAAATCCCCACTTCTCAGAACACTTCCAGACATGCGTCGGTTAAGATCAATATCTTGATTAGAAATTTGCCAGTTTCCGGAAATCAGACCTGTGACTCGATTGATTAAGCCGCTAAATTTATAACCATTGAAATTGAATTCAACTCGATCCGTGGTTGCTTTGCCGGACAATGAATATATATCTTTATATTTATCCGACCAGCCCAGGCCTTTACATTGCCCATTTGCATAAACAGATAAAAACCAAATTCCGCCTTCATCAGTATAGCCGTAAGATCCGGTTAAATGTTCTTTCGGTTCTTCTGCTTGCGCCAAGGAAAAAAGCAATAACAGGCTGATAATCATTGTTGGTAATATGTTCCTGTTTCTTACCATGGAGCGGGTCTCCTTAATCTTTCTTTTGCCAGGCCACGAAATGCCCCTGGTGTTCAAAATTTTTATACCAATGATACAGAACTGGTATTTCGTTTGTCAACAGCGTTTCTGAAATGAGACAATACAAAAACTATGCCATGGGATCTGCTCCGCAAAATTCAATCCAATGGAATTGCGGCGATTTCTCCAAAAGGAATTCATGCTTTTGTCCGGGGCAGATTCATGCCTTGGGTTTTTTCGTTATAAATGGAGAGCAAAAAAATGAAGGCAAAGGGCGTGGTCAGCAGCGCACCGATAAAAAACGAACTGCCGATGGTCATAATACAGAGAAAAAGAACGATAAGAATAAAGTGTTCGGTAATATTTTCCTTCACGGCCATGGCATAGCTTTTTTTAATAGCATCGAATAACTGCAGGCCTTTATCGGTCATCAGCGGCATCATAAAAGTACAAGTGAAAATGACGGCAAAAATCATGATGATGCCCGGCACAAAAAGCAATAAAAAGCCGATCATGATGATTATGGCTGCTAAAAAGCCGAACCCCAGCAGGGGAAAAAACAATTTCATTTCTGAAAACAGATCTTGGACAGCAGGCTCACGATTTTCACGCACCATGAGCAGAATGGATTGCATATAGCCGGCTGCCGTAACCGGAGCGAGAATACCAAGGGAGATGATATTAACTCCGAACATGGCAGCGGTGATGAGAATTAAAGAAACGATGTGTTTGAACATCAAATTCCAAGATATTTCAAGATGCTTTTTAAAGTTCATAATATCTTCCTAATGAGCACATGGTTGTTGTCGGTCTGAAAAATCAATCGGTATGCATATCGAATGTTCGAGCGCATCATATCACCATGATTAATTCTTTCAAGATTTTCTTGACAGATTTTTTTCTGAATGATAGCGGTAGTACTCGAATTTTAAAGGCGCGTAGCTCAGTTGGTTAGAGCGCTACCCCGACACGGTAGAGGTCGTTGGTTCAACTCCAATCGCGCCTACCAGGGAATCAAGGGTTTGCAGGGAATAGAACTTGCAAACCTTTTTTTATTGCGGATTTGCGGCGGTGTGTGCTCGTAAAGCATTGTCTGTCATTCCTTCCTGCTGGTTACCATTTTCATACTTTATTTTGTTGTGACCATTTTGTGACCGGTGCTTTAAAAAATGGTGTTTTCCAACCGACAAGCCGCCTCTTGATTCACTCCTTTCATTAAATGCGCGTACACATTCAGGGTAACGGTAGGACTTGAATGTCCAAGTTGGGTTTGAATGTATTTGATGTTTTCTCCCTGCTCGATCAAAAGGCTTGCATAGGTATGGCGCAGATCATGAAACCGCATTCTCGGCAAATCCGCCTTTTTCAATGCTGGAAGAAAATGCCGGTTAATCAGATTGCAATGATTGATCGGCAGACCTTCCCGGTTCGGAAACATTAGATTGAGCTTGTTCGGTGGACAGGCCAGTCGCCATATCTTCAATTCCTTCATCATGTTAGGTCCAATATCGATCCGCCGCTTTGACGTTTCGGTTTTGGGTTCATACCACCTTTCATTGTTGAAAGTCCGCTGAATTTGAATCTGGCTGTTTTCCCAATCCACATCCGACCATTTCAACCCCAGCAATTCCCCTTGCCGTGCTCCGCTCATAACCGCCAGCATGAACAGGGTCCGGAACTTGTGATTATCCGCCGCATCAATAAGCAAGTTGACATCATCCGGTGACAGGATTCTTATCTTGACCCTTTGGCTCTTTGCCTTCGGTCGCT
>DYJD01000073.1 GCA_020723325.1 Desulfosudis oleivorans | reverse complement strand
ATGGATGCCTCCTTGAGCCGGTAGCTCTTGCCCTCGAACTTGAGAAGGCGCCCCCGGTGCAGGAGACGGTCCAGAATAACCGATGAGGCGGCGTTGTCCCGGAGGAGCTTTCCCCAATCCTCCAGAGGTCGATTGGAGGTTATCAGGCTGCTTTTCCTGGATGAATAGCGATTCATGATAATATCGACCAAGTCGTCTGCGGCCTGTTCCGGCACGTTCTTACGCAGAAACAGGTCGTCAATGATCAGCAGATCGGTTTCGGAGAAGAGCTTGATCATCTTTTTTCTCCGTTTGAGTTGGGCAGCTTCAAAGAGGTCTTCAAAAAATGTATGGGCTTCCCGGTACACGACTTTATACCCGGTTTGTATGGCGGCATTGGCCACCGTCTTGGCGATGTGGCTCTTCCCGGTGCCGGGGGACCCGATCAGCAGGGCGTCATCGCCCTCTCGGATAAACCTGCCGCTTACCAGTTCATAGATTTCCTTTTGGGGCAATTTCGGATTGAAGCCCCAGTCAAATTCCGTCAGAGTGGGCCGCTCTGTGAGACCGCAAGCCTTGAAGCGGGTCTCTAGGAGCCGGGAGCTTCGCCAATCCAACTCATCTTGCACCAGGCAGGCAAATACCTCCGGGAAGGAGGCGCCCTGATTGGCCTGAATGAGTCGAGTCTCCAACGTGGCGTTCATGCCATGAAGGCGAAGCGTCCCCAGATGTCTTTGGATTTCTGCTAACGGCATGTCCATAGGTTTGGCTCCTTTTTCCTTTTTTCATCCCGTATTTCTAAATGATGCCTCGCCGGCGCAAACTGCAAAGTTGTGCCACCGGCATATCGGCAGGGTCTTCAATAGAGTCGGGGAGCGGCCCGGGGGCATGGCCGTTCCAGGACATGCTCAGGTCCCAGTCAAACACGCTCACCTCGAAGTTATGACCTCGAAGCCGAGCGGCCGCGTTCCTGGCCCCTTCTCGACCGGCCTGGTCCCGGTCCAGAAACAACACAATCCGGGAGAACCCGATCCTGGAGCGCAGCCATTCCAGCCGGTCAATCTGTCCGGCGGCGATATGCGCACCCATCAGGGCGCCGGCATTGCGGCAACCCGCCTCCACCAGCTTGGCCACATCAAAAAAACCCTCCACCAGGACCAGGCCAAATACGTTCGCTTGACCGCGAGCTTCTTCATCCAACAGGAGCTTATCCTGATTGTAGATCTCCAATCCTTTCCGGAACGGGTAACTCCAATATTTCCCATCCCGGTCTTCCTGTTCCGGAGAGAGTGCCCGCCCGCTATGACTGAGAATGATTGGCTGCACACCGGCGCCATTTTCTCTGAGGCCGCGGATTTGAAACACCAACCTGGAGTTGAGGGGAGAGCCGCCGTTTGCTCCCGGGCGATGAGGCAAAAAGCCGCAGCCCAGGTAACGGCAAGTTTGGGCGGAGATGCCCCGGCGATCCCATTCGGGATGATCTGAGCGCAGAAAGGGGCGCAGATCGGCCTCGATGGCGCGATTGACCTGATTTGCAGCAGGCGGCTCCGCTTTGCGGATCTGCCGTTTTTCATCAGTTTGGGCCATGGAGATCCCTGCGGATATCATCCACTGGGCTACTTCGAACATGCTCATTTCCCGGCCCTGCCGGCGCAAAATCTCCCGGCAGAACTGCATGATGCCCCCTCCCTTGCCACTGCTGAAGTCCTTGTAGACATTTGCTGATAAGCTGAGGTGCATCGAGGCCTGTGATTCTGCCGTAAACGGAGATTTGACCCAGATCTCATCGTCGCGGCTGCGGCGCTTGTCGTCCACCATCAGGCCAAAGACTTCGATAACCTTAAACCAGCTTGCCTGTTGCCAGATTTGGGAGAAATCTACCCGGCTGATTACCGGAGAAGATATCTTGATGGGAACAGGTCCGGCCGGAGAAGGCGCCTGGGCGGCATGCTGATCCCAGAAAGCGGCGTAATCTTCACCCGCGCGAATCAAAGGATGGTCTTGCGTGAGCGCATCTGCTTGTTTGGCCTTCCTTTCCTGCGCTTCTGCCGCCATGCTCTCCACCATCCGCCGCAGAGCCTTGGAACTTCTCAGGCCATTTTCCTTCGCCAGGAGGGCAGCTTTTTCGAGGTAGCAGGCCGGGTAATGCCGTACCAAATTTACCAGCCCATACATCCGCCTTTGGCCGCAGCGGCCTTCCTCGGTAAACCATTTCTCGCACAGACTGAAGGTATGCGGGCCGATTGCTTCAGCTTGTGATAGCAGTCTATCCGTTTCCCTGGAGGGATTGAAAATCCTGTCCCCGGGTTCCATCATCAGGGACCCCGCCCGCCTGCTCTTTGGATGCCGGCGAATGAGCTCCATGCGGCGAGGGTCCAGAATCTGGATTTCGTTATCAAAGATCCGAACCGTCACTTCGCTGCCTATCGGAGCCGGACTGGCCGCATAGTAGGACCTGCCTACCTGGATGGTCCCGTCATCGTAGACCGTCCGCGTCTCCTGCTCGAAATAGCGGAACGGCATGAGCGGCAATTCCGCCAGAAACGGTTTTTCTTCCTGGAACATGACCTCTACCTGGCGCTTGGACCGGCCATGGATCCGTTGTGA
>DYJD01000072.1 GCA_020723325.1 Desulfosudis oleivorans | reverse complement strand
CATCGTCTTGCGACTTAGCAGAGTCCTGTGTTTTTAGTAAACAGTCGCTACCGCCATTTATTTGCAACCACTCTCTGCTCCAGACGCGAAGTCTTTCACATAACAATGGTACACCTTCTCCCGAAGTTACGGTGTTATTTTGCCGAGTTCCTTAACCAGGGTTCTCTCAAGCGCCTTGGGATTTTCACCCTGCCTACCTGTGTCGGTTTGGGGTACGATCACCTGATGATCTCGCTAGAAGATTTTCTTGGCAGTATGGGATCAATCACTTTATGGGCTTACGCCCTCGTCATCACATCTCGGCCTTAAAGAAGAACGGATTTACCTGCTCTTCAAGCCTACCTGCTTAAACCACCATCCATCAGGCGGCTGACCTACCCTTCTGCGTCCCTCCATCACTCAAACGATCACCCGGTGGTACGGGAATATTAACCCGTTTTCCATCACCTACGCCTTTCGGCCTCGGCTTAGGGATCGACTAACCCTGAGAAGATTAGCTTTACTCAGGAAACCTTAGGTTTTCGGCGAGCGGGTTTTTCACCCGCTTTATCGCTACTCATGTCAGCATGGTCTCTTCTGTACAGTCCAGCCGTTCTTACGATCAACCTTCAACCCATACAGAATGCTCCCCTACCGCTTATATAAAATATAAACCCGCAGCTTCGGTAATGTGCTTAGCCCCGTTACATTTTCGGCGCAGACTCACTCGACCAGTGAGCTGTTACGCTTTCTTTAAAGGATGGCTGCTTCTAAGCCAACCTCCTGGTTGTCTGTGCATTTCCACATCCTTTCCCACTTAGCACACATTTAGGGACCTTAGCTGGCGATCTGGGCTGTTTCCCTTTTGACCGCGGAACTTAGCTCCCGCAGTCTGACTCCCATAATAATAGTCAACGGTATTCGGAGTTTGATTAGGTTTGGTAATCTGGTGAGACCCCTAGCCCATTCAGTGCTCTACCCCCGTTGCTTAATTTATGAGGCTATACCTAAATATATTTCGGAGAGAACCAGCTATTTCCAAGTTTGTTTGGCCTTTCACCCCTATCCACAGCTCATCCGAACACTTTTCAACGTGTACCGGTTCGGGCCTCCACGTGATTTTACTCACGCTTCACCCTGGCCATGGATAGATCACTTGGTTTCGGGTCTAATCCACGCAACTCATCGCCCATTTAAGACTCGCTTTCGCTACGGCTACACCTTACGGCTTAACCTTGCTACGTAGATTAACTCGCTGACTCATTATGCAAAAGGCACGCGGTCACACGAGGATAAATCCTATCGTGCTCCCACTGCTTGTAAGCAAACGGTTTCAGGTACTATTTCACTCCCCTCACAGGGGTTCTTTTCACCTTTCCCTCACGGTACTGGTTCACTATCGGTTGCCAGGTAGTATTTAGCCTTATGAGATGGTCCTCACAAATTCCCACAGAATTCCACGTGTTCCGCGGTACTTGGGTGTTCGATTAAGGAGATCAATAACTTTCGCCTAAAGGACTGTCACCTTCTATGGTCAGACTTTCCAGACTGTTCGACTAACTATTGATTTTGTAACTCCTCCATGAGACTGCAATCACATGACATCAAATCCCGCGACCCCAATTATGCAACGCTTGCAGGCTTGACACATAAATGGTTTGGGCTCTTTCCCTTTCGCTCGCCGCTACTCGGAAAATCGTTTTTACTTTCTCTTCCTGAGGATACTAAGATGTTTCAGTTCTCCTCGTTGGCCTCCTTAACCTATGTATTCAGTTAAGGATTACAGGGCATTATCCCTGTAGGGTTTCCCCATTCAGAAATCTCCGGATCAACGCTCGTTTAGCAACTCCCCGAAGCTTATCGCAACTTTCTACGTCTTTCATCGCCTCCTGGCACCAAGGCATCCACCGTTTGCTCTTAGTAGCTTAGCCACAAATTGTATTTCTACCTTTAATACTTTGAGCGCTTTAGTGAATCTATAAATCCAAATTGTCAAAGATCTTTTTTTGCTCACCCTATTCTCAAGGGAGAGGCAGGAGTTTCCATAAAATACTTTATGAAAACTCCTGCTCGTTTTAAGCCCGTGGTGGAGGATAGCGGGATCGAACCGCTGACCTCCTGCGTGCAAGGCAGGCGCTCTCCCAGCTGAGCTAATCCCCCAATATGGTGGGCCTGGATGGAATTGAACCATCGACCTCACGCTTATCAGGCGTGCGCTCTAACCGGACTGAGCTACAGGCCCTAATCAACGAGCTTTCTAAATCTCTCTTTTAAAGATCATTTATGTCTGATCTCCAAAAACTAAACAGCAAGTGCAGGTCTCATCATTCCTTTGAAAGGAGGTGATCCAGCCGCTGGTTCCCCAACGGCTACCTTGTTACGACTTCACCCCAATCATCAGCCATACCTTAGGCGCCTGCCCCCCCGAAGGGTTGGCCCAGCGACATCGGGTACAACCAACTCTCATGGTGTGACGGGCGGTGTGTACAAGGCCCGGGAACGTATTCACCGCGGCATGCTGATCCGCGATTACTAGCGATTCCAACTTCATGGAGTCGAGTTGCAGACTCCAATCCGAACTGAGATATGCTTTTTGGGATTAGCTTACTCTCGCGAGTTTGCAACCCTTTGTACAGACCATTGTAGCACGTGTGTAGCCCTGGGCATAAAGGCCATGAGGACTTGACGTCATCCCCACCTTCCTCCCCGTTAACCGGGG
>DYJD01000001.1 GCA_020723325.1 Desulfosudis oleivorans | reverse complement strand
GAATTCCCATCAATCCAGGCTTGGCCTGGCGCGACGATACCGATACCGATACCGACCCCGACCCCGAAAAAAAACTACATGCGATTGCCCTGGAAAATGACAGCAGTTCTAATTTTGAGATGTAATCCTGCCTTCATTATTCTGCGGTTCCTTGTTCGATATTCGATATTCGCTTTTTTCCGCCAAACGAACCGCAGAATATCCAACAAGGAATATCGAACATCAAAGGATGGTATCACTTCGTTCTTTCAATTTTGTCTTTCAATGCGTGGCATAGGGTCTACACTCCGATTCCGGCTCATGAATGGGCGTTGCATTTAAACAGTAAATTAGAATTACTGCATCTAGCATATTGTGCCGGACATCCACTGATGATATAAGTCATTAGCCTTATCCTCCGCTCCCCCGGCGGCACCCAGGTGCTTTTTCGGTCTGAAAATCAATACGAAAGGAGCTCGTTGTGGAACCGATCATTCCAGTCTATACCCCTCCTGATTTTACCAGGGCCCCGCTTTCCGAGGCCCCGCCTGTGAAGACGGCGCCGGCCCCCATGCACGGCGTGGCTCCGGATCACTTTCACGGCACCTCCAATCACCCGGAATATGTTCATCTCGGCCGCGGGAAATGGATCCTGGCCCGGGAAAATCGGATGGACTGCACCATGGTGCTCAAGGGCAAAACCCTACAGGTAAAGGAGGCCCGCCGCCTGAAAAAAGGCGAGCCGGTGGTGGTGGGTCGAACGGAAAACGGCGAGGAAGGCATCCTGGTGCACACTACCGGTTTTGATTGCGCCGCTAATCAATCCGACGATAAATTTTCCTTTCGCACCCGCGGCACCCGAGAAACCCCCTTTTCCAGAAGTTATGACCAGCTCTACGAAATTCTCCGGCATGACCGGGAGCACGGGCACATTGTGTGGGTCCTGGGGCCGGCCGTGGCCTTTGACAAGGATAGCCGCGATGCCATGCAGGCCATGATTGAAAACGGTTACTGCCACGCCCTCTTGGCCGGCAATGCCCTGGCCACCCATGATCTGGAAGCCGCCTTTTTCAACACCGGACTGGGCCAGAATATCTATACCCAGGCCTTGCAGCCCCTGGGCCATTACAATCACCTGGATATCCTGAATATGGTCAGAAGGAAAGGCTCCATTCAAAAAGCCTTGAAAGCCCTGAACCTGCAAAACGGCATCATTTATGCCTGTGAAAAATGCGGCGTGCCTTACGTATTGGCCGGCTCCATCCGTGACGACGGCCCCCTGCCGGAAGTGATCGCCGATGTTTACCAGGCCCAGGACAAGATGCGCTATTTTGCCCGCCGAGCCACGACGGTGATCACCCTGGCCACCCAACTGCATTCCATTGCCTTTGGCAATATGACCCCGAGCTACCACGTGCTTTCCGACGGCCAGGTCCGTCCAGTATTTTTCTATATCGTGGACATGGCCGAGTTCAGCGCGGACAAACTGGCCAACCGCGGCTCTGCTCAGGCTGTGCCGATCCTCACCAATGTGCAGGATTTTATGATCAATCTGTGGAACAATCTGGCGAAATCAAAAAGAAAGTGACCTGTATGCGCAAACCCATACGCATTATCGGTGTACCCATGGATCTTGGTCAATCCCAACGGGGTGTGGATGTGGGGCCCAGCGCCATTCGTTATGCCGGGCTGGCCTCCCGCCTTTCACGCCTTGGCTATACCATCAGCGATGCCGGCAACATTGAAGTGCCGGTCCGGAATTCCCTGCCCCAAAACGATTTAATTCCCACCATCCACAGGGCTTGCGAGGCGGTCTACCAAGCCGGCAGCGTCGCCGTTGCCGAAGGTTTTTGCCCGATTTTCCTGGGGGGCGATCATGCCATCTCCATCGGCACCATCGGCGGCGTCACCCATGCTGAGCCGGCCGGAATCATCTGGATCGACGCCCATGGCGATTTCAACACAGCCACCACCTCCAGCACCGGCAACATTCATGGGATGGCCCTGGCCCTGCTGACAGGGCGGGGGTTGGAGCATCTGGTGCATATCGGCCGCCCCGGCCCCAAAATCAAGGCCGGGGACATAGCCCTGATCGGTGTCCGCGATTTGGACGGCGAAGAGCGTCAATTGCTGAAAGACAGCGGGATTCATATTTTCACCATGCGCGACATCGACGAACAGGGCATCAGTCGTATTGCCAACGAAGCCTTGAAACGGTTGAAGCACCGGAAGCGCCTGCATGTGAGCCTGGACATGGACGGCCTGGATCCCATGGAGGCTTCCGGAGTCGGCACCCCGGTGCCCGGCGGCCTGACCTACCGGGAGGCCCACCTGCTCATGGAGATCATCGCCGACTCCCGGCGCCTGTGCTCCATGGACATTGTTGAAATCAATCCCATCATCGACAATCGCAACAAAACCGCCAAGATCGCCGTGGATCTAGCCATTTCGTTATTCGGTAAGCGCATTTTATGATCCAGGAAGCCGGAAATCATCGGAACAACAAATGGTCCGGGATCATCCCCTGGCTGTGGCTCGGTCTGATTATCCTGTTCGTCGTATGGGTGCGTCTGCGCCTATTGGATATTCCTTTGGAACGGGATGAGGGGGAATATGCCTACATGGGGCAGCTCCTGCTCCAGGGTATCCCGCCTTACAGCCAGGCCTATAATATGAAATTCCCGGGCACCTACCTGATATACGCCGTTATCCTGGCCGTATTCGGACAAACAATTCAGAGCATTCATCTGGGCTTAATGCTCGTCAATTGCGCCACCATTCTGTTGTTGTTCGTTCTGGCTGGAAAAATCCTGAAGACGCCCGGAGCGATTGCCGCAAGTTGCACATTTGCGGTTTTATCCTTAAGTCCATCGGTGCTGGGCTTTGCCGCCCATGCGACCCATTTTGTCACCTTGGCAGCCGTCGGCGGAACACTTTTATTGTTCCATGCCGCCCCCCAAAACAGGCCGGGCTTATATTTTTTATCCGGCCTTCTGTTCGGCTTCGCAGGCATGATGAAACAGCCGGGTTTTCTGTTCCTGTTGTTCGGCATCGCCTATATTCTATATTCAGGCTGCCGGCTGAATTCCTGGAAACAGGAGCGGCCTTTTTTCAAAATCCTCCTACGTATAAGCCTTCTGATCACCGGAGCGGTATTGCCGTTTTTCATTGCGATCATCTGGCTTTTCTCTGCGGGCGTTTTCGACAAATTCCGGTTCTGGACTTTTGAATATGCCGCAAAATACAGCTCCCAAATTCCTGTTTCCATGGCCTTCAAATATTTCAAAGCGGGATTCGCCTTTGTCGCCCAAGACTTCTGGATGGTTTGGCTGCTTTCCATCTTCGGCCTTGCCGCCGTGTTTCACCAGCGGGAACTGGAACGCAGCCGGATCTTTGTTTTGCTGTTCATAGTGTTTTCATTCCTCTCGATTTGCCCTGGCTTTTATTTCCGCGAACATTATTTTGTGACCTTGCTGCCGGCTGTCTCCATTTTGATCGGCACGCTGGTGGAATTCGCGATTGCCCGGGCCGCCGCGGCATTCAAGCTTCTGCCGGCAAAGCTTACGGTTTCAATTTTACTCATCAGCATGCTTGCAGCCGGCATCGTAAACCAAAAAGACTATTATTTTTACGATGATCCCCAAACGATTTCGAGAAAATTATATGGGCAGAATCCATTTCCCGAGTCTATCAAAATCGCCGAATTCATCGAATCCGTCAGCAACCGGGAGGATAAAATCGCCGTACTCGGTTCCGAACCCCAGATCTTTTTCTACGCCAAAAGGCATTCCGCCACCGGGTATATTTATGTATACGGCTTAATGGAAGGGCATGAATACAGCCTGAAGATGCAGCAGGAGATGATTCGTGAGATCGAGTCTTCCAGCCCGCGTTTTATCGTGGTGGTAAATGTTTCCACCTCCTGGCTGATTCAGCCCAAAGCCGACAAATATATTTTTCAATGGCTTGATACTTATCTTGCAGAAAACTATGCCGCCATCGGCCTGGCGGACATCCTTTCTCCTGAAAAAACCGTTTACAAATGGAATGCGCATATCAATGACTACCGCATTCAATCCCCGTATTATTTGACCGTTTTTCAAAAAAAGCCGGTCAGCTCTTTTTCCACATCCCGGATTGCAGAAAAGTCGTCAAATTGACCGCGCTGTTCTTAATCTGAAGCTTCCTGCGGATATTCTCCCGGTGCCGATTGATAGTGCCTTCGGATACGCCGCGAAACTTTGCGATCTCTTTGGTTTGCAACCCGCTTTCAATCATATTACAAATGCTCACTTCCACCGACGTCAAGGTCAAATAATTTTTCGACAGCTTGCTGACAAAGGGTGAAGTGATATTTTCCAGACCGGCCCGTAACATCTCGGCATAGCGGCGGTGGCTTTTCGGCAGATGCAGGGTCAGCTCATTCAGGATCGGCATGATGATTTTATCGATATTCACATCGATATCTTTATAGACCGTTTTTTTTTCCTCCTCGATCCGGCCCATGATGGTCCGGAGCGCCACATTTGCTTCCTGCAGCGATTTCTGCTCCATCAACAACTGTTTGTTGAGCTCCTGCAATTTAAGTTCAGTGGATATCTTCATAGCAATGGTGCCGATTCTTTGGGCCAGGGCATCCAGCAGAATACGTTCCTCCCGTAAAAACGGCCCTTCGTCCGCTGGCGGGCACTCCTCAAGATAAAAGATTGTGACCTCTCCCACCGGTTCGCTGTACATGGAAATCCGGGAGGATTGACGCCATTTGGTAAGCTTGAATCCTCTGCTTTTATAGGTCTTCCCTTCAAACATGATCCGGCAGCAAGCCAGTTCCGGGTATTGCCAAGAATGCGGCAAGAAATTCACGAGATCGCGCAGCAGTTCTTCAATTGAACTGGAATGCTTCTCCGCAAGCTGGGCAACGCCGTACAGGCAGTTTAGCTCCTTGATCCTTTCCCGCAGAGCGGAGATCAATTTAGCCGGCTCGTTTTCGTCGCTTAAGGGAATGCGCCAGAGCCGGGCCAGTTCTTCCGGCAGACTACTGAATTCTTTGGCAGATATTTGTGACACAGGTATCGGCATGGTTATTTTACCTCGCATTTACTGCATATAAACCATATGCAACATGTGTGTAAAAAATGGTATTTATAATGCATATAATCAATATGCATTATATCTGCAATATTACTGTATTTACTATTTCCATACAACCTTTTATTTTCTCTTCAATTTTCTTAAGTTACCGTTTGTCGGGAATTACGTCAATCCACCGGACCACTCAGCAAAGGAGAATTCCATGCCGCAAACCACCCTTGACACAATATTGGATGGACGACGCAGCCAGCCGCATCAATTGATTGAGGTATTGCAGGATGTACAGGCGCAAAATGGATATATTTCGGAGGAGGCCATGCGGGCCGTATCAAAAGAGCTCGGTGTCACCCTTCTGGAGGTGTACAGGGTCGCATCGTTTTACAAGGCTTTCTCCTTAAGTCCGCGCGGCAAAAATGTGATCACGGTATGCACCGGCACAGCCTGCCATGTGCGCGGTGCCAAGCTGCTGATCAACCAGGCCACAGCCCAAATCGGCGTGGAAACAGGCAAAATGTCCGCTGACGGCTTGTTCACCATCGAAAATGTAAACTGCCTGGGGGCCTGCGCCCTTGGACCGGTTGTCACCACAAACACCGACTACCACCATCACATGAGTCCTGGGAAGATGCGCAAACTCATCAAATCGTATCAAAAGAACAACAAGGAGGAAGCGGCCAATGAATAAGATCCATTCCCTCGACCGACTCAGGAATTTTCGTCAAGGTATTATAGATCAACGTAAAAAATTTGCCGCGACCATGATCATTTGCGGCGGGACCGGCTGCCAGGCTTCGCGTTCCAAAGACGTTATCGAGGCTATTCAAAACGAACTCGCCTCCCAGGGTTTAACAGAAAAAGTACATGTGCGCGCCACAGGCTGTCACGGCTTTTGTGAACAGGGCCCGATTTTAGTCATCGAACCGGGCAATATCTTCTATTGTCATCTGACCCCGGAAGATGCCCAGGAAATCGTGAGCAAAACCATCCAGAAAAATGAAATCATCGAACGTTTGCAATACAAAGATCCGGTCAGCGGTAACCGGATTCTCACCGAAGCGGAAATCCCTTTTTATCGAGCCCAGAACCGTCTACTGCTGTCCATGAATCGCCTGGTGAATCCAGGCGACATCGAAGATTACATTGCCATCGGCGGATATTCGGCCCTTGGTAAAACCCTGGCCGAGCTCTCGCCCGACGCGGTCATTCAAGAAATAACCGCCGCCGGGTTGCGCGGCCGGGGCGGCGGCGGCTTCCCCACCGGTAAAAAATGGACCGAAACTCGCAATGCAGACGGGGATGAGAAATATGTCATTTGCAATGCCGATGAAGGTGATCCCGGCGCATACATGGATCGCTGTGTGCTGGAAGGGAACCCCCATCTTGTGATCGAGGGCATGATGATCGGCGCCTGGGCCGTGGGTGCCTTCAAAGGGTATATTTACGTTCGCAATGAATATCCCCTGGCGGTCAAAAACACCCGCATCGCCATTCAACAAGCCCGGGACCTGGGCATTTTGGGCGAGAACATTTTCGGCTCATCCTTTTCCTTTGACATCGAAATCGCCCGGGGCGGGGGCGCCTTTGTCTGCGGTGAGTCCACGGCCTTGATGGCCTCCATCGAGGGCAAGGTGGGGGAACCGCGCGCCAAGGATGTGCATACCGCCGTCGACGGTCTCTGGCATAAGCCCACCACATTGAACAATGTGGAGACCTGGGCGAATGTCCCTGCCATCATCCATAACGGCTCCGCCTGGTTTGCCGCCATGGGTTCCAAAGGCAGCAAAGGCACTAAAATTCTGGCCCTGACCGGCCATATCAAAAACACCGGTCTTGTGGAAGTGGAAATGGGCACCACCCTCAATTCCGTGGTCTTTGATATCGGCGGCGGCTCTTCGGATGGGAAAGCGGTGAAGGCGGTACAGACCGGCGGTCCATCCGGCGGCTGTCTTCCGGTGGACAAATTCCATTTGCCGGTGGATTTTGATGAACTGTACGCAGCCGGCTCCATGATCGGCTCGGGCGGATTTGTGGTCATGGGTCAGAACACCTGCATGGTGGATGTGGCCAAATATTTCTTGACCTTTTTACAGGATGAATCCTGCGGGAAATGCGTACCGTGCCGTCTGGGAATCGACCGCATGCTGGAAATCGTCACGGATATTACCGAAGGCCGCGGCAAACCGGAGCAGCTCGATCTGTTGGAAGAACTGGGGGCCACCACCAGTGAAACCTCTTTATGCGGTCTGGGAAAGACCGCCGCAAATCCGGCGCTTTCCACTTTACGCTATTTCCGCGAGGAATATGAGGCCCATATTCACAACAAAAAATGTCCGGCCGGAATGTGTCAAGCCTTGATTACCTATCAAATCGATTCGGAAACATGTACGGCCTGCGGGGCCTGCATGACGGCCTGCCCCTATAAAGCCATTACAGGTGAAAAAAAGCAGATCCCCACGATTCAATTGGAATTATGCCAGAAATGTGGAATCTGCCGCAGTGAATGCAAATTTGAATCCATTCAAGTGAACTAGCGAGGTGCATCATGACGGAAAAAGTTTCTGTAACGATTGACGGTGCGATTATCCGGGCTCCCAAAGGCTTGAGTATTCTTGATGCAGCTTTGGATCACGGTATCTGTATTCCACACCTTTGCCGCGTGCCGGCCATTTCAGACCTCGGTGCCTGCCGCTTGTGCATTGTGGAGCACATTCAAAACGGACGTTCAAAGGTCACCACTTCCTGCACCCTGGTGGTAAAAGAAGGCATGGTGATCCACAGCAATACGGAAAAAATCAAGAGGCTACGCCGCAACATAGCGGAACTTTTGGTGGCGGAAGCCCCCAATTCCAGGGCGGTTCAGGATGTGGCCATGCGTTGCGGCGTGAAGGAAGTCCGCTATCCGTTCCGGAACAACAATTGTATTCTCTGCGGTCGCTGCGTGCGTATCTGCACCGGTAGGCTCGGTGAAAAGGCCATCGGATTTGTCGGACGGGGCATGGATCGCCGGGTGGTGGCGCCCTTTGACCTGAAATCAAAACTTTGCCGGGAGTGCGGCTGGTGCTCGGACTTGTGCCCAATGACCATGACGCCCTGCGGCGGCCCCATGCACAAGGGACAGGAGCGCCTGTGCACAAATTGCGAATCCAAGCAAACAAGCCTGGATCAAATGACGGGCTATTGCGTGGCCTGTTATTTCGGAAAGGGCTTCCAATGCGAGCGACATCCGGAAAGATTTACCGGAATTGAAGAGTAGTTTTTCGTCTTTCACCAGAAAACGGCAGGGTATGGGCCGCCTTAGGGGGTGTTGAAAAATCCAATTTACCGATTTTTCTTGCTCGTGCTCTTGCTCGTAATCGTAATCGGCTGCCGATTGGCTATCCAAATTCTGTCGTTCGATTACGATTACGAGTACTGCTAGGCTGGGCACGAGCACGACAATGGTAAATTAAGATTTTCAGTCTCCCTAAATCACCGTTCCCGCCCAGCCATACCCTCTTGCCGGAGTGCTTCCACGATCTGATGGGCTGGCAGCAGATTAATGCCGATGTTCCCCATTTCCTTCCGGCCCTCATCAGATAAACCGGATACGGCGTCATCCGCCAGCACGATCCGGAAATCGCGCTCACTGGCCTCATAAATGGAAGTGCGCGGGCAATTTGGGAAATTGCAGCCGCAGAAAACCAGGGTGGAAATACCGGCCTTTTTCAGATAGTCTTCCAGGGGAGTTTGGTAGAAGGCACCCCAGCGTGGTTTGTACATCACAACTTCATTAGCGCTGATTTTCTGTATGCCGCCTGACAACAGCAGGACCTCGTCCAGAAGGATTCCAGTCCTGGGTAGAATTTCCGGCGCCAATTGGCATCCGGAAGATCCGGCCAGCAATAATGGCGCACCCTTGCGGATCAACGCCCGACGGCATAAATCCACATTGGAACCGTCCGCCAGATAAATGCGCACAATGTGAACAATGGGGCGCCGGGCCGCCCGAAAGGCCGAAAGCAACGCTTTCATCTGGAAAAGAACCGCGCTGGTCCCAGGGATCTCGAAAGGTTGCCCGTCAAGGGTGTCGCACTGGGTGTCTATGGTGATGAGGGTGGAACTATCCCAATTGGGTGTGGTCTCGGTTTCCATGGCACCTTTGATTCCAATCTCTCCTGCTAAAATTACCTGATCGCATAGCGGATCTGGTAAATATCCAGTAAATGCGCTTTTTCCGGTTCGATTAAATCAGGTTGCCGAAGCTGGATTTCCCGCAACAAGGTTACGATATTTCTTACACCGGCTTCTGAAATCAAATCATCGGGATCCATCTTATCGAGCAAGGGCAGGAGCAGTTGGGCCGCGCGCGCCGCCGCCCCCTTTTGCAGCAGGTGAACAGCCTTATAATAGTAGGCCCAGCAAGCACCGGCATCAAAACGATCCATATTGCCGATGAGTTTGTCGCAAAGGGACAGCACTTCAGCCTGATTTCCGGCGGAAACCTCCACGGCCAGACTCATTTCCAAAAGCCGGTCATAATCCGGAAAGCTTTCCTCATTGGAACGGGACTGATATTTTTGAATCAATTCCCGGGCAGCTTCCCACTGTTTATGGAACAGCAGGTAGAGCAGATGCCTTTCAATCAAACTCCATTGGTTCGACCATTTGTGGACAAGCGCAGGCCGGACCTCCCCGTGCCATTTTTCCTGATCCCAGGGCAGATGGTGGAAGCCATCCTTGCGAAGGTCATCATTGTCGAGTTTGAGGGTGTCCAGGCCGATACCTTCCGCCAGCAGTCCGCGGCCGGTGTCTTCCCAATAGTTGTCTTTGCTTGCATAATACCGGCTGATCATGGCTTTTTGATACAACCGGTAGGCTTCCGAATGCCGGGACAAGCCTTCGGCCATTGCGGTTATCTTTTCCTCATCCCCCTTTTTCACCACCACGCTCATCACAAAGCCATCTTCCATCCAGGCATGTTGAAATTCGGCAAAGGGTGTGTCGTCCCAGCGATTGAGTTTGGCGGTGTTGTAGCAAAAAAAGACTTCCATTTTGGCGTCATACCCATATAAGGTGTACACATGGCCGGGGACATAAATCAATACCGGATAGCCGGCCTCCAACAAGGCCATCAGCGTTTCTTTGGTCTGCCAGAATGTGGTAATCAGCCGATAACCCCGTTGATTCAAAAAAGCTTCCACCTTCCAAATGAAGGTGCCTTTATCAAAGCTCTCCTTGATGGCGTAGCTCAGCTTGCGGGTGCTGACAGGTTCGGCTTCGTAAAATTTCAATATGACGGACAGGGAATTGGGAAAACAGGAGGCCGCCTGCTCAAAAGTTCGATGCCGGACCGCAAGAATTTTTCTGCCAGGGTCCGGCAAGGCTTTGTTTTTCTCAAAGCGCTCCACATACCGGCGCGCCTTGCGAAAAACTTCATAATCCTCGGAATAGTCGGCGATGACCTTTTTAAAGGAAGCCACGGCCGCCTCATAGTTCTCATTGAGGATGTTCAACACCCCCTGGCGGTGATGCAGGGCGGCCAGCAACGGATCATGGTCGATATACGGGATGACTTTCGTGTATAATGCCTTGGCTGATTCCCACCGGCCCTGGTCTTCCAATATGGAAGCTGCCGTAAGATTCAAGGCGTTGGAATAGCCGGACAATACAATGGCGTGCAGCAGAATCAGCGGCACGGCCGAAACGGAAACCACCACGGTTTTCCAAAGGCCCTTGTCCGCGCCCGCCGGCAGGAAAAAAAACAGGGAAAAAAGAATCGACAGTTCATTGAAGCCGTAGAACATATAGTCGGCGATTTGCGGCCGGTAGGCAATCGGTGTCAGGCGCTGCAGTGGATAAACAATTAAAAACAATGTCCATATGCTGTAAACGGCAACCCACCCAAACGCCAGGGTCAAGGATATGCCGAGGGATTTGATATCCTTATTGAAATATTGTTTCTCGGCATCCATGCCGTAAAGAAAACCAAAGACCAGACCCAGCAGGATCCACAGGTTGGAAGTTTTGGCGGCGGATGAAAAATAGACCATGATATACTCGCCGAATGCCCAGTAATTGACGATCTGGACAGCATGGGAAAAGCTGTAAAATAATGTCCCCATGAAGGTCATCCAGGCAATGCCCCTGGACAAAAGAATTTTCGGACGGGGTGAGGGCTCTCGGGATTTGGTGGCTGCCTTCACAGTCCAGCAGAAAATAAAGGCGGCAGCCAGGATCAGGGCCAAAAGCACGGCATAAATGAGCCTGATCCAATCAGGGTCCACCTTCAGGAAAATGCTCAGCCAGGAGCACAACAACAGCAGGGCCGGCGGCAAAAAAAGCAGATAGCGGATCAGCGGATAGGCCCGGCGATATTGCCATAAATATAGACAAAGGAACACCGGCCCGAGAAAGAGGGTATGGAGGCTCAGTTTCCAGCCGTTAAGGGGATTGTCCGGTTTCACTATAAGCCCTCCGGTGCCGGAAAAAAATACCTGGCATCCACCGGTTGCTGAAAATACTTCTCCAGCAGGTGGTTGGCCATGCTGTCATGACTGTCCCGGGCAATGACTTTCTTGAGCCGCTTCAAGGCTGCTGCCGCTTTGCCTTTTTGCATATCCGCGAGGGTCTGGTAATAGAGCCACGGCCCCGGCTGCTGCTCCGGCATGGATCGGAAGGGGCCCATAACCTGGTTCTGCTTCAGGCCGGCCAGATGATGCCAAATTTCATATTCGGAATTGAAGGGATGCCGCCCTTGGGAAATCGATAGATAGGCCTGGGCTTCTGGATATCGTCCCATTAGAAAAAGTCGACGGCCGATCTTGAAAGCCTGGCAGCAGCCTACCAGGTTCGTGGAAACCGGCCGGGGTAAGGCCAAGCGCAGAAAAAGCTCCGGCGCCTGATCCACCTGATTGTTTTCCACCAGGTTGCCAGCCAGGCGCATCCGATCCATATCCCGTAAGGAATGCAATCCCTGGATCAGCTTTTCCGCCCTTTGAAACCGGTCGGCCCAGCTTGCATCTGAATTGAAGCGCTGCGGGTCCGGGAACAAGTTGAAATCCAGCCTTTTGGGCGTTATCAAATCATTCAGCCGAACCATGACCTGCAGATAGCGGGCATAGTCGGAAACAAATTCGGGAGCATTTGCTTTGGAAAGAATCTCCGGCGTTCTTTTGGCACCGGCCATCCAGGCCGCGGTGGTTTCAAGTTCCCCAAGGGCCTGTTCGCCGAAGTGTTTCAGCAGGTCGGGCGAAAAGCCGTCTTGGCTCAGCACCACCATGGGTTTGTCGATATGGGCGATAATAGTGGCAAGGTAATCCTGTGGTAAGGGGATCATCTGATAAGTCTGAATCGCGGCGCGGTTCTGCCGTGAAATATTCGCGTCAAACAGGGTCTGAATGGTTTTTTCCATGGCCCGGGAATTCTGGATGCGAAACCAGGCCAGGCCGGCGGACTTATCCCAAAAGAGCAAAGCGCCCCATTTGGACTCACCGGTCAACGGCAACGAAAGAATCGGGGTCAGATTATTTTGGAGAAGCCTTTCAATGTGCTCCATGGCCGGCGGAATAAAATGGAGCCGGGCTTTGGCAGCCAAAGCCACATAGCGGATGTCGTAAGCCGTATCCAGATCCGGCAGACGGCCCTCAAGGGATTTGGGCAGGATGGCTTTAAAACCGGCAATGGTTTCAGCCAGATCTTCTTCGGCGATTATATGTTGATGGATCAGGGTCGCAAGAAAAACATCCCAGGCCGGCTCCACCGGTCGAAAAAAAGGAATCGTATCCAAAGTAAAGACCGGCGTTGCGGATTTGCCGGCGCCCGGTAGTTCTTTCAGCCGGCAAATATCGTCCCCTGCCGGACAAAGGGCAGTAGCGCCCGCCTCCATCATTCGGGAAATTCGGCCGGTGGTTTCCGGCTGAATGCCCATCAACGCTTCCGCATATAGTTTGCGCATCCGGCTCAGGCTGATATGCGCGCTTTGAAAACTACCCTGGTCGGTAAAAACCAGCCTGTCAAGGGGGATGATGCCGGGCAGGGGCTTCCCATTATTATAACAATAGGACATATAACTGGAAGCAATTTTTTGCGGAAAACCAAGAAAGCAAAGCAGCAGAAAAATAAATGACAACCCTTTGGTGCAGGTAAGTAAAACATACCGGCGGGTGAATTGCCCGAATGAGGCCGCATCCCAATAGTCCAAGGCCAGGATGGCGGCCAGCAAAACCGCCGCGAATTCCATTAAAAAGCCCCCGGGATATTTGAGCCATTTGCATGCCACCAGTAGCACCAAACCGACCTGGGCCGCGATCACGATAAAACAGGCATACAGAATGATGATGCGGTTCAAGGATATACTGGTTCGGGAAAGTCCGGCATGTCCGACAACCACCACCAGCATACCCGCAAGGAAAATGAGGGCGCTTTGCCATACCGGCAGGACTTTGATCCAGGCTGTGACCGGCTCTGTGGTCCGGTCCTTTAATTCAATCAGATCCAATTCGGGTATTATATTGATGACGGTCAGGATGGCCAGGAGCAGAAGCAAGGCGCCCATCTGTTTTCGGCCGGCCCATTCCAGGCGCATGGGTTCAAACTGGGCAATGACCTGGTGGTTGAAGGCTGCCAGCATGATCCCGGAAGCCAAAGGCAGCAGCAGCCACAGGCGCCCGATCCCCGGCAGCAAAACCTGCAAAACCGCCGCGCCCATCAGGATCAAGGACAAAACCAGGGTCATGCCGAAATGAAAAAAACTTTTTTTAAGGGAGAATTCCCTGGCCCGCAACAGGCTGAAATGGGAGGGTATGGGAAACAGCAGGAGGTTCAAGCCGATCCAGAAACGGGTGCCGCCTTGTCGCCTGCGTTCATCCTGTTTTTCATCTTCTGTCATGATCTCATCGCTTTTTAAAACCGCTCTCCCCCAATATCCGCAGAATGATTTCAGCATGGCGTCCGGCCGCGCCCTTGTTGGCCATCACGGCTTGGCGGGCGTTCGCGCCCATGCGCTTGGCATTTTCCGGGTGATGGAGCAGAAACAGGGCGGTCTGGGCCAACTCCCTGCCGTTGCGCACTAGAAGACCGCCGCCCGCGGCTTCCAGCAGTTCTTTGGCATCTAAAAAATCATCCATGTGCGGGCCGTAAATCACCGGTTTGCCCCATACCGCCGCCTCGAGGATATTGTGCCCGCCCTTGGGCACCAGGCTGCCGCCGCAAAAAACGATGGAGGCAACGCCGTATAAGGACTGAAGTTCGCCGATGGTATCCATGATGACCACCGGCGCCACCCGGCGCCGACCGGTTTCGTTTAGATCGGTGCGCAATTGGCAAACCAGGCCCCGTTCCCTTACCAGGCTTTCAATCTTGTAGGCCCGCTCCACATGCCGGGGGGTGATGATCAGCAGTGTGTCCGGAAAAAAACGACGGATATGGTCATAAGCGTCCAGCACAGCCGCTTCTTCAGAGGAACGCGTGCTGCCGGCCACAAAAACCGTTTCCTTGCCGGACAGATTCAACAATTTGACAAAGCGCTCCTGCTCGGCCGGAGCCACACTGTTGATCAGCAGATCGTATTTGGCGTTGCCGTTTACGCATATCCGTTCCGGCAGGGCGCCCAGGAGGTTTATGCGATCGGCATCCTCGGTGCGGATCATGCTCAGGGCATCCATGCGGGCCAGGATCTGTCGGAACAAAGGCCGCATGCGCACATAATTGCGGATGGAACGGACGGAAATCCGTCCGTTGACAATGGCGGTTTTGATCCCGGCCCGTTGGGCTTCGGTCAGCCAATTGGGCCAGATCTCCGTTTCCAGACAGACGAGGATGTCCGGCCTGAAAAAAGCCAGGGCCGGTCGCACGCTCCTTACAAAATCAAAGGGGGCAAGGACTTTGGTCACACCCGGGTTCAGCTTTTCCATAGCCATCCGCCGGCCGTTGAGACTCATGGTGGACATGACCACCGCACAATTGGGCAATGCGGTTTCCAGGGCGGCCACAATCCCGACGGCTGCGCCCACTTCCCCCACCGAGGCGGCATGCAGCCAGATGCGTGGTCTGCCGGCGAAACGGTCCATGGGCAGAAGCTCGTACCGGCCCAAGCGTTGCTGCCAAGCAATCTCGTTTTCACCTGCCAGGCGTGCCAGCCCTTGCAAAAAAGGGCGGACCGCTCCGAACGCAGCCCCTGTCAGCAGGCGATAGACCGGGTAATAGGAAAAATTCATTCGCCTGTTTCCGGCTTCAGTGATTGACCTTGCCCCAGTTCCACAAAGTGGTCCCCTTCCACTTTCAATAGATAAAGCTGTTTACGGGCATTGCCGTTTTGGTCGAAGCTCGTTAGCCCGGTCACACCATGAAAATCCTTTGTTTTCAGGAGTTCGTTCTTGACCGCTTCCCTGGAATCCACCCCCGCGCGGTTCACGGTCTGGAACAGGATCATGGCCGTATCATAGGCAACAGCTTCCAGGAAGCCGGGCTTTTCCGAATAGGTTTCTTCAAAGAGGCGCACAAATTCCTTTACCTGCTCATTCCGGCTTTCCGCAAAAAAAATTTCGGGAATGACCACCTCCTGCATGTACTGACCGGTGGATTGAAGCAATTTTTCATTGTGCCAGAGATTGGTTCCCAGCCGGTACACATCCACCACATCAAAATAGGTGAGTTGGGGCAGAATCATGCCGGCCTTTTCCGCCCCATCCGGAATAAAGATGGCCTCAAAATCAAGTTTGCCTTGGGCTGCGGCCGTCGCGCTCCTGCGCTGGCCGGTTAGTTTCTTGATGGCGGCTGAAAAATCGGTTGCATTCACGCCATAGGATTCAATGCCCACCACTTCCCCTTTGTTGGCCGATACCTCGTCCCAAAACAGATTCATGAAGGTGGACCCGTATTTTTCATCCGGATACAAAATGGCGAAACGCCGCAATCCAAGCTCATTCATGGTGTAGGCTATCAAGGCGCGCACCTGCATCTCCGGCGTGAGATAATTGCGGAAGACATACCCGCCCATGTTGGCCATATCCTGTTTTTGGGTCAGGGTGATAATAGGGATCTTGCTTTCCTGTGCGGCTGTGGCCGCATCCTCGGCAGTAACAAGCGGTCCGATGATGGCGGCGGTATGTTCGTCCTGGGCAAGCTCCTGAACGCCCTGGGCGGTCTTGCCCGCATCACCTTCCGTGTCTCGGATGATGATGCGCACTGGTGGGGCCTTTTCCGTGCGACTGTATTTTTCAAGGGCCAACTGAATCCCTTTTAATGCCTTGGCGCCGAAAGTTTCATATTTGCCGCTGAGGGGCAACAGACAGCCCACGGACGGCTCCGCATACCCCGCTCCGGACACACTTTCCATGGTCTTAGCCGGTTCCGGCGCTTTTTGCTCCAATCCCGGCTCATCCCGGACGACTTCCGGTTTTTTACTTTCAACCGCGCGCACACCGCCGAGATGGAACAACAAACTGCGCTTTAATTCCGAATCTTCCATCTTGGCGGCCAATTGGGATAATTCCTTGGCGCTCAACCGGGGAAAAATCGCTTCCAATTTCTTCATCACCGGCTTTTTCGCCATATCGTTCGCCCGTTGGTAAACCCGCAAAAAGGCCTCGAATGCCAGAGCGTATTCGGCCATGGCCAGATAGGAATCCCCCACCAGGCCGTATTTTCGCATGAGAATTTCAGTGGGGATTGAAAAATCATTCAACTCCTGGTGATACTCCACCACCTCGGGAAAACGTCCTTCCTGATAATAGTCGGACAGTATGTTTAGCCGTGCTTCCGGCACCAGTCGGCTGTTGGGATAAGCCGCGATCATCTGCCGATAGGTATCCCGGGCAGCTTCGTGCTGTCCTTTGGAGGACTGGATTGTTCCGATTTTCAGCAGGATCATAGGTGCGGAAGGAATGTCCGGGTGCAAGGCCAAATGGTCCTGATAAAGGCTCAGTGCCTGATCCAATTGTCCGGCCTGATAATGTTTTTCCGCCTTGGCCAGAAGGTCCGCATATCTTTCTTCCGGCCGCGGGGGTGTTGGTTCGGCAATAATGGTCTTGCGGGTACAGGCCCAGCACAGGAGCAACATCATCATCAGGCTGCAACCCCAGGCCAGCCGGTATGCCTTTGACCTGCCCATACTGATTCTTTTTCCCAAGCTGTTTTCGTCTTTCATTATTTTTGGCGAAAAATAAAGTAAGCCGCCCAGGCCGAGGCTATTCGGTTTTAAAGGCAACAATCATTTTCAGCAATCGATCGTTCAAATCACGGGTTTCCAGCAACAAATCATAGGCCCGGCCGTCCAAATCATTCTGCAGGCGCCCATGGTTTTTGGCGATCTCATCCGCCAAAAAACGCATGGTTTTCATGCTGGTGGACATGCGGCTGTTGAACTGGTTCAGTTTCTCGGCCAGGGCTTTGCATTCATCATTCTTGCGCAAGGTGATTTGTACGGAAAAATCCTTGTCGATCATCTGGTCCAGGGTGACCTCGAACCGGTAGAGTGGACCGGCAAAACGGTGGGTGAAGAAAGTGGCCAAACCAACCAGGAACAGGCCCCCCAGAATGATATAGAACCACTGATTTCCCAGCAGGGAACTGAAAAATACCACGGCTCCTGTCGAGGCCTCCAGATTGAATTTGTCGATGAAATAGGAAATGATATTGGCGACGAAAAAGCTATAAAAAACGGTGAGCAATGCAATTCCGAGCCCGACAAAGATAAAGAAACTGAAAATGGATTTATACAGGGCAATCTGCTTCTGATAAAATTTTTTCCGTTTGTTGATCGTTAACATATCAGCTCCCATTCATTATGGATTAACGTTTTGAAGCCACTTCCAATCCTCGCCCGTCATTTTCGTCGTACCTGGTTTTTATATCATAATTTCCCATCATCGGAAAGACCGTCATATGCAAAGTCGTTATAGGCCATGAGGGATAAAATCGTCGATATGCGTACCCTGTGGTGAAAAACCCGGGGCAAGACCCAAAAAATAAATTTGCGCCGTGCAGGGCTGCCGGAAAAAAGCAGCGTGCCAAGCCGGAAGGCGAACAGCAGGCGGTATTTCAGCCGGATGGGATCCACCTGGTTGGAATGCTTCCAGAAATCCACGGACCAGTAGTATTTCAGCTTGCGGGTGATGGCGGCAAAGGAATAAATGCTGCGGACTACCCGCTTGAATTCGTTTTCCAGCTCCTGGGGGGTCATGCGTACCGGTTGATAGACCACATGTTTGCCGTCATAACGGCTCCAGTCCTGGTGTAAAATCCGCTTTGCTTCCATAAGACGCTGGAAAAGCCGGGTGCCTGGGAAGGGCGTCATGATATTGATGAGGGGCATAAGCAAATTGGCGGACTCAATGAATTCGATCAACTCGTCAAAGACCGCCGGTGTGTCGAAATCATACCCCATGATAAAAGAACTGTGCACCATGATACCCAGGGACTGGATAATCTCGATGGCTTGCGCGTAGTCGTTGCGCAGGTTCACATTTTTACCCATAAGGGCCAGATTGTCTTTTGAAATGGTCTCAAAACCGATCAGGATGGCGCCGCAGCCGCCGGCTTTCATCAACCGCAGCAATTCCGGCTCCCGGGCGATATTGATGGAAGCCTGGCAGGACCAGTTGAGCCGGTAAGGGGCAAGGGCCGTGAACAATTCCCGGGCGAACTGCTTGTCGGCGATGATGTTGTCGTCCGCGAAAAAAATGGATTTCTTCTTGTAGCCGGCACTGGAATTATGGATCTCCTCGATTTCGGCAATGACCTGGGCCACGGTCTTGTGCCGGATGCGCTGGCCGTCATAGGCATGCACTGAACAGAACTCGCAATCAAAGGGACAACCCTTGGTGGATTGAACGATATCTGAAAAATAGCGGGACCTGGCCAGGGCCTGGCGGGCCGGCTTGGCCTGCACAGTGGGGTCAGCCTTGACCGGACTCGCATATCTTTGTTGCAGCCGGCCTTGCTCCAGATCTTTCAAAAGATCCTGCCAGACATGCTCAGCCTCGCCGATCACCACGGCATCGCAGTGCTGCAAGGCCTCGTCCGGACACATGGAAACATGGATTCCGCCCAAAACCGTCTTGATCCCCCGCTTACGAAACTCATCGGATATTTCATAGGCCCGGGTGGCGAACATGGTGCGGGCGCTGATCCCCACCAGATCCCCTTTCCAGTCAAAATCAATCTCGGCGATGTTTTCATCAAACACCCGGATTTCGTGCTCCGGCGGGGTCAGGGAGATCAGTACCGGAATGGCCAGCAGATAGGAAAAATATTTTTTGGACCAGACAAAATCCGCTATGAATTTATAATCATAAAAACTCTTTTCACCGGTCACGTTGTTGATGGGTGTCACCAGGGCAATTTTCATTCCGACCTTTGTGCTCCTTAAAATATTCCTAATAAATACAAAATTCAAAGCCCCGCCGCCCTAGGCAGGATTCCCGACTGCATCGAAAAACGATTTTGACCATAACAGAATGGATTGGGAACCACCAGTGATATTATCCTGTCTGTGACAACTGCAGCAAGACCTCCTGCAACATCCGCGACATTTCTTTGCCGGCCTGACCTGAAATGCGGCCGGAACGGGCCGCTTTGAAAAATTTCACGCAAATGGTTTTGCGGTGGCCGGACCAGATCCAGGCGGTCTTGGCTTCGGCCGCCTGTTCCTCGGACAGGCTGAAACCCTCGGCCGGGACATCCCGACGGCCGTGGGACCAATTGATGATGTAACTGTAATACAACAAGGCGCGATGGAGTAGAATAAAAGGCAAACCCATTCCGCTGCCGGCCCCCACGCGGATTTCATAGCCCCCCAGGGGCCGGCCGATCAGCTTGGCCTTGGCGGCTTTTTCTCCGAATAATAAGACGCTGCCCGCGCCCAGGGCACTGCCCAGGACGGTGAAAGCCCCCATTGCCAGCCCGGCCGTTGCCAGATCCAGCTTGAGACCCAGCAAACCGCCGCCGGCGGCAGCCGCTGCCGCCAGTTGAGCCGGCCTCAGCCCCAGGACCTGAAAGGTGCGCCGGCTGAAAAGCGGTTCCTTCACAATGGAGCCTTCCGGCAGATCCAGCTTGAAGATATTATGCTTGAACAGACGCCGGATCTTGGCGTGGGCCTTTTTCTCCAGCTCGGCGATCTCGGTCTGAAAGCGCTGCTCCAGTTCCACAGCGGCCGCCTGGTCCAGGGGCTTTTCCTGGAATCGACCCTTGACTTTATGGCCCAGGCACTGCCGGATCAGGTCACAGATAATCGCGGTCACGATTTCGTTGCGTCGGTCCCAGTCCTGGCGAAACGCCTGGATCACCTTTTCCAATGCCGCTTGCCCTTCCTGGTGGATGGCTTTCAGGCTTTCCAGCAAGCGGAGGCGTTCTCCATAGGTGGCGCTGTGGGCATTGAAAAACCGCACCGCATTGAAGTTCTTGCTGAATTCGTTTTTCCAGGCCGGCAGGTATTCCTCCTGGTCGGTTTTGCAATTGATGACGGCCATGCGCGGCCTGCCGGTAAGGCGCAGAATTTCCATTTCCTTGAGATCATTGCTGCGCACCGGCCGCGAGCCGTCTGCCACGAAAATAATCCCGGCCCCCCTGGCCACTGGCCCCAGCAATTCGCATTCGCTGCGAAAATCCTGGTCCTTTGCATGGCTCTCACAAAAGACTTGGACCATTCTTTCCTGGGGGCCGGTGTAGGCCCTGATCCAATCCAGGGTGTCCCCAGGGCGCTGAAAACCGGGGGTATCGGTAAAACGGATGATCTCCCGGCTATCCACCCGCACCGGAAAAACCCGGGCTTCAGTGGTTTCGCCCGGTATGGGGCTTACCTTGACGCTGTCGTCTTCGGTCAAGGTGGATACCACCGCGGATTTGCCCTCATTGGGATGGCCGAGAACGGCAAATTCAGGAACGTCGTGGCTTTTCATCGGTGCCTTTCAAATCAAAGCAGGTCAGATATGGATCTGCCAGGGCGGCAATCCGCTGGGTCCATATCTCGCTGTCCGTTTTTTGGGCTTTTGTCCATGGGGTTTCCGGCCCAGGTCTGCCGATCAGCAGGATGTCCAGCCGGGTCCTGGGACCGAAAATGGCCCGGGCTTCCTTGAAAAAACGCAACAATTCAAAAATCGGCGGTTGCCAAGCCTCCTGCAACAGCAGCACATGGGTCACCCCTTGGTCCGCAAGGCTTTTGAGCAGGCTGCGCGCTTCCATGGGAGCCACAGGCATAATCCGAATCCCGGCCGGACTGAACCCGAACTGGGCCTTGATCAATGCCTGTAATTGCCCCTCACGGCCGCCGGAGCTGATTTCAACCGGGACCAAAGCCACAACAGCTCCGGTTCCCCAATCTGCCGGCAGTCCGCCGACCATGGCCCCACCAATATCCGGCGCACCTGTTTTCCGCTGGATTTCCACGGATACCGGCGGCTCTCCCGTGGTTTCCAGTACCGGCGTGGTCAGGCGCAACAGCAACTGATCGCAGGCCGCATGGTCAAAAGGCAGTCGAGCCAGAAGCCGGCCCTGAACCGCCAGGGCTGAAATCAGGAGCAGCAAGCGCGGCAGCAGGCCATAACAAATCACCGCAAATATCAAAAACGGCCACCAGGAAACCAGGTCCTGGGTGGCCAGATGCCGGATGCCGTCCTTGAAGAAGATACGACTGCCCTCCACCTGGGCCAGAGTGGGATGGGCCAGTGGTGCCGGAATGACCCAGGCCCAGGGTACGGCCAAAATCTCCACCAGGGCATACACGCTTTTTGCGCTCCATTGCACCGTGGATTGCCAGCCGAAGGCCAGATCCGAGCCCAGCACCCGCAGCAGGGTACCGCCCAACAGCCCCAAGTTGAAACCCACGCCGAATAATTGAGCGGTAATCACAAAGGGTACGGCAAACACTTTGCCGTAGAGTTTTGATTTTGCCGATACCAGGCCTGCCGCGGCTTGCATGCGTCCGCGCTGCTCAGCCGTTAATTGCGCAGCCGCTATATAAACCATACGACTGAACAAAGGGGCCAGGGCAAACCGCAATAGGGCCGGTGGCCGCCGCGCCCCCAAGCCTCGACTTACCATCGCGGAGAGCAACAGCAAGGCCAGCAACCCCATCTGAACTCCCACAAAAAGCAACAGATAGGTCCATACATTCAAGGGCTCTTTGCCGCTATAATGTAGAAAGGCCACAGCCCCGCCGAATCCCAGGCAACACCCGGTGAAAGCTCCGCCGGCTTGCATCATGCGGCAAAAGGCAATGAACATCTCACCGGGCAAAAGGAACAGCTCAGTCGATTTGTCCTTTTCAAGGCGTCGGCGTTCCTCCAGCCACAATCGCAGCAGGACCCGCCGATGATGCGTCTTGTGCGGCCTTTCAATTCTGAGCATGGGAAGCAGACGTTCCAGATACATCTCGCGTTCCTCTTTGCCGGCATGGATATCCATCCGATTTTCATCCATGTGCAGAAAGTATTCGAGATCCACCAGATCCTGCAATTCCCAGCGCCTGTTCATGCCCACTACCGCCCTCGCTCTATGGATATCTACCGTTTTTCTTGCTCTTGCTCTTGCTCTTGCTCGTACTCGTAATCGGCTACTTATGTAATAGTCAGATTTGTCTTTCGATTACGATTACGATTACCGCTTCGCTAAGCACGAGCACGACATTTACTAAAATGGCAAATCAAAATCTTCAAGCTCCCTTACAGAAAAGCCGGTCTCAATCATCGTTTCGGTTGACCTCGTTTCGGCTGACCTTCATTGTGGGAGCGGCTTCCACCCGCGATAAGGCCAAAACGATGAGCAAGGTCAAAAATCCTTAATCAGCCCCTTCTAACCAATTCAAGTCCAAGAATCAAACCGAAAAACGCCAGGGCAATCCCATTAAAAATATCCGTTTCAAAAAAATAATGAGGGTGGATTGAGTTCAGAAATCAACGGCAGCAAATTTTCGAAAAATTTTAGGTCTTGGTCAGTTTTTTTTGGCTATCTCCTCCTTTGATAGGGGTAGGGACGACGCATTGATTTGTGTCGCCCCTCCCTCCGAACCGAGCAGGCGGATTTCCCGCACTCGGCTCTCCAGTCGATGGTTTTACCTCACGATGGCTGAAGCATGGATTTATGTGCATCTTCAAGGCAAAAGAGCCCATAATCCAGAAAGAATTTCTTGGTCCAGCGATTGTGATCCCTGCCGCGACTTTTTCCGCGTCGCTTGGAGCGCTTCCGTAGAATTGATCGCAAACGGCGTCGGACCCATCCGTCTACCGCTGAAAATGTCCAGCGGTTGCTGTGTTTAAAATACTCAAACCATCCTCGCAAACTCGCATTCACGTCCGTTATTATTTCCATCAGGCTGTTACCATTGCACCTTTTGGTTTTCCCCATGTATTTCCACACGGCCGTGCGGCTCAGGCCCAGCCGTCGGGCCACTTCCGCCTTGTTCCAGCCGCATTCCACCAGCAGCTCCAGCGATGTTTCCCGCATGATTTTCGGACGGGCGGGGCTGCCCATGGCGAACACGGCCGGTATCCGATTCGGCGGATATTCCGTCTGACGGATTTCCACCGGCAGATCCAGGTTGTGGATTTCATCCTTTTCGCATAACACAAAAGCATGCTCCACGGCATTTTCCAGTTCCCGCACATTCCCCGGCCAAGAGTAATCCAGCATGATGCGCATGGCTGTTGGTGAAACGCCTTTAATGTGTTTTCCGGTCTTACGATTCTGAACCTGGACAAAATGACTGATCAACAGCGGCAAATCCTCCTTGCGATCGCGCAAGGGGGAAACCGTGATGGGAAACACCTTCAGACGGTAGTACAAATCTTCCCGGAATTTCCCGCCTTTCACCAGGCTGTATAAATCCGAATTGGTGGCGGCAATGATGCGGATATCGATTTTCCGGCTTTTGGACTCGCCCACGCGCTGGATCTCCTTTTCCTGCAAAACCCGCAACAGCTTCACTTGAATATACGGGCTGATTTCACCGATCTCATCCAGAAAAATGGTACCGCCGTGGGCCTCCTCAAAGCGTCCCATGCGGTCCCGCACGGCGCCGGTAAAGGCGCCTCTGGCATGGCCGAACAACTCGCTTTCCAGCAGGGACTCGGACAAGGCACTGCAATTGACCGCCACCAGCGGCCTGCCGGCCCTGGCGCCATTGAAGTGAATGGCGCCCGCCACCAGTTCCTTGCCGGTGCCGCTCTCCCCCTGGATAGGGTGAAAACGCCGTCGGCCAATGGAAGCCTCAAAACGCTCATACCCTGCCCCATTTGGTATCTGGAAAAACGGAGTGGCAGAACCATAGACAACACTCATTTGTTGGGATATAAGAGGGAGAAAGGCAACGAGAGCTGCCGGATAAAAGCGTGAGTCTTTATTTTGCGAAAGGATAATCAAATGAAAGAAATGCTCATAGTCGGGGTGATCATTGCCCTGTGGTTCGTGTTGCAGGTGTATATCCTGCCCAAACTCGGCGTGTCCACCTGAGTGCGGGATGCCTGTCAGGTGACAAGCAAGGATAATAAAAAGGGTGAAGGAAACAAAGCTTCCCAGTAGGTAGCATAAAAAAAGAAGGACGTGACAAAAGACAGATCTATTTTCCATCCACCCATGGGCTCGGGGTGATCATGCCCGCTTTTTGAAAACGTAGGGGAGCAAAGGATGTGGAAGAAGATCTTTCATTTCAAGGGGCAATTTTTCATGGCAGCCCATTATCAGCAAGCCGTCTTTAACCAGACAATCCATGATCTGCTTAAAAACAGCGGATCTGAATGGATCCTGATAGTAGGTTAGAAGATTGTTCCGCAAAAAGATTATGTGAAAATATAAGCCCGGCGGATCATCCCCCAGTTTGTGCAGCCGCCATTCAATGTCGCTTTTGAGAAAGGCTTTTACGGTAAAGCGCCCCGAAGCCGGATCTTCCTGGAAATAGCGCGGCAGGAACCTGGCTGGAGTTTGGCGCAGACTGCTTGGCGGATAATCTGCGATGTGTGCCCGCTCCAGGCAGATCGGGTTTATATCCGTGGCTGTTATATGCAGCTTTGGTAGATTGCAGGTCGACCCAAGGCTGTCCCACAGCATTTTCAAGGTGTAAACCTCCTCACCACAGGCACAGCCGGCGGACCAGATCATCAGGCGATCATTGTTTGCTGCAAGGAGTTCCGGCAGAATTTCCGAGGCAAGGACTTCCCATAACCTGGGATCACGGAAAAAACGGCTGATGGAAACTGTCATCAGTTCATCACACGTTCCTCGCACTACCGGGTCTTTTAGCGCAAGCAGGTACTCGGATACATTGCGACAGCCCAGCTCCTGCAAGTGGCGACTGATCCGTTTTTTGACACCCTTTCTGACCTTCCGGTATCCCTGCCAGGAGAGACCGAGATAGGTCAGCAATATTTTGAATTGGGCATCGTCCATGTCACCATTCGTATTTTAATGGCATGGATGAAGCCTGCCCCTTGGACAGGACCGGCCAACCAATCGTTTGTTGACAGATTCCGGTGTCTGACTTATGGTTTGGGTCGAATTGATGAAATGCCTCCTTCCCTGACTGTTCGTTCCTTTTTATTTACTCAAAAAGGAGAAACACGGCAACATGAAACAAAAACAAATGAATCCCCTTTTTTTAATCCTGTTTTGCCTGCTGGTTTTCCCCCTTTCGATGGCGACGGCAACGGAGCCCCTCAGCATGGCCGCGGCCATTGAAGCGGCCTTGCAACGCAACCCGGAGGTTCTGGCGGCCCGCCACCAGACGGATGTAGCCGTGGCCCAGGCGGACCAGGCCCGCTCTCCCTTGCTGCCCCAGTTAGAGGTGAGCGAATCCTTCAGCCGCACCACCAGCCCCTTATGGGCCTTCGGCACCAGGCTCAACCAGACAGCTGTCACAGTGGCGGATTTCGCACCCCAGCGCCTCAATTACCCGGACGCCGTCAACAATTTTACCACAGCCCTGACCCTTTCCTGGCAGCTCTTTGACGGCGGCCAAAGCTGGATCGGCTGGAGCCAGGCCCGCACCAACCACGCGGCTGCCGATCTCGCCCTGCAGCGCAGTATCCAGCAGGTTACGGCCCGCACTGCCGCTGATTATACGGCCCTGCTGCTATCGGCCGAAAACCGCAAGGTCATCGAGCAGGCCTTGGAAACCGCCAAGGCCCATCTCAAGGTGGTGGAGGACCGGTCCGCCGAGGGACTGACCGTGAAAAGCGATTTGCTGCGCGCCCAGGTGCGCATCGCCGATCTTGCCCAACAGCTTTTTCAGGCCCAAAGCGCCGAGCAGATTTCCCAGGCGCGGCTGCAAGCCGATATGGGGCTTTTCATGGGGGCTGAGCCCGTGGTTCCTGAAGCCTGCGGGGAGGCGGCACCCCCTGAAGGCAGCCTGGAAGAATGGGTGAACAAAGCCCTGGAACAGCGCCCGGATTTGAAACAAATCCAGTTGCAGGAGGATATCGCCAAGCGCGAAATCGACCGGGCCGGTGCCGGCCATTTTCCCACCCTGGCCCTGCAAGGCAATTACGAACGCAACAGTGAAAGCTATGACGACTCTGCCGACAATTATACCCTGGGGGCGGTGGTGCGCATGAATTTATACAGCGGCCAGCGCATTTCTTCCCAGAAAGCAGCAGCCCAGGCCATGCTCCAAAAGCTGAAAGCCATGCGGGAAAACGCCCGGCTGGGGGTTCAGGTGGAAACCCAACAGGCTTTTTTCCAGGCCCAGAGCGCCTGGCAGAGCATTGCCGTGGCCGAAGCCGCCACGGCCCAGGCCGAGGAAGCGCAGCGCATCGTGGCCAACCGCTATCAAAGCGGTTTGTTGAATATCGTCAATCTGCTGGATGCCCAGGTGGCTTATCAACAAGCCAGAACCCAGCACTGCAAGGCCCGGTATGATTATCAGATTGCTCGTATCGGACTGGCACTGGCGGCGGGGGCAATCGATCATAATTTTCATTAGTCGTGAATTGAGGGGATCGGAGATGGTATGGGGTGTTTCCGTCCATGATCGGGGTCGGGGTCGCTATCGGAATCGGGGTCGAAAAAAAATCTAACAAAAAAAAACTCGATACCGATTCCGATTCCGATAGCGACCCCGACCCCGAGAGGTTGAATGGCTGAGGCAAAACAAAAAAAATCACGACTCGGTCGGTTCTTGAGGGCAATGGGATAACAGCTACTTCCCCCCGTCCATTATCGGGGTCGGGGTCGCTATCGGTATCGGGGTTGAAAAAGCATCTAACAGAAAAAAACAGTTTCAAATTGAAAGGAAACAAATGAGCTTTGGCCACGAGCAGTTGGATGTTTATCGAGTTTCCATTGAGTATGTCGGCTGGGTCTACAGGTTTTGTGAGAGCTTAAAAGGTCATCGCAACGCAAAGGAACAGCTTATTCGGGCTTCCCAGGCGATTCCACTGAACATTGCGGAAGGCAATGGAAAAGCCACCGAGGGTGATCGCAGACGTTTTTTCGAGATCGCCCGGGGATCTGCGTTGGAATGTGCTGCGGTTCAGGATGTTCTCTCAGTCTGCGGGGCAATGCCGGCAGAAAAAAACGCTGAAGCGAAAAATATTCTGGATCGGATTGTGGCGATGCTGACCAAGCTTGGTCGGCGTGGCTATGCGGTACACGAGCAATTGTGCGAGTATGGAAAGGAACTGGATCTCACTATTGAGGAGTAAGTTGACAAAAAACTCGATACCGATTCCGACCCCGACCTGGATATAAAATAATTTCGAGTCAACCCTAAATGCTGGAGTGAATCATGCGATATCAAACCACCCTTCTTTTTGGAATCCTTTTCTTACCGGTGTTACTCAGCGCTTGCAGCGAAAAGATAGAACCCGGAGTCTCGGCGGAAAAAACCGGACCGGCGGTCAAGGCCCAAACCGCTGTTGCGGAAGTCAGCCAGCAGCCGTTGTTCTATGAGGCGGTGGGAACCCTCACGGCCCGCAGCGTCAGCACCGTTAGCGGCAAGCTCATGGGGACGGTAAAGGCTGTTCATGTTCGCGAGGGTGACTTTGTAAAGGAAGATGATCTTCTGGTAACCCTCGACCAGCGTCAGGTTACGGCCCAGATGAGCCAGGCCCAGGCCGCGGTCCAGGAAGCCATGCGCGGCGAGGCCGCAGCGGTTTCCGCCCGGGAATCAGCCAAGGCCGGAGCCGAAATGGCCGCCACCACTTTTCAGCGCTATCAGCAGTTGCTCAAGGAGAACTCCGTCTCCCGGCAGGAACATGACGAGGTCGCGGCCCGCCACCGCCAGGCCCAGGCTGCTCTGAGCCAGGCCGAAGCCCAGGTGGCAGCGGCGCGCTTCCGGGTCCAACAGGTCGAGGCGGCTTTTTCCTCCGCTAAAGTCAGTGAAAAAGACGCTCTGGTGCGGGCGCCCTACAGCGGAAGGGTGACCGCCAAATTGATCGAGGCCGGTGATATGGCGACGCCGGGAACCCCCTTTGTTACCATTGAACAGGAAGGGCGTTTCTGCGCAGAACTGGTGCTGCCGGAAAAGCACATCCAGGCGGTTCAGGTGGGCATGGAAATGAAAGTCAAGGTTCCGGCCCTGAATGATCTGGAAGTCACCGGTGTTGTGGGTCGAATTGTTCCCACAGCCGACGCCCGCAGCCGTTCCTTCCAAATCAAGGTGGCCATGCCGGAAAACCTGCCTGACCTCAAATCCGGCATGTTCGCCAGGGTCTTTGTGCCGGTGGGCGGCGCCGGCCTGCTGCTGGTGCCCCAGAGCGCCCTTGTTGACCAGGGGCAACTCACCGGTCTTTATATTGTCGATCCGGCCGGCATTGCCCGCTTCCGCCTGGTGCGAACAGCCAAGATTTACGGCGACCATGTGGAGATCATTTCCGGTATCAGCCCCGGCCAGCGCTATGTCAGTGCGGTTCCGGCCGATCTAAAAAACGGTTCGAAAGTGGAGGGGGTCTGATGAATACCATAATCGGTGCTGCCGGAAAAATCGCCCGCTTTTTCATTGATTCCAAATTGACCCCCCTGGTGATCGTTGCCTCCATTTTACTGGGCCTGGCGGCGGTCATCGCCCTGCCCCGGGAGGAAGAGCCCCAGATCGTGGTGCCCATGATCGACATTTTCGTGCGCATGCCCGGAGCCTCGGCCAAGGAGGTGGAGCAGCGTCTCACCAGCCCCATGGAAAAACTGCTCTGGGAAATTCCGGGGGTGGAATATGTTTACACCACTTCCGCGCCGGAAATGAGCATGGCGGTGGTGCGTTTCTATGTGGGCCAGGATGAGGAAAAAAGCATTGTGCGTCTGCAATCCAAGCTGACCTCCAATTTCGACCGCATCCCCTATGCTGTTAGCCCGCCCCTGATCAAGCCGCGCTATATCGACGATGTCCCCATCCTGGCCCTGACTTTCTGGGGTGAGAATTACGATCATTTCATGCTGCGCCGGGTGGCGGCGGAAGTGGAAAACACCATCAAGGCCGAACCGGATGTTTCCATTACCAGCCTCATCGGCGGAGCCCGCCGGTCTGTGGAAGTACTGCTGGATCCGGTGCGCCTGGCCGCATCCGGTATTGATCTGCAACAAGCGGCCATGCTGGTCCAATCCGCCAACCAGGCGGCCGAGGCCGGGTCCTATCCTTCCAAGGACGGCCAGGTGACGGTGCATATCGGCGGATTTCTGCAGACCCTTGAGGATGTTCAGCGGGTGGTCCTGGGCAATTTCGCCGGCCGGCCGGTGTACCTGGAAGATGTGGCGGAAATCCGCGACGGTCCCCAGGAACCGGATCAGTATGTCTTTTTCGGCCAAGGGCCGGCCGGCAAAGAAACCAAGGCTGACCCGGGCGCCCATGCCGCCGTCACCCTCACCGTGGCCAAACGCAAGGGCGCCAATGCCATAAGCGTGGCGGAAAAAGTGTTGCAACGTGTGGAGAATATCCGCGGCAGTGTTTTGCCGGACGATCTGCACATGACCATCACCCGTCACTATGGAGAAACCGCCAAGGAAAAATCCGACGAACTGCTCTGGCACATGGCCATTGCCGTGATTTCGGTCACCCTGCTGATCTGGATCACCCTGGGACGCCGGGAATCCGGCGTGGTGGCCCTGGCCATTCCCGTGACCCTGGCCCTGACCATGGCGATATTCTTCTTATACGGCTATACCCTCAACCGCATCACCTTGTTTGCCCTCATCTTTTCCATCGGTATCCTGGTGGACGATGCCATCGTGGTGGTGGAAAACGTGGTACGCCATTACCACCTGCCCCACAACCAAGGCCGCAATCGTTTCCATGTGGCCGTGGAAGCCGTGGATGAAGTGGGCAATCCCACCATTCTGGCCACCCTCACCGTTATCGCCGCCATCCTACCCATGGCCTTTGTGGGCGGCCTGATGGGGCCCTACATGCGGCCCATTCCGGTGGGCGCCTCGGCGGCCATGGTTTTTTCCCTGATCGTGGCCTTTATCGTAACCCCTTGGGCCGCGGTGCGTTTGCTCAAGGCCGAGGCTCATCATCCGGCCGGGCATGAAACCCAGGAGGATTGGAGCACACGGCTTTACCGAAAGGTGATGAATCCCCTGCTCCACAACACCCGCTTGCGCTGGGCCTTTCTGGCCTTGGTAGTGGGCCTGCTGCTGGCGGCCTGCGCCCTGGTGGGACTCGAACTGGTCAAAGTCAAGATGCTGCCCTTTGACAACAAAAGCGAATTCCAGGTGATCATCGACCTGCCGGAAAGCGCCACCCTGGAAGCCACCAGTGCAGTAGCCCTGGAAATGGGGGATTATCTTGCCACGGTGAACGAAGTCATTGATTACCAGGTGCATGTGGGCACTTCCGGCCCCTTTAATTTTAACGGGCTGGTGCGACACTACTATTTGCGTAAGGCACCCTACCTGGCCGACATTCAGGTCAATCTGGCCGGCAAAAGCCGCCGCAGCCAACAAAGCCATGCAATCGCGAAAAGGGTGCGGCCGCCCCTGGAAGAAATCGCCCGGCGCCATGAGGCGCGCATCAAGGTGGCTGAGGTTCCCCCTGGTCCGCCGGTGCTGTCCACCCTGGTGGCGGAGATATACGGCCCGAATTATGAGCGCCAGCGGGAACTGGCGGAGCAGATCCGCACCATCTTTGAAACCACCCCCGGCGTGGTGGATGTGGACTGGTTCATGGAAGAGGAATATCCGCGCTATAACCTGCAGGTGGACCGCGAAAAAGCGGCCCTGCACGGCATCAGCGTGCAGCAGATAGCCGCCAGCCTGGAATTGGCCCTAGGCGGCCGCCAGGTGGGGCTCCTGCATCAACCCCGGGAACGTGAGGATGTGCCTGTCACCCTGCGCCTGCCCCTGGCCGAACGCGCCGATATCCAGCGCCTGGAAACCATCAAGCTGCACGCCGCCGACGGCAGCCTGGTGCCCTTGTCGGCTGTGGTGCAGTCAAAACCAGTGGCCGCCGACCGCAGCATCTACCATAAAAACCTCATGCCGGTGGTGTATGTCATCGGCGATGTGGCCGGCGCCAAGGAAAGCCCGGTCTATGCCATCCTGGAGATGCAGAAAAAAATCGACACGCTTGAGTTGCCTGAAGGCTACCGCATCGAACAGCACACCGCCGGCCTGCCCAAGAGTGATCGCCGTCTGGCCATGAAATGGGACGGCGAATGGCATATCACCTATGAAGTCTTCCGGGATCTGGGGCTCGCTTTTGCCGTGGTGCTGGTGTTGATCTTTGTGCTGGTGGTGGGCTGGTTCCAGAGTTTCAGCACCCCCATGGTGATCATGGTGGCTATCCCCTTTTCCCTTATCGGAATCCTGCCGGCCCACTGGGCCATGGGGGCTTTTTTCACGGCCACCTCCATGATCGGTTTCATTGCCGGGGCCGGCATTGTGGTGCGCAATTCCATCATTCTGGTGGATTTCATCGAACTGCGCCTTCGGGAGGGGATGCCCCTTGACCAGGCCGTGGTGGATGCCGGAGCCGTGCGCTTCCGGCCCATGATGCTTACGGCCGCGGCCGTGGTGGTGGGGGCTTCCGTGATCCTGTTCGATCCAATTTTCCAGGGGCTGGCCATTGCCCTCATGGCCGGTGAGATCGCTTCCCTGCTTTTTTCGCGGATGACGGTTCCGATTCTGTACTTCATGGATAAACGCTGGGAACACGCCCACGGCTATAAAATAGGCCGAAGCAAACCGGAACCGGCGGAATAGAAACGGGACTTGGCATCGGCTGAGCTCTGTCCATTATCGGGGTCGGGGTCGCTATCGGTATCGGAATCGAAAAAAATCGAAAAACTCAAAAGACGATACCGATACTGATAGCGACCCCGACCCCGAGAGGTTGGATGGCAGAACATTTACCCGCCGCGCTGAAGGGCACAGAGGACACGAAGTTTTTCGGCTGCGCCGAAGGGATAAACTGCTGTAACTTCTTGAACTTCATAGTGAAAAACATTCTGATTATAAAATCGGGAAATCATTGGGAGCGCTTGACAGTGGGCTAGCCGAGGAATTCCGGCAGCCGTTCCGCCAAATAAAGCGGCAGAGAGACCAGGCGATAGCTGACGCTATCACCTCGGGTGGTTTTAATATTTATTTCCTCCAGCGCTCCCGGATCTGTGTTGCAGCGCACGGCCAAATCCAATTTTTTTTCCGCCATGAACTGATGCAGGGATTTCAGCTTGCCGGCAGCGCCGGACTTGACTTCCACTGGAACGACTTTGGTCCCGTGCTGGATCACATAGTCGATTTCCCCCAGCCGGCCGCCGGTGCGCTGCCAATAATAGAGCTTGGGATCAAGCAACGGGCTCTGGGCCGCGCGCAATTGCTGCCCCACAAACTGCTCGGCCAGGCTGCCCCGATTGGACATGATCAGCTTGGCTGCCTGGGACCTGCTGCCGGCTGAAAGTCCTAGCTGGACGGAGGTCAGACCGATATCCACCATTAGGGTCTTGAAAAATTTTTCGTTGGATTCAGCGCCTAAGGGAATCCCGTTGCCGGATGTGTGCAAAACCATGGAACATACCCGGGCCTGGGTTAACAAGCTCAAGGCCTTTTTGACCGCCGGGATCTGTAAGGCGGGGTCCACCTGACTGAAGACAAATTTGTTGCCCAACTGCTCGGCCACGGACTGCATGATTTTTGCAAGCAGTCTGGCCTCCAGTGCGCCGCCGTATTTATGAAAATCGTCCCGAAAAGTGGCCAGAAGGTCTTGCTGCAACTTGAGGCAGATTTTCAGATCCTGATGCTCCACCCAAGCCTGAACCACTTCCGGCATGCCGCCAACCTGGCAGTAGTCTTGATATAGCTGCAGACACTTTTCATGTAAGGAGGAAGGTATCGGCTTTTGGATATCAAATGACGAGCAAATCTCATACAGGCTTTCATTCCCTGTAGCTTTTATAAATTCAAAAAAAGACATGGGTTCCAAATAAAGATAGGTGACCCGGCCCACCGGCATGCTGAAAACCGGCTTGTTCATGGCCAATTCCAGCAATGACCCGGCGGCGATGACCGGCAATGCCGGCTGGTCTTCTTTGAACCATCTGAGTTTGGCCAACAATTCCGGTGCTGCCTGGATCTCATCTAAAAATAGCAGGGCTGCGGCCGGATCAATGCGGATGGACAATTGGCCTTCAATATTTTTTAGAATTTTGGCAGGATCATTGGATGCAAACAGCTCGGCCAAATCAGGAAGGCGCTCGAAGTTCAACTCGATCAATTGAAGCCCATGACGCTGGGCCAAATCCCGGACCAGCCAGGTTTTTCCCACCTGCCGGGCGCCTCTCAGCACAATGGGTTTCCGGTTCGAATTTTGCAGCCATTTATCCAATTCTTTTGCAGCAAATCGGATCATTTTTCCTCTTCCGGTATTGCATCATAAAAAAAACAACGCGTTATTTTTTTTATTTTATATTATTTTAACGCGTTGTTTTTTTCAAGATCTATTTTTTTTAAGCGGTTGGACAATCGAGAGGAAACCTGAAAAGGCGGTACTCTTTTGGTTCCGAAGGGGGCTATAGTAATTGGACCGATTCCGTCCATTATCGGGGTCGGGGTCGCTATCGGTATCGGGGTCGAAAAACAAACGAAAAGAATAAAAAGACGATACCGATACCGACCCCGACCCCGACCCCGAGAGGTTGGATGGCAGCACATTTCAAGCGAAGTTTACATGCCGTTTCCCTGCGGCTGTTCCAAACTCATGTTGACTACCATTGCCATTCTTTGTATATAATATGTACAATTTTATATATTATATAATTGGAGAAACTATGGCACTGAGCATTCGCAATGAATATGCGGAAAAACTGGCCAGGGAAATCGCAACCCAAACCGGTGAAACCATAACCCAGACAATAACCATTGCCTTGGAAGAACGCCTGGAGCGAATTAGCGGAACCAAACGCTCGGCAGATATTTACCAAAAAATAAAAAAGATCGCTGAACGCTGCCGTTCCCTGCCGGATCTGGACCCGCGCTCCGCTGACGAAATACTGGAATACTCTGAGAATGGGGCACTATAAATGGTAATCGACACTTCAGCGATTATGGCGATTCTGCTTGGGGAGCCGGATGGGGATATCTTTGCCCGTATTATTGCCGATGCGCCCAAAAAAATGATTAGCGCGTTTACAGCACTGGAAGCTGGAATTGTTATTGAAGCAAAGAAAGGGGAACTCGGCAGTCGCGAATTTGATCTTTTCCTACACCATGCCCAAATTGAGATTGTTGCTCTGAATCAAGATCAATTTGAAATCGCAAGAGAGGCCTGGCGCACCTTCGGCAAGGGCCGTCATCCTGCCGGACTGAACATCGGTGACTGCTGCGCCTATGCCCTATCCAAATACTCCGGCGAACCCTTGTTGCATAAAGGCGAAGATTTTTCAAAAACGGATTGCCTATTATACCGGTTGAAGGCCGATTAACTATACTTTATCAATTTATTCGGATTCAAACGCAGTTATTATTCGCGTCCATTTACGTTCATTCGCGGTTCTTTTTCCCTCACCGCAAATGGACACGAATTAACGCAAATACAATAAAAACCCAATCCTTTTCTACCACTCGCTGCGCGCAGGACACGAGAGCACGAAGGTGTCCCGGCTGCGCCGAAAAGGCAAGCTGCCTTACCTTCGTGGACTTCGTGTCCTTCGTGGTGAAAAAAATTCTGACTATAAAAAATGAAAAAACTTCTTGCAAATCATAAAGACTACCGCTATAGTGCGCTCCAGAATTTTGAAGTATTGAAGTAAGCGAAAAAAAGGACAGACGAAGAAAAAATGTACAGCACAATCAAAACACATAAACCAAATCGCAGAAGCCCACAAAACAACATGCGGCATTATCTCTGCTCAAACGGCAACGGAATAGCATTATCCCTGCACGATAATTTGGGTTTTAATGAACCCGCATTTATCCGACTGCCGATAGGGGGAGATCCCATGCGATAAACGATCAGTATATTACGCATACCAAAGCCCCTCTCGGTAGCGATACTGAGAGGGGCTTTTTTATTTTTAACTGATTGTTACTGAAGTCGACAGCATAATCGACTTTTACCGAATAGGGTCGATTTGATCCTGGCACTATCCACCAAAGCCATTTGCTTGGTATGGATTCATTTGACACAAGCTGACTGCTTATAAGAAAGAATCATACTCGGCGTTCGCATCATGGTGGGCGTAGCTCAACGGAAGAGTGCATGATTGTGGATCATGAGGCGTGGGTTCGACTCCCATCGCTCACCCCACTGGTGCGTCTGAGCACTTCGCTTATAACGGAGTGGCTGTTGGTTCGATTCCAACCGGTACTACCAATGTAGATGCCTGGGAAAAGTAGCTCAGACGGTAGAGCACTGGACTGAAAATCCGGGTTGTCGGAGGTTCAATTCCTCCCGTTTCCACCAAACTATATAAGTATGTTTTGATGGAAAAGAAATTGTAATTTCGGGGTGTGGCCCAGTCTGGCAGGGCGCTTGCCTTGGGAGCAAGAAGCCGGTGGTTCAAATCCACCCATCCCGACCATAAAAAAATCTGCGCGTTTTGTAGTAAATACTTCAAAGAAAGGAAAATGAAATGCAAGGGGCCTGCATACTCCTGAATGGAGATTTCAGTTTCCTGACGCTGGTGGACTGGCAGCGGGCCATGCGCCTTGTTGTCGCCGAGAAGGCCCGGGTTCTGAAATATTCGGATAGCATCATCAGAAGCGTCAACAAGGTGTACCAAGCGCCGGCGGTCCTGGTCCTGATCCGCGTCATTCGAAGCGTTTACAGAGGGCATGTGCCGTACAGCCGGAAGAACGTGATAATCCGTGACGGCTTTACATGCCAGTACTGCGGAGCTGCCAAAACACCGCTGACCATCGATCATGTTGTACCGAAATCCAAGGGCGGTCGCACGGTGTTCGAGAACTGCGTTGCTTCCTGCCAAGCGTGCAACCATCAAAAGGGTGACCGGACGCCGCGGGAAGCGGGCATGCGGCTGAAAAAGCCTCCGCATCAACCCACGATTTCTGAATTCGTGCGCCTCAGAATCAAACAGACCGGGGTGTATGAATACCTTCAGGAATTGGGAATAATCTAAGTGTGGAAGCAATAAAAAATTTAAGAATTGCTGTCTGCGTACCGGCCGGTTTGATGGATCACAACGCCACCACTACTTTTAGAGAAAAAAAATGAAAGGAACCGAACGATGCTTAAACGCCACAACCACTATGATATGGCAAATATTTTGTTTAAGTTGGAAATATCAAAACTGAAGGAGAATTGTTTTGGAATATATCGAAAAAGCATTCGAATCCATCGGATCCAGAGTGAAAATCGGCGAGATTGCACAAAAAAGCAATAGGCTACGCAGCATTGCCAACCGGGCCAACAGCAGCAGAAATGCTCCCTTTGTAGTCAATATCGATAGAGACGGCAATGGCGAATATTTTAAAATCGATACCAATGGGGCCGTTGAATTTCACGTTCTGGGATTAGATAAAAGCAACCATCATCTTCTTTTGTTTGCCCGTGACAACGAGAATGCAAAATACCGGTTCTTATGCGGGCTGGATGAAAAGGGGTGGTTTGCTGCGGCTGTTCCGGAGGCGGTTTCGAACATACCGGCCGCCATGGAAGCGCTGAAGCCGCCGCAAATCGTCAATGCACAGAAACATATAAGGCGAAAGCACAAAAACAAAAGAAAGAATAGTGCGTTTTTGCGCCAGGGAGAATGGTTTTTTATCCCTGCGCCGGATGTTTCAGCGGATCTAATGTTGATTATCAAGAACGAGCCGATCAGACGAGGCCGAGGTTCCGCGCATATGGTTGAAGAAATTTATAGAACCGGAGGAGAAACAGTATATGTGTGCAGCAAATATCCAAACGGTATTGATGCGATCAAGTATCAAAAAATCATGAAAAACAATCCTAAAGCACGATCATGGGGCTGGCGGTTGATGCGTCGAAACATGAACGTCTATGGGAGAGGAAAAGTTTCGCACCGGGATCACAAGACCATTGTATTAAAAGGTTGGCACGCCATTGTTCCCAATCGCGAATCGGATGCTTGGTTCATTGAGGAAACGCTGCAATTTTTAGATTAACATTAATACAGCTACAAGCTGATTCGACCGGGCCAGCGGCATATGGGATTCGGTGAGAAGCGATTCAAAATCGCCCCTCTCGCTGTCAATCCCATATGTTCCGAACATGGATTCTGACGAGGTTGTTTCAGGTCTGGATAGCTCAATCGGTAGAGCACCGCGCTGAAGACGCGGCGGCCGCAGGTTCGATTCCTGCTCCACCATGGGTTTTCAACCCAACCTGAACCGCTGAAACGGTTCCCCATAAGGCCTGACGGAAACAGACCAGGGTTCGCCCGTTTCCCAAAACTCCTTGCCGGCATACCGGCTGCCGGAAACATCGCTTGCCGATTTTTCCGGGCCGGAGGCCGCAAAAGGAGTTGCGGGAGACAGCGTTGACAGGCATCCCCTGCAGGGCGTGGAACACAGCCGGCCAGACATTCAGCAGGATACCGGAAATGTCATCTGCTCAAGCCGTCCATATGATGGACGGTGGCATGGCTGACAGGAACGGAAACCCGTTGAAGTGAATGGCCGGCCCAACCCGCTCTCCGGATGCCGGACGTGGCGCAGCTCCGGTCTGTTTCCCGACGGTTGTAATTGTCATGAAAAGCAAGGAAAGGAGTATGAAAAATGGTAGTGAAAACGGCAAAAATCCGCTCTTATGAAAAAGGTTTGTATTTCCGGGATCGGGAATTCAAAGGGTTGTTGAATACGGGGCGGCACTGGTTCCTGGATCCCCTGGCTAAGGTCAAGGTGCGGATCGTATCCCAGCGCGACCCCTGGATCACCCATGAAGATCTGGATGTCATCGTCCGATCCGGCGCCCTGGAAGGGCAGGCCCAGATCCTGGACCTGAAGGACGATCAGCGGGGGCTGGTCTGGGTGGACGGCCGTTTCCAAAAGGTGTTAGGACCTGGGTTGTATGCCCTGTGGACCGGAGTGCGCGAAGTGCGGGTGGAAGTGCTGGACATCGGTGAGATCCGTTTGCAGCACAAGGAATTGAGCGTGATCGCCAAGTCGGCCAATGTGGAACAGGAACTGAATATTGTCGCGGTGGAACCGGGCCATGCCGGCGTGTATTTCAAGAACGGCGTGTACATGGAAACCCTAGGTCCCGGCCAATACGGATTCTGGAAGAACCTGGCTAAGGTGAAATTCATCCATGTGGATATGCGGGAATGCGTGCTGGATGTTTCCGGACAGGAAATCATGACAGCGGACAAAGTGACCCTGCGGATCAACGCGGTCTTAAACTACCGGGTGGTGGATGCCCTGAAATCAGTGGCCGTGGTGGAAGACAGCAAGCAGGCTGTTTACCGGGAAACCCAGTTGGCCCTGCGGGCGGTGGTGGGAACCTGCGAGCTGGACCAATTGCTGAGCGACAAGGATCGGGTCGCCGGCGAGCTGGAGGAATTACTGAAGCAGCGGGCGGCTGAATTCGGCATCGCGGTCCTATCCCTGGGTATCCGGGATCTGATTCTGCCCGGTGAGATGAAGGATCTGATGAACAAGGTCATCGAGGCCCGGAAAGTGGCGGATGCCAACCTGATCATGCGACGAGAGGAGACCGCGGCCATGCGCAGCCAGGCCAACACCGCCCGTTTGTTGGAAAACAACCCGACCCTGATGCGGCTGCGGGAGCTGGATGTTCTGGAGAAGATTGCGGCCAACAGCAAGCTGAACGTCGTGTTGGGTGAAAAGGGTCTTGCGGATCGGGTGGTCAACTTATTATGATCAGCAACAAGCGGCTGGATTCGATTACTGGTTTGATTGGTTTCATTGGTTTTATTGGTTTTATTGGTTTTATTGGTTTCATTGGTTGGGGCCGGCGCAGCCGGTTTTCAACCAATTCAACTAATCCAACCAATTCAACCAATTCAACTAATTTAACCAATTCAACCCCTTCCATTGAAAAAGGAAAAACAACATGATTCAAATCGACGGCTCCTTTGGGGAAGGCGGCGGACAGATCCTTAGGACCTCGCTGGCCTTGTCCCTGTTGACCGGCAAACCGTTTTGCATCCAGCGCATCCGCGCCGGCAGGAGCAAACCGGGTTTGATGCGCCAGCACCTGACAGCGGTGAATGCCGCCGCGGAAATCGGCAACGCGGACATCCAGGGCAACCGGATCGGCTCCGATTCATTCACCTTCATTCCGGAAACCATTCGGGCCGGTAACTATCATTTCGCCATCGGCTCGGCCGGAAGCTGCACCCTGGTGCTGCAGACCGTGCTCCCTGCCCTGATCCGTGCCGAAGGCCCGTCGGAAATCATCCTGGAAGGCGGTACCCACAATCCCTTTGCCCCGCCTTTTGATTTTCTGGCAAAGGCCTTCCTGCCCCTGCTGAACCGAATGGGCCCAACGGTCACCACGGTTCTGCACAGACCGGGCTTTTATCCGGCCGGCGGCGGCAGGTTCCAGGTCTCCGTGCGCCCCGTGAAAGCCCTGCAGGGCATGGAGCTGGTCACGCGCGGAACGGTCATCCGGAAATCGGCGACGGCCATGGTTTCCAATCTGCCGCTGTCCATTGCCCAGCGTGAACTGAAGATCGTCAAAGAAACGCTGGATTGGCATCCGGATCAGTTGCAGGCCTTGGAGGTGAAAGATTCCAAGGGACCGGGCAATCTTCTGAGCATAGAAGTGGAAAGCGCGGCCCTGACCGAGGTGTTTACCGGCTTTGGCGAACGGGGCGTCAGCGCTGAAAAGGTGGCCGGTCGTACTGCTCGATCCGTGCGGGAATACCTGGCCCAGGCAGCGCCGGTGGGACGCTATCTGGCCGACCAGTTGTTGATTCCCATGGCCATGGCCGGCCGGGGCCGGTTTCGCACCTTGTCCCCGAGCCTGCACACCACCACCAATATCGAAATCATCAAGCAGTTTCTGGATGTCGCCATCCGTTTGCAACCCATTGATGCGCATCAATGGGAAATCGAAATCAGCGGCTGACGATTGTCGGAACAGAACAGGAGTAAGAATATGGAATGGATCAAAAAGGAAGAACAGTACCGGGTGCCCATCAAGTCCTGGTGCCGGGACATGGAGGAACTGGCCATGTCCCAGGCCTCAGACCTGGCGCGGCATCCCGTGATATACCATCACGTGTCCCTGATGCCGGACTGCCATCCGGGATATGGTATGCCCATCGGCGGCGTGATCGCCTGCGACAATGCGGTGATCCCCAATGCCGTGGGTGTCGATATCGGCTGCGGCATGGGTGCGGTGAAAACCGATGTCCCGGTGTCCGCCACCAGCCGGGAAAGCCTGCGGGAGATCGTCACCGGAATCAAGGCGCTGATTCCCTGCGGCGAGGGCAATGCCCACCGGAACAGCCAGGGCTGGGCGGGAATGGCGGAAACCATCGAGGACTACATGGACCGGGGCTGGTATTCCGCCCATGTGGAAGACCTGGCCGGACGCAACCTGGGAACCCTGGGCGGCGGCAACCATTTCATCGAGATTCAGACCGGTGATGACGGCCTGGTCTGGCTGATGATCCATTCCGGATCACGGCACCTGGGCAATGTCATTGCCCGGTATTATCACAACCTGGCGCTGCAGTTGAACCGGCAGTGGCAGTCCGAGATTCCCAACAACGACCTGGCGTTTCTGCCGGCCGACAGTGAAGAAGGCCAGGCCTATATCCGGGATATGAATTTCGCCCTGGGATATGCCCGGGAAAACCGGCGCAGGATCATGGAGCGGTTCATGGAAGCCTTTTCCGTGGCCTTTCCCAAAGCCGGATTCGAAGCGCCGGTGAACATCCACCACAACTATGCCGCCCTGGAAAATCATTTCGGGAGGAATGTCTGGGTGCACCGCAAAGGTGCCACGTCCGCCCGGGAAAACGAAATCGGCATCATCCCGGGTTCCATGGGGACCCCGTCCTATATCGTCAAAGGACTCGGCAATCCGGAGTCCTTCCATTCCTGCTCCCATGGCGCCGGCCGCGTCATGGGCCGCAAGGAGGCTTCGCGGCGGCTGACGCCGGAGGAATGCGATCAGGCCATGGGCGCCATCGTCTATGACCGCTGGCATAAAATGAAAAAAAGCAAGGGCCAGGATCTGCTCGATCTTGGCGAGGCCCCCCAGGCCTACAAGGATATTGATGCGGTCATTCAGGCCGAGCTGGATCTGATCCAGCCGCTGGTCAAGCTGCGACCCCTTGGGGTGGTGAAAGGATGATGGTGATATGCTGTTCACCCTGACCAATACTGCTGCGCCGGCCACGGACCTGGGATATCTGCTGCACAAAAACCCGAACCGCTGCCAGGTGGCTGACCTGAATTTCGGCAAAGCCTACATTTTCTATCCGGAAGCGTCGGAAAAGTCCTGTACCGCCGCCCTGCTGCTGGACATCGACCCCGTGGCCATCGTGCGCGGCAAGCCGGGCACCACCGGCGGCGGACCCCTGGCGCAGTATGTCAACGACAAGCCGTATGTTGCCTCTTCGTTTCTTAGCGTGGCCATCGCCAGCCTATACGGCTCCGCCTTGCAGGGCAAATGCCCGCAGAGGCCGGACCTGGCAGCGACCCGGTTGCCCTTGACCGCCGAACTGGCCGTGCTGCCGTGCCGGGGCGGCCGGAATTTCCTCAGCGAGCTCTTTGAGCCGTTGGGCTATGACCTGCAGGCAACGCGCCACGCCCTTGACCAGCGTTTCCCGAATTGGGGTGACAGCGTTTACTATACGGTGACCCTTTCGAAACGAACCACGGTTCAGGAGCTGCTGGCCCATCTATATGTGCTGATTCCGGTGCTGGACAACGACAAACACTATTATGTCGGCGAATCCGAGGTGGAGAATCTGCTGTCAAAAGGCGCGCAATGGCTGGCCGGCCATCCGTTGCGGGATACCATTGTAAAGCGCTATTTGAAATTCCGATTCAGCTTGGCGCGCCAAGCTTTGGCGCGTTTGACGGAAGAAGAACCGGAAGACACCGACGCGGATAGCTGCCAACCGGACGGTCAGGAACTCACTCTTGAGGAAACTGTCAGCCTGAACGAGGAACGGCTGGGAGCTGTACTGGCGGCCTTGCGTGAATCCGGCGCCGGAAGCGTCCTCGATATTGGTTGCGGAGAGGGGAAACTGTTGCGACTGCTTCTCAAGGAAAAGGCCATCACGGGAATCGTCGGTATGGATGTGTCCGTCCGATCGCTTGAAATCGCTCATCAAAAACTCGGCTTGGATCGCCTAGCGGGTCCGGCCAGAGAGCGCATCCGTTTGATCCACGGCTCACTGCTGTATCGGGACAGCCGCTTCAGCGGGTTCGACGCCGCCACCGTCATGGAAGTGATCGAACACCTCGATCCACCACGGCTGACGGCCTTTGAACGGGTGCTTTTCGAAGCTGCCAGGCCTGGCCGGATCATTTTGACCACGCCGAACCATGAATACAACGCCATGTGGCCGAATCTGCCGGCCGGCAGATTCCGGCATCCGGATCACCGCTTTGAATGGACCCGCAGGGAATTTCAGGAATGGGCGCAGGCCACGGCAGATCGATACGGCTATTCCGTGCGTTTTGTCCCTGTCGGACGAGAAGATGAAATCCTGGGCGCGCCGACCCAGATGGGGGTTTTTATAAATGGAAATTAAGCTACCGGAGCTGTCGTTGGTGCTGCTGATCGGTCCGTCCGGGGCCGGTAAATCGACCTTTGCAAACAAGCATTTTTTGCCGACGGAAATCATTTCTTCAGATTTTTGTCGCGGTGCCCTGACCGATGATGAAAATGATCAGTCCGTCTCAAAGGAGGCCTTTGAGCTGGTTCATTTTATCGCCCGCAAGCGCCTCGCCTTGGGAAAGCTTGCGGTCATCGATGCCACCAACGTACAGCGCGAGGCACGGGCACCGTTGGTGGCCATCGCCAGGGAATACCATGTCATACCGGTGGCCCTGGTGTTCGATCTCCCGGATAGAATCTGCCAGGAGCGAAACCAACAGCGGGAAAATCGGAAGTTGAGTCCCAACCTGATCCGGCAGCAGCGTTCGGAAATGCGCCGTTCCCTGAAATGGCTTGACAAGGAAGGGTTTCGGCATATCGCCATCCTGGATTCACCGGAAAAGATCGACACGGCGACCATCCGCCGCGAGCCCCTGTGGAACAATCGCAAGGAACTGCGTGGACCCTTTGACATTATCGGCGATGTGCATGGCTGCGGCGATGAACTCGAAGCACTTCTATCCGATCTTGGTTACCGGAAAGTGAGCTGGATGACGGGTGGCTCCGGATGGGGGGATGAAGTCTACCGGCATCCGGAAGGCCGCCTGGCCGTTTTCCTGGGCGACATGGTCGATCGGGGACCGCGGATTCTCGATTCCCTGCGGATCATTCGGAACATGGTGCAAAGCGGGAACGCCTTATGCGTGCCAGGCAATCATGACATGAAATTCTTGCGGAAGCTACAGGGGAAAAATGTTCAAATCACCCATGGCCTGGAGAAATCCATGGCCGAAATGGCGGCATTGCCGGAGCCTGGAAATACGGAATTCAAAAAAGGCTTGATGGAATTTCTCCATGGGCTGGTCAGCCATTACGTCCTGGATCAAGGACGACTGGTGGTGGCCCATGCAGGCATGAAACAGACCATGCAGGGACGCGGTTCCGCAAGGGTCCGGGATTTTGCCCTGTATGGGGAGACCACCGGCGAAACCGATGAATTCGGCCTGCCGGTGCGCCATAACTGGGCCGCCGACTACAAAGGCCCGGCCATGGTCGTTTATGGTCACACACCGGTACCGGAACCGGTATGGCTGAACCATACCGTGAATATCGATACTGGTTGCGTATTCGGGGGGCAACTGACCGCCTTGCGTTATCCGGAAAAGGAGTTCGTGCAAGTAGCGGCCCAACGAACCTGGTGTGAACCCGTCAAACCCTTTCGTGCGAACCAGGCGCAGGCGCCTGGTCTCACCGTTCAGCAGCAGCACGATGACCTGCTGGACGCCGAAGATGTGATGGGAAAGCGCTTCATTACCACCCGGCTGCAGCCGAATATCACCATCAGGGCCGAAAACGCCACTGCAGCTCTTGAGACCATGAGTCGGTTCGCAATCGATCCGAAATGGCTGATTTATCTTTGTCCCACCATGTCACCCTGCGAAACCAGCACCAAGGACGGGTATCTGGAATATCCTTCCGAGGCGTTTTCGTATTATCGTTCCGCCGGCGTGCCCACCGTGGTGTGTGAAGAAAAGCATATGGGCTCGCGGGCTGTTGTGGTGGTTGGCAAAAATGAAGATACGGTTCAAAGGCGTTTCGGAATCCAAGGCGATGGCGCCGGGATCATATATACCCGGACCGGACGCCGGTTCTTTGACAATAAAAAACTAGAGCAGGAATTGCTCGCCCGCTTGGTCCAGGCAATGGATAGCAGCGGATTTTGGAAGGCGCTGCAAACCGACTGGGCCTGTATTGATTGCGAACTCATGCCCTGGTCGGTCAAGGCCCAAGAATTGATTCGGGCGCAATATGCTTCCGTGGGCGCCGCTTCCCAGGCAGCCCTGGAGGCGTCCATATCCACCTTGAAAAAGATGCAATGCCGGGAAGGATTGGAAAGAGAATACCAGGCGCCGCCCAACAGCTCGACCAAGCCGGCGGATATTGAAGAGCTGATCAGTACATTTGAAAAGCGCCGGGACATGGTGCAGGCCTATACTTCCGCCTATGCCCAGTACTGCTGGCCGGTGACGGACATTGAAGATCTGAAGCTGGCGCCCTTTCATCTCCTGGCGACTGAAGGCAAGGTCCATGCTGACAAAGACCATGTCTGGCATCTGACTACCTTGGGGGGAATCTGCGAGGCGGACCCGGATATCCTGCAGGTCACCGCCTATCGGGTCGTGGAAACCATGGACTCGGAAAGCCAGGAGGACGCTGTCCGCTGGTGGCTGGCGCTGACGGAAAAAGGCGGAGAAGGGATGGTCGTCAAGCCCTTCCAGTTTATCACCCGCGGCAGACGCGGACCTGTACAGCCGGCCGTGAAAGTCAGGGGTAGAGAATACCTGCGCATTATCTACGGCCCGGAGTATACGGCCCCGCAACATCTGCAGCGGCTGCGTTCACGCGGACTGGGGGTTAAGCGGTCTCTGGCTTTGCGGGAATTCGCGCTGGGAGTGGAGGCACTGGAGCGATTCGTGCGCAAGGAACCACTGCGCCGGGTGCACGAATGCGTTTTCGGCGTTTTGGCCCTTGAGAGCGAACCTGTTGATCCACGGCTTTGAAACACCGCCTTACGGAAACGGACGGGGCTCATGGTTTTTTCATTGTGGTGATCGATTCGGAGCTGGATCTGATCCAGCCCGTGGTTACACTAAGCTCTTTGTGGGGAAGGGACGCTGGCGGCATGTTGTGTTCGGTTCCCAAAGATTCGTTCATATCCTTTTCGGTGAAAAGGGCAGGCCTTGATGCAGATCGAACACCCATCATACTCATAAAAATAAGGCATGCATTTTGCCGAATCGATACAGGAGGCGATATCAAACCCGCCCTTCTTCAGCGGCACCTCCCGAATGGCGCCCACAGGACATGACTTTACACATTTTCCGCACTTTTTGCAGAATTCTTCCATTTCTGTGGGTTTCCGCGGTTTCTCCGGTAAGGGGGAGGCGGTGGTGGCAATCATGCTCAGTCGCAGACGCGGGCCGTATTCTTTTGTGATGAAAAGCCCGTTTCGTCCCAAAGAACCCATATTGGCCCTTGCCGCCATGGCAGGAAACAGGATCGCTTCGCCCAGGGGATGACAGGCAATGGCCCGGTGTCCATGGGAACGAATAAAATCAGTCAATCGATTTGTGGCGGTGCCTAGTTTCGAATATATTTTCATCGCTTCCAAGCCTGCTTCCGGTTCCGGCGCTTTGTCGATCTTTTCAAAATCCATCTCCATGCCCAATATGATGCCGTTTGGATACAGCCCTTCAATATTGCCGACATGATCCCGGACAAAGATCACATTTTCATCCACCGGTGCAAATCCCACGATTCCGATGCCCAACGCTGCGGCTTCCTTCTTTACAGCGGCCCAGAAGGCTGGATCGGCTTGCGTGAGTGCATTCCGGCCTTGGGCTATCTCTTTTCGGTAGTCTTTTTTCGCTTTTTTGATGCTCAGCACGGTTTGGGCGAAGATCTGTATCATCGACAGCACGGATTTGTTTTTGATGATCGGGCGCATATTGAACAGGTTGAAATCGATATGGAGCGCCTCCAGACCTTTAGATGTCTTCAGGTCCAAGATCTTTTCAGAAGTTGTTGAATGGTCGTTTTTTTCCCGTGAATTGAATCCGGATATAAAAAACATGAAACGATTGATCGGGCCCATCAGCCCATTGTCCGGTTTGTATGTCTGGATCATGGGGTCACCTGTTTGGCTGTTATGGTTGTAACGGCATCATTTGGGGACGGCCGTCCCCCAATAATTATAGCTTAATGGAATGATATCATCCGGCAAATCTAAAAAATCGATCCCGAACGGAACATGGACCGATCGTTTGACCGCCATTTTACACATTCGCTCACAAGGGTCCAATCCCCATACGAGCTCCACTTTCGATGGATCATAAAAGGGTAGATTCAACCCTGAACCGATTCCCACTTCCAGAACACACCCTTTTGCCAGCGGCACCACTTTTTGACGCTGCGCAGCGAGCGGACGGATATTGCACATAAAATCTACCATCTTGGGTAAAATATATTTTCCGTAGACTCCCATTTGTTTTGCTCCCTTCTTTCATCGATATGCTTTGCCATTCTATTAATATGAGTCGCCTTTGATGGACAATGGCATTTCGTGCAAAAAAATTGACTTTTCATGAAATAATCAATAAATTATTTAATATATTATGGTTACACATGCGATATGAAGCCTGCTGCTACCATGGGAAATAAAGGAGGTAGTTTATTCCGGAGCAGAAACCAACCACCAGCATCACTCAAATATCTCCGCTTTTTTCAATTCTGGAAAGCAAAGGGATCGATGCGGCAGCCTTTCTCCTACACTCAGGCGTAGATCCTTCCATCCTGAAATCACCGGAAAACCGTCTGACATGGGAAACGGTTCATATGCTGATCCATCGGGCGGTACAAATAACCGGTGATGAATATTTTGGACTGCATCAGGGTGAAGCAATGATTGGATTCTCGAATATACTAGGCCATATTTTAGTCAATTGCGAGACATTGGGCGAGGTGTTTGAAAAATTTTTAAAATATCATAGAATTTTAGATGAAGGGATGAATATCACCGCAGCGCTGGAGGGTGACTTCCTGGTATTAGAATATGTTTTTTATAGCGAAGCGTTGTCCAGCGACAGACAATTATCCAATTATTTTATATCATGCTGCCATACGTATACAAAACAATTAACCGGCAAGCGAACTGATTTGATCGAAGTGAGATTCAAACATGGAACCCCGGCCGACATTTCGGAATATGAACGTATTTTCAATTGCAAGCTGACATTCGCAAGCCACATGAATGCCATTGTTTGTGATAAGGAAATATTGAAAACGCCGATCCGCGAACCGAACAAAAAACTGCTTTCCATATTTGAAAAATATGCGGAAGAGGTTTTGTCCAAGCAAAATGATAAGGCATCGTACACGCAGAGGGTCGGTAGTTTGATAGCCAAAATGCTGGGAGACAAAATCCCGCCGATCAATATGATTGCAGATAAACTCGCCATCAGCACCCGCAGCCTGCAGATCAAACTACAGGAAGAAGGTACCACCTATAGTGAGATTCTTGACCAAATCCGAAAGGAAACGGCAATCTATTATTTGAAAAACAAAGATATTTCCATTGCCGAGATTTCCTACCTGCTCGGTTTTTCCGAACCCAGTGTTTTCAACCGGACCTTCAAGAAATGGACCAATCTGCCTCCGCGTAAATTTCGACAATCGCAGATTGATATTGAATAATCCATATCGATTTTTCGCAATATCAAAACAAACCCCATTTCGTAACCATTTACGGATTGATTGCAAAACAAATACAATTTTTTTGAATGATTTTTTATATGCAATTCCCCTGGTCCTTCGTGGTTCCAGCCTTGCCTTTGGCTAATATTTATGCTAATAAATCAAAATAGTTATTGATGGAGTTACACCCTTAACGTGCACCAATGGCCCGTATTTGTCACCGGCTGAAACTGAATCGTGGAGGATGTGACCGTGAAGGTATGGCTATTCTGGATAGTATGGGGCCTTGATGCCGTGATTGGCGCCGTCTTCGTGGTGTTCTTTTTTCTTGGCCTGGTGGACGGATCGGTATCCTCCTTCAACATCAGGCTCTGGATCGGTATTTTGGCAACGTTAGCCGGGCTCCTTGGGGGAAGCCTTTGCTTGGACAGGCTTGGGCACCCCGTGTTGGGGATGATCCTCCTGCTGGGGTTGGCGATCCCTGGACTCCTTTACGGGATCTTCATCTTGTTAACCATCGTCACAAAAACATCATGGAACTAGCCCGAGGACGAATAGATGAGGACCGCATTCAAAAAGTAGGAGCATCGAATTCATGAGGTTTCTGATTGGAAAAAAAGGAGATCGTCCTCCAGAGATGAGCGAAGAAACTTTTGACGAGTTAAGAAATAAAATTTGTGAGCTTAAATATATTTCGGATTATGACCCCGATAGTGTAGGTTGTTCGATGTTGATTGACCGTCTGTTCTCCGAAATAATTAAGAAACCTGAAATTGCTTGCCTTCAGGGTCGGGAATTAATTGAAAGAGTCGAAAAGGAGATCGGTTTTGGATACGAAAAAACAAAAGAAGAAAATGAAAAAAAAGTAAAAACATTCATATCACGCTTACACAAACTGCAAGCCAGTGTCAAAACCTTCACGGTTTCGCTGGACTACAGCGACGAGCAAGGGAAGCGTTACTATCATCTCCTCCTGAGTGTTCCGCAATTGCCGGACCACGATAGGTCCAACCCTTTCTATCAGCAGGTACAGGTTACTGAGAAGCAGGCCAAAGCGATCATTGCTTATCTCATTACTGAGGGCTTCCTCGACCATGCCCAGGAAGGGCCATTCGAACAGACACCAGTCACCCCCTGCTATTTGCTGAGCGTCAATATGGTCAGCATGAGACAGCCTGTGCATTATAGAGAATTTCTGGGCTGGGATCTCAATATGCTTCAACGGCTCGACCGGTTGCGGAAAGTTCTCGAGGGCAACGCCGCCAGCGCCATGGACATCCTAATCGGTCGCATGGCCGGACTCAGGGCGGAGTGGGAGAGGCAGGCGGCGTCGGCAACGCCGATGCCTGCAACCAAGGGCCTGCTGCATCCCGGCGGCACAACTGCCGGCAAGCAAGCAGGTTCAGCGGGCGGAGATTGATGCCGAATCGGGTAAGGGTAATCGCCTGTAGTTTTTTCGGGGTCGGGGTCGCTATCGGTATCGGGATCGAAAAAAATTAAAAAAGATTAAAAGACGATACCGATTCCGATAGCGACCCCGACCCCGAGAGGTTGGATGGCAGAGATAAAACCCAAACACTCACGAATCGCTTTATCTTGGTGAGCAATAGTATTTGTTGGTAATTACCATGAACAACACCGCTCTTGAGATTTTGTCATGTTTTTTTCTATGATTGTCGAGGAAAACATGATAGAATTAATCTATTAAAACTGTTACATATGTAAGAAAATTCTCGACGAGAACTCTTACGACGGTCTTGCTGGGGATGCGCTTCCAGCAGAGGCGTTTAAACTCAAAAATGTCCGGAGCAAGCCACCGGAGCCCGGCCGTGAAGGCGAAACCAAGCTATGCCGCCCTATATGCAAATGCGAATCATTGGAGGAGCAATAGTTGAAACAGTTACCCTTGAAATTATTGCATCCTGAAAGCTCCTTGAGCATTGCAAAGCTGGAAGCATACCGGAAGATAGGTACTTCTGGTCTTATTGACTCTCTGAAACCAGGCGAACCAGGTTCACTAAAGGTTCAACCAAACGGTACTATCATGGATGGTCATCATCGTATTTATATCCTTCGCGAACGCGGAGTAGATGTCGATGCATTACCCCGGGATGTTCAAACGGAAAACGAGGAAAATGAATCATGAGTGTCGATGTATTTTGGATACCATGTGATGAACCTGGACGTATAGGAATTGCCACACGGCCTCGTGGAGGGGAGTGGTTGAAAGATGATATGCTTTTTCTTCATAATGCTGGAACGAATTTGTTGATTTCTATGCTGACACCTGAAGAGTCATATGAGTTACAGTTGGAGATGGAAGAGGAATTATGCCAAAAAGAAGGAATGAATTATCAATCCGTGCCAATTCCGGACCGAGGTGTACCGTCAACCAGGAAAAATGTGGCTGAGCTTGCTCTCCAATGGGCAAAACTTCTTAAAAGCGGTACAAATATCGTCGTTCATTGCCGTCAAGGCATAGGCAGATCAGCCGTGATGGTAGCGTTGGTATTGGTTACATGTGGAATGAAAGTTGATCTTGCCTTCCAAGCAATAGCAAAAGCTCGAGGTAGGTCTGTGCCTGATACTGAGGAACAGCGGGCTTGGGTTGAACAATATGCCGCGAGTCTGCACTCGGTAAACAGTTTGAAAGTAGCTGAAAGAATGGAGCCATATAAACCTGCACCTAATATTCAGGCAGAGCCGATTGAGCCCGAGATTACGAAGGCACCCGAACAAGCCCAATCGGGTAAGGGCGGGTCTCTCTCCCGCCCTCCCCACACCAATTAGCATGCGGGTCCGCACTAGGCGGCTCCCAAAGGAAGATAAATATAAATTGGTTGAACTGAGCCGCCCTACCAATTCCATGATAAGGTATGATACCGGTAGCAGTCGTTTTTCATTTATCGCGCGATTTCGCCACACATACACAGCCGCGCCTGCATGGCAGCAGAATTGCCCGTGAATGCAAAGACGGTTCGTAAACAACGGACTTGGCCCTCGTTTCGGGCTTATCGCGGCTGGAAGCCGCTCCCACAACTAAATGGAGGAGGGCCGCAACGATGATCAAGGCCTAAATTCCTAAACAGAAGCAAGATACCTCTGAATGCTGTCGGATATGGTCTGCCAGGTCCAAATGCGTTTCTGGTCGTCGCATTCCAGCAAAGTGATCCGGAAACCCTCGCGTTTGCAGCAGAAACCCGTCAACGGAACCACGCAAATCCCGGTGGCGCCCAGCAGATAATATACAAAACGTTTATCCGCTTTTACCCCGGCCGTTTTTTCTTCCACAAAGGCTTTTACCTGGGGATTATCAATGGGCAGGGTTTGCCGATCGTTCAACACCCCCTCTTTGAACAACACGGCCATGTAAAAGGCGCCGTGGGGACGAGTCACGAAAATGCCCGGAACTTTTGAAAAGAAATCGTAGGCCTCATTGGCCCGTTGCTCAAACATCTTTTTGCGTTCTTCAAGATGGATGAGATATCGCGGATCACCCATGACCTTGGGAATGGCGTACTGGGGCAGACTGGTGGAACAGACCTCCAGCATTTTTGCGTCCCGCAGACTTTTAATATAGCGTTTGAAAATGGGCTGTTTATCTTGGTTGAAAATTTCCAGCCAGCCGCAGCGGGCCCCCGGCCATGGAAACTCCTTGGAAATCCCCCGCAGGGACATGCCCGGCACATCGCCGATCACTTCGCTCAAATGGATGGTCTTGGCATTGTTGAAAACGATATGGGCATAAATTTCATCGCAGATCACAAAAAGATCATAGCGCCGGGCAATGTCCACCATGGCTTCCAGCAGCTCACGGGAATAGACCGTGCCCGTGGGATTGTCCGGGTTGATCAGCAGTAAACCGGCAATGGCATCGTTATATTTCACCTTGTTTTCAATATCATCAAGATCCGGCATCCAGTTGCGGTTGGGATCCAATTCATAGGTCAGGTGATCGTAGCCGGAGTGGGCCGCCTCGGCGGATGAATGGGTGGAATAGGCTGGTGACGGTCCGATCACCCGTGCTTCCCTTTTCAGATAGGTGAAAATCTTGGCCACAGCATCGCCCAGGCCGTTGAAAAACAGAATCTCGTCAGCGGTGATTTTATGACCGTTGCGCTGATTCACCATTCGGGCCAGGAATTCGCGGGTTTCCCGAACTCCTTGGGTCTCCACATAGCCATAGGTCTTATCTTCCGCCACCAGTTCGGCGATAATTTCCTTGATCCAGCCAGGAACAACCTCCCCTTTCTGAATAGGATCACCGATATTTTCCCAGGTGATTTCCACGCCCAGTTTTTGCAGGGCCTGACCCACGGCCACGATTTCCCGGATTTCATAACTGAGCTGATTCCAGCCGACATGTTCAATGTTTCTGCGCATACGTAACTTTTTTATTTAATAATCAATGGTTATGGTTTCAATTTTCACCACCGCGGTTGTCAAACCTACGAAACTTTAGTGAAAAGTGTTTATTTATAAATGCATGTCTCGCCGGATGCAAGGATAATTTAATAGACAATTCGGATTTAAAATCGATGTTGAAGGACGGCTTGGGGGTTGCTGCTTTTTCCTGGTGAGTCAAAAGCAGCCTGGTGCGGGGGGCAGCAACGGAGCGGAAATGTCTTCATGAAAACTACGATTGGTTTTAACGGCGAAGATAGTACGGCTGGACCTGCAAACGCATCCAACGTTCGCCGTCTTCACGGTTCTTGGCCATATAGGCGCACTGCCATTCAAAGGGTCCGACCTGCTCATATACGACCCAATAACCTATATTTTTAACATCATATCGTCCGATGGGTTTGATCGGATGGATGTTGTCAAAAGGGCTTATATAAGATTTTCCGTTAGCCAGCATACGGCGCATTGTCTCCCACCATAATTTGCACGTTACGAATACAAATTATGATTCAAAAAACAGGCCAATTTCAGCAGAAAAAAGCCTAAAAATTTTCATAATAATATCAGGCATAAAAATAGAAAGCATCCATTTCATCGGACCGCTGAGTGTGAAATTTTGGTGCTTTGTCCTGGAAAATAGGAAAAACTGTCCTCTTTGCAAGGACACCTGCCGGCCCCGGATGGAGTCCTGCTGAAATGGAATCGGTTGCGACAAGGGGTATAAACGGACTTTGTGCGCCTGTCAAATATCAAATTCACAAAAATTGAAAAAGTTTGCGTACAAGCACCATCAAGATTCTTTTTGCATTGACGAATGTACATGCAAAATAATATGTTGCTCCAACTTGAGCGGAACCGCAAGGTTCGTACAATTGTAACAGAAGCCAGAAACAAATAACCGATTGCGCAAAACAGGGGGAGAAACATGACGGAAAGAGCAGTTGTTGCCGGCGGCGCTTTTCTAACAGGGGACACCCGGCCGGAGGATATTTTTACGCCGGAGGAGTTCACCAACGAGCACAAAATGGTTTACAAAGCCGCCTTTGATTTTGTCAAAAAGGAGCTGGCGGAAAATGCGGAACTGATCGAAGAAAAAAACGAAGCCCAAGTCCGCACATGGTTCAAAATCGCGGGAGAGCTGGGCTTGAACGCGCCGGATGTTCCAGAGGAACTGGGCGGCGAAGGTCTTGACAAAATCAGCGCCTGCCTGGTTTCGGAAGCCTTGGGCGGCGCCCATTCCTTTGCCGTGTCCCATACCTGCCAAACCGGAATCGGCAGCCTGCCCATTCTGCTCTATGGTACCGAAGCCCAAAAAAAGAAATATCTTCCCAAACTCGCCAGCGGTGAATTCATCGGCGCCTATTGCCTGACCGAATCCAGCGCCGGTTCGGACGCTTTGAACGCCCAAACCACGGCCGTCCTTTCCCCGGACGGCAAGCACTATCTTTTGAACGGGGAAAAAATCTTCATTACCAACGGTGCCTGGGCCGATGTGTTCACGGTTTTCGCCAAGGTGGACGGGGCTCATTTCACCGGTTTTATCGTGGAAAGAGGCTTTGAAGGTTTTTCAACCGGAGCGGAAGAGCATAAAATGGGCATCAAGGGTTCCTCCACGGTTCCGGTGATTCTCAACAACTGCAAGGTGCCGGTGGAAAACGTGTTGTATGAAGTCGGCAAGGGGCATAAAATCGCCTTCAACGTCCTGAATATCGGTCGCTACAAGCTGGGACCCAGCACCACCGGGATGTCCAAGGCCGCCCTGGCCACGGCAGCCCAATATGCCGGGGAACGCGAACAATTCGGCAGAAAGATCTGCTCCTTCGGCATGATTCAAAACAAACTGGCGGAAATGGCCATCCAGATCTATTTGTCGGAAACCATTTCCTACCGCCTGGCGGCAGCCATTGAGGATCGCCTGTCGCTGCTGGACGAAACTCAGAAAAAATCCGGCGATGAAATCAGTCGGGCCATTGAAGAATACAGTATCGAATGCGCCATGGTCAAAGTGGCTTGCAGCGAATTCCAGCGTGATGTGGTGGATGAAACCGTGCAGATTTACGGCGGCAACGGTTATATTGCCGAATACCCGGCGGAACGCTACTACCGCGATGCCCGCATCAACCGTATTTTTGAGGGCACCAATGAGATCAACCGCATGGTGATCACCGGCAATCTGTTTAAAAAGGCCATGCAGAACCGCCTGCCGCTCTTTGATGCCATCAGCGCGGCCCTGAAGCAAATTGATCCGGGGTCAGCGTCACCCGCTGTTACGGCGGCCGACTTGGCTGCCGAGGAATTATCCGTGCGGGCCTGTAAAAAACTTTTACTGCAAGTCGCCGGCGCGGCAGGTGAAAAACTGGGTCAGCGCTTGACTGCGGAACAGGAAGTGGTTGCCTTGATGGCGGACATGATCATGCAAATCTACATCATGGAAAGCGGGCTGCTGCGGGCAGCGAAATTTGCCGCTAAAAACGGGGCAAAAAAGGCGGAATTGCATATTGCCGTGGTTAAGTCCCATATAGCCGACACCCTGCCCAAATTCGGGGCCTGGGCCAAGAAGATCCTGGCCTACCTGACCGGCGACGACAGTCGCAAGGCGAAACTGATGAAGGTGGATCAAATCTTGGAATATTTGCCGGCCGACACCATCGCTTTAAAACGCTTGATCGCCGATTCCGTGATCAAGAAAAAGCGCTATCCCTTCTGAAAGCAAATGCGGTCATTATAAAAATTCAAAAAGCCGGCGGCGTAATGCTGCCGGCTTTTTGTATTTTTAACGGAAAGGATTGGTGTTAATCTGTTATTCCGGTGGGCAGTTCCACGATAAAGCGGCTGCCTTTGACTCCGTCGCTGTTCACATAAATCTTGCCTTCATGGGCATTAACAGCCATTTTGCAAAAGGTCAAACCCAGACCGGTGGAATAGCGCCGCCCGTCTTTCTTTTTATTGATTTGAAAAAATTTGTTGAAAATGGCCTCCTGAAATTCTGGAGCAACGCCGGGGCCATTGTCCTGAACAAAGAGATGCATCCAGTCATCATGAAGCGTAAAGCCGATCATGATGGTTTCACCCCGGGGGGAGTGCTGAATGGCATTAACCAATAGATTCTGCATCACCCGCAACAGCAAGGTATGATCACCGAAAAAGATGGCCTTGTCATTGGTCCCGGGATATTGGGGCGCGAGCTTGATCTCCTTGGCGTTTGCCTGGCCGTGTACCAATGACACGGCTTCCTGAATGAAGTCCGGCGCCATGATTTTTTCAAGGGTTACATTCAGGGAGCCCTCCTCCAGCCGGGCAATATCCAGCAGATCCACGATCATCCGATACAACGTATCGCAGCCGGTTTGGGCGGCGATGACATATTCCTTGTTTTCCGCATCGGTGGTGTAGGATAAAATATCCAGATTGGCCATCACCTCCGAAATAGGCCCCTTAAGATCATGGATGAGCATGTTGAACAATTCGGTTCTGACCTTTTCAAGATTTTTCAGTTGCTTGTTTTTTTCCTGGAGGATTTGCTGGTTTTTTTTCAGGGACTCATTCAAGCGCTGGTTCTCAATGGAGCTGATGAGGTTGCCGACGATCTCCAGCAGCATTTCCTGCTCTTCCTTGGAAAACCGGTCTTCACCGATTTTATCCGTCAGACTCAGAACCCCCAAGGCCTTGCCCTTGTGCAGAATCGGCGCCAGCAAAAAGGCGTTCTTCTTGTAATGACCCTGCTTTCCAAAAACCAGGCCCGCCTTGTTGTTTTCATCCATGCACAAGGGTTGCTTGTTTTTTACCACCCAGGCAGAGGGGCATTCGGCATCGACATTCTGTTTCATGCCGATCAGGGCCGTGTTCGTGGACGCCACCACTTCCAGTTTCTTCCGCCCTTTCAGCAACATGATGGAACCCTTTTCAACCTGCATGAATTTTACCACCGCCTGGATGATGCCGTGTAATTTTTCATCAAAACGGAGTTCAGGATTGTTGGAGATTCTACTAATGGTCATCAAGGCCTGGAGGGCAAGTTGGTCCTGGATCATAGGCTCATCCTTTTTGTTAACATAGGGGGTTCAAACGCATTTTTTCAGCAGTTCCTGGGCATCCTGGTTTTCTGGATTCAATTTCAACAGGGCCCGCAATATGCCGTCCGCCCGAATGGCTTGACCGGACGCGATCAAATTCTTGGCCAAATGCATCTTGACATCGATGTTCTTGGGATCCTTTTTTTCAACTTCCATGAAATAGCGAATAGCCTGGCTGGTCTCATTGATGCTTTCATGGGCCAGGCCGAGCTTGAACAATAGGTCGTTCCGATCCGGTATCTGTCGGACAATAAATTCCATTAAAGTAATGGAGTAATTATAGGCACATTGATTAAAACAGAATTCCGCGATCTCTTCCCGCAGGTTCAATGGATCTTTGGATATTTCAATGGCATTGTCAAAGACGGCCACCGCCTTGCGCACCATGCCCTTTTGGATTAATATTTTGCCGAAATTGACGCCCCTGTTCACATGCCGCGGACTGATCTGCATGGCCTTGCTGAAGAATTCCGAGGCCCGCTCGATGTCATTGCGTTTCAGACAAATTTCTCCCAGATAATGAAAAGCAAATACATCCAGTTTATTCATCCTGGCAGCTTTGGCAAAACATTTCTCCGCAGAGTCATAATCCGTATTTTTATAGTATAAAATCCCAAGCTCGCGAATGGGCCGGGAGGAGGATGTATCTTCCTTCATGGCTGCCTTGGCCGCATTGATTGCAGCCACCAAATCACCGGCATCCTCAAGCTCACGCGCTTTTTTTAGATACATCATCATGGGAGTCGGGTTGTTGACCTTGTTGACCACATTCATGATGCGCTCTTCCAGGGATCGAACCGTAAGAGGTTTCAGCAGATAGGCATCGATTTCAGACTCAGCCACTTCCGCCACAATACTGCGTTCAGCTTCAGCCGTAACCATGACCACCGGCAGATCCCTGAGTTTTCGGTCTTCCCGGATGTGACTCAGCAATTCCACCCCGGTCATGATGGGCATGTTCCAGTCTATAATGGCAAAATCAACAGGCTCTTCATTGAGAACTTTCCAGGCTTCGGCACCGTTGCTGCCATACCGGAAATGTTTGCCGAAATTCAGTATTTTCAACATCCCACGAATGGATTTGCACATGGGGTCCATATCATCGACAATGAGAATCGTGGCGTTGCGGATATCAAGCATCAGTATATTCTCCTGAAAACAGATGGCCTTATAGGGCGCTTGCAACACAAATTGCCGTCGGCGCAAATCGGAATAGATATCGGATTGGTTAAACGGGGATAATTATGCCTTCATTCGGCAAAAAGATCAAGAGGTGAGAATTGCTGAATATGCAAAAAAAACATTCGAATCAGGCGTCAATCCTAGAAATGACAAGGGCGGGACCTCAATCGCAGGCGGTATTTTCCCTTGGATGATCGGCAGAATCAGCCCGCAAATCTTCCATTAATTTTTTGATGTCCGGCAGCAGGCCCTGGCCATTATAATATTCATTAAAATCGGCAGTGAAGCGGTCAATTTTCTGAAGTATCTTCTCCTGCAGCGCAATAAACGGATGAAGCGCCTGCTCTGCTGCCTGTTGCTTTAATTCCGCCAGTTTCTGATTGCATTGCCGGGACATTTTTTCCAGTCTTGAGCAGAACAATTGAAAGCCTTTGGATTTGGCCCAGGTGGGATAATCATCGCGTTTGGCCAATTTTTCCAACTGGCGGCAACCTTGAATAAAACGACTGTATTCCGGGCTGGATCGAAAGGCTTTAATTTTTGATTCCATGTCATTTCCAGCGGCCTCTGCCTGGGCACTGGAATTATCCAAAAGCGGCGCCCCACCTACGGCCGGTCCGGTTTCCATTGCAGGCGACATGCCCGGGCTTCCGGCATCTGCCTGCACTTGACCCAGACCGGTATTGCTCAACGCATTCATGGCCGGCCGGCAGTATTCCGGCAACAAAACAAAAATCAATACGGCGAATCCCTGCACCATTCTTTTCATCCGGCCAACATACGCAATATGGAATGAAAGACAAGACGGGAATATTGGGGGGAAAATACGGGGAAAAAACAAGGGGGGGTATTAGTGGATCATACATCTTGAATGCCTTGCGGAACTATGCTAATTCCAGGCCCATGAAACAATACCGAATCGATGAACTCAGACCCCAGGATTACAGTACGATTAAAGCGCATTTGGATGAAAAGTACGGCCCGGCCGAAATCGGCGGCATTTATTGGATACCCGTGGCTGAAGAATGCCTGTTGCCATTGCAATCCGAGCATGTTGATTGCCGGCCTTTTTTTTTCGCAGTGGATTTGGAAGAAAGCGCGCTGTCCTGTGAACTGCTGGTGCGCACGCGCCAAAGAATACGCTGCGACTGCATTCAATATGCCTCTGAAGAACAGCGCAACTGGCTCATCCGGTTGGTCGATGCCATGTTTGCCGACCTTGGTGTGCAGACCTGAACAGTAAGCCGTCGGTCACGGTTTTACCAGCCTTGGAAGAAAAAATGCTGAAAATTATCCCCATCGGCGGCCTGGGAGAAATCGGCCTCAATATGATGGTATTTGAATACGATGATACCCTCTTTGTCATCGATGCTGGTCTGATGTTTCCGGAAGATTACATGCTGGGGATCGATATCGTGATCCCGGACATGAGCTACATCAAGGAAAACCGCCTGCGCCTGTCCGGAGTCGTCCTCACCCATGCCCATGAGGACCATATCGGTGCCCTGCCGTACTTGTTGCGGGAAGTTAATGTCCCTGTATTCGGGACCCCCTTTACATTGGGGATCGTCCGCCATAAACTGGAAGAGCACGGATTGTTGGCCGCAGCCAGATTGCATGAGATATCGTCCAATGAAATTTTGAAAATAGGACCCTTTGAACTGTCCTTTATCAATGTCAGCCACAGCCTGGTGGATGGTGTGGGCATAGCCGTGAAAACACCGGTGGGACTGATTATTCATACCGGTGATTTTAAGATCAATCTCCATGCCGCCGACGGTCGCCGCACGGATGTGAATAAATTCGCCCGATATGGAGAAGAGGGCGTGCTGGCCCTGCTGTCGGATTCAACCAATGTGGAAAAAGAAGGCTATACCATTTCCGATCAAACCATCGGAGAAACCTTGGAACGAATCGCCAACCGCAGCCAGGGCCGAATCATCGTGGCGCTTTTTGCCTCCAATGTTGCCCGCATCCAGGAAATGGTCAACATTGCCGCCCGCAGGGGCAGCAAGGTCGTATTCAGCGGTCGCAGCATCGAACTAACCGTTGATATCGCCAAGCAACTCGGCTATCTGCATGTGCCGGAACAAATGGAAATCACCATTGATCAGGTCGGCCGGTTCCCGGATAAGGAAATCGTCATCATCACCACCGGCAGCCAGGGGGAACCCATGTCGGCCCTTGCCCGCATGTCCACGGACACCCATCGGCACATTCAAATCAAACCGGGGGATACCGTGATTTTGTCCTCCAAATTCATACCCGGCAATGAAAAGGCGATTACAAACATCATCAACAATTTGTATCGGCGCGGCGCTGATGTCATGTATGAAAAAATTTCCGATATCCATGTATCCGGACATGCTTTTCAGGAAGAATTAAAACTCATGATCGGTTTGACAAAGCCGAACTACTTTATCCCCATACACGGCGAGTACCGCCATTTGTTGCTCCATGCCCGCCTGGCTGAACAATCCGGAATTCCCAAAGAGCGAATCCTGTTGGCTGAAAACGGCCAGACCATTGAATTCACGAAAAACGGCGGGCGCATCGGCGACAGTGTCATGACCGGGCGGGTGCTGGTGGACGGTAAAGGCATCGGTGACGTGGGTCGCAGCGTGTTGAAGGAAAGGCGCAGCCTGTCCGAAGACGGCCTTGTCATCGTCACCCTGGTATTTGATGAAGAAACCGGAACCGTGAGCTATGGGCCGGAAATCATGTCCCGGGGCTTTGTTTTTTGGACCGAGACCGGTCATCTCCTGGAGGATGCCCAATGTGTGATTTTGGAGATCGTTGAGGACGTGGGAGCAGAAGTGCCCAACCGGGCGGAAGTGATTCGTACAAAATTGCAGACCGCCTTGCGGCAATATTTTTACTTTACCATCCGCAGACGGCCGGTTATCATTCCAATTATTTTGGAACTCTGATCGGCGGCTGCGGTAAAACGGCAACAAAAAAAATGCGCAAAGAACTCCGCGGCATATTATTATTCTTTCTTCTTTTATTTACGTTGGTGTGCCTTCTGACCTATAGTCCGGATGATCCCTCCTTGCACCATGCCAAGGCGGTGGGATCAATCCAAAACGGGTTCGGACTACTGGGTGCCCATTTTTCCGGCTTGTTGATCGGCCTGTTCGGATTGGGTGCGTTTTGGCTGCCGGTGCTGTTGACCTTGTCCATCTTATCCTTATTCAAACAGCCCAGCAACCGCACGACCCTGCCCTTTCTTTCAGGAAGCCTGCTGCTTGTAATCAGCACCGGAGCCTTGGCTGCCTTGGGGCAGAATTATTACGCCTTATTCGGTGACGTGTACAGCGCCGGCGGCGGCATCGGCTTTGCCTTGCGGGATTTTCTCAGGGCTTACACCAAAGCCACCGGCGCCTTTCTGATTCTGACAGCCTGGATCATCATCGGCCTGCATTTATCCTTTGGTTTTTCACCCACCCGCTTTGCCGTGGTTTGCTATCGGATCCTGCACAGACTGGTGGAGCGTTTGATCGCCCTGGCACAAATTATAAAGGCCCGCAAGGAAAAAAGAAAAAATCGTATCAAAACCCAGTCCATGCGGGAAACAAAAGAAATCCCCGAAATCAAGATTCAACCACAGCCGCCGCCGCCCAAACCGGTAAAAGAGATTCCCAAACTCCAACAAGAGGAATTTGCATTCATGCGCGCAAGCAGGGACTTCAGCCTGCCGCCCATCAAATTCCTGAATGATCCGCCCGCCCGGCCGGACACCATTGATGATGAAAACCTGCGCAAACAGTCCTTGCTGGTGGAGAAAAAACTGGAGGATTTCGGTGTGCACGGCAAGGTGGTGGCGGTCTATCCCGGGCCGGTCATCACCACCTTTGAATACAAGCCGGCACCGGGTATTAAAATCAATAAGGTCGTAAATCTCACAGATGATTTGGCCCTGGCCCTGCGCGCCATCAGCATCCGCATCGTGGCGCCCATACCCGGCAAAGACGCCATCGGAATCGAGATTCCCAATGCCACCCGGGAAACCGTAAGTTTTAAAGAAATCGTCGCCTCCGAGGATTTCAACAAATCCAAATCCAAGCTGACCTTGTGTCTCGGCAAAGATATCGTGGGCCAGCCGGTGGTGGCGGAATTGGACAAGATGCCGCACCTGCTCATTGCCGGTGCCACGGGCGCGGGGAAAAGCGTGGGCTTGAATGCCATGATCACCAGCTTATTATATAAAGCCACACCCGAGGATGTGAGATTGATCATGGTGGATCCCAAAAGGATCGAGCTTTCCGTATATGACGGCATTCCCCACTTGATCACGCCGGTGGTGACCGACATGAAGCTGGCCACCAATGCCCTTTTTTGGGCCGTGCGGGAGATGGAACGCCGCTATCAGCTGCTTTCCGAAAAACAGACCCGGAATATTTCCCAGTACAATAAAAAATTCAACAAAGAGCAAGCCGATAACAAAGATGCGGCCGGCGAGCATCTGCCCTATATTGTCATCATCATCGACGAATTGGCCGACCTCATGATGGTCTCTTCCCGGGATGTGGAAGTGGGCTTGACCCGGTTGGCCCAAATGGCGCGGGCCGCCGGCATCCATTTGGTGTTGGCCACCCAGCGGCCTTCAGTGGATGTCTTGACCGGCGTGATCAAAGCCAATTTTCCCACCCGGCTTTCTTTTCAGGTTTCCTCAAAAACCGATTCCCGCACCATTCTTGACTCCAACGGCGCTGAAAATCTCCTTGGAAGCGGGGATATGCTCTATCTGCCGCCGGGTACGGCCAAATTGCAGCGTATCCACGGGGCCTATATTTCTGAAGATGAAATCGCCCGGGTGATCGATTTTCTGAAAAACCAAAAACCGCCGGAATATGACGCGACGGTCACCGAGGCCCCGGCAAAAGTCGAGGAAGGCCTTGAAAGCGAAGAACATGATGAGCGCTATGATGAAGCCGTGGCCCTGGTCACCAAAACCAGACAGGCCTCCATTTCCATGGTTCAGCGCCATTTGCGCATCGGTTACAACCGGGCTGCGCGTATCATTGAGATGATGGAGATTGAAGGCATCGTGGGACCATCCGACGGTGCCAAACCAAGGGAAGTGCTGGTGAGGAATTATGATGAAATGTGAAGCCGCGCTGCTCAGCCAGGTGAAGGGATTTCTAGACCCTGTTGAGGGGATGCAGCTCTATGAGATAGCAAAAAAGGCCAGCCGCCTGGGGCCTTGCCTGGAGATCGGCAGCTATTGCGGCAAATCCGCTGTTTATCTTGGATCCGCCTGCCTGGAAAACCAAGGAATTTTATTTTCCATTGATCATCATTGCGGATCGGAAGAGCAACAACCCGGTGAAGAATATTTTGATCCGAGTCTTTTCAACTATGATCTGTTTCAGGTGGACACCTTGAACCATTTCCGCCGGACCATCTCTGCCTGGGGCCTGGAAAACACCGTGGTTCCTATTGTCGCCCGGTCCCAAATCGCGGCCCGCGCATGGGCCACGCCCCTAGGCCTGGTGTTCATCGACGGCGGCCATTCCTATGAAACCGCTTTCACTGACTATAGCTGCTGGGCCCAGCACATTGTACCGGGCGGCTATCTATTAATTCATGATATTTTTGAAAATCCTGCCCAAGGCGGGCAAGCGCCCTTTCAGGTCTATCAACTGGCCCTGGCCTCCGGGCTTTTTCAGGAATTACCCCGTGTGAAAACCCTGGGGGTTTTGCAGCGCCTGAATTGTGGACAAATCAGCGCCGGTCCCCAAGCCTGAAGCGCTTGTCCCGGTTCGGTCAAATAGGGTGATATGCCGACACAAGCATTGGATTTTACGATCAGGGCCAAATCAACCAAAGAGCAACCGCTGATTGCTCCGGTCTTGGCCGAACAATCCGGACCCGGCCGACAAGCGGAAGAACAGGATGCCGTTCTTTGCGGGAACTGCTATCAGGTGATTACCAATGCTTCGGAGCAACTGGCGATACAAGGCGCCCATCAGCATGCCTTTGCCAATCCCCAGGGCATCATCTTTGAAATCGCTTGTTATAAAACAGCAAAAGGCTGTCTGTATTCCGGCGTGCCCACTTCTGAATGGAGTTGGTTTCGAGGATTTCGCTGGCGTTTTGCGGCCTGCGGCAAATGCGGACATCAACTGGGCTGGCTGTTTGTCTCCAGTTCTGAATTCAGCTTCAACGGACTGATCATCAATCGGCTGATCATACCGTCCTGACAAGGAAGATCACCGCCGTCTGCCAGAAGGCCCCCCTTTTTCAGCCAGGGTGTATTTTTGGATACATTCCATGAGCCAAGCCCTTTGATAATAGGTGAGATTCTTGAATTGCAGGCCGCAGCGACAAGTGGCGTTGGGCATGCGCTCGCTGCCCAGAGGTCTTTCGGAAATAATGGTGGCCTGGAATTTCAAAGGACCGTAATTGCCGTTGGTTTGATTGTTGTCAAAAAGAATGGAAACTTCATGATCCTTTTCAATGGATGCCTTGCTGTCCTTATGATAAAAAGCAATGCCGCCGCTGCTGATATCAATGACTTTGCCCATTTTGGCGGTATGCGGCCCCAGCACTGCAAATACTCCCTCTTGGACCTTATAACGCTTATGTTTGCGGCGCTCCGCCCACTTTTCTGTTTTTTTTGATTTTATCGTCTTGTTCATCATATAGCGGAAAATCTAGTGCGCCGACCTGTATTCAGGTTTGCATTTATCCCCCAAAATGTATTTACCCATGCCCCATTGCGGACAGCCATTGTCCTATTTAAAAAAACCTTATGTAAACATTGTTTTTATAGGGGAGAGGCGTTCATATTGTCAAATAAAAAAAGCTCACGCTTTTTTTTAATAACTTGCCTTGGCCCTGCCAAAAGTAAAATAATAATATGAATTTATTATGTATTATATTATATTTCCAAGGCCCATATCCAAGGAAAATTTTCCGTGTGAAAAAACAAAGTCAGAGCGGAAAACGATCCCTGGGGGGTTTGTGAACTCATTTGACTACATTTGCATTTGACTTCAACATGGAAATCAGGATGTTGGCAAAAACAAGATCTTCCGGGGTGGTGATTTTGATATTGGTGCGATTGCCGAAGATCATTTTCACCGGATGGCCCAATCTTTCCACCAGTGAGGCATCATCCGTGGCGTCAATTTCTTCTGCTTTGGCGAATTCGTGGGCCTTTCGAATAAGATCATAGTGAAATGCCTGGGGGGTTTGGGCCAGCCAGACATCTGTTCGATCCACGGTGCCGGCAATGAAATCATTTTCAATCTTTTTCAGGGTATCATGCATCGGAAGGCCCGCAATACAGGCCCCCCATTGATGCGCGCCGGCAATGCAGGCTGTGATGATTTCCGGCCGGACAAAGGGCCGGACAGCGTCATGGATGACCACCAGCCCCTGACTGCCTTCAAGGGCCATTAAACCGGCGTACACCGAATCCCGACGCTGACGGCCGCCAGCGGCCAAGGCAATCTTTGCAGCAGAGCCGAAAAACGGTATGATGTGGGTTCGGCAAAACTCGAAATCCGCGACGGGAACAACGAGGATAATGCGCGCAACGGCCGGACAGGCCAGAAAGGCTCTGATGGTATGGGTTACAATGGGCAGGCCGTCCAGGTTGAGAAATTGCTTAGGGGTTTGGGAGCCCATGCGCTTTCCCGACCCGCCGGCCACAATCACGGCGCCGGCCGACAAATTTGAAGCATCAGCGCAAATAATTCAGCTCCCTGGGAAGCTGCAGCCCCTTCCCCATGGTATCTTCTCCATAATTCACCCCGGCCAATATCTCAATATCTTTCAAGGCGCGGTTGTCGCCTTCAAACACAACCTGGGTAATCCCTTCCTTGTGTATCTTGCCCCCGGCCCACTGGATATCCAATACACTGCTGGCATCAAAACGGTCGGTGCCTACGCATAGTTCCACCTGACCGCCATAATGTTGAACGATTTTGGCCACAAGCAGGCTGGGGCGGCTGTGAAAACCAAGTTTGACCGGAATTCCCACCACAATTCGACCCCGCTCGATATTTTCATTCAAAATATCACGGGCGATTTTTTTCCCTTCAGACAAGAAGCGACAGGCATAAAAAAGGCCGAAGTTGATGGTACAATCCAAAAGCATTTGGGTGTTGATCAAACCGGACAAACGTTCACGAACTTGTTTGTAGATATTCTTGTAGCCCCTTTCCAGCAGATGGCGCTCATAAAAATGCAGCAAGCGCCCGATAATCTGTAAGATATGAAAAACAATCGAAAAATGGCCGCGTAACTGTTTCAATTTGCGATTGCCGAAGCGATATCCGCCATGGATGACATAGGTGTCAAAGGATGACTGGAGATTATGAACCAGCATTTCAAAGCGCCGGATTTCCACTTCATTCACTTTATCCGGGACGATTTCCCTTATGGCTTCATAATCATAGGGTTCATAAAAGCCCAGTTGATCGAAATTTCCGGCAATGCTTAGGAATTCACTGGCAATTTTTACAATGCTCTTTTTCTGCTGGTCCTTGTCTTCGTCATCAATGTCATACTCCAGCATTTCACTGGTTAAAACACTGGGAAAATCCTCCTCCCGGTATTGATCCTGGGGCAAGGGAATGTTGAGACGGACAGCCTCTTCCAAAATAACCGGCGCCAGTTTAGTCAGGGTACTAGTGAAAAAGGCCAGGGTTTTTTCACCTTCCATGGCAAAAGTCTCGGTATCCGGCAAATCATAGAACAGCAAGCGGGTGGCGATATGTTTTTGGGAATAGCCGGCCAGGCATAAATGGCGCACGGCCGCCGACAACTCGCGGTAAAAATACCAGTTGGAATTATTCTTGGCCCCATGAAAATCAAGAAAATCCTCCAGTAATTGGGAAGAGGCGATCAGTTTTGAATACAGCTTTTTGGTGAAAACATATTGGGGGGAGTCAATGGAGGAAATATAAACGCAAGTTTTTAAATAATCGTGGGAGTAAATGCGAATTTTTTCTCCAAAAGTTATATCACAAGCTTTGATATTCACCATCGTGCTAGGCATCAGGGTCTCATTATTGTTCAGGTTTTAAAAAAACCGGCCGGAGCCGTCCATAAGCCGAATCCTGTTCCGGCTGCAGGTTACCCTGCAGCCGGCGGCGATCATTCATCTCTGGATACCGGTTGCCCGGCATCTCTTGCGACCTACCCGAAAGCTCGGACGAGCAGCCCTCCAGCGCTTTCTTATTTGGTCTTGCACCGGGTGGGGTTTACCAAGCTTCTCCGGTCACCCGGAGAACTGGTGCGCTCTTACCGCACCTTTTCACCCTTACCCTGGAAATCCCTGCTTCAGCAGCCTCGGCATTTCCCGGGCGGTATGCTTTCTGTTGCACTTTCCTTCACGTCGCCGTGACTCCACGTTATGGAGCACCCTGCTCTGCGGTGTTCGGACTTTCCTCCGGCTCAGCTTACCTGATCCGGCGATCGCCTGGACGGCTCTGACCGGGCAATCCCATTCCAATAAATCATTCTATGACACCAGGGACAAAATTTCAAGGCATTGGCACGCTGCAATTCATTGTAAAGCTGCGGCGGTATATTCATGTGGCAGCCCTTGCAAACCCCGTCCTGCACCACAACAATGGCAAGACCTGCGGACTGTTTGCGAACCTGATGAAAACGGGCCAGCAATTTTTCCGGAACCAGACCGCATACCTTTTCCCAATTTTCAAGCAAGCCGGCAAGCCGCGCCGATTCCTTTTGAAACTCTTGCTCAAGCTCGGCTTTTTCCATTTGGATTTCCGTTCTCAATTTTTCAGATGCGGCCTGTTCCTTTGCAAGGGCCTGTTCCTCCTTTTCCATTAGCTCCAGGCTCATGAGCATTTCATCTTCAATGGCCGAATTTTTTTTCTGGAGGTCCTCGATTTCCTTCAGGATGGCTTGATATTCCTTATTTGTTTTCACCGACGGCAATTTTTCATTGCTCTTTTTGATTTGGGCTTGATTGACTTTGGCATCGGCTTCTTGCGCCCGATATTTTTTCTTCAATTCAGCAAGGGCCGTGATCCTTTCGGCGATTCTGCTTTCATATTCCCGAAGCTCGGAATCCAGTTGGGCCTGTTTTCCAGGAAGGCTGTCCAGTTTCGAACGGATTTGTCGGCTTTCAACATCAATCTGTTGGAGTTGCACCAAGGTTTCAATTTGATTTTTGGTTACTGTCAACATGTTTCCCATCCATTCGTATTCAATTGGGTTTATAGGATCTGAAAAGGATCCTTTTCCAGGGGACAAACATCCACCTGCACGGAAAAATCCTTATCAGCGACCTCCCGGCCGAGCCTGGCCGCCAAATGGTTCAGAATCAAATGCTCGGACGCAAAATGGCCGATATCAATCAATCCGCGACCGGCCTCTTCAATGGCCCTGGCATCGTGATAACGGAAATCCCCGCTGATGAAAACATCAATCGGCAAAGACAAAAACCGATTGACAAGTGATGAACCGCTACCGGAACATACCGCCGCGGTTTTGACAGGCAAATCTTTCCGGCCGGCAATGCGAACCGTGGGCAGATGTAATTTTTTTTTTAAAGATAACGACAAGGTCGCAAGATCCATGGGCTGTCCAAGACTACCTGTGCGCCCCATGCCGGCGCCTTCCAAAACAGGCGCAAGGGGATATATGTCATAGGCCATGGTCTCGTAGGGATGATGTTTTTTAACATGGGCAACAACCTGGGCAACGGCCTTGGCCGGCACAATGGTTTCGATTCTGACTTCCGCTGCACGGCTCAGTCGACCGGCTTCGCCGCTAAATGGTTTGCTTTGCGATCCAGGGAGAAAAGTACCTTCGCCTTTACCGATAAAACTGCAACAGGAATATGCGCCGATCCTGCCGGCCGGGGTTTGAAAAAGGGCTTCCAGAATCCGGCTTTCAAAATCAAGGGGAACGAACAGGACCAGTTTTACGATTTCTTCAACAGCAGCAGAAACCATCGGCGCCGGCTTTTCCAATCCAATGATTTCCGCCAGGACATGGTTGATGCCTTCCACCGCACTGTCCAGATTGGTATGGGCTGAGAATATGGCCAGGTCATGCCGAGCGGCCTGAAAAATGATCTTGCCGGTGACGGAATTGAAATCAATGGTTGGAATCGGTTTCAACAGTAAAGGATGGTGGGTGATCAGCAGATCCACATGGGCCTGGCAGGCTGCTTCCACCACCAGGGGTGAAGGGTCCAGGGCCAGCCATATGGATTGAACGGCCCCATCCGGATGACCGACCTGAAGCCCCACATTATCCCATTGCTCTGCCAGGGCAGGCGCGGCAATGGTATTCATGAGTGCCATGATATCCCTGATCCTGGCGGTGGTCATCGCTTCCTCCTTAAAAATCTGCCTCTGCCCGGAAAACCCAAAAGCAAAAAGGCGCGAGGGCAAGCCCCCACGCCTTTTTCAGATGGATTATCAGCGCCATCCATATCAGATGGCTCCTTGACTTATGATCGCTGGTTTCATCATTTCTTTTCTTTACAATAAAAAGTGGGCCCACCTGGGCTCGAACCAGGGACCGACCGGTTATGAGCCGGTGGCTCTACCAAACTGAGCTATGGGCCCGCCATTTTGATCATGGAACCTTGGTTTCCTATCTGCATATCCCTTTTTTGTCAAGCCCTATGAATCAATAAAGCTCTTCAGCTTTTTGCTGCGGGTGGGATGTCGCAATTTGCGCAGGGCCTTGGCCTCGATTTGACGGATCCTTTCCCTGGTCACGGCAAAATCCTTGCCGACTTCTTCCAGGGTATGATCGGCCTTTTCACCGATCCCAAAGCGCATGCGCAGCACTTTTTCCTCACGGGGTGTGAGGGTGGCCAGGACTTTGCGCGTTTGCTCGGCCAGGTTCATACTGACCGCGGCATCCGAGGGCAACATGAATTTTTTATCTTCGATAAAATCGCCCAAATGGCTATCTTCCTCCTCGCCGATGGGTGTTTCCAGGGAAATCGGCTCCCGGGCGATTTTCAACACCCGCCGGACCTTGTCCAGCGGGATTTCCATCTTCATGGCGATTTCTTCCGGGGAAGGCTCCCGTCCCAATTCCTGAACCAGATAACGGGAGGTTCGGATCAATTTATTGATGGTTTCGATCATGTGCACCGGAATCCGGATGGTGCGGGCCTGGTCGGCTATGGCCCGGGTGATGGCCTGCCGGATCCACCAGGTGGCATAGGTGCTGAATTTGTATCCACGGCGGTATTCAAATTTATCCACCGCCTTCATCAAACCGATATTGCCCTCCTGGATCAGATCCAGGAATTGCAAGCCCCGGTTGGTGTATTTCTTGGCAATGCTGACCACCAAGCGAAGGTTGGCGCGAATCAGTTCCTTCTTGGCCAATTTGGCGCGGTGCCGACCGTCCTCCACACTGGTCATGATGCGCTTCAAGGTACGGCTATTGGCTTTTAGGGAAAGGGTGCGTTGGCGCATGCATTGTTGAATATCTACACATTCATGAAATGTGGTGGTGAGCTCATCTCTTTTTAGATTACTGTTCTGTGCGCCCCATTTGACAAAATTCGTCTGGGATTTCAGTTGAACACGGAACTCGGTGATGGGCGTATTAAACGAGTCAGCATGCTTGGTCATGATTTTATTCATGTTGTCAAACCAATCAATGTTCGCCTTGATCTTGTTTTCAATGCGATCAATTATATTGCTTTCAAAACGCCAGTCTTTCAGGAGATCGAAAATTTTGTTGGTTCGACGTGTAATGGCCCGGCGGGTTTTGCGCTGTTCGTCGGACATCCGGTTCAGGTTGAACAGTTTTTTGCGCAGCTCACGGTTTTCCATGTCCAAGGTCTTGATGGTGCGGATGGTCTCCAAAAAATTTTCGATTTGAGCCACTTCATCCACATAGGTATCGCCTTCGTCCACATCCCGCAAAACATGTTTGGCCCGCAGATTGCCCACTTCAATATTATCTTCCAGGGCCATGATGCTCTCAACCCCGATGGTGGTTTCCAGCATGGCTTTTAAAACATCCTGCTCACCCTCCTCGATTTTCTTGGCAATGGTGATTTCACCTTCACGGCTCAACAGGGTGACAAGACCCATTTCGCGCAAATACATCTTTACTGGATCGGTCACGGATCCGAAATCGGAAACCGAGGCATTGAGCACATCGTCATTCACAAAGGCTTTGCTGTGGGCGGATTTGGCCTTGCTGGTCAGATTCCTTTTTTTATTATCCATGATCTGGATATTCATATCATCAAATATCATGAGGGTATCATCGATTTTTTCCGGAGACATCAGGTCTTCCGGCAGGGCCTCATAAATTTCATCATAGGTCAACTGCCCTTCATCCTTCCCTTTTTGGATCAGGTTTTCCAGGGCCTTTTTTTGTGCCGCCTTGATTTGATTTTCAGTTTTTGGACTGGAGGATTCTCGATTTTCGGCGGTTTTTTTGGTCATAAACGTTTGCCTCCTGACGCGTCTTTCGGTTTGAGCTGTTTTTCGCTGATCTGGCGTTGCTTTTCCGTAAGGAGTCGGATTAGGCCTTCCTGGTCATGGGCTGCTTCCGCCTCTTTGATTTTTTTCGACAATGCTTTTCCAAGATGTTTTTTATGGCTCTCAATGAATTGCCTGATCAATCGACACCAGCCTTCGGCATGAAATGGCTCCTCTCCCATGGCCAGCGAGGTGATCAAACGGCGTTGCTCAGGATTAGCCGTTTCCCCGAGCAACTGGGCCGTTTTCCGTGCCCCGCTGCCATTGCAGGTCATAATGCCGGTGCCGATACTCTTGAGAATTTGATCTTCAAAATAATTGAGGACATTTTCCGATTCAATCAAAGGAATTGTTTTTTCCGGAAACTGAATCATCTTGGCAATGATCCGACGCTCCATCCGGTTCCTGGGCACGGCCTGGCGCAGCGCGCCTTCAGGCATTCTTGAATCCGCCGCCTGGATTGCCGCCGGTCTCGGGCCTTCTTTTGATTGCAGCCTGCGCCGCATGGCATCCAGGACTGTTTGCTGATCCACCTGGATTCTTTCGGCCAGCTCCTTGCTGTACAATGCCAGGTCCAGGGAATCCTTTACGGAAACCAGATAGGTTTCCAGCTCGGCAATCACCCGCAGCTTGCCCTCTATGGAAAGACCGTGCTTTTTGACGGCGGATTCCACTAAAAATTCAAAAACCCCCAAGGCTTTTTCCGCGTGACGCTGGAACTCCCGGGGGCCGAATTCCTTTATATAGGAATCCGGATCATAGCCGGCCGGAAGCACCAGGATGCGGGATTCCTTCAGATCTTTATTCATGACCGCAATGCTGCGCTGGGCAGCCTTGAGTCCGGCTTGATCCGAATCGTAAACCAGGATGGCTTTGCTTGCAAAGCCTTTAAGGCTGCGGATATGCTCGGAGGTCATGGCTGTTCCCAATGTCGCTGCCGCATTTTCGATTCCACCCTGGAACAAAGCCAGAAAATCCATATACCCTTCCACGATAAAGATGGAATCCGATTCCCGGCATTTTTTTTTGGCAAGATGCAGGCCGTACAATGTACGGCTTTTATGAAATATCGGTGTCTCCGGTGAGTTGAGATATTTGGGGAGCGCATCATCCATGACCCGACCGCCAAAGGCGATGACCTGGTTACTGATATTCATAATCGGAAACATGATCCGGGATCTGAAGCGATCATAGTAACCGTTTTGTTTGGCGGTTATCAGCCCAGCGTTCTCGGCGCTTTTTAATGACAAGCGCTTTCCGCCAAGAAACTTGACAAGCTGATCCCAGCCTGCCGGTGCATATCCCAGGCGAAATTTTTGGATTGTTTCGGTACTGATCCCCCTGCCGGTGAGATAGGCCAAGGCTTTTTTACCGGCGGTCTGCTCCAGCAAAATCCCATGATAATATTCCATGGCGATTTGATTCACGGCCAAAAGCTCTTCCCGTTCACGAATAAGCCGGTCTTGTTCAGGCGAGAAAGAGCGATCCGGTATCTCAATCCCATATCTGCGGGCAAGCTTTCGAGCCGCCTCTGGAAAGGAAATACCCTCGTTTTTCATCAAAAAACTGAAAACATCCCCTCCTATGCCGCAGCCAAAACAATGGAATATCTGTTTATCATGTCGTACTGTGAAGGAGGGGGTTTTCTCCGAATGAAATGGACAAAGGCCGATATGATTTGCCCCGGCCTTTTTCAGTAAAACCGTTTCCGAAACGATATCAATTATATCGGCTACGTTCCGAATAGCATTAATTTTTTCTTCTGCAATGGAACCCGTCAAAGAGAGTATCCTCCACATCGGATTCGGGATGAAAATGTTGAAACATATTTTCTTAATGGATGTTTGTCAAGCTTAAATTGATGAAGCACACAACTCAAGCGCCTCCCCTAAACGCAGGGTACCCTCATAAAGCGCCCGGCCGGTGATGACACCGGTTACCCCAAAGGCTGCAAGCGGCAACAGATTCCGGATATCTTGGATGGTGGAAACACCACCGGAAGCAATTACCGGGATGGATACGGATTGGGCCAACTGTTTGGTGGCCTCCAGGTTCGGACCGGAATGCATCCCGTCCCGGTGGATATCAGTAAAATTGATGGCGGCCACACCGGCATCTTCAAACTGCTTGGCCAGTTCCACGGCTGTGGTGGTAGTGGTTTCAGTCCAGCCTTCAATGGCCACACGCCCATTGCGGGCATCAATTCCCACAATGATTTTTTGCGGATATTTTTTGCAGGCCCCATGCACCAGTTCCGGGTTGCGGATGGCTTCTGTGCCGATGATTACCCGGGCAACCCCTGAATCCAGATACATCTTGATGGTATCCATGTTGCGGATGCCGCCGCCCACTTGAACCGGAATACGCACAGCAGCCATGATGGCCTTAATGGCCGAAAGGTTGCGCGGCTGTTTATCTATGGCGCCGTCCAGATCCACCAAATGAATCAATTGGGCGCCTTCATCAGCCCATTTCTGGGCCATGGCAGCAGGGTCGTCTGAAAAAATGGTTTCCGCATCCATGCGTCCCTGCAACAAACGAACGCATTTACCGTTTTTAAGATCAATGGCCGGTATGACAATCATGGCTCCATATGGGTGTCCAACAAACCGGCAAGACCTTCTGCTGCCAATTCATCGGCCGACACCCATCTCCCCTTTCTTTGAATGAATGTGTCGATATTGAACAAATTATCGCTCAGCGCCGCCTGGGTCTGGTCAAAAGCCGCCTGCCATACAACTTCACCGGTCGGTACGCTGATCAGATGAAGATCAAATGCCACCGAGGCCGGCGATGAAACAGCATAATCCGAGCCTTGCCGATCTTCATAGCGGAAAATATATCCTATTAGAACACCGTCGGCGTTGCGGCTTTGGCCGGCCTGCAGCAGGGCCTGTATATCCATTTCAGCTCCGAAATCGCAGACCGTGGCCTTTAAGCGCTCTTTTTCACCGGCCTCGATCCCCACAACGGTCAAGGTCTTCACCTGTTGCAAGCGCTCCACCAGTTGGGTGGTCAACTGGGGGCCGATGATGGGGGCCACAAAACCGGATCGATATACTCGACCACAGATGGGGCACCGCAGGCAAGCATTTTTATCGGCCGTATCCGGCGGAAGTTGAAACGGAAAAACCACTATTTTCCGGATGGATTTTTCGGCTGTAATCGGAGGCCGGGGGGCCATGGCCGTGCAGCCCCAGCTTCCGAAAAGCAAGAGCAAGGCCGCCGCAGCCCAAAGAAGCAAATCATCACGAATAATCAAAGCACTCCTTTTGATGAACGATAAGCCGCCACCCGGTTATCCACGGTCACCGCCTGTTGCAATGCCCGGCCAAGGGCTTTAAAAACAGACTCGATCATGTGATGTTCATTTTCACCGTATTGGATATTGATGTGCAGATTCAAGCCGCCTTTATTGGCAAAGGCCCGGAAAAACTCGCCGGCTAACGGTAAATTGAAAGCACCGGAGGCTTTTACATCAGCAGGAACATGATAAACCAAAAATGGACGATTGGAAAGATCTATACTCACAGCGGTCAAGGTCTCGTCCATGGGAGTGACCGCATGGCCGTAGCGGCGAATCCCTTTGCGATCACCCAAGGCGCGGCTCAGTACTTCCCCCAATACCAGCCCCACATCTTCCACAGTATGGTGCAAATCCACTTCTAGATCCCCCTTGGCTTTCACATCCAAATCAAAAAAACCATGCACGCAGAAAAGCGTCAGCATGTGGTCGAAAAACGGTATTCCGGTTGTAATCTGATTTTCACCCTTACCGTCCAGATGAAGGGTGATTTGAATCTGGGTCTCTGCTGTCTGGCGCTCCACAGTAGCTATCCGTTTTGCCATGGATCAAACCTTCTTTCTATTATCGGCCGGCAAGCCGTTTCCTATGGGTAGAACTATTAACATAACGCACTGATTTTATATAGCTGTTCCATTGTAGTACACCGATTGAAGCCCAAATGTCAAGCCAAACCCGATGAACGCAAATGTAAGCCATAAGAAGCGTCCGCGGATTTGATTTTTTGTACTATGTTTCATTTTTTTTCAAATTTTTATTTTTTACATTTTACGTTTTCGTATAATCATGCTAAGTTATATATGACATAAGGATACCCCATCACGATGAAGCAATAGATAGTTGTCGGAAGCATATAGTGATCGTGTTAACCGCTTATTCAAGTAATGGAAGGAGGAGCATGTGATGAAAGAGATCGAAAATTTTTTGAAGACCATTTCCGACGGATTAAAAGCATTGGCCAAAAGGATCGATACACTGTCAAAGAAAGTGGACGATTTAGCCAAGAAGGAAACGGCCAAAGGAAAATCCAAGGCCAAAGCAGCGGCCAAGCCAAAAGCGCCGGCCGCCAAGCCAAAAGCCAAAGCCGCTGTAAAAAAAGCCAAAGCACCGGCCGCTGCCAAGAAGGCGTCTCCAAAGGCCGCAGCCGCAGCCGATGCCACCGCGTTCAACCTAGTAATGGATGAGATCGGCAAGAGCAGAGACGGCATGGACACCACTACCCTAATCAATACCACCGGTTTCAACGCCAAAAAGATTGCCAATATCATTTATAAAGCCAAAAAGCGAGGAATGATCAAGGCTGTCCGCAAAGGGGTTTATGCCAAAGTCTAGTCCGTTGAACAACTGAACGGCAGCCAGCCTGGGGAAACCAGGATTTTTATTAAGACCACTCACAAAGGGAACAACTTTGTGAGTGGTTGTTTTTTTCAGCGCCGTTTTTTATGAAAATACAAAACCCGCTGATTTCCATCAACGGGTGAAAATTTTTGCTGGTGGAGATGAGGGGGATCGAACCCCTGGCCTCGGCATTGCGAACGCCGCGCTCTCCCAGCTGAGCTACATCCCCAACAATTTCGTCCGGTGACCATAACAGATTGCCGGAAGGCGGTCAATTTAATTCTTACAACCGGATGTATTTAACAAAACAGGCGCCGCATCCGGCGGTGCAATACTGCCCAGAGCAGGCCCTGGAGGAGCAGATGCAATCACACATCCATATTAAAGACGCATTTAAAGGCTACACCCTTGATCAGGATAAAATCATGTCACCGGAACAGACCGTGGCGCGTTTCAAGCATAAGTTGGAGCAACAGGATCTGCACATCCTTGAAAAGACGGTGCGGATCGATAACGGCAGACTCGATATTCCGGTATATTTCAGCCTGTGCGGAAGGGATGCCTTGAAAGTCACCGGAACCAAAAAACAGATGGGAAAAGGGGCCACGCCCCGGCAAGCCGAAGCCAGCGCCGTCATGGAGCTGGCCGAGCGCTTCAGTTTTTTTTCATTCTGCAACAATCCAAATAATTTTATCACCGATACTTTCCGCAATGTTCAAAAGGATGCGCTGCCCTTTGAAATGATCGCCCGCTCGGTTCATGACGAATCCCCGGAGCTGGAGGCGGCCCGCGGGATTTTTGAAGATTTGCCGTTGAAATGGACTTGGGGCTTCAATCTTACCAGAAATGAAAAGGTATTGATCCCCTTTGACTGGTTCTTCACCATCAATGAATTCAACGGGCCCTCGGCCGGCAATTGTGTGGAGGAAGCCTTGTTGCAGGGAATCTGCGAAATTGTGGAGCGCCACGTTTCCGCTCTGGTGAGTCATCAGCAGTTGCCTGTTCCCGGAATCATCCCGGATTCCGCCACGGATGCCATGGTAAAGGACATGCTCCGGAAATACCGCAAAGAGAACATTCAACTGTTCGTTTCCGACTTTACCCTTGACACCGGCATACCCACTGTGGGGGTGCTGGCCTATGATCCTGCCACTTTTCCTTCAAAGAGTGAAATCGTCTGGACTGCCGGCACCACTCCCGATCCCCAAAAGGCCTTTTCCCGGGCCTTGACCGAAGTCGCGCAACTGGCCGGGGATTTCAACACGGCCGCCAACTATGTGGCCAGCGGCCTGCCCAAATTCGTCAGAATCGAAGATGCCGATTATATAACAAGGCCTTCTGTTTATAAGTCCATCAGCGAGCTGCCGGATCTTTCCCATAACAACATCAAAATCGAGATCGAAAATTGCTTACGGGCCCTGGCCAAAAACAAACTGGAAGTACTGGTCATCAATACCATGCATCCGCGTCTGGAAATCCCCGCTTTTTACACCATCATTCCCGGCGCCCACTTTCGGGAGCGGGCCCTGGGCACTTCCGTGGGCATGTTTTCCGCCAAGATCATAACGGAAAAAAATCCGCCGGATGCGGCCCTTACAAAACTACAGGCCATGGAAAAAATTCTGCCCGGTAAATATTATCTGAAATTCTACATAGGATCTTGCCTGCTCGCCATGGAAAAGCCGGACCAGGCCCTTGCTCGCTTCCAGGAGGCCCTGACCCTTGAGCCCAATGAACAGGATCAGGCCAGCATCTATTCCTACATGGGGGTTTGTTATAAAGAAATGGGCGCATATCAAGAGGCTTTGAATGTTCTGGCCCAGGGTGAAAGACTCGACCAGGAACGCACCGACATTTACAATTTAATGGGATTTTGCAATTTCAAACTGGGCCGGCATATAGAAGCCATTCACTGCTTTGAAAAAGTCCTCGGATTGAATCCCAATTCAGCCATTGATTATGCCAATATCGGCTCCAATTATCGCGCCCTGGGGGAAAAGCAAAAGGCCATGCAATATTATGCCATGGCTTTGGAAATGGACCCGACCATTGAGTTTGCAAGGGAAAATCTGGCAAAGTTAAGGGGATAGACTAAAAAAAGGTCAGGGCCGCGCTGCGAAGCCAAATGTTTTTTACTTGATCCCGGAGATGGTGTATTATCGTTTCAAGGATGATCCAAACCATGCAGCCTTCACCAAGGAGAAATAAAATGGAAAAACATACATTTATCGTTCCCAGAATCAGTTGCAGACATTGTGTGGCCTCCATCAAGGATGAAATAAGCGGCATCAAGGGTGTTCGGGATGTGGCCGGTGATCCGGGCAAAAAAGAAATCACCGTGGAATGGGAAGCGCCCGCCACCCTGGAGCGGATTCGAATGATGCTGAAAGAAATGAACTATCCGGCGGAATGAACAGTCTGCTTGACAACGACGCCGCCAAGCTTCATGGGGCCGATCCCGAACCGGCCCACAGCAAAGCCGAACTGGCCTTGCGCGGTATGACCTGTGTCAATTGCGCCCGCAATATAGAACGCATCGTGCAAAAAAAAGTGCCGGGCGTTGTTGCCGCCACAGTCAATTTTGCAGCAGAGCGGCTTTATGTGGAATATACACCGGCCCTTGCCGACCTGCAAGATATTGCGGGAGTAGTGAATTCAGCGGGCTTTACAGCCGTGCCCGTGGAAGATGAAGGCACTGATCAAGATGCTGAACAGGCGGCCCGGGAAGCCGAAATCCAAACCCAACGAAAAAAATTTCTGGTGGGAGTTGTTTTTGCCCTGCCGCTTTTTCTATTGAGCATGGCCCGGGATTTCAACCTCATCGCCGTGGCCCGGCACTCCACTTCAATGAATCTGCTGTTTCTCCTATTGGCCACGCCGGTGCAATTTTACACCGGTTGGGATTATTACCGGGGCGCTTTCAACAGCCTGAAGAACAAAAGCGCCAATATGGATGTGCTGGTGGCCATGGGGGCTTCGGTGGCCTATTTCTATTCCCTCCTGGTTTTACTGCTGCCGTCCCTGGGTGAACATGTCTATTTCGAAACCGCGGCCGTGATCTTAACCCTGATCAAGTTCGGCAAGCTTTTGGAGGCCCGCACCAAGGGCAAGACCGGCGGCGCCATTCGCAAATTGATGGGACTGCGGCCCAAGACCGCCTTTATCATGGAAGAGGAAATGGAAAAAGAAGTGCCGTTGTCTTCTGTTCAGGTGGGGCAGATTCTGGTGGTCCGGCCCGGTCAAAGCATTCCAGTGGACGGGGTGGTGCTTCAAGGCAATTCCGCCGTGGATGAAGCCATGCTCACCGGCGAGCCCATCCCGGTTGATAAAAAACCGGGAGATCCGGTCACGGCCGGAACCATCAACGGCATGGGCTTGATGATCATTCAAGCCGCCAAAGTGGGTAAAGAAACCGTTTTGGCCCAAATCATCCGCCTGGTTCAGGAAACCCAGGGCAGCCGCGCTCCGATTCAAGCCTTGGCGGACCGCGTGGCCGCTGTTTTCGTTCCGCTGATCATTCTCATCGCCCTGCTCACCTTTGGCTTGTGGTGGTGGCTGGGGGGAAATTTTGTGCCGGCCATGATTCGATTTGTGGCGGTGCTCGTGATTGCCTGTCCATGCGCCTTGGGTTTGGCCACTCCCACCGCCATCATGGCCGGAGCCGGAAAGGGCGCGGAAAAGGGAATCTTGTTTAAAAACAGCGCGGCCCTGGAGACCGCTGCCGGACTTGAGGTGGTCGTATTTGATAAAACCGGAACACTCACCCAAGGAAAACCTTCCGTAAAGGATATTCTACCGTCCCCGCCTTTATACCAAAAAACAGAGGACCTGCTGTTTCTGCTGGCGGCGGTGGAAAACGGCTCTGAGCATCCCTTGGGAAAGGCTGTGACGGCCTTTGCCCGGGATAAGGGCATACAACCCGCCCCTGTTCAACATTTCGAGGCTTTTGGCGGAGCTGGTGTGCGGGCCCTTTTGGATGGAAAAGAAGTCCTGGTGGGCAAACCGGAATGGCTGAAAGCCTCCGGCATCTCCATGGATCCGGTGAGCGCTGACATTGAACGGCTGCGCGCAGAGGGAAAAACCGTGATTGCCATGGCCGTGGACCAACAGATCAGCGCCGTGGTGGCCTTGGCCGATACAGTGAAACCGGAAGCCGGCGAGGTTCTGAGCAGACTGCAGGCCCAGGATCTGATGACGGTAATGCTCACCGGCGACAATTTTCAAACCGCAAGATTCATTGCCGATCAAGTGGGTATCCAACACGTCATCGCCGAGGTCCGGCCCCAAGACAAGGCTTTGAAAATCAAAGCGCTGCAACAGGAGCAAAAATGTATCGCCATGGTCGGGGACGGGCTCAATGACGCCCCGGCCCTGGCCCAAGCTGATGTTGGCTTTGCCCTGGGAACCGGAACCGATGTGGCCATCGAAAGCGCCGATATCATTCTTGCCAGCGGGCATCTGGGGGGGGTACAGCGGGCCATCAGTCTCAGCCGCGCCACCATGCGCACCATTCGCCAGAATCTGTTTTGGGCCTTTTGTTATAACCTTATTCTGGTGCCGGTGGCTGCCGGTGTTTTGGCACCCTTTGAGTTCATACCGATCTTCTTGCGCGAACTTCATCCCATGTTGGCGGCCTTGGCCATGGCTTTCAGCAGTATATCCGTGGTGGGCAACAGCCTGCGGCTATATCGCGCGCCGATTGTCTGAACTTCTGTTCACAGCGCCGGACGGTTCAGCATTTCCTCGGCCAATGCCGTATAATCCACAGCCCCATGGCTTCCCCGGCGGTAGAAAACCACCGGCTTGCATACGGCCGAACTGGCGGCGATGGTGGTATTGCTGCGGATCACGGTCTTGAAAAGCAAATCCCGGTAGGGGGCAACGCTTTTCAGCTTTTCCAAAATATCACGGCTGACGATGGTCTGCTGGTCAAAGAAAGTGGCCACAATTCCGGTAATGCGCAAATCCGGATTGATCTCTTCCTTTACCGTGTCAATGGTATCGAACAGGTCTGTGAGCGCCCGGAAAGCATATGGCTGGGTTTGGCAGGGCACCAGCAGCTCCGTGGCAAAGGCAAAAACATTCACCGTCAACAGGGAAAGGCTCGGCGGGGTATCCACCAGAATAAAGTCATATTGATCCGCGAGCGGCATCAGGGCCTGTTTCAGCTTGTTCTCGCGGCCTTCTGCATCGATGAGTTCGATTTCAGCACCGGCCAGGTCAATATGGGCGGGAATCAGATGGAGTTTTTCCCATTTGGTTTTCAGCACGGCCGCAGCGGCCTGCCCATCTTGTTCAGCTTTGATCAGATGATAAACACTTAGGGCCGCATCATCCACTTCTGCGCCCAAACCGCTGGTGGTGTTGTGTTGGGGATCCATATCCACTAGCAGAGTCTGATACCCTTTTTGGGACAAGGCCGCTCCCAGGTTAATGACCATGGCGGTTTTTCCCACGCCACCCTTTTCATTGGCAACAGCAATGATTCGCGTTTTGCTCTTCCCCATTTCAATCCCCCCGAGCTGATGTAAAGAATAATTTATAGTCATGTGAAGGCAAATTGTTAAGCGCCGTTCACAAACGGATCTAATTCATCATGCGGGTCAGCTTGCTCTCCAGGTGAATGATTTTTTTACTTAAAGCCTCGGCCGAGAGGCTGATTTCCTCCAGTAACCGATATATTCGCTCTTTGTCAATGCGCTTTTCAGTAAGGAGCCCGGTCAAGGCCGAAAGATCCATGAGACAGGCCTCAAATCTTTCCGTCATTTGCTGAAAAAGAGCTATGGCGGCGGTGTCCACGAGTTTGAACAAGTACTGGAATTTGATATTCTCCTTGTAGTTTTTGAAATTGAACAACACCGCCTGTTCTGTTTCCATTTTCAACCTGCGGATGCCGTCTTCCAGGGCCTGATGGGCATCCTGCCCGCGGCCGGGACCGGTCTTTTTCAGTATTCTGCGGAAAAGATTGATCAGGGAGTAGCAGCCCAGCCGCACAAACGCCTCGGTCTTGACTCTGGCCGAATAGCGCATCATGGCTGTGGCCGGCGGCACTTTCAAGCCGGCGAGGGCCTTGACCGCTTCCAAATCCGCCATGCAAAAGCGGCTGCGGTCAGCTTGCTGAACCGGAATACCAAAACCGCTGACAAGCTTTTCATACTGCACCAAGGCGTCTTCCACCATGCCGGCAAAAGGCCGGCCAACGTCCTCAAAGGCCGCATGAATGTTCTTTTCCTCCTCCCGCAAAAAACCGATGATTCCGGGATTGACGGTTTGGGCCATATAGGTGTCCAGGGCCTGCTTGAAATCCTGAAATGCGAGATACAGGGCCTGGTTGAAGCCGGCCGGCGTCTTGTCTTCTTCATACGCACTGAAATCAGCCCGGAATGAGCGGATAAAGCGGTTCACATCACCCACAATCTGGCTGTTCCGGGTATCAAAATACCGGTCCACATTTTTTCGAATATTGTTTTTGATCTGCTGGGCTGCTCCATCCAAGGTTTTTTTCATCATCCCGGCCAGCTGATCGGTTTTTTGCTGATGGGCCTTAAGGCTCTGCAGAATGCCTTCGGCACGGTTTTTATCACCGGAGAGAATATCCTTGCGCATGGCCGACCAGTGGCTGAGGTTTGAGGTTATCCGGCGCAGGCGCTCCAAATGATTTTTCAGCAACAGGGTATAGCGCTCACCAATCAATTTGGATTCGAGCCGCTTGACAAACCGCCCGGTCTCCTGATCTGAAAAAGCCACAAAGGTTTGCTCCTCCTTCCATTGCTCCCAGCGCAGTCGGTCTTTTCTTGCAAGCTTGTCCGGCCCGATGGAAAACAGGTTGAAAAGGGAAGAAAACACGAACAAATCATGTTCCGGCTTGATCAGCGCCAATTCTTCTTTGATCTTTCCAATTAGAACCTCCAGTCCGGCCAGGTTTTCATGTTCGGAAAAATCGCAGTTGACGATGAACATGATATTGTCCATGATCCCCATTTTTTTAATCATGGAAAGGAAGCGGATGTCGGCCTGACGCAGACCGGTACGGCTGCTGATGACATAAATCAGAAGATGGGCCGTGAGCAGATAGTCCTGAATCAGAGCCAGGTGCAGGGGATTGGGTGAATCGCTGCCCTGGCAATCGGCCAGTTCAATGTTTTGCAGACGATTGTCCGTATTGATTTCCAGTTGAATGTCCTTCAGATACACGGCCAGGATTTCATCGCCGGAAAAGGCCCGATGCTCATTGAAACGGGCGGCTCCATATTCAATGGTCATGTTCTCGCGGAATTCCATGGCCTTGATCTGCTCAAAGCCCTTGAGATAGGAAGTCAGCAAGACACTGTTCAAATTGCGGGTATTCTGGGAGATCTGCTTTTCAACCGGCAGGGAATTGAGGGCCTCGGCGAGCTCGCTGCGATCCTTTTTGCGGCGGATGTCAAAGGGCTCTGATTCCATGGGCCGGTGCCAAGCCGGTAAAATCGTCAGGGCCTGGGCAATATCCGCATTGATTTCTTCCCAGGTTTTAAAGCACAGAACAGCCTTTAAATCCTGCCCTTCCCGTACCCGGGTTACAAATGAAGTGACGACACCAGCGCCCCGCTTGAGATAATCCCCTTTGAGCAGTGCGTTTACAAATGTGCTTTTGCCGGATTTAATGGGTCCCACCACCGCGATCCGCAGAATTTCCTCGGATAATTGGCGGCGGATGCTCTTGCAGGCGGCTTCCCACTGGACAAAATGCCTGTCGGTAAAATCCGGAAGGGCCATGATGCTTTTCAGTTGATCCATCAAGGCTTCACAGATTTCCAATAATACTTGCTTCTGGGAATGAAATGATTCCGTCATTACAATCTGTTCCAATTCATCGGTGCTTTGGCCGGCCAACATAATACCTTGTAAAATTAATGGTTTTATGCTATATCAAAAGAACCGTTGCCTGAAAAGGAGAAAAAAAGGAACGAAATACATGTCAGAAAAAAATCCCGAGTGTCCATTATATAATCCCTTAAACTGTAAAGAATATTACAATCCGAAGTTGTGCGCCTTTGTGCGCAAGGACAAGGTTTGCTTAAAGAAAAAAAAACCCAAATCCGGCTCCAAATTAACTGATGAGGAAGAAGAAAACACCGTCCATCCATGCGGTATAAAGAGCTGAAGCTGAAAGACGGCCGCAGATGTACCCGGCTGTGGTTGCATATCAGGCGCTGCCGGCCGTGCCGGACAGAAAGGCGGGATCAACCCCCACCATTTTCATGGCTTCATCCCAGCGGGTTTCGATCGGAGAATTAAAAAGCAGTGTTTCGGTCAACGGGCAGGTCAGCCATACATTGGCCAAAATTTCGGATTCCAATTGGCCCTTGCCCCATCCGGCACACCCCAGCGCGATGATGAAGGAACGGGGTGCCCGGCCCAGGGCAATGGCCTCCAGGATATCGCGGGTATTGCTCAAAGCCAGGCTTGCCGTAATCTGCAGACATCCTTCCCAATGAAAGGGAGGACCATGCAGGATAAATATTTCCCCTATATGGACCGGCCCGCCCAAAAAAACCGGTATGCTTTCCGCTTGGTCGATGCAGTTTATTTTAAGCTCTTTAAAGATCTCACCAGCAGTGAGCAGGGGATGATGGTGATTAATCACAATGCCGACGGCTCCGGCCATGGTGTGTTCGCATATGCAGGTTACGGAACGAATGAAATTCGGGTCCATAAGGGTCGGCATGGCGATGAGCATCTGACCTTTTAAAAAGGGCGTGTCATTGGCTCCCATAAAATACTCCTGTATCGACATTCGGCTGGATACATTTACCCTACGTTTATCAATGGCGCTTGTCAAGGGGCCGATGCAGGGAGGCCCAGGGAGGCCAGGGCGATCGCCCGATTACTATCGCCCACTAAAACAAAGGGATTCGTGAGTGATTTGGTTTTGTCTCTTCCGTCCAGCCTCTCGGGGTCGGGGTCGCTATCGGAATCGGTATCGAGTTTTTTCTTTTCCCCCACAAAGGCAATTCGCCAACGGGATGGGACGGGGCGTCCTGCCGATGTGCAGGGGCGGTTCGCGAACCGCCCCTACGGAAAGGCCATCGTGTTGGGTCTTGGGGTTAGCAGGGAAAACGCCCTGGTTTTACAGGGGCGGGGTCCCCCAAATTATTTTTTCGATACCGATACCGACCCCGACCCCGAAAAAAACTGCACGCGATTGCCCTGGCAGAGGTGACTGGACTGTGTGTTACCCCTATTTATCCGAACGTCCGTAGACATCATCCAAGCGCACAATATCATCTTCCCCCAGATAACTGCCGGAACGGACCTCAATGAGTTCCAGGGGGATTTTGCCGGGATTTTCCAGACGATGGGGCTGTCCCACCGGGATATAGGCGGATTGATCCTCACCCAAAAGGAACTGCTCCCCATCCTTGGTTACCCGGGCGCTGCCTTTGACCACAATCCAATGCTCGGCCCGGTGAAAATGCTTTTGAAGAGAGAGTTTGGCGCCGGGTTTGACCGTCAGCCGTTTGACCTGAAAGCGTTCAGACGCTGCAATGGTTTCAGAATATCCCCATGGGCGGTAGTCTTTGCGGTGGGAGCGGGTCTCAACACGATTCTGTTTGGTGAGTTGGTCCACCAGACGCTTCACATCCTGAACCCGCTCCCGTGGTGAAATCAGAATGGCGTCGCTGGTCTCCACCACAATATGATTTTCAAGACCCACGGCCGCAATCAACCGGTCGGTGGCATGCAGATAGGAATGGCTTACGTCTTCCATCACCACATCACCCTTGACCACATTCTGCCGGTCGTCCTTCCGGCCCACCTGCCACAAGGCCTCCCAGGAGCCCAGGTCGTTCCAGCCTGCTTCCAGGGGCACCATGGCGCCGTTGGCGGTTTTTTCCATGATCGCATAATCAATGGAATCACTAGGGCAGGCCTTGAAGGCCTCGGGGTCCAATCGGAAAAAATCCAGGTCGGCTTTGCCCCTGGCAAGTGCTTTTTCACAGGCGCTTACAATGTCCGGAACATGCGCTTTCATTTCCGCCAATACCTGGGAGGCTTTGAACATGAAAATACCGCTGTTCCAGAAATATTCACCGGAAGCGACATATTTTTCGGCGGTGGCGCGGTCCGGTTTTTCCACAAATTCCCGGATGGCGGCCACCATGGCTAAATCCGTTGCTTGATGTTGGACCTTGCTTGTTGATCCGGCTTGAACCGCCGCGCCTTTGCGGATGTAGCCGTAACCGGTTTCCGGAGCGTTGGGCACTATGCCGAAGGTGATCAATCTGCCCTGTTCGGCAAACTGGGCGCCGGTGGTCAAGGCCTGGACAAAAATCTTGGTATCCGCGATATGATGATCCGCAGGCAGCACCAGCAGGATCGAATCCCGGCCGGAGGCGGACACCTGCAGGGCTGCCAAGGCCACTGCCGGAGCTGTATTCCTGCCCACCGGTTCCAGCAGGATAAGCGCCGAAGAAATGCCGATTTCGCGAATCTGTTCTGCAACCATGAAGCGGTGGTTTTCATTGCAGATGACCATGGGATTCCCTACCTGCGGCAAGGTTTTAAGCCGCAGGAGCGTGTTCTGCAGCATGGTTTGCGCATCCACCAGGTTCATGAGTTGTTTGGGAAACAATTGCCGTGAAAGCGGCCATAGTCTGGTTCCAGAACCGCCTGCCAGAACAACCGGTATGATCATGCCGACACCTCTTTCTCTGCTTTTTTTCGAAAAACAATAAAATCAGGATTGATTAGTTTGCATTTGTTATATTCAAGGGGGGATTGCATATCCCATTGAAGGACGCCGGCCCCGGCGATTTCAGCAACGGCCTGGCCGGCGGCCGTATCCCATTCCATGGTCGGCCCCAGGCGCGGGTATAAATCGGCCTGCCCTTCCGCCACCAGACAGAATTTCAAGGAGCTGCCGGCCGAAACAAAGCGAACCTCCTGATATTCCCGGCGCTTGCTTTCAACATAGGCATTGAGCTCAGGGGTGGCATGGGAACGACTGCCCACGATGGTCAGCACGCCTGGGGACGGCGGGACCGGTATGGGCAATTTTTGGGCGCTCTTCAGCAGCAACGATAGGCTCACATCTTCGCCCATGGCCGGGGCGCTGGGGGATAATTTATAGGCACCAGTGCCTTGGGCGGCAAAATAAAGGGTATCCGGAACCGGCAGAAAAACAACCCCCAACACCGGACGACCTACTTCCACCAGGGCGATGTTGACGGTGAATTCATCGTTGCGCTTGATGAATTCCTTGGTGCCGTCCAATGGATCCACAACCCAGAGTCGCGACCATTGCTTGCGCACATCATAAGGGATTTCCCGGCCTTCTTCGCTCAAAATCGGAATATCCGTTTCGGTGCCCAGGCATTCCACAATGGCCTTATGGGCGCGCCGGTCCGCAAGGGTCAAAGGGGAATTGTCCGCCTTAAAATCCACATGAAATTCGGAATGGTACACATCCAATATCTGTCTGCCGGCTGAAACAGCGGCGTAAATAGCTTTGAGCAGTAATTTGTTCCGCATTGCCTCTCCAAAAATCTTGCTTTTGATTGTATATGTTGGACCAGGTGAAATCGGCCGCAAATAGGCGCTAGGTACAGGAATTTTGCCCAAATGTCAAAATCCATATTGATTTTGCTTTAAAACATGATACTTGAGATTATTGTGCAGCTATGGTATGCGCTGATGAGTGGATTCGGATATGAGTTCCGGTAAAACAAAGCATTGTAAATGGGCTGGGAATTCCGGACAGTGGAACATTTGGTCAGGTTGCATAAGGGGAAATTCATATGAAACAAGTCCTCATCGTCGATGACGATGCTGTAACACGCGGCTTGCTTTCCCGTGTGCTGAAAGCCCATTCGGATTATTTCGAGGTCACCACAGCCAAAGACGGCAAAGAAGCCGTTGCCGTCATCCAGCAAAAAAAAACCGATCTGATCATCACGGATTTGCAAATGCCGGAAATGGACGGATTCGCCTTGATGGCATTCATCAATCAATACCATTCCGAAATTCCCGTATTTGTCATGACAGCCTTCGGCGGTACGGACGTCAAGAGCAAGGTCGAGGCCATCGGCTCCATTAAATATTTTGAAAAGCCACTGAATATCGATATCATCACCGAGTGTATTCTAGAGGAACTGAACGCCAGTGCTGAAGGACGGCTGCAGGGTATCAGCCTGACTTCCTTTTTGCAGCTCATCGAGATGGAAAATAAAACCTGCACCTTGACTGTAAGGATGAACGAAAGAAGCGGGATGCTCTATTTTTTCAAAGGCGAGATGATGGCGGCAGAGGCCATGGATTTGAGCAAGGATGCCGCTGCCTATGAAATGTTGTGCTGGGAGCGGGTCATCATCCAGATCGACAATGTCTGTAAGAAAAAGAAGAAAGAAATCGATCAGCCCCTCATGAATTTACTGATGGAAGGCTTGCGTCTAAAAGACGAGCGCGATCTGGCCGTCAAGAAAAAGAAAATGCCGCTGAAACCCTTGAAACGGTTGCAGCAAAAATGATAAAGCCGGAGAAGAGTCGGGGAAACCCTTGCTCCGGCCTATGATATTCATTATAATGTCTAGAAATTATAGGTGACTTTGGCAGCGAACAAATACCAACCCTCATCCGGCGTTTCTCCGGCCGGAGTGGACACCTTCCAATCGACTTCATCCAACCCGCGCATCACATGGCCTTCCAGCTTGAACAACCAGTAGTCGTTGACATCAAAACGGGCGCTCAAACAGGCATCCCGCAACCAACGCACTGCTGCCGGCTCGCCCCTTTTCTTTAATTTCTCCCCGCCCCGGTCATCGATATCCGTGCAATAGTCGGAGTAATAGCCGCCCAATTCAAACCAATAGCTGAAGCGGTAGGAAGCACCCGCGGACCAGCCTTCAATATCGATTGTGGGTGCATCCCGTGTATCCACTTTGATCCGGTCATACTCGCCGAATAAAACCAAATTGCTAAAGGTGTATTCCAATGAATATACCCAAGATGAAACCTCATCCAGTTTTATCTTGACCGGGATGGTTTGCGCCGGCGGATCGGCCCTGCCAGGCAAGGCCGGCTGATCCACGTTCAGATTCAAATCCAGTTCAACTTCGCTGCCGAAGTAAGTAGTGGACAAACGCAGCCCGTTCAGAAAAGGAGGACTCCAGCGCAGAGCAAAGTTTTTTCCATTCTTGCTGCGCATATCTTCAATACCGGTCACAATGCTTGTATTTCCCACATATTCCGCCGCAGTTATTGAGGCGGCGGTCTCGGCCATCGCTGCTGCCTGAGCAGGCGGGAAACCCGCAGCAATATATGCTGCTGTTGTCTGTGCAATGACCACATTCCGAACCGCAACACCGATAGAATCCCGGACTTCATATTCAGCATACTCTGCCAGGTCCTTTGAGATCTTGCCTTTTTTATCCGGCGGCACCATGCCGTAGCTGGCATGATATGAAAAACCCAAGGGCAGTTCGCCGTAAAGATTCACGCCCTTCATACCGGCAAAGGTATCACGGGTGGACGGATCATAGATCGCCCGCGGCAAAAAAACATAGGTCCGTACAGCATCGATATCCCTGGTTTCGTTATACAGCCCATGGGCGATTTTAAACTTCCCGGCCCGGAAACCCAGCATATTGTGCAAGCGGTAATCGCCATAGGCCCAATCCACTGTAATTTCATCATTGCCGTATTCGCCGATATCCATGGCAAAAAGCTGGGCCCCCACCCGCAGGTCATCCGTCAACTGGCTGGTGAAATTCAAGCCCATTTCGTTGGTTTCAAAAGAACCTTCATCGGTGCGTACCGACAAATAATTGTACTTGTCGGATTGCAGATACCCCTGTGAAATAAACCCGTGGATGGCCACATCCCCCAAATCAACGGCCCCGGCCCCGCCGGCGCATACCATCCAGCCAACCAATATCATCAACATGTATTTTCTCATGGAAACATCCTCCTTAATTTACGGAAATGACTTTCGTTTTTTCCGGCGCCGTGGTTTTGTTGATGTAGCCGATCGCTCCCGGTGTTTCAGAAACGTACTGCACCATTTCCTTTTCCGTCTCAAAGTTCTTGGGCAGGCCGCCCTTGCCGGTGAACAGCATCTGCTTCCAATAGGCCGTGAACTGAGAGTCCGTCCGTTTGATAAAGGCTTTTAAAAACTCGGCGTGAATGTCTCCCTTTAATACCGCAAAATTGATTTTGCTGCCATCCTGCCATTTTACGGTCTTTCCCAAGAAAATGTCTTGCACTTCCGAAAGACTGAGGGAAGCCACTGGAACCGACTGGTTGCCGATGGCGATCACTTCGGCTGAAACCATCCTCGCCCCCATTTGCGAATAAAAAACCATGACCAATAAAATCCACCAGATTTTCTTCATTTTCTTCTCCTCCTGCGCGGTTTCAAAACATATCTTCCCATGTGATTATAAAAAAGTAAACAGGTTTAACCTGCATCTTCTCCGATCATTTTCTGCAGCATGGCCTGCCGAATAGCCGTCCGGTAGGATTCTAGGGTTTTGCGATGCTCTTCCGCCGACCATTTTAGATCCAGGTCGCCGCTCATTTGGCGGCAGAGGCCTTTTCGCTTCATGGTCAGAAAGCTGAGGCGGGTATCCCGGTCCAGGTTCCTGTAAAGAAAATCCGTGAGCCGGTGACGCAAGGGCCGCAAGGAATTGAACAGCAAAGTCACCACCATGTTGTTGGCCCGCTCCGCAATGCGGTCCTGCAATTCGATATCCAGGACCACCAGATTTTCAATTTTATCCACTACCGCCATCTGCCGGTCGATGATTTCGATGAAAGCTTTCACATCCAGGGGGGACATGTTACGGCTGGCCGCGTACATTATTTCCGGAAAGACCATGTTCCAGAAGGCCAAGGCCTCGTCCTTTAAAAATTCGTCCACAACACTGTCACCGGATTTTGATTCCTTGATGGAAAAAAGCCTGGATAGAAAATCAAGCCCGGCATTTTGGGTAAAAGGTTTGACATAGGTTCCATCACTGCGCCGGATGTCCAGTAGGTTCATGGCTTCCAGTTGTTTCAAGGCGGCCCGGAGCAAAGACGGCTCCACCCCCAAGGCGCTTGCATGCGTGCGGAAGGGCGGTAGTTTCTCGTCAGGTTTGAGCTTTTTCATGTAGATCTGTTGTAGCAGTTGATCCACGATATCCTGTACCGATGCGGTGCCTTTATTCATAGCAGGCCCTATCCCTCCATGTTTGTCGCTGCTGTTTAAATAAACCCTCCAAGCACTAAACAGTGAAGCACCCGGCAAGTCAACCTCAAATTCTTCTTGACATTGTTTAAACAATAAATCAATATTGTTTTAACAATTTATACCAATTGATTTAGAAATTAATCTAAAATAGACTATACCGGCCTGGAGGGTGTCATGGGTGCAGGAACCATAAAGACCATCTGTTTTGAATGTCATTCCCGCTGCGGCGTGCTTGTAAATGTGATGGATGGAAAAATCACCGGAATTGCGGGGGACAAAAACCATCCCTTCAGTCGCGGCTTCATCTGTCCTAAAGGCCGGGCCGTGATGGAAATCGTTTACCATCCGGACCGGATCAGACAACCCCTTTCCAGGAACAAACGCAGTAAAAGCGCCAGGATCGAAAGCATTTCCTGGGACCAGGCCCTGGAAAGGATCAGCGAAAAACTGCTGGATTGCCGTGAACGCTGGGGACCGGAATCCGTGGTGTTCGGTTCCGGAACAACCCGGGGCATGGCGCCCTACCTCAATCATTTTTTATCCTTGTTCGGCTCACCCAATTTCATGGCCCCCTCCAACATGAGCGGCGGCCCTATTGTGGTGGGAAGCGGCGCCACCTGCGGATTCACCCTGGTAGACCCGGATTACGCCCAAAGCCGCTGCATGCTTCTCTGGGCTCACAACCCGGCCGAATCCTGGGCTGGACTCTATCTCCACGACATCAACACCGGCTTGAAAAAAGGTTCAAAGCTCATCGTGGTGGACCCCCGGCGCACACGCTTTGCCGAAAAAGCCGGGCACTTCCTCCAAATCAGACCCGGGACCGACGTGGCCCTGGCCCTTGGTTTTATTCATGTGATCATTGAAAAAAACCTCTATAACAAGGACTTTGTGGAACGCTGGACCAGCGGTTTTGATCAATTGAAAGCGCACGCAGCCGTATTCACCCCGGAACGTTGCGCCGAGATCACCTGGATACCTGCTGAAAAAATCATTGCGGCAGCGGTCTGCTTTGCCGAGAACGCTCCGGCCTGTATCGGCCCCGGCATGGGCGGGGTTTGCCAAGCCAACGATGCATTTGACCTGGCCCGTGCCCTTACCATCATCTCCGCCATTACCGGGAACCTGGACGTGGCAGGCGGAAACCTTAACTGCAATCCGCCCACCAAGCGCAGGAGTTGCTACGGCACGGACTACAGCCCGGCCAAAAATCTTCCGCCGGTCGTGGCCAAAAAAAAGCTGGGGCTTGACACCTACCCCCTGTTGGAGTTCATCCCCATCCCCTGCGCTCCTCAAAGCGTGTGGCCGGCCATTGAAGAAGGCAAGCCCTATCCGGTGAGAGCCCTGGGCCTTTTTGCCAACAACAGTGTCTGTGCTTATCCCAATTCCCGGCGTGTGCACAAGGTTCTATCCGCCGTGGACTTTCTGTTTGCCGTGGATTATTTCCACACGCCCACCACGGATCTGGCGGATATCATCCTGCCGCCGGCCCACTGGTCGGAGCGGGACGATGTGGAAGACCTGCTCATGAAAAACCACGTGTTCTGTCAGATCAAATGCGTGGAGCCCATGCCGGACTGCCGGGATGAAAAACAGATCATGATCGATCTGGCCCGAAAAATGGGCATAGACTCCTATTTTAAAACAGTAGTAGAGGCCCTGAACCACCGCCTTGAACCAACCGGCCTTACTTTTCAAAAATTGGCGGACATGGGATTTTACGCCACCCCTCTTACCTATAAAACCCATGAAAAAAAAGGCGGTTTTAAAACACCTTCCGGCAAGGTGGAGCTGTATGCGGATTACTTGAGATCAATGGGGATCTCGCCCCTGCCGGTGTTCCGCGAGCCTTCGGAAAGCCCGGTGAGTAGCCCTGAACTGCTGACGGACTATCCCCTGATTCTCACCACCGGCGGAAGGAACATCGTGTTCTACCATTCTTCCCATCGCAATATCCCTTGCCTGAAAAAGCAAGCCCCGGATCCCCTGCTCCAGATCCATCCGGACACGGCCGAGGCCCTGGGGGTGGGCGCCGGGGAATGGGTGGAACTGGTGTCCCCAAGGGGCCGGGTGAACATTAAAGTCCTCCATGATCCTAATATTCATCGCCAGGTGGTCCATGCCCCGCACGGGTACTGGTACGGCGAAAAAGACGGCTGGGAGAAACTCAACATCAACATCATCACCGCCGACAAACCCCTTTGTCCTGTAACCGCTTCTGTTCCCATTAAAGCCCTGCTGTGCCGGGTGGAAAAAAAACAGGAGGTTTGAACATGCATGCAATCCGATTGGAAGGACCGCGCTTATTGAAATTAGCGGAAGTCCCCATGCCGGAAACAGACGGCCGGCAAGTGCGCATGCGGGTTTGCGCCTGCGGCATCTGCGGTTCGGATCTTCACTACTGGCAATCCGGCCTGGGTATGGACGGAAAACCGGGCTTGATCCTGGGCCATGAATTCTGCGGAACAGTGGATGATCCCGGCCCACGCAGCGATCTTGCAAAAGAGGCCAGGATCACGGCCCTGCCTCTGAATCCTTGCGGATTTTGCGAGAGTTGCACGGGCGGCTTAAGCCATCTCTGCCTTCAGGGCATGAAACGGCCCATCCCCGGCAACAACAGCCCCGGAGCCTTCGCTGAATACATGCTGCTGCGGCCCGACATGGTGCGCGCCCTGCCGGATTCAATCTCCGATAAGCAGGCCGTGCTGATCGAACCGGCTGCCGTGGCCTTACACGCTGTACGTCAGGCCGGAATCAAGGTCGGCGACCGTGTTCTCATTGTGGGGGGCGGCCCCATCGGTGTTCTAGTTGCAGCCTGGGCTAGAATTGCCGGCGCCGGCCTGGTAGTTTTATCGGAAGTGGATGCTTTTCGAAGGGCTTTTGCCAAAAGCAGGGGGGATGTGGATGCGGTTCTGAATGGCAAAGATCCGGAATTGGTCTGCAAACTGAAAAAGCTTTCCGGCAGCGGCTTTGACATGGCCATTGAAACTTCGGCAAAAGATCAGGGCTGCCATGCGGCCCTTGCAGCCCTGAAACCCAGGGGGACCCTGGTTCTGGCAGGAATCAGCTTTGCCGCGCAACAAATCCCCACCCTCCTTGCGGTGATCAAAGAAATCCGCATCCTCGGAGCCTTTGCCTATCACCTGGATGAATTCGACACAGCCCTCACATTCATTGCTGAAAAACGCCTTGCAGTGGAAGACCTGGTTACCAAAACCATTGGTTTTGATGAGGTCCAGAATACCTTCCAGCAGCTCTCATCGCCCTTGCCGGATCAGATGAAGGTCATGATTAAACCATAGAACCCAGGCAGATACTTATTAAAGGCCTGATGTAAAGTCCAATGCAAATGAAATCTTCATCCATTCCTTCAATATCGGTTGAAAACAACACCGGATCAGGCTAATGAGATCAATTCAACCGGAATTGCGAAACGGAAATCCGCTGATTTGAATTTGTTTCGATATTCGAATTTCGGATTTTTTCCTTCAGGAGGATGTTTGGGTATTGGACGATATATGGCGGCAACCGTAGTGCTTTTGCTGAAAAGAATCGCTCTGCTTTTGGGGATTTATTCCCTTTGCCGTATTGGTTTTTTTATGTTCAACCAGCAGCTCTTTCCATGGGTGGATTCGGGGGAGCTGATCAAGCTGCTGGTTTTAGGATTGCGGTTCGACCTCGCTGTCCTGGCCATTATCAACGCCCCTTTTATCCTGATCTCTCTTTTTCCCCTGGGCCGAATATCCGAAAAGCGCGCCCAAACCATCCTGTTTTACTTCTTCATTCTGACCAACTGCTTTCCCCTGCTGCTGAATTGCATTGACTTTGAATACTACCGTTTCATCAACAAGCGCTCCACCAGCCATTTGTTCACCTTCATCGGCATGGGCGACGACGTGCTCAGGCTCTTACCCAGATTCCTCTGGGACTATTGGTATGTTGCAGCAGGTTGGGCACTGTTGACCCTTCTATTGATCATGGGCTACCGCCGTTTATCCCTGCCGGCTTGTCCTGAAAGGCCGGGGGTTCCATATTATGCCGGCCAGAGCCTGGTGTTCATTTTGGGCATCCTGGTCATCATCGTTTCCATCCGGGGCGGGCTGCAAGACACCCCCATCAGCCTCAAAACAGCCGCCGGAATGGCCGGCCCCCGCAATGTGGCCCTGGTTATCAATACCCCTTTTTCCATCATCAGCACCCTGGGCCATCATCATCTTGAACTGAAATCCTATTTTTCCGAAACCGAATTGAATGAGAAGATGCGCATTTATCAACATACTCCCCGATCGGCCGAGCCTTTTCAGCCGAAAAATGTGGTCGTCTTTATCATGGAAAGCTTTTCCAGGGAGTATATGGGCCCACCCTATGGGGAAGAAAACCTGACGCCCTTCCTGGACTCCCTGGCTGCCAAAGGGCTCTTTTGCAGCAGGGCCTTTGCCAATGGCACGGATTCCATATCCGGCATTCCGGCGGTGGTGGCCGGCATCCCCTCCTTGATGACCACCCCCTTTATCTCTTCGCCCTATTCGGCCAACCGGACGGACGGCCTGGCAGTGCTGCTGGCCGCCAAGGGCTATCATACGGCTTTCTTCCACGGCGCCAAAAGAGGTTCCCTGGACCTGGATGCCTTCAGCGCCGGCGCAGGCTTTGAAACCTATTGGGGGTTGGACGATTTTGTACAGAATGATCGTTATCAGGGCCGCTGGGGCGAACATGACAAGGCCTTTGTGAAACAGGTGGCCGGCCTCTGGGGAGTACACGATGATCCCTTTTTCCAGTATGTGGCGGAAAAAATCCATGGGCAACCCCGCCCGTTTCTGGCAGTGATCTTTTCGCTTTCCTCCCATCACCCCTACATGCTGCCGCCGGAAGTCGCCGATCAATTCCCGGAGGGCGCCCACCCCATTCACCGCACCATTCGCTACGCGGACCGGTCCTTGCAGCATTTTTTTGAAACAGCGGCCTCTTTGGATTGGTATCCAAACACCTTGTTCATCATCACGGCGGATCACACGGCCCAGGCCAGAACGCCCTTTTACCAATCCCGGGTGGGACGCTATGCTGTTCCGCTTATTTTTTTCTGCCCTGGTGATCCGCAACTGCAAGGTGTCCACCGCCGGGTTGCCCAGCAGATCGATATCCTCCCCAGTGTGCTGGATTATCTGCATTACGACCGTCCTTTTTTTGGATTCGGCCGGAGCATATTTGATGAAAAACAGCCGGGCCAGGCCCTCAGCTTTCAGGAAGATGTCTACCAACTCATCCAGGGCGACCTTGTCCTACATTTTACCGGGGAAAGAAGCATGGCCCTGTATGATTATATAAAAGATCCGGACTTGGCCGACAATCTCATCCCCAGCCGGCCGGATATCTCAGCGGAATTGGAGGAAGGCTTGAAGTCATTCATTCAAATTTACAACCAGGCCCTGATCCGGAATCAAACAGCCTTGCACCGGCAACAAGCAGCGAACTGAATAAGGCCTCCATGCTGAATACCGATTCCCAAACCCGCAACCGGATCATCAACGCCAATCAGGAGGAGTACGGCCCGGATTACCAGCGCCTGCAATGGCTCCTGCCGGAACAGGCCCTTAATTTTGAAAGGGAGCGGTCGGCCCTGCTGCAGGAACTTTCAGGCAAAATCTCCCTGGGATATCACGACACCAAACTGGACTGCCGGCGGCTTTCACCAGGCTGTATCCACTGCGGCAATGGCGACTGGTCCTGCTTGTTCATCGCCGGCCGATGCAACTGCGGTTGTTTCTATTGCCCCACAGCCCAGGATGATGACGGCCCGCCGGTAACCCAGACTGTGCCCTTTACCCGGGCCGTTGACTATGCGGATTATCTTGCCGCCTTTAACTATAAAGGGGTGGGCCTAAGCGGCGGCGAACCCTTCCTGGTTTTTGAGCGCGCCCTGCAATACTTGAAGGCCATCAAAGGCAGGTTCGGCTCCGCTTGCCATGTCTGGCTGTATACCAACGGCAGTCTGGTTACAACGGAAAAACTGAAACTGCTTGCAGATGCGGGGCTGGATGAAATCCGCTTTGACATCGGCGCCGTCAACTACCAGCTTGCCCCTTTGGGCCGAGCCGTCGGTATCATACCGGTGGTGACGGTGGAGATACCGATGATTCCGGAAGACTATGACCTGCTCAAACAAAAAGTGCTTGAAATGCAGGCCATGGGAGTCAATTTCCTCAATCTGCATCAACTGCGCCTGACTCCCTATAACAGCGCCAAATTGATCCCGCGGGACTATACCTACCTGCATGGCGAAAAAGTGACGGTCCTGGCCTCGGAACTTGCGGCCCTGCGACTGCTGCATCATACGGTGCTTGCGCAGATCGATCTGCCCATCAATTATTGCTCCTTTGTCTATAAACACCGCCACCAGGGTGCTGCCGCCCGCAAAAAAAACGCCCGGCTGCTGAAAAAAGCCCATGAAGACATCACGGAAAACGGCTTCATTCGCGCCCTTTGTCTCAAGGGTTCTTCTGAGAACCTGGGGCTTCTGGTTGAAAATTTCGGCCGCCAAGGTCTGGACCCGGCCGTATGGTCCCTGGAAGGAAAAGGAACCCTGCTTTTTGTGGGCCGCCCAGCCTGGCCGCTGGTTGATTTTACGCAATTCACCGCCACCCTGACCTATTATGAGGCGGCCCTGCGGCCGCAAGTTTCCTACCGGCACCTTTTCAAGGAAATCCGCCTGAACAAGACCAAAAGCATTGTGCTGGAAAAACGCAAAACCGCGGCCCTGGAACTTTCAAAGGAGGAATGCGTGTGGTTGGGCCAGGTGCTTGGAACCGGCCGCCCCCCCGGCCCGGATGCTTTGAAAACCGATAAATGGCGGGAAGTGATGATCCATGAATTCATTCCCCAAGGGCTCCAGGAATATTTTTAGACCCGTGCCCCTGGGGCTTTGGATCACCGTTTCCAGAAAAAAGTGCTGACAAGCAACAGGATGCCGCCCACTACAAGAAAGGCAGCGTAAAGCGGCTTGTCCAGCAACCAGTCGGCCATGCTCTGAAAGCCATGCCAGCGAGCGCTGTCCATTTGGTCGATGAAATCCGCATCAAACAAGTCGATGATATGCACCACTTGGTAGCCTGTTTTGGCGTCCATGAGGCTTTTGATGCCCTGATATCCAATGGTCAACAAACCGAACAGGCAGCTCAACACGCCGGCACCAGCAAACTTGGACATGATCTCTTCTCCTTCCCTTTTAAGCTCTAACTATACTTGTTTTTATCCTGATATCGACTTTGAATGGAACGAATTATATCCATGGAAGCGAAAAAAATTTCAACCAACTCCGGATCAAATTGAAGACCGGACCCCTCTTTGATAATGGACAATACTTTTGATTCATCCCAGGCTTCCTTGTACACCCTGGCCGAACAAAGGGCGTCGTATACATCCACCAAGGAAACCACCCGGCCGAAAATGGGAATTTCATGGCCTTGTTTGCCTTTGGGCTTTCCGTTGCAAAGACCGTATTCAACCAAAGGAGTGTTGGTAAGGGGGTCCACATGCCCGGGATATCCCATACCGTTCCACCATTCATGGTGGGTCAAGGCCACCTGGGCCGCCACTTCGTCAAAATCCGACTGGCGGTCATGAAACAACTGGGCTCCGAAAATTGTATGCTGCTTCATGATTTCAAATTCCTCGGTGTTGAAGCGGCCCGGTTTTTTCAAAATTTGATCGGATATGGCGATTTTGCCCACGTCATGGAGCATGGCCGCCATCCGGAAAATATCGCGATTCTTTTCAATCTCGTGAATGTCGTGGCCGTGGTTCTGGGCCCATTTTTCATAGATCTCAATGGCGTACCCGGCCACGCGATTGACATGGGCGCCGGTCTCCTTGGGATCACGCATTTCCGCCATGCGGATCATACGCAAGATCATGGAGCGGGTCATCTGGGCCCGTCGCAAGGCCACCGAGGCCACGCTGGCAAAATGGGTCATCATTATTTCGTCTTTGGCGGAAAAAGGGATGAATCCGCCGGTTTCATCCCGGGCATTGATCACCTGCAGCACGCCGAGAACCACGCCCTTGGCGTTCTTCAGGGGCAGGGTCAAGGCCGAGCGCGTGGTGTAATGGGAGGCATCGTCGAATTTCCTGCTGAAATGATAAGGCCGGGTGGGGTCGATGGCATAGACATCCTCGAGATTCAGGGGGGCGCCGGTGGCGGCCACGTAGCCGGCGATGCTCTTTTCGTCAATGGGAATGCTGAAGATGGAGTAAATCAGCTTCTCCCCGGACGAAAGCCGCTGCTGGAGGGTATCGTTCTGGGTGTAGTTGAAATGCAGTTCGTTCCCCTCCCGAATGTAGATGGAGCCGGCATCGGCGTTGGTGAAACGCCGTGCCTCGGAAAGGATTTTCTGCATCAGGATATCCAGATCCTGAACCCGATTCAGCTCGATTCCCAAAATCGTCAGGGCATCCAATTTTTCCGTTTCACTCAACATGGTCGTCACCTGATGTGGGCCGGCCCGGATCATGGGGCCCGGCCTGATTTTTCAGTCGTCCTCCTGTCAGGAGCGGGGCTTCCGGCCGGGATACGACTGAAACCATGCTCAAGGCCGGCTGCAATTACTTGGCGCCGGCACCCATGATCCCCCTGACCGCCGCCGGAATATCCGCCGGCAGCAATACCACCTTGGCATTGGCCGCGCCGGAAATCTCTTTCAGGGCTTCTATATAACGTTCACCCAAAAGAAACATTACCGGCAGTTCATTGGTTTGAATGGCATCCGTCACTTTTTGAATGGACCGCTGGCTGGCTTCCGCCAATACTACCTGGGCCTGGGCATCCCGTTTGGAAGCCTCCAGCCGGCCTTCAGCCTCTAGAATCGCCGCCGATTTTTCACCTTCGGCCCGGGTAACGGTGGCCCGGCGGGCCCGTTCCGCCGCAGCCTGTTCCTCCATGGCGCGCTGCATGGTCTGGGAAGGATTGATATCCTGAATCTCGACGGTTTTCATGGTAATGCCCCAGTCGGCGATATCATCGGAAATGGCGGTTTTCAATTTGGCTTTAATGGTATCCCGGGAAGACAGGGCGTCATCCAGATCCATTTCACCGATAATGGAGCGCAGGGAGGTCTGGACCAGGTTCTGAATAGCCACCCGGTAATCCTCGACCCCGTAAACCGCCTTTTCCGGCGAAATCAGATTGATATAGGCCACGGCATTGACGATGATAACCGCATTGTCCTTGGTAATGACCTCCTGGGAGGGGATATCCAGCACAATATCCTTGGTGGTCACTTTGTACGCCACCGTATCCATATAGGGAATGATGATATTGAGACCCGGCCCCAGGGTTTTGTGGAATTTCCCCAAACGCTGAACCACGTATTTGTTGCCTTGGGGCACGATGCGGACGCCCAGGAAGATGGTCACGATCACCAAAACCACAAAAACCAGCACAACAATGATTCCTTGCATAAATCGCCTCCGTTTTCGTGTTTAAATCGGTTTCAAGTTTTGGAAGTCCCGTTCCGTTTCGAAACAATCAAGGTGTTGCCGGAAATGTCCGCCACAAAGACCCGCTCACCCACGGCAACATCTTCATCGCAGAGAAAAGGCCATTCCTCGGCGCCGAACAGCGGCGTGGCAAAACGCACGGCGCCGCGCGTGCCGGCCAGCGGCTCCCGGATCACCAGTCCGCTTTCACCGATGACCGCCTCCCGGGCAATGCCGGCCTTGGTGTTATCCGTCATGCGCGGTTTCATGTATCGAAACCAAAAAATTGCAAAAAAAGTTGAGAACAAACCCCATAGCAGCAATTGCCACTGGATCGCCATGCCCGGCATTACAAAAAGACAGAGACTGACCAGCACACCGGCCAGCCCGAACCAAAAAATGGTGAAACTCGGGATGAATATTTCGCAAATGATTAATGCGGCGCCGAAAATCAGCCAATGCCAATAATACAGATTAAATTCCATTGCTGCTGCCTCTTTTACCCATAATTATTCCAGCTTGTCCGCCGCGCTGAACATTTCCGCCCACAGGCGGCCTTCACCGATTTTGACCACCGGACCGGTCATGGAAACGCTGAAATCAGCTTGAATCTCAAGGCTGATCTTTCCCCCGGGCATGTGCACCGTAATGTGATCATCACAAAGCCCCAAACGGCGGGCCACGGCGCCGGCGGCGCTGCTGCTGCTGCCCGAAGCCAGGGTATAGCCGGCCCCCCGTTCCCAGATCTCAATGCGGATATTGGCGCGATCCAGCACTTCCATGAACTGCACATTGGTTTTATTGGGAAAAAGCCCGTGGATCTCAATGGCCGGCCCGAACTTGTGGGCCTCGGAAGCCAGGGCCTTGTCCCGCAGAATCACACAATGGGGATTGCCGATGCCGGCAGCGCAGAAAGTGAAGCTTACCCCCTTGACCGCAATGGTCTCGTTCAACACTTCCCGCTCCGGTCCGTTCACCGGAATATCCCGGCTTTGAAAACTGACCCGGCCCATATCCACCGTGATCAAGCGGCCTTCGGCAAGGATCGTGGCGGTTACCGGGCCTCCCAAGGTGGCGATGGTAAAAGGCTGTCGTCCCACCAGCTTCTTATCCCAAAGATAGCGTGAAAAAATGCGCAAACCATTGCCGCTTTTTTCCGCCTCACTGCCATCGGGATTAAAGATCCGCAAGGCAAAACCATCCTTGCCGGGCAAAGGCCCGAGCAGAATCCCGTCCGAACCCAGGCCGTAATGACGATGGCAGATACAACGGATCTGGGGAACCGTCAACGTATCCAGACCGGTTTCATCCGGATCCATGACGATATAATCATTTCCCAGGCCGTGGTATTTATGGAATTTCATGAATCTTCCTCTGAAGCAAGGGGCTGAAGCGGAAGCGGCTTGACCCGCATTACACAAGCCAAGGTCCCATGGTCTGATCCGCTGTTTTCATGGATGTTTTCAGAAGGCAAAAAATATTTGAGGGAATTCTGGCATGGGAAAACCGCTGGGTCAAGAAAAATACTGGGTAATTGCATGTAAAAAATCCTTTAAAAATAAGCGAGGATCAGTTCACAAATTAACGGCAGCATTTCTACGAAAAATTATCTTGACAAAAAATTTTTACCGCTGTGGCCTCATCCCAAACTTATCCCCCTCCGTTGTCTTAAAGAACAAACCTTGCCGATTTTGACATTGATCTGAACGAAGGCCTGCCGGCCGGAACCATTTCCACTGAGCCGAAACAACCTTTAACCTACGGCTGATTCTGATGAGGTAAATTATAAGTTCTCCTTGCAATGCTTTGGTTTTAATGTATCCTTTTAATGAATAATCCCATCGTGGTCGGATTCGGCGTAGCGGTGCTTTTAATCATAAGTAAGAGTAAGAGTAAGAGTAAGAGCAAAAGCAAGAGGAAGGAAAGAAGAAAACGTACCCATGGAGACATCCCCCCCCGCAGAGTTGAACAGGGAAACCGAAGAAAAATGGCGTTGTTATTTAGAAGCTGCCGGGGCTGAGGCGGTCGACACCGGGTTCATGCAGGAACCCCTTTGTAATGACTTGAAAAAAGCCTTTGCCTGCTCCAATTTCATTGCCGGCACACTCACCCGCAAGCCCCGCTTGCTGCTTGAGCTTCTGAACAGCGGCGCGCTGGAGCGCTCTTATAGAGCGGGCGAATACGATGATAAAATTGAAGAACTCCTGCAAGGTGTTGTGGATGAGCCTGGTCTGGGAACAGCCCTGCGCCGCTTCCGCACCCGGGAAATGATCCGCATCGCTTTGCGCGATTTGGCCGGCCGGGCGGATTTGCATGAAACCGTGCAGGACCTCAGCGCCCTGGCCGATGCCTGTATCCAGGGCGCTCTGACCATGATCCACGGCTGGCAAATTCAAAAATATGGGGTTCCCACGGATGAAAAGGGCATCCCCCAAGGTTTGGTGGTGCTCGGCCTGGGTAAACTCGGGGCCCGGGAACTCAATTTTTCCTCGGATGTGGACCTTGTCTTTGCCTTTCCCCAGGCCGGCCAGACCCAATCCGGCCCCCGGATCATCGGCAATGAGGAATTTTTTTTACAGCTTTGCCGCCGTTTCTTGGCACTTTTCAGCGCTTCCTCCCAAGAGGGGCTCCTGTTCCGGGTTGATCTGCGTCTCAGGCCTTTTGGCGAAAACGGCCCCTTGGTCATGAACTTCAATGCCATGGAAGACTATTATCAAATGCAAGGTCGCGAATGGGAGCGCTATGCCCTGATCAAGGCCCGGGTGGTGGCCGGGGACCGATCGGCCGGTGAAGAACTACTGACCCGGCTGGACCCCTTCATCTACCGGCGCTATTTTGATTACGGCACTTTCGAGTCCTTGCGCCTCATGAAGGAAAGCATTGCCCTGGAAGTGAAACGCAAAGGCATGCAAGACAACATCAAGCTGGGGCCGGGAGGTATCCGCGAGATCGAATTTTTCGGCCAGGTGTTTCAGCTCATTCGCGGCGGTGTGGAACCGGAGCTGAAAGAATCTTCCATCCTGAAAGTCTTGCAACTCCTGGTGGACAAAGGTCATATCCAGCAAAAGGCTTGTGATGAACTGACCGCTGCTTATGTTTTTCTGCGCAATACCGAACATCGCCTGCAGATGGTGGATGACCTGCAGACCCATACCCTGCCGGCCCAGTCCAAGGAAAAGCAGCGCCTGGCCGCCGCCATGGGCTTCGGCCTCTCAGAGGATTTCATGGCCACGCTGGGCGTGCACATGCAAAACGTCAACCGCCATTTTAATGAAATTCTGGCCATTGAAGAAACCGGCCGGCCGGACCAGGACCTGGAAAAAAATCTGGAAGGCATCTGGCTGAATCTCCTGGACACTCAAAAGGCCAAGGCCAAGCTGGCGGAAATCGGTTACGGAGCCCCTATGGAAATCCTGCGCTTGATAGATCTCCTGCGCAATGATCCGGAAACCCGCGCCCTGAGCGCCGATGGCCGCAAACGCCTGAACCGGCTGATTCCCATTATCTTACGGCGGGTGGGGGCTTGCGATCAGCCGGAAACCCTTTTCAAGCGGGTCATTGATTTGGTCAAAACCATAGAAAGGCGCACCTGCTACATCGCCCTCTTGCTGGAGACCCCGGAAACCTTGGACCAGCTCGTAAAATTAGGCCAGGCCAGCCCCTGGATCATTTCCTTTCTTGCCCGCCATCCGGTGCTGCTGGACGAGCTCTTGGACACCCGCACCCTTTACCGGCCCCCAGCCCGGGCCGAGCTGGAATTGGAACTGGCCCGGCGCCTGGAACGGGTGCCGGATCAGGACCTGGAGTTCCAAATGGAATCCCTGTGCATTTTCAAACAGCTCAATATTTTGCGGGTGGCTGCCGCGGATATTTCCGCTGCCTACCCCTTGATGCGGGTCAGCGACCATCTCTCGGACATTGCCGAAGTGGTTGTAAACGAGGTGTTTTGTCTGGCCTGGGAGCATTTGTCGGCCAAACACGGCCGGCCCGGCGCGGAAATCAACGGCAAGCCTTGTAAAACCGGCTTTGCCGTGGCTGCCTATGGTAAACTGGGGGGCCTTGAACTGGGTTATGGTTCGGATCTGGACATTGTCTTTCTGCACGCCGCCTTGCCGGGGCAGACCGCCGGTGGTCCGACTCCCACCGAGAACGTCCAGTTTTTCACCCGCCTGGGCCAACGCATCATCCACATTCTCACGGCCCATACCCGGGCCGGCAGCTTGTATGACATCGATACGCGCCTGCGGCCCAGCGGCAGCGGCGGGCTGTTGGTGAGCCAGGTGGAAGCCTTCCGGCAATATCAGATGGAAAATGCCTGGACCTGGGAGCACCAGGCCTTGGTGCGGGCCAGGGTGATCTGTGGTGATCCGGACCTGGCCCAACGGTTCCAGGACATCCGCAAGGAAATTTTATGCCAAAAAAGAAACCAGGTCCCCCTGGCCCAGGAAATCGACAGCATGCGCACCCGCATGCGCGCGAATCAGCCCCTTCCGTCGGCCGGCATGTATGACCTGAAGCAGAGCCCGGGGGGCATTGTGGATATTGAATTCCTGGTGCAGTACCTGGTATTGCTGCATGCCCATGAATATCCCCAGTTGACGCGCTGGACCGATAATGTGCGCCTGCTGGAAACCCTGGCTGATACGGCAATCATTGCCCCGGAAACCGCCCTGTTTTTAAAGGCCGCCTTTCTGCATTACCGCGCCGCCGTGCACAAGCTGAATCTGCAGGAAAAACCGGCCCTGGTGGCCCTTGACAGCGTCGCGGATTACAAAGAGCGGGTCAGCGCCCTGTGGCGGGAACATATCAGCGCCTTTGCCGCCGCCTATGCCTGAAAAGGCCTATTGAACCAGCTCATCGGGGATATCGGCATTGGTATAGACTTTTTGCACATCGTCGCAGTCGTCCAACATTTCCATGAGCCGCACCATCTGCTCCGCCTCCTTGCCTTGCAGATTGGTGAAGGATTGGGGCAACATGGTGACCTCCGCCGACTCAAAGGGGATAGCGGCCTTTTCAATGGCAGCTTTGACCGCCTCAAAATCGGCCGGCGCGGTAATGACTTCAAAATCCTCGCCGTCGTCGCGCACATCCTCGGCGCCGGCTTCAATGGCGATTTCCATGAGCCGATCCTCGGTCACCGCGCTTTTTTTCACCACGATATAGCCTTTGTTGTGAAACATCCAGGACACGCAACCATTCTCGCCCAAATTGCCGCCGCATTTGTTGAAAATATGACGGATCTCGGCCACGGCCCGATTTTTGTTATCGGTCAGGGATTCAATCAATATGGCCGCGCCCCCCGGGCCATAGCCTTCATAGCCGACTTCTTCATAGCTGACGCCTTCGATTTCGCCGGTGCCTTTTTTAATGGCCCGCTCCAGCTTGTCTTTGGGCAGGTTCTCGCTTTTCGCTGCCAGAACCGCCGATCGCAGCCGTGGGTTGGCATTGGCATCGCCACCGCCCATGCGCGCCGCCACGGTGATTTCCTTGATCAGTTTGGTGAAAATCTTCCCCCGTTTGGCATCCACAGCCGCTTTTTTATGTTTGATACTGGACCATTTGCTATGACCTGACATAACGCCTCCTGTTATTTGCCTTTTCCAATAATATAGATTTCCTTGCTGGCCTTGCGGCAGCTTTGGGGTTTAAAGATCCTATGGGTCCGAAAATTTTGCCGCACCGTATCGGAGAAGGCTTTAAAGTCTTCCCCCTGAAAAATCTTGCATACAAATGATCCCTCCGGAACCAAACAGGTCATGGCAATGGTAAGGGCCGCCCGGCACAGTTCCAAAGACCTGGCCCCATCCACGATCCTGTTGCCGGTGGTGGCGGGTGCCATATCGCTCAGCACCACCTGGAAGCCGCCGGCCAGTTCGGCAGCCAAGTCGTTCGCCATGGTCAGGGCATCGCCCGTCAGCACCTGCACATGGGCAGGCAAAGGAATGGTAAGCGGCTGTTTATCAATGCCCACCACCCGGCCGCCAGCCCCCACCTGCTCGGCGGCATAGAGCAGCCAGGAGCCGGGGGCGCAACCCAGATCCAGGACCCGATCACCCTTGCGTATCAGATGGAACTTCTCTTGTATTTCCTTCAGTTTGTATATTGATCGGGCCGGTTTGTTTTCCTTTCTGGCTTTGCGGGTGTAATGATCTTCCCATGGGTTCGGTTTTGATTTTTGTCGTTGATTCATATAATGCTACACCTTCCAAGTCAAGCCGGCAAACAGTCTAAAACAGGAGCTCCATGGCCTCGGCCACGGTACCGATCCCCACCACTTCCAGTTCGTCCCGGGTGGTCATGCGCTTCAGATTGCCTAAGGGCACGATACAGCGGGTGAACCCCATTTTTTTTATTTCCATCACCCGCAGATCCACATGGCTGATGGCGCGCACCTCGCCGGTGAGCCCCACTTCGCCCAGCACCACCGTACCGCCGGATAAAGGCCGATCCAGGAAACTGGAGGCAATGGCCGTAACAATCCCCATGTCCACCGCCGGTTCAACCACCTTGACCCCACCGGCCACATTCATGAAAATATCATGGCCCATGAGCTGCAGGCCGAGTTTTTTTTCCATCACCGCCACCAGCAAGGCCACCCGGTTCTGATCCAGGCCCAGAATGGTGCGGCGGGGGGTTCCCAGGCTGGTGCCGGCGGCCAGTCCCTGCAATTCAATCAGAATCGGCCGAGTGCCCTCCATGGTGGCGGTCACCACCGACCCCGGCGAGTTTTCCGGACGCTCGGCCAGGAACACCGCCGAGGGATTGGCCACTTCCATGAGCCCGGCCGCCTTCATCTCAAACACACCGATTTCGTTGGTGGACCCAAAACGGTTCTTCACGGCCCGCAGGATGCGGAAAACATGATTGCGATCCCCTTCAAAATACAGGACCGTGTCCACCATGTGTTCCATGATGCGCGGCCCGGCAATGGCTCCGTCTTTGGTCACATGGCCCACCAAAAAAGTGGGGATACCGGTTTTTTTGGCCATGATCATTAATTGCATGGTGGATTCGCGCACCTGGGTGACGCTGCCGGGTGCCGAAGACAAGTCACCGTTGTACATGGTCTGTATGGAATCGATCACCAGTACATCCGGTTTTTCAGATTCCACCATGGCCAGGATGGCCTCCAGACTGATTTCGGAAACCACCAGCATGGAGGCGGAAATCGCTGCCAGACGCTGGCTGCGGATCTTGATTTGCTTGACCGATTCCTCGCCGGATACATACAATACCTTGGCGCCCTGGCTGGCCAGGCCGTGCAGAGCCTGAAGCATGAGGGTGGACTTGCCGATGCCCGGATCACCGCCGATGAGGATGAGGGTGCCGGGCACCAATCCACCCCCCAACACCCGATCAAATTCCGCCATACCGGTGGTCAGCCGTTCCTCGGCCGACAGTTCCACTGTGTCGATGGGCACCGGTTTTTGGGGCGTATCGGCCGGCAACCCGAAGGTCTTGAGCGGCGCCGGGGCCTGGGCCTCTTCCGCAAAACTTTGCCACTGGCCGCAATCCGGACATTTGCCCAGCCATTTGGGCGTTTGATAGCCGCAGGACTGGCAGGTGAAAACGGTTTTTCTTTTTTTTAGCGGGCCGCTGAGGGAGTTCATCATTCCAGTTTAATTTAAAATTCAATCCAGTATCTTAAAATTTGCCCCTGACTTTATACCGCCCTATTCATTTTGACAAGCGCCTCTTTTGCCCGGACTTCACGCCCTTGATCCCCCCGGAAAAAAAATGAGTGAAATATTATCCAAAGTTCGATATAGAACACATTCTGTCTTCTGGATTTTTTATCATCCAGCGAATTTCGGATGGGCTTCACCATCCTTACCGGTGAGGAGACGTTGCCGATATGCCTCGGCTTTATGGATCGCCTGCAACTTGTTTGCTTTATCTTCGTATTGTTATCATCTTCATGGCTTTTGGGCTCATGCCTTTCCATCTGAAAGCGGAAACCAAGGAGCCCGGTTTTCATCAGCTTCAGGAACGCCTGATCAAGGACGGTTTTGACAAGAAATACATTCAGGCCCTCTACCAGCGGGAATCGGTAAAACTGGAGCTTCGGGGAATCTCCCTGTATTCCAGCCATCAGGAGGCCACCATCAATTATGAGCAGTACCTGACCCGCAAAATGGTGCGCAAGGCCCGCCGCTATATCGAGGAATACTTGGCGGAATTGACCCGGGCGGAAAAGGACTTTGGGGTGGAAAAGGAAATCATCACCGCCGTGATGCTGGTGGAAACACGCCTGGGAACTTACACCGGCGGCCGGCCGATCCTGAACACCTTATCCAGCATGGCGGTCCTGGCGGAAAGCGATGTGCGCAACTACATCTGGGAAGAGGCGGTCAAAGGCAATCGCGAGCGCAAGGATTTCGACAGTTGGGCCGACCGCAAATCCCAATGGGCCTACCAGGAATTGAAGGCCTTTTTGACCTATGCCCTGAAATATCATATCGATCCCATGGAGCTCAATGGGTCTTATGCCGGCGCCCTGGGCTTCCCCCAATTCATGCCCTCCAACATCATAGCCTATGCCAAGGACGGCAATGGCGACGGCCGTATCGATCTTTTCAACCATGCCGACGCCATTGCCAGCATCGCCAATTACCTGAAACAGTTCGGCTGGAAACCGGGCATCGACCGGGACGCCAAATTCAAGGTGCTGATGCGTTACAATTACAGCAGCTATTACGTTAATACCATTCTTGAACTGAACGAGCGCTTAAAGGGGTAAATCGTTATATGAGCAAAGCCCAACTGATCATCATCATCGGGACCACCTTCTACGCCTTCACTTGCCTGGCCTTTATCGATATTGCCCGCAAGGATTTCGGCTCCATTGCCAAAAAGGCCATGTGGGGCATCATCGCCTTTGTTCCCTTCATCGGTGTGGTGATCTATTTCCTGTTCGGTTTCCGCAAAGGCAAGCGGCCCCAGGCGGTTTGACCGTACCTCGTAAATTGTATTGACAATCCCCACGCTTTTCTATACTTGTGTAAGCGCAAATCCGTAAGGTCCCATCGTCTAGCGGTTAGGACGCCGGCCTCTCACGCCGGTAACCCGGGTTCGAATCCCGGTGGGATCACCAATCTCCCTTCACCATTCACAATGACTCCAACTTTGTACTAGAATTTCCGGTAAAGGCGCGATCATTCCCGACGGCCAATACACCGAATTCTTCCAGGCCGAAATCCCAAACCCCCAGTTCCAAAAGCACCGTTTCAAAGGAGGGTCAAATCGCACGAAAGCGCCTCACCATGTTGTTTAGCTGAGTGGCGAGTTGCATCAGTTCCTTAACGCTTGTATTCACCTTGGCGCTCCTGTCCGCCATGCTTCCGGCAGCCTCATTAGCCTTGGAAATATCTTTCGATATCTCTTGGGCGACGGAGGTATTTTGCATCATACTGGTATTGATTTCCGTAATTCCCTGGGTAGCCTGGGTCACACTCCCGGCAATCTCCCGTGTGGTTGCGGATTGCTCCTCCACCGATGAGGAGATGATTACCACAAAATTATTCAACTCATCGATCACTTCAGATATTTTGGAAATTTTATCCACGGTTTCTGAGGTGACATTTTGCATGTCTTCAATCTGCTGTTTTATCTGCTGGGTTGAATTCGAGGTCTGCCTTGCTAACTCTTTTATTTCATTAGCAACAACAGAGAATCCCTTCCCCGCCTCCCCTGCCCGGGCAGCCTCAATTGTTGCGTTGAGAGCCAGCAGATTCGTTTGTTCGGAAATGTCCTTGATGGTTTCGGTTATCTTGCCGACCTCTTGAGCCGTCGCACCCAGCTTGCGAACCAGTTTGGAGATTGCCTTGGATTGGGAAACGGTATCTAAGGCCACTTCCTGCGTACTATTCGTATTTTCGGCTATTTCATTAAACGCGCTGGTCATCTGTTCCACTGACGAGGCCACCATGTTCGCATTATCGGATAGCTGCTCCATGGAGGTCGCGATGGTTTTTGTATTGCCGCTGAATTGTTCGTAAGATCCTACAACATTCTCGGAAATGCTTGACATCTCACCTGCTCCATCGGTCATCTGCTCGGATAGATCGGATAACCCAATAGCAAATTGATTTAAAATCTCGGCGTTTTTTTGGATCTCCAGAATGGCCTCCTGCAACTGGGATTTGCTCTCTGTCAGCTCGGTTTCCCTTCCCTTCAGTTTTTTTTGAATCCCATTCATGTAGGTGCCGATATAAGTAAGCCACGCCAATCCCAGGGTGCATATAACCCATTGGACAATATTCTGGTTAAGATTGAAATTCGGGGGAGGCGACAGGATGTTCAGCACAATCACAACCCCATAGCCGATTACCGCATTCAGGGATACAAAAATAAAGCCGGACATGTTGAGTTGAAAAGCGCCAAACAGAATCGTCAACAAGTATAAGGCCATTACAGCTCCACGGATTTCCTGAATAAAATACATGAAATAACTGATATACAAAAGGCCCGCAGAAATTTGATAGGCTGTAAGGCTGGGATCCTTAAATCCTCTGTTTATACCGCTCCGGATAATGATAAAAAACAGGGACTGAACAGAAATAAGAAGCCCAAAGAAAAAAACACGTTGACGGGTTGACATGGCCACCAAGCCTGCCTGCATGGCAACGACGATTACAATGGCGCAAACGCAAAAAAAAGCATTGGCCATAAGCAGGCGTTTCACGCGAAATGCCTGTTTTCTGTCATCTCTGGGAATTATTGAAAACATGATCACTCCTACTTGTTGAAATAGACATGCTAAGGTGGGGGTTGGTAATAGTTAGAGGACGCCGTATGGTAAAAATACTATTTAGCTCATTTACGCCGCCAAATCAATCGGTTGTGATGAAAAAACATGGAAAAAGTCGTTCGTTTCGACTATTTGCTGCGATAATAGTATCTTAGCAGCAGGGAAGAATCGATGTTTCCTTTCTTGGCAAGCCCTTGCCCACTGTACTACAATTCTCCCGTTTTCAACGGGGGATAGAAAATAAATACTTTTACAATCAGCTAGGAGTCCGCCCATGAACACCAACTTCACATGTCGGATCATCCGTACGTTTATCTGGAATTTGCCAACAACGGCGGGATTGGCCTGCAACTGCCCAGGGATATCTCCCGTTGGAATCAAGGCGGAACAAACGGCGCCTTGGACCTGTACGATTATGCCATGGAAGGCGATGCGGGCTATAACCCCAATAGGTGGCAAAACTGGACGCATGGAAACAGGTTCTATATGCGCGCCATGGGCGCTATGGTTGATATCGATAGCTCAATCCATTTAGCCAATTGAAGAAATTTGATTGATCAAAACTGCGTTCTTAGAAAAAGGATTGCTAACGTTAATCGGACATCGCGCATTGCCGGTTGAAAAACAGGGGGTGAGAGTAGAGGTTCACGAAATGCTGCCCTTCAATAAGCATGGAACAATTGAATCGAAATCATCAACCTCGATTGGTTTCAGTTGAAACCATTAGTGAATAATTTGGGTCGTTGGTAAAACTATTCATTCTGTAAGGCGCTTTAAAGAGTAAAGCCCTTTCAAACCCGAGATGGGTTTGGGTTTTTTCTCCTTGGCGGATTGGAATAGACCCTTGACGCGCATGTATTGCTGCCGCACAAAATCCTTGGAGCCGATGATGCCGGAATCGGTGAAATAACGTGTGCGATGAAGAAACCGGTCCGTGCGGGTGAAGCGGTAGCCTTTTTTCCGCTCCTTTTCCACGGTTTTCTGCTCTATGCCTTTTCCCTTTTTCCCCTTCACACTTCTCCCTTCACCATTCTTAATGGCGCCGGCTTCGTACAAGAATTTTCGGTAAAGGCGCAAACGCTCCTTGGCGTCCAGCACACCGAATTCTTTCAGGCCGAAATCCAGGGAAAGAAAATCCCCCTTGTTTTTCTGTTGAGCATGGTAGCCGATGGAATTCCAGCGGTAATCCTCGGGTTTGGCCACCAGCCCGGCCCGCACCGGGTTGAGGTCGATATAGGCCAGACAGTTGATCAGGGTCTCGCCCTTCTCCACAATCAGGCTTTTGAAGCGGTCACCCCAGAAAAAGCCACGCCGGCCATGGCGTTTGTTGTAATAGCGCGAGAAAGTCTGCTTCAGTTCTTTGCCGAATTCGGAGAGGCTGGTCCATTTGTGTTTCAGAAAGGGAATCTGTCCGTCCAGAAAGATCTTGTCCTTGCCGTACAATCTCTCATAATGCTTTTTGACATCCTCGTCCGAAATGGATTTTTCCGGCAGCATTCTAAGTAGCAAATGGAAATGATTAGACATTATTGTATAACCAAAAATTTCCACAAAATAAATCCGGCTGAGCCGCCGAATCAGATCCACCAGAAAATCCTTTTCCACATCCCCCAGCGGGAATCCGTCCAAGGCCGTTCTGGACATGATATGATAAACCGCCGGTTCATCCGGAATCACGATACGCGCGCTTCGAGGCATATCCCACCTCCTGTTCAATTAACCAATTTAATTATATCCTGATCGATACTTCTTGTCTTAATGGTTCATAAGCCCCTTCGAGTATTTTTAAATCTTTCATAAACCATTTTAAATTGAATTGCAAGCGTATTGAACCTGTCCCTTTACTCCTTTAAATCTTTCATAAACCATTTTAAATTGAATTGCAAGCGTATTGAACCTGTCCCTTTACTCTCTCGTACTACCTAAAAAGCAATCCGAAGAACTTATTGAAAAAAGATTTTAGCTCAACAGAAAAGTTGTCATTCAGCAATTTTATATTTTTTTAATATGGCCGAATATACACCATTATCTTTTATTCTTTGGAGAGCCGTATTCACTTTCTCAGTAATGGCGGCGGAATCAGGATACACACGGGAGATCATAAGACGAAGTTCGTCTTTATTCAGCGGTTGTTTCATGATCCCAAAATCATCTATTTCGTTTGGATAAAGCTTTTTAATCAATTCCCAACCAACCAATTCTTCAGTTGCAAGAAGATCAAACCTGCCTCCTTTTAATTTCTTGAAACCGAGTTTGTCACTGGTCCCATAATCGATGATCAATCCAGCCGTATTGAACTCTTTCTCATACCAATATCCTCGTGTTCCACCGATTTTATAAGACTTGAGGTCTTCCAATTTCTCCCAGGTGACTTCCGATTTGATTCTGCTTTTCAAATAGAAGAATCGGCCGGTAGAATTCGCAATTGCGTCGCTGAAATCATAAGTTGCTTTTCTCCCTTCCGTCATTTTATATGGAAATGCGGCAAATACTGTACCGTTTCTTAAGTTCAGTTCACATCGCTTCCAGGGAAAGAATTGATACTCAACCTCAAGTCCTGCCTCTTTAAAAATAGCCGTAACAATTTCCGTGAAAAAGCCATAGCCTTCCATTTTGTTTGATGTGTACGGTTCCCACTCATCTGTAACAAGCGTTACTTTCTGTCCAGCGTTCACTGAAACTGTGACTAAAAGGATCAAACATCCCACAAGCAATACCTTCTTCATACTTGTCCATCCTGTTTTCATTTGTTCACAGCAAGTAAAGGTAAGCCCCTTAATTTTATAATATACGCTTATTGGATTTGCATTTCATATGCCGGATCTATGAAAAACATTTCTTCGATGAGCCTGTCAAATAGATACATAAATGAAAGAATCTATCAAAATCCGCCTTGACCATCGAACGACCCTCTCTGACATTTTTGATTACATCCGATATTAACTTTTTTCTTGATATGCCGTCGTCTTTCCTTTATCATTAAGACTAAAATTTCTTCTTTCTCGCATAAAAACCGATACCACAATACCAAATTATACTTTCCTTTATTCAATTATGTACAGAGTTATTTTGAAGAATAGGTTCCAATTAGCTGCTTTTATACTATCCTTAAATTATGGAGGCTGATACATGCGTCTCATTCAATCCACTATTGCCATTTTTTTTATTGCATTTTTATCGATTACTTCTGTTAGTGCAGAAACGATCACGATCGTTACGGGTGAATGGGCTCCTTTTTTGTCTGAAAATCTTCCGGGTGGTGGTCCTGTAAATAATATTATTACAGAAGCTTATAAAGTAGAAGGAATTGACGTTGATTATAAATATTATCCCTGGAAAAGGGCCGAATTCATGATTGAGAGCGGTACGGCATTAGGTAGTTCATGCTGGTCGGATGCACCCGAACGAAGATCTTTTGCGGTCGTATCCGATCCAATGGTATCTTCAAGAGAAGTTTTTATCTTTATGAAAAAAAATCTTCCTAATTTTGATTATACAAATTTAGAGGATTTAAAAAAATACAAGTTGATGTCCCTGGCCGGGTATTCACATGAAAAAATGTTTCAAGAGGCTGGATTGAATACAGATTCAACAAGGGACGCTGAAACCGCACTAAGAAAACTGGAAAAAGGCCGTGGCGATTTAATGTGTGAAAATGAAGCAGTCATGGCTGGATTAATTAGAGAGCTATTTCCAGGTCGGGAATCGGAATTTGGTATGTCAAAGACGGCTTTCCAAGATAAACCGCTGCATCTGCTGTTTTCAAAAAAATTTCCTGATATGGACAAGTATCGTAATACATTCAATGCGGGGCTTGCAAAAATTAAGCAAAATGGCACTTATGATAAAATTGTTGCAAAATTAAAATAATCCATTCCAAGAAGTAAAAAGTAAAAAAGTATCTGAATAGAAGGTTTTAGTTTTCAGGTTGGCTCGATTTCCGTCAAGGAAAGGCCTGTTAAGAATCACCGATGTAAAAGAAGGAAAAGAAAGAAGGGGACATTATATGAGCGCTATGTGCGTTATGGTTGATATCGATAGCTCTGATTGCTTCCCCCATTATAAAAATTCCAGGCATTCATTTCGAATGCCGGATCGTTTAAAACCCCTATGAACCAGCAGCATTTAGCACCAACCCATGAAAAGCTTTACCCTCAAAAGGACTATCATACCTTGTATTTCGGCGAAATTCAGAAATATTATAAAACGTAATAGCAATTATTCCTTTTTTATAACTACTATTTACCCGCACGCAGTCGCGCCGTCACGGCCGCGCCCAGGGCGCCCATCAATTGGGGATCAACAGGCAACGGACGGATTTCCTGGCGCAGAAAGCCGGCCAGGGCGGTCACCAGCCCCTTGTTTTTGGCGCAGCCGCCGGTGATGGTCACCCGGGGACGGATGCCGATCTTTTTGAGCAGGCTGAAGCTGCGTTTGGCCACCGCGGCCTGGATGCCGGCGGCGATGTCCGCCGCGGGTTTGCGTTTGCTGAGCAGGCTGATGACTTCGGTTTCGGCAAAGACGCTGCACTGGGAAGTCACCGGGATCACCCGCTCAGCCTTGAGGGAGAGTTCGGAGAACTGGTCGAGTTCCATGCGGAAGATGCGGCTCATCATTTCCAGGAAACGTCCGGTGCCGGCCGCGCATTTGTCGTTCATGGCGAATTCCAGCACGCCGCCTCCTTCATCCAGGGCAATGCCTTTGACGTCCTGGCCGCCGATGTCGATGATGGTGCGGATAGAAGGATCGCAAAAATGCACTCCCATGGCATGGCAACTGATCTCGGAGATGTTTTCATGGGCAAAGGGCACCTCGTTGCGGCCGTAGCCTGTGCCGATGAGGCAGGACAAGTCCCGGATGTCCCGCAACCCCTCAATCTGACGGCAGGCCTCTCGAAGGACGATTTCAGCGGTCTGGGCCGGATCGATTTCACTGGGCACAACGGCCGACGCCACAATGCCGGCGCCGTTTAAAATCACGGCCTTTCCCGTGGTGGAGCCCACGTCGCATCCGCCGTAGTATTGCTTGTCCGACTTTCCGTTCATTTCAACCTCTTGGCTTTCATAATGTTCTCCATGAAATGATCGATCTGCTCGATAATGCCTTCCCGGGACACGATGCGCGGGTCAGACAGGTCGTAATTGATGATCAGGAGCGGAAGGCCTTGCTCCCGGCAGAGTTCCCGCAGCATGCCGTTTAGGGCCTGGGTGTTCTTGCAGCCGATGTGGCCGGCCACCCAGACCATGTCGATGTTGAAATGTTTGGTGATGTGGAAGATGTCGTTGAGATAGTTCTCGGCCGGGCCGCGGGTGTGGCGGGCCATGGGGCCGGCCATGATGATCTGTGACAGGCCCCGCAGCATGGCCTCGTTGCTGCCGGTGTCGATGGGCCCGAGACGGTTGAAGGTCATGCTGTCCATGATCAGGGAAATCCCGTAGGCTTTTTCCGCCCAGTTGTAAATGTCGATGAAGTGAATGGTGGGGGGATTCCACACCAAGGCGCGGAAGCGCTCGTTTGGAATGGAGGCGATCCCCTCTTCCAGATTCTGTTTTCCCATGGCCACCATGTCGCGGAAAATGTGCGTCCCTTCCCTGGCCCCGGGGGTGACGTTGAAATTCCACATATGGCTCAGCCAGACCGCTTCGCCGGCCAAGGGGGAGGGTCGCAGCCGGACCAGATCCCACAATTCCAGCTCATGAGCGGCCATGCGGTTGCGCTCCTCGCAGATCTCCCGCAACCGTTCCCAGTCCATGCGTCCGGGTGTATGCTCCTCCAGCCAGGCGATCAGGCGTTGCAATTCCCGGCTGAAATACGCCACGGCTTTTTCGTTGTTGAATCGATACGGGATGTCCAGGCGGATGGTGGGGAGACTCAGTTCGCGCTCAATCAGGGCATAGGAGGACATGCCGCCGTCACAGGGCAGATTGGAGGTGACGATGGCCAGGGCCGGCGGCAGATGGCCTTTGAGGGTCAGGCCCATGGTACTCTTGGGCAGACTGCAGATGTCCGGCGGAATGCCGGCGTTTTCGCAGGCATCGATATAGGCTTCTACGGCATGGGGCCGGATCATGGGCATGAGGATGCCCAGGAGTTCGGCCATGAAGGGCACAAGACCCATGGCCCGCAGGATCTCCGGCGGTATCATGTCCTCATGGATCACCAGGCGGTCGCCCTTAAAAAAAACATCGTCCATCATGCGGATCACGGCTGCCACGATGTCGGCCATGACCATGGCCGAGGCCTTGCGATAGCGGCCCTTGCGGCCCCGGATGAAGCGCCATAACAGACGGTTGACCTGGAGCAGGACCAGAATCCACGGATAGCGGCGGAGATCCCGGATGGTGTCCCAAGGCCCGTGTTTGATCACCAGCAGGATGATCTTGAACCAGTTGACCAGTGAATAGCGGGCGTAGACCGCGGCATCGCCAAGCAGACTGCTCCAGTAATCCTTTTTCGGCAGCTCCATTATAGCTGAACTTTCCCTCATTTTCCCATGCTTTCCAAAAAAGCCTGAACCCGGGTGCGCAACTGCCCTTCACCGGAAAGACGGTAATCCCGCTCCAGGCGCAGGACCGGCACCCCGGCATCCCGCAGCCCCTGGACCAGCAGGGCGGATTCGATGCCCCAGATGTCGCAGAATTTCAGATTCTCGATGATCACCCCGTCGGCGGTATATTCCGCCTTGAGCTGCAGAATGGCCTGGAGGCGGACATCCAACTCCTCCATCATGCGCGGGCAGGCAATGCGGGAAAGGGTGTGCCGGGCAATAGCCTGCAAGGGATCGCCCTCCTCGTCCATGAGAGCCATACCTGGAATTGAACCTGTGCAAAAGCGGTCGGCAACCACCATCCCGCCGCAGGACTCCAACACCTGGATAAAAGCAATGTCGTCGATATTGCCGCCCACCAATAGCAAACGGGCCCGATAGGGTTTGCGTATCTTACGTTCCTTCAGGGCCGCAGCCATTTTCTCAAGGTCGTCCAGCATCTCCTCCTGCCCGCCGCAAAGGGCGGCGATCATAATCCGCTGGAACTCCACCCCGCTCAGAGGCGGCTGTTTTTCCTTTCTGCGTTCGGCAATGGCTTGGAGTTTTTGGTTGAACCGGTTTTGCCGCGCAATGGCCTTGGACAAAGCCGCGTTACCGGTATCCACCCCAAAGGTCGCATTCAATTTGCGGCATAAAACGGCGAGTTCCTCCACATACCAGTCCAAAGCCGCCTGCCCCTGGCGGTGGGGCACATCCAGCATGTGTACGAAAGCCGGTTTTACCAAATAGGCGAGATTGTCCAGCAGGCGCCGGATGTGATCACAGCCGGCGGCAAACACCCAGCCCCCCAAAAATCCGTAGCGGCCGTCCAGGGCATATTCCAACAAACTGCGGGTATAGGAGCAGATCACATTGGACAGGTAGATGTCGGCGATCTCAGTTCCGGCAACACCGGGGGCGCGCAGGCGCACAGGTACAAGTCCGTCCAGGGAAAGCAGCGCCCGGGGCACGTAGCTGCATGTATACCCCAGGGGGATTTTTCCGGCGGCCGTGGCCCGCTCTATGAAGACATTTTCGGGTTGGTCGAGCACCAGTTGCAACTGCGCCTGCCAGGCATCAAAATTCATTTCTGGTTTCCTACCTTTACAGTAGTCCGAACCTGGAAAGACACACCCCCAGGCTTTGAATCATGGGACCGTCGGGCATATTCAAAAAACTGCTGCCGGCAATATCAAAATCCCGCACCATGTCGTCTTCCGAAATCCAGCCCAGCACCTTCAGCGTCTCGGGAAGGCGGAGCCGCGCCTGCTCATCCCGGCCGCGGAGGCGGTTGAGGATCAAACCGCTGTGCTCATACCCCACCGCCCGGGCCGCCACGATTTGAATGGTCTCCGCCACCCGCAGCCCCTTGGCCGATGCATCGGACACCAATAACAAATGCGTAACCTTTTCCATCACCCGGCGATTGACCTGTTCGATTCCGGCTTCGCCGTCGATGACTACATAGTCAAAGGCCTTATGAACCGAGGCGATGATCTCCTTCAGAAACTGGTTCACTTGGCAATAGCAGCCTTCCAGTTCCGGCCGGCCGATGGCCAGGAAAGCAATATTGCGCCGCTCTTCCAAAGCTTCCAGCACTTCATAGTCCAGGCCGGCGATGATCTCCCTGCGGTCCCCGGCCCGGCCCTGCTGAATGCGCTCGATCAATCGGTTGCGGATCTGATCCACGGTGCGGCTGACGGCAATCCCCAGAGCGCCTGCCAGTCCAAAGGCCGGGTCCGCATCCACGGCCAGGACTTTCTTGTCCGGCAGGTTGGAAAGCAGCCTTGTCAATACGGCGCTGACGGAAGTTTTGCCCACCCCGCCCTTGCCGCACACGGCGATCACCCTGGTGGTTTTCCCGGTTGAGCCTGCCGTCATACGCCCACCGCCGTTTGCATGGTTTTGCGCATGGAGCGCAGATCCGCCACGTCGCCGCAGACATCGTTATATTCACAAGCAGTGCAATCAAAGGAGATTTCCACGCTCATCTTGTTCATAGCGGCGATGATCCGGCCGGCCTGGTCCCCGATGGCGGCAAGGGTCGCCACCTGTTCCCGGGCTTGGGTTACGAACAGAACTTCCACGCCGATGACGTATTCCAATCCATGAAAGCCGTTGATCACGGCCCGGCCCAGGACCGCAAAGGAAAACCCCTGGTCCAGGGCTTCCCGGGACACCCGGCTCCATTCCCGCTGATATTGGGAAACGGCCCGCAGCATATAGCCCTTGAGATCCAGCTCGTAGCGCAGGGCTTCCATTTCCCGGTAACGCGGGTAGGTGTTGTCCGGCGTAAATCCCCGGACCCTGATCATCACCACCTTGCCAAAGGGCAGACTTCGTCCCCGGCTTTCCGGAAGATCCGGGCCCATGAGCCGGATGCGGCCGTCCCGGACCTCCTGGGCCTGCTCGGTCCACATCAAAAAGGAGGCGGAGCCCTCCCTGGGATTGCCCAACTCCACGGCCGTGTCCTGGGATAAAATCAGATTACGGCCCAGACCGGCCGGCCACTCCAGGTTCGAAGGCGCCGGAATTTCAACCAGCCCCATGGCACGGTCCTGCAATAAATACTCCCTGATTTGCCTGAATTGGGCGGAAAACAATTCCATGCATCAAATCTCCAAAGCCCAGCCCTTGCCCTGCAATTTTACGCCCTTTTCCATGACCTTGAGGAAACGGGAACGCAGGACCTCGCTCATCAGGGCTTTTTTCACCGGCGGCAGCTTCAGGAATCCGCCCACCACACCCCGCAGAAAATTCTGGGAGAGGCCGGCAGGATTGTCGAAAATCTGGTTCTGAAGGGTGCCGCGCTCCAGGCATTGCAGAATCACCCTTTGGAAAGTGGTTTCCGGATGGAGCACCTGTTTTTTGCGCTTCTGCAAATGCATGGCCTTTTTTTCGCATTTCAGGGCGCATACACCGCAGCCCAGACAAATATCCGTATCCACCAGGGCTTTTTTGCGCTTGCGCTTTTCTCCGGTTGCAACAGGCTGCATCTCAATGGCGTTGATGGGGCAGGCTTTGGCACATTTGCCGCAACCGACACAGGTTTCCGCCTGGGGTTCGGCTAGGAAACTGGAGGTTACCACGGCATTTTCATAGCCGTACCGGTTGAGGCCCTGGAGCACATTGCAACAACAGCCGCAGCAATTGCAGATGAAGTTGACATTCTTTTGGACATTGTCGGCGTTGAGCACCAATCCCAGTTCCCGCGAGCGGGCCAGATTCTCCAGCATTTCCGTGCGGGTAACTTCCCGGGCCAAATGATTGCGGATGAGGAAGTCGGCGGACATGCCGAGGGCCGTGCAGTTGTCCATGGGCACATCACAGGTTTTAGCGTGCACATGCAGCTTCTCATGCCGGCAGGAACAGACGCCGATGGAAAATTTGTCTGCCGCAGCAATGATGGCCGAAGCTTTTTCATAATCCAAAATTTCCACATGGGGTCTGTTTAGAAAAGCCTCCTCATGGGGCAAGGTGCGCATGAGGGAGATCTGTTCGCCCTGGCCGAAGTTGGCGGCATACACCGCCCCTTCCCCTTGCATATACTCATGGAACAAGCGCGCCCAACCCTTGTGGTTCAAGCCGCCCCCGGTGCGCATCATGGTGAATTCAAAAATACCGATGGCCAAAGGCGACGGTCCGTAATGATATGCTTCGTTCATCCAAAAATCGATCACCAAGCCCCGGGCGCACAGACTCTCCAGCACAGGCCGTAATTTCTTCTCAGGCAAGCCGGTGATCTTTACGATCCGTTCCATGGGGGACATGCCAAAGGGCATCTTGACGATCAGATCCGCCTCCTCCTCGCTGTACAGGCTTTTCAGCAGTTCATGAAAAGCCGGACTCCAGGGCGCCCGCAAGGTCAGCCCGTCAATTTTCGCTCCCAACCGGCGATAAATGTCCTTCCCCACTACATGACCCATCACACTTTCCTTTATTCCTAATTCGTAATTCCTAATTCATAATTGTTTTTTGCCAACAGCGCCGCCCCCACCGCCCCGCTGAGCTGGGGATCAAAGGCCTCCACAGCTTGCATGGGCAGGTCCAAGCGCTCGGCCAGGGCCTGGAACACCCCCTGATTTTTCGCCACCCCGCCGCTCATTACTACGGTTTGCTCCACGCCGATGCTGCGGGCCAGGGAGGCCACCCGGCCGGCCAGGGCATGATGCAACCCGTTGATGATGTCAGGTATCTCCCGGCCTTCGTTGATCAGGGAAACTACCTCGGTTTCGGCAAAGATCACGCACTGATTGGAAATGGGGATCTTGCAGGTGGATTTGCAGCCCAGGGTGCCCATATCGGCAAGGTTCACCTCCATGGCCTCGGCCATGACTTCCAGAAACCGGCCCGTGCCCGAGGCGCATTTGTCGTTGTAAATATAGCGCACCACCTTGCCGTCGGCATCCAGGCGCACGGCCTTGGCATCCTGCCCGCCGATGTCGATCACCGTGCGGGCCAAAGGAATCTGCCAGCGCACCCCTTTGGCATGGCAGGTGATCTCCGATTCCGTGCGCTGCACAAAGGGAATCCAGGCCTTACCGTAACCTGTGCCCACCCCGCAGTCGATCTGGTTCCGAGCCAGCCCGGCTTTTGAAAGGGCTGCGGCCAGAACCGCCTCTGCCGCGTCGCCGGGACTGGTGCCCACCTGTTGCAACTCCCAGGCCACGATCCTTTCTTCATCCATGATCACCACCTTGGCGGTCAGGGAACCTACGTCGCATCCTACAAAAAACATAAAACCTCCTTAAAAACAATTATGAATTAGGAATTACGAATTAGGAATTGTGGTATTCTATCAATTATAAAAACTACTACGCCTTTCTCTGCCGATCTGAAAAACAGGTTAGCCCGCCCCTTTCCACGATTCCCCAAATCCTCAATTCATAATTCGTAATTCATAATTCATAATTGCCCTGCAATTATGGCGGCGCCGATGGCCCCGGCCAGTTGCGGATCAGCCTTGCGCGGCACCGTGATGCGCCGGCCCAGGAGTTGGGCCAGGGTCTGAACCACGCCGTTGTTTTTGGCCACGCCGCCGGTCATGCACACGTCATGCTCGGCTTTGACGGAATTGGCCAGGATGGCCACCCGGTTGGCCATGGCAATGTTGATGCCGGCGCCGATATCCGCCACTGCAATTCCGGAATTGAGATATTTGATCACGTCGGCCTGGGCCCAGACCGTGCAGGTGGAGGCCAGGGTCACGGGCTGCTTGGCCCCGGCGGAAAGCCGGCCCAGTTCATCCACACTGATCCCCAGGACCCGGGCCATGACATCCAGGAAACGGCCCGTGCCCGAAGCGCATTTGTCGTTGGTGATGAATTTAATCACCTCGCCGTGCTCGTCGATGCGCATGGCCTTACAATCCTGGCCGCCGATGTCGATGACCGTGCGGGCCGAGGACACCAGCCATTTGGCGCCTTTGGCATGGCAGGCGATTTCCGAGACGACTTCCTTCACAAACGGAATCTTCTCCCGGCCGTAACCCGTGCCCACACAGGCAGCCACATCTTCCAAAGCCACTCTGGCTGCCGTCAAGGCCCCGGCCATGGCCTCCTTTGCGGATATTTCCGGTTTGGCCCGAGATTTCACCACCTGGGCTCCGATAATGCGGCCGTCCCGCATGATTACGGCCTTGGCGGTCAGGGACCCCACATCGCATCCGGCTGTCAGCGTCATAACAACCCCCTCACCTGTAAAAACTCGTTCAAACGTTCCTGGGTGGCGGCCCAGGATTCCACCCGGTCGTCAAAGGCATCGGCATACATGATGTGAACCGGATACCCGTGTTTCTCGATTTCCCGGGCAAAGGGTTTCACCATGCCCCAGGTGTTGCGGCAGCCGGGGGTGCCGTTGTAAATCATGAAATCCGCCTGGAACATTTTGGCCACGGCCAGGGATTCCTCCAGCCACATGTTGGGCTGGTCATAGGGCCCGCGGATGGAGCGCACCATGGGCAGGCGGGCGTTCATCTGGGCGATGCTGTCCAGCATGGTTTCCAAACTGCCCATATCCAGGCTATAGCTGGAGCCGGGAAGCTCCGCCGTATAACAGGCATTGTCCCGGAAGCCCCGGGAGAGGATCCCGCCCATGTGGGCAATGCCGCGCGTGTCCATCCAGTTCCAGAAATTCCAGTTCAGGGAATAATGATCGATGTAACACAGAAAGGCCCGCAGTTTTTCTTTGCCCGAATTCAGGCCCGAACGTCGGGCCACCACGTTTTCCCGGACTTTTTTAACCATCTGTTCCAGCAGACGGGTGTACTCCGGTGATCCGGAGAACAAAAAGCGGCCCACATAGTTGAACACATTATAAATGGGCGGCAAAGGTGCGGGGATCAGACGATGCAGCTCCTCCAGATCCGCCAGCAGGGCGTCCTGGCGGTCCACCTCCCGTAGGATCTCTCGCAGCCGGTCCTGGTCCAGACGGTTGCCGGAATGCTCTTCCATGAACCGGATCATGGCTTTGTAGTCATCCACATGGTATTTTTCCGTGCGCTGGTCTGCAAGGCCCTGGGGATAGTTCAAATGGTAGAAGGGCTTCTTGAGATAGGCGGCGGCAAAGGCAAAGGCATTGGCATTGGTGTCGCAGATGCCGGGGGTGTCGCAGAGCACCATGTCGATCTCCTCTCCCAGGCCGGCCAGATAGGCCCCCAGGGCGCCCCGCTGAGAGGAACAGGAGGTCTCGGTGAAGCCGATCTCACAGGCATAGTCCAGGTAGTCAAAGGTACCCCGTTTCCACATGAGCCCGCCCACGGCCGTGACCACTTCCAGGGTCACCGGTACCACGTCCAGGGCATAACAAATGGCCGGCGAAAAGCAGAAGGTGGTGATGGCGATCTTCTTGCCCCGGCGATGGGCCGTATTCAAATTTTCCATATAGCGGGTCATCATCTTCAAAAAAGTGCTGCCCACCGCCCCTTCCTGCAAAATCGGCTGGAGAATCCCCTTGAAATAGGGCGCGTACCGATACATGTGGGTAAGTTCCTTGGCCGAGCCGTCGGCCACCCGCGAAGCCGGCGCCAGGATCCGCCACAACATCCAGTCATAATGGTATTCTTTTAATTCGGGCCTCATCACTCCCCCATAAAAAACAATTTGGAATTAGGAATTACGAATTAGGAATTGTGGAATTCTATCAATTATATAAAAAAACCGGCGTCATGATTATCTCCTAAATAAATATAAATTTTTTACCCGATCCTTTGCCGCCCATAAAAAGGACTACCCTTTCCCTTCTCCCCGAATTCCCAAATCCAAGATTCATAATTCGTAATTCCTAATTCATAATTGCCTTAAAAATGCGTCGAGACGCATTTTTATTCTGCCTTTTTCTGTTAGCGGTCCATATTCACGCTCGATTTTCAGGCAGGGGATGCCCATGGCTTCCAGGTCGCGCTGGAACAGGCTGTTTTCCGAGCCGTGCAGGTCGCAGAAGCGGATGTTCTGCAGGATGACACCCTCCACCTTGGCCCGGGCAATGGTCTGTTTCAGAATGTCCAGGCGTTCCTGGTATTTTCCGTACATGCGCGGGCAGGTGGACTTGCCGAGATAGCCCTGGGCCATGGCCGCCACCGGATCACCGTTTTCTTCCAGTTCCGGGCCTTCATAGCGTACGCCGAAGCACAGGTTCTCCGCCACCACCAGGGCCTTGGGATGGCCTTCGATCAGGCGGATCAAATCCATGTCGTCGCTGATACTGCCCATGGTGAGAAGCCGCTTTTTGCCGTCGGCCACCGCCGGCAAATTTTGTTCAAGAACCTGAAGCAACTCGGCCAAACGGGAGTTGTATTCCTCCCGGGGCAGGACCGTGCCGGCCACGGCCACGGCAAAGGCGTCGGCGCCGGTGATGCCTGCTTCCGGTGTGGCGCGCAGGTCCTCCAATTGCTTCAGCAGGCGCCGGCCCTGGTTGTATTGCCGGATGGAGGCGCGCAGGGCTTCATGGGTGATGGACAGGTGGAAATGTTGTTCAACTGCTTGGATCAGGCGGCGGATTTCCTCCTTGAACCAGTCCAGGCCGTGGGGTGCGGTTTTATGCGGCACATCGAAATAATAGAAAAAAGGCGGCACGATACCGGGGATGTCTTCACCGGCTTTGCGCCAGCACTCGTCCAGACGGCGCATGGCATCGCAGCCGGGGGTGATGACGGCGCCGTCCAAGAAAGCGAAGCGCCCCTCCCCGGCCAGTTGCAGAATGCATTTGGGAAAGGAACAGATATAGGGCCCGAAATAGGTGTCACCCACGGCCATGTTGTCGGTTTCAATGCCCCGCAGGCGAACAGGCAGAATCCCGGCGGCATGGAAGATTTCCGCCGGCACATAGGAACAGGTGTTGCCCACGATTTTTTTGCCCTGGGCTTTCCAGGCATTGATGGCGGCACTGTTAACTTTTTCAGCCGCATCATAGAAAATTTCCAACATGGCCTTGCTCATTGTTTGGTCCATCCTTTCATAGTGGGAGCGGCTTCCAGCCGCGATTCGGCCGTAACATTATGACCTCCATCATGAAGCCGCAGCCTCTAACTTCAGCACAGAACGAAGCATTTCCCTTGCCGCCGCCATGTCGGCTTCATACTCGTCGTCGGCCGGGGCCAGCCAGCCGCAGGCTTCCCGGATGATCCCAGGTAATAGGGCCCGGCCCACGGGCGCCAGCTTTTTGCCCAGGGCGGTTGCGATGGTATCTGCCGCGGTTCGGCAGGCCGACAGATCCAAGCCTTCAGCCAATTGCCCGGCCAACACGCTCAAGGCTTCCGGCCGCAGGTCCTGAATGCGGTTGAACAATACCGCCGTGAGATTGATCACTTCCGCCGCTGCCTGTAAATCCAGGGTTGCGACGCCGTCGGCAACGGCAGCCGCAGCGTCGTCCCCGGCCAGGCTTTCCAGGGCCGCCAGGCGATGGCCCAGGGCCCGGACCTTTGGATTTTTGCGGTCCGCCGTGCGCCGGAGCTGTTCCAGCCACAATTCCGGATTGGATTGCAGGGCTGCGGTAAGCGCCCGTTGGAGCACTGCACCGTCTTCGGCCAGGGCCGTAAAGGCTTTGGCCAGCACAGCACCGTCCAAATGAGCTGCGGCCTGTTCCACCAGGTTGGACAAATCCTGAACGAATCGCGGCGTTCCCGGATCACCGATCAGGGCGCTGCCCGTATGAATTTTGCGGATCAGTTCGCTCAACTCCTGCAAACAACGGCCCAGGGTGTGGCCGTCCAGGTTGCGGAACAGGGCCAGGACGATGTCCGCCACCAGATCCGGGGAAACCTGATTGAAGCGCCCCACGGATTCCCGCAGAATCACGCCGGCGGCGTTGGCCAGATCCGGCAGAAAGGAAAGGGCCAGCACCAGCTTGGCCGGATATTGCCAAATGACGTCATTGATCATTCCGGCAAAGGCCTCCACGTCCGCCGCGGAATTGTCCATGACCTCCCGCAGTTCGCCGAAGTCCGTGTTTTCCATCCACCCCAGCACTCCTGGCCGGAGGGCATCGGTCAGAAAACGGGGATTGTCCTCGTGGAGCCGGCCCAGCAGTTTTGCCAGCCGGGTCAACAGGGCGCCGGAGTGGCCGTCGGTGAGTCCTGAAATCAGGGCCGTGATGACCTTTTCCCGGCGCTGGGCCGGCAACTCCTCCAGTCCGCCTATTAGGGTGTCCCCGGCCTGGAAAAGCAGGTCCGCGATTTCCGGGGCAAGGGCTTCCAGGCGTCCGGCCCAGAACTTTCCGTCCGCCAGGGAGGGATAGGCGGCGGGAGGTCCGGCAACCAGGCTGTCACTGATCAGTTTTCCCAGGGGCCGGGCCAGGGCGGTCTTGAAGGTACTATCGCCGGCCCAGAGATTCAGCAATTCCGGTGTGAAAAAAGCAAGGGCCTTTCGGATCTCTTGGGTTTGAAGCAGATCCTGGATAAAAAAGATCACTGTGCGTTGGTTGCTGGTGGCCGCCGCGTTTTGGGTCAAGGCCGTGGCTGCTGCTGCCATGGGATCAATTCCTCCTGTGGGGTTATGCGCTTGTGCCGGTCAGATGTTTGGCCAGCCGTTTGCCCAGGGCCAGAATGGTAAAGGTGGGTGGCAGGCCCCAGGCCTCAGGAATCACCGAGCAGTCGCAGACATACAGATTTTCCATGCGGGTCTTGAGGTTGCTGTCCAAAAGGTCCCCGACCTTGACGGTGCCGCCCGGATGGGCCGCAATGTACCAGCTTTTCCAAACATCATCGGCCCCGGCGTTTTTCAGAATATCCTTGGCCCGGGCAAAACCCCGCTTGAATTTCTCCTTGTCCGCCGGTGCCAGCTTCTTGCGCACCCCGCCTTTTTCCGTGAGCCGGCCCCCCAGGCTGTCCTTGATTTTGATCATGATGGACAAGGTGCGGGCATGGGCGGTCATTTTATGGAAACGAAAAACTTCGGCATTGAACACCAGGTTCAGGGTCAGGGGCACGGTCATGTCGGTCATGACAAAACCCTCGTCTTCCATGTGCAACCCGGCGGCCATGGGGTATTCCCTGCCCCCTTCCATATCCGGCACCGTGCCCATCACCGTGATGAGCGGATCAAAGAACCAGTCATAGCCGGCAGCCTGGATGCCGCTGGCCCGCAGAATCATGGGCGACCCGATGCCCCCGGCGCTGATGACCACCTGAGGCGCATGGGCCTTATGGAGTGTGCCTTTTTTTTGATATTCCACACCCACGGCCCGGTTGTTTTCAGTCAACACCCGCAAAACCTTGGCTCCGTTGATCAGGACCGCGCCGTTATCCACGGCCTGATTCACGAACATGCGGGCGTTCCATTTGGCGCCGAAGGGACAGCCGTAATTGCAGCGCCAGCAATTGGGCTGACAGCGTTCCTGAAAAACGAATTTGGGCAGGGGATTCCAGGCATAACCCAGATCCCGGGCGCTGGCCATGATGCGTTTAGCCATGGGCCCGATGAGATGATCCGCCAGGGGTTTCACCGGCAGCTCCTGCTTGATCTCTTCCACTTCCTTGGTAATATCCATGCCGTGGGCCTTGAGCATGTCCATGGGTGGATCAAAAGCCGTTCCATAATAGAATACCGAACTGCCGCCGGTGGTGATGCCGCGCACCATGCCCAGAAGATGATTGGTGATCAGCAGACTTTTACCCGGAATGCCGGCCTGGGTGATGAACTGTAAGGCCGTGCCGGTAATGGGCGCGTTCCCGCCCCATTCCAGAATCAGGACTTTCTTGCCCTGCTGGGACATTTCTTTGGCCACCGTGGCTCCGCCGGGTCCGGACCCGGCCACGATGACATCATAAATTCCGTCCGTCGCTTTCATTTCCCTCCCCCTTTGCGAATACTTTAAAATACCATGACGGAGCCCAGCGACTCCGCCATTTTAGTCACTTTCGTCACTTAAAACTTTAGTCACTTTTCCCCATCTTTTTTCCATTGGCGATTCTCAAGGCAAACGCCTTTTCATTCTGCGCATATTTCCGGATCTCTTTTTCCGCCATGGGGCCGTTGCCTTCTGCAGCGTATTTGGCCATGGCCTGGAAAAAGCGCACATTTTGTTTCAGATCGTCCTTGCGGAACTGCAGGGAGGCGTATTGAATACGCCGGTTGCTGGGCCACAGCTCTTTGAGGGTTTGTTCCAGCAAGGGGTTGCGGGCCGCGCGCATACCCACTCCGGCGAATTCAAAAATGCCGTTGTAATATTCATGGACATCGCCCTTTTCCGCAGCCTGCTCGATTCGGTCCAAAGCAACGGCCATCTGTCGTAAATCATCGTCATCGGCATATTCCGCCGCTTTTCTGGCCACCAGGCCGTACAAGGCTTCGTAGATATCGTAAAACCATTCAATATGCTGGGCGGTAATGGCGGTGACCCGGGCGCCTTTGCGGGGCACGAGCTCCACCAGACGGTTTTTTTCCAGAATCCGCAGGGCCTCCCGCACCGGACTGCGGCTGACGCCCATTTCCTCGGCGATCTTGGCCTCCAGAATGCGCTCGCCGGGCTTCAGTGCATTGCGGATGATCTTCTCGCTGATATCGCGCATCAGCAGTTCAGGCAGATTGTCAGGTGCGATAAAAGCCATGGTGTTTTCCGTTGATTGAAATATGGTGATTGTCGATTGTCGACAATATGCAATTCATCTTTTACTTGTCAACTGATTTTTTCCGCACTAGTATCCATCAAAAATCCCCTTAACCTTGCCGGGGGAATTGCAAAAGGGAGAATAAATGACATCCAATGACATTGTCCTGCTGCTCACGGCCCTGGGGGTCTTGCTGGCTGTGGCCCGCTTGTTCGGTGAAATCGCCCAGCATTTTCATTTAACCGCGGTCTTTGGTGAAATCCTGGCCGGCATTGTGCTGGGTCCCACCCTGCTGGGCCTGATGGCCCCGGAAATCGGCAAAACCCTATTTTCACCCAGCGGCACCGGCGCCCTGGTCTTTGAAGGCATCATCACCCTGTCCGTTGTTCTGTTTCTGCTGGTGGCGGGATTGGAAGCGGATATTTCCATTACCTGGCGTCAAGGCAAGGCCGTGGCGACCATGGGGATTTCCGGGATTTTCTTTCCGTCCATCATCGGTTTTAGCGTGGCCTGGTTTTTTCCTGATCTGCTGGGCCGCGGAGCCCACGCCGACCCGTTGCTTTTTTCCATTTTTATCGCCACGGCCTTGTCCATCTCGGCCCTGCCGGTTATCGCCCGGATCCTGATGGATCTGGACCTCTATCGCAGCGACCTGGGCATGATGATTACCGCTGCCGCCATTTTCAATGATCTCATCGGCTGGATCACCTTTGCGGTTATTCTGGGAATGATGGGCCAGGAAAACCGGCATCTGTCCCTCATGTGGACCATCCTTTTGACCATCGGCTTCACTCTGCTGACCCTGACCTTGATCCGCAAACTGATTCATCGCATCCTGCCCTGGATTCAAGCCCATACCGGCTGGCCTGGCGGCCAGTTGGGGTTTACACTATCCATGACCTTGCTGGGCGCGGCCTTCACCGAATGGATCGGCGTGCATGCCATTTTCGGCGCCTTTATGATCGGCGTGGCCATGGGCGATACCCCCCATTTCCGCGAGCGCATCCGTGCCCTAATTGACCAGTTCGTTTCCAATTTTTTTGCGCCGATTTTTTTTGCCTCCATTGGTCTCAAACTCAATTTCGCGGTCCATTTTGATCTGCAGATGACGTTGCTGGTAATGGTCATCGCCTGTCTGGGCAAAATCCTGGGCTGCAGCCTGGGCGGACAAATGGGCGGCATGCCCCCACGGGAAGCCTGGGCCATCGGTTTCGGCATGAATGCCCGGGGGGCCATGGAAATCATTCTCGGTCTGCTGGCGCTGAGGTTCGGCATCATAAGTGAAAGCCTGTTCGTGGCCCTGGTCATCATGGCCATTGCCACCTCCCTCATGAGCGGCCCCATGATGCAGCGCATTTTACGGCTGAAAAAGCCGCGCCGCTTTTACGACTTCCTGCCGGACCAAAGTATTGTCCGGTTGCAAGCCGTTGATGCCCTTGGGGCCATCGCGGAGCTGGCCGAAGCGGTCGGAACAGTGGACGGGTTGACCAGCCGTGAAATCGCAGAGGCGGTTCGCAAGCGGGAGCAACTGGTTCCCACCGGTATCGGCAATGAAGTGGCGGCCCCCCATGCGCGTCTGCCGGGTATCTCCCAGCCTGTGGTGGTCCTGGGTATTTCCCGGGACGGGATTGATTTCCAAGCCCCGGACGGCCGACCGGCCCAGTTCATCTTCTTGATCCTGACCCCCAGCAAGGACAACGGCGCCCAGGTGGAAATACTGGCTGATATTGCCCGCACCTTCCGCCGCCGGGATTTTCGCATGGCGGCCCTGGCTGCCAAAGGCATGACCGAGTTTCTGGCCGTTGTGAAGAGCTACGGCAACAGCAAATAGAAATAGTGGGAAGAACACTGCACCCGGAATCCAAAAACCGGGCTTCAGTGTGAACTCCTTGGCCGGATCACATGATCCGGCCGTCCTTCATTTCCAGGACCCGCCCGACCCGTCCGGCCAGATCCGGATTATGGGTTACCATCACTATGGTCAAGCCAGTGCCGTGCAGCGCTTGCAGCAGCGCGAAAATTTTCTCGCTGGTAGCAGTATCCAGGTTGCCGGTGGGTTCGTCAGCAACGATCACTTGCGGATTGTTCACCATGGCCCTGGCAATGGCCACCCGCTGCATTTCACCGCCGCTCAACTGGCTGGGGCTGTGCTTCACCCGGTGGGCCAGGCCCACCAGCTCGATGAGCGCCATGACTCTGTCCCGGTCTTTTGGTTTGCGGTTGAAAACCAGGGGCAACGCAATGTTCTCAAAAACCGTCAATCCCGGAATGAGATAAAACTGCTGAAACACGAATCCGATTCTTTCCCGGCGAATCCTCACAAGTTTGGCTTCCGGCAGCTTGGCCACATCCGCGCCGTCAATGCGCATATTGCCGCTGGTGGGTTTGTCCAGGCAACCCAGGATGTGCAGCAAGGTGGTCTTACCAGAACCGGAACAGCCGACAATGGCAATGAATTCCCCGCCGGCAATGTTCAAATCGATCCCGCGCAAAGCCTGAACCTGCTCCGCGCCTCTGACATAGTTTTTGGTTATATTCGTAAGTTCTATCATCCGCGGATCGCCTCAATGGGGTTTATTTTGGATGCCTTGTAGGAAGGATAAACACCGGCCGCCATTCCGAGGATCACGGAAAACAATATACAGCTTGCCGCCAGCCAAGGCTCGAAACGGATCAGCCTGCCGGACGGCACATAGGGCATGATCCCTCTTACAAAACCTTCAATGGCCCCGGCCCCGATCAGGGAAAAAAGAATTCCGGTCATCCCGCCGGCAACTGTCAGAATGACGGTTTCCTTGATGATGATCCGGAATATGTCCTGCCGGTTCGCGCCGATAGCCCGCATCATGCCGATCTCCTGGGTTCTCTCAAAAATGGCCATTAAAATGGAATTCATCACGCCCACCGCGCCGATCAACATGGCAATGGCGGCAATGGAAAGGCTCAGGACCTTGGCTGAATTGGCCAGGGTCCCGAGGCTGCGCAACACATCGTTCATGGTCACGATCTGGATGCCGGGCACTCGGCCGGTAAGATCCGCGGTAATCTCTTCCAACTGTTCCGGCTGAGCTACTTTCACACCCACGGCGGTGAGCCGGCCGGGTTCCGACAGGATTTCCTGAAGAGCCTGAATAGGCATGTACACAAAAGCATCGTCCTGGCTGCCGGTCTTCCGGATAATGCCGGTAACCGTGAAGAGACGATCGCCGTACCGGATCTGATCGCCGGGGTTGAGGTTGTCATGGGCCGCCACTTCCGCGCCCAGCAGAATCCCGTCCGAGCCGGCGGGAACAGCGCCGTTGATGGTCCAGGTTGTCTTGATGGCGGTGATGTGGGCCATTTCAAGACCGTATACCATATCCAGCCGGTCCCTGGCCGGATTGGGAAGCTGGGTGATCAGCATGGGGGAAATCAGCTCCAGGCCGGCAATCCCCTGCATTTCCTCCATGACGCCCGCCTGGATGTATTTGGGGGTGACTGCGCCGTGCAGCACCAGTGAGGCGACCTCATGGGGGCAACCGGCCGGCACGACCATGAAGTGCAGCCCGGTCTTTTCGATCTCCTCAGCCAGGCCCCTTTCAAAACCGCGGTTAAAAGAAATGATGGAAAACAGCGCCGTCACCGCAGCGGCGATTCCCACCAGGGTCAGCATGCTTCGCAGCTTGTGCCGCAACAGATTATGAAAAGCTAGTTTGATGAATTCCATTAGAATATCTTTACCCCCTGGGCCATGATTTGAAATTCGTTGTTCATGGGCTGAATCTTGCCGGTCACTTGGACTTTTTTACCCATACCACCGGGAATGGTGAATTGGGCTGGCTTTAAATTGACAAAAATCCGTCCGGTTTGATCCTCCATGAAGAACCAGCATTTATCAGGGGATTGACACTGGCTGATAATGGTGCCTTCCAGATTGATCAATTGATCCTTCAAGTTTTTGTTTAGATGCACATCTTTCACCGAAACCTTGGGGGCGTTCGAATCAATGCCGGCACCGTATTTTTCACCGGAGCAGGCGGCGGTTGTTGTCAGACAAAAAACGGTCAACAGAAAAATAAAAGATTTCATGAATGGCTTCCTTCTGATTGTAAAATTCTAGACATGGGGAACCCTTTTGGGTATCCACCTGATTACTATTTCAAATATAGAAGATATGGGAGTTTAAAAACGAACGATTCAACAGATAAAAGCTTGGACCAGTAGATAGATCGGGACGGACGGGAGTTGCGACAAAGGGCTGTTTAAAACAGTGGGGGATTGTCTGTGGTTTTCATGAGTATCGGTATGCAGATTGCTTATCAGCAGATAGCTGTTTTGCGAGGTTTGTTGGAATAAAAAATGGGAATGGGGACTCGTCTCCAAACCCTTCGCCTGGCAGCAAACCTCATTTTCACCAAGGACTCCTGGCATTTTTTCATTGCAAACGAGCCTGTTCGATTTCTTGCCGGAAAATTTGAACGGGGCCTCCTGACAACCGGCGGCCTCAATAGATTGTTCGGGCTGGCGGCATATTGAAGAAGGATGTGCACCCATCTTTTTGTCGCAACAGCATTCCTGAGCATACCTGCTGCCGCAGACAAAGACAATTACCATCCAGACAGTAAGGAACACTCTGATGATTTGGATGTATCGGTTACAAAAATGCTTCATTATCCATTACCCTGCTTTACGGGTAGTACATATGCCACAGCGTGGCATAAATGTCAATAAAAAAAAGATCCCTCTGGGCAATCCATTTCGTTTCATTGAACAAGGTTGCTATCGATTCTCGTGTCGCCAATTTTAAATTGCAGTTACAATACCTTTACTATGCTATACTATTTCATTTGCCTTAATTTCGGCTGGATTGACAGCAAGATATTTTTTTAAAAAATCGGCTTCCAAAGCTACCACTTTATCAAATGCCTCACCTTCGTAAATATCGAAATGCTTAATGGGCAACCCGATAAGCGTTACCTGTTTCATCCCTTGTGCGGTCTTCTTGATTACATCTTGAGATATCAAGGTGTCTTTTTCCGCATATATAATGAGACTGGGGCATTTGACATTATGCGCAACTTTTATTGGCCGATAAAAGGATGAAATGAGACCGATCACGGCCGGACATTTCCTCCTGCCCGGCGCCATTCCTGGCGGCAGGAGCTTTTTAGCGCCCTCAAGGGCATCCGATGTATTCAGCATGGCAAAAGTATCAGGATCGGATACCATCGGTACATAATGCCTATGTTTTAAAATAATGGAAGATAGAAGATCCCACAATCCGTGGTAGACCGCTTGAATCTTATATCTTAAGCTCCGTGAGGACGATCGACCGTCAACAAAGGGAATCTGGGCGACAATGGCTGAAATCCCCTGCGTCCTAGCAGCCGTTACGATCACGTGTCCACCACTGAAAGAGGTTCCCCACAAGGCGATACGAGTTCCATCAACTGAATCAAGGCAGCGGATATAATTGATAGCCGCCTGCCAGTCCTCAAGATGCCGGGCTGGATTGATGTAATTTCGCGGTTCACCATCACTGTCGCCAAAGGTACGGTAATCAAAAACGAAACATGCCATTCCATTTGTCGTAAAATGTTCAGCATACGCGGGAAGACGGAAGGTTCGTTCACCGCCGAACCCATGAGCGAGAATGACTACTGGCGGCCTGCGGATCCCTTCCGGCAGATAAAGCCATGCGGCGCATTGGGTTCCCTTGCTCCTGAATACGGTATCGATGCGGATAATATTCCGGTTGATGTTATTCGGTTTATGGTTTTCCATTTTTATTCCCTGTACACAAATCGCGCAAGTCAAAGAAAAAAGGAAAACACGCCATGCTCGTGCAATATCTTAAGCCCGATTCCAATCAGCACAGCGCCGCCGCCGGCTTCCGCGTACCGGCTCAGATAGTCGATCGATCCCATTTTTCTGCCGATGTGAAGCCCGGCAGTGGTGAAGCCGCCGGCAACGACACCGATGATGAACGCGGGAATCCAGATGGAAATATTCAACATGGATAGGCTGAATCCCACGGCAAGGGCGTCGATGCTGGTGGCGATGGATAAAATCACCAGGGTCATCCCGCGCGTGGGGTCGCTTGGGCTATTTTCCTGCCTTTCCTTATTAAAAGAGGAGCGCAGCATGCCCTGGGCCACAAAGATCAGAAGCCCGAACGCAATCCAATGGTCGAACTTTTCAACCCATTTAAGAACCGATACTCCGGCACTCCAGCCGAGGATGGGCATTATGGCCTGAAAAAGGGCGAAGTGCCAGGCCAGTCGGAAATTCTGGCGAAAACTGATTGTTTTGAGCGCCGCGCCCGTGGCGATGGAGACGGCAAAAGCATCCATGGCCAATGCAATCGCAATGGCGGTGATTTTGATAATAGGCATTAGCCCACACTTTCTATCATTGCAACCAACTGCATTTTAAGTTGCATTGCTCAATTTACAGATTGTAAAGCCGCAATTCGTGCCTCAATCGGTGGATGGCTGCTGAACAGTGCAATCATGCGACCGCCCGCTATTCCGCTCGCCGCCATATCTTTCGGCAAATTCCCGGTTTGCAGATTTCCAAGTACTCCCAAGGCATCTATCATGGGTTGTCGGTTTCCCAATAATTGCGCTGCGCCGGAATCCGCTCGATATTCCCGCTGCCGTGAGAAAAACATTACCACCATGCTTGCTAAAACGCCGAAGAGTATTTCAAAAATAATACTGAAAATCATATAACCGATGCCTGGGCCACTTGATTCTTCATCGTTTCGCAAAAATCCATCCACTACATACGCAGCCGCACGGGAAATGAAAATAACAAAAGTATTGACCACACCTTGGATCAGCGTCAAAGTTACCATATCCCCATTGGCAATATGTGCCACCTCGTGTGCCAACACAGCTTCAACTTCTCGTCGGTTCATGGTTTGCAGCAGTCCGGTCGATACGGCTACCAGGGAATTGGATTTACTGGGGCCGGTAGCAAAAGCGTTGGGGGCGCCTTCATAAATGGCAACTTCCGGGATTGGCAGTCCGGCTTTTGAGGCAAGGTTGGAAACCGTGTTCATAAGCCAGAATTCCTCCTGATTGGCGGGCTTTTCGATAACCTGGGCACCGGTACCCCACTTGGCCATGGTTTTGGACATCAATAGAGAAATGAAAGAGCCGCCAAAACCAATCAGGGCCGCAAAAACAAGAAGCATCCCCATATTTAAGCCATTCTGGGTAAGGAATCGGTCAACACCAAGAATGCGGGCACTGATCGACAGCACAAGCATTACTGCAATATTGGTTATTAAGAACAAAATAATTCTTTTCATTTTATTCCTCCTTAATGCCGATTCACATTCAAACTGCACCCGTGGAGGGCAAGGAGGAGGCGGCGCGAAATACCGCTAGTCGGTTGGGGGTGACGGCCCCTCCGACACGGATGCAGTTTGAATACGAATCGGCATTGCATTTATTTGGAGTCTATAGTTAATTATAAGTTCCTACCGCTTCTATTTCCCTTGCTTACGGCTTTGCTGTCTGCCGGAACCGTTGCAGTGCTTGGTTTTCCGACCAGAATGGAGGCGGCTATGGATAAACCGATCAAAGAGGCCACAACACAAAGGGAAATTCCCACTGGAACAATTATAATATTGGATAAAAGCATTTTTCCTCCAATGAAGATCAGCACAGCGGACAGGCCCAGTTTCAGGTATTGGAACCGGTGCATGATGCCGGCCAGAACAAAATAAAGGGAACGCAAACCAAGGATGGCAAAGATATTGGAAGTGAAAACAATGAATGGTTCGCGGCTCACTGCAAGCACCGCCGGGATGGAATCCACCGCAAAGATCACATCCGAGATTTCAATGGTTACAAGAGCCATGAAAAGCGGAGTGAACATCCGGCGACCGTTGCTGGTAATGACGAATTTGTTCCCGTGATAGGAGGTGGTCACCGGCAGCCGGCGTGCAATGAAGCGCACCAGGGGATTGTTTTCAGGATGGGGGGCCGCGCCGCGCTCCAGCAGCAGTTTGATGCCTGTACACAGCAACAGGCCGCCGAACAGATAAATGGTCCAGTGAAAATGCTTCAGCAGGGCGCCGCCGATCAGAATGAAAATCGCCCGCATGACCAAAGCGCCGATGATGCCCCAAAAAAGCACCCGGTGCTCCAATTCCCGGGGCACCTGGAAATAGGAGAAAATCACCAGGAACACAAAGAGGTTGTCCACGGACAGAGCTTCCTCGACAAAATAGGCGGTGAGGAACTCAAGCCCCCGTTCGGAACCCATCCAGTGAAAAACCCCCAGCCCGAATAAAAGGGCCAGGCTGATCCAGCAAGTGGACCACATCAAGGCTTCCCGGAACTGAACCACATGGGCTTTTTTGTGAAAGAGGCCCATATCCAAGGCCAGCATGAGCAGGACGAACACAATAAAACCCGCCCATAAATATGGGGCTCCAATGCCTGCGATCATCATCCCTTATATTTCCCCTACGCCTCGATCCCTTCCAACTTCCAGCGGCCGCCGCTGACGGGCCGGGCAAAGGTCCAGCTCTCCTGGAACTTGACCGGATTGTGGGGATCGCCGCTCACCACGTCGCCGGTGCGATCGTTCACGGTATAATCCAAAAGATTGGCAGTGAAGCGCACGGTTACAAACATTTCGTTGCCGTCCACACCGGCGTTCAGCAATTCCACATTGCGCACTGCAATGTTTTCCAGGCGATTGATCTGCCCCTGCTGCCGCATTTCCGTGAAATGGCCGGCATACTCGTTTAATAGCGTGTCACCCACGAATTCTTTTAATGCCTCGGTTTCCCTGCGGGTCCAGCCGGCTTGGACTTTAAAAAACAGATCTTGGGCTGTTTCCTTGAAAGCGTCAGGATGAAAGCTGTCGTCCACTGCCCAGATTTCCTTGACTCCGGCCACCAGCGGATCTTCGTTCGGATCAACGTTGGGGCTATACCCTCTTTGGCTGTCTGTATTGAAAAGCTCGGCTACTTTGCCGAAGGGGCTTGCACCCGTGTCCACATTGGGTGAAAAAGCCCGGCGCTTGGAAAACCGTTTATAAAGAAAATACCCCAGGCCGGCCAGCAGCAGGATTTCAAACAAACCGATGCCGCTGCCGCCGAATCCGCCTGCGCCCATGCCGTGGGCCGTGCCGCCGAAGAGCATGCTGCCCAGAAAGCCCCCCAATACTCCGCCTGCCAGTCCGCGGGTAAAGGCGCCGGCCCCGCCCAAAGGTCCGGAAGGACGATAATTGCGGTCCGTGCTGAACTGACGGGGCTGGGAAGTCGGCGCGGAATAAGAACGACTGCTGGAAGAACGGCTGCTGCTGAAGGACCGCCCGCCGCTGCGGGAACGCGCCTCAGCCAATTCCACAAAGCCGGCAATCAAAAACACCAACACCAGGCTTACAGCCATAACGGCCATCTTTTTACGATTATCCACATGCTTCATCATATCTGCTTATCTCCTTTCCAAATTCATCTTCAAACAAATTTTACGTGAGCAGAATATAATCAGTCCATGATAGTTTGACAATAAGGAAATATGACATTGACAATTCGTTTTTTCCGAAATATATCCCGCCCCATGGATTGGCTGAATTACCATCATCTCTATTATTTCTGGCTGGTGGCCCGGGAAGGCAGCCTCAACCGGGCCTGCGAAAAACTGCGTCTTTCGCCTTCCACGGTGAGCGGCCAGATCCGCAACCTGGAAGAAACCACCGGCCGCAAACTGTTCACCAAAAGCGGCCGGAATCTGGTCTTGTCCGAAGAAGGCCGCATGGTCTTCCGGTACGCGGAAGAGATTTTTTCCCTTGGCCGGGAATTGGTGGATACCCTCAACAACCGCCCCACCGGCCGGCCGTTGCGGCTCACCATCGGCGTGGCCGATGTGGTGCCCAAACTGGTGGCCTGGCGGCTGATCCAGGCCGCCTTGGAAATTCCGGAACCGCTGCAATTGATCTGCCGGGAGAACAAGCCGGATCAACTCCTTTCAGCCCTGTCCCAGCATCAGGTGGATATGATCCTCACCGACGGGCCGGCCAATCCCCAGGTCAAGGTCAAGGTCTTCAATCACCAACTGGGGCAATGCGGAATTGTTTTCCTTGCGAGCAAGGTCCTGGCCGATCAATATCGCAAAGGTTTTCCCCGATCCCTGAACAATGCCCCCCTGCTCCTGCCCACGGAAAATACCATTTTGCGCCGCTCCCTGGAGCAGTATTTCGAAGCCTGCGGCGTGCGCCCAAATATCGTGGGCGAATTTGAGGACAGCGCCCTGCTCAGCGCCTTTGGCCAGGAAGGTCTCGGTATTTTCCCGGTGCCGGACATGATCCTGGATGAGGTCAAACGCCAGCATAATGTTCATCTGGTGGGACGGGCCGCCCAAGTGCATGAATCCTATTTTGCCATCACAGTGGATCGCCGCATCAAACATCCGGCCGTCATGGCCATCTGCGAATCCGCCCGCCTGATGCTGGCCCGCGGTTCCAAAGCCGATATTGGGTGACAATGATTTTGTGTTGTTGAACGATTTTACTCAAATTTGCCTTCAATATGAAACCAAATTAATTGTTTTCAATTGTAATATTATTGTGTTATGGAATAGGCGGTATTTTGATACAAAGCAAAATTACACCATAATACATGTTCGATGCAAAAAAAGACAATGCCAGACATTATTTAAAAAATCGTGATTTCATTGCTATGACATGTATTAATTCTCATGCATCTTTGGTCTGCTGCGATATTGAAAATCTATTAACAAAGCATAATTACACTCAAAAAGTTACTGACGTGGATCCTAAGATCTCCTCTTTTAAATTGCCAGCTCAACCTTGTCCGTTCAAAATTATCAAAAAACTGTTATGACTATCTTCCCTTTGAAACGTCCTTCTCCAAAATATCGGAAAGCATCAGCAGTTTTTGCTATAGGGAAACACATATCTATAACAGGTTTCAGTTTGCCGTCCTCAAAAAGCTCTACTAGATAATTCAGATCCTTATTTGCTTTATAGCCTACCAGATGCATTCTATTTTTTTTGAAAAGCTTCCTTAATAGCAGAAGCTGAAGGATTCGAGAGGTTTTACCTCCCACCGTTACATAAGTTCCATTTGGAGATAATGCCCGTTTATAGTCAAAAATAGAACGAGTTGTTTTCACATCGAAGATAAGATCATATTGCCGCCCATTTTGTGTAAAATCTTCTTTTGTGTAATCAATCACATGGTCTGCCCCAAGGGTATGCATCATGCCTAATTTCTCTGGGCGGTCAACACCTGTTATTTCAACATCGAACAATGTTGCTATCTGAATAGCCAATGTACCTGTACTACCTCCCCCGCCATTAATTAAAACCTTTTGCCCTGATTCAATCTTTCCAAAATCAATCAGACCCTGTACAGCAAGGTTGCCCCCATGAGGCAGGCATGCCGCTTCCTCAAATGTCATACTCGAAGGTTTAATGGTTAATTGATTTTCACAAGCACAAGTATACTCAGCAAAAGCGCCCCAACCAGCCTCTGATAGGTCGCCGAACACTTCATCACCCACATGAAAATGTTTTACATTTTTCCCGACTGCTTGGACTTGTCCGGCAATGTCACAGCCATGTATAGTTTTGCTTTTTGGTTTTAAAAGACCACCGAAAAAGCGATACTCAAAGGGCTTACCGGTTAACATATCCCAGTCCCACGAGTTTATTGATACTGCACAAACTTTGACCAAGACTTCATCATCGCCTGGGATCGGGCTTTGGATATCTTCCAGTCTCAAAACATCGGGCGAACCATAGTTGTAATAGACAATTGCTTTCATGTCGATATTCAGTCAGTTATTTCTGCGAATATATCTTTCCCGATGACTAATTGCAAGAAATTGTCCATCAATCATTCACTGAAATCAACTAATTATATGGATTCGTTCGCCATACTATATTGGGGGGAAAACTGCCGGCGATATTCCCGCGGCGTCAGACGGGTCAGGCGTTTGAAGAGCAGGCTGAAGGCGCTGGCGTCTGCGTAGCCCACGCGCTCCATGACCGCTTCCAGGTTCAGGTCGGTGGTTTCCAGGAGATGCTTGGCGGATTCGATGCGGCTTTTCTGGATATATTGAATGGGGGTTTCGCCGGTGGCGGTTTTAAAGCGGCGGATCAGGGTCCGGTAGCTGACCGCCAGGTGACTAGACAGATCCATCAAATCGATTTTGGCTTGAAGATGCTGGCTGATCCAGTACTGGGCTTTGGCCACCAGGTTGTCGGAATGATCCAGGATTGACTGCAGCATCATGTAGGGCGCCTGGGAAAATCTATTGATGTCCACAAGCATCATTTTGGCGCAGGCCAGGGCGATGGTTTTGCCGGCGAAAATTTCAATGAGGCGTAACACCAGATTGGTGTAGGAAGTCACCGCGCCGGCGCTGAGGAGCCGTCCATGCTCCACCAGCAACCGGTCGATCCGGAGGGATATTTTCGGATAACGCCTTTTGAACAGATTTTTCAGCCACCAGCTAGTGGTGGCGCTCTTGCCGTCCAGCAGTCCAGTCTCCGCCAGCAACATCGTACCACTGCAACTGGCTGCGATCACAGCCCCCTGACGGTATTGCCGGCGAACCCATTCCGCCGCCTTTTTTGACTGTTCAATCCTGCTGATCAACTCGTCGATGCTGCGGTACAGAAAGCCGGTCATGACCACGGCATCAGCCTGCTCATAGGGCACCATTCCGCCTTCGAATTCAATCCGCAAACCGGCACAGATCTGATGGGTGTGTGGCTTTGCCGCGATAATCTTGCAGGCAAACAGCGGATCAGCTCCCGGATTTAGAAAGCCATTGATAATGTTGGCGATGGTAAATATCTCCAGGGCGCCGGTAAGACCGGAAACAGATGAATCATCATGGGCGATCAGAAAAATTTGTTTCATTTCTCCCTCCAAATGACATTTTTACCAATATTTTTGTCATTTATGCCAATTGATAATCGTCTTTGTCAAGAAGTATAATCTCCATAAAACAGGATTTCTTTCACAAACCCGAGCAAAGGAATATGTCCATGAACACCAACGAACATGAAAAAAATGTCAGTCAAAAGCGTTCAAAGCAACTCATCAATCCCAAAGGAACGGAGGGGGTGTATGCCGCCATGCAGTTTTCCCAGGCAGTGCGCATGGACAATACCATCTGGATTTCCGGCCAAGTGGGCATGAACGAACATCTCCAAATGGCGGAGGGGATCCAGGCCCAGACCCGGCAGGCTTTCCAGAACCTGCAGCAGGTGCTCCAAGAAGCCGGGGCTTCTTTTGCGGATATCGTCGAACTGGTCACCTATCACACCAGCATGAAGGACATGCCGGGGTTCGCCAAGGTGAAGGCCGAGTTCATTCCCAGGGATTATCCGGCATGGACCGCGGTGGGTGTTACGGAACTGGTGTTGCCGGGTCTTCTGGTGGAAATCAGGGCAACCGCGGTGATCGGAAACGAGGGTTGAAATGCTGAAAGGCCCCTTTTACAAGCGATTCCCCTGGATAGTATTCACGGTGATTTCGTTCTAATAAAGTCCGACACCTTATTGATATAGAATGGGTATGGAACTTAAAAAGTTTACAAAATGCAAACTACATAGTGACAGATTTTTTCGACACGGATTGCGCGGATTACACGGATGAAAAGCATAGCACAGCTTATATCATTTTTCCGTCATTCATTCAGAGGCTTTTACTTTTTAACTCGCAAATCCGCTATCCATCAGGCAGCAGAGTTGCTCACATCACCCTGTCTGTAATCCGTGTTAATCCGTGAAATCCGTGTCTCAAAAAAAAATCTTCAAATGACTAAAAACAGCTGTGGACGCAACTTAGCGCGATAGAAAAAATTTATCGTGGGATAGTATTTCTGACCACTTGAAACCAATTGATGTTGATGCTATGGGCGAATATGAATGTAAAATTTGATGAATCAGCCATGGCCCGGTACACAATAATCCTCATAGCCTTGTTTTTTGCAAGCACGACAGTTTTTGCAGAAGAGCATATCGATTTGGATCTCCTCACCCGGCAATGTGCCGCGGCTTCAAAACAATTTCGAAAAATCAGAAAGGCTGTGGCCTACAAGGTTTTGCATACGGTGGAATACACTGGCTGGAGCGGAAACCCGGCTTGCTTCAACCTGAAGGACCCTATTGCCATGACCATTACCTTTGCCGGCAACGATCGCCGTGGAGCCTACTGGTTTCCAAACAAGCCGGAGGTTAAAGTGAACATTCACGCCAGGACGGACTTTGATGGAAATATTGAACTGATTGAGATACCGGCCGACTATCGATTCAAAGGCCGAATGGAAAACGGGGTTATTAAAGGCATATGGAAAAACAGCACCGGTAACAAGTCTTTTGCTTTTTGTGTAAAAGCAAAAGAGAGTCCGATTGGAAAACCAATCATGCCATAAGGGATATTGATAATAGCAGGTACACATGGAAAAGCTTTCCTATAAATTCGCAGAAGCGAAAGATATGGAAGAAATACAACAATTGTTGAAACAATGCGGCTTGCCCACGGAAGGGATATCTCCCCATTTGAAACACTTTATTTTGGCCGGATCCAAACATCGCACTGTTGGGGTAATCGGACTGGAAGCTTACGATGGCATTGGTCTGCTCCGATCATTGGCAGTAGTTCCGGAAGCCCGCCGAAAAGGAATCGGCAAGGATCTCTACCTGCGATTGCGAGCCCATGCCCATATAAATGGCATTCATGAACTTAATTTGCTGACTGTGACGGCAGAAGGCTTTTTTAAGAAACTTGGATTCCGCAAGATCAGCAGGGATCTTGCACCTGAGCCGCTGAAAGCCACTGTATGCAAAAATAAAAGCAAACAGATAAGTTTAGCGCATTCGTAAAAAATCGAAAAACACCTTTTTCCGTTATTCCCGCGCAGGCGAGAATCCAGTTTTTTCGAGTAGTTCTGGACTCCCGCCTACGCGGGAGTGACGGTGGTTTAGACTTTTTTTAAAACCATCATAGCATTCACTATCCATATTGCCAGGAGCCAAAACCAATGCCGATTGTCACGATTAAGCTCGCCAAGGGGCGGCCGGTGGAAATAAAAAGGGAACTTGTAGCCGCAGTCACTCAGGCCGTGGCTTCTTCATTAAAACTGAGCCCGGAAATCATCACTGTATTGATTGAAGAATTGGACAGGGAAAATTGGGCCACCGGCGGCCTGCTGCATTCTGATAAATTCGGGAAAGGCTATGGCGAAAAATGAGTTCAATACTGATCCGGGAGGCAACTGTTCAGGATATTCCAGAGCTGGCCGTTCATCACGGAAAAATGTTCGCGGAAATCTGGGAACAAAAAGGTGAGACAATTACGGCTGATTGCATCCGCGAAATGGAAAACGCCTATTCTAAAAAACTGGAAGAACAAATCCCGGCAAGAAACTGCAAAGCCTGGGTGGTTGAAGCAGGCGATCATATCGTCGCCAGCGGAGCGGTTTCAATTGCTAGCTTTGTGCCGGTGCCCATGGATCTCAATCATCAGGTCGCCTACTTGCACAGTATTTACACGGAAAAAGAATTCCGCGGCAGGCAATTCGCCCAGGGGATCGTCCAAAAAGCGCTTCACTATTGCAAGGAAAATGAAATCAAACGGGTCATTCTGAATACCAGCGATGCCGGCAGGCCGATCTATCTGAAGCTGGGATTTACATCAGCGTCCGAAGCGATGAAGCTGTTCATAAAATAAAACTGCCGGCAATCATTCAAGACGGTATCTTTACAGGGGGCATGCCATCACGCTTATCATGGCCGACTGTTGATTTTCATGGCCGCGATCAAAAAAGCCTGATTGCGGTTTTCCAGGTGCAGGGCCTGCTCCAGGGACGGCAAAGCCAGGTTCTGATTGATGGCCTCTTTGGTCATGCGCAAACCCATGGGATTTTTTGAAACCATTTGCGTGGCTATTTTCAAGGCCGTGTCCATGAGCTGATCGTTTTCCACCATCCGGCTGGCAAAACCCAGGGACATGGCAGTTTCGGCGTTCATGAATTCGCCGGTGAGCAGGAATTCATTGGCCCGGCCGGCGCCGATGAGGCGCGGCAGGAAATAACTGCTCAGCAGATCGGCCCCCCCCAGGCCGATATTGATGTAGGCGGCACTGAAACGGGTCTTGGGGGTGATAATGCGCACATCGGACGCCATGGCAAAACTGAAACCGCCGCCGGTGGCCGCCCCATGCACAGCCGCGATAATGGGCTGGGGAATCTTGCGCATACGGTAGATCACCTGGGACAGACGGTATTGCATCTGATAAATCTCCTCCGGTGTGGCCGCCAGCATCTCCGTCAAGGCCTCCTTCATGTCCAGCCCGGCACAGAAACCTTTCTCGCCGGCCCCGGAAAAAATGAGCACCCGGCAAGTGTTGATTTTTTCAATGCGATGGAAAAAGTCTTCCAGTTCATCGATCATGATCCGGTTGATGGCATTCACAGCCGACGGTCGATTCAGGGTGAGACGGCCGATATTTTCCGATTCTTCATATAGCATTGTTTGATAGTCCATAGTCGACTCCTTGTTTTTAAGGATATTGGTGATTCAGATAGGATTCCAAAACCGCCAGGCCTTTGGAAAAATTGCTGCGGCCGAATCCGATGCGGAAATGACGAGAGCTTTGCTCATAGACCGTTCCCGGCAACAGCAATACGCCGGTGGTATTCCTCAGCTCATCGCAAAAATGGTTCACATCCTGTGCCTGTTTTAGATAGGGAAAGGCAATGGGACCGGCTTTCGGCTCTGTCCAGCCCATGAGACTCCGGTAGCGTTCCATGAAAGCCGCAAGCTCCTGCCGATTTTTATGGATGATCCCTCGATTTCTTTCCACCAGCCGATCTTGATGCTGCAAAGCTGCCGTTGCTAGGAACTCGCTGGGCGCGCTGTTGCAGATGCTGGTGTAGTCCTTGAAGGCCGCCATGCGTTCCAGCAATTCTTGATTGCGGGTGGCTGCCCAGCCGATGCGCAGACCGGCCAGACCGTAGCTTTTGGACATCACGCCCAGGGAAACCGCCCGTTCATCTAGATCACACATGGCCGGCAGCCGGTGGGCGGGGTCGTATTCCAGCAGGCGATAAACTTCGTCGGAAAAAATCACAAACCCGTATTTTTGAGACAGCGCCACCAATTCCCGCTGCTTTGCATGGGACATGAGGTAACCGGTAGGATTGTGGGGGCAGTTGACAATCACCGCTTTGGTCTCTTTACGGATATGGCCTTTCAGAAATTCCAGATCCAGTTCCCATTGCTCCTCTTCACGGGTATGCCAAAGGGTCAGATCACAACCGATGGCTCTGGCGATTTCAAACAGGGACTGGTAGCAGGGATAATGCGCGATAACATGATCCCCCCGAGACAAGCACACATTCATGAAAATGAAGATGGCTTCCTCGGCACCGGCATGCACCAGCACCTCAGCCGGACGGATATACGCATAAAGACCGGCAACCGCTTCCCGTAGTTCCGGACTTCCCACGGATTCCGTATAACCCAGCTTCAAATTGCCGAAACGTTCCCGCAGCCCGGGCGCCAGGGCCAAAATATCCGTCACGGAAAAACTTTCACAGTCGGAACAACACAACAAATGCGGTGCAACAAATTCATGCTGCGCGAGATAGCGCTCCAATTGAAACGGTTCCAGTTTCATGTACTTATTTCCCTCCGATTGTGGACTGAAATATTCTGATATCGCCGTGTTTTTGTCAATACCAACGCTTTTTCAAAAGACGGTGCGGCTGCAATTATTGAATGCTGACAATTGTAAAGAGTGGGATTTGTGAAATGTTTTGACATTCACCGATCACATGAGCTATTGTTTGTAATATCAATATCACACGAAAAATCCGGCCATTAATTGCACTACCCGTTCAAGTTGTCGATCCACAGCATCTTGGTCTTTACTTTTATCAAATGCTTTGGAGATCAACATGAAACGATTTTTTTTATATATCAACCTCATTTTATTTTTCAGCAGTATTGCTGCCCATTCAGATGACATCTTTACTGTAACTGAGGAATTCCCCCCTTATAATTACGAACTAAATGGACGACTGACCGGCGTTTCCACAGAAGTCGTACAGGCCGTTTTTAGGGAGGCGGGAATCGGTTTTAATATTAAATTGTATCCATGGGCGCGGGCCTATAAAATGGCTTTAGAAAATAAAACGATATTGATTTATTCTATTCTCAGGACTCCCGACAGGGAGAATCTGTTTAAATGGGTGGGGACAATAGCGCCGCGAAAATCCTATTTTTATAAATTGAAGACACGAAAAGATATCATGATTAATGCGCTCGAAAATGCCAGGCATTATATTGTTGGCGGTGTAATAGAAGATGCCCGAGTTAACTACTTGAAAAATAATGGCTTTAATGTCATAGAGACAGTAACAAGGGATGAATTAAATATCCGAAAACTCTATGCCGGGCGGATTGAATTGATGATTTGCAACGAATTTTCGTTTGCTTATCTTGTTAAGTCAATTAATTTTAAAATCGATGATTTTGAAAAAGCATTTCTGCTGGAAGAATTCTCTAAGGGAGATTTTTACATGGCCTTCAGCCGAACAACTTCTGACGAATTGGTCGATAAACTTAAAACAGCCCTTGATAAAATTAAAAGCAATGGGACATATGATAGTATCCTAACCAACTATTTTAACAAATTAGAATAAAACACATAACCGATAATATGAGCATGAATACCAAAACGATAGCTATTGCGAGTTTGATTTGTGCTGCTTTTTTCTTAATCGACATTGCAGTCGGTGACGATCTGATAGTCAGGGTTCCCCAAAATGAAGGCAATGTGGATACCCGTTCGTTGTATTTTATCGATCTATTGAAACTGGCTCTTGATAAGACCATCACGAAATACGGACCATATAGGCTTGTGATGGCTGATTTAAAGATGCAGCAAGATCGTGCTCTGAACTGGATAGAGCAGGAAAAGATTATCGACCTCTATTGGTCGATGACTGATAAGAATCGTGAAACAAAATTGCTGCCGGTCCGTATACCTTTAATGAAAGGACTGCTTGGCTACCGGATTTTTATCATAAACAAAGACGATCAGGAAAAATTCGATAGAATAAATACTATAGGCGACTTGAAGAAACTGACTGCCGGGCAGGGACATGATTGGCCTGACGTGGATATCCTACAAGCAAACAACCTGAATGTTGTTTCCTTCTCGAATTATGAAGGATCCTTTAAAATGCTGAAAGCGCGGCGGTTTGACTACTATCCACGTGGCGTCGGCGAGATCTTTCCGGAAATCGAAGCACGCAAGGAGATGGGGTTGACTGTAGAAAAACACCTATTGCTGCGTTATCCGGCACCAATTTTTTATTTCGTGAATAGGAAAAACCTGCCATTGGCGGCACGGATCGAAGAAGGTCTACGCATGGCGATTTCAGATGGGTCGTTCAACCGGCTTTTCTTCAATCATCCTAATAACAAAGCTATTTTCAGCAAGGCAGGTATAAATGAAAGGTTGATTTTCGACATGGTTAATCCGAACCTTACACTGGAAACCCAGGCGCTCCTGCAGGATAAAAGTCTCTGGTTGGATCCGCGTGAGTTAAAAGATAATTGAAACGGTTGTGTATATCATGAGCATATTATTGAACGCCCCACTTTCATCAGCGCCGGGTTAATCGTTCTTCACTCCACCGGAGTTATAACGACACCGCACCGGCTGGTGGTTGAACATGGCGGCAAAGCATTGGTTGCAGGAAATGCAGGCCGCGGCAGTACTCTTGCCATCTTTGAAGCGCTTCACCAGAAAAGGCTCCCGGATAAACGGCCTGGACATGGCCAGCATATCCGCATGTCCCGCGGCCAGAATTTCTTCCATATGCCCCAGACGGCGCATGCCACCCACCAGCATCAACGGCGCGGCTTTCATGGCCGCTTTCACGACTTTGGCCGCTTCCAAATTATAGGCCTCCTGGAAGCGATTAGCCGGAGCTTGCAGTTTCATCTTGATTCTGGCCACCGGCCGCATCCAAAAGGGCAGACCGGCGGCAAGCTCAGCAACCGGAATATCTCCCCGGATGGTCTGGAAACCGTAATAGGATCCGCAACTCACTTCCACTGCTGCCACACCCATTTCAACAAGCCAGCGCGCATACACAGCCGCGAGATCCGGAGTTACTCCCTTGCCTGGGGTAAAGTCATTGGTGTTGAGCTTCACCAACATCGGCATGCCTTTGGGTAGCACTTTTTGAACACCCGCCACCACTTCTCCCAAGAACCGGAAACGGTTTTCATCCGACCCGCCATATGCATCCTTGCGGCGGTTGAAAAAGGGTGAAAGGAATTCATTGATCAGATAGCCATGGGCCCCGTGCAACTGGACGGCATCGGCGCCGGCCTCAACCGCCCGCTGGGCTGCACTGACAAAGGCCTGCACCGTTTCCTTAATCATTTCATTGCTCATCTGTCGCGGCCGGTCCAGGGAAACCGGGTCCAGACCGTGACCGGAAGGCGCCAGGGGCCGCCTCTTTATCAAAGCCTTGGGGGACTGCCGACCGCCGTGGGCCAACTGAAAAGCCACCTTGCCGCCGTGGTCGTGCACGGCCGCAGCCAATTTTGCAAGACCCGGAATCATGGCGTCGGAATGGATTCCACCCTGGCCCGTATGGGCCTGACCAAAAAGATGGACAAAAAGATGGCCGGGAATTATCAAGCCGATTTCGCCCTTGGCCAGGGTTGCATAACGCTTTATGATGGCATCAGTTATTTGCCCGTCCGGCGCAGCCATGGCCTCATGGGTGGCGGAATGGACAAAGCGGTTTTTTACTACCATACCTCCAATGCTAATAGACTGAAATGTCAGACGCATTTGCTACCCCTTTCTGGAAGACTGATCACCTTACTCTGCAAAAGTCAACCGATCCAATTCCGCCGTGGCCACTCGTCGAATGCCCTCTGATTCCTCCCACCACTTGCATATCAAAGGCGCACCGGTCAAGGCTGTCATCCTTCCCGGTCTGGGCATCAGCAATTGAACATCACCGTTCTTGGAAATTTGAATCACTTCCTCGGCCGGGGCCGTCCAGGCATGCAGCGCCAGTTTGAAAGTGCCCCAATGAATGGGCATCAGCACCTTGCCCTTTAAAGACAGATGAGCGCTCACGGCATTCTGCGGACCCAGGTGGATCTGGCCCCAACTCGGATGATAAGCGCCGATCTCCAGCAAGGTAAGATCAAAAGGGCCGTACAATTCTCCGATCATTTTCATTCCGGGGAAAAAGCCGCCGTCGCCGCCGAAATATACACGGTGGTTTTTACCCTGAATGACCCAGGAAGCCCACAGGGTCTTATTGCGGTCAAACAGGCCGCGACCGGAAAAATGCCGGGTCGGCGTGGCCACCAGCCGATGATGAAGACCCACCCGAATATCCTCCCACCAATTGCGCTCGCGGATCTTCTTAGCCGGGATGCCCCAATCCCGCAAATACCTGCCGACTCCCATGGGCACATAAAAAATGATATCCCTTTGCCCCAGTTGTTGGATGGTGGCCTGGTCCAGATGGTCGTAATGATCGTGGGAGATGATCACGCCGTCCACATGCCGGACCTGATCCAAGACTATGGGCGGATCAAAAAAGCGGCGCGGCCCGATCATGGCAAAGGGGGAACAGCGACGACTCCATATGGGATCGGTTACAAACCGCAGGCCGTCAATATCAATGACCACCGTGGAATGGCCGATCCATGTTACTGATAGTCCTTCGGGAGCAGGCGGTTCGACAATCCGCAAATCAGGCTCAAAGGGCCCAGGCGGATACACCGGTTCACGGATTTCGGTACCGGCAAAAAAATCCCAGGCCACGCTCCATAGTGATCCTGGTTTACTGATAGCAGTGGGCACCGGGTTATGAAAAGCTTTCCTGTCTTCCACTCTTTCCGGATGCGTCGTCATCTCGCTCCTTTTCATATCTTCTTTTTTGACCCGGCCGCAGCCCGCTGATACAGCCGCAGCCGTAATTATGATGCCTATCACGACAAAAAGGAAAGTGTTCCCGTCGGTTTTACCCGGAAAACAGGCCATGATCTCCTATTCTCCTCTTATGGTTCTCCAATTTGACTTGCAAAAGCCCCAAGGCTTTTTTCATATAGCCACGCCAAAGCACCTTTGTGATTACCCAAAGAATCGGCAAAGCCCAGAAAGACCGACTCTTAAAGGTGTAACGCCATTCTATTTCTGTTGTGTCCGCAGGTATCTTTCTGAACCACCATTCCCCTTCAGCCGCTGCGGCCAGCAATCGAAGTGTTCCTGTGAAATCGCTTACTCTGTAGCTGAAGTAATGCGGATATTCATATTTTGTAAGCGTCTCTTGGGCCGAACTGCCGTCCGACAAGAGCACTGTGCGACATTGCCCGGCTCCATCCCATGCCCCGGTCTGATTTTCTGTGCCGATGACGGCGGGCAGCGGACCATACCCTGTAAATATCGATTCAAGATCGATGGGAACATTAATTCTGAATACTGTTGACTGGTCCACGCCCACCTTGGTGAATAGTCTAGTTGTAACTGAATTCATGTTTTTCCTTTCCCATGATGGAAATTTCTTCAGGTTCCTTTATGACAATGCCTTTCTCACGCAAAAAATCCCGGTAGCCAACCAACGGCTTGCCCCAGTAAACCATGCGCACGGCCTGGGCCGGACAATTGTTGATGCAGCCCATGCAGTCCACGCAAATCGCCTTATTAACTACTCCTTTTTCCGGATCAATGGCGCCGGTGGGACAAAGTTCCGCACAGGTGCCGCAGTGTTGGCAGCGCTCCTTATCTATGGAATGCTCATCCGTTATCATTTTACTGAACCAGATGGGCGCCAGGCTTTTTTTGACATCACCGAAGCTCAGCTCGCGGCTGAATTCAAAAGCGTTTCCCGCACTCGCTTGCACCAGTAATTCTCCTGCATATTGGCGCACCTGGTCATAGGTTGTTTCATTCGGAAAAGCCGATGTTTTCAGAGCGCTTTCCGGATAAAAAGCCCATAAAGGCGGATAGGTGCCGAAATTGCCGAAAGTCGCCAATCCCACCGGCACCCCGCCACGCTGGGCCAGGAGCTCCAGGATTGCGCAGGCGGTATTATGCTGGTTGCTGGGGGGCAGGCCATGGGTGACAAAGGCGGCCACGGAAGCACCTTGAAGATGGGGAAGTCGGGGCAACCAGGATTTAACATAGCCGGGGGCATCGTAATGATTTACCGGACAGCCCATGGCAATAAGATCATAGCCCAAAGCGCTCCCAGGATCGAATTGCCGGATTTCCGCCGCTGTTACTTCCAAGCCATTTTTTCGCCACACTGCTGCCAGCAGGCGCCCGATCCTTTGGGTATTGCCGGTCTGACTGAACCACAACACCAAAGCCCGCCGCACGGTTCGGGGCGACCTTGGTTCAAAATGCTGTTTTGGATGACAAGCATAAGCAAAGGGCAGGCCCAGCGCCGCTGTGGCAAAAACGCCCATCCTGAGAAAATTCCTGCGTGTATTCATAATATTCCTCCGCTTTAGGAATGAATGTTCATTCCGTTAATAGATATAAAAAAAGCCATCCACTATCGCCGGATGGCATGCCAGCAGGCTTCTTCCGCCTGTTCGATGATTTCCGGAGTAAGCTGCAAATGTCCGGCCCAGTATTCCCGCATCATTTCCGAAAAAATCCCGGTCACAATGGCCATGATCAATTCCGGATTGATATCTTTGATGACCTGGGCCTGCCGGCCGACTTCAAAAAAGGCCAGATATTCCCCATGGATTTTTTCATTGATCTCCATACTGACCTTATCCAGATAAGGCCCATGGTGATGGGCCACCAGAAACGAATAGGCTTCACGGTTGTTCATGGCAAAGTCCACCCAGCGTTTCCAGGTCTCATGGAACAAGGTGCGCAAGGGCATGTTTTCCGCATATTCCACCTTCACGGCATTGGCCACTTCGGTTTTCCAATACCGATAGAGTTCGTTGACCAACTGTTCCTTGTCCTGGAAATAACGGTAGATGGTTCCGCTCCCCACCCTGGCCTTTTCAGCGATGAGGGAAACCGCCGTGCCATAATAGCCCCGCTCCGCGAACAACTCCAATGCGGCCTGCAAAATGTCTTCGCGCTTGTCCAAAACGATCCTGCCCCCGAAAACGGATTTCAATCGTCCATTCATTTTCTGTTCATACGGAATGAACGTTCAGTCCGAAATTTAGGGAATATTGCGGTCATTGTCAAGAAAAAATTTTGACCTGACATACAGAAACCCATTGAAGACCGAAAACAATAAAAGGGTTTGTGAGAGCCAAGCCCACAAACCCTTATATTTTTGGTGCCGAAGGGGAGACTCGAACTCCCACCGGGAACCCCCGACTAGACCCTGAACCTAGCGCGTCTACCAGTTCCGCCACTTCGGCGTGGATGAAAGCAAAAAACTGTTTGCTTTCAAAATTAAGATCCACTATGTATACTGATTTAATATGCCTGTCAAGCAGATTATCGAGGATTTGTGAAGGATCATGAAAATCGTAGCAAACATGGATGAACTAACCGAAACGTTTCGAAATGCGGTAGTAACCATCGGCAATTTCGACGGCGTTCACAAGGGGCATCAGGCCCTTTTGGCAACGGTCATCAAAAAGGCCCAAGCAATATCCGGCACCAGTGTGGCCCTTACCTTCGAGCCCCATCCCATGAAGGTTCTGCAGAACAATACCCCGCCGGCTAACATCACCCCCTATGAACTGAAAATGGAGCTCCTGGCCCAAACCAAAATCGATGTAACCGTCTGCATTCCCTTTACCAAGGAATTTGCCAATTTGACCGCCGAGGAATTCGTCCAAGACATCCTGGTGCAGCGCCTGGGCATGAAAGCTGTCGTAGTTGGCCGGGACTATGCCTTTGGCCGGAACCGTGCGGGCGACATCGACTTTTTAAAAGCCGCCGGCGCGCGTTTGGGGTTTGAAGTCATCATCATTGACTGGGAATTGTGGTCCGGCGCTACTGCCCTGGAAAGAATCAGCAGCACCCAGATCCGGGAAACCGTCATGGCCGGCGACATGGAAAAGGCCCGGGACCTCTTGGGACGCGATTATCAGATCTGCGGGGATGTGGTCACCGGCAGGAACCGGGGGGCCAAACTCCTTGGCTTTCCCACGGCCAATCTTCATCTGAACGACGAACTCTGCCCCAAAAGCGGTGTTTACGCGGTCACGGTGCAATGCTCCACCGGTCTGTATCAAGGCGTGGCCAATATCGGCTACAGCCCCACCTTTGAGGACCATGTTTTTACCGTGGAAGTTCACATCCTGGATTTCAATCAAAATATCTACAATGAAAAAATCCGGGTGAATTTCATCAGCCGTCTGCGGGATGAAAAAAAATTCGAAGGCATCGCCCAATTGTCTGAACAGATCAAAAGGGATATTGCCAAGGCGCGCATTCTGCTGGATTCAAGATGCAAGAATGCGGTTTCAACAACCAAAAATCCTCTTCAGCAATCACATTTGATCAACCGGTAACCATCCACCATGAATAAAAACGTTATTCTATCCATTATTCTGGGCGCGCTTATTTCAGTTGTTGCCCTGTATTTCGCTTTTCGCAACGTACCCTTTGCCGAGCTCATGAACTATTTGCGTTCCATCAATTATCTCTGGATCATTCCCTCGGTTCTTCTGGTTATCCTGAGTTTCCTATGCCGGGCCCTCCGCTGGCAGATCATCCTGCAATCTGCTTATCGCATCCGCTATTGGCATGCCTTTCATCCCATGATGATCGGCTTCATGCTGAACTGCATCTTGCCGGCCCGGGCCGGCGAACTGGCCAGACCGGCGGTATTGCTGAAAAAGGACGATGTGCCCTATGTCACCGGCTTGGCCACGGTTGCCACGGAACGGGTCTTTGACCTGCTCATCATGATCCTGCTGTTCACCTTTGTTTTTCTGCATGTGCATATTGACCCCAATCTGGAAATCCCCTTCGGCGCTTACAAACTGAACAAAGACACCCTGGAAGCCATCGGCAGTAGCATGATCAAGGTGTTGCTGGTCCTGATCGCCGGCATCATCATCATCAGTATCGACGCTGTCAAGCAAATCATCATCCGCATCATCCGGCGTTGCACGGCCTTGTTTGGCTTCCTGGGACCGGGCGCGGAGAAGAACGTCACCCGCTTGATCGCCGCCCCCTTGATCAGCGTCATTGAAAACATTGCCGCCGGCTTCGGGCTGGTCAAGGATCTTAAACGCATGTCCGTCTGCCTGATGATTTCAGTGGTGATCTGGATCATCAATGCCGCCTCCTATTATGTCATGGCCCTGGGATGCCCGGGGCTGGGTCTTTCGGCTTTTGAGATAACCGCGGTCATGCTCATCATCTGTTTCTTCATTGCCCTGCCTTCGGTGCCGGGATTCTGGGGCTTGTGGGAAGCTGGCGGGGTTTTTGCGCTCTCCCTGTTTTCCGTACCGGCCAAGGATGCCGCCGGTTTTGCACTTGCCAGCCATGCTGTCCAGATGTTTCCGGTTATCATCATGGGCTTGATATCAGCCTTGATTTACGGCATCAACCTGCGGGCCGTGAATGTCACCCCGGACCTCTATTGCAATCGTGAACCATAGATTTCCAATCCACATGCATTATATTCAAATCATAATTGCGATGGATGCGAGGTAATTGATATGGCAATACTTGAAATTCTCACATATCCGGACGGGTTCTTGAAAAAAAAGGCGACGCCGGTGATGGATATCGACGAAGGGCTTAGGCGCCTGTTTGAGGATATGGCCGATACCATGTATGCTGCTCCGGGGGTGGGACTGGCCGCCACTCAAATCGGTTGCGACAAGAGCATCATTGTCTTTGACCCCACGGCGGACAAGGAAAACCGCCCGTATCAGGTGCTGGTGAATCCCACAATCATCGCGGCCGAAGGGCAGGTCCTTTCGGAAAATGAAGGTTGCTTGAGTGTCCCGGAATACCGGGCGGATGTGAAAAGGGCGGAAAGCGCCATTGTGGAAGGTCTGGACCGGGAAGGCAAGCCCGTCCGCATCGAAGCCGAGGGACTGCTTGCCATTATTCTGCAGCACGAAATCGACCATTTGAACGGCGTCCTGTTCATTGACCGGATCAGCGCCCTGAAACGCGAGATCTATAAACGCAAAGTCAAAAAACAGTTGAAAAACAGTGCCTGAACCAGCCGATATCATTTTTTTGGGAACCCCGGAATTTGCCGTGCCGGCCTTGAATGCATTGCACCGCAGCCGGCACCGCATCAAGCTGGTGGTCACCCAGCCGGACCGGCCCAAGGGCCGGGGTCGCAAATTGGAGGCGCCGCCCGTGCGCAAGGCTGCCGAGGCCTTGAGTTATCCGGTGATTCAGCCCACAGCGCTGAAAGCTGAAGCCTTCCTCGCCATGATTGCGGAGCTGAAACCTGATTTCCTGTGTGTGGTGGCCTACGGCCGCCTGCTGCCGGAAAAGCTCCTGCAAATTCCCAGGCTGGGCGCCTTGAACATCCACCCATCCCTGTTGCCCAAATATCGCGGACCAGCCCCTATTCAATGGGCCATCATCAACGGTGAAAGCGCAACCGGCGTGACCATCATGCGGCTGGATGCCGGCATGGATTCCGGCGATATTCTATTGACTGAAAAAGAGCCCATCCATCCCCAGGACACTGCCGCAACCCTCCACGATCGCCTGGCCGGCTGTGGTGCCGAACTGTTGATCACCACCATGGATCAGGTCATGGACGGCCGGTTAAAGCCGGTTCCCCAGGACCATTCCCAAGCCACCCTGGCGCCCATGTTGAAAAAGAGCGATGGTTTGATCGATTGGAACCTGCCGGCCCAACGCATCGACAGCCTGGTGCGCGGCCTTTCGCCCTGGCCAGGGGCCTTTACCTTTTTCCAAGGCGCCCGTTTGAAAATCTTCTCGGTCCGGGCCATAAACATGGCACCAGCAGCAGCACCTGGAACCATCATTGCCGGATTTCAAGACGAGTTGCGCGTGGCCGCCGGCGCCGGCGCTGTTTCCATCCTGGAGATTCAAAGCGCATCCGGCAGGCGCCTGCCCATTGATCAATTTTTGCGGGGCTTCACCTTCCCCACCGGCGCTCGTTTTGATGCGCTGCCACCTGCCCATGCGGACGAGTAAGCCCTGCAAGCCTTTTGACGCCCGGCGCATGGCCCTGCACATTTTGGACCAACTGGAAGCATCCGGCCTCACCCTGGACCAGGTGCTGGAAACCCATTTCACTGCCGAAGCGCTGGATTCAAGCCGGGATAGGGCCTTGGCCACGGCCATCATTTACGGTGTGCTGCGCTGGCGCGCCAGGCTGGATTATCTGATCACCCGTTTTTCAAAAACACCCCTTGCCAAGATCGAACCCCGCATCCGCAACATCCTGCGCATCGGCCTGTTCCAGATCGTTTTTTTGGATCGGGTGCCGATGTCTGCGGCGGTCAATACCGCCGTGGAAATGAGCAAGGACCATGGGCCCCAGTTCATCGCCCGTTTTGTCAACGGGGTCCTGCGCAATGCCGCGCGGCAGCACCAGACCGTGGTCTTTCCTGCCGTAAAATCCGATCCGGTTCAGGCCCTGGCCGTGGTCCATTCCTTTCCGTCCTGGCTGACGGCCCGCTGGCTCAAAAGATTTGGAATCGAGGAAACCATCCGGCTGTGCGAGGCTGTCAATACCATTCCACTCTTGACCATTCGGGTAAACCCAATGCGCGCAAGCCGGGAAGAACTTGAGGTCACTCTTGCCGCCCGAACCGCCGGCATCACCCCCACGCCTTTTTCGCCGGACGGTCTGCTTCTGCAGGGTCCGGTTGCGGCCATTCCCGATCTGCCGGGATTTCAGGAAGGCTGCTTTCAGGTTCAGGATGAAGCCGCCCAGCTAGTGACCCATCTCCTGGCCCCCCGGCCAGGGGAAAACAACCTGGACGCCTGCGCCGGCCTGGGAGGGAAAACCGCCCATATGGCCCAACAGATGCAAGACCAGGGAACTATTTTGGCCGTGGACCAGAGCGCCGACAGGTTGAAATGTCTTGCAACCGAAATGCAGCGACTGGGGATCAACATGGTCCGAACCCTTGCCCAGGACCTTTGCCGGGAGTTGCCGATGCCGGTTGACCGCCCGTTTGACCGGATTCTCCTGGACGCCCCCTGTTCCGGCCTGGGAGTTCTTCGCCGCAATCCGGATGCCAAATGGTCGGCCCTGAAAAAAGACTTGCAGCGCTTTCAACAGCGCCAACTACTTCTGCTGCAAAACCTGGCGCCTCTAGTAAAACCCAAAGGGGTGATGGTCTATGCCGTCTGCAGCAACGAGCCGGAAGAAAACGAAGCGGTCATCCAAGCTTTTCTTTCCAATCATCCGGAATTCAGCCTGGAGCCGCCGGCCGAAGAGTTCCCGGCCGCGGCCCGTTCCCTGATCGATTCAGCCGGTTTTCTGAAAACCTATCCCCACCGCCATCATACCGACGGATTCTTTGCCGCGCGGCTCTGCAAAAAGCGGTAATTGTAATCGAGCGACAGGTTTGAATAGCACATAAGCAGCCGAGTACGAAATACGGTAAATTGGATTTTTCCACATCCCTTACTATCCTGCGAAACGATTCGAATCCAATGCTTTTCTAATGGCTTCAGCCAGTTCTTTGCGGATAACCGGTTTTAAAAGATAGCCGTGAATCCCCATGGCTTGACATTTTTCGTCTGATAATTGATCTTTATAACCGGTACATAAAAGGATCGGTACCGTGGATTTTATTTTTTTTATTTCCTGGGCAAGTTGAATACCGGAAATTTTAGGCATGGCTATATCGGTTATGATCAAATCGAACATATCCGGGGCTGTCCTAAACGCATCCAATGCTTTCATGCTTTCTGTATGGACGGTTGTTTGATACCCTAGGCGCTCCAGCAATTCTTTTCCCATACTGACAATCGTTTCCTCATCATCCACCAGCAGGATTCTTTCCGTACCGCCGGGAACCGCCGCTGCGTCCGCAAAGCCCATCATCTCCTCGCTCTCTAAAATGGGAATGAATACTTGCATCTTGGTTCCTTTGCCAGGACGGCTTTCAACATGAATAGCGCCGCCGAATTCTTTAACAATTCCATGCACGATGGATAATCCCAAGCCGGTTCCCTTACCGGTTTCTTTGGTGGTGAAGTATGGATCAAAAACCTTGTCGATGATTTCTTTTCCAATACCATGCCCGGTGTCCGCGACGGTCAAACGCGCAAATTGCCCGGGCAGCAAATCAATTTTGGTTGAAGAATCAAGTCCAAGGGCCACCTGCTTCAATTTGACGGTCAGCTTGCCGCATGTGCCTTCCATGGCATGATAGGCGTTGGTCGCCAGATTCATGATGATCTGATGGAATTTGTTGGCATCTGCATTCACCACCCCGCATTTTGAATCAATGGTCTGGCTTATTTCAATGGTTGTTGGAATAGAGGCCCGCAGCAACTGCAGAGCCTCTTTTACGATCCCCTGGAGTTTTATCGGCTTGACTTCGGATGTGGTTTCGCTGCTGAAGGAAAGGATTTGTTGTACAAGGGCCCGTGCCCGCAAGGCCGAATTGAGGATTACATTCACGGGGCGTTGAAAGTGGTGATCAGCGGGAAGATCGCCTTTGAGTATTTCCGCATATCCCACCAGGGGAAAAAGGATATTGTTGAAATCATGGGCGATGCCGGCCGCGAGGGTGCCGATGGCTTCCATTTTTTGGGCCTTGATCAGTCGACTTTGACCTTGCTTGACCTCCTCTTCTGCTTTTTTCCGCAGATAAATATCCCAGGCGGTTGTAGCAATTTCCCCTAATGTTTGAATATCTCTGTCGGTGTAATCGGTTTTTTTAGCGCCCATACCGATAACGGCGACGATTTTATTTTCATGAAAAATCGGCGCAACCAGCTCTCGAATCTGCGACGCGGGTCCATCCGGCCGACTTCTTCCCGACGACGGATTCTGATGGCAATTTCTTATCACCGGACGCTGTTCCCGGATACAGTCGATCCAGTCACCGGCCGCCGAAACCTTATCATGAAAAAGGTTATTTCCCGTGACCTGCAGCCTCTCAACTGTTTTGTCGGACCAGATTTGCTTTAGAATTTTCTGCCCCCTGGGGTCGATAAAAGCAAAAACCGCGACTTCACTTGCCGTTAACAGTTCCGCTTCGCCCAAAAATTTCTGAAGGAATTCGCTTGCAGAATGCGATATGGAAAATTCACTTAATCTGAGACGGGTGGATAGAATCTGGGCATGTCGCTTTTGCTCGGTGATATCCCGGGCTATGGAATTGATATGGGTCCCCTTGCCTTGTTCATCGTAATGGAAATTCACTGTCCAGATCATATCGCGGGTTACACCGGAAGCGCTTACCTGACGGTTCTCAATGCTTGCGCTGGAAACCTGATTGGCGAGGCAATCGGCAAACCATTTTTCCGTCCGCTTTCTGTCACGGGTATCTATAAAATCGAATGCAAATAGGCCGATACATGCTTCCGGGGAAAGGCCGAAAATAATATTACTAGCATGGTTGACGTAACAGATAGTTCCCAAAAGATCAACCCGTGTGATCAGGTTATCCGTGCCTTCCACAAAGTCCCGGAATAGCTCTTCACTTTTTTGCAGCGCAGCCTCCGTGCACCGGTGTTCTGCAATTTCCTTGCGCAAATCCTTGGTCCTCTCCTCAACACGGATTTCCAATTCCTGTTTCGCGCCTACATTTCGAAGAAACAACCATAGCGCCATCATGATCAACAAGGCAACCAGCAGTCCATAGGAAAGGCCGAAGATGGAAGTATTGTACCAAGTGATGGTAATGGTGCCGATCTGTTCTTCATGCCAAAAAATTTTGGATTCCATGGTTTTTGCCGGGATAAGTCCAATGGAAATCAAGAGCCTGCTTTTGGCATCATCCATTGATTGTGAAAGATCCAAAATTTTTTCACCATTTGATTGCGTAACGATGACGCGGCTATAATGATAAGCCAGGCTGGCGAGTTGAAAGTATTCCTGCCAATTTTCTGCCGCATAACACTCCCACACGGCACGGGCGATTACTCTTCCATGTTCTGATATGATCTTTTTCTGTCGATTTTCAGCATAATTCCAAAAGAGTATAGCAACGATCAGAAAAATCACCATGACCAATCCAGCAGATAATTTAAAGATGATTTTTGTGTTCAACAGAAGCACTCCGATCAATTTGCAAGGTTTTTATCGAATGATGAATCCCGATCTGTTGCCCCGATGGCTTGAGCGAACCGAGTCAAATTAAAAAAATACATAGATATAAGTATTGTAAGAAAATTACAGCTATGACAAATATCTTTTAACACATAATCGGATTTAATTCACAACCAATCCTTGAGCGCATATGGCTGGACTGAAAATCATCATTGCAGATGATCACCCGATTGTTATTGAAGCATTAAAGCATATATTGGCATCAAAAAAAAGCAATTGGCATATCGTCGGGGAAGCCGGCGATGGTATAGAGCTTCTGAATTTATTAAAACATGAAAGTACCGATATCGCCATTGTGGATCTGGAAATGCCACGCATGAAAGGCTACGAGACCATATCGGAAATAAAACGGTTATACCCGAATATTCAAACTGTTGTTTTAACCGGATTTGCCATCGAAAAAAACCGGAAAAGAGCCGAGGAGGCAGGCGCCTTCGCGATTATTTCCAAGAGCGATTCGTTGCAGAACTTGATTCAAACCATCGAATGGGCTGCAAAGGAAAAACCTGGTCCATTCAAAAAGCCGATTGCTCCGGAAAAGACATGCTCACTTAAAAACCCGATGGAAAATTTGACCTTGAGAGAAAGGCAGATCATCACCCTGCTATGTGACGGAAAAACCAGTAAAGAAATAAGTTGTTTGCTGAACATATCCCAATGGACGGTCAACAAGCATCGCTCCAACATAATGGAAAAACTGGGTATCAAGAATACCATTGAACTGGTCAGATACGCCATCTGCAATAATTTTGCTTTTTTGCCGCAGACCGAATAAGAACCATATACATTGGTTTATCTATGAAAAAAAAATCGCTTTCCAAAGGGCAGGTTGGTATTCCCCTTGCCGATGATTTACAGTTCAAGAATTTTGCCGACAATATCAGTGATTGGGTTTGGGTATTATCACCGGATGGGTCCTATGTTTATTCCAATCCCAGAGTCCTGGATATTCTCGGCTATGAGCCCATGGAGATTATTGGAAGGACACCGTTTGACTTCATGCCGGAAGAGGAATCAATATCTGCGAAAAAGCGTTTTTTCGATATCGTGCCTTCCAAAAAAACCTTTTCAAATATGGAAAGCATCTGCTTTCACAGAGACGGTCGAATGGTTTTTTTGGAATCAAACGGCGTGCCGAGTTTTGATCCAAATGGTAACCTTTTGGGGTACAGCGGCATTCATCGCGATATCACCGGGTACAAGAAAAACGCATCTTTGCAGCAAAGAACAAAAAGGTTCAAGTCCCTGTCGACCTTGGCAGGAGGTATGGCCCATGAATTGAACAATGCGCTGCATGTCTTGAAAGGACATGTGGAAATGCTTGAGGAGGATTTGCGGTACCATGAAAGAGTCAAAATATTCAAAAGCGCCACTGATAGTTCTATCAAACGCCTGTGCAATCTTTCCAACCAATTGCTCAGATTCGCGCGGGAAGGCCAATACAATTTCAATCCGTTGGCCCTGAATAATTTTATCAAGCATGAAATTTCATGGTTACAAAAAGAAAAGCTTTGTTCCAACATCCATTTGACCACCATTTTTTGCCCCAATTCCGCGTGTATCTTAGCCGACGCAAGTCAACTTGCCGTTGCGATTTCCGCGATTTTAACGAATGCGGTTGAAGCCCTTCAAGGCGGCGGTCAAATCCAAGTATGCACCGGAATGGAGAGGATCGACCTAGAAATGGCACTGAAATATCCTGGTTTGAAGCCGGGGAATTATGCGTCACTCTCAATAGCAGATGACGGCCAAGGCATGGATACAGAAACCAAACAGCGATTGTTCGAGCCGTTTTTCACAACCAAATTCCAAGGACGTGGTCTCGGGATGGCTGCCGCTTTCGGCATTATCAAAAGCCACAATGGTTTTATCTATGCGGAATCCGAAAAGGACAAAGGGACGATTATCCGTATTTTCTTGCCCGCTCTTGCCGATGAATAATACCAAATGAGGAGAGGAAGAAAATCCCACATGGCACATATTCTGATAATCGATGACGAGCACCAGATTCGATCAATGCTTCGCAAGGTGTTTGAGTCTGAAGGATATATCGTTACGGAGGCATCGAACGGTATGGAGGGGCTAAAGTGCTATTATGAAAATCCTGCTGATCTGATTATTACGGATATCCTTATGCCGGACAAAGAAGGCCTTGAAACCATCATGGCCTTGAAAAAAGAAAACCCGGATGCGAAGATCATCGCCATGTCCAGCGGTGGCATAAACAAACCACAAGGATATCTTGATATAGCTTTTTGAGGTACCTTGAATCCATTTCCAAATTCTTCAGGAACTCAAGCAACGTTAACAAAAATAATAATTAATTCCGTTCCACTTCAAGATGTTGCATCACAATATGCTTGACAGGCCCGCCACCTTCGCATACGGTCGGGCATATATAAAACAAAATTGAATCTATACATCAGAATTACGGAACCTCCGCCTATGGCACCTCGGTATGGACAATGGTGGAGGACTATTCCACGACCAACACTTGCCAATACAATTTCCCGACAGCAGGGAATTACGTGGTGGTCGTCCGGGCTGTTACAGATCCCAACAATGAACCCGCGGCGCTGCCGCTCATCGGCACGACTGTGAGTGTGACGAACAATTAGGCCTTGATCAGCCTTGGTCGCCGTTTCGGCCGTATCGCGGCTTGCAAGCCCCCCACACGATGGAGGACGGCCGAAACGATGATCATGGCTGTTTTTATCCCTTTTCTGCTATCCCCCATAATTGATTATCGCAGGGGCGAAAAATTTTTCGCCCTTACCCCCCTGGTCTTTTGCATTTTTACCTGACAAAATATTTACATTTATATTTACATTGACATTTACATTTTGTTCATGATAAGGGAAATTATAATTGCTCAAAAGCCAGAAGGCAGAATTCAGGAGCCAGAATTAATAAGGAGAAAGGCACATGTCCCGGGAATTGACTCCCAAACAAGCCCGCTTGCTGGCTTATCTGGAACAGGAAATCATTCGCAGCGGCAGCGCGCCCAGTCTGCGCAAAATCGCGGAGGTGCTGGATGTGAGCCATGCCGCGGTTTCGCAACTGATCAAGACCCTGGAGCAGAAAGGCTTTATCCGGCGTGAAGGCCATTACGGCCGGGCAATCTTCCTGCTGAATCCTTCGCCCCGGGCTGAGGAAGCCTTGCGCGGCCGGCGCGTGCCCATTGTGGGAAGCATTGCCGCCGGTCTGCCCCTGTACGCCCAGCAGGAATGGGCCGGGGCCGTGTGGGTGGACGCCAGCATTTTCCGCAAGGACAACCTCTTCGCCCTGCGGGTCCAGGGGGATTCCATGAAAAATGCCGCCATTCTGGACAACGACCTGGTGATCTGCGAGCCGCGCCAGTTTGCCGAAAACGGTGAAATCATCGTGGCCCTGGTCCACCAGGAGGAGGCCACGGTCAAACGGTTTTTCCGGCAAGGAGGCGTGATCGAACTCCGGCCGGAAAACCCGCGCTTCAAGTCCATGTACTATGGTCTTGACGAGGTGCTGGTTCAGGGCAAGGTCGTTGGGGTGGTGAGGGCAATTATGAATTAGGAATTACGAATTAGGAATTGTGGTATTCTGTCAATATGAATAGAGGGGCGAAGCTGTATTTGCCAAGTTGATAATTATTCATTAGCAATTGATTATTAACCATTAGACTATGGAAAATAGCTTTAAGCAAACAACTTCTGCAACGGGATGTCTTTTTGTGGGCACCAGCGGCTACTCCTATACCGAATGGGTGGAGGCCGGGTTTTATCCGGCCGGGACCGCATCGAGAGACATGCTGCCCCTGTATGCCAAAAGGTTTCCGGTGACCGAACTCAACTACACCTGGTATCAGATGCCCAAGGCGGCGGCGGTGGAACGCCAACGCCGGCAGGTGCCGGCGGGTTTTCGGTTCACTGCCAAGCTCACCCGCACCCTGACCCATGAAGTCGATCCCCGCAAATGGACGGCCCAGGCCGCCGAATACCGGGAAGGCGTGGCGCCCCTGCGCCAGAGCGGGCAGCTCGCGGCCGTGCTGGTGCAACTACCGCCGTCTTTCAGCCGCACCCCGGCCCACCGGGCCCACTTGGCGGCCCTGCTGGAGGAACTTGCGGACCTGCCCCTGGCCGTGGAATTCCGCCATCGCTCCTGGGCCGACGACCGGGTTTTCGCCGAGCTGGAACGCCGGCGCATCACCCTGGTGAACGTGGATGTTCCGGCCCTGCCGCACCTTTTTCCAGCCCTGGACGTGGTCACCAATCCGGATCTCTGCTATATCCGCTTCCACGGCCGCAATGCCCAGGGCTGGCGTTCGGGCAACCTGCAATTGCAGTTCGACTACAACTATTCCGAGGAGCAACTTGCGGAATGGGTGCGGGACAAGATCATAGCCATGGCCCGGCGCTCCAAACAGGGTCTCCTGTTCTTCAACAACCATGTGCGCGCCCAGGCCACGGAAAACGCCCAGCAGATGGTCCGGCTGCTCCAGCAACAGGGCCTCATGGTGAACAAGGTTTGATCATGTGCACTTATTCCTCCCCCAATACTTTGCCCCGGGCCATTGTCCATCTGAACGTGGCGGATTTTGCCGTGGCCGTGGAGCGCGTGGTGGACTCCCGCCTGCGGCGGCGGCCGCTCATCGTGGCTCCCCAGGGGGCCGGCCGGGCCGCGGTGTATGACATGAGTGAAGAAGCTTACGGCCAGGGGGTGCGCAAAGGCATGCTCCTCAACCAGGCCCTGCGCCGCTGCCGGGACGCCGCCGTGACCCCGCCCCATCCGGAGCGCTATGAGCAGGCCATGGCCGACCTCTTCCGCCGGGTCCGGCCCTATTCCCCCCGCATCGAAATCACGGACCATCAGGGTCATCTGTTTGTGGATCTCAGCGGAACCAGCCGGCTTTTCGGGCCGCCCCAGGATGTGGCTGCGCGCCTCCGCAAAAGCATCCGGAACGACTTGAGCCTCGACCCCATCTGGACCCTGGCGGCCAACAAGCTGGTTGCTAAAGTGGCCTCGCGGCTGGTCAAACCAGTGGGGGAATACATTGTGCGGCCCGGAGAGGAGGCTGCCTTCCTGGCGCCCCTGCCCCTGCATCTGTTCCCAGGCATTGAAAACACGGCCCACCAACGTCTGGCCGAATTCAATCTGATCCGGGCCGGTCAGGTGGCGACCCTCAGCCCGGCCCAACTGGAAATCCTCTGCGGCCGGCCCAGCCCGGACCTGCTTTGCGCCGTGCGCGGCATCGACCCTTCGCCGGTCCGCCCCCTGGAACAGGAGCCGCCGGTCATCCGCCTGGATCACAATTTTGCCGAAGATAGCAATAATCCGGCCCTGCTGGCCGGCGCCCTGTATCGCCTGGTGGAGCAGGCCGGCACCCGGCTGCGCAAACAAGGCCTGGCCGTCCGGCGCATCGGCCTGATCCTGGACTATTCCGACGGCAAACGCACGGAGCGCAAGGCCGCCCTCCGCCCGCCGGCCGCCGACGACCGGCGTCTCTTTCAGGCCGCCCAGGTCCTCCTGGACCGTATTCTTACGCGCCGGGTGCGGGTGCGCCGCCTGGGCCTGATCTGCGACCGTCCGGCCCCGGCCCAGACCCAACTGGAACTTTTCGACCAACCACGGGCAGAGAGCCGGAAGCAGGCCCGGTTGCTGACCGCCCTGGACCGGATCCGGGAACGTTATGGGGAGGGGGTGCTTTGGCTAGGAAGAACGGAAAGGCACATAGAAGTGACTAAAGTCGTGGAACACGCTTGCAGCGCGGTCAATTATAATTGATAGAATACCTCAACTTTAGTCACTTTAGTTCACTTTAGTCACTTTAGCTCACTCTTTTAAGGTCCCCCATGCTCCCCCTAACCCTCCACTCCCACTACTCCCTAATGTGGGGCGTGTCCTCACCTGAGGAGATTTGTCGGGTCGCCCGGCACCTGGGCTACCGGCAACTGGCCCTCACGGACACCGACAACCTGTACGGCTTGTGGCCTTTTCTGGCCGCCTGCCGCCGCCACGAGCTGACTCCCATTGTGGGGGCCGAGGTGACCGAGCCGGCCACGGGCCGCAGGGCGGTTTGTCTGGTAAAAGACGCGGCCGGTTATGCCAATCTCTGCCGCCTGATCACCCGCCGGCACCGCCTGGAAGGCTTTGATCTGGCAGAAGCCGTGAGCCGCCACGCCCAGGGCCTGCTGGTGTTGACCCGCAGCCCGGAACTACTCACCCAATGGCGCGATGCCGGCGTATCCGTGGCCCTGGCCCTGGCCCGGCGGCCCTGCGCCGCGGATTTCCGCTTGCGGGAAACGGCGCGGCGCTTGGATGTTCCGGCGGTGGCCACGCCCGGGGCTTTTTTTCTGGAGCCAGGGGATATTGAAATTCACCGGTTGCTGCGCGCTGTCCAGCGCAATACCACCATCAGCCGCCTGGACAGCAGGGACCTGGCGCCGGTCGACGCTTTTCTGGCCGGGCCGGCCGAATATCGCCGCCGTTTTGCGGCCTGGCCGGAAGTCATCAGCGCCGGCCCGCATCTGGCCGAAGAGCTGACCTTCAGCGGTCCCGGCTTCGGCCTGGTCATGCCCCCTTGGCATGATCCCCAGGGCCGTTCGGCCGGGGTTGTGCTGCGGGAAGCCGCCTACCAGGGCGCTGTGCGCCGCTACGGCGCCGACCTGCCGGAAACCGTGGTGGAGCGTTTGGAGCACGAGCTTACCATCGTCACGGACATGGGTTTTGCCTCCTATTTCCTGGTGGTGCGGGATATCGTGGGCCGCAGCCCGCGCATTTGCGGCCGGGGCAGCGGCGCGGCCTCCCTGGTGGCCTATGTGCTGGGCATCACCAATGTCTGCCCGGTCAAGCACAACCTCTATTTTGAGCGCTTCCTGAATCCGGGTCGCAAGGACCCGCCGGATATCGACATCGATTTTGCCTGGGATGAACGCGACCAGGTGCTGGCCTCGGTTCTGAGCCAGTACAAAGGGCATGCGGCCATGGTGTGCAACCATGTCCTGTTCCAGCCGCGCATGGCCATCCGGGAAACCGCCAAGGTCTACGGCCTGACCGATGGCGAAATCAGCCGCATCACCCGGCGCCTGCCCTGGTATTGGCGGGTGCGCCACTTGGAGGAGGAACTCCTGCCCCAGTTGCAGCAACTGCCGGAAATGGGCCGCACCGAATTCCCCCCGCCCTGGCCGGAAATCATCCGCCTGGCCCGGCGTTTGATCGGCATCCCGCGCTATCTTTCGGTGCATGCCGGCGGCGTGGTCATCACGCCCGGGCCCATCAGCGACTATGTGCCGGTGGAAACCGCGGCCAAGGGCGTGCCTGTCATCCAGTGGGAAAAGGACGGCACTGAGGAAAGCGGGCTGGTGAAGATCGATCTTTTGGGCAACCGCAGCCTGGGGGTCATCCGCGATGCCATCGCTGATTTGCGGAACAACGGCAGGGATTTTGACGAAACCCGCTGGGAGCCCGAGGATGATCCCGCCACCCAGGCCCAGGTGGCCAAAGGCAACACCATGGGCTGCTTCTATATTGAAAGCCCGGCCACCCGCCAGCTCCAGAAAAAGGCCAAGGTGGGGGATTTTGAGCATATCGTCATCCACAGCAGCATCATCCGGCCGGCGGCCAATGCCTTTATCCGCGAATATGTCCGCCGCCTCCACGGCGCGGCCTGGGACCCCATCCATCCCTTGCTGGCCGACGTGCTCCACGAGACTTACGGCATCATGGTCTACCAGGAGGACGTGTCCAAAACCGCCGTGGCCCTGGCTGGGTTCACCCATGCCCAGGCCGACGGCCTGCGCAAGATCATGTCCAAAAAGGATAAATTGCATGCCCTGCGGGACTACCAAAGCCGTTTTTTTGAGGGCGCCCGCCGGCACGGGGTAACGGAGGCGCAGATCCGGGCGGTCTGGGAGATGATCCTGAGCTTCAGCGGCTATTCCTTTTGCAAACCCCACAGCGCCAGCTATGCCCGGGTTTCTTTCCAGTCCGCCTTTCTCAAGACCCATTATCCGGCGGAATTCATGGCCGCCGTGATCAGCAACCAGGGCGGGTTCTACAGCACCTTTGCCTATGTTTCCGAAGCCCGGCGCATGGGCCTGACCATCCTACCGCCGGAGGTCAATCTGAGTCCTGTCCGCTGGCAGGGCCAAGGCAAGTTCCTGCGGGTGGGGCTATTGTCCGTGAAAAGCCTGGGTCGCGCCACCCGGCGCCGCATGGTGCAAGAACGCACCCACCGGCCCTATGAAAGTCTCACGGACTTTCTCGAACGGGTCCGGCCGGACGATACCGAAGCCCGGGCCCTGATCCACTGCGGTGCCTTTGACCGCCTGCATCCGGATAAAAGCCATGGGGACCTGCTATGGGATCTGGCTGTCTGGCAGCACGCCCCCGGCCTGGATTTACGATCCCAGGACCTGTTCGGCCCGCCGCCGGAAATCCCCCGGCCGGCCCTGCCGCCGGATGATCCTTACCAGCGCCTACGCCGGGAATTCGAGGTGCTCGGTTTTCTGTGCCGTGTCCACCCCATGACCCTGTATGCCCCTGTTTTGCGGGACCGGGATCTGATCAAGGCCGCGGACCTGGCCGGCCGTGTGGGCCGCCGCATCCGCTTTGCCGGGCTCCTGATCACCGGCAAGGTGGTGCGCACCAAGCATAACGAGCCCATGGAATTCCTCACCTTTGAGGATGAGACCGGCCTGGTGGAAACCACCTTCTTCCCGGAAGCCTACCACCGTTTCTGCGCCCTCTTGGACCGCAGCCGGCCCTTCATCCTCACGGGCAAGGCGGAGGAGGATTTCGGGGCCCTCAGCCTGACCGTGTCCCATGTGGCCGCCGTGCCCAAGGAATTATTTCAAATCATTGACGTTTGATTCTTTTTACTATGCGCCTCAAGGTTTCCTCTTGTTGCAACAATTCCAGGGCCGCTTCCTGTTCCAAGGCCAACAGTTCCCCTTCTTCAATCTCCGTTCCTGGGGCGACGGCGCCGCCGCTGAGCACGTAGCCGATTTTTTCGGCTATGTAGGCATCATAGTCTGACAAATGCCCTTTTTCTCTTTGATGTGAAATGTATTCATCAATGCGGGTGCCCATGGCCGGTCCCATCACCGGAATCCTGACCGGCAGGGGCGGTTCATATCCATCTTTCAGCAGATTCAGTGCCTCGGCCTTGGCGCGTGGAATCAGGTCCGCCTGGGAACTCAAGATGATGTCCGTGTTGTTCAGCAAGCCCATCTGAACGGCGGCCTCGGCCGAAGTAGAAAAGACCGCGCCGGCTAAAACCGAAAAAATATCCATGCCGATGGAATCCATGCTGTCCCGGGCAGTGGCCAGGGGTGTTCCATGGATTTGCTTTTTCCAGTAATTCAGTATCCCGCCGCCGGCCGGCGTGAGCCCGAGCAAGCGTTCGGGAAAGCCCATGTAAGCGCGCTGATGGGCCACGATTTTATCGCTGGCCAGGCAGATTTCGCAGCCCCCGCCCAGGGCGAAACCGTATAGAACAGATACCACCGGAAAAGGGGCGTAGCGCAGGGCCTGCAGCCCCTGCTGGAATTCCTTGATTCTTCGGATCAGTCCTGAAAAATCCTTTTCCACCATGGCCTCATGTACTTCCTCAAGATCCGCGCCGGTTGAAAAAGAGACCTGCCCATTGCCGATCAAAAGGGCCCGGCCCGTTTGCATTACGAGTCCCGGCAATTCCTGCAGGATGGCGATGATCTCCTGGTTCAGGCAATTGTTGCGGGTGCGGATTTCCAGGCAATAAACCCCGTCTTCCAGGTCCATCAATACTGCCGAAGGCCATTCCACCAGGATCTTCTTCTTGTTCTTCATGTTTGCTTGCATGTCCTCGACGAATCATGTTCCGCATCCGCGATCAGTTCAATCAGCCCCATGACGCTGATGCCTTCCAGGATGATTTCCATGGGAATTTCCTTTTCAAAGACCTGTTCCAAATCATTGCGCAGTTCCATGGCGGCCAATGAATCAAGGCCCAATTGATGGAATTGAAGATGCAGATCGATCCCCCCGGCCGGGTGGCCCAGCAGGACCTCGATTTTTTGGCGGACCAAAGCCTCCACGGCCATGCGCCGGTGTTGCGCATCGGCCGGCTGATGGTTTCCGGCGGCCGGCGACAATGGAGCCGATTCATCCCGGCCGGATCTTTCCAGATCTTCCGGGGTGGCGGAGCACGTTCCGGAATCAGATACGGCGCCGGCCTGGCCCGATCCGTTGCTGAAGCCGGCTTGAATCTGGGCCCAGGTCAGCGGCCGGCCGGCCCTTGTAACCCAATAAGAGCCGCGCTGGAGAGGATAGGACGGCAAGTCGATCCAGGCTCCAGGATGAACAAAAAGATCGGGCCGGGCCGCGCTTCCCCCGGCCACATATTCCTCGGCCGCAGTCTGTTGCCGCTCTGCCATGGCCCGGTCTCCTGTCGGGCTTCCGGTAATCGCATCCTGGCCGGCGTCGGCATAGCCGTGGGAGCCCCTCAGCTCCCTGTCAAGCACAAGCCCCGGTCTGGCGCACCGGTTCAGAAAGGCACGCAATTGCGCGCAAACTTCTTCCCGGTCTTGAAAAACCAGGGCCAGGCGATGGCGTGGGAAATGGCTGCGCCGGTGGGCCGCGGCATGGCACAAATCATACAGACGCCCGCCATCCTCAAGGCCTGTGATGAAGCGCAGATACCCCGCCACCACCTCGTCCAGGGCCAGGCTGCAATGGGCTGAGAGAAAAAGCAAAAAAGGAGGGCCGGGGCGGTCGACGCCTGGTCGGCATTCGGGTGGCCGCGGCGCTGCGGACAGAACAACGTGAACATTGGTTCCGCCAAAGGCCAGGGAGCTGACGCCGGCCGTGGCCGGTTCCTCTGCCGGCCAGGGCAGCAGACTGGTGGGGACCTTCAGGCCCAATTCTTCAAAGGGGATATACGGATTGGGTTTGTGAAAATGCAGGCTGGCCGGCAATTGGCGGTGCTTCAAGGCCAGCGCCACCTTGATCAGGCTGGCAATGCCGCCGGCGGATTCGGAATGGCCAATATTGGTTTTCACCGAGCCCAGGTAACACGGCCGATCCACGAGCCGCCCTTCCCGTAAAACGTTTCCGACGGCGCGGGCCTCGATGGGATCACCCAGCACCGTGCCGGTGCCGTGGGCCTCGATATAGTGAATGTCCGCCGGTCGGATGCCCGAGCGCCGGAGGGCCTCGCGCAGCAATTCCTCCTGGGCCGGACCGTTGGGCGCCGTGATCCCGTTGCTCCGGCCGTCCTGATTCACGGCGCCCCCGCGAATCACGGCGTAAATGCGATCATTGTCCGCCAGGGCCGCCGCAAGCATCTTGAGAAAGACCACGCCCACGCCTTCGCCCCGGACAATGCCGTCGGCCGCGGCATCAAAACTCCGGCAGCGGCCGCTTTGGGACAGCAACCCAAGCTTGGAAAGGCCCAAACTGGAATTGGGCGTTAAAATGAGATTGGCCCCGCCCGCCAGGGCCGTGCGGCACTCGCCGCGACGCAGGCTTTCGCAGGCCAGATGCACCGCCAGCAGGGAGGAGGAGCAAATGGTATCCACCGCCAGGCTGGGCCCCTTGAGGTCAAAAACATAGGAAATGCGGTTGGCCGCGATGCCCAGGGCCGTGCCCACCGCCGAATAGGAGTTCACCTGCCGCGGATCACTGAACTGATACCAACTGTACTCCATCTGGCTGCTGCCGACAAAAACACCGGTCTTGCCACCCTTTACTCCCGCAAGGGGTTGCCCGGCGTCCACCATGGCTTCAAAGGCGACTTCCAGCAAAAGGCGCTGCTGGGGATCCATGGCCGCGGCCTCCCGTGGGGAGATATTGAACAAGGCCGGATCGAATTGATCGATCCGTCGTAGGAAGCCGCCCCATTTGCTGTTGATCTTGCCCCTGGCCTGAAGGTCCGGATCAAAATAGGCCTGGATGTCCCAGCGGTCCGAAGGCACTTCCGTGACCGCATCCTTACCTGCTTTCAGCAAAGCCCAGAATTCCTCCAGACTGTCCGCGCCCGGGAACCGGCAGGCCATGCCCACAATGGCCACATGTTTCGCGCCCATGATTTTTTCGCCGCCTGCCACGGCCGGTGCTGCCGGCGGGTTTTCCCGCCCCAGAAAACCCGAAAGGGCTGCCACCGTTGGGTAATCGTAGAACAGGGTGGGCGCGAGGGACCGGCCCAGCCATTCCTCGATTTCACCGGAAAGGGTCACGGCCTCCACCGAGCCCAGGCCCAATTCGTTGAAGGTCGCTTGCGGGTCGATGTCCGCGGTCGTCAATCCGGTTTCCCGGGCCATGAGCTGAACCAGCCGGGTTTGAATTTCAGCTAAGGATATGCGGGTTTCGCTGGCGGACTCCGGCGGTTTTTCCGGCCTACGCCATGCCGCCACCGTTTTCAGGGTATGGTTCAGAAAAGCCTCCCGGCAGGCTTTTCTGCGGATTTTGCCACTGGTGGTTTTGGGAATGGTCTGGGGCCCAAGCAACATGACGGCGAACACGGGGAGTTGATGCTCGTCGGCCACGGCCTTGCGAATGGCCTTGAAAATCTCCTGGTGGTCTGTTTTCTCCAAGAGTTCCGGGCGGCATTCCTGGACGATCACGATGCGCTCCCCGCCGCCTGCGCTGACCGGAAAAACGGCGCCGCACCCCGGCCGCAAGGCCGGATGACTTCGTTCGACGGTCCTTTCAATATCCTGGGGATAATGATTGCTTCCGTGAATGATGATGAGATCCTTTAAGCGTCCGGTGATATACAACTGTTCCTCATGCAAAAAACCCAGGTCGCCGGTGCGCAGAAAGGGACCTGCGCCGGTGTCCGCAAGCCGGGCCTTAAAGGTCTCCGCGGTTTCCTGGGGTCGATTCCAATACCCAAGGGCGACATTGGGGCCGGCGCACCAGATTTCGCCGATCTCGTCAGGCCGGCAGCGCCCGCCTGTCAGCGGGTCCACGATCACTACTTTCTGATCCGGATAAACCTGACCGCTGCCTGTATATTCCTGACCGCCGGTCGCTGCCGGTACTGCCAGATTGCGCTGCAAAGCCGTTTTTTCCAGATGGAGTTCGCCATAGCGGGCCGTTCCCACCCCGCCGGAGATCAACAGGGTGGCTTCGGCCAGCCCATAGTTGGTCTGAAAAGCCTCTTCCCTGAAACCGCAGGACTGGAAAGCCCGCGCGAACCGCCGCATGGTTTCACCATAAACCGGTTCAGCGCCGTTCCAGGCGGTTTTCCAGCTTTCCAGCCGCAGCCCGGCCTTTTCCGGTTCCTTGATCTTGCGGGCACAGAGCTCATAACCGAAATTGGGTCCGCCGCCCACCGTGGCCCGGTATTTTCCAAAGGCCTTCAGCCAGCGCACGGGTTTCTGGAGAAAATGTTCCGGCGCCATCATAATGGAAGTACTGCCAGTAAAGGGCGTCTGGAGGATATACCCGATCATGCAGGCATCATGAAAAAACGGCAGCCAACTTACGCAGACACTGTCCGGGCCGAGTCCCATGGCTTGCTGCAGCATGGCCTCAAAAGCCACGATGTTGTCGTTGGAAATCATCACCCCTTTGGGATTGCCGGTGGCGCCGGAGGAATATTGAATAAAGGCCAATTCATCGGATTCAATGGGCGTTTCCTTAAAATGTCCGGCCTGGTCATCCCCAATGAGATCCGTGGCCAGACAGGGGATATTGCCGGCTGACAGGTTCTTGATTCCTGCTTCAACCAGCCGGCTGAGTGCCGCGGTGGTGAGGACCGCCCCTGGAAGGACATCCGCGCAGATGGCCGCAAGGCGCTTCATGCCACGGTTCGGTTGCATGGGCCCCGGCGGAAACGCCGGAACCGCAACAACTCCCGCATACAGACACGCGAAAAAGGTTTCGATGTATTCGATTCCCGGCGGATAGAGCAGCAGCGCGCGCTCCCCTTTTCCTATGCTCGCCTGCAAAAAGGCGGCAATGCTTTTTGCGCGGATTTCGAGCTTCGCAAAAGAAATGGAAACCGCGTCATCTTCTCCGTCCCGCAAGAAAACAAAGGCCGGTTTCGTGCCCAAGTCATTCCCGCGGCAGGACAAGGCTTCCGCAATGCAATTGAATGCATTCATGAAGACTCCCTTGATGATGAAAAAGATTTCACTACGTGCACAACGAATTGAGAAAAGCACGCCCCCTTTATGAATGTGACTATATATGAGAGCGCTGGCGACAGGTCAAGAAATTATGCTGCTGGCTCCGGCGCCAAGCTTGAAATCAATCAAACCGTAAGGTAAGATGCACGCATCCGGCGACCGCTTCGGCCTTAGGCCGATTTCTTTATGAAATGAACTTTTAGTGAACCCGAAATTCGACTCATGACCATCCGGAATCGCCTGCTCAAAGCCCATCCCGCCACCATGGTGTTGGCGGGTTTTCTGTCGGCCATCCTCATGGGAGCCCTGATGCTCAAGCTCCCTCTATCAACCCATGGCGGCAGCCTGCCGTTCATGGACGCCTTGTTCACCGCGACTTCCGCCGTATGCGTCACCGGTCTGGTAGTGGTGGATACCGGCTCTTTTTTTACTACCTTTGGACAGGGGGTCATCCTGGCCTTGATCGAAATCGGCGGCCTGGGGGTCATGACCATCTCGGTCTTGCTTTTCCAATGGATCGGGGTCGGTATTTCCATGCGGCAGCGCATGGCCATGCAGGATCTGTTTGCCCATACCCCCCGCAAGGACATCTTAAGCCTTACCAAAAGCGTCGTTATTCTGACCCTGACTGCGGAAGCCCTGGGAACCATTCTCCTTACCCTTTGTTTTTACAAAGAGTTTCCCTTCCAGCGGGCAATTTTTCTCGCTTTGTTTCATTCGGTTTCGGCTTTTTGCAATGCCGGCTTCGGGCTTTTCCCGGATAATCTGATGCGATACAATGATGATGTGCTGCTCAATACCGTGATCTGTTCCCTGATTGTTGTGGGCGGAATCGGATTCCCGGTGCTCTATGATCTCCAGTCCTGGTTTTTGCGACGATGCCGGGGTGCCACGGCAAGGCTTTCCATTCAGACCAAAGTAGTGCTGTTGATCAGTTTATTATTGATTATCGGCGGCGCCCTCATGTTCGCTTGGCTGGAACACTCATTTCAACCTGGGCCTCCGCTGCTCCACGGCCTGTTGACCGCCCTGTTTCAATCTATTTCCTGCCGTACGGCCGGTTTTAACACCGTGGACATCGCCGCCCTGCGGGAAGCGACCCTGGCCCTGATGATTTTTTTGATGTTGGTCGGCGCCTCTCCCGGATCATGCGGCGGCGGTTTGAAAACCACCACCCTGGCCATTCTTTTCGGCTTTTCGGTAAGCCGCCTGGCCGGCAAACGCCGCGTCAACATGTTTAAAAAAAGCATCCCCGCCGAAACCATCACCCGCAGTATTTCCCTGGTCATGATTTCCATGGGCATCATCGTAACCACACTGTTCATGCTGCTTATCGGTGACACTTTCCAGCCGGCGGCTATATCAAGGCCCTATGGCGCTTTTCTGCCCTATTTATTTGAAACCGTATCGGCCTTTGGTACGGTGGGCCTGTCCATGGGTGCCACGGCCTGGCTGGGGACCTGGGGTAAAAGCTGGATCATTTTCATGATGATCATCGGCCGGGTGGGTGTGCTCACCTTTGCCTACATCATTGCCGGGGCTGGCGCCCTGCGCGGGATTGAATATTCAGAAGAAAACCTGATGATCGGTTAGACGGAGAAGGATTATGAAAAAATTTGCAGTCATCGGCCTTGGTAAATTCGGCTTTCATGCAGCCAAGGCCTTGTTTGAGGACGGCAATGAAGTGCTGGCCGTTGATGTGAATAAAAATCTCGTGCAGGAAATCGACCCCCACGCCACCCAAGCTGTGGTGCTGGATGCAACCGACAAGGAGGCCCTGCAGGCCCTTGGCTTGGAGCATATGGACGGCGTCATTGTTTCCACCGGCACCAAGATCAGCACCAGCATTTTGATCTGCCTGCACCTGCAGGAGATGGGCGTCAAGAAAATCCTGGCCAAGGCCCTGGATGACGATCATGCCAAAATCCTGAAAAAAGTCGGCGCCACGGAAATCATCCATCCGGAACGGGACATGGCCCTGCGGATTTCTAAAAGCCTGTCGCGGCCCAATGTGATCGATTTCATCCCCCTCTCGGACGATTTTGATCTTGTTCAGGTGGAGCCGCCACGGGAATTCATCGGCAAAAGCCTGAAGGATCTGAACCTGCGGGCCAAATACAATGTATACATCATCGCGGTCAAGGAATTATCCAGGGAGAATTACATTTTAGCGCCGGCCGCAACCTTTGTCATCAAGACCGGCGACATCCTGACGCTTCTGGGCAAATCCCAGGACATCAACAGCATTCGGGAGTTGGCATGAGCCGGCGGATCTGATAGGGAGTGATAAGGAGTGCTGCATGCCCACCGAAAATGAATTGCCGGTGATGGTCATCCCCAAAGAGGATGCGGTTTTCTGGATGGACCGCTTCGGGCGCTGGTGCAATGACGGCGGACCTTTTCGCAACAAAAAGATCATCGATTACTTCAATGCCGCCATCCGCAAGGATGAGCACGGTTTTTTCGTTGAGCAGGTAAAAGAAAGCGTTCGCGAAAAGGTTTATTTTAAGTATGAGGACACCCCCTTGTTCGTGGTGGACATCATCCTGGGCGACTCCATCGACTTGATTTTGAATACCAAAGAAAAACTTACCCTGAATGCAAGGGATTTATTCATTGAACAGGATGTTCTTTACCTGCAAAAAATGGGTGACAGGATCAAATTCACGGACCGGGTTTTGTTCAGGCTTGCCGAATACATTGAGTCCGACGGCCCGGCTTGTTTCATCCGCATGAATGGAATCCGTTACCCTATTGCTGAAAAAGGCTGATTTTGGTGAAACAAATGTCCATACTTTTTACACCCCATAAATTGAATGAACTTCAACTCAGAAACCGGTTTATCTTCTCCGCCTGCGAAGACAACCTGGCCTCGGAGCAAGGCTTTGTAAGCGATGCGCTAATCGCCAAAAACCGAAAAATCGCCCAGGGCGGAGTGGGCTTGATCATCACCAGCCATATTGCGGTCCATCCCCTCGGCCGCACCCGCAAACGCCAACTGGGCTTGTTCCATGACGACATGGTGCCGGGATTCGAGAAACTGGTGGCCGCTGTCCACGCCCACGGCGCGAAAATCATTTTTCAATTGGGTCACGCCGGTTCCCAGACAAAGGCCGCCGTCATCGGCCGCAAGCCCTTGGGGCCGTCGGCCCTGAACGCCGATATGGCTGAAATGAGCCCGGACCAGATCCAGGAAGCTGTTCTGGCTTTCCGCCAGGCGGCCGAACGTGCCGTGGCCGCCCGGGCCGACGGCATTCAACTCCATGGTGCCCACGGTTATTTGATCAATCAATTTCTTTCGCCCTATTTTAATCATCGTCACGATACATGGGGAGGAAATCCGGAGAACATGTTCCGTTTTCTGAAAAGCGTGACCCTTGAAATCCAACAAGTCCTCCCAAAAGGCATGCCGTTGTTGATAAAACTCAATTGCAATGACTATACTCCTAAACCGGGGATCACTCCGGAGCTTGCCGTTGCCTATGCCGAACGATCGGCTGGCCTGAATATTCATGGGATTGAAGTGAGTTGCGGCACCAGCCTGCTTTCACCGTGGAACATGTGCCGGGGGGCGGTTCCGGCCAAAGAAATCGCCGCGAGCTTTCCAGAGCCGCACAGAACCAAGGTGGAAAACATTCTCAGCGGTCTGGAAGGAAAATTCACCATGCAGGAAGGCTACAACCTGGCCGCTGCGGAAAAAATCCGGCTTAAAAGCGGGGCTGTTCCGGTCTTTCCAGTGGGAGGTTTCCGCAGGGTGGCGCACATGGAAGAGCTGGTGAGCAGCGGCCGGACGGATTTCATCTCTATGTGCCGGCCGTTCATCCGCCAGCCCCATCTGGTAAAACAGATCCAAAAAGGCGAGTTGGATGCGGCGGCCTGCACTAGTTGCAACCGCTGCCTGGCGGCTGTGGCCGGAGACATTCCGGTGCGCTGCTACCAAAAACAATTTCCAAAGCCATAAATCCCGATAACGGAAGGATTCCTTTTGGCCATGAAAACCAAAATTTTCCTTGACCTGGGCCGGATATCGGCTGTACGCTTCCCTTGTTATCAGGATGCTGCTGATTTGGCGCGCTGCCGTATTAACCTCCGACGCTCGGCTGACTTGAAAGGATCACATCATTGACCCTCCATGGTGATATTGAAACCATCTCCCTGGCTGGAATTCTGCAATTATTGAGTCAAGAAGGGAAATCCGGAACCCTCACGGTATCCCATGGTGAAATGCAGTTTCAGACCTTTTTCCTCGAAGGCGCCATTGTCTATGCCATTGAATCCTTGAAGCCCTCCCGGCTGGGTCAGCTTTTGATCAATGACGCCCTGGTAACCGAAGCCCAGTTGACCGATTGTTTAACCATTTCAAAGGAAAGAAAACAGGCCATCGGCAAGACCCTGATTGAGAAAGGCTGTATTACCGTCGAAATCCTGGAACGATATTTGTATAATCAGGTTCAGGAAATCATTTTCAGCATGTTTTGCCTGCAAACCGGAACTTTTCAATTCAAGGAAATGAATCTGGATACGCGCTGGATTGTACCGTTAAAGATGAACACGCTCCAACTGGTGATGGATGCACTGCGGCGGATCGACGACAATCATTAAAACGGCCGGCTGGGAACAGCATGATACATCTGAAAAGCATCGTATTCATCGGTCTTCTTGCCTTCTGCATGCCTGGGACTGTGGGAAAAGATATTTCAGCTCAGGAAACCACCGAGAAGGCAAGCACCGGCTCTGATCTTAACATTGACCTTCAGCTTGAGGAAATAGTCCGCTCCTTTCGCCAGATCATCGTACTCATGAGCGACCGGTCGTCCCTTTCCGAGACCGATCAGAAAAACGCCTATATCATCGGCAAACTACTTTTTGAGGAAGGCATCCCCAAAAGGGAAAAACTCGCCGACCAGCTCTGGGAGGCGCTTTCTTCCGGAAAAAGTATTCAGGCCCTGGAAACACCTCCCATGGCGGCCTTTCTCCTGCGCCTTGAAAAAGATCCTCAATGGCACGATGCCGACAAACTGGCTTTCAAGGAAGTGCTTGACACGCTGATTGAAAAAATGAACACCGCGGCCCCGGTGTCGGAGGCTGACAAAATCCTTAAGCGCCGTCTGGAAGAAGACCGCGCGGCCCTTTCCCAAATTCAGGCCTTGTATGATAAGGAACTGGATGCCATCTTCGGTCAGTTTGCCACCCGGGGTATGACCATCAGCCGGGAACGCTGGGAATCCTACCTTGCCTATCTGCGGACATTGTTTTCCGCAAAGGCTATTATCGCCGAACATGGCCACCGGATTGCACCTGCCAAAAAAGAACCGGCCCGCTCCGAGCGCAAAACTCCCACCGTGCCGCGTCTGCCGGATAAAACCCTGGTTCTGACCTTTGACGACGGCCCTCATCGGCAGCATACTCCCAAGATTAAAGAAGTACTCGAACAGTTTCAGGCCAAAGGGATCTTTTTTGAGGTCGGTGAAAACATCGGCCGCCTGGGCAAGGACGGCGATATCAAAGAAACCAAGGCGGCCCAGGAAGCGCGCACACTGCAAAAATCAGGGCACATCCTGGCTAATCACACTTTCACCCATCCATTCCTGCCGAAACTGGACGACCGCCGCCAGGAGACCGAACTGGATCTGGCAGAAAAGATGATCGTCCACGTGCAAGACCGGCAAAGCCGCCTGTTCAGACCGCCCTACGGCGCCTATGACGGTTCCCTACAAACCGCCCTTGCCGCCCGCAATCTGAACCTGCTCCTCTGGGATATCGATTCCCAGGATTGGGCCGACCCCATCCCCAAATCCATTGCCAACCGGGTGATCGCCGAGGCGCGTCAAAAAGGTCGGGGCGTCATCCTGCTCCACGACATTCACAGCCGCAGCGTGGAGGCTTTACCCTTGATTCTTGAAACCCTGGAGAGCGACGGTTTTAATTTTGCCCTTTGGAACGGCGTTGAATTGCTTCCCGGCACCACCAGCAAATCAAAAGGCCCCAAGCCCGAGGCCGAGCCGCTTTACAAGGAAAGCTTTGCCGTGATCATCGGCATCAATGCCTATCACAAATGGCCGCGTCTCAATTACGCCACGGCTGATGCCCTGGCAGTCAAGGACCTGCTGGAGGCTTCCTTTCATTTCAATCCGGAAAACATCACCCTGCTGCTCAACGAAGACGCCACCAGGGAAAGAATCATGGCGGCCCTGGGCGATGCCCTGGGCAATCAGAACAAAGTGGGCAGCGAGGATCGCGTACTGATCTTTTTTGCCGGACACGGCACCACCCGCAAACTGCCCTCTGGCAAATCCCTGGGCTATATCGTACCGGTGGAAGCGGATATGGAACACATCCATTCCCAGTGTATCTCCATGACCAATTTCCAGGATTTCAATGACAGCATTCCGGCCAAACACATCCTCTATCTCATGGATGCCTGCTATGGGGGCCTGGGCGTCACCCGCGGGGGCCCGGCCGGGGAAAATATGGAAAGCCGCAAATATATCCGGGAGGTCACCCGCCGCACTGCCAGACAGATGCTCACCGCCGGCGGACCGGATGAACAGGTGGCCGACAACGGACCCAACGGCCATTCGGTTTTCACCTGGACCTTGCTGGAAGGTTTTAAAGGCAAGGCCGATCTAAATTCCGATAATGTGGTCACGGCCTCCGAGCTGTTCACTTATATCGGTCCGGCAGTCTCCTCCGTCTCGCGCCAGACCCCGGCTTTCGGCAATCTTGTGGGCAGCGGCGGCGGGGATGTAGTCTTTGAACTCAGTCCCAACACCGAGTATTTAAGCGCCATGACCACCCAATTGGACGAGGAAGCCATCCGCCTGAACAGCCGGCTGGAAAGCATCCGCCGGGAGATATCGCAAAAAAAAGCCCGTAATGAAAAGCTCCGCAAAGAATTGGCCCAGGCCCAGGCTGAATTGCAAAAGACCGCTGAAAAAAAGGTCGCGCCCACCGATGCCCAATTGGTCAGAAAAAAATCAGACGAAGGCCTGGCCCTTTATAAGGAGCGCAAATATGACGAAGCCTTGAAAGTCTTGCAGGAAGCTTTTACTTTGCAACCCTCCAATGCCCAGATCGCCAACAACCTCGGTTATGTCTACTTTCGCATGGGTCGGAATCAAGAGGCCCTTGAATGGTACCAGCGCACCCTGGCCCTTGATCCGCAGCGGGCCGTGGCCTGGGTGAATATCGCCAGTGCCTGGGAAGCTGCGGGCGACGCCGCTCAGGCCCTCAATGCTTATAATCGCTTTCTCGAACTTGCTCCCAACCATGCCAGCGCGCCCTTTGCCCGGGAGCGGGTTCAAGAATTGACAAAATAAACTGTTCAGGATAAATTCAACTTACATTACACAAACCAACCCTCCGGATGAAACACCATCCCAAGCAGGAGTCCATTCGTGAAAGACAAGGCGCCATGAATCAGGACCATCTTTTCGCGACGGAAGAGGAAGCCATCAGCGAAGCGGAATCGCTCCTCGCAGCCCAAACGGATCAAGACACACCGCTTGCCGAGGCCTTTTCCCGGCTCATTAATCAGTATAAAAAGCTCTACAATCAATTCCGACGCCTGATTAAAATGAATGACCGCCAGCAAAAAAAACTGAACGAGGTCATTGAGGAAGTGGCTGAAGCCAAAAAAACCGCGGAAACCGCCAATCAGACCAAAAGCATCTTTCTGGCCAACATGAGCCACGAAATCCGCACCCCCATGAATGGCATCATCGGCATGAGTGGTTTACTGCTGGATACGGCCCTGAACCATGAACAGCAGGAATATGCCGAAACCATTCGCAGCAGCGCCGAGGCCTTGCTGTCCATCATCAACGACATCCTGGATTTTTCAAAAATCGAAGCTGGTAAAATTGAACTGGAAATACTGGACTTCAACCTCAGCACCACCATCGAAGAAGTCGTGGATATGCTGGCCGTGCAAGTCCGCGACAAGCACCTTGAATTCATCTATTCCATTGCACCGGAAACCCCCCTTTTGCTCCGCGGCGACTCCGGCCGCTTGCGCCAAATTATCCTGAATTTTTTAAGCAACGCCGTTAAATTCACGGAAACCGGCGCCATCGTGCTCAGCGTCAAGGTGGAGCAGGAAAGCGCCCAACAGGTAACCCTGTATTTTTCCGTTGCCGACAGCGGCATCGGTATTCCGCCTGACCGTCTGGGCAGACTTTTCCAATCCTTTTCCCAGGTGGATACCAGCACAACCCGAAAATTCGGCGGCACCGGCCTGGGGCTGGCTATTTCCAAACAACTTGCGGAACTGATGGGCGGCAAGGTCGGTGTGAATAGCAAACAGGGCGAAGGTTCAGTTTTCTGGTTTACGGCCAGACTTGAGAAGCAGCCGGTAATCACTGAAACCAGAACGAATCTGCCCACCGATCTCCGTACCCAGAGGATTCTGGCTTCGGAAATCAGCCGCCGCCGCAAGCTTAAAGTGCTGTTGGCCGAAGACAACACCATCAATCAAAAACTGGCCTTGCGCATGCTGGAAAAATTCGGTTTTAGCGCCGAAGCCGTGGCCAATGGCAAGGAAGCTGTGGCGGTCCTGGAACGTATTAGTTATGATCTGGTGCTGATGGACATCCAGATGCCGGAAATGGATGGTTTGGAAGCCACCCGGATCATCCGCGATCCGTCCTCAAAAGTACGGGATCACCAGGTATTGATCATCGCCATGACCGCCCATGCCATGACCGGTGATCGCGAGCGCTGCCTATCAGCCGGAATGGACGATTATATTGCCAAGCCGATTCAGCCGAACCATTTGCTGACAACGATTGAGACCTTATGGAAACAGAAACATCCGGTCTGAATTATTTCAGGCCGATTTGGGCGCAATGAGGAACCCATGAAACTGCTGCTCTTCAGCGATATCCATTGTAATGAAACCTACTGCCGTGATCTGGTGAGACGCTCCACCGCCGTGGACGTCATTGTGGGCGCCGGCGATTTTTGTCTGATGCGCAAAGGCTTGCAGGAAACCATGACCATGTTGCGACCCATTCAAACACCCATGGTTTTGGTTCCCGGAAACAGCGAAAGTCTGGAAGAACTGGCAGCAGCCTGCCGGGATTGGCCGAACGTCCATGTCTTGCATGGTAACAGCGTTGAACTTTCCGGCCGCCTCTTTTTTGGGGTGGGCGGCGGCATCCCGGTCACGCCTTTTGGTTCATGGAGTTATGATTTTTCCGAGGAGGATGCCCTGGAATTGCTGGCCCCCTGCCCGCCAGGGGCGATTCTGGTAACCCATTCCCCGCCACTCGGATATGTGGATATTTCCTCGGGCGGCCGTCATTTCGGCAGCCGGGCTGTTCATCAAACCATCATGGACAAAAGCCCCTGGTTAAATGTATGCGGCCACATCCATGAAAGCGCCGGTGCCAGTCACCGGCTTGGAGAAACCATTATTGTCAATGCCGGACCAAAGGGTCTTTTGTGGGAAATTCCCGCTCCATGATTCTGTAATGAAGACCTTTTTAAACCAAGAGCAAGGCCCGGCCCATACGACCTTCCGCACCCGCTGACAATTTCATGCTGCCAGCGCAATAACCGGATGGGATGCCTTTTCCTCAAGGGCGCCGGCGATGAATCGCAGGGCGTCCACCCAATAGGCCTGGGCGGTTTTCCCCATAAACGTGCCGATATGCCCGCAAGCCGGAATCACAGCCTTGTAGATTTCATCCCCAGGGGTTGAAACCAGCCCAGCCATGTTGAAAAGCTGGGGCATGAGGGTAATATCGTCTTTTTCACCGGCCAGCAACGCCACTGGACACTCAATTTTATTCAAATCCACAAGCTGATCGTGAACTTGTAATTGCTGTTTGATGAGTTTGTTTTCTTTAAATAACTCGGCCACGGCCTGGAGATACCAGGCCCCGGAGATATCCTGGGTATAATCATACCAGGCCCTGAATTTGCGCGAACGTTCCAGGAATTCGGAATTGTTGATGTTCAGCCACATGTTGACGTAATCGCCGCAAAAGCGCTCATAAAAATTCATGATTTTCCAGCCCATGAGGATATGTCCGCCCCACAGCACCCCATTGCCGGAGGCCACCAGTCCCTCGTAAAGACTCATGGGAATGGATTGCACCATCTCCTGGAGCTTGCCGCCGCCGGCCGTAAAATCAATGGGCGCAGCCCCCAGCATCAAGGATTCCACTTTTTGCGGGTAAAGGGCGCTGTAAATCGCTGAAAGCCAACCACCCTGGCACAAACCGATCAGGTGCACACCCTTGCCGATCCGATCCACACAACCATTCACGTATTCAACCAGTTGGTCGATGCGATCATTGCGGGTGGCGCTGGTGGCGCTTTTCCATTCAATGGCATAAACCGGATTTTCCGTGCTATCCAGGCAGGTTCGGACCAAGCTCTGATGGGGGGCGTCATAATCGGCGATACAAGAATGGTGACCGGCCTGGGGCGGTACTATCAGAATCGGCGACAGGTCATCCTCCACATCCGTCTGCCGGCTGCGGGAGAAGCGCCGCAGGACCAGTGGGCCTGTTTCCCAGACCGCTGCATTCGGGCTGGACCAATCCGGATCTTCCTTGTGCCAAACTTCTGACCAGAATTTCAGCATATCCTGATACATCCTCAGCATGGTTACCCCCTGTTCCTTTTTTGTTTGCGTGCAATAACGTCTGGATCTATCACTAACGTTTTTTTCTTTTGTAAACTAATTTTTTAAATAAAAACATTGTTCACAATTGAGCCAAAAAAAATTAGCCCAACTGGCAATATTCCATAAGCAAGCAACGTGCCAATTTCATAAAATTTATAATATGTAATAATTTTAGTATATTAAAAAAACTGGTTGTCCCTGATTGTGAAATCTATTTCACATTCATCCTGAAAAAGACTTCCTGGGATCTGCCTGTCAGGGGCGGCTGCAAAAATTCAGCAAGCTTTTTATCGGCCGGTTTTATTTTATTGCATAGCCTGGAAAGCCTTAACCAAAATCTAACCATCCCAATAATCATTTGAATTATATAAATTAACTAAGTTCAATGATGCTGATCCACTGTCATACACCATATATTGTGATGATTAGCGCTTGACACACAACATATGATTACATATATTCACCCCAACACTGATACCTCTTCCAAAAACACTTGGATATTGAACGATAGCGCCGGCAGGCGCACAATCAAAAACCATTACACGATAAATGATGGAAGCAAATCAAAACAAAGCAATCGCGCAACTGAAAGGTGTGGGCGACGGTCTTCGCGTGGTAATTGATCCGTCCCAATCCGCAGAACTGCTGCAACAGGAATTGAAAAAAATATTCCAGCCCCTTAACCATCTTTCCATCAATGCCAGGGTGGTCATCGATACCGGCGAAGGGCTTGTGGATGAAAACCTGGTCAAGACCCTGGGAGCCTATTTAAAAGAAAATTTTAAAGTCGGATCAGTCTCCGGGATTCCCCCCAGACCATCGGCAAGAAAGGCGCGGATGCGGCAAAGAGAATTGGATACCTGCTGGAACACCAATCAAAGCGAGGTCCTGATGATGGCCGGACGGGTTCGCTCCGGCCAGAAAATCACGGCCAAAAGACACCTGGTTCTCATGGGGGATGTAAATCCCGGCGGGGAAATTATTGCCGGCGGCGATATTGTGGTACTGGGCAGCCTGCGCGGCATTGCCGCCTGCGGACAACCAGAAAATTTCAATGCCATTATTTTTGCCCTGGATTTCCGGCCGAGCCAAATCCAAATCGGCCCCTTGGTGGCAGCCGGACCTCCCGGCGCACCAAAACAAAAGGCGGAATTCGCCCATGTGGAAAACAACGCCATTGTCGTGGATGATTATTTGGAAGCCGGCCCGTTCAGCAAACTGCCTTGGCCTGAAAAAAGATAGCCCCGGCTTGCTGCAACGGACTCATTCTGTAACCGTATTTTGATAAAAATTTGAACATGACGAGGTGCAACGTGAACGGGAAAACCATTGTGATCACATCCGGAAAAGGCGGCGTCGGCAAATCCACGGCCACAGCCAACATCGGCGCTGCCTTGGCCATGGAAGGCAATCGTGTGGCAGTCATTGATATGGATATCGGTTTGCGTAATCTGGATGTATTATTGGGACTTGAAAACCGCATCGTCTATACCATCGTGGATGCTGCCAAGGGGCGCTGCAAAATCAAGCAGGCTGCCATTAAAGACAAAAAGATTGACAATCTCTTTCTGATCCCCGCTTCCCAGAGCGACAATAAAGATGTCCTGACCACGGAAGAGATTACCAATCTTTGCGAAAAACTCAGAAAGGAATTTGATTTCATTCTGCTGGATTGTCCGGCCGGGATTGAAAAAGGCTTCCAGAATTCCGTGGCCGCGGCCGATGAAGCGGTGGTGATTTGCACCCCCGAGGTGTCGTCGGTCCGGGATGCGGATCGCGTCATCGGCCTGCTGTATGCCCGTTCCATCACGCCCAAGCTGGTGGTCAACCGCATTGTTCCGGAAATGGTTGAACGGGGGGATATGCTCAGCCACGAAGACGTGGTGGATATTCTCTCCATTGATCTGATCGGCCTGGTTCCCATGGATGAACAAGTGGTGATATCCACCAATACCGGCGTGCCCTTGGTTACCCAAAAGGATTCCAAGGCTGGTGAAGCCTTGCGGCGCATTGCTTACCGCTTGAACGGCCAGCCGGATCTGCCCATTGAAGTTCCCACGGTGAAAAAAAGCTTTTGGAAAACCAAGATCAATTTTAGATTCGGTGGGAAAAAATAAGGTGATGCTATGCTCAATGGATTTATAGATAAACTCATCGGAAAGAATAAAAGCAAAGATATCGCCAAAAAGCGGCTGCAATTTGCCCTGATCTACGACAAACTGGATATCTCCGAAGAAATACTTGGAAATTTGCAGCAGGACATCATTGAGGTGGTCTCACGCTATTTCATCATTGATAAAAAATCCCTGACCCTGGATATCCAGCGGGAAAGGAATTTTTCAGCCCTGGTGGTCAACACCCCTATTATCAAGGCGGTGCGTCGCGAGGTCGGTAAGAAGGCAACGGCATAACCCATGTCAGGTGATCCCATCCTTTACACAGAACAAGAACGCATCGGCCGGATCACCTTCAACCGACCGGAAAATCGCAACAGCATGAACAGCGAAACCCTGCCGGCTTTTCTGGCCGCCCTTCAAAAGGTGAAAGGAAATCCGGAATTGCGCTGCCTGGTAATCACCGGCAGCGGCTCCACCTTTTGCGGTGGCGGTGATTTCAGGGACAATCCCGCCAATCCAAAAGGGCTTGAACTCCATGAAATGCTCATGGAAATGTATAAGCCCTTTTTGGAAGTAGCGGCCCTGGAAATACCGGTCATCGCCGCCATGAACGGTCATGCCGTGGGCGGCGGTCTCGGCCTGGCCCTGCTGTGCGATATCCGCGTGGCCGACCGCAACTCCCGCTACGGCGCCAATTTCGCGCGCCTGGGCATCCATTCGGGCATGGCCTTATCCTATCTGCTGCCGCGTTTGATCGGCTTGCCCAGGGCCAACGAGCTTCTGTTCACCGGCCGGATCATCGACGGCGAAAAGGCCGCGGCCATGGGTTTGGTGAATTACGCCGTGGAGCAGGAAGCGGTATTGGATAAAGCCCTTGACCTGGCCAAGGAGATCGCAGCCGGCGCCCCCTTGGCCGTCCAGCTCATGAAACGCTCGATCCATGCTAACCTGAACTGGAATCCCCTTCAGGCCGCGGAAAGGGAGTCGGTTTTGCAGGCCCGCACTTTTGAAACCGCCGATGCCAAGGAAGGCATCAGCGCCCTGCTGGAAAAGCGCATGCCGGTTTTTCTTGGGCATTAATCAAATTCCCTTTCAAATCATTCTGTGATAAACAGAGAGCCCAGGATAATTACCTGGATGAGGAAGGCCTCTATTCTCGGGGTCGGGGTCGCTATCGGAATCGGTATCGAATTGTTATTTTCGATGCCGATTCCGACCCCGATACCGACCCCGACCATGGACAAAGGAGGAAGGCATGAGCAAGGCTGATACCAACATTTGGAAACAAAAACTCGTTACCCCTGACCGGGTGCTGGAAAAAATCGAACCCGGCATGAGCATCTTTCTGAGTACGGGCCTGGCTGAACCGCGCACCATCGTGAAACACCTGATGGCATCAAAAGCCCCGAACCTGCAGGATCTTACCCTTATTCAACTGGTCAGCCTGGGGGATGCCATTTCCATTCAGGAGCTCAATGCCCACAAATACCGTCTGAAAACCTTTTTTTCCGGCTGGGTGGCCAGTGAAGCCATTATTACCGGCAAAGTCGACCTGGTGCCCAGCCGCTTTTCCAGGATCCCGCGACTGATCGCCTCCCGGCATATTCCCATTGATGTGGCCTTTGTGCAGGTTACCCCGCCCAATGAAGCCGGATATTGCAGCCTGGGGGTTTCCGTGGATGCCGCCCATCAAGCCATTGATCAGGCCGCCTTTGTGGTGGGCGAAATCAACACCAAGATCCCCCAGACCTTTGGCGACACTTTTGTTCCGCTTTCCACTTTTGATATGCTGATTGAATCCCAGGATGATCCGCTGTGTTTCAACCGCTGGCCGGTGGACGAGGTTTTTGACCAGGTGGCGGCCAATGTGGCCGGTGAAATTGAAGACGGCAGTTGCTTGGCCTTTTCCCTTGGGCCGCTTTTCGAAGCCTTAAGTCCCCATCTGCAAACCAAGCGCAACCTGGGCATTCACACACCCTTTTTTTCAGACGCCTTGATGGATCTGGTGAAAAGCGGCGCCGTCACCAATCGTAACAAGGCCATCTGGCGCGGCAAGTCCGTGACCTCTTACGCTTTTGGCAGCAGAGAGATGATGGCCTGGCTGGATCGCAACCCCCTGGTTGAATTTCAAAGCATCGACAAGGTTTTCGACGCCATCCAGATCGGCAAAAATCAAAAATTCACCTTGGTGTTGCCGGCCCGCAAGGTGGATCTTTCCGGCCGGATCGCCCTGCATTTCGGCAAAGGTAATGTGTCCGCCGGTCCGGGGGAAGCCATGGATTTTGTCAACGGCGCGGAAATTTCCAAAGGCGGCATTATCATTTTCGCCCTGCCCAGCCGCAACCGGCAAAAGTCCCCCAACATCACACTGTCGGTGGAAAATTTTCCCAATCTCTTCAGTCTGCGGGAAGCCGTGGACATGGTGGTTACCGAATACGGTGCGGCCAATCTTTCCGGCCGCACCGTGCGGGAACGGGCCCAGGCCCTGATTGAAATCGCCCATCCGGATGATCGCGCCGAACTGGTGGCCCAGGCCAAGGCCGCCAAAATCATCTATGAGGACCAGATCTTTTTGGCCGAGGTGGCCAATCTGTACCCAACGGATGTGGCCGCCCGCCATACGTTTAAAAATGGACTGGAAGTGCGCTTCCGCGCCATCAAGCCCTCCGACGAAGAGGGCATGCGCCGCCTGTTCTACCGGTTTTCCGATGAAGCCGTGTACTATCGCTATTTTTCATCCATCAAGACCATGCCCCACACCAAAATGCAGAAATATGTCAATGTGGATTACAGCAAGGTCATGTCCATTGTGGGCCTAGTGGGTGAGCCCGGCCAGGGGCAGATTATTGCCGAGGCCCGCTTTGTCAAAAACAAGGCCAATCCCCCCTATGCTGATGTGGCCTTTGTCGTGGATGAAGCCTATCAGGGCTATGGCGTCGCCACCTATATGTACCTGATGCTCATCCGCCTGGCCAAAGAAAAGGGCATCCATGGCTTTACAGCCGATGTGCTCTCATCCAACGCGTCCATGATGAAAGTGTTTGAAAAAGGCGGGTATCCGGTGCAAGCCAAATTGGAATACGGTGCCTATTCCCTGAGCATTCCCTTTGAGTCCAAATCAGGAATCTGACGGCTGCTGAATTTTCCTTACTCGAAAAGCACCGGTTCGAAATAATTGACCCCCACTTCATAACTGGGGGGATTGCTGCCGATTTTTCTGCGGCACCAGCGTACTTCGGCCCGATAGCCCTTGCGTGCTTCCGGCCCATTGGATTCGGGTTGATGATTTTTGATCTTGATATAAATTTCAACACCCTTGGGAAGGGCGAATTCAGCTTCAAAACACATCCCCCCCATGCTGTGGTTTCTCATAACGGCTTGATAGAAATTATTGGTATTGTAAAATTCGTATAAAATGGGGGCTGAATGCGCCCTGCGAGCATAGACCCGCTGTTCCGCATGCGGACTCAATCCGGTTTTCGGCTTGAGTCTGATTCCATCTTCATACATCACTACCGCACCCCATGCCTTCTGATGAATCCTGTTTTGCCGACAACCATCGCCCTTCGGAACAGCAACCATATTCCAAAGTCATACCAATGAGTGTACGGAACCATAAATCAGGTATGGTAGTGTGTCAAGAAAAAAACAACACCATATCTGGTGTTGATAATCGACTACAAAAATGCGGTCGTTTCAGGCGAAAATATGTTCATCATAGCGCACCTGGATCATGAAACAAGCCCGGGGAGTGTTGGCTGTTTGCCGGCAGGTTTCCACCTGTGCTGCCATGATCATACAATAATTGACCATCTTAATGACAATACGGTCACCAGGGCATAGTGGAATATGGGATTCAAAGCACATGCCCTGGGGGCTGCAATCCAAGGCCCAGCCGTTGTGGTATTCGAAGGAATCGGCACGGGCAAAGACCATGGGGCTTTTATCCATGACTACCTTTTCCAGGTCGTATCATCAACCGGCGAATATAATCCTGCGATCCTTTTTTCGGCGCCGACCCTTGTCGTTTTGCCAGCCGGGCAGGGAAATAAAGGGGTCGTCTTGGCGACAGGGATAGCGGCGGTCCTTGCCGCTGCGCCGGTCCATGAGCGGGCCGCAGGTGTGAAGATCAATGAATTTCTGCAAGCGGAAGACCTGGTGCTGGTTCAGGTCGTAAAATTGCATGCAACGCCTGCGGATCTGCTGGGTTACATTCATCTGGGCAATGGTATAATCCACCACCTGGCGAAACGGAAAGCGGTATAGGTGGGAGCCGTTGTAAGGCAGTTCAATGGCCAGCTCCCTGAAATCTCCGGAGCGCAATTGGGTATCAAGGTATTCCACTGCCAGACCGCCCAAACCGATGTCCACCAAAGGCCCAAGGCGAACGATTTTCGGGGCGGCCCATTTGACCACCCTTGAATGAAAAAAAACGATGCGGGCGCAGCCTTTGATTTGATAGCGCTGGTAGCGCCGCCGCTGTCCATGGATGGTATATGGGTCTTTATCAAAATTGGTCGGTTGCATCCGTTGGCGATCCCAAGTCCTTCAAGATTCAGTTTTTTCATTTCCAAATCAGGCTCAGCGATTACGAAACATACCCAGCATGTTCGGATGATGAATTTCCGCCGGCATGTCCATGGTGTGGCACACTTTACAGTTCCGGTCAGCACCCAGGGGATATGGTTGCCCCTGGTACTGGACGGATTGAACATTGTCCCGGTTCAACCCGAAAATATTGTCGGCCGGATACAACCCATGGGGGCTCCCGTGGCAGGCCGGACAGCGCAGGCCGACTTCATCTGTGCGCTGTTGAAACAAGTGCGCCCTGCCGGCAGACCATTGGTTGAGCTCCACCTGATCCGAATCCGGCGGTTGAAATTCCCGATGGCAGCTCAGACAGTCCGGCTGGTTCAGCCACGGTTTTCGGGCTGATATCTTATTGATATCGTCTGTCATTTTCGGCGTCAAGTGTTTCATGAGGATTTCAGCGCCTTTTTTTCCGGCATTGAGTTCGTTCACCAGCAGGCCGATGGCGTGATCTTCCAATTGCCCGTGGCAATTGGTACAATCCAGGCCTATTTTATGGTGAATATCCCGGGCGCCCCTGGTGAATCCATCCGGTGCATCCGGATGGCAGAGCAGACAAGCCTCCCCTTTCCGGCCGGTGAGATAATTGGCATGCAAACCGTGCATGGCAGCGGAAAGATTGAGGGTGCCGGATGGAGCGCGGCCGCTGGCATCCCCCTTGGAAGCATGACATTCGCTGCAGGAGCGCGGACGGCCCTTGCGCGCCTCATCCAACAGCCTAGTGCCTTGGATACGGTCATGGACCGTAAGGATATCCTCGGCTGTCCGGTCTGAGATACCCGTGGTGTCAGCGACGCGCCATGGTCCGCCATGGCAATGGCGGCAGCCCATTTCCGTTGAAACCGGCAGGACGCAGCGGGTGGCGGCCAGCAGGCGCCCGGAATCGCGTTCCCTGGCCGTCACCAGGGCCAAGGGATAGGGATGAAATTCCCCTGAGCTAGTATAGGGAACCACCGGAATCCCCTGGGCGATGAAGGCCTGGCCCTCCCCGGCCGGTTCCATTCGGTCTTGGAGCCCTTTGCCGGACAGGCCCTGATTCAGGGGCAGGGTTTTGCCGGTCAAGGCCTGGGCATGACGCCAGTACTCCGATTGCCGGGCCGGCGCTTCAAACCCCGGCTCCAGGGCATAGGTGATTTCAACCCCGTGGCTTATGATCGCCGGTGATTCCCCCCGCCGGATCAACTGGGCATTCAGATCCACCCCCGGCGGGGACAAACTGAAATAGCGATCATTATCAGAGAGAAAATACAGGCCCTGATCGCACCAGGCCAAGAGAACATATTCATCCTTTTGCGGATCAAAACCCGGCTGTTCAAAAGCCCGGGGGCCGGGCTGTTCAACCGGCTTTTCCACCGGGGAGTGGGTTTGATTCAATTCCTTCACAATGTAGATGGAAAGGGCTTCTTTTTCCGCCCTGGTTCCAGGAAATAGCGGCATGTAATTGTTGACCTTGCCCAGGCCTTCCAGCATCACCTGCATGGCTGCCACGGAAAATTTGCGGGTCAGGGGCCTGATATCATGCATGGGTCCGCCGATGGAATGGCAGCCGGAACACATAAACTTGAAAAGCTCGCGGCCGGCTTCCATCTGATTATCAGGTTCGATCCGCCGGGATTTTATCCAGCGCACCGAGGCCAGGATGCCCTGCTCGGCGATCTTCTCCAGGTCCCGCACCTTTACGGAATTCGAGTACATGAGCCCATAGAGAATATAGGGCCGGCGGCCGGCTTCCCGGATCCATTCAAAAGCCCCCAGAAAACCAAATCCCAAAAGGATCAGGACCAGGGCCGTGAGTTTTTTTACAAGCGGCCGGCAGCCCATGCCCAACATCAGGCAGCCCATGATGAAAACGCTCCCGCCGGTTACGGCGAAAATCTTCAAAAAAGGCCGGATTTCCGGCGAACGCTCCCAGATCATGGCTGTCTGGGGCCCAGGAAGAAATTTGGCATAGGCAATGGTGGCCGCAACCAAAAGCAAAAACGGATACAGCATCCATTTGGCGCAATAGCGCCACAGGGTAGCCTGCAAAGCCTTGTCCTGCATGCACACGGCGGTGATCAGGCCGAAGATGCCGGCCAGGATCAGAGCCATGGAAAAACGGAAAAAAAGCGCGGGCACAAAGGTTGGATTGAAAAAGGCATGCAGCCAATTCCCGGAGGCCGGCCATTTGCCGGGAGTGAGCATAAAAGCGATAATGCCGTTGATGATGAAAAGGGATAAAAAAGCGGAAGCCGCGTAAATCCAGCCGATCTGCATGTGCCGACCGGATTCCATGGTGTCAAAGGTGTAATGATAGATGAACAGGGCGATGATCTCGCACAAAAAAAAGACCCATTCAACGGCAAAGGCAAATACAAAAAGACGGATCAGTTCGGCAGTGGCCCCAGGATTCAGCAGGCCGATGGTGAACCAGATGGCCACCCCGGTCAAGGCCCCGAACACCATGGTGAGCAGCAGGAAAAAACGGGTGTGGGCCTTGACATAGACCAGCAGGGCCGTTGAATTTTCACACAAGGCCTTGCGTTCGGTCCACACGAGAAAAAAACCGCCGCCAACCGCAAAATGAGCCACGTAAACATGGACAGTGGCGATCAAGGCAATGAGCAGGCCGCCGCCCCAGGCCGAGAGGTCCCATACCGGATATTGAATCAGCAAGTCGGCATCCCCCTAACCATTAAAGCTGGCATTTCCGCCCCCAACCGCCCCACCTGCCCGGCGCAGCATACAAATAATCAAGGCAATTCCCCCCAGAAGAACTAGCATAAAAAAAATCATGGGGCCGTAGTGGGCCTGAACCGGAATTTCAGATATCTTGAAATACGGTGCCAGATAGGCCTGCCGGATCAGATCCCGCAAGACTGCCATGGCCAGCACGGCTGAAAGGGTAGCAGCCACAGTGGGCCAAAGTTTCTGCCGCAAGGCCAGGACGATTCCGGCAAGCCCCAAGCCCAGACCTGAAAGGAGCAAACCTGTGCAATAAAAATCACTGCCCAGGGCCAAGCGGCGCACCGGTTCAGGCAGGCGGATTAAAAACCAGACCCCTACCCCCATCTGAATGCTGCTGGCCCAAATATACCAGCGCAACCCCTGTTGCCGGTGCCAGGCCGCCCTGGAAGCCCTTTGCCTTGGCCCCACAGTCCAGGTCACGGCCCGGTACAAACCGGCCAGGGCCAGGGAAGCGATCACAAAATGCAGAAAACGCGGCAACAGAACCGGATCAGCCCAGTTGAGCATGGTGCCCGCGTCATTATCAAAATAGGCGCGCCAGGCCCCGGGATTCTGCATCAGGGTCATGTTGTTGGTGAAGACAAAGGCCGTCCAGAGCAGCGGCAAGGCGATCAAGCCGCCCACTACCGGCCTGAGGCCGGCTGTGCGTTCATAGCGATACTTCATCAAATAGGCGCCATAATACGCCATGATCAGAAAGCCGATCACGGCCAGCCAATACACCGCCATAAGGATGGAACTGGTATAAATCAATTGGCCGTACAAAACCTGTAAAAACAACAAGGGCGCCACTCCGCTGTTGATGGTAAAAGCCATTGCAAAAGGTAATTTTCGGTAGCCATCTTTGCCGGGGTCATCTTCTGAAGAGGCAGGCGCACGGTGGCTCAAGACGGCAGCAAACCAGGCTGTCAGGCTGGTGCCCAGCATGATGTTCATACACACCAAATGCAGGAAAAAAGTCAAAAGCTGTAAAAACCAAAGCCAGCCCCAATGAACCGGAAGGGGTTGGACGGCCGGGATCAAGTCGGCCGGATTCATGCTTGCCGCTCCGGTAAACCAGCCGGCAGGGTTGTGAGTTGGGCAATGCTGCGGCAGATCAAATTTCCATCTAGATATATTTGCATTTTTGTCTGATCCTTGGCTAGTTCTTTCAAAAGACGGCTGCTGCCCGCCGGACTGATCAGTCCAGCGGCCCAACCGGCCAACCCGCGGCAGACCGGGTCCCGGGCTGAAAAATAGGGAACCAGCATTGGCAGCGCCGCTTTCAGCAAATTCGGCCTTGCCTGGGCTAGCCGGCCCAAACCCCACAGCACGCCCCGCTGGAGCATGTCGTATTCAATATAATTGCCGTCCGGCCGGATGTAGGAAATCAACATGTGATGGTATTCCAGGGCCAAACCCTGGTGCCGGGCCATGATTTCGCCCATGGCTTCCGGAATCCCCCAGCCGATACCGCCGGATTCATCGCTTAAGGACCACAGCAGCCGGCGCATGATGATCCTGGCCACCTCCATGTCCTGCTCGGCCAGGGCCGCCGTCACGGCGCCCATGGCGGAAATCGCCCGCCATCTCACGAATTCATCCGGATCGCAAAAAAGAGAAAGCAAAGCTCGGATGGTTTTGTGGCTGGGAAGCTGCAAAACCGCCGCCAACATGGTTTCCAGATCCGTTGACCTGAGAATTTCCGCCACTTGTCCCTTGAAGGCTGCGCCGCTCATTGCCGATTGCGCCTCTGATATCGATCCCACCCCAATACCATGGCCCTGCTTGCGCACACAGAAGTCTTGATCATCGTTTTACCACTCAGAATAAATCCGAAATCCGAATAGCGAAATACGAAACAAATTCGAATTACCAAAATTCAAATAAACAGCATCGGCAAACGGTTCGCCCCTTGAGCAACCGGCTTTTGTTTTGGTCATTGAAATTTTGAATTTGTTTCGAATTTCGGATTTCGATATTCGAGTTTAATTATTTATGGCCGAAACAACAACCAAGGCCATGAAGATATCACTCCTGCCAATAAATACAGTCCTTGGGGCAGTTCTTGATAGCTTCGTCCACTTCTGCTTCCGGATAATCGGTGAGATCGGCCACCTGTATATACCCCAGATCGTTTTCCCTGAAAACCGTCGGAGCGACTTCCACGCACACTCCGCAAAGAATGCATTTGTCCAGCTCCACTACCGGCACTTTTTTTTTCATGCCGGGGTTTCCGCAGCACTCACCGCGGCTCCGATCTTTCTGCCCAGGGCCAGGCAGGCATCGATCCCGGCCTGATCCGGAACATACTGGATTCTGACCCCCGGATCCACCAGGGCGAAATCCATGGCTTCCAATTCCGTGCTGATCATCTTCACCGCCTCCCCGCTCCAGCCATAGGAACCGAAGGCCGCGGCGATTTTATGTCTGGGCTTCAAGCCCTTCATGTAGGTCAGGAAATCGCTGATGGTGGGGAAAAGGCAGTTGTTCAAGGTGGGCGACCCCACCACCACGGCCTTGGCATCCAGGACCTCGGTCATGATGTCGCTGCGGTGGTTCCTGCGCAGGTGCAAGGGTTTTACTTCCACACCCTGCTCCTTGATGCCCTGCACAACAGCGTCGGCCATTTTTTCCGTGCTTTGCCACATGGTGTCATAGATCACCACGGCCTTGCGGCCGGGCTTTTGGGCGCTCCATTCTGCATAGGCCTTAATGATCCTTGCGGGATCCTTGCGCCAAAGGATGCCGTGGTCCGGACAGATCATCTTGAATTCAAGCTTAAGCTCGGTCACCTTCTCCAGCAGTTTGAGAGTTTTGGCAGCATAGAGCAGAAGAATGTTGGCATAATATTTTTTGGCCTGGTGCATGATCTGGGCGTCGAGCTGATCATCGAATTTCTCCGGCCCGGCATAGTGCTGGCCAAAGGCGTCGCTGGAAAACAGGATCTTGTCCTCGGCAAGATAGGTGAACATACTGTCCGGCCAATGCAGCATGCGGGTTTCCAGAAATTGCAAGGTGCGCTTGCCGATGGGTAAGGTTTCGCCGTTTTCAACTGCCTGGTAGTTCCATTTCTGGCTGAAATGCAGGGAGAGATTTTTTTGACCCATCTTGGAGCAGTACAAGGGTTTGTCTTCACCGATTTTATGCATCACCCGCGGCAGGGCCCCGGAATGATCCATTTCCGTATGGTTGCTGATCACCATATCGATCCTGGCCGGATCCACAATCTGGGAAATATTGTGCAGCAATTGATCGGCAAATTCCTTTTTTACTGTATCGATGAGGGTGATCTTGTCATCCAGGATCAAAAAGGCATTGTAGCTCGTTCCCATGTCGGTTGAGTACCCATGAAAATCCCGGATGTTCCAATCCGTCACCCCCACATCAAAAATCCCTTTGGCAATCTCTAACGGTTTCATGCTGTTTCCTTGTCCTTCGTTTTCCAGGGTTCATTTTCTTTCCGCCCCGGCAAGGGCGGAAAGAAAATGCTGAAATAGGCCTCTTATCTTCCGATGCAGCCCGTCCTCATTCCTTTTCAAAATCATCTTTGGATGCGCCGCAAACCGGGCATTCCCAATCATCGGGCAAGTCTGCAAACGCCGTGCCAGGGTCAACGCCATTGTCCGGGTCCCCTATTTCTGGATCATACACATAGCCGCAGATCTGACATACATATCGGTCCATACCTTCCTCCTTTCATTCCTGCTGTGTTGGTGAATCGCAATCGGTGGTTTGGGATAATTCAATTGCCTGCATGTATTTGGTCGAGGTTTATTATCTAAAAGAAAATGGGGGCAAAGTAAAGTTGAATCATTCAGAAAAACAAAGGATTTTTCTGCAAGGGGGTGATTCTGTCTGTATCATGCACACTTTTGAGACAGATCTGTTTCCAAGGACAGGCCAGGAGCCCCCAGCCTTTATAATCAAGACCGCCCGGGCCTGAAATGCAAAGGCATAGCTCCGGCCGATAAGATGCAGCCTTTTGAAATATAGGCATATTTTTGCCGCATTGGCAAAAAACCGGCGGAAATTTGATTTGCGCATAAATTGCTTGCACGTTTTTTGCTGAACCTGCCTATAAGGATGAAATCAATATGAACCCAAAAGGGAGGTAATATGCTCGGAATCAAGGAAATTCGCGGCAATCTGGAACTGCTGAACAACATCAACTGGGAAATGACACCGGAAGAAGCGGTCACCCTATATCTGGAATGGGGCAACAACTGGGCCCGCAGCAATTATGTGATCCGGTCCAAGAACGATGTGGCTTATTATTTTGCCGTGAATACCTGGGAGGAAAGGCCGGTGATCTATCTGATCCGGCGGAACTCCGAGGATACCCAGGAACTGGCCCGCATCCACATGCCGCCGGCCCTGGAAAAATGTTTTCTGGAATCCATCGGAAACAACAAAGGAATGTACGCCGTGGAAGGTGAAGTCAAAGCCTGGCTGCAGGAACAATTGAACAACAACTAGGTTTTTACTCGCTTTCACAGATCGGCCAGTATTGCGGATTTCGTTATTCGAATTTTAGCTCTTGGTCATCATCCGCGGTGAGCTCCTGGGCAAACTCCCCGGTTTGCGGATATTCGGCCAGGAAGCGATACAGGGTGGCCCGTCCCACGCCGAGTGCCTTGGCGGCTTTGACTTTGTTGCCGGCGGTCATTTTCAAAGCCTGGCGCACAATCGCCGGATTCAATTTCGGCAAGGGTCCGCGGGCAGGCAGATCCCGGTGCCAGTGCTGCAATTCCTGGGGCAGGTCCGGCACGGCAATGTTGCGGCCTTTGCTTTTCACCAGCCCGAACCAGATGGCGCTCTGGAGCTCACGGATGTTGCCGGGCCAGGGATATTCAACCATGAGGGCCAGGGCTTCTTCCGTCACTCCGCCGGCAGCATGGCCTTCCTGGCCGGCCTTATGCAGGAAATGCTCGATGAGCAGCGGGATATCGCTCTTGCGCTTGCGCAAGGGCGGAATCAGGATGGGCACCACATTGATCCTATAATACAGATCCTCCCGGAAATTGTTGCGTTTCATTTCCTGCTTCAAATCCTTGTTGGTGGCTGTCACGATGCGCACATCCACGCTCACCGTGCGTTCGCTGCCCACCGGCTCGAATTTTCCCTCCTGCAGCACCCGCAACAGCTTGGGCTGGATCAGTTTGGGCAGCTCACCGACTTCATCCAGGAACAGGGTGCCGCCGTCGGCCAGCTCAAATCGGCCCTTCTTGTCCCGCACCGCGCCGGTAAAAGCCCCTTTCACATGGCCGAAAAGCTCGCTCTCGATCAAGCCTTCGGGCAAGGCGCCGCAATTCACCGGCACAAAAGGCTTGTGGGCCCGGGGGCCTTCGTTGTGGATGGCCGAGGCCACCAGTTCCTTGCCTGTGCCGCTCTCACCCTGGATCAGAATGGGTATATTGAAATCCGTCACTTCCCGGATGGTATTGAAGATCTCCAGCATGGCCGGATCACGGCCCACAATACCGGAAAAACTGTGCTCGGTTTTCAGACGCCGGCGCAGGTCATTCAACTCGGTGATGTCTTCCAAAATGACCACCGCATAACGGTTGTTTTCAAATTCAATGGGCGCAGCGCTTACCAACAGTACTTGGCGGCTGGTCTTACCTTTGCTCTGAATCTGGATATCGGCCTTGTTGCGAAAAATTTTTTCGCCCCGGATGGCCATGGCCGCGGTTTGATTGATTTGGCACTGCCGGCAGAAATCCGAATATCCACAGCCTTTGGGGCTTTCGGCCGCATGGATGCATTTCAGCAACTCGCCGCCGCGCAGGGTCACCGCCTCCAGATTTCCGGTGCCGAAGGTCTGCTCAATCACCCGGTTCACGGCCTGAATCCGGCGCTCCTGATCCATGATCAGCACGCCACATGGAATGGCTTCAAACAATTGTTTCAGGAATCCGTCCCGGGCGATAATGTCGGCGATGGGCATCATGTCGTCATGCTCTAGTGGTCAGTGTTCCAAAAAATTCGGTGCAACACCTATCTTCCCGTTCAAACCTTTAAATTAATTTTGTTATCACCAGTTTGGCAGGGTGTCAATGGGTTTATATTTTATAATTTGGGCTGTTTGACATACTGATGCATATTATGGTATGTCTATATGCATGCGAACCACTATCAGAATAAATGATGATCTTCTCAAACGCGCAAAAAAGCGCGCCGCGGACGAGGGGCGCACCCTGACCTCACTGATCGAAGACGGCTTGGTGCTGATCCTTTCCAAAACGAAAGCAGAAGGCCGCAAACGAGTTGACTTGCCGATTTCAAAAGCCACTGGAGGCGTCCTGCCGGGGGTTGATCTAAATCGCTCAAGTGATATAGAGGAGGTTATGAACGCGCCGTGATACTGCCCGATGTCAATATTCTCGTGCATGCGTTTCGATCGGATTCCCCTGACCATGGGCTCTGCCGAAACTGGCTCGACCGCGTCGTCAATGGCGAATCCCGATACGGCATGGCGCCCCAGATTCTCAGTGGCATGATCCGCATCACCACCCACTCGAAAGTGTTTGGCACACCCAGTAGTCTGGAGGAAGTGTTTCGGTTCTGCGACATACTTCTCGACCAGCCCCACTGCGTGGTTGTTCAGCCGGGTGAGCGGCACTGGGAGATCTTCAAACGTCTCTGTAAGGAGGCGGATGCCCGCGGCAACCTGGCCGCAGATGCCTGGTTTGCCGCATTGGCGATTGAGTCCGGCTGTGAATGGATAACGCTGGATCACGATTTTGCCAGGTTCCCGGGCCTGAAGTGGCGGTTGCCCGCCTGATTTCACCATAGTTGAAAACCAATTTGGAAAGGAAAGACAATCTTAACCTGTTTAGATTCAATTTTTTTCTTTTCTTTGTTTTTGGACCTTCCGGATGCTGGCATCCATAATGGCTTCAACCAGGCCGGGAAGCCAGCGTTTGGCGAAAAAAATCAGGCGACCGTCCAGACCCGGAATGATCATGAATTGTTTTTTTAACATGCCTTTCAGCATGCTCCGAGCCACATCCTCGGCGGACATGAGTTTGGCCGATTCCGAGAGAGCTCTTGTTTCCGGCGGTTTACCGACATTCTCCTGGGCGTATCCGGGCGTATCCGTATCCGGCGGGCAGAGCACTGACACACTGATTCCATGGGTTCTCACTTCACTGCGCAAGGCTTCTGAAAAACCGATGAGCGCGAATTTGGAGGCACAATAGTCTGTATATCCGAAAAGCCCGAGAAATCCCGCGATACTGGCAACATTGACGATCTGTCCCCCACCCTTTGTTTTCATATACGGCAGCAGTGCGGCGATGGTATTCCGAATACCGTAAAGATTGATGCGCATGGTCTCGTCAAACTGCTGGTAACCAATTGCCTCAAAATACCCAGGTTGGGCCCTGCCGGCTGAATTGATCAAAATATCCGGGATGCCGAAATCTGCAACCGCCTGTTGTATAACTGCCTGCACATGTTCCACCTGGGATACGTCCAATGAAAAATAACCAACTCTTTGCTCCTCCTGTTTTCGATGGCTGGAAATGCGCGCCGACGCATCCTTTAAAACCGCTTCTCGCCGGGCGAAAATCAACACATGCGCCCCTGCTGCGGCCATGAGTTCGCCGGCAGCCAAGCCGATACCGCTGGATCCACCGACAATATACACCTGTTTGCCTTTGAAACGGTCTTTCATATCTCCTCCCCTACCAGTGGGGTTGATTACCGATGCGCTTGCCCATGATCTCAAGGGTGTCGCTGACCACCATGAAGGCCTGGGGATCCAAACCACGGATCAAACGTTTCAGCCGCGCCAGCTCCTGGAAAGCGATCACTGTGTAAAGCATCCTGCCTTCTTGGCCCGAATAGCCGCCTTCACAAGGGATAACCGTCACGCCTCGCTGGATTTCATGTATGATACCCTTTGAGATTTCCTGCCACTTGGCGGAAATAATCAAAACGGCTTTGCGTTGGCTTAAACCGGTAACCACCAAATTCAACATACGCGCAGATACGTAAATAAAAATCAAAGCATATAGGGCTGAATCCAGTGTGAAGATCAGCCCGGCGCAGGCCAACAGCAGGCTGTTGAAGGCCAACACCGTGCTGCCGATGCGCAGGGAAAAGCGCTTCATTAAAATGATGGCCAGGATATCCGTGCCACCGGAGGAGCCATAGGATAGCAGCGTGACCCCGGAACCGGCGCCGAACAGAAGCCCGGCAAGCAGCGCACTCAGAAGCGGGTCAGTGACCTGGAATGGAACGTGAATCCAGGAAACTGCACCCGTGAACATCAACATGCCCATCAGGCTGTAATAGAAAAACCGCCGGCCCACATAAACCCAGCCCAGGGCGAATAGTGGAACATTTAGGACAAAATAGATCAAGCCTACCGGCCAGGCCGGTATAAGATAATGGATCAACATGGCCAGACCCGTGACCCCGCTGCTGATAAAATGCCGGGGGATCAGGATGCCGTTCACTGCCAGGGCGCACAGCAGGCTGCCGGCCATGATCAAAAACAGATTCCAGCAGATGGCCAATGCCGGGGCGATTCGCGAACCGCCTGTATGTGCTTTATCTTCCGACAACCGGGGTTGATCAGATGTCATATCATTCCTATCGCATATTTTTCTATCTCTGTTGCTGATCTGTTTTAATAGCCTTAAATAATTTGCCTGACAAGATCGATGTTTTTTCCCGGAGAGCATATGGAGCTTGCTCATCATCGGCCGTGTGTGATATAAGCAGAGAAAATATCGCCTATAGACGCACCTAATCTTTCTCGATTTCACAATCCATTCATACAAACAGAAAGGCAACACCATGAAAAACTGGATCGGATCATTTTTTCAAACAGCCGTTTGGATCATTTTCATTTTTTGCATTCCGGTTTATGCCCTTCAAATTGAATCAGTGGAAATCAATCAGGTACTGGGAATTCAAAAAGACAATCATTATAATTTCGTGGCCGGAAAGGACACTGTTGTCCGCGCCTTTCTCTCTGAAGAAGTAGTGGTGGATCAAACCAATTCCTCAGCCCAAGTATATCGCGACAACAATCTGGTGGCGACTCTTTCAGCCAAATCCTATGACAAACCCACCAAAACAGTCGACTTCCTTTGCCGCAATCGCACGGATTGCGGCAATTGGGCAGCAGGAACTTATCAATTCAACGTGAAAGTTAATGGTGTTGAAAAAAGCGAACCGGCCCAAGGAGCTTCCAGTAGTTACATTTTCAAGGAAAGAAAAAAGTTGCGCATTCTGGCGATACCGGTAAAGGCCAACTATAACGGCGTCATCACACAATTGCCGAATGATAAATGGAAATCCATGTATGCCTTTACCGCTAAAGTGTATCCGGTGGCAGAGGATCAATTGATTTGGGAAACCCGCGGTGAATTTGACGCTTCCGCCGAAAAATATAATCTGGAAACCGATGCCGGACAAAGCCAGCTTTGGCAGGATCTGACCAATTTGATGCCTTTGAGCTGCGCCAAGGATCCCAACGGCGAGGGCTGCTACGATCTCATCGTCGGCTTCATTTCCGATCGACCCAACACATATCCCAACGGGAGATTGCAGGGATTCACCTACGGAAAACCCACGAACATTGTCGTGGCCACGGATGAAGATGCACCGGCCACGGTGGCCCACGAAATCGCCCATGTTTTTGGTGTGGGCGACACGTATAACGGCGGCTCCCTGCGCTGCAGCGTCAATCCGGCTCCGGATGGATTCACCGGCAGAAACTGGGACAATCCTGAATCCATGACTTCGTGCAGCCAGGGACGTATGGCCCTGGATCAAATCAGTGCGACGAAAATTCCCAAGGAAGTTCATCCCTATGAGGTCGGCGGGCGTGGAGAGCTGGGAGATATGGCTTGCTATATGGGCTCGGGCGGTCTCTTAAATCAATTCTGGACTTCCCAGGAAACCTATGACCATCTATTTGAACAGCTTGTTCCGCCTGTCCGTTCCGCCACCCATTTAAAATCCGCCTTAAGTACCCAGCGTTTCATTCATTTTTTCGGCTATATCGACGAAGCCGGATCGACAAGAATCGAACCGTGGGAGTCCTTTAGCGACACGGCTGAAATCAGTGACAGCACCGGCACCTACACCTTATCGGCCATTGATGCAAGCAGTGCTGTCCTGGCCAGCCGGAAACTTGATCCACAATTTTATATTTTAAGCACTCCGCCGGAACCCATTAAAAAAATCGATTGGGCGCCGTTTGAAGGCGCCATGCGCTTTCCGGATAATACCAGCGCTTTTGTCATTACGAAAAATAATGAGCTACTGGCTTCCATTCCGGTCAGTGCGCATATCCCCATGATCAACAGCGTAACGCCGCTGGTATCCACATCCATTACCGGCAATTATACCATCAGTTGGTCGGCAAGCGATGCAGACAACGATATCCTGACTTACAGCGTTGAATACAACCCGAATATCAACCATGCGGAATCCCCATGGATCGTGCTGACCGGTGACACAGATACGCAGCTATGGGAAGAAAATTTCAGCGAACTCCCGGGCGGCGACCATGCCAAAATACGGGTAACCGCCACGGACGGTATTCTTTCCGCCACCGGTGAAAGCGCTGAATTCACAGTACCCTTTAAGGCGCCTGAAATTTTCATCAATGATCCGGAATGGGGCGACAGCTACGAGGAAGGCGACGAAGTCCTCCTGAGCGCGGAGAGCGCCGATCTGCAGGATGACGTTATTGCTGCAGACAATTTACAGTGGACTTCCAATCTGGACGGACCCATCGGAACCGGGCCCCAGATAATTACCGACAGTCTCAGAATGGGGGAACATACCATCACTTTGACGGCCACCAACAGCGCCGGTCTCAACGCCACCGGCAGCATTACTATAAAAGTAGGCAACATCACGTATGATTTTATTCCAAATGAAAACGGAAACAGCAATGACACCCTGCTGTCCAATCACTACAAGGAATTGAACACTGACATCAAAATTCCCAAGCAAGCTGTGGACGCCGATACCTTTATCATGTTTGAAGCCCTGGCCCAGCCGAGCACGACCACCCGCCCACCCGGTCTTGCAACTTTCGGACGTTTTTTCAGCTTGAATGCCCAGACAGCCAGCAGTGACGATCAATGGAACCATGTGGATTCGCTGAATGCACCGGTCACAGTGACCATAGATTATGCAAAGGATTTGCCCAGCTCTGTTAATGGGGACACCTTACGAATATACCGTTACAACCAGAGCAGCGGCCAATGGCAGGATATCGAGGCTGAGAATGCCGTCGGCACCTCCACTTATGATCGCAGCCAGACCGGCAAGCTGACAGCTATCGTCAGCAAATTCGGCGAGTTTGCCGTTGTGGGGGATAGTCGCTCAACCAGTTCCAGCAGTAATTGTTTTATAAACACAAGTTTTTTCTAAAATGCGATAGCCCGTCAAATCCAGCTTTTTTTCGGCCATGAATTGATGCAGGGATTTCATTTTGCCGGCAGCGCCGGACTTGACTTCCACTGGAACGACTTTGGTCCCGTGCCGGATCACATAGTCGATTTCCCCCAACCGGCCGGCAGGTCTTTTTTGAACCATCTGAGCTTGGCGATCAATTCCGGCGCGGCCTGAATTTCATATAGAAACAACGCGTTGTTTTTTTCAATATCTATTTTTTTTACAGGTTAATCAATCATCCCGGCTTCGAGGCCCGTAGGGGCGGTTCGCCAACCGCCCCTACATCTGCCCCCATATTCGTTACAACGCAACTCGGAATCAACCAAGCGCGAATATAAATCCACAGATTAAAGCTTTCCAAATTCCTGTTGGAATGAAGACGCGGGCTTATTCAATTTTAATGACCATCATGCCCATCCTTGGCCGCTTGATCAACACCCAGGTGCCTTTTTTCGAGTCCGCCTTTTTTAATTCCGCACGAAATGCTTTAATGGTTTGAACCGGTACCCGATTGATCTCCTTGATCAGGTCCCCTTGTTGAATACCGCTCTTGCCCGCAGCACTATCCGGTTTTACGGCCATGACCACAATGCCCTTGTCATCCGGTGATTGGCCGAAGCGCCGGGCATTCTCGGAAGTCAACTCCACAACGCTCAGGCCCAATTCCTCGGTTCCTCCTCCGCCGCCGCCTTCCGGTTTTTGGGCCAAAAGCTCTTCATCCTTGCGCTTGGCCACATTGACTTCCAATTGTTTTTTCTGGCCGTTCCGAAGAATCGTTATGTTTGCTTTTTCACCCACGCCGATATTGGCCACGGCCGAGGAAAGTTCACGGCTTGTGGTAACCGGTTTGTTGTTAAGCTCGATGATGACATCCTGAACCTGAATGCCGGCCTTATCTGCCGGGTCCCCTTCAAAGACCTGGGTGACCAGCACCCCTTTTTTGTCTTTGATGCCGTAATACTCGGACATTTCCTCGGTAAGATCCTGAATCCCGACACCAAGCCAACCGCGGGTCACGGAACCGCTGTCTTTGAGCTGGGTGATGACCGAGCGCGCCAGATTGATGGGTATGGCAAAACCGATTCCCTGCCCATGGGCCACAATCGCCGTATTGATGCCCACGACTTCCCCTTGCAGATTCAACAGCGGCCCGCCGCTGTTGCCGGGGTTGATGGAAGCGTCGGTCTGGATAAAATCATCATAGGGGCCGGAGCCGATGGTCCGGCCCTTGGCACTGACGATGCCGGCGGTAACAGTTTGTTCCAGACCGAAGGGGCTGCCGATGGCCACCACCCAGCTGCCGACTTTCAACGCATCGGAATCTCCCATTTTTAGCGGAGTAATGCCGGCAGCGTCTTTGATTTGAATCAACGCAAGATCCGTATTGGGATCACGCCCCACGATCTTGGCGCTGTATTCCTTTTCATTGGAAAGCCGCACCAGGATTTCGTCCGCATCAGCCACCACATGATTGTTGGTTACGATATAGCCATCCTTGTCGATGATAAAACCCGAGCCCAAACTGCGTTGCTTGAAATCTTTGGGCATGCCGTGTTGAAACGGCCCGAAAAAATCATCAAACGGACTTTTATCGCCGAAAGGACCTTGAAAAAAATGGCGAAAAACCGGACCGCCGCCTTTCATGGTTTTTACGGTGCGGACATTGACCACGCCGGGCTGGGCCTCGGTGGCCAGACGGTTAAAATTCATGGGGATCATGCCGATTTCAGCCGAATCGCTTCCGGCTGCATCCGCATGACCTCCATTCCAGACACAAACCCAAATCAAGGCGGCTGCCGCCACCAAGACCATTCTCATCCAATTTTTGTTCGCTCCCGCGGTAATCATAAAAACCTCCTTATCGCAATTAGTGAATAGAAATTTGTTTTGATGGAGACGAGAATAGTCTATCCGTCTAACGGTAAGATGATCTGAAAATGATCAAAAAGTTATTTTCCGGAAATAGCCGGATAGGTGCTGCCATCCGCACCGGGAAGCAGAACACTGAAGCAACTCCCGGCCCCGAGCTTGGATTCAACCGTTATATCGCCCCCATGGGCCCGGGCCACGGCCCGGGCGAAACTCAGCCCAAGTCCGGTGCCCGCCTCGGACCGGCTTGGATCAGCACGGTAAAACCGTTCGAAAATGTGGAGCAAATCCGTTTCAGAAATTCCCGCCCCGGTATCCATAATGGAAATTCTGATTTGCCGGTCCGGTTCCAAAGCCGTCTGAATCATCACCGTCCCGCCTGGTTGCGTATACTTTATGGCATTATCGATTAAATTGGCCAGCATGCGTTGCAGCAAACGCACATCTCCCATAAAATTTGTGGATTCGGCAAGATGCCGTTTCAACTGAACCTGCTTGTCTTCGGCAGACGATTGGAATAAATCACAGGCATTATTTACCAGGGCGTATAGGTCCAGGGGCTCCCGATTCAGTTGCATGGCTCCGGCTTCGGTTTTGGAAATAAGCAACATGGTGTTGATCATTTCCAAGAGTCGGTCGCATTCCTCAATGGTGCTGGCAGCCATATGTTCATAGTCTGACAAGGCCGGATCAGAGGTGATGGTGACCTCTGCCAGGCCGCGAATCCGGGTGATGGGGCTTTTTAAATCATGGGCGATATTGTCGCTCATTTCCCGGATCCCCGTAATCAGGGTTTGTATCCGATCCAGCATCTGATTAAAGGTCAAGGCCAGGCGGTCGATTTCATCTTCTTTCTTTTTCACCGGCACCCGTTCCTGCAAACTGCCGGCCGAGATGCGCTGGGCTGTCCGGCTGACCCTTTCCACTCCCACCAAGGCCCTGCGCGCCAGGAACCAACCCATCAGCCCGGCAAAGATAAACAAGCCGGCCATGGTCAAAACAAAGATTTTGCGGAAGGCTTTGATGATTTGGCCTTGATGCTCCATGGATAGACCCAATTGAATGATGATCCCCGGCCCGATAATGGCATAGAGCGAGCGCACATTCAATTGACTGTCGGCAAGGCGGATATCCACGAACACGGGCATGCCGTCGCGCAAAAGATGATTTACGGCTTCACGATCAACATCGATGCTGCGCCAATGGCTGATATTGGAAGAGGAGAATACAGCGCCGTTGGGATACAGAAAACGAAAAAAAATCTTCTTCTCCCCTGCGGCCTGGGATTCAATCACCACTTGACGCATGACCGCGTCCATGCCCTGCATATGAAAAATGGAAGATATGGTCTGAACCGAGCTCAACAGCTCCTGATCGGTCTGGTTTTTGATGACCAGGGTGATCAGAAAATAGAAAAAAAAGAAAGCCACACAGGAAGAAACCATGAAGACCGCGGCATACCAAAGGGTGAGGCGGAATGCCAGGGAGTGTCGAATATTAATCCGTCTTTTCCCGGAGAACATAACCCACCCCACGAACCGTATGAATCCGCTTGACCGGAAAGCCTTTGTCCAATTTTTCCCTGAGTTTGTAGATGCGCGACTCCACCACGTTGGTTCCAGGATCAAAATAATAATCCCAGACATGCTCCATGATCATGGTCTTTGATACCACCCGGCCCGGATTGCGCATCAAATATTCCAAAAGCGAAAATTCCAGGGGTTGCAGCTCGATTTTTTGACCGGCCCGCAACACTTCCCGGGTAATGAGGTTCATGGTGATGTCGGCCACGGTCAACTGGGTCGGTTCCGAAGCGCCGCTGCTGCGACGGATCAGGGCCTGAATCCGGGCCAGCAATTCGGAAAAGGAAAAAGGCTTGGTAAGATAATCATCGCCGCCGATGCGCAGGCCTTTGACACGGTCATCCACTGAACCCTTGGCACTGAGAATGATCACCGGCGTACCGACTTTCTCCTTGCGCATGTGGGCGATCAGCGTAAGGCCGTCTGTTTTCGGCAGCATGATGTCAATGACAGCGGCATCATACGGTTCGGTCAAGGCCAGATCCAGGCCTTCCTCGCCGTCAGCGGCATGATCCACGGCAAAGCCTTCGGCCTTGAATCCTTTTATAATGAATGCGGCGATCTTTTGATCGTCTTCAACCAAAAGAAGTCTCATCTGATTTTTTCATTGCTTGGCGCAAGGAACAGGCAGGCAATCCGCAACTTCCCTCTCAGCGGGCAAAGGTCTGCAACAGCTTGGTTATTTCTTGAATATGAAAGGGCTTGTTGATGTAGGCATCAGCCCCCATGGCCCTGGCGACTTTTTCATTGTTCGGATCGCCGGACATCATGATACAGGTCTTGTTCGGATATTTTTTTTTGATGGCGGTCAGCAGTTCCAGACCATTCATTTCCGGCATGTTGATATCGGAAAGGATGATATCCACATTGTTTTTCATCTCCAAATAGGACAATGCGGTCTTGCCGTCGGCAAATGCATGCACATTGCTGCTTGTCTGGTGGGTCAGCAGAATTTCAGCCATGGACCGGAACTGCACATCATCATCAACAACCATGATAGTCGAATGCAAATTTTTCATGCTGAATTTCCATTGTAATAGAATTTTTATCTTGTGTGCCGCTAACTCAAGCTATATTCGATTTTAGGATTCAGTTCGAGTCCAACCCAGAAACAGTAGACGTTCAGCGCGCAATCCGGAAGAAAAATCGAGAGTAACCGCATGTTCGTCAATGGGGTAATGATCCGAACAACGGTTGAAGAGGCTTATTAAATCAATATTCAGAGTTCGTCAAGCATGAATTGCTTTTTGGGTTGAGGATATTTTATCCCCATGAAAGGCTCCGGGTTGTAACCCGAAAGATTCCAAGGGTAATGTCTTGACAGGCCCCTTTTCTTTCCCTATGTTTTTTATAAATTCATTCCGAAAACTCACTGATTGCATATCAAAAGGATTACCGCCATGACCACAAGCCCCCAACCGAATGAACAAGCAATTGAAAGAGAACTGCAAAAACTGTTTCAAGGTATGGATCAGGAGATTCCCATCATTCTTTTTGCCCAACCCGGCAAAAATGATGTTTTCAGTGATGCCGCACGCCAGGCCATTCGCTTTTTCCGCCGCCTGACGGACAAAATCGTTCTGCGGGAATTCAACCTGGGCCATGAAGCGGCTGTTAAAAACAAGGTGCAAAACGCCCCCACCATCATGTTCGACCCGGACCGCTACCACATTCAGTGGCTGGGGGCCCCCATCGGCGAAGAAGGCCGGCTTTTTCTGGAAGCCTTGCTCCTCATGGGATTCGGGCGCAGCAACCTCAGTAAGGATTCTGAAGCGGTTTTAAACCGGATAAAGTCCCCACGCAGCATCAAGGTGTTTGTCAGCCCCACCTGCCCCTATTGTCCGCAACAGGCCTTGAACGCCTTGAAGGCGGCCGTGGCCAGACCGGATTTGATTTCCCTTCAGATCATCGATATCCAGGCCAATCCGGAACTGGCGGAAAAATATGCGGCCCATTCCGTGCCCCAGACCTATGCTGAGGATGTTCTCATTGCCCAAGGGGCGCAGACTGAGGAACTCTTCATGTCTTCCCTTGAGAAAATGGAGCAACAAACCATTTTCATTCCGGAAAGCGATGCCGAGGAAGTGGCGACGGACCTGGTGATTGTGGGGGGCGGTCCAGCCGGCCTGACTGCCGGTATTTATGCGGCCCGCAGCGGCTTAAAATCCGTGGTGGTGGAAAAAGGGGTTCTGGGCGGACAGGTGGCCACCACACCGATGGTGGAAAATTATCCGGGTCTGAAACAGGTGGGCGGTAAAACCCTGGTGGATATCATGGTCAGTCACGCCCTGGAATACGTCCAAATCTTTCCAGGGGAAGAAGTCCTTCAGGTAACGCCGGGCAAGCCCATAATCGTTAAAACCAGCCGCCGCAAATTCATCACCAAAACCCTTTTGCTTGCCACCGGCGCCACCCATCGCCATCTGGGGGTGCCGGGTGAGGCCAGGCTCGCCGGCCATGGGGTAAGCTATTGCAGCACCTGCGACGGCCCGCTTTTCGCCGGTGAAAAAGTCGTCATGGTGGGCGGCGGCAACAGTGCGGTCACCGAGGCCCTGCACTTGAAAAACATCGGCGCGGATGTCACCATGATCCATCGCGGGGATCGTTTCAAAGCCCAGGAAGTACTGACCCAGCAGGTGATTCAAAACCGCATTCCAGTGCTGTTCAACACGGAGATCCAGGAAATCCGCGGCAAGCACCAGGTGGAAGAAATCCTGGTGCTGAACAATAAAACAAATACAACAAGCGCCATGAAGGTCAGCGGGGTTTTCATTGCCATCGGTTATATGCCGGCCACCACCCTTGCCCAAGAAATCGGCCTGAAACTCACTGACGAGGGCTATCTCTGGAATGATCGCTACCGTACCAATATCCCCGGCATTTATGCTGCCGGCGACGTGGTCGGCGGCTTCAAGCAGATCGTCACCGCCTCCGGACACGGCGCCGGCGCAGCCATGACCATTTTTGAAGATTTGATTAATCCCTATTGGAAACAAAATTGAATCAGCCCCCTTATATTGTTTCCATGTTTTTAATGGTCATGGGCCTTTTCAGCCTGTGTGCCTGTGCGGTGGGCCCGGATTATCAGCCGCCGGACTTCCCGCTTCCAAAGGCTTGGCATGCGGACCTTCCCGCCGGCTTGCAGACCGGCCCCATGGAGCCGGCGACCATGTCCCAGTGGTGGCGGAACCTGCAGGACCCCTTGCTCTCGGATCTGATCCGACAAACCCTGGACAGCAACCTTGATCTGAAAGAAGCCCAAGCCCGGGTGCGTGAAGCCCGCGCCCGGCGCGGCATCTCCACCGCCGATCAATTTCCCACACTGGATGCAAGCGCTTCCTTTACCCAATCACGCAGCCACCAGCAAACCGGGGAGCTGTATCGGGCCGGCTTTGATGCCAGTTGGGAACTGGACATTTTCGGGGGCAGACAACGTTCCTTGCAGGCGGCCCAAGCGGACATGGAGGCTTTTGAAGAAGAGCGCCATGCCACCATGGTCTCGATCACCGCTGAGACCGTGCTGAATTATTTGGATGTGCGCGCCTTTCAATCCCGCCTCACGGCAGCCGGGACCAATCTGCAAATTCAGCAGGAAACCCTGGATTTGAGTAAGGCCCGCTATCAGGCCGGCCTGGGCAATGAACTGGCTGTGCAACAAGCCCGCTATAATCTGGAGAACACCAGGGCCCAAATTCCCTCCCTGAAGATCGGCCTGGAAGCAGCTTTGAACCGGCTTGCGGTGATGACCGGGCAAGCGCCCGGCAGCCTACACGCGCGCCTGGGTCCGCCAGGATCAATCCCGGTGCCGGACCTGACCCTGGCCATGGGCTTGCCAGCGGAAGCCCTCCGAAACCGGCCGGACATCCGCAAGGCCGAGCGCCTGCTGGCGGCCCAAAGCGCCCGCATCGGGGTGGCCGAGGCTGAACTGTATCCCAAATTCAGGCTGGGCGGCACCATCGGCCTGGAAGCCACCCGATTCTCCGATTGGTTTGAGCCTTTCGGCCGCTTCTGGAATTACGGCCCGGCCGTTTCCTGGCGGATATTCGATGCCAGTGCCGTTCGCCAAAATATTGAGGTGCAATCCGCCTTGCAGGAACAAGCCTTGATCCGTTATGAAGCCGCTGTTCTCAGCGCCCTTACAGAAGTGGAAAGCGCCCTCACCGCCTTTGCCCAGGAACAAGTGCGCCGTGAGGCCCTGGCCCTGGCCGTGGAGGCGGCCCAAGCAGCGGTGCGGATATCCCAGGATCAATATAAAGCCGGTCTGGTGGATTTTTCCGCTGTGCTGGATGCCCAACGCTCCCTGCTCTCTTTTCAGGACCAGTTGGTGCAGAGCAATGCGGCGGTGACTTCCAATTGGGTGCGGCTGTATAAAACCATGGGCGGCGGCTGGACATCCAGCAGCCCCCCGGCCAAGCCGCCGGCCCAATCTAAAAAGGATTTCATCCCATGAAAACCACAAGCCCTGACAGGGATTCCAATCTTGCCGCCACCCCGGCCCTGGAAATCGCCGGAAAAAAAATCCGCAGCCGCAAACCCTGGCTGCTGGCAATATTGCTCATACCGATTCTGGCTGTTGCTTATGTCAAATGGGATGGAAAGAAGCCCAGCGCCCAGGTGGAATACAAAACCCTGCCGGTTCAACAGGGAGACCTGACCGTCACGGTAACGGCCACGGGCAATCTGCAACCCACCAATCAAATTATCATGGGTAGTGAACTGTCCGGCATCATCAAAACCGTGGAAGTGGATTATAATGACCAGGTCAAAACCGGCCAGGTCCTGGCCCGGTTGGACACATCCAAACTAGAGGCCCAGGTTTTGCAGGCCAAAGCCGCGCTTGAATCGGCCCGGGCCAAGGTGGTGCAAGCCCAGGCCACCATCCAGGAAACCCGCGCCGCTTTGGCCAGGCTGCAGGAAGTGCGCATCCTGAGCAACAGCAAGGCCGTATCTCTCCATGATATGGATACGGCCAAGGCGGCCCTGGAGCGGGCCATGGCTGATGAAACCAGCGCCAAAGCAACGGTCAACCAGGCCCAGGCTGCTCTGAACGCCATGGAAACGGATCTGGCCAAAACCGTCATTCGTTCGCCCATCAACGGCGTGGTTCTGGTACGTTCGGTGGAGCCGGGCCAGACCGTGGCCGCCTCCTTGCAGGCCCCGGTGCTCTTTACCCTGGCCGAAGATCTGACCCAAATGGAATTGCATGTGGATGTGGATGAAGCCGACGTGGCCCAGGTAAAAACCGGCCAGGAGGCCGCTTTTTCCGTGGACGCCTATCCCAACCGGAAATTCCCGGCCCAGATCACCCAGGTTCGCTTCGGCCCTAAGACCCTGAACGGCGTGGTCACCTATGAAACCCTGTTGAACGTGAACAACTCCGACCTTTCCCTGCGCCCGGGCATGACCGCCACCGCCGATATTATTGTCCGCAAAATCGAAAAGGCCTTATTGGTGCCCAATGCCGCCCTCCGGTTTTCACCACCGGAAAAATCCAGGAACGATCGATCCCAGGGCGGCGGTCTCCTGGGCGCCATTTTCCGCCGGCCGGGGGGCATTCCGGAAAAACCAAAGGATGAAGGCCCGGCCGGAAAAAAACAACATCAGGTCTGGACACTCCAAAACGGCCGGCTGCACCCCATTTCGATTTCCATCGGTTCCTCGGACGGTAGCCGGACAGAGGTGATCCAGGGCGATCTTCAGGCGGACCTACCCCTGGTGGTCGATACGGTGAGCGCCAAACCATGACCATGGTCATTCAAAGCGACATTCATGAAATTCCCATCATTCAGATGAAGGGGGTTTCTAAAATTTATGGCCGGGGTGCTGCGGCCATGCAGGCCCTAAAAGGCATCGACATCTGCATCCGGCAAGGCGAATTCGTGGCTGTGATGGGTCCCAGCGGCTCCGGCAAGTCCACCTGCATGAATATCCTGGGCTGTCTTGACACCCCCAGCGAGGGTGTTTTTCTCCTGCACGGCGCGGACATTGGAGGGCTTTCGCGGGATCAACGCGCCCTGATCCGCAGGCATTACATCGGTTTTGTTTTTCAGGGCTTCAATTTGTTGAACCGGACCTCGGCCTTGGAAAACGTCGAGCTGCCCCTGATCTACCGGGGCACCCCCTTGCGGGAACGGCGCCGCCGCGCCATGCGGGCACTGACCGCGGTGGGTCTCAACGGCTGGGAAACCCATACACCCGGGGAGCTTTCCGGCGGACAGCAGCAGCGCGTGGCCATCGCCCGGGCCATTGTCACCGATCCCAAGGTGATTCTGGCCGACGAACCCACCGGGAACCTGGATTCCGAACGCAGCCGGGAAGTCATGGACCTGCTCACCGCCTTTAACCGGGAACAGGGCATTACCATTGTCATGGTCACCCATGAGCCGGATATGGCGGCCTATGCCGGCCGGCGGATCATTTTTAAAGACGGTCACATTGATGCCACCCGGCCGGAAGGATGCTCAGCCTGATGCTTTGGGAAACCATCATATTGGCCCAGCGGGCCATTCGCCGCAATGTGCTGCGCTCCACCCTCACCATCCTGGGAATCGTCATCGGGGTGGCGGCCGTGATCATCCTGGTAACCCTGGGCAACGGGGCCACGGCCCAGGTGACCTCGGAAATATCCAAGCTGGGCAGCAATCTGCTCCAGGTCAGGCCGGGCCAGGGGTTTCGCGGCCCGGGCGGCACCCGTTCCAATGCGCCCAACTTCAGCATGGATGATGCAGCCGCCATTGCAAAGGAAATTGAGGGTCTGGCTGCCGTGGCCCCCTCCGCCACCCAGGGGACCCAGGCCATTTTCGGCAGCCAAAACTGGTCGACTTCCGTTACCGGCACGGACAACAATTACCTGCTCACCAGGGACTGGCCCATGGCCGGCGGGCGCACTTTCACCAGCGGTGAAATCAAATCCGGCAAAGCCGTCTGTCTCATCGGTGCAACCGTGCAAAAAGAGCTGTTCGGCGCCCAGGACCCTATGGGCGCCGCCATCCGTTTGAAAAACATCACCTGTGAGATCATCGGAGTATTGGCTGCCAAGGGCCAGGCCGCCTTCGGCATGGATCAGGACGACATCATCCTGGTTCCCATCCGCATGCTGCACCGCCGCATGGCCGGCAACACCGAGGTCAACGCCATCATGGTGTCGGCCCGCAACGGTTATTCCACCGAGAAGGTGCAGAAGGACATTGAACGGCTCATGCGTGAAAGGCGGGGAATCACCAAAGGCAAGGAAGATGACTTCATGGTCAGGGACATGAAGGAAGTCATGGCCGCCCTCACCGGCACCACCCGGGTGCTGACCGCCCTGCTGGGCGCCGTGGCCGCCGTCAGTCTGTTGGTGGGCGGCATCGGCATCATGAACATCATGCTGGTATCTGTTACCGAGCGCACCCGTGAAATCGGCATCCGCCTGGCCATCGGCGCCCTGGAAAAAAACGTGCTGATGCAATTTCTGGTGGAGGCGGTGGTGCTGTCTTGTTTCGGCGGTTTGATCGGCATCCTGCTGGGGCTGGCAGCGGCATCCGCCAGTGCCGAGGCCCTGCGCGTGCCTTTTATCTTGAATTGGGGGATTGTTCTTATTGCTTTTCTTTTCTCCGCAGCGGTGGGGATTATTTTCGGCTATTTCCCGGCCCGTAAGGCGGCTCGATTGGACCCCATTGAGGCCCTGCGCCATGAATAATCGGCAGACATAGATTTTCGTTTCGGCCGTATCGCGGCTGGAAGCCGCTCCCACAAAACAAGCCGGAAAAATCCGAAATTTCGAATATCGAAAATACGAAACAAATTCGAATCACACAAATTCAAATAAAACAACCCGGCCATTGGCCGCTGCTTTGTGTTTTGGTTTTTTGGTGATTGAAATTTTGAATTTGTTTCGGATTTCGGATTTCGAGATTCGAATTTAGCTTTTTTGTATCCGCTACAACGATCACGGTTGATCGGCAAGTATCTCCAAAATCCACTTGGAAGAGTACTCCCCCACATCCGCCAAGGCATCCACCGGTAAAAACAAATGGGCATTGTTGGAATACAGGCAGGTTACCGCTGCCGGGAAATCCTCATCAGCCTCGTAAAAAATGTAACAAAGGGCGATTTTCGGCAGTGGATAAACAACCAGGGCAAAATCCCCGCCGATCCCGACCGGTGCCGGCCGGCCCTGGAGGACGGCCTGGATCCGGGCGGTTTCAGTGCGGATGCGGGGGACCTGGGGGATCAGGATCTTTTCCGTATGATTGCTGAAGGCGCCCACATAGGGCATGCTGTTGGGCACCTCTTTAAAGGCCTTGAAGGGCTGGTCCAGGCATGGGGCCGGATTGGCATTCAAGGCGTACAGGGAAATCAGGATGCCCAAAACCGAAGGATAGCTCCCGCCGCTCAATTCAATGCCCGTGGGCCCGAGCAGGCATGTCCGGCCAAAGGCATTGAACATGAAGCAGTCCCCTTGCCTTTCTGCCTGCAGATTTTCCGCAAGATCCGCCGGCAAGTTCTGATAGAGCTGCCGCAGATTGGCTTGGGCTATTTTCGCATAATTATCCGTCATTGCCCATCATGATTTTCAATTGCTTGGGCCGGCCGGCGGCGGCGGCTGGGCCGGGTTGGCAGCCCCAGCAGGTGCTACCGGCGGTGGCTGGGCCGGATTGGCAGCCCCAGCAGGTGCCGGCGGCGGCGGATTGTCGGCACCGGGCATGGACGCCGGATTCCCGATGCCGGCCGGCATGGGCGGCATGGGTCGGTTCACAGGCGGCATGGGTTTCATTTTCCCACTGGTTTTCAGCTTTTCCTGAACCTGGGCCAGGACTTTTTCGTCCGTGGAAATCTTGGATTTTGTTTTCAACTCTTGAACAAATTCGTCGCGCTTTTTTTGCAGTTCCTCGTTGCGGATGCGTCGCTCCAAATATTTGGCCACCTGTTCAAAGGGCCGGTTAAAGGCCGGATGCTTGCCGGTCTGCATGATGATGTGAAAGCCGTCCCCGGCCTCAATCACCGCATTGGCAATATCCCCGCTTTTTTCCAGTTTGAAACCAGCTTCAGCCACAGCCGGGTCCATGCCGATGGGTTTGCCATCCTGACTGAAAAAGCCGGTGTCCCCTTTGGGGTATTTTTCCGGCTGATCCGAATACTTCCGCGCAAGCTGGGGAAAACTTATACTCGGGCTGGAAGCGGCCATGATTTCGGCTAAAACGGTTTCCGCCTTTTGCTTGAGTTCAGCCCGTTGATCAGGGGTGGCGTCTTTGGGCACGGCAATCAAGACATCTGCCAGTCTGACCATTTCCGGACGATTGAATTCATCCAGATGGCTGTCATAATAGGCCTGCAATTCCGCCTGTTCGATTTTGCGTTGCAATACTTTTTTATTGATCTGCTCCTCGGAAAGTTTCTGATTCAACACCTGCCGGATCCGCTGGCGAGTATCCGGCTCTTGATCCAGTTTCAGGCGCAGGGCCTCCTGGTACAGCAATTCATCCACGATGATTTCATCCACGCGTTTCTTGAACATCTCAGCGCTGTTGTCCGCGTTCATCTGCACTGGTCGAGCCGCCAGATATTTTTCCAAAACATCTGATGTGATCTCTTGCCCATTAACATCGGCGATGACGAGCTTGTCAGCCTCGGAAACCGATTGATCCGAAGACTTTGAACAGCCTGAAACAACCAACCCCAGCACGGATAAAACAACTACAGCCCAGGTATAAGTCTTTTTTCTCATTTTCAATTCTATCCTCCAAATTTTTTCACAATTTCCCGTTTGGGTCATTTTTCGGCAACAGGTTTTTTCGGCTTGCGGCGATCCTGGCCGGAACGTTTTTCCTCTTTTTTGGGTATAAAACAATCAATGATGGCCTCAACCCGTTTATTGCTTTTTTCGCGCCGTTCCCCACCGGAACGCTTTTCATCGTCTTTTTCCATACCTGCCTCTTATCTGATCAGAATTAACAAAAGGATTCATTTGATGAATGAAATGCCGAGCACTATAAAACAAATGGATTTCGTACGCAATTGATTTTTGAAAATGGATAATGATTTGACAGTCTTTTATCTTTTCGATAGGTTGGTGCAAATAGAATTCTTCCACATCAGCGATTCAAGACATAATAATGCCGAACCTGAAACGGAGCCGATTTCGACATGCAACAGCACCTTGATTTCATAGAAAGAATGACGGCCAACGGCGGCCCCGAACCATCTGAATACGACGAATTTTCCCAATGGTTGGAAACCATCCGCGCCGAATTGGAAGCCGGGACATTGACCCCTGAAGATCTTTCACGATTGCGCAACTGTTTTGGTGAAGCCCTGTCCATTTTAACCTTACAGGGCTTTGCATATGAAAAGCCCCATGGTTATCCCGGCGATTATGAAATTCTGGATAAAATCTATCAGAAATATACTTCCAAAAACCCGAATTTGCGCAAATGGGATCTTTTTTTTCAGCTTCAAAAAGCCCCTCTGGCGGTGCGCAACCGCAAGGACTATTTTATCCGGTTGCTGCATAATCTGGAGGCCATGGATACTCAAGAAAGCAAGATCCATGTCCTCAATATCGCCAGCGGCCCTTCCAGGGATTTATTTGAATTCCTCAGCGAGAGCAACCAGGGAAAAATCATATTCGACAATGTTGAGTTTGACCCCCTGGCGATTTCCTATGCCAAAAACCTCTGCAAGGATTTTACAGAGCGAATCAATTTCCTGCATACAAATGCCTTTGCCTTTTCTTCAAAGCAAAAATATCGCCTGATCTGGTCAGCAGGTTTGTTCGATTATCTGAACGAAAAAAAATTCGTTTTCCTATTAAATCGCATTGTCGGGCAGTTGGATGACCAGGGCGAAATCGTCATTGGCAATTTCTCCACCGTCAACCCAAGCCGTGCCTACATGGAAATCGTGGGCAATTGGCATCTGATCCATCGCACCCCTGATGAGCTTATCAGCCTTGCCCGCACATGCGGTTTTGATGACAAGGATATTCGCGTCGGCCAGGAACCCGAGGGAATCAATCTTTTTTTGCATCTGAAACGCGGGGCGGAATTTATTACAGCCCCCCGGACAGTGGCATTCAACCATGGCTGACATTGCAAAACATATGCTAGCCCAGGAAGAGCCATACTTCCCCAAAGCATCACAGACCTTCCGTGAAATGCAAATCAACTGGTTCACCTTGGCGTTCAAGACCGACGAGGGCCGCACAGAAAAAGCTTTCCTGGATGATTACTACCAAAAATTTCTGAGCCAGGTGCGTTTTTCCTTGCTGCTTGCCATCATTTTCTATTCCCTGTTCGGCATTTTGGACGCCCAACTGGTCCCCGGCATGCGCAACATGCTCTGGTCCATTCGCTACGGCTTTTTCTGTCCCATTGTGCTCCTGGTACTCCTCTTTTCTTACCGGAAAACATTCAAACGTTGCATGCAGTTCTGTCTTTCCATAGTCATTGTTGCGGCCGGCATCGGCATTATCGCCATGGTGGTGATTGCGCCGCCGCCGGTGAACTTTTCCTATTACGCCGGTCTGATGCTTATTTTCTTGTTCTCCTATACTTTCATCCGCGCCAGATTCCTTTGGGCCTCCCTTTCCGGCTGGCTGGTGGTTTTTTTTTATGAAATCGCGGCGGTGATCCTCACGGACACGCCCACGGCAATTCTTCTCAACAATAATTTTTTCTTTATCAGCGCCAATGTCATCGGCATGTTTGCCTGCTATTCCATTGAATATTATGCCCGCAAAGACTTCTTTTTGGCACTGAAGCTTGAGGCGGAACAGTTCAAGGTGAGGCAAGCCAATCAAGAACTGGAAGCACGGGTGCAAGAACGCACGGCTTTATTGGCCAGCACCAATGAAGATTTAAAGCTGGAGATTGTTGAAAGAAAAAGAGTGGAGAAGGAATTGCGGAAAATCCACAATGAATTGGAAAAACGTGTGGAGGAACGCACCCGGGAACTGAAAAGCACCAATGCGGAATTGCAGGAAGCCAAAGAGGCTGCCGATGCCTCCACCCGGGCCAAAAGCAGCTTTCTCGCCAACATGAGCCATGAAATCAGAACACCCATGAACGCCATCATCGGCATGTCGGATCTGATCATGCATGCCCCCCTTGAAGCCTGGCAAATCAAGGAATATTTGGGTATCGTGCACGCTTCCGCCCGCTCCTTGCTGGGCATCATCAACGATATTTTGGATTTTTCCAAAATTGAAGCCGGCAAACTCGAATTCCAGAATATCTCATTTAAAATACGGGAGATAGCCAACGAAGTGGCGGATATGTTTCTGGAAAAAATCCTGAAAAAAGAAATCGAGTTGATCATTGATATCAAGCCGGATGTGCCCGACCGCGTCATCGGCGATCCCTTAAGGTTGCAGCAGATTCTCATCAACCTCATATCCAATGCCGTCAAATTCACTGAAAAGGGTGAAATTTGTCTGACCGTGCAAACGCGCAACAAACAGCCGGAGAGCATTGAGCTTCTCGTCAGCGTGGCAGATACCGGCATCGGCATTGATAGCGAGACCCAAAAATCCTTATTTGACGCCTTTTCCCAGGCCGACAATTCCACCACCCGCAGATATGAAGGCACTGGTCTGGGACTGGCCATTTGTAAAAGGATTAGCGCACTGATGGATGGCGAGATTTGGGTTGAAAGTCATTCAGGAAAGGGGAGCACTTTTTGGTTCAGTGTGAAACTGAAGCCGGACCCCCAGGCCCCATGCGAGATCTTGGAACTTCCGGAAAGACTGAAGGACCTAAGAATTTTAGTGGTGGAAGACAATCCCACCTCCCGGCGGGTCATCCGCCAGATGCTGGAGTCGTTTCGCTTTCGGCCCCAGATGGCCGAAGATGCCGGATCAGCATGGTCACGCTACCTGGAAACCGGCCATGACGACCCGTTCTCGCTGATCTTAATCGATACCACTCTGCCGGAAATGGACAGCTATGAACTGGCTGAAAAAATCGCCCTTGAAAATAATGGACCGCCCCCCCCCATCATCATGATGGGTGCTTTTGACCCGGCCGCACCGGCCCCATCCTCCAGAATGGCCGACTATGCCCGTTTGCTGGCCAAACCCCTCAAGCCATCCCTTTTTCTGGATACGGTCATGGAAATTTTCGGCTGCCGGGCCGCCGGCAGCACCGGCAGCTTTTCCTCGGTTTTTGCTTCCCGGCGTTTCCAAAATGCCGATGTATTGCTGGTGGAGGACAACCCGGTGAACCAGGTGGTGGCTGCGGAAATTCTGGCCCTGGCCGGGATCTGCGTACACAAGGCGGAGAATGGAAAAGAAGCGGTGGAAAAAGTAAAAACCGAAAAATTCGACGCGGTCTTGATGGATATCCAGATGCCGGAAATGGACGGCATTGAAGCCACAAGGATTATCCGGCAGGAGCTTGGTCTGACCACCTTGCCCATTATCGCCATGACGGCCCGGGCCATGTACGGCGATCAAGAAAAATGCCTGGCCGCCGGCATGGACGACTATGTTGCCAAACCCATAGACCGCGAGAATCTGTTCCAAACAATCGAACGTTACATCAAGCCTGCTATTTCAGAAGAATGCCCGAATGCTTTTACCGAAATGACCGGACCGGCCTCCCGCTTGCCTGAAACCTTACCGGGCTTGGATGTGAACCAGGCCTTGCTGCGCATCGGCGGCAGTGAGGTAAGGTTGGACCAAATCTATGCGGAATTCATGTCCCATTTCAAAGATTCCGCAACGGAAACGCGCTTGCTGCTGGAACAGGAGAAATTTACGGATCTTGCCAAAGCAATCCACACCCTGAAAGGGGCTGCCGGCAATATTTCCGCCCACGATCTTCAGGCAACGGCGGAATCAATGGAAACCGCTTTGCGCAAGGATGACAAAATCATGTTCGCCGCCTTCCTGCCGCGATTGGAAAAAACAATTGCCCAAGTCATGACTTCCATTCACCAATTCATCAACCGGAAATCCGCCGGGGCGGAAACCCTGCCGGGACGGAAAAATTTTGATGCTGTTGAAGTCATTCGCCTGTTTGAGGAATTGGATGAAAGTTTGCAAGAATACGATCCGGCTGAATCCAGAATCCGCTATGATGCCTTGAAAACTCTGATTAAAACCGGTCCGCCGATTCCGGAGCTTGAAAAAATAATGCAAAAACTGGACAGCCAGATCAGCATCTATCAATTTGACAAGGCCCGGGAAATTATCGCCGGGTCTATACCCCTCGTGAACAGTTACAGATAATCCTTTATTAAATCAAAAGCGCGATCCGAATCCACCGGTTGGGAGTAGTAAAAACCCTGGACATTATCGCATTGAAGACTGCGAAGCATTTCGATCTGGGCTTTCCTTTCCACTCCTTCGGCAACAACATCAAGCCCTAGATTCTTGGCCAGGGAGATGATGGTTTTGACAATCTCCATGCTGCCGCTTTCCACATCCAGTTTTTGAATGAAGGTGCGGTCGATTTTGATATTGTCGATGGGGAAATGTTGAATATAGGACAAGGAAGAATAGCCCGTGCCGAAATCATCCAAGGCCACTTTCAAGCCGAGATTTTTGATATTGACGAGTTTATCAATAATGATGTTCGCCTCTTTCACCAGCAGGCTTTCCGTGATCTCCAGCTTCAAACAACTTGCCGGCAAACGGTTTTCACTCAGCACTTTCATGATGAAATTGACCAGATCCGATTGCAGGAATTGTTTGACGGAGATATTGACACTGACAGCCAAGTCTTCGGCTTGGGGGCAGATCTGTTGCCATTTCTTGAGCTGCCGGCATGCCTCCCGGATAACGATCTGTCCCAGGGGAATGATCAGACCGGTTTCCTCGGCAAGGGGAATAAATTTCTCGGGCATGACAATGCCGCGCTCAGGATGATTCCAACGCACCAGGGCCTCAAACCCGATCAAACGTTGATTGATCAAGGACAGGATCGGTTGGTAATAAAGAATGAATTCATTTTTTTGAATTGCGTTTCTGAGATCGTTTTCCATTTGCAGGGATTCAATTGCAGCTTCATGCATGCGCTTGTTGAACACTTTGAAGCGGGCCTTGCCGGATTCCTTGGCGCGGTACATGGCAATATCCGCGTCACGCAAGATATAATCAGCCCGGGTGTAGGAATCTGTTTCCAACACGATTCCAATGCTGGCGCTGATGCTGACCTCATTTCGTTCAATGATGAATGGGGTTTGGGAAACCGTATGGATGCGATTGGCAATTTTAAAAACCTCTCTCAAATTTTTAAAATCCTCCACCAGAATGGCGAATTCATCACCGCCCATGCGCGCCACTGTATCGGTGGAGCGGATGCATTCCTTGATGCGCTTGGATATTTCCACCAGCAAGGAATCGCCGGCCAGATGTCCCAGGGAATCATTGACGCTTTTGAAGCGATCCAGATCCACCATTAAAACCGCGAATTGGTATCCCTGGTATCTTTTGGAACGCTCCAAAGCGCGATTCAGACGTTCCGACAACAGAATCCGGTTGGGAACGCCGGTGAGGGGATCATGAAAGGTCTGGTGCAGCAACTGGGCTTCAAAAGTCTTGCGCTGGGTGATATCCTCATAAACGATAAAAAGCCCTTCAACGCGTTCCTTGATGATAATGGGGTAACCAAGAAAAGCCACCGGTATGAGATTGCCGTTTTTATGCATGCGGTAGGTTTCTTTGGTTATTGTTTTTCCCAGTAAAATATTTTGAAACAGGGTCTCATATTCCGCCATGAGATCTTCCGGAACAACCAGATATTTGTTGTAGTGATCCTTCACCTGGAGTGAATCATGGCCAAACAGTCGTTGAAAGCTCGAATTCACTTCAATAACTTTGCCTTCATTGTCCAGCAGCAAAATGGCCAGGGGGGAATTTTCAAACAATTGCACAAAATAGGCCCGCTGTTGGGTAAAGGCGTCTTGGGCCTGGATCTTTTCGGTTATCTCTCTTTTCAATTCCTCATGGGATTTTTGAATCTCCTGGGTGCGCTCTTTGACCATCTCCTCCAAATGGTCGCGATGCCTTTTCAGATCCATATGAATTCTGAGTTTATGTTTTAAAATAACCGGGCTGAAAGGCTTTGAGATATAATCCACCGCGCCGAGCTCAAGCCCTTTGGTTTCATCCGCCTCCTCGTTCTTGGCGGTCAGAAACAGCACCGGGATGTCCCTTGTCCGCGGATCTGCTTTCAGACGCCGACAAACCTCATAGCCATCAATGTCCGGCATCATCACATCCAGGAGAATCAATTCCGGTGAAGCGGTTGTGGACAGCTTCAGGGCGTCCTTGCCGTTGGTGGCACAAACCAATTTGTAGTCGGATTTCAGAATTTCAGTTAAAATTGTGATGTTGTTCGGAACATCATCAACAATCAGGATTTTCGGATTTTGCATATTGGCTCCACCTTTTAAAAATCTTCCCTTGTGGATACGGCACTTGAATCATCGGCAGCAAGTCAAAGCATGCAGCATCATAAACGATCGGATTAACATTGGCAATATGCCCCTTGATACGAACCAGGGAAATCGCATTTAATCTTGGCGCGGAATGTGCACAATTAAATACCAGCATTTCATCAAGCCAATACTACTGCCCACCAAAACAAAGCGATTTGTGAGTGATTGGGTTTTATCTCTGCCATCCATTCTCTCGGTATCAGTATCGGTATCGGAATCGGTATCGAGTCTTTAGGGAGATTGAAAATTTTAATTTACCATCTTTGCTCAATGCCGTGCTCGTGCTCAGCGTAGCGGTACTCGTAATCGAACGACAGAATTTGAATAGCACATAAGCAGCCGATTACGAGTACGAGCAAGAGCAAGAGCAAGAGCAAGAAAAAAACGGTAAATCGAATTTTTCCGCACCCCCATATTTATTTTTTTTCCCAGCCCGCACCCCTCCCGAAGAAAGGCTATTCGCCAACAGGGACGGGTCAGGTACTCCCACCGATGGGTAGGGGCGGTTCGCGAACCATCGGTCTGTAGGGGCGGTTCGCGAACCGCCCCTACGGCAAGCCATCGCGTTGGGTCTTGGGGTCAGCAGGGGAAACGCCCTGGTTTTTCGTGGTCGCCAAACTTGTTTTTTTCGATACCGATTCCGATACCGATACCGACCCCGAAAAAACCACATGCCATTGCCTTGTGACATGGTTTTGTTTAATAAACGTCTTTGCCTTCAGACTTCAGACTTAACACCTGAGTAATTACAAAAGTTTTTGGCAAAAAAATTGCTTTTATTAATATTGTGGAAGTGGGCTGATTATTAAGCGGAGGTTGTTACTTTAAGATAATTATTTAAAATTGTTTGAAATTATGTCTTTTATTAAATGTATCGGCACCATGGCTGACCATGGTTCATAGTACAAAAAAATGCACTTGAAAGAACAAAAATGCAACCCAATCACCCCTTGAGTTCAAATCCTGTTACCCGGGAAGCGGCGACCAAAATTCTTGTTGTTGAAGATGATTCAAATGTGGCCGCTGTTCTAGAAGCCCGTTTAGAATCCTTTGGACATAAAGTGTGCGGCATTGTTAAAACCGGCCCAAGTGCCGTAAGCGGCGCCCTTGAGCATCGTCCCCATCTGGTTCTCATGGACATTCTGCTGGAAGGCGACATGAATGGAATCGAGGCGGCGGAACAGATCAACCGCCAGATGGATGTCCCCATCGTCTTCCTTTCCTGTCTGAGCGATCAGCACATTATGGACCAGGCCATTAAAACCAATCCCTTCGGCTATGTGATCAAGCCGTATAACAATTCGGAGTTAAAAACCACCATTGAAATCGCCTTGATCAAGCATCAGGCTGCCAGGGAGCGCGAGGAGCTCATCGCCAAGCTGGAAAAAGCCCTGCTGGAAGTTAAAAAACTGAGCGGTCTATTGCCCATTTGCGCCAGTTGTAAAAAAATCCGGGATGGGAAAGGCAGTTGGCATCATATCGAAGCCTATATATGTTCCCATTCAGAAGCCAGTTTCTCCCATGGAATCTGCCCGGATTGTCTCAAGCGGCTTTACCCGGAATTGAATCACAAGCGGGGCTGCCCCCCGCCCAAGTGCTGATGTCATTGGTGTACCAGCGTTTCCCGCACTTTTTTCTTGCACTCGCTGATGTCCCTTAAGGCTGTGGCCATGAGGCCGTGCCCGAATAGATGGGCATATGGATCTTCATCATGTATTTTGTTCGTGTCTTCAGCAAAGCGGGTGGTAGAAAAAACTAAAGTCCTTTGCTGGAAAACAGCATTTCAAATATTTCAACATCCCTAAGTCATGAGACCGGGGAAACGCGCTCATCAATAACGGTACATTTGGACTTGAACAGGTCGAAAACTTTTTTCGAATCTTCAACAGTCAAACCGATCCGCCACCATTTCTTTTTGATTTTGATGACAAAGATAGCGTCCCTGGCGGTACGGTTGTCCGGCGGAAACCAGGTGCGGAAATCACCGGTTCCATAGTAGCGGAATCGGCCGTTGAAGATGGATGGTTTTTTCACGACGACACTATCGACATTTTCAAACTGGACGCTTTTATTTCCAAACGGATAGTAGTAATCGCGAACTAGAATAGAACCTTCTTTTATTTCTAAAAAGTTGTCGCTGTATAAAATATTGTTGTCCATAGAGGAAATCCCTTTTAATCTTCTTGCAAGCCGAATTCTTGCTGGGTGTGCTGCTTTCTGGCCTCATGTGCCGCTGCCTTGTGGAGGATGGCCCCAATGATGATGAGGGTCTTTTAAATGCCAGTGTGGCGCTTTATAGATTCAGCTTTCTGGTTTGGCAAACACATTTATATTTCTCAGCAGCGCAATTCAATAAAATTTACTATTTCACTCTAGTTTATTTCACAAGTGATTTTTCATTGACATCTGCAAATGTGAGTCTTAAAATGAGTCAGATTGACTACAAAGGTGACTCATGAGCCAAATCACTTTACGGGGAATTAATCCTGAAATCGAAAAAGAGATAAGAAAACTCTCCAAAAAAACAGGGAAATCTCTCAACCAGGTCATTCAGGAGATTATTTACAAACATTTCGGAAACGATTCAAAACGTGGCGTCGCCCCAGCAGATTCGCTAAGAAAGCTTGCCGGCGGATGGTCGCAAAAAGAAGCTTCTGATTTTTTTGAAGCGATCCAGCCATGCGAACAGATCGATGAGGAAATGTGGAAATGAAAATCCTGCTCGATACCAGCGCCTATGTCGGATTCAAGCGCAACAGTGAAGAGTTTGTTGAAATCATAGCCAATTCCGATTCGATTTTATTTTCCCCCATTGTTCTGGGGGAACTGATGTTCGGATTTCGTAATGGAAAAAATCTTAACAAAAACATGCACGACTTGAATGCCTTTTTGCAACATGAAGCCGTTAGTTTGTTAAACATAGGCGCGATAACCTCCGACAGATACTCAAGAATCGCCCTTGAACTCAAAAGCCAGGGTACTCCCATCCCCACTAACGACATCTGGATCGCCGCGCAGACCATGGAGCATGGAGCGGAATTGATTACTTCGGACAGGCATTTCAGCAACATCAATGGTCTTATTTTCACACTGATTGCATAGTTAGTTTGACTTTGCAGTGTTAATCATCCCTATCCTACGGTAGAAACACACCCCATCCTTTGAGATGAAGAGCTTCAATCCGACTCTGGGGAAAGCAATTCCAGCGCCTCTCTTCCCCCGGGAATGAGATCCGCTGGGACGCGCCGATCCAGAGTGGCCAGTTTGCCCCCTTTATAGACCGATAGCCCTAACAGATAGAGGTCGGTAATTTGCGTGTGACTGATGATCGCACCTGCTGGGATCATCTTGCGGGGGCTGATGTCTTCCGACCAGAAGGAATGACCTTTGGATTGGCAGAAACGTTGCAGTATGGAAAGCACAACGGAAACATCCCCTGGTCGGTTCGGATAGCGGGGGTGGCTGGCAATTCGGACAAAACTGTTTTCCGTCAATGGGCAGGTGGCCCATTGACCATGCCCCTTTGATGCAAACCATTGATGGGCACCATGATGATGGACATGCATGGGATCGCATAAGGCGATCAGCAGATTCACATCCAGAAGATACACGGTTTTCATGTCTCGTCCCGCAGCCGGTTGACCATTTCAAGACTGACGATGCCTCCATCGCTTTTCACCGGAAATAGAGGGACATCTCCTCTATTGGCGAAACGGCTGTTTTGAGTCATGGCTTTACGCGCCAGGTCGGAGATCACCTTGCCAATGGAGATCCTTCGCTGCCTGGCGATTTCTTTGGCGGCCATCAGGATGTCATCTTCGATATCGATTGTCGTTCGCATCCACGCCTCCCAAACATTCATCAATCTGGTTTGATGTGTTCCCTTATGATGACTTGGATATATAGCATCAAACATCAGATGTCAAGCATCACATAATACAAAGACACCGACCAAAAAATGGCTTCCGTTTTTCGTCCGGAAGCACCGGCTTTCTTTTTCCGGACATCCCAGATAGTCGCCTTGAAACAGTTAGAGGGTTCTCCCATCCTCACGAATTCTGTTTGGCTCCTTGTTGGACTAGATCTATGAGGGCTCTTGTGGCATAGGATAAATATTTATTGGCGTGATATGCCAAGTAGAAGGTACGTTTCAATTGCAGATCGGCAAGTATTAAGGTTTTCAGGAGGCCTGACCGGACTTCATTCTCTACAGCATGGATGGATAAAATCGAAACTCCTATCCCAGTGATCACGGCCTTTTTAATAGCTTCAGTATTACCAAACTCAATGACCTTTCCAAATTGAATATTGTTTTGTTTTAATTGGGTTTCAATTGTGGTTCGGGTGCCGGAGCCCTGTCTGGACATCAGAAAAGGTTCATTGAGCAATTCAGTTACATGTATCTTTTTACGGTTTTTCCATTTATGATGAGGCGCAACGATCAGCACCAACTGGTCTGACAGCAGTTCCTTTGTGAGGACACGCTCATCGTCGGAGGGCGCTCCGAGAAACCCGATATCCAGATCGTTTGTGATCAACTTCTTACTGATTTCATGACTCATGGAAATATCCAGGGACAATTCGACATCAGGATATTCCTGGCGAAAACGGTTCAGCAGCTCGGGAATGATATAGATACCTAAGGTAAAACTGGCACCCACCTTTAATTTACCGCCTTTTAGTCCTTTTATATCGTCAATTCTTTCTTTTGTCGCCTTCAATAAACCTATGATTTCTTCGGTAGCTTTAAAAAGAACCGCCCCCGCTTGTGTAACCACGACCTTTTTCCCCAACCTGTCAAACAACCGGGTATTGTAATAGTCTTCCAGCTGCTTGATATGCTTGCTGATGCCGGGCTGTGTCAGGCACAATTGTTCCGAAGCCCTGGTAAAACTTTCTAGTCTTGCGACTTCATGAAAAATAATCAATTGATTCATATTCATGATACTATAACCTACAGTTATCATTTCTATAAAAACTAATCATTTGAGTTATATGTTTTTTGACACTATATATCAAATTAAAAATTCAAATTAAATAAATGAACGGGACACACGCTATGAACGATCGGACGATACAGCCTAAAACCATAATCAAAAACATTTATGGGATGTTCCCGGCACTGATCATGTTGGAAGGGATAAAACTGAATCTGTTTGCAACTATCGGTAACAGGGCCATGGATCTCAATTCAATTGCCGAACGCTTGAACGTAAAGACAAATATGCTTTCCCCGTTACTTTTCGGACTGGTGATGGCCGGCTTACTTAACGTTGAAGATGGCCTGTTTACAAATACCCATGAGTCCTATAAGTATCTCGGCCATGAGCCTGCGGACTTCTCCAATCACGTTCGTTTCCTGATAGAAAAGGCGTTAAAGGTTCTTTCTGAAACAGCCATAACAATTAGAAAAGGTGAACCACAGGCCAAGATCGACTGGTCAGGAAGTAAAGGAAAAAGTACTGCCAATTTTTTCAGAGGTCAATTTTCCGGCACTCTTCAGGCCGGGCGGGAGCTGGCACAAAAAATTGAGGTGTCGGATTCGCATCACATTCTGGATGTGGCCGGCGGTTCCGGAGGCGTTGCTATAGCTTTGTGTGAATCCTTTCTCAACGTAAAAGTGTCTGTCATTGATTTACCGGAAGTTGTTTCGATCACCCGGGAGTTCATAACTGAAAAAGGACTAACCGACAGGATCGACATTATTTCCGGCGACGTTGTCAAAAATCCCCCAGACGGGCAATATAATGCTGCTGTATTAAGATCTTTTATCCAGGTGTTGTCACCGGATAATGCGAAACAGGCGCTAAAAAACATTGGGTCGGTCATCGCTTCCGGCGGTGCGGTTTATATTATCGGGCGCTTTTTGGATGACTCTTATTTATACCCTGAAATTTCAGTCGCGCATAATCTCATATTCCTCAATCTTTATAATGAGGGGCGTGCGCACACCGGCCAGGAATACCATGAATGGCTTTCGTCAGCCGGTTTTATAAAAATTGATATACAGTATGATGCTTTTTCTGATGGTTCAGGATTAATCACGGCTTATAAACCCTAAGTAAGGAATAATGAATAATGAATCAAACTGAAAAAAAACCACATGACAAACTAGAAATGAAAGACGAAAATCCGCTCAACCAAATTCAAGTGTTTCAAACCGAGGCCTGGATTCCTCGACTGAAAGAAAACGCTTACTATGCCATTAAAAAATATGGCAGCTGCACCCAAGCCATTTTGTCCGCGTTTATGCAAGAATTTAAAATCAATAATACCGCGTTATTGAAATCAACCGGGGCATTGCATGGCGGTTTGCTTTGTTCTTATACTTGCGGCATTCATATTGCCGGCATGATGATACTGGGTTTGCTGATGGGCAGAGAAAAGATAGAAGATGGACATGATGCATTATTTCCCATTGTATTTCCCGCTCAGGCTCTAATGAAAAGGCTTAACCTGAAATTAGGGTCACATTCTTGTAAAGATCTGACCGGCGTTGATTTTACTGATCTTGAAAAGGCAGTCGAATTTATGTCATCGGAAGAACATAAAAAGTGCCTTCACAGAGTGGCTACCGGAGCTGAAGAAATAGCTCTTTTCATAAGTGAAGCGAATAAAAGAGGGGAACTGTATCTGTTTTGAGGGCTTTGAAACACATTTTCATGCTCGAAATGGCCATTGTGAGGAATTGCATGTTCCTCCTGATAGTGCCAATAATTGATAAGAAAGACTTGACATGTTATCTCTCGTTAATTAAATTACAGATGTTACATAACATCAGTTTTACATCAAGTATAAATAACCATAATCTAACGTTTTGAAGATCCCATAACGGATTCTTTTTAACGAAGCGAGGGACTCCATGATGAAAATATTGTTGATCGTTCTATTGGCGCTCGCTGCATTGAACTTTTTCCTTTTTATTGTAAGCATTCTCCAAAAAGGTCCATCAAGATGGCAGGGGAAGACCCCTCGAGAAATACTCGGAATGGATCCGAATGATGCCTCTGATAAGGATATTGAAAGGCTTTCAAAGGCCGATATCATGCAGCTTTTTTACGCATCAAAGCCCCCGGATATTGCTGAGTTGCAAGGAGAATACAAAACCCGGATGCTTCATGCCGGGATATACGGCAAAACAGACGATCTGTATGTGAATTTTCTGATGGGACCGGGCAAATGGACAGGTGATGCCTTCCTGCCGCTTACTGAAAAATCCGGACATGGCTACAATCTTTTCAGAAGAAAGGAGAATGGCAAGGAACAATTGAATAGAACTCTGAAAATGGATACAAATATCGGTCGATCCGTCTTCGATGCAAAGGATTCATTGCATGTTGTCTATCGCCGCCATGCCAAAGGTCTCAACAAATCAATGCAGGATGAACTTCGCAAAATTAATGACGAGCTGTATCTCGGCCTGGCTTATTTTTCCTGGGCCGGCGGCAAAATCAATCCGTTTGCGTTTGTCGTTTATGGGAAGCCATCCCCCTGGAAAGGATTGGATTAAGGGCACTCGTCGGATTGCTTTCTTTTTAACTGTCAAAAAGAAAAGATCTGCCGGGAAGTATAGTCATTTTCACGCTGGATATTTCCGACACTGAAAACGCAATCAAGACCTTCAAAACCATTAATATGGAATTCAGCGGAAACCAGCCCGATTTTTTGTTTGATATCCCAAATACTTTCCACCCAATACGAGAGTGCAAAAACGTTTCCGTAATAAAGGTCTCCCATGATGTATGAGTAATCTGCAAGCTGATGGTATAATAAGCAGATATCCCGCTCAAGAATCTGAATAGTATACCAATCCGTTTCATTTGGACCAGGTGAATGCAAATCTTGAAACTGACGATTGATTTTCACTTAAACCCCTATGTCTTTTTATTGGGCATAACCCATCACCGGCGGGAATGAAGCGCAGCGGAATTCCCGTCCGTGTGCATGGCATTGGGCTCCCCATTTGTCATTCATAGGTGTCTTCTCCATAGAGGACTGCGCGTATGACTGTATCCCGGGTGTCCATATCCCCACAGTAGCACCGCAGATGTTCCGGTACTGCTTCGTAGGCTTCGCGCAGGGCCTCCTTTGCCTCCAGCGAATGCTCCTGCTCATACCGCTCGAAGAGCTTCGCACAGGTAGTGACTATGCTGGCCTTACCGTTAAGCTCGTTCAGCTTGTCGTGGAGTTCTCCGATGCGGTCATGAACCGAAACACATCCGAAATCCGTTGTCGTGCTGAATTCGCCAAGCCCCGGCAACACAATTCTGCTGCCACAGGACGCTGTGTTGCAGATTTTTCCTCCGTCGTAGAGTGACGGCAAGCTGTCGATCGGCACGAGCTTTTCGTCCGAACCAAGCTGGCACACACCGTCCGCGTAGACCACAAGCCGCGTCAACTCAAATGCATCCCCGGCAACGCGAAGAATCGGTACACTGTCTCCAAGAATGTCGGCCGTTCCAGTCGTGTCCTTTCGGTATGTCTTCTTGCCAAAGAGACCCAGCTTCGCATACCGGACCTTCCCGCGCTCCTCTGTATCAGAGCCTTGCATGTCGAGCAGGCCATGCAACTTGGGATTGAGTGCCTGAACGACGGACTCCACCTCATGAGCAATGCTGGTACACGTCTGTATCCACTGCCCCTCTCGCACGCCCGTGAATCCGAAGTTGAAGACAGAAAGATTCTGATCGGCCTTCGGAGCAGGGACTACCCACCTCGACTGAAGTTTCACTCGAAACAAGTCCCGATCGACAAAACCCCAGCAGTCAATCGCCCCGTCCTGATAAACGTCCACTGTGGTGAGGTGACATTGCCAGTTGTTTATAAACAGCGAAATCGACCTCCCGTAGGTCTTGCCTACGGGTCTGGAGCGAACTATCGGCCAGCTCTCAAAGCACTGTTTCTTTCTGAATGGCCACATTGTCTCTTCCTTGCTGCCCAACAAGTGATTATATAGTCTTCTGTATATCTCCGAAACCCGGAAAAATCATCAGCGAATTGATTCCATATCCATGATTCACTTTATTGTTGCGAACCTTTTTATATGGATCTTCATCATGTATTTTGTTCGTGTCTTTCGTGTCTTTCGTGGCAACAGAATCATCTTTTTGAATAGACAGCCCCAAGCACTGCTTTCAGTCGGCCCAGCAAGACCTTTTCTTCCGGCTTGAGCTGACGGTTGCTTTTGGCACAGACTGTTTTCATCAGGTCAATCACTCTGCAGAAAATTTGTCAAAAATGTAGACCATAGTTCCTCCTACAATTCGTCGCTACTGCTTCGCAGCGTATGAGTATTTGTCATCAATAATAAAATCACAACCAGCTTGACGCTTTGGAATTTCCCGCTGCTCTAGTGTCATAATTCTAAATGGCACCGCCATTGATTTGGCGGATGCCAGCATCACCGAAAAAATAATAAGGATTAATGTCAGTTTCTTAATAATCATTGGAGGAATACGTGTATAATTGCCGATAAAGCAACTTGCCATATCCAATTGCTACCACACTTTATACCTATATCATGCGTTCAAATTTATATTCACAACGATCGTCACCTATTCCCATTGCTTTTTCTCTTTTATAGGAAATTCCAATTTTTTTACAATACTCCGGTAATGCAACTTCATCCACATGACAAGTCAGCAGTACTGCTTTTTCATTCCCCAAAATTTGCGGAATATAGAGCCAAGGGCAAAAATATACTTCAAAATGAAGTATATTCTCGTTATTTTCAATGATATTCGGTTCACCTCCGCCTTCATTTTTTAAAGCTTCACACATTGCTAAATACCATTCTTTAAACGCTGCGAAAGGATCAGAAAATTTGAGAAAATCTTCTGGCTTTGGCAACCATGCCAAATAGGCCTTTTTCACAGCGATATCCATGATTTCATAGCCAATAGACAAAGCCTTTTCCATGCCCATCATTTTAGATAATGTGGTAAACATTGCTGTTTGGTCAGCTTGTTGATTCATAAAATTACGATCCCGAAGACCAATATCAAATATTTGCTTTAGATCAACGTGTGACATTTTTCTCTTCTCATTTAAGAAGATAAATATAAACCGAATAAACCGTGTGGAACCTATTCTTTTTTTAATAGCAAATGGAATGCTGAGCAAAACACCCAATTTTATTTTTTGAGGGATAGTGTCCATGACCGCTGTTAGAGAAACTCCATAATTCCTTAAAGTACTCACCTCCATTTTTTAATACTCCTAATTTATTTCATTATGGATCTTCATCATGTATTTAGTTCGTGTCTTACGTGAATTTCGTGGCAACTAAATCATCTTTTTGAAAAGACAACCCCAAGCACGGCTTCCAATCGGCCCAGCAAGGCCTTTTCTTCCGGCTTGAGCAGACGGCCGCTCTCGGCATAGACTTTTTTCATCAGGTCGATCAACCGGTCCCGGGACGGTGAGGCCGGCAGCAAAGCGGCCAGGGATGATATGGCCTGATCCAGATCAGTCCCAATGAGTTCTGACTGTTCCTTGACCATGCGCTTCAGCTCTGCCACCTTGATTTTCTTCAACCGGGAATGGGATCTGAAAATCTTTTTCACCAACTCGAATTCCTGATCCTCGATGATCCGGTCCGCGGTTATGGCCAAAACCGCCAACCGGACGGCGCCGGCTTCAAAACCACCGGCTTTCATTTTTACCGAAATTTCCGGCACGGCTTTCTTCTCCACTGTTTTGGGTATTTCCTCGGCAGCCTGGAGCCGGGCGGCCGGGCGGGGGTTTACCATTTTCATCCAAGGCTGGTCGTAAAGCGCTTTAAAAATGAGCTCCTGGGCCAGATCGCGCTGGTTCTTATAATAATCGAGCATCCCGACCACCAGTTCGGAAGCACATTTTTCCATCTCCCGGAAGGGATTGGCCGCGGATACAGCAATCCGTTTTCCCTTGACCAGGGGAGCAGCCGCCGCAAAAAACCAGAGTAGTGGATTCAGATCGGACAACGCGTAACGCTGCACCCGCAATGGATGCAACTGGCGCAGAAATTCGGCGGCCAGCTCATTGATCATGGATTTCAGAAAGGGGCTGATGAAAGTCCGGTATAGTTGATCATTAATTCTGGAAGCTGTATTTGCCGCTGCAAAAGCCTCGTCTTCAAAACCGTCGTCCAGGACCATGATGTCTTCGAAGCCGCGTTCCTCAAAGCGGACCCTGTAATCACCCAGCCCCCGCTGTTTATCCGTCTCGTCGATGATCATCTCATAAAGTCCCGGCGGCAGGTACTCCACCATATCAATATGCTCGATGATCTCGGCATGCTCCTTGCGAGCCACGCTGCCGGATACAAAAATACCCAGATGGCCGATCTTCTGGTGCACTAGATAGACCAGCACCTGGCCGCGACGTTTGACTTCCTCCAGCGAACCATAGACCTTGATGATCCAGTTCAGGGCCTGTTGGGGCGGGGTGATGTTGTCGCCGTGGGAGGAAAACACCACCACCGGGTCCTGCAGGTTCTTCAAATCAATGGCGGCGCCCCCCGGCCCTGTGAGCGGGCCCTTTTCCGGTTCGTTGCCGATGAAGAGCTTTTCCACTATGGCATGAATCTCCCTCGCGTTCATGAGGTAAAAGCCGCCCCACCATTTTTCGAAATCCAGATAACGCTGCTCTTCGGTATCAATGTTGGCGTAGAGGTTGTATTGCTTGGTCCAGTATGTGTTGGCCGGGTTCAAATCCTCAAAACCCGCCACCAGATGGGCCCCGTCAAAACGGCCGTTGCCTAGATCGCAGGCCAGGGAGGTGAGCCAGGCTCCGCCCCACAGACCGCCCCGGTAACGCATGGGATTGCCCCCTTCCCGGCCGGACCAGTAGGACAAGGGTGCGCCGTTGATCACCAGCGGCCCGGTGACATCCGGCCGGCCGGCGGCCAAAAGGGCCGTGGCCCAGCCGGCCTGACAATTGCCGATGACCATGGGCTCTTCCACATCCCGGTGCAGGCGTCTGACCTCTTCCAGAAAACGCACCTCGGCCTGGCCCACATCCAGCAGGGTCTGGCCGGGCATGGGCTCGGTGGAAAACAGGATAAAATAGACCGGATGACCTTGGGCCATGGCCATGCCCACTTCTGATTCGCGCTTGGAGCCGCCGATTCCCGGCCCATGGCCGGCCCGGGGATCCACGATCACCACCGGGCGCTTACCCTTTCGCACCGGATTGTTTTCATCCGGCAGAATCCGCACCAGGGAATAATTCACCTGGTGTTTCAGGGTTTTACCGTCCAGCACCACTTCGTAGTCGAAGGCCAGCACCGGTGGCTGACCTTGGTGGATATGCTCCAGATAGGCATTGCCGCGCTTGCGCATGACATTCATGAGCAACACGGAACGTTGGATGGTATCCGCCCAATATTCGGCGGCGTTTTTGAACCAATTACCGGTGTCTACGATGGGTTTGGTGGTGGGCTGCATTTATTTCCTCCTGGCTTTGGGGTTTGGAATAGCCAACTGTTATCAGGTTCCGTTCCCCTACGCAAGGTCCGGATGCAGAGCACTCGCTTTATAAAAATTCCATGGCTTTCAGCGCCAGGGTTTCATTGACCCCGTCCTCGATCATGCCGGCCCGGGCATCCCGGAACATTTTTTCAATGGGATAATCCCTGGCCAAGCCGTTGCCGCCGAAAATCTGCATGGCATCGCTGGCCACCCGTGTGGCCGTTTCCGTGGACAGACATTTGGCCGCCACCGCATGGGCCACTGCCGGCGCCATGGGATTGGCCGCATTGTATAAAAACATGCGCCGGGCATTGGCCCGGGCTGCTTCCACCTGGGTGAACATCTCAAACAACTTCAGTTTGATATTCTTGTGTTCCAGAATGGGAACACCACCCTGGATGCGCTGACGGGCGTATTGATAGGCCTCATCAAAAGCGGCCTTGGCCAATCCGGCAAAAATAACCGCCATGCCGCCGTTGACATTGGCAAGTCCCTGGCCGGCGGCGACCTTCATCATGGCCGGAAAAGGTACCGCCATGTAGGCCTTTGGAATACATACATCCTGAAACACGATGGCGCCCTGGTTCAACGAGCGCTGGCCCATTTTATCCAGGGGCTTACCCCGGGAAATCCCGGGCAAGTCCAGAGGGATAATGGCCAGCCCCTGACCGTCCATACCCTTGTCCGGTTCCAGTCCCACATGCAACATGGCATGGGTGGCGATGGTGCCGTTGGACACCCAGGCCGCCTTTTCGCCGTTGATCACATAGACATCGCCCTTTAAAACCGCGGTCACGGACGGCCCGCACGTAGGATCAGCACCCCCTAGGGACCAATCGCTGCCGTGATCCGGCTCGGTGATGGCCCAGCAGCCGATCATGCCTCCTTCCTGGTCCGCTGCATAATCCCGGGCCAGTTGTTGCAGTTCCGGTGCCGGAAACAAGGCGGCATAACGAAAGGGCATTCCGGCCACAGCCATGCTCACCGTGAGCCCCACATCAGCATAGCCAAGCTGTTCGCTGAGACACAGGGTGGTCATGGGGTCGAGTTCCTCGGCCAGTCCGCCCACGGATTTGGGCATTTGCAGCAAATGCAGATCCATGGCCCGGAATTTGCGGAACACCTCCCACAACACCGAATTCCGGGCAATTACTTCTTCCGGCGCATGCAGCCGATCCAGTTCGATTCCGGCCGGCCGCAGAACTTCCATGCTGAAGGTCTTAACCTCCCGGAGCATGGCTTTGGCTTCCCCGCTGATATTCAGGTCGATCTCATTGCTATTCATCGTTTATAACTCCTTTATTCTGTTTTCGCACAGCGCTTTTTTGCATGCCAACGGAACAGGAAGGACAGATCCATCCCCATCAATTTCTGAAACCCCACTGGAAAAAGGCGTTTCAAGAAATCGAAAATATAGGCGTCGTGCCCCACCAATATGCGAACCTTGTTCCTGCGGATGCCGTTGATGATGATGGTGGCGGCTTGGTCCGCCCTGAGGCTCGCTAAACGATCAAACAGCCGAACCACGTCCTCATGTTTCAAATCCGGATTCACAGTCTTATAAAACCTGGCGTTGCGCGCGATGTCGGTTTTCACACCGCCGGGATGAACACAACTCACTTTGATGTTCGTTCCTTTGAGTTCCTGGATCAAGGTTTCGGTAAAACCCCGGACGGCATATTTGGACGTGCAATAAGGCCCTGACCCGGGATTGGTGAACAGGCCGTTGACGCTGGAGATATTCACGATATGCGCAGCGGGCCGCTGTTTCAGATAGGGCAGGAAAGCCTTGCAGCCGTAGATCACACCCCACAAATTGATGCCCATGAGCCATTCAAAATCCGGGTATTGAACATCCTCCAGTGTTTCACACAAGGCCACGCCGGCATTGTTGATGATCATGTCCACTTGTCCATGCTGTTCCACGACTTCCGCTGCATAGCGGTAAACCTCCTCCCGCCGGGCCACATCCACCCGATGGATGCTGACCATGCCGTTTTCGATCATCCCGGCCGTGGCTTGCAGCCCGTTTTCGTTGACATCGGAAATCGCCACATGGCAACCGGCTTTGGCCAGACCCACCGCCAGCGCGCGGCCGATGCCGGAAGCCGCACCGGTGACGGCCGCAACTTTGTTACTGAGTTCTTTCATACCTTTCAACTCCGTTTTACTACTTCATATCCCATTTTAAAAAAGCATGAGGCAGGAACTGGATCATATCCGCCACAGCCACGACTTTACCACCCAGCATGGAATTGTCTCCCTTGGTGTACATGCCCCCCAGCATGCGTACGACCGCAACTTCGCTCCAAGGATCATAGGCAGAAGGCTTGAAGGTCAGCTCCACCGTACCTGCTGCTATTTCCTTTGGCCGGAAAAGGGTTTCCTGCTTGACCAGCCGGGGCGGGTAGTCAAAAGATCCGCCTTCAGGCGCCGGAAAATATTTAAAATTATAGGCAACCGCCTGAATCGAACCACCGGGCTGGACATTGCCGCCCATAAGCTGATCCACCGCATCCGGCGCATTGATCCGTCCGTTCAGATCAGCCTGAACTTCCATAAAGCGGATGCCGCGCCTTTCGGTCCAGCCCTTGACAGTATCGCCGGTGCGGCTGAAATGAATGTCGGCCATTTTCTTGGGAAAGCCGAACACCTCCCGGCCTCCGGCCATGGCCATGTCATTGGTGACATGCATGGCCAGGCAATAGCCGCCTTCCTCGCCCTTGAACTGGGCCCGCAGAAGCAAGGCGCTTTCCCGGTAAGTGACATCAAAATTCGTGCTGGGATAATTGGCCACAAAGGCCATGGCTATGGGGGCCTTTGTGGGTTGCAATGGCGGCGGAATCAATTTGGCGGCAATCTCCGGCTTGGTCTCCCAAAACATTGTAAGCATTTCCGCATCATAAAAATCCGCCGTGGGCTTGATACTTGCCATGATCTCTTCCAGACTTTTTACAAATCCCATTTGGGTCTCCTTTACTATTTTTGGTTTAATAACTAATAATCAATTGCTAATTACTAACGGCTAATGAAAAGAAAAAATCTCATATCCAACATCTCAAATCTCAAATTTCAAATCCCACATCTCACCGACTCCCATCCTTGAACCACGTGGGATGAGAGCGCACATAACCCTCGCCATAGGCTTTCAGCATATCCACGTTGACTCCCTCGATGCGGGCATTGGCTCCGGTAACCATCATGGGATACCAGAGCCATACATCCTCATAGTTTTCATACAGCACCCGCTCCAGCTCCTGGTAAATGGCCCGCCGCCGGTCCTCGTTCATTTCCTCCCGTCCGCGCCGGATCAACTCCATGGCTTTTTCATTGTGATTGCGCTCGTAATTCAACACACCGTCAGGCATGTACAGGGCCGTGGCAATGTGGTCGGGCTCGAAAATCCACTGGTAGAGTCCGCCGGCCATGTCATAATCCCGCTTGGTGAAAGGTTCGGCCATGGCGGCGATGCCCAGCAGCTTGCAATCCCATTTAATCCCCACCTTTTCCAGCATGGCCATCACCGCCTTGGCAAAGGCCTGGGAGACCGGCTCGTTGGAAGTAAACCCGCGCAGGGTCAGGCCGCCGGCATATCCGGCTTCGGCCAGGAGGCGTTTGGACAATTCCGGGTCATAGGCAATGGGTTGCAGGTCCGGATTATGGGTCCAGTGGCTGTCCGGAAAGATGCAACTCGCTTCCCGTCCCAGACCGTTCTGGGTGCCCATGATCAGGGCCTTGCGATCAATGGCATGGGAAATGGCCTTGCGCACCCGGATGTCCTTGCAGGGGCCGCCGTTCTGGTTCAACATCAGCCAAACCAGCCAGTTGAGCGGCCCTATGGCGCCTTTAAGCTTGGGATCGTTTTCCACTAGTTTGTACTGGGTCGGATTGATGATGGCCAGATCCAGCTGTCCTGCTTTCAATCCGGCCAGACGCACAGAAGGATCGGGAATTACTGCTACTTTTAGGCCGTCATAATAGGGCATTTCCGGCATGCCGACGCTTTTTCCGAACCACCAGTCCGGATTGCGGGTAAGCTGGACATAATTGCCCGGACTGTTCTTTTCGAGCATGTAGGGCCCGGTACCCACTGGATAGGCATCCAGTGGTTTGGCCCCTTCCGCCAGTTTCTCCAGTTCCTGAAGCCGCGACTCGGCCTCAGAAGCGGTCAGGGCCGCTTCACGGGCTTCCTGCTCAAGCCTGCCTTTTTCAGCTTCGTCTTTATCGCTGCTTTTCTCCACCTGCTCCCGGGTCTCCTCCGCCTTGCGCTTCAGGCTGCCCATGCGGCGTTTGAGGCGTTGCAGCTCGGAAAGGGCCCAATCGGCTTTTAATGCCTTGGGGGAAATCATATATCCCGGCACACTGGCCATGGTTCCGAGAAAAGCGCCCCAGGGCCGCTTGAAATGCCATTTTACCGTGTGGGGGTCCACCACTTCCACGGCCTCAAGGGGCTCCAGCCAGGTACGGGACCAGGCCCCGTTGTTCTTGTCCAGAATCCATTCCATCTGATATTTGAGACCCGCGGCGTTAAATTCGCTGCCGTCATGGAAGCGCACTCCTTTACGCAGCTTCATGAGCATTGTGCGGTCATCCAGATAGGTCCAGGACTCGGCCAGCCAGGGAATGGTGGGTTTGTACCGGGCGTCGTGGATAATCAACTTGTCATACAGATGACTGATGGTGACCCAATCCATGACCGGAAAATGATTGGGATTCATCACGCCGATGTAATAAGGCGCGGCAGCCTGAAAAATTCCGCCCCGCACGGGTTTGGTGGGCCAGTATTTCTCACCCCATTCGAGCCAGCCAGGCTTGTTTTCTTCCTGGCCGGATACTGGAGTCATCGGTAGAAAGATCAGCAACCCTAAAACAGTGAGCATTGCCAGTAGCGGCGATGATTTTCCGGATTTAATTTGACGCATGAATCCCTCCCGTAGGTTTACATCTGTCTTGCTTTGTTGTTTTTTATCAGCCTGCAGAATGACACGCGACCCAATGTTTGCGTTCTGTTGCAGGGCGCATTCCTGGTACCTCCTCCCGGCAGCGTTCTTCCACCTTGGGGCAGCGGGGGTGAAACCGGCAACCCATGGGTAGATTCAGGCTGTCTGATATCTCCCCCTCGATCACCAAATGCTTCCGTCCGGCTTCCAATACAGGGTCCGGAATGGGCACCGCCGCCAAGAGCGCCTGGGTATAAGGGTGCAAAGGGCTGCGATAAAGAGCATTACGGCCCGCGATTTCCACAATCCGGCCGAGATACATCACCGCCACCCGGTCGCTGATATGGCGCACCACCGCCAGATCATGGGCAATGAACAGATAGGTAAGCTGCAATCGCTCCTGCAAGGTTTCCAGCAGGTTGATGATCTGGGCCTGGATGGATACGTCCAAGGCCGACACCGGTTCGTCGCAGACAATGAAACGGGGGGAAACCGAAAGGGCCCGGGCAATGCCGATGCGCTGGCGCTGGCCGCCGCTGAACTCGTGGGGGTAGCGCTCGGCCATGCCGGGATTGAGCCCGACCATTTCCAACAGATGATCGGTGCGGTCCCGGTATTCCTGCCTGGTTGTAAAAAGCCCATGGATCCGCAAGGGTTCCCCGACTACTTCTCTGGCGGTCATGCGTGGATCAAGGGAGCTGAAGGGGTCCTGAAACACGATTTGCATTTGCCGGCGCAATTGTCTGAGCTGGTGTTTGTCCAAGGCGCCCAGGTCCTCTCCGGCAAAAATCACCCGTCCGCCAGCAGGTTCTTCCAGACGCAACACGGACCGACCCACGCTGGTCTTGCCGCAGCCGCTTTCCCCCACCAACCCCAGAGTTTCCCCGGCGCTGATGTGAAAACTCACCTGTTCCACAGCCCTGATTTCGGCCCTCTTGCTCTTGAGCAAAGCGCCCTTGAAAACCGGGTAGCAAACCGACAGGTCTTCAACTTGTAAGAGCATGTTCACCTCCTATTTCCTTTGGATAGTCGGCCGGGTTCCAGCAAGCCACTTCATGATTTTCAGATGCAACCGTCAGGAGCGGGCTTTGAATTCGACAAATCTCAATTGGCCGACCACAACGGGGCTGAAAGGCGCATCCACCCGGCAGTTGCAGCAAATCCGGCGGCTGCCCCTGGATGGGCCGGAGTTTGCACTTCACATCCTGATCCAAACGGGGCACCGAGGCCATCAAGCCGACAGTATAGGGATGGCGCGGCCGGGAATACAGGTCCCTGGCCCGGGCCTTTTCCACAATACGGCCGGCATACATGACATTCACCCGATCGGCATAGCGGGCAACAATGCCCAGATTATGGGTGATGAGAATCAAAGACGTGCCGCAATCCCGGGTCAGGTTTTTCATGAGTTCAAGCAACTGGGCCTGAATGGTGACATCCAGGGCCGTGGTGGGCTCGTCGGCGATGAGTAAGCGCGGCGTGCAAGCCAGGGCCATGGCGATCATGGCGCGCTGGCGCATGCCGCCGCTGAACTGGTGGGGATAGTCCTTGACCCGTTTCCGTCCTCCGGGGATGCGCACCCGTTCCAACAGCTCGCCGCATAGAATCTGCGCCTTATCCGGTCTTGCCGCCTGATGGATTTCAAGGGGCTCCGCCACCTGGCGCCCGATGGTGAGCACTGGATTGAGGGAAGTCATGGGTTCCTGGAAAATCATGGCCATGCGGTTGCCCCGCACCCGGCCCATTTCCCCTTCGCTCAGTTTCAGCAAATCCCGGCCTTCAAACCAAATTTCGCCTTTCATGATCCGGCCGGGCGGGTTGGGAATCAAACGCATCAGGGACAGGGCGCTGACACTCTTACCGCAGCCGCTTTCGCCCACAATTCCCAGGGTCTCTCCCTGGGCTAGTTCAAAGGAAACATCCTCCACAGCCCGGATCAGACCTGCGCGGGTATGAAAATGGGTGCAGAGATTCCGCACTTCCAGTAGTTTTTCTGTGCTTTCCGGTTTCATTTGATCTTGTCCCCTTCGCCGCGCAGCCGTGGATCAAGGACATCCCGCAAGCCGTCGCCCAAGAAATTGAAGGCCAATACCGCCAGGGTGATCATCAGGCCGGGGGCCAGGGAAAACAGGGGCACGATTTCCAAATAGGAATAGCCCACCCGCAAGGCCTCCCCCCAACTGGGGGTGGGCGGCTGCACCCCCAGCCCCAGAAAGGCGGCGGCGCTTTCCAGCATGATGGCTCCGCCCACGGTAATGGAGGACGCCACGATGAGGGGCGCCATGGAATTGGGCAGGAGGTGCTGGAACATGATGCGCCAGCCGGAAGCACCCGCGGCCCGGGCCGCCTCCACATAAGGAAGTTCCCGCACCATCAGCACCTGGCCGCGGGTGATACGCGCGAAAACGGTCCAACCCAGGGCGGATATGGCAATAATGATGTTGTGAATTCCCGGTCCCAGGGCCGCGGCCATGACCAGCAGCAGGATCAGGCCTGGAATGCACATGACCGTGTCCGTAAGGCGCATGATGAACCCATCGATGAGGCCGCCTTTATAACCGGCCACCAATCCGAGGAAAACTCCTATAACCGTGGCCGTCAGGGTGGAGAGTAGTCCCACTATCAGGGAAATCCTGGCGCCGTAAAGCACCCGTGAGAGCAAGTCACGCCCCACATCATCGGTGCCCAATAGATGGGCACGGCTCGGACCTTGCAAGACATGGTACAAATCCTGTTCATTGGGATCATGGGGTGAAAGCCAGGGCGCGAACAGGGCCATCACCAACAACATCCATATGATTGCCATCCCTGCTCCGGCGGATTTATGCCGCAAAAGGGCCGCTGAAACCGCAAGTGCGCCTGTCCGGCAAAGGGCCGGCTTTACTTTTGTATTGCGCTGAAAAATCGCCATTCTTCTTTCCTTTCACTGAATGCGGATCCGCGGATCCAGACAGCCATAGATCAGATCCACCAAAAGGTTGACCAGCAGCACATTTACAGCCGTCATGATCAAGGTGGCCTGGATCACCGGAAAATCCCTCAGAAAAACCGCATCCACCCCCATGCGTCCCAGGCCGGGAATGGCAAACATGTATTCCACGATAAAGGAGCCGGCCACCACGTAGCCCCAGGCCAGGCCCACCACTGTCACCACCGGAATCATGGCAGGTTTGGCCGCATGGCCGATGAGCACCGCCTTTTCCGAAAGTCCCTTGGCTCTGGCAGTGCGGATATAGTCTTGACCCAGGACTTCCAACAGACTTGAGCGGATATACCGTGCAAAAAGGCCGGCGCCATGGGTTCCCATGACAAAACTCGGCATGAGCAGGGAGGTAAAATTTCCCAACGGGCTTTCCGCAAAGGGCACAAAGCCGGCAGCCGGCAGCCAATGAAAAACCACTGAGAAAAGATAGATCAGCACAATTCCTTCCCAGAACACCGGAATGGAAACTCCGGTGATGGCCGTGGCTGTTACCATGGCATCCAGCCAGGTATTTCGTCGCAAAGCTGAAAGAATACCCAGGGGAAAGCCGATCAGACAGGACCAGAACACCGATCCGGCAAACAGTTCCAGGGTCACCGGCAGGCGTTTGAAAAACATGTCGAACACCGCTTCGCCGCTTCCCAGGGAAACACCCCAGTCGCCGCTGATGAAATCCCTGAGCCAAATGACGTATTGCACATACAGGGGCCGATCCAGGCCAAAGCGAATTCTCAGGTCCTGGATGATTTCCTGGTTGGCCAGATCCATGTTGATCATGGCCGCGGCCTGGATCGGGTCACCAGGGAGCAGTCTGGCCAGGATGAAAACCAGGATGGAAACCAGAAAAAGAATCACGAATGTATATAGCAGTCGGCCGGCGATATAACGTTTCATTGGCTGCTCCAAGCACTAGAAGAATGTATCCGCCTTTTCCAAAAGCAGTTTTGCTTTTCTTTTGGCCACGGCATTCACAAAATTGCGCTCCACCAGAAGATCATCTGGAGCTGCCAGCACTTTATTAAGAATGTTCACAAAAAGTTCCCGATCCTTGGCCTGCACCGCGTAATAGCGCGCATATAAAACCTGCCACAGCAAAAATTTTTCTTTGGAAATGGCAAAGGCCTGTTGAAAATGGAAAGCCGCATCCTCAGGACGGCCGCCGAATTGCTCGGGGCGGGAAGCATAATAGACCCCCAGAACGGCATGGGCCGCACCGTAGTTAAAAGTCTCATCCAGTTCGATGACCCGATCCAGCATGGCCGTGATTTTACCTAAGTCCGACAGCACTTCCGGTTTGTCTTTATAGGCCAACCCGATCCAGGACATCCAGGTTCCGGCACTGAAATACAAGGCCGGCACTTCTTCCGCGTCCACGGTCTTCAATGCTGCCAGGAATTCCTCGGTGCCTTGGTCCAAGGCTTCATCCATCCTTCGGTTTTGCCGCAAGGCCCGCAGGGCATAGTCCCTGGCCTTTTTAAAATATTTCGCCGCCATGGCCGGATCACTGTCCTGTAAAAACAAGGCGGCATAGCCTTGATTGGTTTCCGCGGCCCGCAACAGCAAGTCCCGGTCATCCGGAACCAGTTCGATCAACCCGTCCATCTGCACCAGACTGGCCGGCATGGCAGCCTTGACCAAATCCACGTCACTGGATTTGTTCACCGCGGCACGGATATGGGTCATCATCGGTTTTATATTGTTGACGGTCATTTGATTGCGCATGGCGGCGCAGCCTGCGGCCCCCATCAGAAATGGCAACAGGATCATTGTGGACAAACCGTAAAACCCTTTGAATATTTTCATCCGGAATTCCTCCCTTTACCAAATAGTATGGTGTTTAAGAGTGACCAACGGGCCGCAGCCCCTTCCTTGTTATTTGAAATATATGTTATGTAACGATTGTTATGTAACGACTGTTATCTATCGCAACAAAAAACATCTGTCAATGCTTTTTTTTCAATTACACCGTCACGACAATCTTGCCGATCTGCTGATTGGATTCCATATAGGTCTGGGCCGCGGACACGGCAGCCAATGGAAAGGTGCGTGCGATAATCGGTTTCAGGTCACCTGCGGCCAGCCTGTTGTAAACGAAATCCTTTGCGCGCGATAGTTTATGCGGGTCTGCGGTGATTAAAAACAGGGTGTATCCCCGGATATTCAATCCCTTGCCCAATGCATCGAACAGCGGAAAAGGCGTGGGCGCCATGGAGAGCGCGCCATATTCAAAAATAACGCCGCCGGGCGCGGCCGCGCCGGCCAGCTTTTCCAGGAAAGGACCGGCCACTGGATCAAAGATCAGACGGGCACCGCGACCGGAAGTGAGCTCCATCACCTGTTTGGTCACATCAGCTTCATCTGTAACAATAACATGATCCGCGCCGGCATCCAGCAAGGCTTGTTTCTTACCAGGCCCTCGACTAGTGGCGATGGCCTTTGCGCCCAGGGATTTGGTGATTTGGATGGCGGCCAATCCCACGCTGCTACTGGCAGCGGTAATAAGGACGGTATCGGCCTGGGTCAACTTGCCGAATTCCACCAAAGCCCCGTAAGCAGTTAGATATTGCATCCATATGGCGGTGCCTTGAACGGGGGAAAGGCTATCAGGATAGCGGGCCACGGCATAGGCGGGGAAAACGGAGCTTTCACCATAAGCGCCGTATTTTCCCATCATAAAAGCCGGGATGGTGCTGACCCGGTCGCCCACCTTGAGGCCGGTGACCTCCGGGCCGACAGCATCCACAACGCCGGCAGCCTCATATCCGATGCGGGAGGGGAACTTGGGCTGCTGGAGATACAGCCCCTGGCGGAATAGAATTTCCGCCCGATTCAGGCCAAAGGCCTCGACTTTCAAACGTACTTCCCCTTTACCCGGTTCCTCCAGCGGGGCTTCTTCGATTCGCAGTACTTCAGGACCACCTGCTTCATAAAATCGTACGATTCTCGGCATGGAACACCTCCCGGACTGAATGTTCAGTAGAAATCATTTGAATTCAACAAACACTTTTCTCTCAAAATAATATTCCAGCGAAGGATTACAAGGGGGAGAAAATCACATACAGTCATCCGATCATGGATGAAAGCTTTTCATTTGCAATTCTTTGATTCTTTTGTTTATTGAAAATAAAAATGGTTACGCGTACAATGACGTTAAAACCAATAAGAATAAATTTACGAAAAATAATTGCAGACAGACCACACAAATCAAAAACCCATAGGAGTTTCGCATGTCGACTCTTGAATACGCCATCGCCATCGCCGCCCTTGCCCATGAAGGCCAGTTTGACAAAGCCGGCCGTCCCTATATTTTTCACCCCCTTAAAGTGATGCTGCGCCTGAGTGCGCTGGAAGAGCAAATCACCGCTGTGCTCCACGATGTTGTTGAAGATACCGGCGTTACCATGGAACAGTTGCGCAACTGGGGATTTTCCGAATCCGTCCTATCAGCACTGGAATCCGTCACCAAGAAAGAAGACGAGGACTACGAAGCCTTTGTGCTGCGGGCCGCCGCAAACCCCATCGGTAAAAATGTCAAGCTTGCCGATCTTGAGGAGAACAGCGACTTGTCGCGCATATCCGCTCCCAGCCAAAAGGATTTTCAGCGAATTGAAAAATATCGCCGGGCCATTGAACTCATCCGCTCAATTGAATGAATACGTAAATACTCAGTATTCAGAAGTCAGAATCCAGAAAAGATTTGTTGTTAATGAGCGATTTATTTTTTGTGTTTTTTCGTGTTTTTCGTGGCTCAAAAAATAAAAGCGGCTCATCTTACTTGCACTGTTTGGGGTAATCGCTTCGAAAGAATGTCCGCCGCAGTTTCCACCATCTCGGCCACAACTTCTGCAGCCGGTTTAATCTCGTGGATCAGCCCGGATATCTGCCCGGCAAAGCCGCCGATATATTCAGTCCTGCCCGCTTTAATGAATCCGCCCAGAAGGGCCGAGGCCAGCAGCACCTGAAAGGGAAACGGCAGGGATTCCAGTCCGGACTGGTCCCAGAGGTCATGGAAGCGGGTGTAGCTGGCCCGGGAAGTCTTACCGGTATAAAGTTTGCTGACCCGGGTATCCTCATCCGCGGATTCCACAATGCGCTGCTTGCATAGTTCCATGGCACCGCCCTCATGGGTGGCGAGAAACCGCGTGCCCACCCAAACGCCGATGCAGCCCATGGCCAGGGCCGCGGCCAGCCCGCGACCATCGCCAATACCGCCAGCAGCCAGGACCGGGACCGGGGCCGCCGCATCAATGGCCTGGGGCAGCAATGCCATGGTGCCGACCCTGCCCGTGTGTCCCCCGCCCTCATGGCCCTGGGCCACCACCAGGTCAACCCCGGATTCGGCCATGCGCCGGGCGTTCCTGGCGTTACCCGTAATGCCCAGCACCTTCATCCCCTGGCTGTGGGCCGCGGCGGTCATGAAGCCGGGATTGCCGAGACCGGCGCAAAACAAGGGCACCTTTTCATCCAACACAATTTCAATGGCTTCCTTGGGCCGCATGGTGGTGGTGTCGGTGCGCACCGTCAGATCCGTATCCGGCAGGCCCAGTTCCTCCTTGATCTTGGCAAACCAGACCCGATGCTTTTCCGGCATCAGCTTCAAGACTTCCGTAAGGGGCATTTCATCCGCGCCCATGGAGCCTTCGGGCAAGTCCTTAGGCAAAAGCAAATCCACGCCGAAGGGTTTAGAGGTGCGGGCCTTGATCTCGCAAATGGCGGCGCGCAATTCCTTCAAGTTGAAGCCTGCGCCCCCCAGGACCCCCAATCCGCCGGCTTCGGATACAGCCACCACCAATTCCACAGGTGCTCCGTTGGGCTCACCGATCAGGGTCGGCCCCATCCCTGCACTGATGATGGGATATTCAATCCCCAGCATGTCGCATAATCTTGTCCGCAATTGTCTTTTTGTCATGAGGCCTCCTTATGGTTGTCCGCAATTTTTTACTATCCAGTTTTGCATATCCATGCTACACCAAAATGCCATGAAACCGATACTGCTGTTACTGGGATTCTTGTTTTTCGGAAGTTGCGCCACCACTATTGATCTATATAAGGAAAAACAGCTTTCCGCAACAATGGAATCAGACAATGCCGTCCGGGTGGTCTGGCTGGGGACCGCCGGACTGTACGTCAGTGACGGCGAAACCAGCTTTTTCATTGATCCCTTTGTGAGCCGCCATGGTTTACTAAAGGTGCTGTGCGGTTTCCCCCTGCCGCCCATGTTGCCTGAAATCCAGGCCTGGGTTCGACAGGTGGACGGCGCAAAGGCCCAAGCGGTCATCGTCAGTCATTCCCATTACGATCATGCCCTGGATGCCCCCTTTTTCGCCCAAACCACCGGTGCCATTTTAGTGGGCTCCGCCTCCACGGCCCATATCGGCCTGGGTGCAGGACTGCCGGAAAAACAGCTTCAAATAGTACAGCCCGGCAGTCGTTTCACCTGCGGTCGCTTTGAAATCACTTTCATTCAAAGCCGTCACAGCAAGGCGGCCCTGGGTCGCATTCCCTGGCCCGGAGAAATCACCAGCCCCGTTATCCCGCCGGCGTCGGCTTCCGACTACCGCCTGGGTGAAGCATTCGCCATCCGGGTGACCCATCCCAAGGGTAGTTTCGTTCATCTTGGGAGTGCCGGCTTCGTGGAGAAGATGTTTGCGGATATGCAGGCGGATGCACTCTTTGTGAGCATCGCCGGCCGGGAGGATACCCGCGAGCTATTGCACCATTCCGCTGCGACCCTCCAGGCCAAACTGGTCATACCGATTCATTTTGACAATTTTTTTAAACCCCTGGATCAGGATATGGCTATCTTGTGGGGCGCGGATCTGCCGGAATTTTTTCAAACCGCCGGTTCATTTGCTCCGGATATAAACGTTTATACCCTTCCCATCGGACGCTCGACAGTGTTGTTTCCGTGATCGAATTTACGACTGGGCGTATTTTTCAAAACCAAGTTTCTTGAGCCTTGAAATAAATTTTTGAAGGAGATTGATCTGTCAAGAATTGTTATGAGATCAATAAAGACAATCGACCATGGATATGGTATAAAAAATAAATACCATGACAATTGATCCATATCAAATGACCGGGGCCTTGATCAATGTTTCGGCCTCATTGCGGCTGGAAGCCCCTCCCGCAATGGAGAATGACCGAAAACATGCTCAAGGCAAATGACCGGACAGACTATGGAAGGTTGAATATGCCGGATTATCTGCGGGAACTCGTGGCCAAGCATAAACGCAACGGTCGTATCGGGCTGACTTCGGTGTGTTCCGCAAACAGACTTGTGGTTGAAGCAGCAATAGAACATGCCAAGCAGCGGAATATAATGGCCTGCATCGAATCCACCGCCCAGCAAGTCAACCAATATGGTGGATACGTCGGTATGCAGCCTGGGCAATTCGCGGAATATGTCCGGCAAACTGCCGCCCAGGCTGGACTCCCCAAAGAGTGGCTCATTTTGGGCGGCGATCATTTGGGACCGGAGCCGTGGAAATTTGAGACTTCAGACGTGGCCATGTCCAAAGCCTGTGAACTGGTTCGGCGATGCGTCCATGCCGGCTATCGGAAGCTGCATCTGGATGCCAGCTCACCCTGCCGGGATGATATTCTAAGCGGTCACACGTATCTTTCCATTGAGACCATCGCGGATCGAACTGCCGCCCTTTGTGCGAGTGCTGAGGCGGTCTTTAAAACACGCCCGGAAGGTGAAGACGGTCTTTCTTATATTGTCGGGACGGATGTGCCGCCGCCCGGCGGGCAATCCGAAGACAACCTTGAAATACCGACCTCGTCCGTAGGCGAGATTGCCGAAACCATAAGCCAAATGCGACGCACTTTTGATGAAAAAGGGCTTGAATCAGCCTGGAATCGTTGCGCGGCCGTGGTTGTTCAGAACGGCGCCACCTTTGGTCCGGAAACAGTATGGGCCTATGACGGCAGAAAGACCAAAGACCTCAAGGAATTCATCGCGGGCCACGAAAATCTTGTTTTTGAAGCCCATTCCACTGATTTCCAGACCCAAACGGCCTTAACCGATATGGTCCGGGATCATTTTGCCATTCTCAAGGTCGGCCCCTGTCTGACCTTTGCCATGCGGGAGGCTTTTTATGCCCTTGCGCATATTGAACAGGAATGGTTGAAAACCAGGCCTGGCGCAACCTTTTCCGGACTTCCTGAAGTGGTGCAACACATTTTAATGATGGATCAGCGACACTGGCAGGACCACTATCGCGGTGATGCACCCTACCAATGTTACTTATCCGCCTATGGCTTCAGCGATCGGGTGCGCTACTATTGGTCAAATCCACGGATTACGGAAGCGGTCGCGCTTTTGGTTCACAACCTGTCGCACTATGGCATTCCTCTACCCCTCCTGAGCCAATATATGCCTGCTCAATACGAGGCGGTACGTGAAGGCCGTCTTTCTTGCACGCCGACCCATTTGGTAAAAAGCAAAATCAAAGAAATACTGAATAAATATTCGTCCGCCTGCGGTAATTCCATCCATCAAACAGATGGGTTGTGAAAAGGATGCGTTAATATCTCATCACACCCGCTTTGATGCAATTAGCAGAACTACTCCTACTGAAAAAGGAATCATCGCCAACAGAAACGAGCTCAGGCGGTTGTCGCGAGCAAATTCCAGACGCCGCTCCGTCTCCGATCCCAGATAACGCGCCACGGCCCCCACTTGTTCTTCCATTTCCGCCATGGATAGATCAGTGGCGTAGTTCATGAACGGCACCGGGCCCTTTGTAGTGATGAGAACCAGTCGCCGTGCAGTGCTCGGTTCGCTGTCGTCTCCGACCCGCCCCAGTTCCGCACCCTTCAACTCCTCCACTGCAAAGGATTCCATGGTGGTGCCGAAAACCTTACTTTGTCTCAGCGTACAAAAGCCGGTTTCGCGATCGCATTGCAGCGTATCAACCTCGGCAATGAGACTGTAGCAGCCGCCGCTGGCCAGGAAAAATACGACAGCCATCCCAAAAAGCACGTGCCTGGTTATGGGCATTTCTCCTCCTTGGTATCATCGGTTTCAGAAATAACCAGGGTACAAGCACGGGCACGGCTTTTCTGCATGCCCGATGGTTTTCTAAATCTTCTGATTTTACAGTGGGCGACTCCATATCAATTGGCCGTTTTTATAAACTTCCCGGATGCGATGCAAAGGGATGGAAATGCCCTGTTCCTCCTCTCCCACAAGCTGGAATGAAAAACGCCGATCTTCGGTGAGGACGATCCGGCTGAAAGGCACAACAACAACCCGTTTCTCCACCCGGTCAAAGTATCCGATCCGAAAATCAGCTTGGCCGAAAGTCTTGTCCCACTGGATTCGGTTCAAAAGGTCTTGAATGGGAAGCATGAGAATGCCTATATTTTTTCCAGTACTTCCCTCACCTTCTGGGAAAGCGCGGCCAGGTTGAAGGGTTTCTGAATAAAGCTGTTGCAGCCTTTTTGCAGAATATCGGCCGCCTGTCCATTCAGGCTGTAGCCGCTGGAGAGCAGAACCTTGACTTCCGGATTCATGGCTTTGATACGATCGAAAACCTCTGCGCCGCCCATTTCCGGCATGATCATGTCCAGAATCACCAGATGTATATCCGCGCCATGATCATGGAAGGCTTTTACGGCTGCCCGGCCGCCCAGGGCGGCGATGACCCGATATCCCAGTTTTTCCAGGAGCTGGGTGCCGACATCGATAATAAGCTGTTCGTCATCCACCAGCAGTACGGTTTCCGTGCCCCTTACAATCTCCATGGATAATTTCTGTATGCTTTCGGGTTTTTTATCCGAGGCAGGGAGATATATGGTAAAGGTGGTGCCGGAACCCTTTTCACTGTAAACGTTGATGAAGCCGCCATGGTTTTTGATGATGCCGTAGGCGGAAGCCAGACCCAGTCCCGTGCCCCGGCCCCTTTCCTTGGTGGTGAAAAACGGCTCGAATATTCTGCTTTGGATTTCCGGATCCATTCCCATGCCCGTGTCGGTCACCGACAATTTGACATATCTTCCCGGTCTCAATTGAAAGGGTTTCAGGTATTGATCATCGATTTCACAATTGGCGGTTTCGACGAACAGGTCGCCGCCGTCGGGCATGGCCTGCCAGGCGTTTACATAGAGATTGAGCAGGACTTGTTCCATCTGGCCCCGATCGATTTCCACGATCCAGAGTGATTTGGCAAATTTTTCATGAATGCGGATTTCCTTGCGGGTTCTACCAAACAGGTTGTTTTGCAATTTGACAAGGGCGTTCAAGTCCGTGGGCCTGGTTTCATATTTGCCACCCTTGGCAAAACCCAGCAGTTGGCGGGTAAGCGCTGTGGCGCTGTTGACGTACTCTTCGATGCTGTTCAGGTGCTCCATAAGCCGGTTTTCCTTGCCCATCTCCGCCCTCACCAAGGATACACGGCCTTGAATGCCCATGAGCAGGTTGTTGAAATCGTGGGCCACACCGCCGGTTAAGGTGCCGATGGCCTCCATTTTCTGGGCCTGCAGGACTTGTGTTTCCAGACGTTTCCGCTCGGTGATGTCATGAAACACCATGATGCCGGCCACAATATGCCCTTCAGTGTCATGGAGGGGGGCGGCATTGGCTGAAATCAAATGAGGAAGACCCTGGTCATCGCGAATGACCACCTCGGCGTTTTGAATGATGTCCCCTTGCAGCACTGCCCGGGAAAGGGGCAGTTCCTGAGGAGGATAGGGGCTGCCGTCGGTTCTGAAAAACTGCCACCTGTCGGAATACTGGTGAATATCGATATTAATCAATGCTTGCGGAGTTTGGCCGCGAATGCTGAGGGCAGCCCGGTTGGCAATGCGAATGGTGACATCCGGGGCGTCGGCGATAATAATTCCGGACGGCGAATTCAGAATGGCCGCGTCCAACAGCCGCCACATTTTTTCCCGTTCTTCATCAGCCTTTTGCTGTTCGGTGATATCGATAACCACTCCCCGCAGTCCGGTTATCACGCCCCCACAGGAAATCGCCGAAGCATGGATCAGAATCGGGAAGGTGGTGCCATCCGCTTTCAGGCCCCGGTAGGCCTGCAATCCGATATTTTCACCGTCGGCGATTCTTATGGCATTTTCTATTGCTCTCTGCCGATCCTCCGGAACGATCATATCAAAGGCGTTCAGCCCCTGCTCAAAGCTTTCCAAAGAATAGCGGAATTGCTCAAAGGCGAAACGGTTGACAAAGGTCAGTCGTCCATCCAGATTCATCTCGAAAATGGCTTCAGGCAGCAGTTCAGATAGGGAGTGAAAACGCTCTTCGCTTTCCCGCAGGGCTTCCTCGGCTTTACCTCCGGCGGTGGTATCCCGGTGAGCGGGTTTCCCATGATCTGAAGCCTCCCTGGGATCTTCCACAGCAGCTTTATAGCGGGCACATTCCTCCTTAAGTATGCGGATGGTCTGTTCTTGCCCCTTTACTATCTGCTGAAGATCGGCTATTTGCGCCTTTAGCTCCTCATGGGTACGCTTCCCGTCCATGGTTTTCATTTTCCCCGCAAGTAAAACACCCACTGAAAATTATTGAAAGGGAATCATCAAGCAGCGCTGCTCCGGTGGTACTTCAAGTTCGGGTTAATAGCATATTTATGCATATTTCTCAAAATATTATCATCTTTATCGCAAATCCGCCTTGACAGTATCAAGGCCCGGTTAATATAACACCCTAACATCATTCATGTCCGATTTGCATTTGTATTGAAAGTGCACATTCCGGATGGAGCTGGAACCGGAGACACGCAAGGAAAAGGAGGCGCCATGGGTAGTCCCTATCTGATTAAAACCCTCATCAATAAGACCTTTTCCCAGCGGTTCTTTTGGGCCAGGATGTCCCGCTATCCAGTCATCGGCCGTTTGATGGAATACCTGTTATTTGAAGATGACGAAATTTTCTACCTGCCGCGGGATAAATCCATTCCGGTCAACACCGCCCTCATTCCCCGGGAAGATGTGGTGCTGCCCTCCCAGGTTCTCACCCATTTCATCCAGCAGGCCAACTATCACTGGATTATGGATTTCTGTATCTGCCGGGATTCCAGCCGGTGCAAGGACTATCCCGTGGATCTGGGCTGTATTTTTTTGGGGGAAGCTGCCATGGGCATCAATCCCAAATTCGGCCGCAAAGCAACCGTTGAGGAAACCCTGGAACACGCCGCACGCTGTCGCGAGGCCGGTCTGGTGCACCTCATCGGCCGCAACAAGCTCGACAAAGTCTGGTTGAATGTGAGTCCGGGCAATAAACTTCTGACGGTTTGCAACTGCTGCCCCTGCTGCTGCCTTTGGAAAATTCTGCCCCAGATCAATTCATCCATCAGCGCCAAAGTCAACCGCATGCCGGGTATCAGTGTATCCGTCACCGAGGACTGTGTGGGTTGCGGCCTCTGCACCCGTGATGTCTGCTTTGTGAACGCGATTCAGCTCACCGGCGAGCGGGCCGCAATCGGAGCTGAATGCCGGGGATGCGGCCGGTGCGTTACGGTTTGCCCCAAAGAAGCCATTGAAATCAAAATGACCGGCCATGAAAATATTCAAGCCGCTGTGAACATCATCGAAAGCCTGGTGGATGTGACTTGAAAATCCGTCCTTTGACTGAAATAGTCCATCTTCCTCTTTTCCGATCCTCCACAGCGGCCGACAGATGCCGGAGCGTCATCAATGCGGGGATCAGGCACTTTCCGGATGGTCATGATCATGGGGCCCGTGATCGCCGCCATGGTCATGGACATGCTCATCCGTTCCCGGACCATGACTATGGGTATGAGGGTGTACATGATCATGTCCGTGGGCATGGGTGTGTTCATGGGGGTGGCTGTGTTCCTTGCCGTTGTGCCCGTGGCTATGTTCATGAACATGTTGGTGGTCATGTTGATGCGGGTGCTTGTGCTGGTGACCACCTGTCCTGGCTCCGCCTTCCGGATGAATGTGGGTGATGCCTTCCGATACCGCCTCAAATAAAATCTTATGATCCACCAGGTTCATCCCCCGGATTCGACCCTTGATGACTTTTTGATCCCCGAAAATACCCACTAGACGCCAGACCCCCTCCGCTTCAGCCTCGATGACATCCACGGCTTCCATGATCAATCGCTCCCGGCCATCTTCAATTACATATGCATTGGCTTCACACATTTTTCGTATCCTCCGTAGCTCTTAATATTTCGCCGTATATGTAACACCAAAGACACACCTCATCAACATCTTTTCCATGGGGAAATTGCATGTGTTTTTTTTCGGGGTCGGGGTCGCTATCGGTATCGGGGTCGGGATCGAAAAAAAAAATCCAGCGGGAAAAAAAATCGATACCGATTCCGATACCAATTCCGACCCCGAGCAAAAAGAATATTTACATATGATTGTCCTGCTTTTCCAGCATGCGGACCTATTTCACCGGATATCCGGAAAAATCAGTTGTACTATAGTGCCCTCCCCTAAGGCACTTTGCACTTGAATCCTGCCGTGATGGGCATCCATAATGGTCTTGCACAGGCTGAGGCCTATGCCGTAGCCGCCGGTGCTGCGGGAGCGGGAGGGGTCCACCCGGTAAAAGGGCTCGAAAATGTAAGGCAGCTCTTCCGCCGGAATTCCGCAGCCATGATCTTGAATCATAAGCACGACCTCCTTGTCCTGCCGCTCAATAAACACGGTAATGGCCGGTCCCGCTGATTCCGAATAGGTATAGGCATTGTTGATGATATTGCGGATAACAATTTTGATTAGTTCAGGATCAATTGCAATCAAGCCAGGATTCGAACCGATTTCGAAATGGATTCCGGGTTTGCGGTTTTCAAATTCCTTCACGACATTTTCCAGCAATTCCAGCGGATCAACCTCGCGCCGTTGAATCTTTCCGCCGGCATGCCGGATGCGCGCCTCTTCCAGAATCGTGGTGATCATCAATTCCATTTCCAGGACATCTTCCTGCAGACCGGCTTTGTTCCTTTCGTCAGACAACAAGGCCAGGGCCACCTTCATGCGCGTCAGGGGGGTGCGCATTTCATGGCTCACATCCAGCAATAGTCGGTTACGGGCCTGGAGCATGGTGCGGATGCGGCCGGTCATGTCATTGAAGGCCAGCACCAGTTCGCCCAGCTCATCGGAGCGCCGACCGGCCACGGCAAAATCCAGATCCCCCTCTCCCACCCGCCTGACCCCTTCCTGAAGCCAGGTTACCGGCCTGAGCATCCAGCGAATCACGGCATAGGCCAACACGATGAAACCCGTCAACAGCATCATCATCAGGATGATGTGAACATATTCCTTGGGGTCAACACCAAAAGCACTACCCAGCATGAACGTAAATTTTTCAGAGCCGCGTTCCACGATAACGAGGCTACGACCGCGAAAATGCCGGATGCTGGCATCGTCTTGGGCGCAGATCTGCCGCCAGCTCACCAATGGAATTTCAAGCGGCGCCTGGAAAGTGGACCAGGAAAGTATCGGGCTTTCATAGGAAATCTGCAGCAGATAGCGGTCTGACATCTCTCGGGCGATTTCAAGACTCGGCTCAGGTCCCAGATCTTCAATCAGATGATGAACATAATTGATGATATTACGTCGATAGGGCTCCCGGCCGATACGACGAAAATAGTGCATAAAAAAACCCATCACCACCAGATTGATGCAAAGCCCGGCAATACAAAGAATCAGCATCAAACGGGTGAACAGAGAGTTAAAGAGTTTTTTTTTCAACATCATCGTCGCGATCCTCTGCCGGATTCACAAATACATATCCTGCACCCCAAACGGTCTTTATGAATATCGGCGCCTTGGGATCATCCCCCAATTTCTGGCGCAAACGGCTCATGGTAATGTCCACCGAACGGTTATAAGCCTCGCAATCCATGCCCCGCAAAGTCTGCAGAATCGTGTCGCGGTCCATGACCTTGCCGGGACGGTCGGTCAATAGGGCCAAGGCGGCAAATTCGTTGGTGGTAAGGCTGATCAAATGGCCGTGCAATCTGACCTCCCGGCGTTCCAGATCGATCTGTAAAGGGCCGAAGCAACGCAGCGCAGATGCCTCGATCCTAATACTGCGACGGAGAACGCTTTGAATCCTGGCGGCTAGTTCACGGGGCTCAAAGGGTTTCTGCAGATAATCATCCGCCCCCAGTTCCAGGCCCACCACCCGGTCCATCAGTTCGCCCCTGGCTGTAAGCATGATGATGGGCACCTTGCTTTCCGCCCGGATGCGCTTGCAGACCTCAAAACCGTTCATTTCCGGCAGCATAACATCCAGTATGATCAGATCCGGCCGGACCTGCTTTAGCTTTTTAAGGCCCTCTTCCGGATGAACCGCTGTCAGGGTACGAAAGCCGAAGTCGGCCAGATATTCCTGGAGGAGAAGGTTCAGTTTCCGGTCGTCATCGATGATGAGAAGGGTTGCTTGCATAGGATTTTAAAGTACGATTAATACCTACTTACTCTGTTTGAATGAGGCGTCCGAAAGATCGGGCGCCTCAACTTCAACATCAGCCTCAATCACAGTTTTGGCCTTATCGCGGCTGGAAGCCGCTCCCACAATGAAGAATGGCCGAACAGTAATCAAAGCGCCAACATCAATTCCCGCAGCCGTGCAGTTTATGAAGGTCTTCCAGTTTTTTCACCAGCAGGCTCTTTTGTTCCGGGGACAGGGTGCGATGGAATTCGGCCATGTGGGCCACAGCCAGGGTGATAATGTCGTCCACCTCAGCCTTGACGCCGTCAATGGCTGCCAATACCTGGGGCTGATCCAGGGTCTCACCTTTGATCTGGACCATGATCTCTTGGCGGGCCTTGTCCCTGGCAGCCTGGACCTTTTTTACACTCGCCAGAAGTTCGCTCTTAAATTTCTCAAGCACCCCTTGTTGTTCCTGGGTCAAGTTCAGATCATCCGTGAGATGATGAATGATGCCCTCCAGCTTTTTTTCCGGGGAAGCATGGTGGCGGCAACCCAGAGCTGCCCCCATGGTCAACACGCCCACCAGTCCGATCATGATCCAATGTTTGATTTTCATAAAGCCTCCTTTTTTTGGTTGTGAATTGCTTTGTTTTACCACTTGCCTGTTTTCATTCCTTGGCAAGAAAATAAAACATTGCGGAGCAGAAGGCTTTTCCAGGCTGTAACGGTTTGTATCAAAGTGTAACAATGGAATCGATCCCGATACCGATAGCGACCCCGATCCCAATTCATTATTGTTTTTCACATACAACCTAAGGTTATTTACCCTCCTTGCGATAATATCCCAGGGCTTCCGGTAAATCCTCCCGGATCTTGCGAATGCGGGTTTCATCCGAGGGATGGGTGCTTATTAATTCCGGCGGTTTTTGGCCGCCGGACTGTTTGGCCATCCGTTCCCAGAAATCCACGGCCAGATTAGGATCATAGCCAGCCATGGCCATAAAAATCAGGCCCAGGCGATCGGCTTCGCTCTCGTGCAGGCGGCTGTACGGCAGCATGATCCCCACCTGGGAACCCACGCCGAATGCCGCCATCCAGAGCTGCCTGGTTTCCTCAGGCTTGCTGGCCAAAGCAGCGGACAGGGCCATGCCGCCGAATTGCACCAGCATGCCCTGGCTCATGCGTTCATCGCCATGCCGGGCAATGGCGTGGGCGATTTCATGGCCCATGACCACGGCCAGGCCGCTTTCATCCTTGGTGACCGGCAATATCCCGCTATAGACCACCACCTTGCCGCCGGGCATGCACCAGGCATTCACTTCCTTGCCTTCCACCAGGTTGAATTCCCATTTGTACCCTTCCAACATGTGGCTCAAACGATTATCCGCCATATAGCGTTCCACGGCATGCTGGATCTTGCCCCCGACGTTTTTCACTATCTGGGTCTGATTGCGGTCATTGCTGAGCTTGTTGGATTTCATGAATTCGGAATAATTTTGATAGCTCATGGTCATCATGGTGGAACTCGGCACAAGGTCGAGCTGCTGCCTGCCGGTGAGGGGCACCGTACTGCACCCTGCCAGCATAACCAAAACCAAGCAGATTTTTATCAAACTCAGGATTATTTTCATCTGGTGGTCTCCTTATCGTTGCGTCGCTTTTCATCCAAAAATAGGCCGGCTCACAAACCCGGCGGAAAAATTATTTCATCCACCTTTACATCTTGGATTTGCGCATTAATTTTAAAACCGCCCGGATTAATGGTGGTTTTTATTTCGGTCAATTGTTGCAAAAGGGATATATGAACGAACTTATTCCTCGCATTACTGCCTTTTTTACCCAATTGGATCAGGAAGTCAATCGCTTCCGGCTAAAAACCGGCTTGGGCTGCGTGGAAAACTGTGACGGCGCCTGCTGCCGGAATGCCAATATACATACCACGATCCTGGAAATGCTGCCCGTTTCCCATGAACTTTTTCAGCGGGGTGAAGGTGCTGTCTGGCTCGAACGTTTATCCGACAATGCCATGGATGACTTCTGCATCTTTTTTCAAGACCACAGGAAGCCGGCTGCCTCAGGTCATTGCAGTATGTATGCTTTCCGGCCTTCAGTCTGTCGTTTGTTCGGCTTTGCCGCTGTCCGCAATCGCGCCGGCGATAAAATCCTTGCCACCTGCAAATACATCAAACAAGCCTTTCCGGAAATCCATCTGCCGGCCCAGGCCTTTCAATCCCAAGCCCATTGTTTTTCAGACCAAAGCGCCCACCTGTATGCCTTGGAGCCTTGCTCCGCAAACCGCTTGTTGCCCATCAACAGCGCCCTTCGGTTGGCGCTGCAGCGGGTCGGGCTTTACTTGCAGTACTTAAAATTTGAGATTTGAGATTTCAGATTTGAGATTTGAGATACGGGCCGCAGGATCTGGAAAAAATATAATGGTCCCATCCTTGATTCCTAATTCGTAATTCATAATTCCTAATTGCAGTCCCATATGTTGTATGTTTTTTTTCTTGACGTACAATATCTGCCATACTATATAAAAATTTCAATACTAGGCCGTGATGGACATGACGCAACAGGGGACCGGCATGCGGATCATAGCGATTGCAAACCAAAAAGGCGGATGCGGCAAAACAACCACAGCCATCAATTTATCAGCCTGCCTGGCTCAAAAAGGGCGGAAAGTGCTGCTCATCGACATGGATCCCCAGGCCCATACGGCCCTGGGTTTGAATATTGATCCGGATGCGCTTGCCCTTACTGTCTATGATGCCTTGGGTGTCGGGGATAAGCACAAAGCCCATTTGGAGGATGTTGCCGTCAACATAGCGACCAATTTTTATCTCGCGCCCTCCAACACTTCCTTGAGTACATTTGAGCAGGAAATGGCCATGGTCCCGGGCCGGGAAACCCGTTTACGGGAAGCTGTCGCCGTCATGTTGCCGGGCTATGATTATGTGGTCATGGATTGCCCCCCCAGCCTGGGTCTGCTGACCTTCAACGCCCTGATGGCTGCCACGGAAGTCATCATTCCCATCGAGATGAGTCTTTTTTCCCTGCACGGTACCAGCAAATTGATGAAAATCATCAACCTGGTGACGGAAAAGACCGGCCATACCCCCCTGCTCAAGGTCGTGGCCACCATGGTGGACCGGCGCACGCGGATTTCCCGGGAGGTCCTTGAAAATCTCAAGACCCATTTCCAGAAGGGGTTGTATACCGCCACCATTCAATCCAATGTCAAACTACGGGAAGCTGCCGGTTTTGGAAAATCCATTGTCCAGTACGCCAAAGACTCCCAGGGGTACAACGACTACATGGCCCTTGCCCAAGAACTCCTGGCAGAGGAAAAAAGCATCTTGTCCGACTCGGTTTATCTGGCCGATATGCTGAAGCGCAAAAAGCAATTCCGCTTCCATGCACCCCATGCGGCCACCGTCAAGATCGTCGGGACCTTCAACAATTGGAATCCCTCTGATGTGGCGGTCATGGATCGCGGGGATGACGGCTTCTGGACCAAAAGCATTCACCTGACCCAGGGCAGCCATCAATATCGTTTTCTGGTAGACGGCATCTGGGTCACGGACGAAGACAACCCCAATTCTGTGGTAAATGCCTTTGGAGAAAAAAATTCCATCATTGAAATACGCTGACCATCGTTATCTGCGTTGGGGTTGTTCATATACATTTAGCCGGCCTTGAATGTATCAATTGCGTTTACCTTCAGAAAGGATCATATGGAAAATAAACGTCTTGGCAGGGGGCTGGAACATATCTCCGATATTTTTTTATCCACCGAGAAGGAAACTCGCTGTCCTTTAGAAAAAACAAGGACCGATCCGTCCGAAATGGAAGCCGGCGTCCAATCCACGGCCCCTTCCGGCCCGGAAGCAGAAACCGATCCTTTGGATGCCGGGGAAGATAGTAATACGGATTGGCTGACCGACCTGTGTGAAGTAGAGGAAAAAATCATGATCGAGAAAAATATTGCTTATCCGCCGGCGCCAGATACCCAGAAAAAAATCATTAAAATGCTCTGCCGGCACCTGGAGGCTGACTACAGCATCAAGCGCATTGAGCTGGTCAGGAACAACAAGAATTCCAGGCCCGGCAAAAACAAAGTAACTGAAGAAAAAATCTGCATCTATCTGGAAGAACCTCCACCGATAATGGAATTCTAACGGTCTTTGCTCAACTCGTTGATTTCATTTCCCCACATTAGCGATTTATAATAGGCGGCCCAGACTTTGTCGCCATCAAGCCCCAATTTCTGGATGGCGTTTTTGGCTTCCCCCCATTGCCCATCCTCGATGTATTCCACTAGATGCAACAACGGTAGATATTCATTGTTGCTGTCGCCGCACAAAGCCGCTTTGAGCTTGTCATCCAAAGGGAGATATTGCACAATATCCACCATACTGCAGTTGATCATGGCCTCCAACAGGGAAAACATGCCGAGCAGGAACAGACTCTCCGGATTGAAACCCCAATAATCGTGGTCAATGGCGATCTGCTCCAGCAGTTTCCCCCGCTGGGCTGAAAGAACCACCAATTCAGATCCTTTCTGATTCTTGGCCATATCATTCAGGATCACCACCCGGATCCAATTGCGGATTTTTTTCCAACCTAGCATATTCACAGCATCCCGGATGGATTGGATTTTCTGACGAAAACCAAAGGCGGCCGAATTGATGTAGGAAAACAAGCGGAAAGTGATGGAAACGTCGGTGCTGATCACATCGGTCAATTGGTCTAAATCCGGGTCTTCATTTTCAATCAAACGCATCAATTGAAAACGAGAAGCCTCATTGGAAGGGATTTGCTTCACGCTGATTTTTTCCGGCTGCTTGAAAAAAGCGCCTTGAAACAAGCTGAAACCTTTGTCCTTGCAAGCTGTCATCAAGTCCTGATCATGGACCTGATCCGCCAAAAATCGACATTCGTGCGCCCCTACCTTGGCCTGGATTGCGGTGAGATCCACTCGAGCAAGATCCGCCACGCTCACATCCAGGATATCCGCCAATTGGAACAGGGCTTCAGCAGTGGTTGCATCCGTATCCGCCAATAGGATCAAATAGCCGTCTTCTTTCAACTGTACCAAGGCTTTCTCAAATTCCGGCCGGATTTGGGAGCCACCCTTGATTTTCACTGCGGTACGTTTGGGTGGAAGGGCATAGGGCAGTTTTCCCATGATCATCTCTTCGGAAAAACGCACGATAATTTTTCGTCCGCGCTCCAGCATCTGCTGTAATCCCATATAGGTACTGGAGGCCAAGGTCCCGGCCACCGTATCCGCATCAAAATCCCTTGCCGCAAAGGGCCCGGAATTGCTCACCGCCAACAATTCATATCCCCATAATGTTTGATCAGCATCAAAAACCGGTTGCCGCGCAAGGGATATGGACGGATTTTCTTTTTCTGAGGTCATGCTGTCTCCTTACATTCAATTCGTTTATTCAGGCAACGACTTCATTTTCCAGATATCCCGGGCATATTCCATCACGGCCCGATCACTGGAAAATTTGCCCATATTGGCGGTATTCAGGATGGAACGGCGGGTCCAATCGTCCGGATTGCGATAGGCCCTGGAAACTTGCTCCTGGGCATCGATATAGGCGCGATAGTCTGCCAGCACCATGTAATAATCCCCATGGTCGGTTAAAGTTTGAATGATGGGACTGAACAGTCGCGGTTCCCCGGGTGAAAAATAGCCGTTGTGAATCATTTCCAGAATCTTTTTCAATTCCGGATCCTGGCGGATGATCTCCCGGGGCTGATAGCCGCTGGTCCGCAGACCGGCAACCTGTTCGGAGCGCAAGCCGAAAATAAAAATATTTTCCAGCCCCACCTCCTCCATGATCTCGATATTAGCCCCGTCCATGGTACCGATGGTCAAAGCCCCGTTCAGGGCGAACTTCATGTTGCCGGTGCCGGAAGCTTCCATGCCGGCAGTCGAAATCTGTTCGGACAATTCCGCGGCCGGAATGATTTTCTCCGCCTGAGATATGCAGTAATTGGGCAGAAAGACCACTTTCAGGCGCCCGCGCACATCCGGATCATTGTTCACTTTTTCGGCCACGGAAGTAATCAGCTTGATGATCAGTTTGGCCATATGATAAGCCGGGGCCGCCTTGCCGGCAAAAATGATGGTGCGGGGTATCCATTCTTGACCCTTGTTCTCGATAATCCGGCAGTAAAGTGTGACCACATGTAACGCATTCAGCAACTGCCTTTTATATTCATGAATCCGTTTGACATGCACATCGAAAAGCGTATCCGGATTAACGCCCATGCCGATTTTGCGCAGGATATAACGGGTCAGACGTTTTTTATTTTCCTTCTTGACCTCCATCCAGGCAGAACGGAATTGGGGATCAGCGGCAAACGGTATCAATTTCTTCAAGTGCTCCAAGTCCGTGATCCATTCCGGACCGATGGTGGCGGTGATCAGTCTGGAAAGTCCCGGATTGGCCTGATACAGCCAGCGCCGGGGAGTGACGCCGTTGGTGATGTTTTTCATTTTACCGGGAAAAGCCTTGTCAAAGCCGCTGAACATCCCCTCCTTTAAAATCCGGCTGTGCAGCTCGGCCACCCCGTTCACTTTATGGCTGCCGACAATGGCAAGATAAGCCATGCGCACCTTTTTCACATCACCCTCGGCAATGATGGAGAGTTGTGACAAAAGTTCCGGCTGATCCGGAAACTTTTCTTTGACCTCTTCTAGAAAACGGTGGTTGATTTCATAGATGATTTCCAAATTTCGCGGCAACAACTGGCCGATCAGGGACACTGGCCAGGATTCCAGGGCCTCGGGCATGACGGTATGGTTGGTGTAGGCAAAAGTTTTGGTGCAAATCTCCCAGGCTTTATCCCATTCCAGACCTTCCTCGTCCAGCAAAAGGCGCATGCATTCAGGAATGGCAATGGCCGGATGGGTGTCGTTGAGCTGAATGGCCACAAAATCAGGAAAACATTCGAATTCCTGCTGTTGTTTCTTGAAGCGGCGGAAAATATCCTGCATGGTGGCGGAAACAAAAAAGTATTGCTGGCGCAGTCGCAGGGTTCGGCCCTGTTCCTTTTCATCGCTGGGATACAAGACCTTGGAGATGGTCTCGCTCAGGACTTTGTTTTCAACCGCGCCGATATAATTGCCCTGGTTGAAGAAATCCAGGTTGAATTCCCGGCTGGATTTGGCTGTCCAAAGCCGCATGTTGGTGACAAAATCGTCGCCGTAACCTGGAATCAGAATATCACAGGGCATGGCCATAACCGCTTCGGTATCCACCCAGCGGTGACGCTCACGGCCCTCCACATCGGTATAAATCTCCGTCCGGCCGTAAAAACGCACTGCATACAAATGCTCCCGGCGCTTGATCTCGAAGGGGTTGCCCCGGCGCATCCAGTTATCGCACTGTTCCTGCTGATAGCCATTGACAAAAACCTGGTGAAAAATCCCGAAGTCGTAACGGATGCCGTAGCCATAACCCGGCAGACGCAGGCGTGCCATGGAATCCATGTAGCAGGAGGCCAAGCGTCCCAGGCCGCCGTTGCCCAAGCCCGCGTCCCATTCTTCCTCCTCGATATCATCCAGCTCAAAGCCCATGGCTTTCACGGTTTCTTCCGCTTCAGCCTCCATGCCCAGACTGGTGAGATAATTCTTTAAAAAACGTCCCGGCAGGAATTCCAGGGAAAGATAGTAGACCCGTTTGGCCAGACTGTCGTAACAGGCGCGCTGGGTCTTGATCCAGCGTTCGATCAAACGGTCCCGCACACTGAAGGCCAGACCGGTGAAACAACTGTAGCGATTGGGCATATACGGATCATTGCCCAGGGTGGTTTGGATATGCCGGCTGATTTCTTCTTTCAATTTCAGCGCAGCCGGCGAGATATCAGGTGTTTCCGGAATGCTTACAGATGAACGCTTGCGCATGTTTTCGTCCTCCGATTCGGTTCAGGATTCGGTCGGCGGCTTTTCCCTTCAGGCCATACGGGTATTACCCAATATGGGACATCGGCAACAACACCATACAGGACCTATTGAAATTTGAGGATGGATATTTCTTCCGGGACAGAAATGCAGCCGCACGTAAATTTTCGTATGGAATTAAAAGGCAGATTACCCTATTTATTCCAATTGATCAAGTATTAGTCGATGCAGATCTATTTTCAGCGTCGCAACAGAAACCGGTTCAAGGTCATATTGGCCGCCTTCTGGATGGAGTTGGAAATGAATAAGAAGGCATCGCGCTTGTCAAGCATGGGACTGGGCATGGAAAAAAGCAACGGCATCTTGATGAACAGATCCCGGGCACCCAAGGGGCACCCCTTGATGTGATGCACTTTTTTGGCCGTCAAACGCCCTTCCACCCGTGTGCAATCCCCCACCAGCAAAACCGGGCCATCGGGCATGATCACGTCCCCATGGTAGATGCCGGTGACGATGGCCCCTTTACGGGCCTTATGCAAGGCGCCGGGGGAACGTTTCTCAATGGTGCCCAGGGCCCCTTTTAAAGCGCCTTCGCAACCGCCATCGCAGATCACCTGGGTATCAGGGGCATAGCCGGCATAAAATTCAATGGGGGTTTCCAGTTCCCTCAGCACCTGGAACAGATGGGGTTTGCCTTTGGGTCTGGCCTGCAGTTCGGTAAGACTGATGTCGCCGGTAAGGTCGATATCCTCCAGGTTGAGGGAGCCGTAGCCCCTTTGGGCGGCAATGGCAAGATGCTTCACATCCTGGGGTTGGTACCCCATGATATGGGCCGCCACCACGTCGGCAGCCAGGGGATGATCTGAAATCAGCAATGCCCCCAGTCGCACCGGATATGGGGCCGACTCAAACCCATAGGTGATGTCCACGGCATCGGATACGATCAGATCCGGATAACCCGGCTCCAACAAATCCACGATTTTTTCATGGATGCGGTGATCATGAAAAAGCATGCGCTCCTTATGGGCCAAGATGCCTATATTGAGCTTCAAGGTCTGGGTGATGGAAGCAAAAATATGATATTTCAGCTTGGGCATCCAGATCTTGAAATCCGCCGTATGAATTTCCCGGGACAGGGCGATCTTTTTATGGCACACCCCTTTGGCAAGGGCGACATCCACCAAGGCATGCTCGTTGAGATCGATAAGGCGCACGCCCAGTTTACGAGCCATTTCATAATAACCCGATTCCTTTAAAAACATGCGGGAAGGAATGCCATAACCGCCGGATTCGCCGATGCAGATGCTTTCCAGAGCATGGCGGCGCAGCACCGTAACCATGGCCTCCACCACCGCAGGTTGGGTATAGGAATGGTGGATATAGCGGCGGTTGGCGGTAACCACATTGGGCTTGATAAAAACCTTGCCTTTAATCTGGCAGCCCAGGTCGGCAATCCCTTCGCTGATGAGGCCTGCAAGCTTGTCGATCTCATAATCCGGGCAGTTGCGTAAGATAACCTTCGGCTTTTTCATAAGTATCTCCAGGTCAGGGGTTTCGGCCTTGATCAATCACTCGTTTACTTTCAAGCGTAACTCTTTTCCGGCCAGGGCCAGATTCATGTTGCGCACAGCGCACATCTTGCCGCACATGGTGCAGGTATCCGGATTCTCCGGCAGGGAAGACTCCCGATAGCGCCTGGCCTTTTCCGGATCCAAGGCCAGATCGAACATCCTTTGCCAGTCCAGTTCACGACGGGCGTTGCTCATTTGGTCGTCCCACTTGCGGGCCCCCGGGATTCCCTTGGCGATGTCGGCGGCATGGGCCGCAATCCGGGCCGCAATGATGCCTTCCTTCATATCTTCCAGGGTGGGCAGGCGCAAATGTTCCGCCGGCGTGACATAGCATAGGAAATCGGCGCCGTTGGCAGCCGCGATGGCGCCGCCGATGGCGCTGGTGATATGATCATAACCCGGTGCCACATCCGTGACCAGCGGACCCAAAACATAAAAAGGCGCGCCGTGGCAAAGGCGTTTTTCCAGCATCATGTTGCCGGCGATCTCGTTTATGGCCATGTGGCCGGGGCCTTCGATCATGACCTGGACCTTGCGCTGCCAGGAGCGCATGGTCAATTCCCCCAGGACGATGAGTTCCTCCACCTGGCAGGCGTCGGTGGCATCGTGAATACTGCCCGGCCGGCAACCGTCGCCCAAGCTTATGGTAACATCATGGGTTTCACAAATGTCCAACAAACGGTCATAGTGTTCATAAAAAGGATTTTCCTTGCCGGTCATGGCCATCCAGGCAAACAGCAGAGCCCCGCCCCGGGAAACGATGTTGGTCAGACGCCGGGCACTCTGCAGCTTTTGGGCTGTGGCGCGGTTCAGACCGGCATGGATGGTCATGAAATCCACACCGTCCCGGGCGTGCTGTTCCACCACCTGGAAGAACTCGTCGGCCGTGATGTCCTGCAATTCCTTGTCATAATAACCGACAGCATCATAAATCGGCACAGTACCCACCAGGGCCGTGCTCATGGCCACCAATTGGCGCCGGAATTCCCGGGTCTTGCCATAGCAGCTCAAATCCATGATGGCTTCGGCTTTGAGTGCCAAGGCATGTTCGACCTTTTTCAATTCGACTTCCAGATCGTGGCAGTCCGTGGAAATACCCAGGTTGACGTTGATCTTGGTTCTCAACCCCTGGCCGATGCCTTCCGGGTCCAGCCGGGAGTGGTGCTTGTTGGCCGGCACCACGACCTTGCCGGCGGCCATCAGCTCCCGAAGCTGCTCGACCCGCATGTTTTCCTTGGCGGCCACCGTTTCCATCTGGGGTGTGATCAGGCCTTTGTCGGCCGCATCCATTTGGGTGGTGTATTTCATGAATCGATCCTCTTGGATAAAGGTTTATTGGCTTTAATGATATTGCGCAATTCGCGGACCTTGGCTTGGATATCCTCGGCCCCGACGATTTCCGTGACCAGGGCCACGCAGGCTGCACCATGGCAAATCACCTCCGCCAGGTTATGGGCCTTGATGCCGCCGATGGCCACCAAAGGGATATCCACTTCCCGGACCACATGATCCAAATAGGCCAGGCCCACCGGCGCGCACACATCTTTTTTGGTAAAGGTCTGATAAATGGGTCCCACGCCGATATAATCAGCCCCCCTTGCCAGGGCCTGCCGGGCCTGGTCCGGCGAATGGGTGGAAAGGCCGATGATGGTTTTTTCCCCCACGATTTTGCGCACAACCTCAATGGGCAGATCCGTCTGGCCAATGTGGATTCCATCTGCTTCAACTGCCAGGGCCAGGTCCACATGATCATTGACAATGAACCTGACTTCGGCCTTACGGGTCATTTCCCGGATGGCCAGACACTGCCGGTATTTTTCCTGCATGGACTTTTCTTTTTCCCGATACTGAATCAAGCGGACACCGGCCTGAATCATGGCCGCTGTCACCGTAAGATTGTCCCGGCCGTTGGAATGGGCTTCAGAAGTAATGCCGTACAGGTCCGTATTCAAGAATTCCCTGGCGTAACTATTCCGCGCACTGCTCACGGCTGCCTCCCATGGGATGAATATAATTGTTTCCAAGAACATGGGCAAGAATGATATCCGCCTGCTTGGCGGCTGCCAGATGCACCCGCGGAGCCATGGGCGGATAGTCCGGCCCGCTTTCCGTGGTAAGATCACCCACCACAAAAAGATTGGGACGGACATGCCGGACAACCAGATGATCGCTGCCCCCCCAGCCGGCAATGCCGGAAGCACTGACCACCAGTTTGTCAGACGATAGAAAAGCCTCCACCATCATCTTTTTATCCCGTGCCTTGTCAAAGGCCTCCACAACGACTTGGCAATCTGCAAAAAGCCTTTCAACATTAGCAACTGTAACCTTTTCCTGAAAAATCCGTAAAACCAGCTCCGGGTTTATGGCCAAAAGATTTTCCCGGAGCATTTCCACCTTGAGCCGGCCCACCTGGCGGCTGAAAAAGAACTGACGGTTCAGATTGGATGGCTCCACCACATCAAAATCCACCAGGGTAAAACGCCTGAATCCGCATCGCACCAACAGCAACGCGCAATTGGAGCCCAGTCCGCCTGTTCCGGCAATGCCGATATGCACTGCCTGCAACTTGCGCAGATGCTCAGCATTCAGATAAGCCAGAAGGCCTTGTTCAAATACATTCAAGATATAAATCCTTTAAAAAGTGAGCTAAAGTTTAGTCACTTTTTTTCATATAGGTTGCCAATCCTTAAACACCGGCTGATATCCCAACCCCTGAATCCGGGCCTGCATTTCCGCCACCGAGCGTTCATCGGCAATCTCGAACTGCCCCACGTCATCGTGAGCCTGGGTGCGGCCGCCCACCCGGGTGGTGGAGCCGGCGGACATTTTGGTGACCCCCAAACGGATCAGGTTGTCACGCAAACCGGCCTGTTCACGGGTGGACAGGGCTATTCCGGCCCGGGGCAGATACAGCCGTAAAGCCAGCATGATCTGCACCAGAACCGCATCCTTTACCGGATAAAGGGGTTGATATGCACCTGCATGGGCGCGCATGCGCGGCAGGGATAAACCCACCTCCACTTCCGGGAAGGTGCGCTGGAGATAATCCGCGTGCAGACCGGTGAAAAAAGCATCTGTACGCCAATCCCCCAATCCCAGCAAAGCGGCAATGTTCACCGAACGGATCCCGGACCGGCAGGCCCTTTCCGGTGCGTCCAGGCGAAAGCAATAATCTTTTTTCGGTCCCTGGGGATGGAGTTCCTGGTAAAGGGACTCATCGTAGGTCTCCTGATAGATGGTCAGGGAATCCACGCCGGCTGCGATCAGTTCGCGGTATTCCCCGGTCTCCAGGGCGTAAATTTCAATTCCGATGGAGGTGAAATAACGCCGCAATACAGCGATGCAACTTTTGAGATAGTCCAAGCCGGCCAGCTGACGGGCATCACCGGTCAGGATCAGGATATGCTTTAGACCGGTTTCGGCAATGGCCTGGGCTTCTTTTTCCACCTCGGCCGGGGAAAGCTGTTTGCGGGGAATGGGGTTTTCCGCGTTAAAACCGCAGTAACGACAAAAATTTGTGCAATAATTGGACAAATACAAGGGCGTATACAGCAGAATCGTGCGGCCGAAATGTTGAACCGTCAGACGATGGGCCTTTTGGGCCATCTGCTCTAAAAAAGGGGCCGCGGCCGGAGACAATAGTGCATACAGATCCCAGGGCTTCAGTGTGGACTGTTGCAGGATGCGTTGGATCTGATCCGGGCCGTGTGAAGCTTTTCCGGCTTGTTCCAGGATCTGGCGGAAGGTCTGATATGTTTCGTAAAAGCTCATGTAATTTACTGATGGATTAATATTTATCTATAATTATTCTTAATAATTAATAATCAATTGTTAATTGTTAATTGTTAATTGTTAATGACCGATACCCTCCCGGAGAAAACCGGTCAAAGGGGAAGAGGCGGTTGCAAAGGAAGTCTCGGCCCCTGGGCCGGCCAAAAAAGCCTGCCGCCCGGCTTGGACCGCCATGCTGAAAGCAGCGGCCATGGCCACCGGATCCGAAGCCCCGGCAATGGCGGTATTGACCAGGCAGGCGGCGGCCCCCATCTCCATGGCTTCACAGGCATGGCTGGGCTTGCCGAGGCCGGCATCCACAATGATGGGAAGATTAATTTCATCAATCAGGATGCGGATCAATTCCTTGGTTTTCAGCCCGCGGTTGCTGCCGATGGGCGCGCCCAGCGGCATGACCGCGGCAGCACCGGCCTCCACCAGTCTTTTGGCCGTCATCAGGTCCGGGCTGACATAGGGCAGGGTCACGAAGCCTTCTTTAGCAAGGATCTCCACGGCCCGAACGGTTTCATAGCCGTCCGGCAGGAGATATTTGTTGTCCGTGATCACTTCGATCTTGACCCAATTGCCGCAGCCGGCGGCCCTGGCAATGCGGGCGATGCGCACGGCCTCGTCGGCATTGCGCGCCCCTGAGGTGTTGGGCATGAGCTGCATGTTTTTCGGAATATGGTTGAGAATATTGGCGCTTGCCGATTTAAAATCAATACGACGCAAGGCCACGGTAATGATTTCAGCTCCGGAGCGAGCCGCAATTTCCGGAATCAGGGCGTCCGACGAGAGCTTGCCGCTGCCCAGCAACAACCGGCTTTGAAAGCAACGGCCGCCGATTTCCAATGCATCTTTCATGTATTCATCCTCCTCCCACAAAACGCAGGATTTCCAGCCGGTCTTTTTCTTCAAGCAGGGTGTGGGCAAATGCCTCCTTGGGAAGGATGGCCAGATTAAGTTCCACTACTACCGCATTCGGATCCAGACCACGCTGAGCCAAAAGCGCGGCCACACTGAGCCGGTCTTGGATCTGATGTTCCTCTCCATTGATGGTCAAGGCTATCGGCATACAGTCTTACTCCGTGATTCTCATTAACAATTAACAATTGATTATTAATTGTTAATGTGTTCCCGACAAATGGCCCCACAAACCTGCTCAAAAAAAAAGCTTGCCCAGAGGCAAGCTTTTTTAATAATCCATTGAACGGTACTTCCCTCCGGCAGTATGACCTGCGTCAGGTTCGAGGGGTCGAAACCAAGTTTCCTCTCAGCCTGGACGGCTCCCCCAGCATGATATATTATTGACATTAGGTCATGCGGTTATCTTTTTCAAGTTTTATTTTAGGACCCACATTTCTAAAAATTCATTTCAAACTTTGTTGGAAAATGAAAACGGTACTTGCGGATATGACCAGTGCATGTTATGCAACGGATGTTATGTAACACCAGTTGTTATTTTTTTACTTTATGCCTTAATGGCAATATGATAATATTTTATAACTATTTATAAAAATGATCCGGTCACCATGTAAATCGAATCATCCATGAATGCAAAACAACGTATACTCCTTTTTTTTATGAGCTGTGTGGTATTCAGCCTGAGCTTGATCTGGGGCTGCCGCGGAACTCGCCTGGCCGGAAATAATCTGAACGGCTCCGCCCCCCTGATTGTTTACGTGCAATCCGGAAAAATCATGGATGGGGAATACACCGCCACCAGCTCCTTCCGCATCGGGGATTTGGTCAATTTTAAATTGACGGTCATAGACGATGACCTGGATATCCAGATGCTTTATATACGCCGTTTTTACCCCAAGGACGCTGTGGAACCAGCCTCCCGCTATAAGCCCATGGAACTGCACACGCTCAAAGATCGCCGTGAAAGCTTTCTGCTGAACGAACCCCTGGAAATACCCGGACCATCCGGCGAACATCGCCTGGAATTCCAAATCGAAGATGAACAAGGGAACAAAAGCAATACCTATAAAGTATTCATGATCGTACACTAGCGGGCAAGGCTTCGAATGATGCGACCTTCCAGTTCGGCATTGATTTCCTTTTGAGATTTGATTTCATCCACCAAAAGCTCCCGTAAAGGCAGCCCGGTGCGCACAGCCGCCTTATCTTTGAAAAAACTGTAGCCGTCACCGCCGGCCTGCAGAAAATCAGTGATGACCACGGAATAAACCTTGTCCGGCTCCAAGGGCTGATTATCCGGCAAGGTTGTCACCCGTCCCACGACCCGGCCGCTGATTTCCACTTGAATCCCGGAAACATGCAAGAACCCGCCATCCTCTTCCTCCCGTTGCCCTTGAACCGCGCGCTTCAGAGCCTGAATGATTTCTTTACCGGTGAGGTTGACGGTCACCAGTTCATTGGCATAGGGCATGGCCCGGAACACATCCGCCACGGTAATATCCCCGGTCTGAATGCTGGCCCGCAGGCTGCCGGCATTGAGCAGAGCGATTTGGCTGCCGGTGTGCCTGCGCATGACATCCGTTACAAAATTCCCCAAATTGGTTTCCTGCCAGCGGATGCGCTCGCGCTCGCCGTCCAGGAATACCGAATTCCGGCCGATCTTTTCGTTAAAGGTCGCATCCATGCGACCGGCGTATTGATCCACTATTTCCTGGATTTCCAGGTCCGGCGGAATTTGCTTGTTGACGGCAATATAGCTGCTGTTCTTCAAGACCGTCAAACCAGTGGCCGCATGGATTTCAAAATCAAGCCGGCCGAGAAACCGCCCCTTTTCAAAAGCCTGGAATATCGGCACCCGGCCCACTTGGCGATGGGGGGCAAGGAGAATCTGGTCATGGCCGCCGATGATGGCAGAAAGGTTCGGAAGTGCCTCGGCAATCTCCCGATCGGTTTGGTGGCGGCAATGGGACAACACAATCACCGGTCCCTTGACCCGTTTATGGTGAAAAGCCGCGGCTGCCGAAACCACCGGATCACCCACGGCAAGCGCCGTGACATTGGCCGGACTGGTGGTGGTCATGAGATCCGGGGTGGTTACGCCGATGATGGTAAGGCCGAAACCCGCCTGAATCGGGAAAACCGCCGATCCATCCACAATGGGCTTGCCCCCTTCTTTCCAAAAAATATTGGCGCTGAGAAAAGGAAACGCCGCCTGTTTGCGCAAACTGAGAAAATTCTCCAAACCGAAATCAAATTCATGATTTCCCACTGTGGCGGCATTTACCCCCATACGGTTGAAACAGAGCATGTCCGGCTCGCCATGAAAAATAGTGGACATGGGCGTGCCCTGGAGCATATCCCCGGCAATCAGGACAAAGGTTTTCACTCCTTTCCGAGCGTTTTCCGCCCGGATGGACTTGATCAGGAAGGATAGCCGGGCAATCCCGCCCATTTCTTCCGTGCCGGTATCGGTCTTCACCTGAAACGGGGACAGATGGCCATGGATGTCGTTAAAAAAAAGCACGGTAAAGGCCGCAGCAGGTTTGGCTTCAAGCCCAGGGCACGGCACTGCCAGGATCAGCAAGCATACAAGCAGGCCGCAAAAGAACGCTTTCTTTGATTTCATGATGCATGTCCTGATGCGCCATCTGCAACGCAGACGGCTCTGTTGATTTCCGGGAGGTTCACAAAACTTGCTTGTAAGTCAATTCCCAGCCCGAGTCAAAACAATGCATAAATTTACCATTATTAAATTGACACACCCCCTGCCCTTGCATATACTCGGCTCTTGAAAAAAAATCCAAATTCTTGTCCATATTATTACAATAATTCGTAAAGGTGGATTTCAAATGAAAGTCAGACAGGTTTCGGTTTTCCTGGAAAACAGGTCTGGAAGGCTGGCTAAAATTACATCAGCCCTGGGGAGTGCCGGCATCAATATCCGGGCCATGTCCCTGGCGGACACATCGGATTTCGGCATCCTGCGCCTGGTGTTGACGGATACGGAAAAGGCCGTGGCCCTGCTAAAGGATCATGGTTACACCGTGCGCGTAACCGAGGTGCTGGCCGTGGCCATTCCGGACATGCCCGGTGCCTTGGGCGGTCTTTTGACCATCATGGAGAACGCCGGCTTAAATCTGGAATATGTCTATGTGTTCATCCAAAAAAGTCCGGAGGAAGCGGTGCTGATTTTCAGGTTCGACGATCTCAACAAAGCCCTGGACACCCTACTGGAAAACGACATCACCGTCCTGGATGAAAAAGCGGTGCTGGGAATTTAAACGGACAATCTCCACAAGTGATCAACGGAATTCAGGCGTTCGCGCTTTTGGCTAAGGGCAATTGCACCAAATCAACACCAAAAAGAGAGGGAGGGTAACATCGTGAAGAATAGAAGCCTGCTTATACTATGCGCACTGTCGGTCCTATTGAGCTTGGCGTCAACCACCGTGGTATCGGCCGGGGAATATCATGTGGGCTGCATCTTTTCCATCACCGGCAAGGCCTCCTGGCTTGGGGAACCGGAACGTAATACAGCGGAAATGATCGCCAAAAAAATCAACGAGGCTGGCGGCATCAACGGCAACAAGCTGGTCCTGCACGTGGAGGATGATCAGGGTGACAACACCCAGGCCGTCAATGCCGCCAATAAGCTGATTAAAAAAGACAAGGTCTGCGCCATCATCGGCCCTTCCACCAGCGCCACCAGCATGGCCATTATCAAGATCGTGGACGAGGCCAAGATTCCGCTGCTTTCCTGCGCCGGTGCCGCCGTGATCGTTGAACCCGTGGCCGAACGCAAATGGGTTTTCAAGACCCCCCAGAAAGACAGCGATTGCGTAAAAAGAATCTATGATCACATGAAGTCAAAAGGCCTGAAGGATATTGGCATCATCACCACCACCACCGGATTCGGCGGTGCCGGCCGGGAACAGTTGAAAAAAATCGCGGCCGAATACGGCATCAACCTTGTTGCCGATGAAACCTATGATCCCACGGCAACGGATATGACCGCCCAGTTGATGAAAATCAAGAACGCCGGCGCCCAGGCAGTGGTGAACTGGTCCATTGAACCGGCCCAATCCATTGTTCCCCAGAACATGAAGCAATTGAAAATGACCATTCCCCTGTATCAAAGCCATGGCTTTGGAAATTTGAAATATGTGGAAGCCGCCGGTGAGGCTGCTGAAGGCATTATTTTCCCGGCCGGCCGCCTGCTGGCAGTGGATACCGTGCCTGCGGATCATCCCCAGAAAAAAGTATTGGCGGATTATCGGGACGAATATGAAAAGAACAATAAAGACAAGGTCAGCACCTTTGGCGGTCATGCCTATGACGCCTTGAATATTCTGGCCAATGCCCTGAAAAAAGTCGGTGACGATCCGGCCAAACTGCGGGATGAAATCGAAAAAACCGAATTTGTCGGCACTGCCGGCGTTTTCAAATTTTCCGCAACAGATCATTGCGGCCTGGACAAGACCGCCTTTGAAATGCTGACCGTTAAGAACGGAAAATTTGTCGTATTGGGACAATAGCATGACTTCCAGTAGTTTTTCAGACATTCTTCAGTTCTTTTTCATGGGACTGCAGCGGGGTTGTATTTACGCCTTGGCCGCCATGGGTTTTAACATGATTTACAATGCCACCGGCATCATCAATTTTGCCCAAGGGGAATTTGTGGTTCTCGGCGGATTGATGATGGTGACCTTGACCATGGCGGTCAAGCTGCCAATTCCCCTTGCTTTCCTGTCCACCACGGTGTTTGTCACCCTGGTGGGCATCGCCATGGAACGTTTCACCATCAATCCTGTCAAACACCCCACGGTATTGCGCTTGATCATCATCACCATTGCGGTTTCCATCATCATCAAGGGCCTGGCCATGTGCTTCTGGGGAAAAAACTCCCATTTCATGCGCCATTTTTCCAGCACCGAAACCCTTGATTTTTACGGGGCCACCATCCTGCCCCAAACCTTATGGATCATCGGCATTCTGTTGCTCATTGTGGCCGGCTATATTTATTTTTTCAACTACACCATGACCGGGAAATGCATGCGCGCCTGCGCGATTAATCGGGACGCGGCCCGGCTGGCCGGCATCAATGACCGCAAAATGGTGATGCTCTCTTTTGCCTTATCAGCCGGAATCGGCGCCATAGCCGGCATCATCATCACTCCCATCATCCAAATGGACTATGCCCGGGGGGCTCTCCTGGGCATCAAGGGCTTTGGCGCGGCGGTATTGGGCGGACTCGGCAACAGCATGGGCGCCATCATTGCCGGTGTGTTCATCGGTATACTGGAAGCCCTGGCGGCCGGCTATATTTCATCCCATTATATGGATGCCATTGCCTTGATCATTCTCATGCTTGTTTTATTTGTCCGCCCCAGCGGCATATTCGGGAGTTCCGAAGCCATGCGGTTGAAAGAGTTCTAGGTATGAAAATAAAGGACTACGTTGGTATCGGAATTGTAATGGCCGCCGTTGCGGTTGCTCCGAAGCTGGTGGGAAACGAATATTATCTGGGCGTGTTGATTTTTGCGGCCCTGAACTGCCTGACCTGCACAGGACTTTGCCTGCTCATGGGTTATGCCGGCCAGATTTCCATCGGCCACGGTGCTTTCATCGCCGTGGGTGCCTATACATCCGCCGTCCTCACCACCAAACTGGGTTGGTCGCCCTGGACGGCCATGGGTTGCGGCGTGATTTTGGCCGCCGGCATCGCCGTGTTCATGGGCCTGCCCACCATGCGCCTCAAAGGCCATTATCTTGCCATGGCCACCCTGGGCTTTGCCTCCATCATACATATTGTGGCCGTGGCTGCCGTGGATGTAACCGGCGGCCCCTCCGGCATCACCGGCATTCCCCGACTGCAACTGTTCGGCTTTGTCCTGAATTCGGACACGCGCAATTTCTACTTCTACTGGGGCATTGTGGTGGCCGGATTGCTGTTGGCCGTCAATCTGATCCATTCCCGGGTGGGACGGGGATTGCAGGCCATTCACGGCAGCGAGGACGCCGCCGCCTCCCTGGGGGTGAACATTGCCGTTGATAAAATCAAGGTGTTGGTGTTAAGCGCCGTGTACGCCTCCATCAGCGGCAGTCTTTACGCCCATTATGTGCTTTTCATCGATCCCGGCCCTTTTGATGTCATGCATTCGGTTTTGCTGGTGACCATGGTGGCGGTGGGCGGGCTCCACAATATCTGGGGGGCCTTCAGCGGCGCCTTGCTGCTTTCCCTGCTGCCCGAAGGCTTATCCTTCCTTTCCGAATATCTGCAAACCTTCGACATCCGCTACCGGACGGATTATGATACCTTGATCTATGGCGGGATTCTATTGCTGATTATGCTTTTCCTGCCGGAGGGTTTATTTGAAGGACTCAGCCGCTTGCTGAAAACCGTTTTCAGCTTGCGGCGAAAATGGGGCGGAGGACTTGCCCGACATGCCGAATAGTATTCTCAGACTTGAAAATTTACGAAAAAAATTCGGCGGTGTGGTGGCCGTGGATGATTTAAACCTGGTTTTTAACAAAGGGGAAGTGACCGCCCTCATCGGCCCCAACGGCGCAGGCAAGACCACGGTCTTCAACCTGATCACCGGATTTGTGAAGCCTACTGCCGGGACCATCCTTTTCAAGGACATCCGCTTGAACCATAAAAAGCCCCATGCCATCGCCGCCCTGGGGATCGGCCGGACTTTTCAGAATGTTCAGGTGTTCAGCAACATGACGGTCCTGGAAAACGTCATGGTGGGCCGGCATTTGCGATCCCGGAACGGCATGCTGATGTCGGCTTTTTTGCCGCCCATGCTGCGCCGAGAGGAAAACCGCATCCGCGCTTCGGCCCAGGAACGACTTGTCCTCTTGGGGCTTGATCGATACGCCCATCTGCCGGCCGGCAGTTTGCCCCTGGGCAATCAGCGCATGCTGGAAATCGCCCGGGCCTTGGCCCTGGAGCCCACCCTGCTTTTTCTGGATGAACCGGCCTCCGGCCTGAACGCCCGGGAGACCATGGCCATGGGCGAACTGATCCACAAAATCAAGTCCATGAACATCACCGTGATTCTGGTGGAACATGATATGGAACTGGTCATGGATATTTCCGACAGGGTGGCGGTAATCAATTTCGGCAGATTGATCGCCCAGGGAACACCCAAGGAGGTTCAATTGAATCCGGACGTGATCAACGCTTATTTGGGGACTTAGTGCAATGCTTCGTCTGGTCAATGTGAATGGTTATTACGGTCTGGTGCATGTATTGAAAAATATTTCCATGCACATCGACGAAGGTGAAATCGTCACCATGCTGGGAGCCAACGGCGCGGGGAAAACAACCACCCTGCGGGTAATCAGCGGCCTCCAGCCCATTAAAGGCGGACAAGTTTTCTATCAAAACCAAGAAATCACCGGCACGGCCCCGGAAAAATTGGTGGGGCTGGGTATTGCCCATGTGCCCGAGGGCCGCCAGATCTTCCGGCCCATGTCGGTATATGAAAATCTGGAGCTGGGCGGACATATCATTTACAAGCTTTACGGCAAAACTCAATTGAAGAACGACATCAACGCCATGTTCGAATTGTTTCCCATTCTGAAACAAAGAAAACGGCAATTCGCAGGCACCTTGAGCGGTGGAGAACAGCAAATGCTGGCCATTGCCATGGCCTTGATGACCAGACCCAAATTGCTGCTGCTGGATGAGCCTTCCATGGGCCTGGCCCCCATGATCATCAAGGATATCTTCAAGCTCATCGAGCAACTTCAAAAAGAAAGAAAACTGACGGTTTTATTGATCGAACAAAACGCCAATGCCGCCTTGAAAATCGCCGATCGGGGCTATGTGATCGAAACCGGCCGGATCGTCCTGGAAGAAGCAGCCCAGGCGCTGATGTCCAACCAGGAGGTGAAACGGGCGTACTTGGGCAAGGATCAGAAAGAGATTTGGGAGTAAGAATATGGGTTTCTGGAACAAAAAAATCGAATGCATGGATCGTCAGGCGATTGAACAGGTTCAACTGGAAAATCTGCAAGCCACGTTGAATCGGGTTTATAAAAATGTCCGGCACTACCGCAAGCTTTTCCGGGAAGTGGATTTCATGCCCGAAGACTTGAAGTGCGTTGAGGATATCAAGAAACTGCCCTTCACCACCCGCCGGGATCTCAGCCTGAACTATCCTTACGACATGTTCGCTGTGCCCCTGCGGGAGGTTGTGCGTCTGCACATGGCCGCGGTTAATTTTGACGAGCCCATCGTGGTGGGCTTTACCCGCAATGATATCAAGAGTTGGGGGGAATTGATCGCCCGCAATCTCACTGCCGTGGACGTCACCAAGGATGATGTGGTACAAATCGCATTGACCTTCGGCATCATCACCGGCCCCTTCGGGGTCCAGGTGGGCGCTGAGCAGATCGGGGCCTCGGTCATCCCCATGTCCTCCCGCAAATTCGAGGACCAGGTCAAGATCATGCGGGATTTCCGCACCTCGGTCTTGGTGTCCACCCCCACCGTGGCCCTGGGTCTTGCACGCATGCTGGAAGAGATGGACATCGACCCCAACAAACTGGCCCTGAAACATGCCATTCTCGGTTCCGAACCCTGGTCCGAAGCCACCCGCACGGACATTGAAACCAGCATGCACATCACCGCCACCGACACCTATGGTTTGACCGAATTGTTCGGACCCGGGGTGGCCTGGGAATGTCCGGCCAAAAACGGTTTGCACATTGCCGAAGATCATTTTCTGCCGGAAATCGTCAACCCCGTCACCCTTGAAACCTTAGCGCCTGGGCTGGAAGGCGAACTGGTGCTGACTTCCATTTCCAAGGAAGCATTTCCCTTGATCCGTTTCCGTACCGGCGACCTGACCAGCATCGATTATGCCCCCTGCCCCTGTGGCCGCACCCATAGTCGCATTGCCAGAATCTTTCAAAAATGCGATGATGTGGTGGTGATCAAGGGCACCAGCATCGCACCGGAACAGATCGCCCGGTTGATCTCAAAAATCATCGGCAGTCAACCGGTTTTTCAACTGGTGATTGAGGAACGCGACAAATCGGACCAACTGGTGGTACTGCTGGAAATATCCGACAGCACCTTTTTTGATGAAATGAAAAAACAGAACATTCTGCTGGAACGCCTGCACCGCGAAATCTCGGAATTTTTGGGCTGGGAGGTCTTGGTCAAACTGGTTGAGCCAGGCACTTTTGATTCCAGCCGTAAGGTAGTGGACCGGCGCCGGCTGCGCTGATGATGTCAAAATTTTTCCGGCCCCGTGATCATCGGCTTGGCCCCATGGCGGCGGAAACCGCTCCTGCAGCAGGTAATGATTAAAAAACGGATCATGGCACAGTGAGGTCCATATGGCAGAAAACGAAAAATCCGGCATCGAACGTCGAAAACATGAACGCATCCTTATCCAAGGGGATGCCTTTGCCGTCATTCAACCCGGTTCGGACCGCCTGCTGGTGCCCATCCTGGATATCAGTCTGGGCGGGCTATCCTTCCGTTCCGCGGAAAAATTGGACTGGCGCGACGAAATTATTCGTCTCGATTTGTTGATTCTGGAAAAAGAGTTTTGCCTGCAAGGCCTTGCCATGCGCCGTATTGCGGACATTGAAATTTTCCAATCCCTTCCAGCGGAAATTCAACTCCGCAAGCAATCCCTGCAATTCGAAATCCTGTCCGCCTCCCAGATCGCCTGGCTGGAACATCTCATCCGCCAATTCCGCCGCCAGCCATACAGCGGACCGGAAAGAAGACAAGCCCAAACCGACCGCCGCAGCGGCCTGGATCGCAGAAGTGAAGGTTTTTAAAACCGAAAGCTTAGGAGGTATTTCCTATATGAGGCGCGGTGATTCATACAAAGTCAAACGCCCATCATCCCAAATACCTGAAAAGCGCTTAGCAGAGGCATAACTCCGGTGGATAGACTGAAGGCTAATGCGTGCAACCATCTGATTAAGGGCTTGTTGCCTTAGAAAATCGTACTGATAAAGCAACCACTATTCTTCTTTGCTGGGTTGATCGGATCTATAGGTTTCTCACCCAATACGGCAATACCGCCGCGACCGTCCGCAATATAAATGTTTTCATCTGATAGTGAAATTTGATAGCTGTCTCCAGGTGTGTCATAGATTTTTTTTTCTTTTGGATTGGCCGGTGTAGAAATATCAATGACATGCAATCCATTCTGAACACCGCTAATATAAGCTTTATTACCTGCCAAGTGGATATTCGGCCCTGCACTAAATGGAGAAAAGGATGAAGCAAAGGCATATACACCGATTTGAGATGGTGATTCGGGAATAGTAACATCTAAAATCCGGAAAGCATAACTATTTTGTAATTCCACCGCTTTACTTGTTATTAAAAAGACATATCGGCCATCATAGGCAATGGCTTCAATCTTTTCACTGTTGGCGAAGTTTCCACTGCGAGGATTTTGGAGATTTGCCAAATCAATTATTTTTATTTCAGTATTGGCTTCTGATTGAAAAGAAGCTGCTGCTGTGGTTTCGTGAATTGTAAACTGATTGATCCTTTCCATGGATCTAAGATAAACAGGCGCTGAAGGGCTGGATATATCAAAAATATCAATTGTATCACTTGCGCCCTTGAGGTAAATGCGCTGGCCTGAAATCAGGACTGTGTTCAGGGCTGAGGGCTGGACCGGCTGAGCCACGGTTGTGAGATAAAGCGGCTTTGCAGGATTGGAGACATCGAATGCTTCCAAGCCTCTATTGGATTGTCCATAAGCAAAATCACCCGATACCCGAATGACAGGGCACTCATGGCCCCATTTAAATTCATAAAAGCCTATTATCTCAATGGACGAAGGGTTGGAGGCTTGAAAAGAATAGAATCCTTTTATCCATGACCCATCCAGGCCCGAATCGCACACTGCGTAAAGACGCTTATCCGCATAACAAATGTCTACCAGCGTGCCTGGCGTGTGATAGGGTTGAATTGTGGTTAGCTTTTCTACATTTGAGAGATCAAGGATTTTGAATCCCATATGACCGGCTGCGATATATGCCCGACCTTCCTCGATACCAAACTCGGATACATTCTGATTCGAAATCAACTCACCGGCTTGGTGAAGGTCGGCGGGGTTGGAAATATCCAATACCTTAATTTTGTAAAAATCGCCGATTTTTCCAAAAATATAAATATATGTCCCTTCATGTTCGAGCTGTAGAATCGTTGCATCCGTTTGTATGCTTCCAATAGTCGTGGGGGCGGCCGGATTTGAAATGTCGATTATCTGGCAAGAAGTCTCACCGTAAACGCAAGCCCGATCTCCCCAAACCTTGAATCCCCGGTTGTTCTGCCCCACGTTGATCGCACCGATTTGTTGCGATTGACCAGGATTGGTGATGTCAATAAAAACAAGTTCATTATCTTGCAAGGTATAGAGCATGCTACCTTCAATATGCACGCCATTCTTTTTCCCCAGCAATTGTCCGATCTGGATGGGTTGGGTAGGATTGGAAATATCGATAAAATAGATACCGTTTTCTGCAGTTGAATAGGCCAATAGAGTATCGGTGATAAAAAGCCCCTGATTGAATGTCAGTCCTGAAATGCTTCCATCTTCGTAAACAGCGGTCTGTACAGGCATACTGGGATTGCTAATATCAAACAATGCAATGGTTGCCCTGAAAATATCGGCCACACACGCTCGTTTTTCGGATAACTTGACTCTCATTCCGTTTACGGGCAGGGAACCCAGAATTTGGGGTGGGTCCGTCTTGTTGATGCGCATTAATTGCAGGCGTTCTTGTTGCGTCCATTGCAATACCCCAGCTATTCCTTTTGAAATCGAGATGTCGCTAGTTTCTTCAAACGTGTAAATTCCAAGAGTTGGATCAGTGGAGTCCAAGGCCAACAAACCTTGGTTCAAAACGGTAAAATAGATACGCTTACCATCATGGTAGACATCCCAAGCGCAGCAGGAAAAAAAGGCTCCCAGGTCGCGGGGAGTAAAAGGATCGATCACGTCGACCACCCATAATCCTTCAGAACTATCTGCAATATAGAGATAATTTCCTGAAACAAAGAATGATTGAAAATCGGGAAAGTGCGCCGGCCCCACGCGATGCCGGGAAACCGAGGATAGTTGTGAAGGCTTCGAAAGATCTAGTATTTCCAAGTTCTGTCCGATCCCGATGTATACCAGATTTCCCGATGCAGCAAGCGCCTTTAACTCCTCCTGCCCGTCGCCGTATGATGAAAGCAAGGACGGATGGGCTGGAGAGGAGACATCTACCACAAACAGCGTATTTCCTACGATGACATAGAGCAAATTATTTGTAAGCGTCAACTGTGTATGGGCCATCCGAAGAGCTTCAGGATTGACAGGAAAACTCAGTGAGCCAATTATTGAAATTGCTGTGGCATCCTCTGCATTCAGGATATGCAAGGTGGTCCCATCCATCACATAGGCCACTCCTCCAGCAAATGAAATGGCATCGATTGCGCCTGAATAAGTACCTAACAAGGTCATGGCTGCAGGATTTTTGGTGTCGATGGCGCAGAATCCGGCAGCATCAGACACATACAGCCGATTAACATCCAGGCTCAAATGCTCAACAACTCTAGGAAAGGTGAACATTGACAATTGGTTTAATGCCTGGTCAAGGGCAACCACTGCGCCGCCGGCACCCAAAAAGACTACGCCACGCATGGGGTCTCCGATGACTACTCGAGCACTACCATAAGGCCAGCGGCTTTTAATTTCAAAAAGGTCATCGGCAAAGGTTTGAGACAGACTAACAAGAATGCTAATCAACATCACGAAAATTGTTTTTTTATTCATATTTACCCATTAAAATTCTGGTGGGATGTTTTACAAACGTTGAAGGCGTTTCTAATAGTACATTTCTATACCTGTGTCAAGTTTCTGACAGTTAAGTTAGGGATATTGGGCAATCGCATGCAAAAATTAAGCGGACAGTTTTTTGCAACGTATCCGTTATTTCACTGATTCCGGCATCATCGGCAGCAAATTGGTCGAACTTCTCCGCATCTCTTCAAACATAGATCTGACTGACTTCGGGACTTGCCCATCAACCTCCTCAAATGCTATGTTTGACGCTGATGGCGGTTCCTGCTAATCTCAGGGACTGATGATCATTAGATCATAATCGCGGGAAAAGGATCATCTAATATCAAGATTGAAAGATTCATGGAAAGCGTTCTCAGGGAAAGTGAGTTCAAATTTTAAACTCTTTTCGCGCGATCGCCCGTGGGTATGGTTATGGTCGGGACCGACAAACGTTTTATCCACTGTAATGATGCCTTCTGCCGATTCCTTGGATATCCTGAAAAAGAACTGACGGGTAAAACAATAACAGAGGTCACGCATCCAAAGGACCGTGACCTTGGCATGCAGGAATTAAAGTCGATTATTGATGGCGCGCTGGAAACCGCGACGATTCAAAAGCGCTATCTCAGGAAGAACGGTATGATCGTATGGGGTGAGATCATCCTCACGGTGAAAAACGATCAGTTTATCGGAAAAACCATCGAGGAGGCGTTTCCCAATTTAACGACTACTAATATTCCCGATGCATACCGGGATGTCGCACGGAACGGCATACCTTTCAACATGGAGCAGATACTCTATTCGGATGATCAGAGTATTTCCGGAGCCTTTGAAATTTCCGCTTTTCAGACCGAAACCAACAAAATGGCAGTGCTGTTTAGGGATGTAACCGAAAAGAAGAAAGCGAAGGAGGTCTTACACGCAAGCAAGCGGCGCTTTAAAGAGCTGTTTAAAAACTCAACCGATTCCATTACGATATTGGATAAAAACGGGTTGCAAATTCATGTAAGCGATGTCGTCGAAAAAATGCTTGGATATAAAAAACTGGAAGCATGGGGCACGAACCAGTTGGAAAATCCCGATATTCGCGGAGTAGCAGTAAATGTCAGAGACATCACCGAGCGGAAACGCGCTGAAGGTGAGAACGAGCAGCTTATGCAGCGCCTGAACCAGATTTAAAAGCTGGATTCGCTCGGCGATCTTGCAGGCGGAACCATAAAAATTACAGCACGAAATATCGCATTGAACGGCAAGGAAAACGCAGTCCTGCCAGCGGGCAATTATGTAAAAAAAATCGGTCAAGGATTGCGGGATCGGGATACCTAAATTTTTGACCTCACCATTCCGGGCGCCATGGACGGCAAGGAGGCCGTGAGGGAGGTAAGGAAGATGGGCGTGAAAATACCTGTTTTTGTAGCGAGCGGATATGCTGATGACCCGATTATGGCCCATCCGGCAACTGAAATACTGATTACAGCCGATAGCGGGGCAGCAATGGATATCGACTGCGATTATGAGACAATAGTTAGTCCGAGCAAACACATTTCAGTTTATCCTATCCATTTTAATTGCAATTCAGTGTTCTTTGTGGAACAAGAGTAATACAAAATGATGGCTTCGATCATTGGATATGTTCGTGGATGGTGTGCGCATGTACCGCACCATTAGGGATATATTGGACCTTGAATTCAAGTCGGGGATGAGCTTGTACCAATGCCCGGCAACCTTACCAATATTGTGGAAAACAACGGATTGAGACTGCGACAATACGCTTTTGTTTTATTTTCCCTCTTGGTTTGCCTGCTTCTGATTTACCACAATGCCTTCAAGGCCGGTTGGCAATACGACGACGGCGTGAATATAGTGGATAACCCCAATGTGCATTTAAACAAACTCTCGTGGTCGGGCATCCGCAAATCCTTTTCCGGCATCAATCCTGACGGCAGTATAGACAGGCGGCCCTTTTCCTTTTTCACTTTTGCACTGAACCATCGCTTGGGCAAGCTGAATGTATTTGGCTACCATCTGGTTAATTTCGGCATTCATTATTGTGCGGCAATCTTTTTATTTTTGTTCATTTACCGCTCCCTGCAACTTCCGGTTCACCAGGGGATCTATTCAAGAAATGCCTATCCCATTGCATTGTTGTCAATGTTCTTCTGGGCCACTCATCCCATTCAGGTAACCGCCGTCACCTACCTGGTTCAACGCATGGCTTCCATGGCCGCTTTGTTTTATATCCTGGCCATGTATGCCTATCTCCGCGGCCGGCTGGCTCCCTCCCTATCCCATAAAACAGGCTGGTTTCTGCTTTGCGCTTTTTCCGGTCTGCTTTCCATGGCTTCCAAGGAAAATGCCGCCATGCTGCCCGTCAGCCTGTTCTTATATGACATTATCCTTCTGAGAACCAATCGCCCCAATGTCCCGAGTCGCCTCATCCCCGGCTTGATGCTGCTCTTGGCAATCATTTTTATCACTATGGTTATATGGTTTAATCTGGATTGGCTCATTAAAAGCTACCAGGGCAGATCATTCACCCTTCAGGAGCGTTTGCTGACCCAACCAAGGGTGGTCCTGTTTTATATTTCCCTGTTGCTGTATCCACTGTCTTCGCGGCTCTCGTTGATCCATGATGTCGAACTATCCACTGGTCTTTGGCAGCCGTGGTCGACCCTACCGGCACTTGTCGTTTGCCTGGGTTTGGCCGGAGCCCCTATTTGGCTTCATCGCAAAAAGCCCCTTTTATCCTATTGCCTGCTCTTTTTTTTTCTGAACCACCTCATAGAGAGCAGCATTTTCCCATTAGATTTGATTTACGAACATCGTAATTATCTGCCCTCGATCCTGTTTTTCTTGCCGTTGACCCTCTTTTTTTTCAAATGCCTGAAATATTATCAATCCAGTCGGGCCGTCAAATTTTTATTAAAAGCCGGTCTGGCCATTTGGCTGGCTTGTCAAGGTCACACAGTTTATATGCGCAATAATTTATTTTTAGATGAAACCAGGCTGTGGCAAGATATTGCTGAAAAGGCGCCGCGCTTGAGCATCTCCCATCTGAATCTGGGAAAATGTTATTGGAACAACGGTCTTTTCCAAAAAGCCATGGAGGAATACCAAATGGCTGCCGACCTCAACCGCTTTCTTCAAAAGGATCAGATCAGCATGCTATATTATAACATGGGCCTATATTACGCCTATTATCTACAGAATTATCCGGTTGCCCTGGATTATTTCAAAACAGCCCTGAAGACCCATACCGGATATGCACCGATCTGGTATGAGGTCGGTCGAACCATGATTGCATTAAAACAGTATACACAGGCACAAAAATATATCGACGAAGCTTTGCTTTATTGGCCTGACAATCCGAATTTATTGTCCGCTTTGGGTGCGATTATGCTGCAGGCGGGTAATCATGACAAAGCATTGGAATTGCTGGAAATAGCCTTGCGCTCAGACCCTCAGCATGGGCCGGCGCTGGCAATCCTCACCGAAATCCGACGCGCAAAAGGACTCTGGCTTGTTCCATAGATCAATCATAATCCTGAAAAGCCAGAATTACGGTGGTGTCGGCCGCGGTACATTTCTGCTCATGACCTCACCGGCCAAGGGTGTGCCTGCTTTTCCAGATACTGTTAGTAGAATATTGCCGCTAGCGCCTACACCGACTGCGCCTGAGGATGCCAGCGTGAAATCACCCAGATCCGCGCCTAGCTCCTCCGTGGTATAAACAATTTGGCTTGCTGTTGACCCTCTGAGAAGCGCAATGCCGAATTTTTGATTCACCCGGCCGACCGCCTCACCCATGGCGCCGGCCATGGCCTTGGTACGGGCCTCACGTTGAAGGTCGAAATACTTGGGAATGGCAACGGCTGCGAGAATCCCTAAAATGACCAGGACAGCAATGATTTCAACCAGGGTAAAGCCCCGCTCATCATGACGCAACTTCTTCTTTTTCCCAGCCTCCATGTCCATTTGCATGAATAAAGATCTCCTTTCAGGTCTGACGATTGCCGAGTTTTCCGCCACTAGAGCATGATGCTATTGGGCTCTGTTTTGCTTATAGCTCTTACTTAATACAATTTATTAGCATAATTTGGACCAGAAATGTTCAAAATTTTAATTACCAAATTTAATATATCAAAATTATATGTAAAACAATTACAATCCATAACCATAGCCTCTTCTCTATTCAGCCCTTCAAACCGACTATCTACAGATTTTGTAGCTTTAAGCTCCATTATTTGTAGCTTTAATGGCTGCGATTTCGATGTTATATTTTTTGACCCGGTGCCATAAACTGCGTTGATTGATTTTTAATATTTTGGCAGCTTCCACCTGAATTCCATTGGCTTTTTTCAACGCCTCCATGACCAAGCGTTTTTCCATTGCATTTAAATACTCGTCAATGGAACCTGTAAAATCCAGTGTTGAGCCGCTGCATGTTAAATTAAGCCCGCTGATATTAGATGGTAGGTGGCTGACCTTGATTTGATCAAGACACATCACCGCAGCCCGCTCAACAGCGTTTTGCAGTTCGCGCACATTGCCGGGCCAGTTATAGTTCAAAAACCGTTGCATGGCCTCTTCCGCGATTGTTACCGAATTCTTTTGAATATTTTTCAAAAAAGCATGGATCAAAAGGGGAATATCTTCCCGGCGCTCACGCAAGGGAGGCAGGTGCAGTGAAAAAACATTTAAACGATATAACAGGTCTTCCCGGAAACTGCCTTCAGCCACCATTTTCGATATATTTTTATTAGTGGCGGCAATCACCCGGACATCCACCTTGACCGGCTTGGAACCCCCTACCCGATCAAATTCCTTTTCCTGGAGCACACGTAAAATTTTCGCCTGCAATGCCAATGGCATATCGCCGATTTCATCCAGGAAAAGGGTTCCGGTATGGGCTAGCTCGAATTTGCCGGCCCGTTGGCTGACAGCTCCGGTAAAAGCACCCTTTTCATGACCGAACAATTCACTTTCCAGCAATTCCACAGGGATGGCGGCGCAATTCAGCTTGATGAAAGGCCGCCCCTGGCGCCTGCTGTGATTATAAATACTTGCCGCCACCAACTCTTTTCCGGTCCCGCTTTCCCCCATGATCAGCACGGTTGAATCCGTGGGCGCCACCTTGGTGATCTGGCTGAGCACACTGCGCATAAGTCTGCTCTCACCAATGATTTCCGGAAAGGATTGCTGGGCGTCAAATTTGCTCAACACGTCTGTTACGGTGTGAAAAATATGCTCCATATGGGCCAGCTCGCTCACCTTCTGCTCCGGCTCGATTTCCTGCTTACGGCTGGATATTGCCGGAATTCGGTCGGCATGGTCGATGAAGCGTTGGGCCGGACTCAGCAAGAACCAAACCAGCACCAGCCCGCAAATGGAGGCAATAAAAGCAATTAAAAAGGTCCAATACACAACGGCGTTGCCGGAATTAAAGCCCTGTTTCATGCAATATTCGGTTAAACGAAAAGCCACCAGGGCGGAAATCACTGTCAAGCCGGCCACGATGAGCGGAATGATAATGTATAGGCTGATATAAAACCGATTTTCTTTCATCAGAATCAAAGTTTATTAGTGCACCATTTTGGTCATGTCCCACATGGGTAAAAATACGGCTAAAGCGAAAAAACCGATAACAACAGCAAGACCGATGGTCAGGATCGGGCCGATGGCATCGGCAAGCTTTTTCATTGCATATTCAAGCTCGAAATCATAATGGGTGGAAATCTCTCCCAACATTTCATCCAATTTCCCAGACTCTTCACCGATCCCCACCATGTTGACCACAATGGGGGTAAAATACGCGGCATCATTCAGCGGACCTGAAATACCCCGGCCCTCTTCCAGGCGATTGGTGATCCTTTCAAACTCACGGGAAATGGCCCTGTTGCCGATGGTGCCGATCAAAATCTTCATGGATTCACGGATTTCAACCCCGCTTGATTGCAATATGGCAAAAATGCTTGCGAATCTGGACATGGCAGCCTTGAGAAAAAGTCCGCCCACAATGGGAATCCGCAACAGCACCGCATCCTTGAGATATGCGCCGCCCTCGGTGCGGAGATAATAAATGATAGCAACCAATACGATTACACTGCCTGCCGTGATCCCCAGCCAGAATTCGCTGATCATCTGGTACAGCCCTAAGCACACCTTGGTGGGCCAAGGCAAGGACAGACCGGCGCTTAAAAAAATCCGAACGAATTTCGGGATTACCATGGTCAATAGGGTAAAAAAGGCCACAAACAACAGCATAATCACAATGATGGGATATTGAAGCGCGGCTTTGACATCGGATTTGATTTTGTGCTCATGCTCAATTATGTAAGAAAGTCGCTCCAGTACTTCGGGCAAGGCGCCGCTAGCCTCCCCGGCCTGAATCATGCTGCAGTAAAGGTGGGAAAAAGCTTGGGGGTGCTTGCGAAATGCGTCCTGAAGACTAGCGCCTTCGCGAATATCTTCGGATATTGCCAAAATAATGGTTTTAAGGCGCGGATTTTCCGTTTGGGTTTCCAGAACCTGCAACAATTTGATCATGGGAATCCCGGAACGTAACATCGTCCTGAATTGTTTTGTAAAAATAATCAGCTCAGGGGCCTTGATGGGGGTCAGGCGTTCATTAAGCGCCTTCCAGCTAAAACCAGAGGCGGCTGTTGCCGCGCTGACAACGCGACTGGGTATCAATCCCCGGGCGCTGAGCAAATTGTGCGCCATTTCAGAAGAGTCGGCTTCCAGGACCCCGGTCTTTTCCGCACCGAATTCATCAATGGCCGTATATTTGTATTTCGGCATACCCACCCAATTGGATCAAGAGCGAATGATATTTTAAACCATGACTGCTGAAGCCGCCTCTTCCAGGGTCGTGATCCCTTCCAGAACCTTATTGGCAGCATCTTCTTTTAAGGTGTTCAATGTGCCGTTGCGCTTGGCAGCCCGGGTGATTTCCTGGGCTGAAAACCTTTTCAAGATCATATCCTGGACCATTTCATCAATCCGCAATACTTCATAAATACCAATTCTGCCTTTGTAGCCCGTATCCATGCAGTTGAAACAGCCGCTGCCCTTGACGAAATTAGCCCCCTCGATTTTGTCCAGCCCCCAATATTCCAGGGCTGCCTGGGGTGGGTGATAGGGTTTTTTGCAATAGGTGCAGACTCGCCGGACCAGGCGTTGGGCAATGGAGATCAACATCACGGAGGAGACCAGAAAAGGCTCGATGCCCATATCGATAAAGCGGGTGATGGCACCGGCCGCATCATTGGTATGAACCGTGCTGAGCACCCGATGACCAGTCAAGGCGGCCTGAACAGCAATGGTGGCGGTTTCAGAATCCCGGATCTCCCCCACCATGATCACGTCCGGATCCTGGCGCATGACCGAGCGCAGCCCACCGGCAAAGGTCATGCCGGCCTTTCGATTCAGTTGAATCTGCCGGATCTTGTCAATGCGGTATTCCACCGGATCCTCCAGGGTAATGATATTGATATCCGCCTGGTTGATCTTCCGTAAAATCGAATACAGGCATGTGCTTTTGCCGCTGCCGGTGGGGCCGGTGCTCAAAATCATGCCGTAGGGCTGATAAATCATGGACTCCAGCTTGCGGCAGTCCTGGGGCGAAATTCCAAGATGCTCTAGGGAATAGATACCACCGCTGGTATCCAGCAGTCGCAGGACCATATTTTCACCATAAATGGTGGGAATGGTGGAAACCCGGATGTTGATCTCTTTCCGATCCATGCGCACGGTGAAACGTCCGTCCTGGGGTAGCCTGGAAACAGCGATATCCATATTGGCCAGGATTTTTAGCCGTGAAATTATTAATAAAAACATGGATTTTGGCGGTGACGGAACTTCATGAAGCTTTCCATCCACGCGAAACCGTACCTGCACATAGTCCTTTTCCGGACTGATATGAATATCACTGGCTCCCTCCCGCACGGCTTGTGACAAAATGGAATTGACCAGCCGGATAACCGGCGCCTCTTCGGCCATATCCTGCAGGGACCCGACCTCCACATCCTCCACGGCGGTTTCTTTTTCAGCTTCGTCGGAACGTTCGAATTGCATTTCTTCCATGTTCTCCAGAATGCCGCCGATTCCGGAGTAGGTTCCATAAATGCTGCTGATGAGATGATTCAGTTCCTTATCCGTGCAGATCACGGCTTCCACTTCCGTATTGGTAAAGACTTCAATCGCATCCATGGCATTGATATCCATGGGATCCGTCATGGCCAGCTTGAGCAGAAAGCGATCCTTTTTCAGGGGCGCGACTTGATATTTCTGCGCAACATCCGCCGGGATGATCTTGGCAAGATTCATGTCAATGGGATAGCGGCTGGGGTTGTATTTCTCTATTTTCAACTGCCTGGAAACAATGTCGGCAATCTGGGAACCGCTGACTATGCCTTCCCGCACCAGTACCTGGCCGAGCTTTACATTCTGCTTTTTATGTAGGCCCATGGCCTGGTCCAATTGCGCTTCCGTCAACAGGCCCGCCTCCAACAACATCTCACCCAATTTCTTCTTATTTTTCAATTTTACCCGCTTTGCAGCCTTCACATAACGGTTTGCAACTGTTCCATCCTTCCTTGCCGGGAAGATTTGAAAACAGCTACATCAAATACGGATCGGCAAACAATATGGTCTGCCCATCCCCCCATGCCTGAATTTTTTTGGCGGTCTTCATTATTTCCTGGGGCAATCCGGCCAGCCGATTTTTCACTGCAGCTTCATCAAGCAAATATTCCCTCAGAATAATGACGAATTTAAATCCGCTGCGGGGGTGAAACAAGGGCATCAAGCGCACCAGCAGCCCCTGCTCCCGGTACTTGCGCAGACAGGATACGGCTTGGGCCAAATCCTCTTTTTCATCCAATTGAATCCACGAACATTTCAAATCAACTAAGCGTTCCCGAGCCGGAATGGCCGGGAAATTGATCAATCTGCCGGTCTCAATGGCTTCTAGTCGCCGGACAAGCGGATTGACCTTTAACACCGCCTCCAAATAACCGGGATTGAATTCCCCATAAACCTGCTGGATCATTTTTGACAGCGACCCGCCCTGATGCATGGCCAACTGCCCCATGAGCGGCGGGAATCCAGGGGGCTTTGCTTCTTCATCTATTGGAAGTTCCCTTGGCGGACCATCGGCTTTTAACATAATCCCGCTTTCGGCCTTTGCTTCTGCTGAAAGCGATTCAGTTGTTGTTGCCGGGCCTGGTGGCTGCCAATCCCTGTTTTCAACTGCCATGGTTTGGGCCTGAGGGGGAAAAAGGCTGGCGCGCCATTGAGCATTGATAAACAAAAGGGCTGCTGACAGAAACAATACGCCAACCATTGCAAAGGATAAACTGCGTACCTTTTGGCTGCTTGGCGGGAATATGCGGCCGGTACACGCGCGCACCAGGAACCAGCCCACCTGGGATCGATTTTGAATGATCATGGCCAGGATGCAAGCATGGCAGAGGTTGATGACTTTACGCGGATAGCCTTTGGTGGACCGATACAAGGCCCAAACCGCCGGCTGGGTGAAAAATCGATGTGTGCTTGTTGCGTGGCCGGCCTGGGCCAGGCGAAATTCAATCAAACGGCGGGTGTCTTGATATTTCAAAGGACCCAAACGGAAATAGAGATTGATGCGATCGGTAAAATTGGCATGTTTCCGGGCTGCCTGCTCAAATTCTTGCTGGGCGAAAACGACGATCTGAAGCAGTTTATGCTCATTGGTCTCATAATTCAGCAATTCCCGCAAAAGCTCCAGACAATCCCCGGTGATTTTTTGGCCTTCGTCGATAATCAGAATGATGATCTTTTTTTCATCCACCCCTTTCCGGTAGAGATATTGTTTGATCTCTTCCTTGACATTTTGCTCTCCTTCTGAAGGGCCGGCCGGGCTGTTGCCGAACATGCCGGCAAGGGCTTGCAGAAAATCAGCCGGGGAAGGAAAACCGGGATCCAAGAGCAAATGGGTCTCTATTTCTTTATCAAGGGCCAGCCGGCGGATCAATTGCCGGCAAAGAGTGGTTTTGCCGGTTCCCACTTCTCCCACAACCACATTCAATCCCCTTTTCAGCCGGATGGCAATTTCCAGCTTTTGCAAGCAATCCATGTGCTGCCTGCTCTGGAAGAAGAAGTCCGGGTCCGGTGAGTTGGAAAAAGGCTCCTGCTTCAGATTGAGGATTTCAAAATACTCCATAACCCTCCTTAAAAACAATTATGAATTAGGAATTACGAATTAGGAATTACTGATAGAATACCTTGATTCATAATTCATAATTCCTAATTCCTAATTGCTTTTATACGGGTCGGCATAAAAAAGCGTCCCCGCCCCCCAGCCGGATTTCACCAGGGCCTGGGCAGACAGCTCCGGCGGCAGGCGCTCGATTTCAGCCTGGGCTGCTTCGGCATCTGGAAAATGATCCTGCAGCAATATTTCAAAGCCCGGCCCCTCTGACTCATTCCAATAGGGCAATAAGCGCACGGGTGGATCAGCAGGTGAATACCTTTGCAGATATTGCAGGGCCTCGGCCAGGGTTCCAAAATGGGCGATCTTGATCCAACTGCGGGCCGCTGCTCCGCTGCGAGCCATAGCCGGTATGGCCGGAAAATTGATCATTTGACCGATCTGCAGGCGCTCCGGCGTCCGGATATGCGGATTGTAGCGCAGCAGTGTCTGCAAGTGAGCGGGCTGATAATCCCCATATACCATCTGCATCATCTCCCACAGGGTTTGTCCTGATCCAACCGCAATCCGGCCGATGATCGCCGGCGGCTCAGACGGTCGGGAAGCAAAGGAAGTGAAAGATGGGCTCTCAGGCAGCCCGGCTTGCGGGGGATGGGCCGGCGGCTCTGCCGGCTGTTCAGCATCTTTGACTTTGGGCAAATCCGTTTTTTCAGCAGGAGTCAAGCTTGCGCCTGGTTCGGCCGGTTCCCGCGCCGCCTGTTCTTTTAAAATATGCGGAGTGATAAAGATGAGGATATCTTCCATTTTATCCGCAGAGCCCTGTCCCCTGAAAAGGTATCCCAACAGGGGGATATTCTGCAGCCACGGTACACCCGTGTCTGTATTCTGATTGGTCTGTTTGTTCAAACCACCGATGACAGTGGTCTGCCCGTCCATCAGGACCACGCTGGTTTCCGCTTTTTTGGTAATGATGGTCGGATTTCCAGCCACACTGTTTGAAAAATCCAGCTCATCCTTGTTGGTTTTAATCAGCAGTTTCACCGTGCTCTCATCAATCACATTGGGCTTGACCTCCAGCTTGAGCACGGCTTCCTTCCACTCGATGTTGATATTGCCTTCTTTGGAAACAGTCTGAAAAGGCACATTGGTTCCGGCTTCGATGACGGCGATTTGATTATCGATGCTGGTAATGGAAGGACTGGACAAGATATTCAATTTGCCCTCCTTCTGCAAGGCCGATAGCTGCACCGTCAAGATATTTCCGCCCACATTTTCCGCCACATACCCGATGCTCATGCCGGTTCCCCCTGAAAGCGCCGCAGGGAAATTTACCGCCATGCCTGAAGTCGGCTTGATGGGGTCATTCAGCGTGCCGCCGGTTACACCGCTGCTCTTGGCTCCGGCGGTTACATAGTGGTTCACCGTCCCTTTATGAACCGCCAGCCCGCCCCATTGAATGCCCAGCTCCCGCGCCACTTCACGGCCGGCCTCGATAATATTGGCCTCAATCAGCACCTGGGGGATGGGATGATCCAACTGGTCGATCAACCCCATCAACTGCTCCATATCATCTTCGACGGCCTGGATGATCAGGGCCCGGGTATGTTCGTCCACCATGATGGACCCGATGCTTTTACCGTCTTTGCCAATGGAGAGGAATTTTTCAAGACTGCCCTTCAGCTTTTGTTCATCGGCGTAGTGAATGGGGATAATGTTGGTCTTCAAAGGCTTGGCCAGGCGCAAATCCCTGTCCTGGGAAGTGCGCTTCAATTCATGCTCCATATCCTCCAAGGTCATGACCCGTAGAAGATTTCCCTCCCAGGCATAGGTCAGCCCATTGGAGCGCAGCAGGGCGGTAAACAGCTCATCCCAGCGGGCCTCCTTAACGTTTATGGTGGTCTTGGCCGCGACTTTCTCATTGACCAGGATATTCAAATCAACCGCCCGGGCTAAAGCGCGCAGCACCGTGCTTACCTGGGTATCCTTCAAGGACATGGTAATGGGTTGAGTCGGGAGCGGTCGCGTCAACGGCAGCGACATTTCACCCTCTGCCGTGGTTGATTCTCTCCGGTCGGAAAAAGCAACCGCATGCTTTTTGCTCACCGGTGAAGTCCCTTTTGAAGTTTCCGCCTTTACCTGCCATTTCTGAAAGGAAGGATCCGGTTTGATGCGGGCTTCATCCCCGCAACCCATCGCCGTAATCACCAATACAATTACGGCCAGATAAGCGCCTTGTCGACTATCATTGGCCTGGTGTTTGCGCATAAATCTTCATCACCACCGATGTTGGTTTTAACGATTCTCGTTCATCAACTGCAGGACTTTATTCTCTTTTAGTCCCCTGTTCAAAATCACTTGTTCGGCTGTTATGCGTCCGACCCGATATCCGCCCGGATCAAGCATGTCCCCGCTTTCATATTCCAATCCGTTGATAATCGCCAACATCTTGTTGCCTAGGCAAACGAATCCGGAATAGATAAATGCATGCTCGGGTTGGGGCAGGTCTTCTTTTTTCGCAACAACTTGCGGTTCGACTTTTTCCGCCCAAAAAGGATTTTTGCGGCAAGGTGCCGCTGCTTTTTCAAGTATATACCGCGCTTCCACAAGATCCGGTTTGTTCAGGGTCGCCGCCATGCTGACGATAAATTGATCAAGCTCCTTTAATTCTTCTTGGGCTTTAAGGGGTCCGAGCTTGACCCCGGGACTGAAAAAATGAAATGCACCAAAAATCACTGTCCCCACCATTAAACCGACTATTCCTTTTTCACGTGCATTCATTCTGTGCGCCTGAATATCTAGAATTTATTTCTCAATCCAAAATAGCACCTGTAAACCGAACTTTCCAACACCATTTTCAGTACTGATGGTAATGGCTTCGATTTGGTCCAGATAGGCTAGCTTACCCAGATGAATCAAAAAATCATGGAAGCGAATGAAATCGCCGCCAAGTGATAAATGCATGCGCAGACGGCCTAGACCGTTTCGCAGCATGTTCACATCCGGAATGGCGGAATGAAAAATCATTTCACTTTCCCCGGCCAGGGATTGCAATATAACCGGTAAATCACCGAGCCGCGCAATGGGATATTCTTCTTTTTTGGGAAAAGCCAGAGCCTGTTTTTCCCGGCCCTGCATGGACTGATGAACCTTTTGAAATACAGGAATAAGCATGGTCTGTTTTTTCATGTCCTGATGAAGGCGTTCAATATCTTTGTCCAGCAGGAATATTTTATGTTGATTGGGTAGAAGTCCGGCTATAAAAAAAATCAAGACACCGGCAAAACAAAAAGCCGTATATGCCAGCGTGCGCCTAGGTAATTTCGGTATACGATTGTCCACTGGTCTTGTCGGCATCAGATTGTCTCCACCTTCATCTTAAAACCCAGTCTTTTTCCCCCTTGGCGGTTTTCCACTGTCTTCTGCAGCACCGTTGATTGTTTGAACAATGGCGAGCTGTTCAGCGCAAACAAATATTGGGCCAGGTCGGATTCCTGCTCCGCGGATGAATCGGCAACCACTCCTTCTATAAACAGCACATGTTGGGATTTTCTGCCTTTATCCTCCCCGGACCCGAGCTCCAGTTTTATATTGGTCAGGCAGATATTCCCGGGGGTCAGTTCCGCCAATTCGTTCAGGATGGATACCCCCAGATATCTTTGGGCGTTTGCCACCATCTGTTTATTATCTTCACTTACTTTTGCTACCATTTGTTGGACCAGATCCTGGTCGATGATGGGGCTTTTGCCGGTATATTGTTGCTCAAGATTTTTTGCTTGTTCCTTTTTTTGATTTATCTGCTTTTCCTGATGATAATAAATCCCCAGACAAACCAAAATCAGAAATATGAAGGCACTGAAAACAACCTGATTCATTCTTTGAATTTTGGTTTGAATGGCTTTTGATCTGTAGGTATAGAGCAGATTGGGGGTCAGGGCCTTGTTGGAAAGGGCCAGACCGATGGCCGGCACAAACGAATCTTTTTCCGCAACGGTTTGCGGAAGCCGGGGATGGTCAAGGGGTATAATGGATGTGGAAAAGGGATTAAGATGATGGATGGGGTAACCGAATTGGTCATTCATCATCTCAACGATGGGATTGCGCCCGCTGATTTCCCCGCCCAGATATAGTTTATTAATCGATTTGTGGTCGAAATGCAGGGAGAAGTGCTCGAGGGTGCGCTCCACCTGCCTGATCAAGCGGTCCAATACCGGGGCTATCATTCCTAAAATTTCCGGTCCCCCAGGCCCGACCGCAATCCCACCAGGATCGTTTAAATTTGATGGTCGCAGAATATTTAGAAACACACGTTTGGCCTCGTCAAAACCGGCGGCCTGAAGGCCCTGGTCCGGCGGCCGGCTTTCCGCGACTGCTTCAAGATACTCCAGCGCCGCAGCGGCTTCCACCCCACCCGCTTCGGTTTGCTTGTTCGCATTTAATCCCCAGCGGATGGACTCAATGAAGCTGTTCATTCCGGTCTTGATATCACGGGATAAAACCAGCCTGCCCTCTGAAAAGATATCGATACGGGACCAATCCTGGCCGATATACAGGGTACAAATATGTTCGCGTTGATGATCGAACAGGTGGGTTCTGAACAAATTCTGTAGCGCAAACGGAACAATGGACAAGCCGGTCAAAGGGAAACCGATGTCGGAAAAAAGCTTTTTCCACGATTCGACTTCAGCCCGCGGAGCTGAATAGGCTATTGCTTGGATTCGCCGGCCGCTGTTTTCAATAGCTTCGCCCAGCAGTTCAAAATCAAAAATCATCTCCCGGTCATCAAAAGGGACTAGTTTTTTGTATGACCAATACACAGCATTGGCAATTTGATTTTCCGGTACTTTGGGTATTTTTACAAAGCGGATTTCAACCCGGGCAGATGGGATCGATGTCCAGAGCTGGATGTTATCATGATCGCCACAAAATTGTTTCAGTGCATTTTTCAGAAAAAGCGGGAAATGGGGCTGGCCTCTGCCCATTTCCGCTCCCAGGGGAATTTTCTGAAAATCAAGGAGGGTATATTTGCGTTCCCCCAGGCTGCGCATCATGGCCAAGGTCAGGTCCTTGTGCCCGGCAACCACTCCCACGGTCACGGTTTTTCCAAGGGAAATTTTTTTTGTGATATTTGAAGACGAAAATAAACTTGATCGGCCGGCGGTCTTGCGAAAACCCATGGGCAATTTCAATGCTTGCCTTTCATTGCGGATGACGCCGAGCAATTTTTCCGTTGATGAAATTTCGTCTCTTCCGGTCAAATTCGACTCCGACCTGAATGGATTGGTAAAATTTCCAGCATTCAATCCATAACATTATTCAAAAATAAATTCTATATTTCTGTTGGCCGGCTTTTTTTTCATCCCCATGTTTGCTTAAATCACTTCCACCTGGCTTTTCTTTACCCACCCGATCTTGCCTTCTGAAAATAAAATTCTGTAACAATCATCCTTTTCTTTTTCAATCCGCACCCGACTGCCGGCATGAAGTCGAAACAATTCCGTATCCTCATCCGACAGGCCGGCTCGCACGGCAAGTGTTTCCGGCAATACAACCGCCTGTTTTTGAAACGCGTATTCATAATAATTATAAAAGGCCGTCATGATGAAAACAAGGGCCAGCAACCCGCTAAAATAAGAAAAATATCTTAATATTCGAGCCCTTAATAGATATTGCAGCAGCACGACCATCCAAAACAACATGTTGCCAAAAACCGCGCACCATAATATTGCCGTCCGGCTTAAAAGATGGTTCCAGAAAAACAAGACCTGGTATAAGGGTGAGGTGGTGGTGCCGGCCTCATCTTTAACCAGTGAGCGAACATAGTTCAGATTGAATTTCAGATCCGGATCACGGGGAAGAAGACGCTGGGCCCGTTCATACCATAAAACGGCGCGGCCCATATCCCCTGATTTGAAATAGGCATTGGCAAGGTTATAAAACAAGGCGCCGTTCACCATACCGCCAGCGGCAATCTGCTGAAATTCAGCCGCAGCGCCGGCATAGTCTTTTTCTTGGTATTGTTTTACAGCAGCCAAAAAACGGCCGGCCGGCTCGGCTGCATACAAAGATTTCGCAAGACCTATGCCCAGCAGAACGATCCAAGCAATTTTATATCCATTTCTCATGGGAGTATTTTCCTAATCAAACCTTTGGTTTTATCCAGCAACAACTCGTACCCGGTTCTTTTTCCAAGGCTGCCGCCATATCTGGCGGAATCGATGTCTGCAAGCAAGCCTAGGATTTGGGTGATGGTTTCGCCGGGCAAGGCCGTCTGGCGCAAAAGATTTTCTACTTCCTGATAGGTGGCTGCCTCCTGCTGCAAGCCGGCCCTGGCAAATACCGCGGCCATCAGCGCCTTGTGCAGCAAGGCCAGGCCTTCGGCTTCGGCAAGTCCTTTTTGGCGTGCATTTTTCAGCGCAATACTGGCCCTTTTCGCCATGATTTCCGAAGGACTTTTTTCTTTTCCCACAAAACGGATCAAGGCCAAGGCACCCCATGCCGAAAATCCCGGGATCAACAGCAGCATCACAAACCAGGATAAGGACAATTCCTTCTGATTTTCCACAGCCTCAAGCCCATCTTTCAGGGGCAAGATGTCCTGCTCTGAAAATTCGACTTTTTTCTTCTTGATTTTGGGGATTTGGTCAGTCTGGGCCTGACCCACGATTTTTAAATCTGCTTGTTTTTCATCCGGCAACACTTCCAGGCCAAAGGCCGACGACGCCAAGGTGTGGTATTTACCGTCGGCCGGATCAAAATAGTGCAACCGGATCGGAGCAATCTCATAGTTACCCGGCGCAACTGCAACCAGGGCCACACGAAACGTCTTTTTACCGGAATAGCCGTTGGGACCAGGGGCGACTTCGTCCTGGGGGCTGTCCGGATAAAGTTTAAACCCGTCGGGAATATTCATTTCCGGCAATTGGGCATCCATAATGTTTCCCTGGCCTGAAATAATGATGGTCATGGTGGCGGAATCGCCCATTTTCAACTTGTTTTGATCCAGTTGGACCTGAAGATCTATCCGGCCGAGCAATCCGGAAAATTTTTCAGTGCCGTCATCCGGCGGCAGGCTGCGCACATTGATTTCCATGGGCAGGGTTTTAACAATGCGCGATTCCAGTTCCGCCCCGCCGCTGAAAAATGGATCGTCAAAAAAGGAATCAAAGGGAAAGCCGCGGCGACTTCCAGGTCGTTGCTTGACCACATCGCAAGTCAAGACAGCCGGATTGATTTCAATTCTTCCCGATTTGAGCGGAGTCAGGATATAGGCCAATTCTGTCACGGTATATTCCTGTCCATCCACAATTTGGCGGAATGGTTCCTTGCGCTGGATTTCCTTGGAAGTGAATCCATTAAAATCCGGCTGCTGCAAGCCGGCATTGGCAATCCTTACCGCAGTATAAAACCGCAACGTATAAATAAACTGCTGGCCGACATAGAGATTTTCATCCGATAGCGCCGCCTCGGCAAAGAGGGGACGGCGGCCATGATCTTCTTTTTGGCTGCGGGTCACCAGGATCTGAATTGAATTTGTTTTATACGTTTTCCCATCCAGACGCACCTCCACGGCCGGAATGACCAACGCGCCCTCTTTCAAAGGGAGCAAGGCGTAGTTATAGCGCGCTTCCCTTGTGACCCGGCCGTTAATGATTTGGATGCTGGAACTGGTTCCCTGGGAAATTACTTTGAAATCTTTAATAACGGAAACATCCACGCTGGCCTCACCGCCAGGTACAATGATGCTGAGCTGGGCGGATTCTTCGGGAGTCATCCGGGTTCGATCAATCACGGCTTTGACTTCATCAGCTAAAGTCTTTCCCGGAAAAAAAAGAAACGCCGCGGCTACCAAGCTGAAAAAGAGTTGATTGAGATTGAAATGTGACGTCCGACTTTGCAATGTTGCAATCATGAATTATCCGTTTTTCCCTACCAGTCTTTTTCCACTTCGGTTTTCCCATAACGGGGTGACATGGCCGCAGCCGGAAGGTCTTGCAAGCGGTTCAGAAGGTGTTCAGCCTGATTTCTTTCCGCTGCTTTTCCATCTTTTCCTGCAGCAGTTTGGGGCTTGGGTTCATTCCCATTGTTTTTCATTTCTGGATCCGCCATGGGCGGGGGCGGCTGGCTGCTACTATTCTGGTCGCCCCCGGCAGACTTTTGCTGGCTTTCCGGACTTGTCTTTTCAGAGCCGGCTTGGTTTTGCTCCTGATCCGGCGAGGCCTGGGACTGTTCCTTTGCTTTTGGGTCTGATCCTTTTTCCTGTTGGCCCCCGGGCTGGTTTTGCGCCTTTTCACCGTTTTCCTGATCCGCTTGGTCCTTCCCATTTTTATCCGAAGGGTTTTTTTCCTGTTCCTGCTGCTTCTCCAAGGCCTTACGGGTAAAAGCCAGGTTTTGAGCAGCTTCTTCATCCTGGGGAGCGATCTTCAAAGCAGCTTCATAATTAGCAATGGCCTCCTTGAACTGCTTTTTCCGAAAAGCGGCATTGCCTAAATTATAGGAGGCTTTCTGGCGCAAAGCCGGGTCCTTGGCGTTGAGCGCCTTTTGATAATTTCGCAGCGCTGAATCATAATCACCTTGCTTATAATAGGCATTGCCGAGGTTGTAAGAAATTTCCGGCCGATCCGGGTCTTCAAGCTGGGCATCGATAAAATGCTTTATGGCTTTTTCATATTCGCCCTTGGCATAGGCCGCTTGGCCCATTCCTGCGCTTTCGGAAACAGATTGGGCCGGCACGGGTTTTGCCGTGCCCAAACTTATCATTATCAGCATTAACAAGAGTGTAATTTCTTTTTTCTTTGCGGATATGAACATTTCAGCAATCAAGGCCGCGAGTGCCAAAAACAGCGGCCACTGAAAACGGTCTTCCCAAACCTGTTTGCGCTGGGTCGTCAGGGTGGCCGGATCCATCTTGCCGCGAATCTCGTCCTGATAAATGGCTTTTAAATCCATATCCCCGGTAACCGAAGCCACATAAACACCACCGGTCTTCAGTGCCATTTTTTGAAGAGTATCCTCATCCAAACGCGCCAAAACGATTTTGCCGGTCCGGTCTTTTTCAAATCCACCGGCCTTGGAGGGTACCGGCACCCCGTCTTTATTGCCCACGCCGATGCAAAAAAGCTTGACGCCAGCCTTGGCAGCGGCTTCCGCGGCTGCCAGGGGGTCGCCGGTGGTGCTCTCCCCGTCAGTGATGAAGATAATTGCTTTTTCAGTGTTGGCGGTTTGCTCGAATCCGGAAAGCGCTGTCTGAACGGCAGCAGCCATGTCTGTCCCGCCCACCGGTAGGGAATCAGGGGAAAGGGTGTTTAAGAAAATATGAAAGGCTTCGTAATCCATGGTCAGAGGACATTGGAGAAATGCCGTTCCGGCAAACGACACCAGCCCGATGCGATCCCCTGCGAGCATCCCCAGCAAATCGCTGATTTTGCGTTTGGCACGTTCCAGGCGGGTCGGTTGCACATCCGTGGCCAGCATGCTCCGTGAACAATCCAACGCCACCATGATGTCGATCCCTTTACGTTCGACTTCCTGCCATTTGAAACCGTATTGGGGGCCGGAAAGGGAAATCGCCGTAAACAACAGGGCTGTCAGCACAAGACCGGCTTTGATCCAGCGTCTGATTGAACTTGAGCCGGCTGCAATCACGGCCAGCCCCCTGGAAGAGGAATAGCGGTTCAGGATTGCATTTCTCCGTTTCATTCCCCACAGGACCACCACAAACATTGCCGGTGCGAGCCAAATTGTAAAAAGCAGTTCCAAGTATGTAAATTTCACGGAATCCTCAAAAAGCGCGTATATGCCAGCATGCCCCAGATGGTCAGCAAGCCTAGGGCCGGCAGCAAGAAATATACATATAATTCCCGGTACTCCTCAAAGGTCTTCATTTTCACATTTGTTTTTTCCAGGCGATCAATGGTGGCATATATTTTTTCAAGTCCGGCTAAATCTTCCGCCCGGAAATACATTCCCTGGGTTTTGTCGGCAATCTTCTGAAGGATCTCCTCGTCTATGTTCACCGGCTGGTAAACATATCTTTCCCCCAAAAGCGGATCGCGAATCAGAAACGGAGCCTTGCCACGGCTGCCGACGCCGACTGTATATATTTTCACGCCTTGCCCGGCGGCAATTTCAGCGGCCGCCTCTGGTGTCAACTGCCCGGAATTGCTTTGACCGTCGGTCAGTAAGATAATCACATTAGACCTGCTTTTAATATCGGCAAGGCGCTTTAAGCTGATGCCGATGGCATCACCAATAGCGGTATTCGGTCCAGCTGCACCGATTTGCAGGCGATCCAAAATAAAAGCAATCGTATTATAATCCCGGGTCAAGGGCAGTTGGGTATACGCATTGGTGCCGAACACCACCATGCCGATGCGATCGCCCGCACGCTTGCCGATAAAATCATGAATGACGCCTTTGACAGCTTCCAGTCGGTTGACGATCTTCCCCTTCCTTTTAAAGTCCAGGGCTGCCATGGATTCAGACAAATCCACCGCCAGAATCAAATTGACACCTTCCGTGAGAATGTTCACCTGGCGGGTTCCCCATTGGGGTCTGGCCATGGCCAGCACCATCATGGCAAAAGCCGCGTATTTCATCCAAGGCAAAAACAGACCGAAGCGCAAGGTCAATGAAGGCTTTATTTCTTTCAGCGCGCCGGTGCTGGAAACCCGCAGACATGGGTGCGGCTTTGTCCTGCGCCGGTAAAAAACCGCCATGGGAATGAATATCAGTAGAAGAAAATATATTGGTGAAGCGAATCGAAACATGCCTACAAATCAAGCGTGATTTTCGGTCATCGGTATTCTTACTGGTTCGGCTGCCGGTGTGCGATTGTGCTCATGGCGTTTTCGGCTCCTTTTCCTCCGGTGTTGTGCAGCCGATAAAATGTTCGGCAAACTTCAAATCGGCTCTCATTTTGTCCTTATCAGCCCTAATCCCGGCAAATTTTACCGGATCACTCCAGATCAGAAAGTCTTTTATACCACGCTCCAAGTTTCGGTCAAGATTGAGATGCAAAATCTTGGGCAACAACTCCTCTGTGGTCATTTCCGGCGCGTCCAGCCCATAGCGCCCCTGGAGATACCCCCGCATGATACCCGACAATATGAAATAGAACTCCCGGCAATCCATCAACTCAAAATCCGCCAAAGCCTGGAGGCGCTCAAGGGCCAGGGCATGGGGCGGCGGCGGCGGTGAAAAAGTTTTTTTTTGTTTGATATGCTTCCGAAATCGGATCATTCCCGCAACCATCAAGGCTGCCAAGGCGAATGCCAGGAGACCCCAGCCGAGGAGGCGAAGACCACCGCTATCGAATCCAATGGTTTCAAGGGGCTTGATGTCATGGATGTCGGTCATCCGGGTAACCGGATCATCTTTATCATTGTATGCCGCCTGCTTTGATGAGCGCGCCGGATCATCCCCCTGTTCCGTCAGCCCCTTGTCCACCATTGTCAAACACAACATCATCACCAGCCCGATTGTAAGGGCTCGGCAGCTTCCCATTGGCTTTATTCTTGTCGGTTCCATCAGATCTATAATTCGCTTCTTGCGGCTTTAAAATGGAATCGTTACCAGTAGTTGAAAAAACTCTGGTCCTGGATCCTGCCAAACAATCCCATGGAGCTGGGTGGGTGAATCAAAAACCAACGCCGCGGATTTCACCAAACCGGTGAAGCTGGTGGCGCTCATCACATTATCCACAACTATTCGCCATTTGCCGTTTACATTTGCCATGTAGACAAAATGTTTACCGTCCTCGCTGAAAAGCGGTGAGGCAACTTGTTCATAGGCGGAAGACTCCTCCCCATCCACCACCATGTGCCATCGTGATCCTTGCTTGACTGCAAAAGCCACCCGGGATAAATTTTTACTGAATACCGGCATGGTGACATCATCATAATATCCAGGACTGCTCTTTCCGTTTACAACCATTTGCCATTTGTCGTTTTTAGCGCCGGCATACACCAGTAAATTGCCTTCTGGGTTGAAAGCAAAGCCACGAATGGCTTCAAAAGCCGGCTGGATAGCACCATTGTCGCAAAGATGCCAATCAGTGCCTTTGGCGGCTGTATAAACGTAACGTGAGGAATCCGGGCTGAATTGAAGCGTCCCCAGGCGATCCCAGGCCGCCCCACTCTCTTCATCAATGATAAATCGCCAAACCCCTGCTTTCATCATGCCATAGCCGAAACGATTGCTGTCCGGACTGAAAGCAGACTGGTAGGCAAGGTCGCCGGCCGGAAATTTTCTAGCGTCTCTTACCATGTAGCCGTTTCCGTTCAGCTCGGCCCCATGGGCCAAACTCCATGAATTCGGACTGTAAATAAGTTGGCTGACAGTATCAAAAGCCGGGCCGGGTTTGCCGTCGCGCAAAACATTCCAGGCTCCTTGGTTTTTGGCAGCATAGGCATAGTGTTTTGAATCAGGACTGAAAACGATTTCGCGAATATCTTCGCATTCTTTTTCCGGTTTTCCGTTTACTACCAAAACCAGTTTATTATGCTTCAAGGCCACATAGGCGAATTGATTTGAATCCTTACTGAAAAGCAAGCCGATATTTTTTGAAACCCCGGCATATTCCGGACCTGTGCGGCCGTCCAGAACCACAAACTGCTTATTGCTCAGCATGGCCCGATACGCCAGGTGGTTACCATTGGGACTATAGGTTATGTTATCCACACCGTCATAAGCCTTACCAGCTCCACGACTGGTGATCACCGCCATTTTTTTCCCTTGAATTGCAATATAAGCGATTTGTGTTCCGGTCGGATTGAACACCAATGAACCTTTACCAATGCCCTCAAAGGAACGGCCTTGGGCGTCATTCATCACAACAGACATACCGGCAGGGGACTTGACCACATAAGCAATGGATTTAGCGGCGGCATCCACAATACAAGATTCCGGAACCATATCTGTGTCCGGTGGTACTTTTCCGATGGAGACCAGTTTCACCTCATGCTGTAGTTTTTCGGCCGCTGTCGAGGCAATCTCAGATGCGACAATAAACAAGACAATCATCGACACAATAGAACGCGAAAGCGCTGTATAACTAGGCTTTAGACATTTCATGGCAGATCTCCTTACCTCATATTTTTTTCCGATATCGGAAAAACCGGACCAGTGCTTCTGAAACCATGTCGGCCGTACTGATTTCAATGGCGTCAATGTCGGCGGTTTTAAGTCCCTCCAATTGTTGTTGATAAAGAGCCATTTGTTTTTTTCCAAATATCCGGCGGATCTCTTTATTGGCAGCATCCAGTACCAAGCGACTCCCCGTTTCAAAATCCTCCATGGATAGAAGGCCCCCTTCCGGAAGATTGAAATCTCCCGGATCGGAAAGGACCACGGCAATCAGATCGTGCTTTTTGGAAGCCACCTTCAATGCTTGCAAGTAATCTGTGCATAGAAAATCCGAAATCAGAAATGATACTGTTTTTTTCCGACAGACATGGCCAAGATAGCGGACGGCGGCATTGATATCCGTCAGTGTATGGGTGGGCTTAAAGGTAAAAATTTCTTTGATTACCCGCCAAATATGGGCCGAGCCCTTTTGGGGCGGGATGTATTTCTCAACTCGATCCGTAAACAGGATCGCACCGACCCGATCATTGTTGCGGATGGCGTTGAATGCTAAAATTCCGGCTATCTCAGCAGCGGTTTCCTTCTTGATACTCACGGTAGTCCCAAAACAAGTGGACGCACTCATATCAATCAACAGCATCACCACCAATTCGCGTTCTTCACGATACAACTTGACAAAAGGACGCCCCAAGCGGGCCGATACTTTCCAATCAATGCTTTTTACTTCGTCGCCGGGACTATACTCACGGACCTCCTCGAATTCAATCCCGCTGCCCCTGAATACCGATTTGTACTGCCCGGCCATCATGGTATTCACCAGACGGCTGCTTTTGATATGAATGGACTTGATTTTTCGGATGATCTCCTTTGACAACATGCGTATCATCCCCGCTCACTGTGTTCGTGGACCCATAGATAGCCCCAAGGTTGTTCTACTTTAGGGTACTTCCACTGAATCGAAAATCCGACTGATGAGTTGATCGGTTGTTACATCTTCGGCTTCGGCTTCATAGGTTAAAATGATGCGATGGCGCAAAACCTTGGGTGCGACGGTTTTAATATCCTGAGGCGTAACATAGGTCCGGCCGTGAAGAAAAGCAAAGGCTCTGGCCGCCAGACTTAAAAAAATACTGGCCCGCGGCGAAGCGCCGAATTGAATATACTCGACGATATTAATTCCGTAATCCTTTGGTTTCCGTGTGGCAAAAACAATATCGACGATATAATCCTTCAATTTTTCATCCATGTAAATTTCTTTGACGAGTGCTCCGAGCTCATTCAACTGTACCGGTGATAGCACGGGTGATATCTCTGCCGGTCTTTCAAATCCCACCCGTTTCATGATTTCCTTTTCCTCATTTTTGGCCGGATAATCCATCAGCAGTTTCATCATAAACCGATCCACCTGGGCTTCAGGTAATGGATAGGTTCCTTCCTGCTCAATGGGATTCTGGGTGGCCAGCACCAGAAATGGATCTGCCAGGGGGAAAGTGGTGTCGCCGATGGTGACTTGTTTTTCCTGCATGGCTTCCAACAAGGCTGACTGCACCTTGGATGGCGCCCGATTGATTTCATCCGCCAAGATGATGTTATTAAAAATGGGGCCTTTTTTAATTGAGAAATCGCCGGTCTTGGGGCGATATACTTCCGTGCCGATCAAGTCGGCAGGCAACAAATCCGGTGTGAACTGAATCCGCTTGAAATCCGCCTGGACCGTATCGGCCAATGCTTTGACTGCACTGGTTTTGGCCAGCCCGGGAACCCCTTCAATGAGAATATGACTTTTGGTAAACAGCCCGATCAGCAGTCCTTCAATCAAATCGGCTTGCCCTACCATTATTTTACCGATCTCGTTGCGCAAGGCATTGACCAAGAGATACGCTGTCTCGACTCTTTGTTTCAATTCTTCCACAATATGATTCTCCTTAAACAATGTAAATGCTATTGCCGGTTGTGTGCCGTCATTGACCTTGATTTTTCCATCAATTAAAAGCGGCTTTCAGCAGCGCTATAGCCGAAACGTTGATCAAGGGCCGCATTTCTTGGGCGGCATTTTCATATCAAAGCACTGCATTGAAAACAACCAAAACATTCCTAGTTGGAAAAGTATTCGGCTGAAATGATACCGGCCCAGAAACAGGCGGCTCGGCTTGCTTCCCTGTCTTTGTGGAATTAACTGCGAACCGGCCTGGGGAAGTCTGCCGGACCACCGCTCCTATGTTTGGCGTGGCGCAAAACCAATTGATTAAGGTCGCGATGGCTTCTACTGAACCGGGTAATCCCGCATGGGCAACACATAGCACTTGCCTTCTTCATCGCTTTTATCAAGCCCCTCCATGCTTCCATTTTTCATGTTCACGACCCATGCATTGCCGGTATAATCATCATCCGAAACGGTTGTGGAGGTCCAATAATATGATGGTTGAATTTCGGGGAAAAAATCCGTGTTTACGGCGGGATTGAATCGTTTGTAATCGACGATGGACATCAGTTCATTGCGATTGGGCAGGCGCCAGTTATCATAGTTAGGAACTGGATAGGCACCCGATGGAAGATCCTGCTGTTTCCATTCTCCGCCTAAATAAATTTTGAATAGCCCATTTGATGTAAAGCGGGTCACCCACCAATGGTCCGAACCATCGCTGTATAATTTTAAATTCTCACAAAAAATCAAGGCATCCTCCCAGCTCAATTTTTGCTGCGATCCAGAGGCCTGCATCCACATTATTTCATTATATGGGTCTTTGATAGTTCCATACTCTATGTCCACCTCAAAATCATAATCAACCGGTGGACCGCCGCTCACTGCCAATGCATAAACCCTCGGTTTCGGAGGCTCCATATCGAGTGAGGCTGCTTCTTTGACCTGGGTGTAAATCTCCCCCCGGGTAAAATCAACGCACCAGGCATCAAGCCCTGAATTAGCGGCAAATTCGGTTGCCGACCAATAATAATTTTCTTTCATATTGGGGAAATGCAAAGAAGAAATAGCCGGATATCTCTCTTTGCTGTTAATGATTGTGGCCAGTTCTTTAATGGTGGGTAGACGCCATTTATTTTTCAAGGCACTGCTGCCGAAATTGACGGCGTTTAATTGATCTACATATGCCTGGGCGCCAGCCCATGTATATTTATGTTTCGTATCCTGGATGGAATCATCAACTGTTTTTACTTCCCAAATCAGACCGGTTACGTTGTCGCGCACCATAGCGCATTCTTTTTTAAACGAACCAGTTGCGGCCACACCCCATTGTCCGAATTCATCAATTGCTTCAACATTCCATGCGTACGGTATTATCCCGGAGCAATCGCCTCCCTCCTCATCCATTAAAGTGTATGTGGGTTGTTTTACGGGATTTTCGATATCGCCATCTTCCCTCTTGATATCATTATTTTGCGAATACGTGCTAGTTTGCCCGGTATCCGGAAAAAAATAAATCTTGATCGGCCCCTCACTTGCCGTTGATTGTTGACTCCCGGCAGCCTCGTCCGGGCCTGGATAGGTATAGCTGTTTGTTGGTACATATTTCTCGAAAAGGGAGTAGACAACCACATGGTATGATACCGCTCCTGGAATAGGATCCCATTTGAATGTAATTTTATCTGTGTTATAGATCGAATCGTTAAGAGGTGAAGTGAGGTTTGTGCTAAAATATTGCAATTGAATATTTGCTTTGGTTGTTTTGCCGGTTTCCACGGTTAGTCCCTTGCTGATACCGCGATACAATGCTCTACCAAATCCAGCGGCTGCATAAACAACTAAAGTCCTATCTGCCCCGGCAGGAACTTTCTCGATTTTTAATTCGTTAAAATTCGGAATTTGATCTCTGCGGGCAATCCTCTCATTCCTTTGGTCGTAAATGTCTGCAATGAGATTCGAAAAAGACGGACCTGATCTATCCCAATCAATACTGAATTCAATCCTACCAAATCCTGTAAAATCAAGAGGTTGATTTGTTGCAGAGCCATTATTTTTATCATCACTGCATGAAAAAAATAAAACCGAAAACAGTACGCAAATATAATTAATATTTGTCATAGATCGTTTCATAATAGTTGTCTTTCAATTTAAGTTTGCATAGTAACGATATCATAATTCCTAAATATGAACATTGTTTACATCAAAACAAACAGCTTGTCAAATACAATATTTTTAATTAACTATCACCAGATGCAATGGGAAAAAAGCCCAAAATAATTATTAAAATAATATTTCATGGCTTACTTGAACTTGAGATATGCAAAATTGTTCCAAAACCATATCATCCTCCTTGTTTAATCAAAAAAAAAATATCATATTGTTGTTTCTTCTTGTTATCATCACTTTTTTTATTTACTGGCCGGTAGGCGATAATGGCTTCATCGATCTTGATGACAATGCTTATATTACAGAAAATCGGTATGTTCAACAAGGACTGAATGTTGAGACCATTGCTTGGGCCTTTCAATTTAACAATACTGATTATTGGCTGCCATTGACCTGGCTTTCACATATGCTGGATTGTGATCTGTTTGGTTTGCAACCTGGATTTCATCATCTTACAAGCTTGTTGATTCATACCATCAATAGCCTTCTCTTGTTTATTTTTCTACAAAAAACCACTGGCTATAACTGGGAAAGCGCACTGGTAGCTGCTTTTTTCAGCCTTCACCCCATCAATGTCGACTCTGTGGCATGGATAGCAGAAAGAAAAAATGTGTTAAGCGCTTTTTTTTGGATGCTCACCATGTTGGCCTATACCCGATATGTCAATCATTCCAATATAACCAATTATTTAATCACATTATTTTTTTTAATACTGGGGAATATGGCCAAGCCCATGCTGATCACACTTCCTTTTGTCTTGCTTTTATTGGACTACTGGCCGCTTGGGCGTATGCAATTGCTGATTATCGGGCATAGGTCCTCTGCAATTCCTTTCCGCCGATTCATGGGAGAATCAAAAAAACTGATTTATGAAAAAATACCATTTTTTATTGTTTCCGCCCTTTCAATCCTGATCACTTCCTTGTCCCTCCAGAAACTCGGTCATGTAATATCAAATGAAACCGTACCGATAAAAATGCGTCTTGCCAATGCAATTGTTTCATATATAAAATATATAGGCAAAGCTATTTGGCCCCAAAATTTTTCAATTCATTATCCGTATCCAGCCGAGATGATACCGGCATGGCAATACTTGGGATCAATTTTTTTAATTATAGTAATATCAATATATGTAATCCGCAACATAACGAAAAAGCCATATCTCATTACAGGTTGGCTATGGTTCCTAGGCACTTTTGTTCCAGCAATAGGAATTACCTTTTCAGGCACTTGGGGCGCAATCAATGATCGGTTTGCATATATCCCCTTTATCGGTCTTTTTATAGCTGTTGTATGGGGAATATTCAGTTATGACAATAATCGATGTTTCATCAAAAGGGCCAAGATTACCATGGGAACGATCTGCATTATCATTTTAGCTCTGATGACGCGCACCCAAGTTAAACACTGGAAAGACAGCGTTACATTATTTCAACATTCGCTTATGGTTACAGAAAATAACTATTTTGTTCACAATCTTTTAGGGGTGTCACTGGCAAAGCAGGGAAGAAAAACCGAGGCAGTAAATCAATTCAATCATTCCATACGCATACGCCCATCTAATTTTGAAGCCTATAACAACCTTGGAATTGCTTTATCAGATTTAAATCAACCGGAAGAGGCCATGAAAGCTTTTTCAATAGCCATACAATTATCACCGACTCTGGCTTCCGCTTATAATAATATGGGAAACCTGCTCTCTGAAAAACGCCGGATTGATGAAGCCGAAAAATATTATTTCAAGGCTATCCAACTCCGGCCGGATTATGCAGATGCCTATAATAATCTCGGCATCCTTTATTTTTCTGAGAAACGAATTGATAAGTCAATAGAATGCTTTAAAAAAGCACTCAATATCAATCCTGACTTTCACAAAGCGCGTTTCAATCTTGATTTTGTGCTTTCAAAACAGGATAAAGGAAAAGCACAAATTTCGAATTGATTTTTTTTTGATAAAAGGCAGATGTAATTTTTCATTAATTCATAATATTTTTTTCTTGACAAATTAATCCAGACTTTATAAACGTTGTTTACAATCGTTATAAGGATTCTAACATAAAAACCTTCCTCAATACTCTGAAGGAGAAAGACAATGACCACCCAATTACCCTCATGCCGAATGAAAAAGGGCGCATTGGTCATTGCTTTTGTATTTCTGTTCTTTTTTGCTATTTCTAATGTGTTTTCCATGGAAAAAATGTCGGATGGCCAACTCGAAGATGTATATGCCAGAAATGCATCCGATACTCAAATTGCTACCAACCCAGCCTCAGATGTTTCGTTTCATTACAACAATGCAATTCAACCCACAGTCCAGACTGCCGGGGACGTTCAAACCTACCTTGGAGCTGCCACAGCTTTAGGTCCATTTGTCGGCCCTCCCCAGGATTTACAAAAAGCCGTTACCGATGCACAGACAGTTGCATCTGGAGTAACTTTCGGCTTAGGGGGCTTATAGAACTCTTCATTTCTTGATTATGCCTCTTACATCCATTCTAACGCTCTCCTTTTTTCTTTTTTGAGAAATATTTTGCAATTTAAAACTATTAGCCTCTGTACTCACCCCAACTTTTTCATCGTTGGTTGTATTGACATCATTTCTTGGATTCAGTATGCTGCCTCTGTTGGTTGAGCTTTAGAATCTCTTAACTAATACTTACTACAAGATATTGGGAGCAATTTAATGAGAAGATTTATCAACAATAAATGCAACCGGGTCGCAATCCTTACCCTTTTATCAGCTTTAACAATCTCCTCCAGCCAACTGTATGCAGCCGGCCTTTCCTATGATGAAAAGATAGTATTTTTCAGCAAACAGGATGAAACAGTTAAATTATTTCCAAATTCTTTAGCCATAAGCCCGAATGGTCATGATGTGGCATTTGTAGCGAAAAACAGCCAAGGAATGTTTGTTTACTTCAATGACAAACCGGATAACAATATTTGGGTAAAAATCGGTAAAGGTACGCCGATGTTCAACAGCACCGGCGATCGAGTCATGTATACCGCCTATGACGGCAAGAAATGGTATGTGGTAATCGACAATCAGAAAGGTCCGGCTGTAGATAAAATTGCAGACTTCCTTTTCAGTCCTGATGGAAAACACTATGCGTATAAAGGCAGTATGGGAAAAAGCGAAGCCATGGTTACGAACAACAAAATCGGTCAAAAATATGATCATATCGAGTATCTTAACTTCAGCTTTGATTCGAAACGATTCTGCTATAGCGTATTTCAGAATGATAAATGGCTTGCTGTTGAGACCAAATTAAAGCCGCAAAAAGAATATGCCTTTATCGGGCTATTTGCATATAGTCCGAATTCCAACAGGGTTGCCTATCTTGCTAAAAAAGGCAAAGATTTCATGGTGGTTTTGGATGGCAAAGAAAGCCCAATTTCAGGTGAAACCATCGGCATGATGACGTTTAGTCCAGACTCCTCGCGCTTCGCGTACGGTCTTTTTTCAGAAGGAAAATGGCATTTGGTAATTGATGGTGAAAAAGGCCCGGCTGCTTCCATGGCAATTCAGTTTACCTTTAGTCCGGATTCAAAGAAATATGCATATAGTGCTCGTTTTGATAATCGGGAAAGACTGATAGTCGATGGACGAACCATGTGTGAATTTGACAAGATTGATACCATCGCTTTCAGCTCCGATTCGGCGCATATCGCTTGTCGCGCCAGTGAAAAAGATAAGTATTTTGTTGTTTATGATGGGAAACCTCAAAAACAATACGAAGCCGTTGTCGGCCCAGAATTTTTCCCAGGAAAAAATAGTATTTATTATATCGCAAAACTTGAAAATGGAAAGCGTGTTCTGATAACAAGTGACAAGATGAGCTCCCCGTATGACGCCATTGGCATGCCGATTTTCAGCTCTTCTGGAGGGAGACTGGCATATACTATTGAAGAGGGTACGAACAAATATGTTATTGTCGATGAAACAAAAAATGGACCATATACTGGTGTACGGCATATGGGATTCAGTCCGGATGAGAAGCATTTTGCCTTTTCAGCTCAAAAGGAAGGGGCTTGGTCTATTGTGATAGATGGAACTGAGTTGAAACAAAAATTTTACGTGCTTCCGATAGGGCAACAGGTGTATTTCTCATCCAATACCAATTTTCACCTGCCGATCATGACTTTAAAAGGAGAAGACCCATGGCTCCATCGATATGAGGTGGAAATCAAGGCTCAATGAATTTTCAGTTGCAATAAAGGCATAAACACCTGATTTGGGATCACTCCATTAGTGCGGTGATTGAAGTTACATTTGTTTGAAAATATGCAAATAATTGCGGCTGACGATGAGGGTCTCCGGCCGTTCCTTAAGCCTGATGATTCCACGTCCGGTAATGGAACGACTCACTTTTTCAATGTGACGGGCATTTACGATCATGCCTCGGTGAATGCGCCAAAACTCATGGGGATCAAGTTCTTCTTCAAGAGTCTGAATGGTCTTATGGATTAGAAAATCTTTTTTTTTGGTTACCATGCGGGTGTATTTTTCGCTTTTTGAAAAATAGCAGACATCATCAACCGGAATAATGATCACCCCATCACCATGCTGGGCTTTTATCCAGCGCAGATAGCTCTTACCACTCTTTTCAAATGCCTGTAGCATCATTTGCATGGTTTTTTGGATCTCTTCCGGCCCTTGGAAAGGGTTGTTCAGTCTTTTCTTCAAACGCTCCACGGCTTTTTTCAGTCGGTCATCGGTGATCGGTTTCAGGAGATAATCAACAGCTTCATTATCGAAGGCCTCCACAGCGTACTGGTCATGGGCCGTGATAAAAACCAATCGGCATTTTCCGGCAACTTGCCGGGCTACATCCAGGCCGGATAAGCCCGGCATTTGAATATCGAGAAAGGCTATCTGGGGACCATGGTTTTCGATCAGTTCCAGCGCTTCCAAACCGTTTCTTGCCTCCCCGCAGATGATCATCTCCGGCCACAATATGCTTAATTTTGCTTTGATATATACGCGGATGGGTTCTTCGTCATCTGCAATAATCGCCCTAATCTGTACCATAAGGCACCTCTATTACCGCCTGTAGCCCGAAACCAGGATTTTCTTTCAGCACTAGTCGGCCCTGATCGCCATATAGGGCTAGCAGGCGTTCACGGATGTTGATGAGGCCGACGCCCCCTTGCTGCGGCCCTTCCTGAAAGCCGAGACCGGAGTCGATCACTTCCAGGGAAATTCGATCCTTGTCCATCTTCCCGCGAATGATAATCTTGCCGCCGTTGATCTTGGGCTCCAATCCGTGTTTAATGGCGTTTTCAACCAATGGCTGCAATAGCATGGGTGCAATAACTATGGCTTTCATTTCATCCGGGATCTCAATGGTAAATTGCAAGCGTTCGCCCATACGCAGCTTGAAAATATTCAAGTAGGATCTGAGCAAATCCACTTCCTCGCCGATGGTGGTCCTTTCAGCCCTGGATTTGCTCAACGCAACTCGAAGATATCGGGTAAGATCCTGTAGCATTTGCTTCCCCTTTTCCCCATCCGAATCGAGCAAGCTCTGGATATTGAACAATGTGTTATACAGAAAATGCGGTTCTATCTGGGCTTGAAGCATTTTCAATTCAACTTCCACTCTGCGTTTCTCACTTAACAGCCGCTTGATCCTTTCTTCCTGGGCAATACTGCGTGTTTCAAAATAGCGGTCCTGGTATAGGAAAAAATAGGGAATCATAAATCCAAAGACAAGACTTATAAAAAGAATTTTCAACAACAGTTGCGTATTATGCAAGACAGACAACTCCAAGCCGGTTGCCGCAATACCGATACTGATTCCCACTGCGATTCCAAGACCGATGGCACACAGGGAAACGATATATTGGGATCGTTGGGAAACCGGTTTCAGCACATGCAGGGAAGTCAGGGTGAAAATACAGATGGAAAGGCCGATGCTTTGGGACATGATCAAACATTCGCCGATCTTTCCCGGAAATACCATCAGGGCCAGAAATAAGGCGATCAAAGTGTTGAAAATAAATGTATAGGAAACGATCTTCAGGCTTTTTCTAAAGCTCACCTCAAACCGATATGTTCCTGTATCTTTCATTTCAACCTTTCCATTCCAATTCAGCGACAAGCCTCTGCCCCTCCTGTTTGTATTGCGTGATCCGCGCCCTCAGCCCCTCATAATGGGACCCCTCCCAGTATACTTGTCCGCATTGCCCACAGCGGTAAAACCTGTCATAGTATTTTCGGGTCTTGGGTTCAAGCCGATCCCAAACAGCCGATTTGTCAACGGCCCCAATTCGACCATTGCAGAGGCTGCAGCGGTGAAAGGGCCGTATCTGTCGGTATAGATCAAAACGACTGAGCACTTCCCCCACTTGAATGCGCACGTCATGGGATCTCACCCAATAGCCGCGAGTCACTACCTTGGCATGCAGGAGTCGTCGATCCCTTGTTAAAATGATGCGGCCCTGGCTGCGGGCCAATGCCACGATCTGGGGATCTTCGAAATCATTGCGGTAGAGACTGTCAAACCCCAAAAATCGTAGATCGCGGGCCAGCTTGCCCAAATGCACATCCAGCACAAAGGCTGGATGGCGCAACGGCTCCGGCCGCAACCTGACCAGAGGGGATATGTCCAGGCTTTCAAAAACAGGATATACACTGATTCGATCCCCATGTTGAAGCAAATAGTCAAACCCCACAGAAACACTGTTGATCAGGATCAGATCGACTTCCGGGTGGGGAACCCCCATGGCTTCAATGGCAAACTTTACGCTGGGCCGGCCCTCAAACCAGAAGGGAATGGATCTTTTCTTCTGGTGCGGCGGTAAAAAATCATTCAATTCCTCATAAAACCGGAATTCAGCCTGAAAAGATTTCATGGGCGCCTTTATGGGTTATTTTTATTGTTTGTATCCGCGCATTGAACTATTATACCATAAAATGCATGCTGGTTTCCCACGGAATTTAAGAAAAGGAACCGCAAATGGCTACACTTTCCCTCAGATTCAAACAAACCATGGTAAATGTGTATAAATTGGATGAAGCCGAAACAACAACCATCGGCCGCTCCATGGAAAATAACATCGTCATCGACAATGTTGCTGTTTCCGGACGTCATGCCCAAATCACGGCAGATGCTTTTGGATTCATGTTGAAAGACCTGGGCAGCACCAACGGCACATTTATGGATGGGAAGCCCATTAAGACCCGTCGACTAAAGGATGGTGACATCATTCTGATCGGCAAGCATGAGCTCGTGTTTACCGCCGAGGCACCGGAAACCGATATCAAAATGAATTCCCAAGCCCACGCCCCTTCCCTGGCTACCAGCGAAAATCACACCGTCTTTCTCAGAACAGGCAGCCATGAGGAAATGCTGCGCAAAGACAGCGCTCGCGGTCGCAAAGCGCCCCTGTTGACAATCAAATTTAAAGACAAGGTGCTCTATAAGCATTTGCTGAAAAACAGACAAACGGAAATCGGCCGAAATCCAAAGAGCGAGATCGTGATAGATAACCCGGCCGTTTCATCCAGCCATGCCATGCTTCTCTGGGAGGAAAACGAGTTCACCATCCAGGATTTGGGAAGTAAAAACGGCACTTATGTGAATCAAAAACCGGTAACAAAATGTCGGCTCCAATCCGGGGATATCATCACCATCGGTCGGCATGAACTAGTATTTGAGGAGACCGGCAGTTACACTCTGGCGGAAACCGCGCGTTCCTATGCCGAGGATGCGCTTTCCATATCCACTTCGGATCATACCATGTTTTTGCGCACCAAGACACAGCAGGAGTTTCCGGGCCGAAATGAGAGCCTGCAGACAGCCTGCCTTTCATTCATAGCCGGTGGGGCAGGGGCGATCCCAATCCGCAAGCAAAAGATCATATTCGGTAAAGGCAGCGAGGCGGATGTCATTGTCAAGGGCTTATTCGTCGCCCAAACAGCCGCGCTGCTTATTTCCAAAAATGACGGATATTATCTTCAACATGTCAGAGGTTTCATCAAGCCCTTTGTCAACGGCCGCAAAATCATAAAAACCGTTAAACTGAACCCTGCTGATATCATCAAAATCGGCGGAGTTGTTCTACAATTCAACATGTAAATAATAATCGTTTCTCGCCCTTATTGAGATCAAGCTTCTCCGGCTTCCGCCCCCTTTCGATAACCGCCATGATCTCTTTCTTTCCATTCCCCGCAGACCGGACAGCCCTGCATCCTTAGGGGTTTTTCCAGGCCGCTGCGGGCGAGCAGTTGTTCATCCTGAAACAGGGCTAGGGTCGGACCGTCGGCGGTGATCAGACCTTGATGGAGGACGATGGTACGTTGGCAGACGTCCAGGGCCATGTCCAGGTCATGGGTGGCGATGATTTTGGTGTGTTCAAAGGATTTCAGGAGCTGTATCAGGCGGCTGCGGGAACGTGGATCCAGGTTGGAGGTGGGTTCATCCATCACCAGAATGTCCGGTGCCATGGAAAGCACGGAAGCGATGGCCACCGAACGTTTTTCTCCGCCGGAAAGCTTGTACGGCGCCCGCTTCTTCAGGTGGGGCACGCCCACAATTTCAAGGGCTGACATGACCCGGCGCTCCACTTCCTCTTCCGGCAATCCCAGATTCAAAGGCCCGAAGGCCACATCATCAAAAACCGTGGGCATGAAAAGCTGATCATCGGGATCCTGGAATACCATGCCCACGGAACGGCGCACGGCTTTCACATTTTTAGCAGTCAAGGGATAGTCGCCGATGCGCAAGCCCCCCTGGGTGGCGGTCAGGAAGCCGTTCAGGTGCAATAAAAGGGTGGATTTGCCGGCACCGTTGGCGCCCACCAGGGCCACGGACTCACCGTGGGTGATGCGAAACGACACTCCGCATAGTCCCATGGTGCCGTCCGGATAGGTATAATGTAGATCCTGGGTTTCGACGATATGATGGCTCATCCCACCCAACCTGTTACCAGGGCACCCAATTTCAGGGGCAAATTGTAGAAACGCAGCAAAATAAACAGACCGCACCAGCCCACGGTAAAAGCAACGGCTTTCCAATCCAGGCCCATGGGTTTGATCATGGGCACGCGGCCGTCAAATCCTCGGCAACACATGGCCAGATGAATCCGCTGGGCCCGGTCCAAGGCGCGCAGCAGCAAATGCCCCACAAGGGATGCAAAGGTTTTAATGCCCATGGTCTTGGAATGAAAGGCGCGCAGGGATCTGGCCCGGACCATGCGAATGGCCTCATCGGTTAAAACAAACAGGTAGCGATATAAGAACAGCAATTGGACCACAAAGGGCTTGGGAGCCCCAAGCTTTTCCATGGCCAGGCAAACCCCGTTGAACCCGGATAAGGCGATCAAGGCCAGGACAGTAGTGATGGTGAGGACAAATCGAATCATGATGGAGCCAAAGGAGATCCAACCGCCGGAGACGGCGATGGTTCCCATTTGGAAAAAGGTTTGCCGGTCCAGCAGGGGATTGAAAATGCCGATGAAAAAAGCAAAGGGTGCAACCATCAATACTCTTGCCATGAGAAAGCGCACCGGCAAACCGCCGGCGCCCACTAGAATCGCCGGGAAAACAAAAAACGGAATCAGGGCCGAGAGGGTATATTTATCAAATGAAACCACGGTCACGATAAAGACCGACACGGCAATGAGTTTGGCCCTTGGATCCAGACGATGCAGCCAGGTCTTGCCTTGGGCCAGGGTGTCCATCCTTCCGATCTGCAGAAAACCACTGTCAATATTGGCCATGGCCGTCCATCCCTGCTGTACCTGCCCCGAACCCAATCACTCCAGCTCTTGCGTCTTCCGGCGCCGCAAGGCCAATCCGATGATAATCGATGCCAATAGGGTCAAGACACCGCCCACCAGGCCGGCCAGGGAAGTGGCCGGATCCACCGCAGGCCAATTGGGCGATTCCTCATTCTTGGGGGCCTCGGCCGTGGATTTAAATCCATAATCCGGAAGAATAGCGGTTTTTCCCTGAAGATCGTCCAAAAAAGCATGCAAAGCCTGATCCCTGTTGTGGAGTTCCTCTAGGCCGGCGGTGTTGAACATGGCCCATTCCAGCCCGTCCGGCTTGGAAGAAGCGAACCAGCTTAGGAGTCCGCCGGTCACCAAAGTGGTTGCCAAGATCCCCAGCGCCACTTTGGTGATGGAAATTTTCCCCAAGGGCCTTTTCTCTGCCGCAGCCAGCATGATCTCCGGCCGGGCTTTCCAAATGAAAAGGATCAGGGCCGCGGTGGCCAAGCCTTCCACAATCCCGATTGCCAGATGAATGGGTTGCATCAGCAGCATGAAGGGTGCAAAAGGCAATTCAGTAATGCCGGAACAAACGGTTTGCAGTACCACGCTGAAAGCGCCCATTTGCAGGCCCATCACCGCCGCGATCAAGGCAGCGGTTACCATCCGCCCCCGGCTGGCCTGATTTCCAACGATCTTGCGATAAATCAACGGATAGGCAATGAAACACGGAAAAAATCCAAGATTGAAAACATTGCAGCCCAAAGCCAGTAAGCCGCCGTCGGCGAAAAACATGGCCTGAACCATGAGCACTGAAACCATGGTCAAAAAGGCGGCATGGGGTCCGAGCAGAATCGCCAGCACCATCCCGCCCCCCAGGTGACCGCTGGATCCGGTGGCTGGAATGGTGAAATTAATCATCTGGGTTGCAAAAACAAAAGCACCCATAACCCCCATGAGGGGTATCTTGCGATCATCCGATTCTTCCTTAATCTTTTTTGAGCTGTAGCCGATCAGTCCTGCGGAAACGGCCCACATGAGGCCGCCCACTGCTGGAGAGACCAACGCATCCGCCATATGCATATCAGGTACTCCTTATTCAAACCTTTTGGTTTCTGCCAACAAAAAAACCACGAAAACTCGACATCCTCAATCGATGCGAACCTTCGTGGTCTGGCTATCTTTATAACTTACTTATTTACAGCTTTCCCGGCAGACTTCTTGCCTGCGATGATGGTATGTTTTGTAAATAAAATTTCCAACCAAGTCAAGAAATTTTATTACTTTTCTTTCACAAGACGAAAGCCGAGATCATGGTCGCGGGTTTCCTGAGGGGTTGGCTTACGGTCGGAGCAGCCGCATTCCTGGGGGGGCTGGCGCCAGCCCCCACCTTTGGTGACGCGGCTGATGGACTGCTTTTCATCCAGTAAACTATCGACCTTGGGGCCGGCTTTGGCTTCCTGATCCATATCCGTCACCCACTCGCGGACATTCCCATGCATATCATACAAACCCATACTGCCGGCTCGTTTTTGCATGACCGGATGGGAAGTGCGTCGACTGTTGTCTTTATACCAGGCCATTTCAAATGTACTTTCTGCCCCCAAAGTATCTTTGAGGACATCATTCAACCGACACACATATTCCCACTCCCTTTCCGTGGGAAGCCGGTAAACCACCTTCCCTCCCCCCTTTTCATTGAGTTTGCCGATGAAGTCCTGAACCTCGGTCCAGGATACATTGTCCACCGGATATTGTTCGCCACGGTTGAAAAAGGAGGGATTGGTTTTCATCACGTTCAACCATTGTTCCTGGGTGATTTCCGTGCGGCCCATCCATACCCCGCCTTTTGTCGCCATGGCAGGCAAAGGTTTTTGCCCCTTTAGCGGCGTATCCACAGCCTCCTTGGGGATCCAGATAAAGTCCATGTTGGCGAGCGGATCACTCCGGATTTCTCCGGGCTCAGGCAATTCGGTCTCCAATTTTGCTTGGATACGGTTATCCTGTCCGGCCCGCACTTCCACTTCCATGGGAAAGTTTTTATACTGTTCCTTCTGAAAGAGAAATTTATGCCGTCCTTCGTGAATATCCAGGGCTTCGCCGGGAGTTCTACCCATTTCTACACCATCCAGAAACCAGGCAGCACCGGCCGGGTTGCTGTCGACAATCAGACGGCCGCAGGTGGGGAGCAGCGCAAAGGAAAGTTCCATGGTCATACCCGGCGAAATGCTGACATCTTTATGGATAGGCGCAAAACAAGTTTTGCTGATCAGGAGCTTGATTCCGCCCTCGGCCGGAATCTCCAGTCGCAGCGGTGTCCGGCCGTGAGATTTGCCGGATATGGATACATCCGCGTTATCCGGTGTGCTGATGATATTCAGAACCCCGGTTTCCGTTTGAAGATCGGCGCGCACTTCAACGGCTTCACCTGGGATGACCTCAACACTCGTTTCCCAGTTTCGATGGCCGGCCCGTCGAACCATGACTCGCCGTCTTCCTTTTGAAACCTCGGCCAGGGTCAGGGGGGTAAGCCCCACCATGGCGCCGTCCATATATACTTCGGCACCGGCCGGAAGGCTGACCACCTTGATCGCCCCCATGCTGGGGGTCAACTTGATCTCCAGTTGAAGGGGTTTGTCCGGGGCAAGGTCAATGGGGGCCTGCCAGAGATCGAACCCTTTCATTTTAATACTCAACAAATGTCCCCCGGCTGCTTCCGCTTCCATGGTCAAAGGCGTGATGCCCTTTGCTAGGCCGTCCAAATAGGCTTCTCCTCCCGGGGGTATACTGGTAATGGTTAGCTTACTTTTGCTTTGGCCGGCTGAAACATCGGATGATTCCGCCGGCTTGTTTTCATCCCCGGCTTCATGGAGCACGTCTTGATCCTGGGAATCGTTTTCCGGGATAATCGGTTTTTGCGCAGGCATGGAAGGCCTCGGCCCGGGCAAGTGGCCCACGTCCCCATTGCCGAGGACTGTGACGGCAGTAGTCGCCTTCAACTCATCTGGAACAGGAACCGTTAAATGCTCGGCAAAGCGTTGCTGGATATAAAACCCGGCCGAACCGAGGATGAAAAGCAACGGCAGGATAAAAAGAAATAAAACCCGAATCCTTCTCCTTTTTGTTCCGGCCCGCTCCCCATTGATGCTGGGCGCTTGCTTCGCTTCCAAAGGCGCTTGTCGATGGATCAAATCCGAAACAATTTTGGGTGGAGAACTGCTGGACACCGAAAAAGAACGTACCGGTTTTTCGCCGGCCAACATGGCCACTAAATTTCCGGCGCTGATCGGCCGACATGCCGGATCTTTTGCCAAACCGGCTTGCAGCGCTTGGTTGATGTCCCTGGAAAGGCCTTCCACCGGCGCAGCTTCCTGCTGTAAAATGCGCGCCCTTAAATCCATACCTTGAAAAGGCGGCTTACCGGAAAAAAGCTCGTATGCTATGGCAGCCAGGGCATATACGTCCGTGTGCGGTCCTGTCTCCTGATTCAGGATTTGCTCCGGTGCCAGATAGAACTGGTTCTGCATGACTTCCCGCTCGGATATCCGCTCTGCCAAGTCCCGAATCCTGCGGGCGATGCCGAAATCAGCGATTTTAATGCGATTGTTCTTGGAAAAAAGAATGTTGGAAGGAGAAAGCGCCAAATGGAACACGGGCCGGGTTGAATTATGGGCAAAATCCAAAGCCGCAGCGATTTGCCGCAACATCAGGAACCCGGTTTTCCGGACCAGGCGCCCGCCGCTCTCCGCCATCAGATGGGACAAACTGCCGCAGGCCAAGTATTCCATGGTAATAAAAGCCGTGTCGTTCCAGATTTCCAGGTCATAAAACCGGACAATATTGCTGTGATTCAATTGATGGGCCGTCTCGGCTCCAAGCATGATCACATTCAACGCCCCGGGTTTTGCCGACACTTCCCGGGCAATGACCTTCAGGGCCACCGCCTGATTGGTCTTGCGGTCGCGGGCCAAATGCACCACGGACATAAGCCCGCGGCCCAGAACGCAGATGATTTCATATCTCTCGGCCACACACATGCCGGGAAGAATCTGTAGACCTTCCAATGAATTCATTTTTTTTCGCTGAGCGCTGTAACTCACATTATCGTATGGTAGGAAAGCCGTACGGCAAGCAATTATCAACCGGGTACGGTCGGTTTTCGGAACTTCCTATTACTAAGCTACGGCCAAAATGTAAAGGCAAAAAACAGCTTTTCTGAAAAAAATGAATATCCGGTTGATCATGAAGAAATCACAGGTGAAACAGCGCTTATAATCCAAGCACGAATCCTGCTCGCGGCGGTTGCCTGAAAACCCAAAGCAAGGTATACTTGCTGTTAAAATGGTCTTTATAAAAATGCAAACTTCTTCATGTAAAGGTAGATAAGATGACCAATATGGAACGGGACAATCGATCCTATCGCGGCTTGCTGCAATCCAATGACGGCTTTATCACCCGGGTGGTCGAGGCAAATGAACAAACCATCACCTTTGAAACCCAATTCGGCTTGTCACAGAATCTGATTGCGCAGCTCAAACAGCAACCACAGCATGTATTTTTCAGCGAACGTTCCAGGATCGCCCGCCTGGGCATTCAAATCACTTGCGAACCTCCAACGGCTGACAATCTGGAAGGAGACACCCTGCGGCTGATCCAAAGGGCCGACGCCATGATCCCCGGCTATCCGGGACTTTCTGAATTGGGGGAGTTTTTTACCGCGGGATTGCCTGTGGGGCGCATGGTCTTTTGCGATCCGGAGGCTCTGCTGACTTCCGATGAGCTCATGTCGGCCATTGAGCGCGCCGAACTGAAACTCCCCGCCTCCACGGCAATTTCAAGCGACGGTAGTATTGTTATTGCTCCCCATAAGGTGATTTATGAATTAAAAAAAGGAATAGATCGCGGAACCTTCGGCCGCATTTTGCTGCGGGATGACGGTCGAGAAATCCTGAATCGCTACCAGGTCATGAAACCGGTTCAGGCCGTGACCATCCCGGCCGGTGAAGGCGTGATCACCACCTGCTCCATGTATTTGAATGATCATTATGTAGTGCTGCAAAGCGGCTATGCCCTGGGCCGGAATCTGCCGGCCACGGTGCTTGATCCCATAAAAACCCGCGGAATAAGAATCTATCTTGAAATCGTCAACGGCAGCACCCATCCCATCGTCAATCCACTGATCTCCGCCCGGATCTACGGCAAACCGAAACAGGCCAGGCGCGATCGGCGCAAAATCACCGCTGAAACGGCGCGAGCGCTTTCCTATGAAGACATGCAGGCATTGGAAGCAAGAATGCGCCTGGACAACAACGCCTTTTGCCATTATGTTGAAAAGCCCGTGGCGATCATCGAAAAAAGAACCCAAAAAATTTCGGACGCCCGCGTTTTTTTAAACGGCCCGGAAAAGGTCTGCCCGGTGTCCAAAGCCGAATGCACCGCTGCCCGCCGCGATTTTTCTCCCAAAAGCAAGTGCAATCACATATATGCCACTTCAAAAATCAACCTGCGCGCCAATAAGCGCGGCGCCACCCTGGTTTTCAAATACTTTCCGAATATCATGGAGCACCGGGATATTATTAATATGGCCTGTGCCGGATCTGTGGGTGCTCTGTATTTTTTCGAACCCTCCTCCGAGCATGGTCCCTTTTTATCCGAACAGGACCATCATCGTCTGCAAGAATACCATACCTTCGGAATCGACGTTTACTGGGTCTGCGGCTTGAATCAACGCCTCATGATCCACACCATTAGGGACGGCAAAGGCTATTTTGTGGCCCCTGAACGCCTTGCCGACTTTCATAAATCCATGTTGTTCGCCTTTTATGGCTCAACCAGCGAATTATCCCAAGAAGGTGTTCAGCGTTTGGGGGCGCTTATGGATGCCCTGGTGGATTTCTGGGGGAAACGCATCGGCATCGTAACCGGCGGCGGCAGCGGTGTCATGGAAGAAGCCAATACCCAGGCCCGTAAACGCGGCATTCTTTCCGGAGCGAACTTTCTGGAAATCACGGATCAGCCCATGACCACGGATGTGGATTTCTGCCAGGTTTTTCAAGCCACCTGCCGCCACAGCCGCCAAAAATGGTTTGAGGTGGCTTCCTTTCCCATCTTCAATGTGGGCGGGCTGGGTTCTTTGGAAGAATTGGGCATCACCCTGTGCAATATGAAATTGTCCATCATGGAGCGTGTTCCCATTATCCTGTTCAACACCCAGGGCGGGAACCAATTCTGGGGCGGTATCGCCGGGCAGCTTGAAGCCATGGTCCATGCCGGCAGGGCACCGGCATGGATCCTGAATAATATTATCATCACCGACAATCCCCATGTGGTGATCGACGCCTACCGGGAACGGCTGCAGTTATTTTGAACTTTACATTTTTCCGGCTATTTTTCGGTTTTCTTTTTCCAGAGTTCAGCCACTTTGGCACGCTGACTCGGTGTCAGGACCTCGTAAATAACCGCCAGGGCGATGACCATACGATCGGAAGAGGCCTTGAACTGGCTGATGCTGTTGTCGCATATTTTTTCAAATGACTCTTTGCTGGTCTGCTCCGATTGGAAGGCCTCCATCAGGTCATCCATCATTTTTTTATACTCTTTTGTAACCCGTGCGTTTTCCATGGCCAGGTCGTTCAGACTGGTCGTGATTTTTTCACGTTGTTCTTCGGTGACCTCGATTTGTTGTAGAATCCAATTGATCTGTCTTCCCACTTTGGGACCGAGGCTGGAAAAAGGATCATAACCCTTGTAATGTTCTGGTTTTTCATATTTCCGACTGCACCCTGCGGTCAAAAGGCACATGGTCAGTAAAAAATAAAACACCACGGCCGGCGCGCAAATGAAAAGCTGGCCTCTCCCTGCGCCCTTGGGTGGAATGGAAACAGTCCTATTCATCACTTCCTCTCCTTCATTTTTTCCTGATCTGGCACAACATGGAATAGCAGTTGCCCGACCTTCCGGCCCATGCATCTGTTTCCCAAAGAAAAGCCCCAGGCCGCATCCGCTAACAGGATATAACAATCGCCCAACCATTCTAACCTGAACAACAGAACGTCAGTATGCGCTCCGCGAATCACATTTTCCCACGAACATGATTTCCCTTATCAGTTTCGGCATTCCGAATCAAGCTCAACAACAACTTTAAAGATGCGGCCTGGGATCATCGACAAGCGCTTTGTTTGCTTTTCTCGGCTCTTGCACACACCAGGTTGTAAAGCGCCAAATCCTGCTGGTCAACTTCTTTGGGTTTGATGCTGTGCCGCAAATAATCGATCAGGCCCAGCAGCTTGCTCTGGTATTCCATGCTGCGCATGGCAATCCCATCCTGGGCAGCCTCGCGGCGATAGGTTCGGCCCCAGGCCAGGGTGGCCTCCTGTTCAGCAAGGGAAATAATCTCAAAAAATTCCTTGTTCTTGACTTGTTTGGCAAAATGCTCAAAATCGTATGTCGGCGATATCATGCTTCCTCCCTGTATCCTTCTTACCCCCCCAGTGTCCAACATCGTTGCCTGGGTCTGTTCCCAGGCCGGTTCCATTTAAAGAACGATAAAGAAAGAGCGAAAAGAGTTTCGCAAAGCATGTAAACCATCGGTAAAGTTCGGGTCAAACCGGATTTTGATTTGATTTAAAGCTGCCGCCGCAGGGTTATTAACAGTTCCTATCCGATCTTAATCAATGGGTAATTTACAGATGATCTGCAAGTACCTGTCGTGTTTCTGTTTCCCATTCATATAATGAAATATTGATATTTCAAATAGCTGAAATGTTATCAACAAGTTCTCAACAAATCCGCATTCTCCTGAAAACTTCGAAATTCACCGAATATCTCTAATTTTTATAATAAGTGGACTATTCCTCGGTTTCACTACCATTTCCTGCATTGAAACCATCCGGTTCCAGGGCTAAAATGGTTCGGGCTTGATCCATGGGGATTTGGGTGACATGCCGCAATTTGCGTTCCATGACCCGTGTGCGTTGGGCAGACTCATCCAGGGTATTGGTAACGGTATAAAGCTGCTTTTTCATCTTATCCAGCACGCCGCCGAATTTACCGAATTCGGTTTTGACAGCCGCAAGCACGGTCCACACCTCACTGGCCTGTTTTTCAATGGCCAGGGTCTGGAAGCCGATGCGCAAACTGTTGAGAATGGCGGAAAGGGTGGTGGGTCCGGCAACCAGGACACGATGTCGCTGCTGCAATTCGTCATGCAGTCCGGCCTGGCGTAATACTTCGGCATATAATCCTTCTGTCGGCAGAAAGAGGATGGCAAAATCCGTGCTTGCAGGCGGATGGATATATTTCTCCTGGATGTCCCTGGCCATACGGATTATCGTCCGGCGCAGCTCGGCAGTGGCGGATTCCACGCCTTCCGCATCTGCGGCCCGGGAGGCTTCCACCAGACGCTCGTAAGCTTCCCTGGGAAATTTAGAATCAATGGGCAGCCACACCGGTTGATCCTGCTCCTGGGGCCGCCCGGGCAGTTTCACGGCGTATTCCACACTCTCCCTGCCCTCCTTGATGCGCACATTGCGCGCATATTGATCTACAGTAAGAATTTCCGACAAAATCGCGCCCAATTGATATTCGCCCCAGGTGCCCCGTTCCTTGACATTGCTGAGAACGCGTTTAAGATCACCCACGCCGTTGGCCAGGGACTGCATCTCCCAGCCCCCGCTGCACCGCTTCCAGGCGCTCGCTCACCAGTCTGAAGGATTCGCCGATGCGTTTTTCCAGGGTGTCATGCAGTTTTTCATCCACGGTCCTACGCATTTCCTCCAGCTTTTTTTCATTGCTCTCCTGAATCGTGCGGAATTTCTGATCCAAAATCTCCCGGGCTTTTTCCTGTTCCTGCAACTCGACCTTTTCCAGTTCCTTCAAGGCTGAAATCACATCCAATAAATGTCGGCGCTGGTCCTCCAGCACCTGGCGCAATTTCTCGTCCACTGTCTGCCGGACCCGCTCAAGCATATCTTTCTGCTCATGCCCGAGAGTATTCACCGTACGCACCAACACCTCGTTGGCCCGGGCCTGAACCGCGGCCACCTCCTCGCGCAAATCCCGGGCCTGCCGCCCCCCATCCTCCTGGAATCGACGCAATTCCTCCACCAATATTTGGGGAAGCTCCTGAGCCGCGATCTGCCGGACCTTCAACCAGATGAACAACAGCACCAAAAGAATCAGGGCAACGGCACCCAATCCATAGACTTCTACCATGGTCGGCATGCAAGCCTCCAATTACTGCGTCGCAAACAGATTTTTAGGGAATTAAAAGCACAGGCAGCTCTGAAATTTCAGCCACCTTGTGGGAGACCCCACCCATGAAATATTCATTCAGCCAGTCCTTGCCGGTGCGTCCCAAAATGATCATGCCCGCATTCTGTTCCCTGGCCAGCCGAATGATTTCACTCGCGGTTCGACCGGAAGATAAAAACGTGTCGGCGGCCATGCCCGCCGTCCTAAAGCGTTGGGCATAATCAACAAGCCTTTCCCGGCTTTCCTGCTGCAATCGCTCCAAATCTTCCGCATTCATTCCCTTGGCGATCTTAACCCCGATCACATGGGCCACCAAGGCGCACTCCACAATCGGTTTTAAAGCTATCATGAAATTCAAGGCATTCATCGAAGGCTCGGACCAGTCTGTGGCCAGCATGGGCTTGGAAAATATCTGCCGGTTGATGCGGGTTTTCACTTCGCCATCCACTTCATATTCCGCCATGTATTTGTGCATGAGGATGGGCACAGGGCTGCGTCGCACCAGATCCAGAATATGGGTGCCGACATAGATTCTTTCCAGCAATGTACGCTTCTTGCGACCGGTGACGATCAAATCAACCTTTTCCTGCTGGGCCACGGAAAGAATGGCGGCGTTGTCGGCGCCTACTTCAATACGCACCGTACAAGCCACCTGGTTGCGGTCAAGGACCTCTTTTAGGGGCGCAAAACGGTCGGCCGCCTGACGCCGGATTTCATTTTCGTGTTCCTTGAGGTAACCGCCGTAAGGGACAAAGGCCACTTCTTCATGGGGAATGATATACGTGAGCACCACTTCCCGCAGCCCCACACGGGTTAAGTCCATCAAAGCTGCCAGTGCTTCCGCATTCATATCCCGGAAACGGGTGTGAAATAAAATTTTTTCAAGTTTCATCATCCACCTGTGTTAATAAAAGACCAGGGTTACCAGAACAAAACCGGGAATCAGAAAAACCAGCGTATATTTGACAATATAGCCGAAAAAGCTGGGCATGGGGGTTCCGGCTTCCTCGGCAATGGAGCGCACCATGAAATTAGGGGCATTGCCGATATAGCTGCAGGCCCCGAAAAAAACCGATCCGGCGGATACGGCTTTCAGATACAGCGGCTTTTCCGCCATGAGGCGCACCACGGCTTCGGATTCGGGTAGGCCTGGATAAAAACTTCCCAAGGCCGTGCTGAAAAAAGTCAGATAAGTGGGGGCGTTGTCTAAGAAAGCCGAAAGGCAACCGGCGGCCCAGAAATAGTGGGCCGGCTCGCGCACGGCGTTGATTAATACGGCCAGGGCGCCTTTGGAGCCGGCCTTGAGAATGAGCAGGCAGGGAATCATGGTGATAAAAATTCCGATAAAGAGATAAGCCACTTCAATGATGGGCGACCAGGTGAAATTGTTCTCCTCGCGGACAGTGATGGCCGTAGTCAGCATGGATAGAATGCCCATGCCCACCAATAATCCGTCGCGCACCCAATCCTGAAGGGAGCGATGAACACCCAGGATGCTGATTTCCCCCCAGTCCACCATGCCGCTTAACAGGACAGCCCCCACGATTCCGACCAGAAATAAAAAATTGTGGGCCCCCACTAATTGCAAAGGAATTTTTTCAGTGGGCGCGGCGGCAGGATCTTCGCGATGGAAAGCATAGCTGTCCATGGCAAAGTAACAGAGTAGCAGGAAGCCGGTGACCATCAACATCTGGGGGATGAGCCGGAAGGTCCAAAAAAAGGTGACTCCATGCAGAAAACCCAGGAAAAGCGGCGGGTCGCCCAAAGGAGTGAGGGCTCCGCCCACGTTCGCCACAAGAAAAATAAAAAAAACCGCCATGAAAGTACGGTTCCGGCGATATTGGTTGGCCCGTAAAAACGGCCGGATCATAAGCATGGCCGCGCCGGTGGTGCCCATCCAGGATGCCAGTATTGTGCCCATGAGCAACATGGCGGTGTTTACTAGAGGGGTGCCTTGCAAAGACCCCCGCAGCAGAATTCCTCCGGAGACCGTGTACAACGACCACAGCAAAATGAGAAAGGGAATGTAGTCGGCAATGATGATGTGCAAAATCTGATGGGCGGCGTCGCTTTTGTAAACAGCTAAAAACGGCAGGGCCATTACAGCGGCCCAGAAGAACGACACCTTGGGATAATGATGATGCCAAAAACGCGCCGCAAGCAGCGGCAGCAATGCTATGGAAAGCAGCATACAGACAAAGGGAAGACAGCTCCACAAGGGCAATTGCTCACCCAGGCTGAGAACCGGCATCATGGGAACCGCCGTGGAATCGCCGTTGGTTTTTCTGTTTTTCTCTCCGGCATCCTTGCTTTTGTATTCACACTGCCATGTTCCATCTGCTGATTGTATAATGCCATGAAACTCATCAGTCCCCGCTGAAAACAAAGAAGGCTGCAAAACAAAAAGCAAGCAGGCAGAAATCAAACGCCGGTTAACGTACGCAGCAGATAAAGCAGGAAGATAAGGCTTCCGATAAGCAAGACCATGATCAACTGTTCCGGATCAAAAGCCTTCATCTTCCCTGTTGAATCAATAAAGAAACGGCTTTGCTCAGGCCGATTCCTGATCCAAATTAAAGGCCGAATGCAGCACCCGCACGGCCAGCTCAGCGTATTTTTCCTCAACCACACAGGAAATCCGAATTTCAGAAGTACTGATCAAACGGATATTGATATTCTCCGCTGCCAGGGCACCGAACATTCTGGCGGCCACGCCGGAATGGTTTTTCATGCCCACCCCCACCACCGATACCTTGGCAATATGTTCGGCGGTGGTGACTTCCGCGGCACCGATGGCATCGGCGGTCTTTTTGGAAATTTCAAGGGCCTGATTGAAATTGGCCCTGGGCACGGTAAAGGTAACGTCGGTTTCGCCGCCGCTGCGAAAGTTTTGAATGATCATGTCCACCTGGATATTGGCATCGGCAATGGGTGTAAATATTTTTGCCGCCACGCCGGGTTGATCCGGCACCCTTTTCAAGGTGATGCGCGCTTCGTTTTTATTGCAGGTAACGCCGGATACCACCAGACGTTCCATGTCCATATCCTCCTGAACAACCATGGTGCCCTCCTCCTCACTGAATGATGATCTGACATGCACTGGAACATTATATTTCTTGGCAAATTCCACCGACCGGATCTGAAGCACCTTGGCTCCCAGACTGGAAAGTTCCAGCATTTCGTCATAAGAAATTCGTTTGATTTTACGGGCGCGGTCACAGATATTGGGATCTGTGGTATAAATCCCGTCCACGTCGGTATAAATCTCACAACTATCCGCTTGGATGGCCGCGGCAATGGCCACAGCGGAAGTATCGGAACCGCCCCGGCCCAGTGTGGTGATGTTGCCGTTCTGATCACAGCCTTGAAAACCGGCCACCACCACGATATGGCGTTTTTCCAGCAAGGCCCGAATCCGGTCGGCGCCGATGCTGATGATTCTGGCATTGCAGGCCTGATCATTGGTCAATATCTCGGCCTGGAATCCCAGGAGGGACGTGGCCGGATAATTCATGTCCCGCAACATCATGGCCAATAGGGCCACGGTGGTCTGTTCGCCCGTGGCCAGCAATACATCCATTTCCCGCCGGTCCGGCGCCGCGGAGGCTGAATTGGCCAGTTCGATCAAGCCGTCGGTCACGCCGGCCATGGCCGACAGCACCACCACCACATCGTTGCCCTGGTCAAAGGTCCGGGCCACCCGGGCGGCAACATTCCGAATTCGTTTGACATTGGCGACCGATGTGCCGCCGAATTTTTGTACATATAGTCCCATATCCGCTCCTTACATGCGTTTTTTGATTTCTCCTATCAGATCCGCCGCCGCCTGTCCATATGGAATCAAGGTGATTTCACGAACATCCTCTGTAAGAATTTTAAGCACCACCAGCAGATGCTCATGAAAATATCGGCGCGGCAGTCTTTCAGCCCATTCCAGGGCCACCACGGCTCTTTCAGAAAAAAGCTCACAAAGACCGATGTCTTCCATTTCTTCGGGCGAAGTCAGGCGGTACAGATCCACATGAAACAGAGGCAGCCGGCCGGGATAATCATGGATGATGGCATAGGTGGGGCTGGTAATATAATAAGCTGGGGGGACTTCCAAACCCTGGGCCAGCCCCTGGACAAAAACGGTTTTGCCGCTGCCCAGATCGCCCGCAAGCGCCACTGTGGTGCCGGCAACCAGCAATTGTCCCAGCAATTGTCCCAGCCTGCGGGTTTCCTGGGGGGAGCGACTCAAGACGAGCAAAGCGTTGATCCCGGCCGAAGCTGCTTCAGCCATTATATCCCTCTGCATTCCGGAAGGCGCAAATCCGGCTGGGAGCCGGCCGCGGCATTCATCAACACGGCCATGGCCCGCGGTAAGCCTGCCATCACCTGTCCGGCAAGATATCCCACCGGACCTTCGGCCGCAGCCGTGAGATCGGCCGCCAGACCGTGGATAAAAACGCCGGCCCGGGCCGCATAAGCCGGAGCATAGCCCTGCACCAGCAAGCCGCCGATAATGCCGGTCAAGACATCGCCCATCCCCCCTGCTGCCATGCCGGCATTGCCGGAAGCGTTGATGTATACCAGGCCGTCCGGATGGGCCACCACGGTCCCGGCACCTTTCAAGACCACATGTACTCCCCATTTTTGGGCAAAATCCCTGGCGCAGGCCACCCGGTCTGCCTGAACCGTGCGGGTGTCGCTGCCGATCAGACGGGCCATTTCACCCGGATGAGGGGTGATGATCACCGGCGCCTGGATCTTTTTTAGAAACTCGACTTCCGGGGACAGCAGGTTCAGACCATCAGCATCAATCACCATGGGGACCTTCACCCCCGGCAGGATTTCCCGGAGCAGGCCGCAGGTGCTTTCCGCCCGGCCAAGACCAGGCCCCACGGCCAAGCCTTTTTTTCCATCCAGAAGTGTGGCCACCTGACTTGCAGCGGCTGCGGAAAGCACGCCGGGCTCGGCTTCTGTCAAGGGGGCGGTCATGACCTCCAGGGTTTGTTGTGCCATGACGGCATTCAAACTTGCAGGACCTGCAAGAGTTACCAAACCGGCGCCGGTCCGCATGGCGGAAACAGCGGTCATGACCGCAGCCCCGGTCTTGCCGGTGGAGCCGGCCAATACCAGCAAATGGCCGGTAGCACCCTTATGGGCATCGGCTTTGCGGGGCTGAAATCCGCTACGAATCAGCTCCGGTGTGATCAGGCCCTGCCGCGGATCAACCTCCTTCCGGATAAAATCCGGAATGCCGATATCGATAATGCCCAGGCGCCCGGTGTAGTCAGCCCCTGGATGCAGCAAGTGACCGATTTTCGCAAAGGCAAAAGTAGCCGTGGCCGCGGCCCGGATGCAGATACCCTGGGGCCGGCCGGTGTCGGCATTCAAGCCGGAAGGAATGTCCACGGCAAAGATGGGGCGGCTACTTTGGTTTAAAAACGAAATGACCTCATGATAAAATCCGCTGACCGTGGAACGTAAACCCGTGCCCAGCATGGCATCCACCCATAAATCCACTGTCTTCAAGGCCTCACGGGCGGCCTGAAAACCGGCCGCATCCGGCAGTTCCAGCACCGGGATACCCAAGGGTTCCAGCAAATTCAGGTTCACGGCCGCATCTCCCGTGATCCGACGCTTTTCAGTCAGCAGAAAGACCCTGACCTGGGCACCGGCCTGGGACAGATACCGGGCCATGACAAAGCCGTCGCCGCCGTTGTTCCCCCGGCCGGCCATGATACCGATGCATTTTTTGCGACTGTCCGGGAAGTGCTCCAGCAGCATGCGCACCGCCCCCCGGCCGGCATTTTCCATCAGCAGCCGCCCCGGCAGGCCAAAAGAATCAATGGTCAGGCGGTCCATGGCCTGCATTTCTTCTGCCGTAACCAGATATGTCTTCATTGGTATCTGCCAAGTCCCCTATAGTGAATCAACCAGCTCCTTCATCTCGCGCACAGCCCGTTCCATGCCCACCAAGGCGGCCCGGGCCACGATGCTGTGACCGATGCTGAATTCATCGATCTCGTTAAGGTCCTCAAAGGCCTGAATGGTTTTATAGCAAAGCCCATGGCCGGCATGAATCCCCAGTTTCAATTTGTGGGCGAATTTAACGGCATTGACGATCTCTTCAAAAGCTTGTCCTTTTTTGTACGCCGACCTGGCTTCACAAAAAGTGCCGGTGTGTATCTCCACCATGGCGGCGTTGATGCGGTGGGCCAGCTTGATCTGTTCCAAGTCCGGATCGATGAATATACTGACGGGTATGCCATTGTTCTGCAGGGTTTCCACGGTTTCCGCAATGCCATCCTTGTGAATGATCAAGTCCAGACCGCCTTCGGTGGTCAATTCCTCTCTTTTTTCCGGAACCAGCGTCACAATGTCCGGTTTGATGTCCAGGGCAATGCCCACCATTTCCGTGGTGGCTGCCATTTCCAGGATCAATTTGGTCTGAATCACATTGCGCAGCAAACGCACATCCCGGTCTTGAATATGTCTGCGGTCTTCCCGCAGATGCACGACAATCCCGTCTGCGCCAGCCAGTTCCGCCAAAACAGCGGCTGCCACCGGATCAGGATAGGTGCCTTTGCGCGCCTGGCGAATGGTGGCAATGTGATCGATATTTACGGCCAGTCTAGCCATGGTATTTTCCTCTCTTCCTTTTCTTACTCTTGCTCTTGCTCTTACTCCTGCTCCTGCTCTTACTCTTAACTCTTTATCTTACTTATTAATCTCATTAGATTACCATAATTTTTCCTACTCTTTCACCATGGTTGTCGATTAAGATTTTTCGATTAAGAGCAAGAGCAAGATTAGCTGTCAGCGAACAGTTTCTCCTTCTTGAATTGTCTCCCACAACTCCCTGCTCTTGGTCTCCATGCGTTCCTCTTCTTCTAGACTTTTTTCATGATCATAACCGCATAAATGCAGGATGCCGTGAATCAGCAACTGGTCAAAGCGATGGAGGAAGTCCATGCCCGCTGCCTGCCCTTCCCTTTCCGCGGTCTGGGCTGAAATCACCACATCGCCCAACAAGCCCGGATTGATATGGGCAAAATCCCCCTCCTGCATGGGAAAAGCAATGACATTGGTCGGCCCTGGATGGCCCAGGTAGCGCTCGTTCAATTCGGCGATCTCATCATCGTCGACGATCACCACGGAAAGCTCCGCATCACGTCTGCCCAAGGCGCTTAAGATGGCTTGGGCTTTGAGTTGAATCCTCTCCGCTGCTATCATCGGTCGGGCTTGCCGATTGTCGATCAGTACTCCCATTCTTCCCCTTTCCGCCGGCCGGCGCCTGGCTTTCAGGATATTCAATGCGGTTATGGTAGATCCCATCCAAAATGGTGATGAAACTTTTGGCAATGTTGTTCAGGTCCCGCAAGGTAAGTTCGCAATTATCCAGTTGGCCGTCGGAAAAAACTTTATTGATCAGCCTTTGAACCAGTCCCTGAATTCTGGCATGGGTCGGATTTTCCAGGGTTCTTGAGGCGGCTTCAATGACATCCGCCAATATCACCAAACCCACTTCCCGGGTTTGGGGTTTGGGGCCGGGGTAGCGGAAGTCATCGATGTTAACATTGTCATCGCCCTTGAGTTGCCTGGCTTTTTCGTAAAAATAGCTGATCAGGCTGGTGCCGTGATGCTGTTTGATGGTGTCGATAATGGCCTGCCCCAGCTTGTTTTCCTTGGCGATCTCCACCCCGTCCTTCACATGGGAGATCAATATCAAACTGGACATGGAAGGGGCCAGTTTATCGTGCTTGTTCTTGCCGTCCGACTGATTCTCGATAAAATAAAGCGGTTTTTTAATCTTCCCGATATCATGGTAGTATCCGCAGGCCCTGGCCAAAATCGGGTTGGCCCCAATGGTGGCGGCGGCCGCTTCCACCATGGAACCGACAATCACCGAATGGTGATAGGTGCCCGAAGCTTCGATCATCAGGCGCCTTAGAATGGGCCGATCCAGATTGACCAGCTCCAGCAACTTGATATCCGTAGTATAACCAAAGGTGCTTTCCACCAGAGGGGCGATGCCGGCCGTGACGATGCCGGAAAAAAGTCCTCCCAGAAACGCAAACAGCCAATTCCATAATAAGGTGATGATGGCAAAATCAGCCGAATAGATGTTCACGGCAGTAACGAAAACCAGATTGATCAGTCCGATTTTCATGCCGGCTTTGATGAATACAGCCCGCTCGCGACAATGCCGCATCCAGTGGGCCCCCATGGCGCTGGTCAGCAGGAAATAGATAAAAAGATCAAAACGGTTGCTGAAGATCACCGCTGTACATATGGATATGATCATGGCAAAAGGCATGGCCAGATTGATCCCCATAAAAAGCGCCACGGTCATGGCTCCGGCAGCCAGGGGAATGGCATAATACATGGATGCGGCTTTAATGGAAAAGGGCGCACTGGGTGCCAGACCGTCCACCAGAGAGGCGGAAATCTTGGTCACCAGTAAAAAAACAATGAGCGCACTGGCGAGAAACAACAGATTCTTGTTCCGCTCCCGTTCAATCGCCGGATGGTTTCGGATAAAAATGATATAGCCCACCAGCAGCAAACAAATGATGATCAAGGCCGTACCCAGCCGGCTGGTGATGATGGCTTCATCCTGGATCTGGGAATACATGGCGGCAAGCTTGCGCAGTTGAAACTCATTGACCCGCTCCCCTTCCCGCACGATCATTTCACCGGCCTTGATCTGATACAGAAAGGGTTTGATCTCCTGGGCCGCTCTTTTCTTGCGCTCCTTGGTTTCATTCAGATTCAAGGTAATATTGGGGGGCACCAGGCGCTGGGCCAAGTCCACAATGAGACCTTTCACCTGGTAACTGGTTTGCTCCAAAAGGGGTTGGCCGATGACCCGCGCCATGGTCTTGGCCTGATCCGGTCCATAATACTGCTTTAGAGACTGGACCTCTGTTTCCTTGCCGGTTTCCACATTCCGCAAGACGATTCCTTTTTCAAGCTCCTGGAGCAGAATTTCCTTATTGGCCACAACCCCGTTGGTGAGAATTTTATCGACGATTTCAGTAACGGCCTTTTCAATTTCCACTGAAAATTTTTCCGCTATCAATAAGCGATAAGCCCCGTCGCTCATTGTCAAACCCAGGCGCTCTTCAAACACCCCTTTCAGTTGCATGAGATGATCATGGCCGGGTGGCTTCTCGCTCCCCCCCTCTGCTGCCGTGCCTTCGGTTTCCTCGGACGGGCCTTTGGTTTTGGCATTATCCACCATGGTGCGCATGGCGGCGAATGCGCGCTCCAAGCGTTGCAGAATATTGGCTGACAGCGTGGTATCATGATCGTATACGGTCAGAACGATTTCCGCAGCCTGTTTGCGATTGGCTTCGGTGGCTTCCTCATCCTCAATGAAAAAATCACTGAGGGCCTTGATGTCCCGTTGGGCCACATCGCCGATATGATAGTTATATTTGGTGGTGGTGACATGGGGGAATAAAATCAAAATAAAGGCGGCCGTGACACCGGCCAGCAGCATCAGTAAAAACCCCTGGCTTGCGTCCAGATATGACCGCAATTTCTTTTGGGCTGATTCCAGATTCATGGCAAGCTACGTACCTTCAAACCCTGCATCCCTGTCCGGCAGAGGCGGGCGAGGATTTTTCGCAATCTAGCTTCGACGGTTTTCTCCTTTTTCTTCATAAGCACGGATGATGTCCTGAACCAAACGGTGACGAACAATATCTTTTTTGGAAAAAAAGATAAATCCGATATCCTTGATGCCCTGAAGAATATCCTTGGCCTCGATCAGACCGGAGGTCTTGTTGTGGGGCAGATCGATCTGGGTGATGTCGCCGGTAATGACCGCTTTTGAATTGAAGCCGATGCGGGTCAGAAACATTTTCATCTGTTCGCTGGTGGTGTTCTGGGCTTCATCTAGAATAATAAAGGAATCGTTCAACGTCCGGCCGCGCATGAATGCCAAAGGCGCCACTTCAATAATGCCCTGTTCCATGAGCCCGGCAACTTTTTCAAAGCGCATCATGTCGTGCAGGGCATCATATAAGGGACGCAGATAGGGATCCACTTTATCCGCCAGATCGCCGGGCAGGAAACCAAGGGCTTCCCCGGCCTCAACCGCCGGGCGGGTAAGGATGATTCTGCTCACCGCCTCCTTGCTCAGGGCCGCCACTGCCATGGCCATGGCCAAATAGGTCTTGCCGGTTCCAGCCGGCCCGATTCCGAAAACAATATCATATTGTCGAATGGCCTCAATATATTGTTTCTGGGCATGGCTTTTGGGCGCAATGGGACGCTTTTTCGAGGTGACGAAAACCGTATCCAGAAAAATATCTTTTAGTTTGCGGTTATGATTCTCGCTTAAAACCCGCACGGCATAATCAATATCTTTCTGATCAACAGGGTAGTTATCTTCCAGAAGGCCGTATAACTGCTGGAGGATGTTTTCAGCCAGACCGATTTCCATGGGATCACCTTCCAGAAAAACCGTATTGCCCCTGGCATGGATCCGTATCTCCAAGGCATCTGACAGACGCTGAAGATGATTGTTTCTTTCCCCGAAAAGATGCCGGGTCAGGGAGATATCCTCAAACGTCAGTTGGGCTTGCCCACTGTCGGTTCTTTTTTCCATTATCGATTGTTTTTACGGACTCCTTATAGAAGTTGCAACGATTCTTTGTTAGCTCCTGCTGAAATCAGACAGCCTCAAACCGCCCTTTTTCAAAATTTGCCCCTTCATATCACAGAGATTTGCGGGTTTGCAATCAGCATTTGTTCTGGGGAAAATTGCCTTGACTCTGAACCGCCCCTCTGTTAATTCGTCCCTGCATGAATCCTTTTGATATTCTCATCATTGTCATCCTGGCCTTTTGCCTGATCCGGGGAATGTTTCGGGGCTTGGTCAAGGAGATTTCTTCCATTATCGGTGTGATCGGCGGATTCTATGCCGCCTATACGTATTATCGCCTGCCGGCTCCGTATTTAACCCAATGGATTGCCAACCCCGCTTACCGCAACATTGTTTCCTTCTTACTCCTATTCTGCGTCACGGTAATTGTGATCAGTCTGCTGGGCGCCCTGATCCGCTTCCTGCTGAAAATCACTTTTCTGACTTGGTTCGACCGCCTTTGCGGAGCGAGTTTCGGCGCACTCAAGGGGCTTCTGATTGTTTCCGTGTTGCTCACCATGTTTACCGCCTTTTTACCCAAGGATTCACCTGTGATCCGCAATTCCCTGCTCTCCCCCCATGTGACGGCCATTTCCGAGGAAATGTCCCAGTTTATCACAGCAGAAATGAAACAAAATTTTAACAACAATTTGAAAGGATTTAAAAAATCGTGGGAGCTTCGAAAATAAAGCCCTCTTCCCCGCAGGATTTATCCACTCCACCCAATCCCCAAAATCAGATTCACCGTCTGATGCATATCATTGAAAAACTGCGTGGTGAAAATGGCTGTCCCTGGGATCGCAAACAAACGCCGGCATCCATGTCCATCTATCTGGTGGAGGAAGTCCATGAACTGGTGGATGCCATCGGTTCCGAATTTCCCCAGGCCGTCTGCGAAGAAATCGGCGATGTGTTGTTCCATGTCCTTTTTCTTGCCAGATTGTTTCAGGAAGCCGGCCATTTTGATATTCAGGATGTGGCCCGGGTGATTTCGGAAAAAATGATCCGGCGGCATCCCCATGTTTTCGGTGATGGTTCCGTGGCCGGCGTAGAGGATGTCCGCAAACAATGGAAGGAAATCAAACGCAAGGAAAAATCCCATTCAACGCAGAATTCAATTTTGGATGCCGTTCCCGGCGGTTTGCCGGCCCTGATGAGAGCTTACCGGATTTCGGAACGGGCGGCGGGAGTGGGGTTTGACTGGGAGAATATCCAGGGCGTAATGCGCAAGGCTGAGGAAGAATGGGCTGAATTCAATCAGGCCGTTGATTTGAGCAAGCCAGCGGAAATTTCCATGGAATTGGGTGACCTGCTCTTCACCCTGGTGAATGTTGCCAGAATGGCCCGCATTCATCCGGAAACCGCCCTGGCTGAGTCCACCCGGAAATTTGAAAAAAGATTTCGATATATGGAACAACAATTATCAGCCCAGGGCAAAGACATGGAGTCTGTACCCCGTGAAGAATTGGAAGCTTTGTGGGTAAAGGCCAAGGATCTTTATTAAACATAATCCCCACGATAGAATTTGATGTATTCCAAGGTGGCGGTCATGGCGCTTTCCTGGGCGATCTCCTGCAGCCGATCACTCTGGGCCGATTCTCCAACCGCTTTTTGCGATAAAGCCTCGGCGCTCTTTTTCAAATCCGTTGCCATGGGTTCCATTGCTTTCAATGAGCGGGATGGATCACCCAGGGCCTGGGCAAAAGCCTCCAACTGATCCAACAGGCGACTGGTCTGGTCTGCCAGGTCGCCTTGGACCTCCTCAATCCGATTCACCATCGGCAGCCGGATTTCTCCCAGACTATTAAGGGGAGGGGCCGCACCCTTTTCAGCAGCAGGCGGCTCAAGCGCCTTGGTGAAAATTTTTTGAAATTCGTCACCGGTTTGAGACTGATTCAGCTTTTTGGCTGGCAGGGAGCTTGGTAATCCTGAAATTTCATTTATTTTATTCATGGGATTTCCTTAAAATGATAAAAGAAAAATATTTTCAAAAACCTGTACACGGATCTTCCCTTTTTTCTACAGAAACTAAAAGCAAAAAGCAGGCCAAACACCGGCCTGCCTTTATCATTATATAACCATATGTTTTTTTATAATTTATTTTAACCCACAACCGACTCACTGGACCACTGCCCGACGATTGCAGGGAAAACTTTACCTAGCAACAGCAGATTAAGTCATTATGCCAACATATCAATGATGGAACCGATCAATTTTTCCGCGACCTGTTCCGGATCTACCTCATAGTTGCCTTCGGCCACGGCCTGCTGCAATCCGGCGATTTTTTCCGCGCGATCGGCATTGCTGCTTTTTTCTTCCGGCACGGTCAGCAGGGCCTGTCTCGCTGTCTGCATATCTTTGGATTCAGTGGATAAACTTACCCGATCAGCGGTCGACTCCGGTTTCTTTTCCAAAGATCCATTCTCGCGGGCTAATGCTTTGCGATCAGTCGTTTCACCAATGGTGGCTTGACGTTCGTAAGTCCCGGCAGCATTGGAAATATTGGTAATGTTGTTCATGCGGGTTTCCTCTCACTAGGCTTCCATATTTTTATCAACAGCTTCTTTGACCAACTGTTCCAAACGTTTAATCAGAAAATCAGAGCCCTCAACAGAAAGACTCGTGGTTTTTTTCTCATTGTTGGCATCAATCACATTAAATACAAACTGAGCATTACCGGATTTCTGGAAATCCACTTTGCGACCGATTTCACTTTCCAGACGACCGACGATCTCTTTGTCGAATTCATCACGCGGACCAAAATTCGTAATCCGTTCCACCACATTACTGGCCACCTTATCGATAATCGCCTGACGTTTGCCCTCCACGGAAATATTGATTCTGTCCATGCTCGGTTTTTTACCAAGGGTCTTCTGACGTTCCAGCATTTTACTCTGGCTCAGTTGCTTGGTATATACCTTCATTACCCGGTGGATCTGATAGGTCGGTATCTCCATATATTTCTCCTTACATTTCCTATCGGACGGGTGTTGCGCGAACTTTAGAAAAAAAAATCAGCTTTGATCTTTTTTTTCGTGCTCGATAAAATCATCCCAGATACATCTGTATGAATCCCGCATGGCTCTCAAAGGCGATTTCCGGCAGGTTCTGCTTATCAAAAAAAGCAATGTCCGTGGCATCATCACCGGCCATCGGAATCCCTTCATATTGTTTTACAAGGTAACCGATCATGAGCACCGTCTGGTACAACTTGCTAGGGTTGGCGCTGACGCCTAGAAGCGTATCAATGCGGCCGATTAACCCAGTTTCTTCCCGCAGTTCCCTTAAAGCGGCCTGCTCCGGGGTTTCATCCAATTCCATGAAGCCCCCCGGCAGGCACCAGTAGCCTATTTTGGGCTCCACCCCCCGGCGCACCAGTAGAATCCCTTGCCGGTTGTCGGCCACCACCAGGCAGGTGGCCGGCAACGGATTTTCATACAAGGGCTCCTGGCAAGCCACGCAAAATTTTCTGAGCCGCCCTTCCACTTTCTTTTCAATCAAGGTGGTTCCACAAAAATGACAATATTTTTTGGCTTCCATATCTAATCGTCGAAATTGCCTGACGGCCCTTTCTCGCTGGTAAGAGCCGCGGCTTTTTCAGAAATCCTGGCCGGGGTCCAATCCTGGGGCGATTCAATGCGCTGGGCCTTGGGGCCGGCATCATGGGAACCGGCCTTGAGAATGGCTTCAACCGCCAGTGGCGCAGTGTCCGCGGCATTGAAAACATTGACCAGCAGATTATAGGAAAAATCCTCCACCCGTTTCACCATGCGCTCCCGCACTTCCCGGGCCTGACCCAGTAATTTGTTTTCAAAGGGCAAATTCAATTTCTTAAAATCTCCGGCCTTGAGCTTTTTGTCGGCGGCATAGGCCAGCATTTCCGCCCACATTTCCTCGGTCACTCCTTGATCCTTGACCTTGACGAAATTGCCCGCGGAATCCATGAAGGCATTGCCGTAATCATTCACTTCCAGGCCCCAGGAAATCATCTGCAGGGCCGTGGCCACGTTGGCCTTGGTGGTGCGGGTTTTGGCCACGATTTCTCGCAACCGATCCGAATTGTTGCCCGAGGTGCCGTGCTGGGCTCCGGATACATTGTATTTGGCCAGGGCATCATGAATCTCAGCAGTAAGACCCACCTGGATTCCCTGGTCGCTGGCCTCGATCCCATGGGTAGTGCCGTTGTTCAAGGCGATCCAGTCCGGAAAGATGCCGTGGGCATTCAGGCCCTGAATCAAAAATTTGGCTTCAGCAGCGGTGGACAAGCCCAGCTTGCCTTTAATTTCGCCACTTTCAGTTTCAAGACCGGCCCAGGCCGGAACAAAGGGATTCAATTCAATGTTTGCCAGCAGATTCTGGTCATCGGGCATGTGGGAAGCGTCGATGGCGATGGAGGTGATGCCGGCTTCAAACAGGGTGGGAATTTCGATTTTGGCCTTGGCCAGTTCCGCTGCCTTTTTAATACCGTAATGATCCGCATGAATGGCCACCGGAACGGTAATATTCAGTTCATTGCAAAGTGCATCCACCTGGCGGGCGATGTTCCAAAAATTCACGGCGCAATAGGCCCCGGCGCCGCCCTCGGAACGGGCAATTTCAATGATGATGGCGGCATTGGCGCGTTGGGCCGCCAGAAGCGCCCCGCGGATGACGAAATGGCTCCGGCCGTTGGCTGCCATGGTCATGGCCTTGCCCTTGGCCAGCATGGCCCGGTCAATGAATTTTCCGCTGACGATCAAGGCTTTGGAATGGGGGAACAATTTGCGCACATTGGGTGGTCGTCCGATTTCAAGGGCTTTGGTAAAATCCGAGGCACTCACCGCGTTTTTCCCAGACATGAATTCACCTCCTCGTAACTCCGTTGATAATTTGATTAATAATTTTGATTAATAATAAGGCAGACTCGCACTCGCTCCCCAGGCCTGTGGGACAGCATGGATTGTAATATAATCGGATGTTCTGTCAATATCATTTTCCACTATCTTTTCGTGCTCCTGCTCGTGTTCCTTATCCTGCTCGTGCTCGTGCTTGTGCTCAGCGAAGCGGTAATCGTAATCGAAAAAAATTGTGGATCCCTCGAAAACCGATTACGAGTACGATTACGAGCACCGCTGCGCTGAGCACGAGCAAGAAAAAACATCGAAGGATAGGCGCTCTCTCATAATGGGTCACATGCGTCGATTCCCCAATTCGCTTTCCGCGAGGATTCAGCCGATTTCATCTATACTTTCAATACGCTTGATTCCGAGATCGATCAACCTTTTCATATGTTTTTTATCAAACGATGCAACAAAACCCACTCTATTTTTAATTGCGCTTGCGGCAATAACGGCGTCAGTGAAATCAATTTTTGAATTTTGGTATATCGAAAGGGCTTGGGGAAGAATACTGCCGTTTAGAATAGAAATTCCGGGCGTTTCGTAAAGATTGGTTATCTTTTCGATAATTAGTTCTTTTTCAACATTATAGAAAGAATCCATTACCCAGACCATCTCACAAATGACGATAAGGTCGGTGATCAGCAACAATTGTCCGTCGACTGCCGCTTCAACCATCTGTCTTGCTTTCTCGGCCTGGGAAGGCACATCCGCCAAGTAAAAACGAAGCAAAAAATTGGTGTCAAAAAATACCTTTCTCACGATGGCTGCCTTCGGTTGGCGATTCTTAATCGCGCTTCATTGCGGATGGTTTCAATATCGTTTGTTGTTTTTGGATGGTCTTTTAAAAATCCATAATCATTGATCATATTTTGCTTCACTGGTTTGATGACCACCCCATGAATGGTTTCTTCATAAAAAATTTTATCCCCTGGTTTTATATTCAAGGCCTCCCGGATTGAAATCGGAATTGTTACCTGGCCTTTGGGGGTAATGGAGTATGTTTTCATATCTTCTCCTGGTTAAAGTATTACTTATATTATATAATAGTAATACTTTAAGGAGAAGTCAACCGGGATTTGGTTTCAGCCCATTTTCTTTCGTGCTCCTTTTCCGGCTCAGCGTAACGGTAATCGTAATCGAGAAAAATTGAGGAGGGCCTAAAAAAATCGATTACGATTACGAGCAAGAGCAGGAGCACCGCTACGCTGAGCACGAAAAAACCTCGGGGGATCAAGCCCCTCTCATTTGCTACGAATTTTCCTCTCTGTTGAAGCCGCATTCCGCAATCTCCTCCCGAACCCCGTCAAACGGTTCCGTCATCTTTGTCAGCATCCCCATAATCCGGCGCAGCAGCGTTTTTCCTTCCACTATCTCGGAAGCCTCAAACGCTCTCATCACACGCAATTCATCCAATACCGCCGCGCACTCAAGCGCCGATCCGCGCGCAATTTCAAAAAAACGTCTGCGGTCCGGCAGGGAACGCTTTCCGTTCCCTTCGGCAATATTGCGGGGAATGGATTGGGCCGCGCGCAGCAATTCATCCCGAGCGTGATGAAAATGCCCTTTTAAATTCAAGACTCGATCATAAACCCATGCGACAAATTCCAGGCTTGCCTGGTAAACATGCAAACGCTCATGGTCGAACATCACATGATCAATCCTGTTTCTGTGCGTTATGGCTTTATTCGTGCTCCCTCCTACTCCTACTCCTACTCCTGCTCCTGCTCCTGCTCCTGCTCGTGCTCGTGCTCGTGCTCGTGCTCAGCGCAGCGGTAATCGTAATCGTAATCGTAATCGAAAAAAATTGCGGAGTCCTTAAAAAATCGATTACGAGCACGATTACGATTACGATTACGATTATGAGCAAGAGCAGGAGCACGAGCAGGAAAAAAGCGTTCAGCTTTTATTCTTATTTGCCTCTCGCATGGCCCGCCACTTATCCAGCCGCTGCTTGACGGTTTGTTCATAACCCCGGTCCGTGGGGTTATAGAAAAGAGTTCCTTCCAGTTCCTGGGGCAGATAGCTCTGGGGGACAAAGGCTTGCTCATAATCATGGGCGTATTTGTAATCCCTTCCGTAGCCCAATTCCTTCATCATGCGGGTGGGAGCGTTGCGTATATGCAGGGGCACAGCCAGGGCACCGGTGGTTTGAATGGTCTTTGCCACCTGCTGTTGCATGAGATAGAGGCTGTTGCTCTTGGGCGCCGTGGCCAGATAGGCCGCAGCCTGGACCAAGGCCAGTTCACCCTCTGGATGCCCCAAAAAACGAAAGGCCTCCACAGCGGAAAGGGCCACCTGCAGGGCATAGGGATCGGCATTGCCGATGTCCTCGGAAGCAAAGCGCACCATACGGCGGGCGACATAGAGGGGATCTTCGCCGGCGGCCAGCATGCGCATCAGCCAATAAACCGCCGCATCCGGATCACTGCCGCGCATGCTTTTGTGCAAGGCCGAAATGATATTGTAATGCTCTTCGCCGTTTTTATCATAGCGCAGGGCCTTTTGCTGCAAGGCCTTTTCCACATCCGCAAGCCGAATTCGCAGCCGCCCCCCCTCATCCTGTTGCGCGGCCAGATTCACGGCAATCTCAAGCCCGTTCAGGGCTGTACGCACATCCCCATCGGCAATGGCGGTCAGATGATCCAGGGTATTGGGATCAAAGGCCAGTTTCAACCGCCCCAGACCGCGCTCCTGGTCACTTACCGCGCATTCCAGTATTGTTCTGATTTGGTCATGATCCAAAGGCGTGAGTACGATCACCCGGCAGCGGGACAAAAGCGCCGGGATCACTTCAAAGGAAGGATTTTCCGTGGTGGCGCCGATCAGGGTGATGAGCCCGCTTTCCACATGCTGCAAAAAGGCGTCCTGCTGGGATTTGTTGAAACGGTGGATTTCATCCACGAATAGAATGGTCCTTTTCTGATGCATGCGCTTCTGTCTATTGGCCTCTTCAATTACTTCCCGGATCTGTTTTACGCCGGACAATACTGCCGAGATCTGGACAAAATGGGCACGGGTTTCCTTGGCAATGATGGCGGCCAAGGTGGTTTTTCCACAACCCGGCGGCCCCCATAAAATCATGGAAAAAATCCGATCCTTTTCAATGGCGCCCCGGATCAGACCGCCTGGACCGGCAATCTTCGGCTGCCCTACGAATTCATTGAGATTGCGCGGACGCATCCGCTCCGCCAATGGCTGGGTTGAAGATAAGGCCTGCTCTGCCTGATATTCAAAGAGATCCAAAATATCCTTCCCGATTACCAGAAACCAACTTAAAGAAGTTATAAGTGACTAAAGTATAAAGTGACTAAAGTTGAGGAGTCGCTTTGCTCCATCAAAATCTAAAAAATGGATACAAAGTCCTTAACTTTAGTCACTTTAGTCACTTAAAACTTTAGTTACTTTTTTTTCCGCTTTCCCCGGTCTTCTTTCTTTTTATTGCCGAATTCAATGCGCCCGGTGCGGAGCCGGAAAAGCACCCGGATGGGGGTGTCGTTCAAACCGGTGGCTTCCCGGATCTGATTGATCAAATAACGACGGTAGGAAAAATGCACGGCTTCCGGATAATTCACAAAAAAAACAAAGGCAGGCGGTTTGACACCCACCTGGGCCGCATAATAAAATTTCAAGCGTTTGCCCTTATGCAAGGCCGGCTCTGTTCTGGCCAGGGCTTGTTCGAGTATTTTATTCAAGGGGCCGGTTTCCACCCGCAGGCAATATTGCTGAAAAACCTTATCGATCAATTCAAAAATCTTCGGAACCCGAAAACCGGTGAGGGCGGAAACGGTGATGATGGGCGCAAAACTTAAAAACTTGGCGTTCATCCGAATCTCTTCGGTAAAACGCTTGACCGTACGATTGTCCTTTTCAATGCGATCCCATTTGTTCAGAACAAAAACGCAGCCGCAACCGCGCTCGTAGGCGTACCCGGCCACCCGGATGTCCTGGTCGGTAACGCCTTCCTCGGCATCCAGTACGATCAGGGCCACATGGCAGCGATCCAGGCTCTTAAGGGCCTTGAGTATGGAAAATTTTTCGATTCGTTCGGAAACGCGACCTTTGCGCCTGATGCCGGCGGTATCGATCAGACGATAGGTTTTTGCATTGATGCGGCAGATGGTGTCGATGGCATCCCGGGTAGTGCCGGGGATATCGCTCACCACCAATCTTTCTTCACCCAGGATTCGATTGATCAAGGAGGACTTGCCCACATTGGGCCGCCCCACCACTGCCACATTGACGGATTCATCCATCTCAGTTTGCTCTGCAACCGGCAGCACTGCCGCCAGATCATCCAGAAAACCCGGCACCCCATACCCATGTTCAGCCGAAAGGGAATAAAGCTGTTCAATTCCGAGATTATAGAAATCAAACAAATTGATTTCCTTTTCCGCACTGTCGATTTTATTGACCACATAAAAAACCGGCAACTCCACAGCCCGCAGAAGGGCGATGATTTCCGTATCAAAAGGTGAAAGACCGCCTTTGCCGTCCAGGACCAGGATGATGGCATCCGCGTCCTCAATGGCCAAGCGCACTTGAAACCGGATCTTGTCGGCAAAATCATCCCGGTCGTCTTCGGTAAAACCGCCGGTATCCACCAGGGTAAAGGCCGCATCGTTCCAAACCGCTTCACCATAATGACGGTCACGGGTGACACCCGGCAGATCATCCACCAGGGCGTCCTTTTTACGGGTAATGCGGTTGAACAGCGTGGATTTGCCCACATTCGGCCGACCAACGATGGCGACAATCGGACTCATGCTGCCGGGCCTTTCAGAAAGGTCGACAAGGCAGCGTTCATTTTCTGCTGAATGTCTTCCCTGGGCTCTTTTTCCAAACCCGTGCCGGGCAGGATGAAACGTTCGAAAACCATCATACCGAGCCCGAAGGCCACCACCGCGGCAACGAGAAAACGCGGCTCATAGGCGGTTGTGATTTTCCGTTCCGCCTGTCCCTGCCGGGCCAGCTCCACTAGATATTTTAGAAAGGGAAAATCGCTTTGCACATCACCATGGTCTTCTCCGTCCAAAAACGTCCGCGCCAGCACCCGCCAAAATGCCGGTTTTTTCTCCAGGGTATCAAAAGCCTTCAGCAGGGCGTCTTCAAAATCCGTTGGTATGCCGACCCCTTCACGAATGCCGGCGGCAAGGAATTCTTGGGTTTTGCGGCGCAAAATTTCCTTTGAACCAAAATGGCGGTGAATCAACCCATGGTTTACACCTGCCTTGGCCGCGATATCCCGGACTGAAACCGCTTCCAAGCCGTATTTGGAAAACAGTTCAGCCGCGGCTTCGATCAAAGCCCTGGTCACCTGTTCACGGCCGTGCGGTTTTTTCTTTTTAAGGTTCATGGACCAAATCCTTACTTGTATGACACACCTTTCTGCATTAATGATACAGGCTTCAACTCTTAGGAATCAAATCGTGGCTTCATAGGTTCTTTCCCCATTGCCGTTTTCGCCGGGAGCAAACTCTGTCAGTTGCGCTTCCGTCCATTCCGGTCTGAACATGAAATATAAAACGCGCTGGAACATGATCTGCATTACGGCATAAGCTGAGAGACCCGGTGCCTCTTCATCCAACTGTTCTTTATAGCGCCGCAATTCTTCACTTTGTTGCTTCAATCGGCCGATCGTCTCCAGCCATTCCAGCACCGGCAGCGGTTTTTTATTATCGGATTGATGTCCCTCCCCTTGTCCACAGCGCTCCATTAGTTTACCGATATGGGCATAAGTGGCCTTTCTCAAATTCCGGTGGTTGCTTTCACCGGGAAAAAATCTCTGGACGGCGATGGCCTTTGCCATCATCCCATCTATGGCTTGATGAACAATTTCGCAAGCACTCTTTAGTATGGAATGAATATTTTCCTTGAACTTGACCGTGACGGATTGGAGCACCTGGGCTTTGTCCTTAAGCTTGTTTTGGAATTCGAGTTCGGCAGCACGCCAGAACATGCGGCTGACATCCTTCACCACCGCCGGAAATTCCTCTTGCCCAGTCAGGTGTTTGTGAAGATTCATCCGAACAGCCGGCAGCAATCGGCCTGTCCTTTCGAATAAGGTGGCTCCGGTCACAACCTTATAAATAATGGCAATGGTAGCGTGCCAATCCTGCAAATGCAGGACGGTGGTCAAATCGCCGAAAATCTTCTCCAGCCAATCATTTTTGATAAGATGGGAGGGGGTTGCGTAAAAAGGCGTTCCGCCCAATTGGGGTTGTTTGATACCCCCTTCCTCCGTCCCATAATATACAGCGGTTTCCACATCAATCAGCCCGATGGAAAACTGCTCCGGATTCAAAAGAAAACGCGGGTATTGAGATCGATCACCGGCAACCAGCAAATTGTCCGGTTTCAAGTCCCGCATGGCCACTTGTTTTTCCCCCAACCAGGCCAAGAGTTCCAGCAGATTGACGACAATACCCGCGATCTGATTTTTATTGCGAATGAACATCATATCACGGAGATGCTGTTTCAGGGTCTCTTGATATTCGCTCACGGTTTGGGCCTGATTGCTCAGGATTTCCTTTATACACATATTGACCGATTCAGCCTGCGGGCTCTCCTCCAGGCTCACTTCTTTTCCAGCCAGATGCCCCAAAAACCAGGCCTTAAGCTGGTAGGAGGGAATGACGATTTTCTTTTCCCCTTGCTCAAAATGGCGGCGCAAATCCGCTTCAAACGCATGATAAACATCCTGCATTTTAAAACAGATGGAACTGTTGCGCTGACCGTATCGGCCCGCGAACTCATGGGCATTCCAAATGATATCCGGGTTGCTGAGGATCTCTTCGCTGCTTTTTTCAACTATATTATGTAGTTGGTCAATGATATGGGCCAAAAAAAAGTATTTGGATAAATCCATAAAAAAGACGAAAGTCGAGCCGATTTTTAAATAATTCTGGGCTTCGGGGCTGTTTGTCAGCCAACGGATGTAGCGGCTTTCCATCTTTTCCGGTGAAAGGCTGTCTTCATCATGGAATTGTCTTATTCGCCGCAAGATGACCGCGACTCTAGGAATAAGGCATTCCCGGGGCAGGAGTCGGGCGACGATTTCGCCTTCTTTGCGGATATTGTCGATATAGACACTGCAATCCGTTATGGGCTTGGGCGGAATTTTAATGACGATGTGCACATCAAAGATCACATAGTAGCATTTGCTTTTACTGCCGCTTTCTTCGCCAAGGGGGCCGATGGTCATCCGTCTTTTGGCCCATTCGCCGTCATGGCGAATGCGCAATTCAAATACCTTGTTTTTTGCCTCCATGACGGTTTCCATCAATTCATATTCAACAACAGCAGTCTCCGGGGCGCCCAGTTGGATCCGAAACAGATTTAAAAAATACCGGATGATCTGATCTTCATCCCCATCGCCGGTTGATCCCATGTGCTTGGGAATGACCGCATCCAGTGCCGCTGGATTTTCACCAGCCTTGGCTGCTTGCCGCCGGCGCTTATTTTTTGCCTGAAAGATGCGCTGCAGGATCGACACTATCACCAAGACCATTGCCGATGATAAAATCGCTGTCAGCCAATGGGATTTCAGCAATGCCAGCAATCCCCCCCATGGATCATCCTCATGCATAACTTGTTTAAGAATATTATGGAGAAATTGAGCGCCGTTGATCCTCTCAATGTATTCCCCCTCCACAACCTGAGCCACATCCTGTTTGGCAAGCATGGATATGGCGCCATCCTTCTGGTAGTATACGATCTGACCGCCGGTCCAGGCTTTATCGGCAATGATGGTCGGCCCTTTTTGCAGATAAATGACATCCTTTTGAACAACCCATTCATACTGCCAGAAAAAGATACCGGCCAGGACGCTGATTCCGATTAAAAGGATTAAAATGTTCTGTTTTTTCATTCCAAGCATGGGCCATCTCTATCATCAAGCCGTATCTGAATCAACATGAGAATCATTTTTAATCCAGGCTTGTTTTTTCAAGTAAGCTCCTTTATGTTCACCAAAATTATTTTGCAACGACTTGCGCAAACTGAACCGGTCATCACACGGTTGAAACAAATGCAATTACAAACAAAAAACAGTCTCGACTGGTTTGAATTTCCCCACCTGGCTGAACATCCCGGGCTCGTCCATGCTGTCTTCACTCGCAACCACGGCTACAGCAACCCTCCCTATGATAGTCTTAACGTGGGCATGCATGTGGGCGATGCAACCGAAACCGTCCGGCGCAATAGAGCTGCCATTGTTGATTGTTTGGGGGGTTGGGAGCTGGTTGAAATCCATCAAGTCCACGGCACTCATGTTCTCAGCATTCATCCTGGGGCGGTGGGCAATACCGCTGATTTGTTTCAAGGGGATGCCGTGATCACCAATATAACCGGAAAGCTCTTGCTGATTCAAACAGCGGATTGCCAGCCCATACTCTTGTATGATCCGGTTAGACAGGTCATCGCCAATATCCATTCCGGCTGGAAGGGCAGCATTTTGAATATTATTCAAAAAACCATCCAAAACATGGTGGATAATTTTGCCTGCCGCCCCCATCATTTGCTGGCAGGAGTAGGCCCTTCCCTGGGACCATGTTGCGCAGAGTTCATCCATTATCAAAATGAAATTCCGGAGCAGTTCTGGGGCTACAAAGATGCCCGGGATCATTTCAACTTTTGGGCTCTCAGCGCAAACCAATTGACGGCCGCCGGTGTGCTTTCAAGGAATATTCACATCAGCGGGCTCTGCACCCGCTGCCGCCCGGATCTGTTTTTTTCTTACCGTCGTCACGTCGTCACCGGCCGGTGCGCAGCGGTTATCGGCCTGCGCGGCCTTGGGGCAAATCCATGAAACATTTTTTAGCTCTTCCCTCTTTTGCATTTTTTCGATATGGTCGGCCCTGATGATCCAAAGCGACGCCGACATTTTATGGAACCGCAAACTCGGTCCAATGTATTTTCACCTGGGACTGAGTCTTAGAGGTTTTGAGCAGGCTGTCCCCGGTCAATTCATCACCCTGCGCGCCCAAAGACAGCAAAGCCCGCTATTGCGCCGGCCTTTCTCCATTCATCGTTTGATCCAGGCCGACAATCGCGTCCAGGGAATTGAAATTCTTTATCGAACAGCCGGGGACTGCACCCGCTATTTGTCCACCCTGGCCCCAGGAGAAAAAGTTAACATCCTGGGTCCCTTGGGCAATGGGTTCTCCCTCCCGGATTCCGGCCGGATATTTCTCGTGGCCGGGGGCATCGGTGTGGCCCCCATGGTTTTTCTTGCCGAAACCCTCCGACAAAAAAGTCATCCATCTGAAATAACAATATTTCTAGGCGGACGCACCCAAACGGACCTGCTTTGCCAAAAGGCTTTTCTTGATTTGGGGCTGAGGCTTGAACTTTCCACCGATGACGGCAGCACAGGCCATCAAGGACTTGTAACCGACCTCTTGAAAAAACACCTGACAGAGACCAAAGCACATGGAATCTATGCCTGCGGCCCCATGCCCATGCTGGCAGCGGTTGCCGGCCTGGCCCGATCCCATGCGGTTCCCTGTCAGGTCTCCATTGAAACCATCATGGCCTGCGGCATGGGGGTCTGTCTTGGCTGCGCCCTTGATGACCAAGTGATCACTGATAAATATAGACATGTGTGTATTGACGGACCTGTATTTGATGCCGCCACGTTGAAATTTGACAACTGACCCGGATTCATTCCGAATTGTCTCTGCTTTTTCGACCTTGACCAGCGTTTCAACCACAACTGAAAGAACGAAGTGATACCATCCTTCGATGTTCGCTATTCCTTGTTTGATATTCTGCGGTTCGTTTGGCGGAAAAAAGCGAATATCGAATATCGAACAAGGAACCGCAGAATAATGAAGAAAGGATTATATCTCAAAATTAGAACTGCTGCGAGGCCACTTTTTACATTGACTTGCCCCCATGACTATGTTAGTAGCCCTATTTTGATTTTAATCGAGACTGTTGGGCCATATTACCCCAACAAGGAATCGATTGCATGAAAAAAGAAACAAGGCGCACACTCCGAGAGCTGGGTTATTACAGCACCCTCGGAATCTCCATCGCCTTATCGATATTTATCGGTCTGTTTGCAGGGGTATATTTGGATGGTCGCTGGGGTACCCACCCCCTACTGACCTTTATAGGACTGGGCTTGGGAATTGCCGCAGGCTTTAAAAACATTGCCATGGCTGTAAAAAAAAGCCGCAAGCTTTGAGTGAAGGCACCGTGAACATTCAACAACGCATTCTACAATTCGTGACCTGTTCCAACTGGTTTCTATTTGCAGCCGTCAGTATTCTGGGCCTGTTTGTTTTTCCGCCTGATTTTTCCCGGGGCATCATTTTCGGCGGGTTGATCGTCACGATCAATTTTCATATCTTGGCAAGAACCTTGCGAAAGGCCCTGACACCGCCCTATCTTGCGTCCCATACAACCGTCTTGGCCAAGTACTACATCCGCTTCGTCATCAGCGGTATTATTTTATTTATTCTTATTTCCCAACATGTTGTCAACCCGATCGGTTTGTTTATCGGCCTGTCGGTAGTTGTTGCCAGCATCATGCTGGCAACCCTCAGCGAGCTAACCAAAATCATCTTCAAGGAGGCCGTCTAAGGTGGAACATCCCTATCTTTTTTTCGTCAAGTTGTTTGAGCTCTTGGGTTTTGATCATTTTGCCCATTCTTATCCGCATGTCATTTACTCCTGGGTTGTGATGGCCATCCTGATTGTTGCAGGCGCCTTAGCTGCCAAAAAGGTCAGCATGATTCCGACCAAAATGCAGAATTTTTTTGAAGTGGTCATTTCCGGCATTGAAGAATTCATGGTTGAGACCACCGGTGAGGAAGGCCGCTGGTTGTTTCCCCTGGCCGCAACCATTTTCATTTATGTTTTCGTAGGCAACTTGATCGGTCTTGTACCTGGTTTTTTCCCGCCCACGGCCAGCATCAACACCACTGTTTCTTGTGCCGTGGTTGTCTTTGTTTTTACCCATTTCATCGGCATTAAATACCACGGGCCGGGCTACATCAAACATTTTCTCGGGCCGGTCTGGTGGCTGAGCCCGCTGATTTTCATCATCGAAATCATCGGGCATTGCGCGCGGGTGCTGTCCCTCTCCTTCCGTCTTTTCGGCAATATGGCCGGACATGAAATCGTACTGGCGATCCTCTTTAGTTTGGCCGGCCTTTTCTTTGCACCTCTGCCCATCATGGCCCTCGGCATTTTTGTATCCTTTGTGCAAGGCTTTGTGTTCTTTTTGCTCTCGATTATTTACTTCACCGGCTCAATGGAACATGCCCATTGATTTTAGGAGAATTTTAGATCAAAAGCGGATAAGCAACATGGTTGTTGCTTAATTATAATACGGGTTTATGGAAGAAGCCCAGAAAAACAATTTATTTAAGGAGGTTTGTCAATGGAAGCTGAAGCCCTAAAGTATTTTATCGCGTGCGTCACGGCAGCCGGTTTTGGGATCGCCATCGCAGCATTTGGTTGCGGTATTGCCCAGGGACTTGGTCTGAAATCCGCAGTGGAAGGGATTGCCAGAAACCCCGAAGCATCCGGTAAAGTTACCGTTACCATGCTGATCGGTCTGGCCATGATCGAATCCCTCTGTATCTACGCCCTGGTCGTGGCCCTGATCCTGATCTATGCCGCGCCCTTTACGGCAACGGTTACCGGACTATTGTCCAAATAACCGTATACCTTTATCAGGTTTTAATAAAAAAGGCCGGAAAACCTCCGGCCTTTTTTTTTATTGCCTTGCCAAATCCATCATACCACATCCAGTACTTTGCGCAAAAACCGGCCGGTATAGGAAGTTGATACGCCGGCGAGCTCTTCAGGCGTGCCCACAGCCAATACCCGGCCGCCGTCATCCCCGCCTTCCGGTCCAAGATCGATCACATGGTCGGCGGATTTTATCACATCCAGGTTGTGCTCAATGACAATGACGGTATTGCCGGCAGACACCAGCCGGTCCAGTACCATCAGCAATCGCTGGATATCGTCCAGATGCAGCCCGGTGGTGGGTTCATCCAGAATATAAACCGTGCGGCCAGTGCCCTTTTTACTGAGTTCCCGGGCCAATTTGACGCGCTGGGCCTCGCCGCCGGAAAGGGTCGTGGCTGATTGGCCGATGTGGATATAGCCCAGCCCCACATCCACAAGGGTTTCCAGCTTGGGGCGGATGGTGCTGATCTTGCCGAAAAAGGTCAGCCCCTGATTGACCGTCATGTCCAGGGCTTCGGCAATGTTCTTGCCCTTATATTTGATTTCAAGGGTCTCACGATTGTAGCGGGTCCCCTGACATACATCGCAGGTCACATATACATCCGGCAGGAAATGCATCTCGATCTTGATCGTGCCGTCCCCGCCGCAGGCTTCACAGCGGCCGCCCTTGGCATTGAAGCTGAAGCGGCCGGACTTGAAACCGCGCATGCGCGCTTCCGGCGTTCGGGCATACAGCTCACGGATAAAACCAAACACACCGGTATAAGTGCCGGGATTGGAACGCGGGGTTCTGCCAATGGAGGCTTGATCAATATGAATCACCTTATCCACCTGGGCAAGGCCGCTCATTTCAAGATAGCGGCCGGCCGGTACTTTGGCATGGTATAAGCTTTGGGCCAAGGCCTGGTATAATGTCTTCAACACCAGGGAGGATTTGCCGGACCCGGAAACCCCGGTAACACAGACCAGACATCCCAAAGGGAATTCCACGTCGATCTGTTTTAAATTGTTTTCCGAGGCGCCTTTGATGACGATCTTGGCGCCTTTGGTGCTGCGGCGCAGGAGCGGAACGGCAATTTTTTTACGGCCTGAAATATATTGCCCGGTCAGGGAATGTTCATCCGCCAGCATGGCTTGGGGTGTTCCGCAGAACACCACCTTGCCCCCTTGCATGCCGGCAGCCGGCCCCATTTCCACAACATGGTCGGCGGCCATGATGGTTTCCGGATCATGCTCCACCACCAGAATGGAATTGCCCATATCCCTCATTTTCAACAGGGCGGCCAGCAACAACTGATTGTCGCGCTGATGCATGCCGATGCTGGGTTCATCCAGCACATACAAGACACCGGTGAGTTTGGAGCCGATCTGGGTGGCCAGCCGGATGCGTTGACTTTCGCCGCCGGACAGGGTGGCCGCAGAACGTTCCAAGGTCAGATACGACAAGCCCACATTTTTCAGAAAGCCCAGACGTTCTATAATTTCTTTTAAAATTTTTTCAGCAATGATCGCGCTTTTGCCGGCAAGACTTAATGCGCTGAAGAAATCAAGGGCTCCGGCAATGGAAAGGGCGCAAACCGCCGCGATGTTCAAGCCCCCCAAGGTCACGGCCCGACTGGCCGGGTTCAGGCGCTGGCCCTTGCATTCCGGGCAGGGCTGAAAGGTGATGTATTGTTTGATCTCTTCCCGGACTTGAAAGGAATCGGTTTCTTTATAGCGCCTTGCCAGATTTGGAATCACGCCTTCAAATTTTTTCCGATAAATTATGCGACGGTTGTTTTTTTCAAAATAAAAGGGAATTTCTTTATCACCCGAACCGTATAGAAGAACCGCCTGAAAATCCGGCGGCAGTTCGGCAAAGGGGGTATAGATATCCACACCGTATTGCAAAGTAAGGGCATCCAGGAATTCGGCGAACTGAACCGAGTTGCGGTCGCTCCAGGGGCTGATCGCTCCCTCCCGCAAGGACAAACGCGGGTTAGGCACCACCAGCTTGGGATCGATTTCCGTCACCGCCCCCAGGCCATCACATTTGGGACAGGCCCCATGGGGTGAATTAAAGGAAAAAGCGGCCGGCGACAATTCCGGATAGGCTATGCCACAGGTTACACAGACTTTCTTCTCGTTGAAAAGAATCGGCTCGCCGCCGACCACATCCACAATCACCGTGCCATCTGCTTGGGCCGCGGCCAATTCCAGGGAGTCGGCCAGACGATTGCGGATGGAATCCTTTACCACCAGTCGGTCGATGACCACTTCCAGGGCCTTACCGGCCTGCAGGGCAACCCGCCCCAATTGTTCGATTTCAACGATCTCCTGGCCCAGGCGAACCCTGGCAAAGCCGTCTTTTTTCAGGCGGTTGATCAATTTTTCACGGCTTCCGGCAGCGGTGGTCGATACCGGCGCCAAAATGATCACCTTGGTATTCGGCGGTAAGGCCAACACCTGGTCCACGATTTGATCCAGGGTTTGGGAGGCGATCAAGCGGCCGCACTGGTGGCAGTGGGGCCGGCCCACCCGGGCAAACAGCAGGCGGAGATAGTCATAGATTTCCGTGACAGTGCCCACTGTGGAGCGGGGATTATGGCCGGCGGTTTTCTGTTCAATGGCAATCGCAGGGGAGAGCCCGTCGATCAGGTCCACATCCGGTTTTTCCAGGCGTTCCAAAAACTGCCGGGCATAAGTGGAAAGGGATTCCACATAACGGCGCTGTCCTTCTGCATATAGGGTGTCAAAGGCCAGGGATGATTTCCCGGAACCGGACAGGCCGGTAATGACCACCAGCTTGTTTCTGGGTAGATCCAGATCGATGTTTTTCAGATTATGCTGCCGGGCGCCCCGGATGACGATTATAGCTGTTGTCATACTGTTCAATCCTTCCCATCATTGGCTTTCCATGTCCGCGCAAAGGGCCGGTTGCCTTTGGCCGCTTCCAGAATTTTCGTGTCTTCAGATGCTCGCGGTAAATTCCCGGTTTTGGCAGGCCTGGGCCGCTGCCGAATGAATGGCGGCTATAAGACTGCCGGGATCTGCCTGGCCCCGGCCGGCAATGTCGTAAGCAGTGCCGTGATCCACCGAGGTTCGAATTATGGGAAGGCCTAAAGTTGTATTCACACCGTCGGTGAAATGGATCATTTTAAAAGGGATCAGGCCTTGGTCGTGGTACATGCACACCACCGCATCATAACGCCCGTTGGCCGCCTGATAAAAGACCGTATCCGGAGGGAGCGGCCCCTGAACCATTATTCCTTTTTCTACCGCCACTCGGCATGCTGGTGCAATGATCAGGTCTTCCTCCTGGCCGAAAAGACCGCTCTCGCCGGCATGGGGATTCAGAGCGGCCACGGCAATGCGCGGTTTTTCAAGGCCGAAGCGTTCCACCAAGCCTGATTGTGTGATTTCAATGGTTTCAAGAATGCGATGACTGGAAAGGGCTCCTGGCACGGCCGCCAGGGGTATGTGGATGGTTGCAAGCACAACCCGCAAGCGCGTTCCGGTCATCATCATGGCAAAACGCCCTGCGCCGGTTCTGGCCGCCAGCAGCTCGGTATGCCCGGCAAAAGCACTGCCAGCCATCTGCATGGCTTTTTTATTAATCGGCCCTGTGACCACTGCCTGGATTTTTCCTTCCATGGCCAGGTCCGCGGCAGCATTGATATATGTGATCATGGCCCGGCCGGTGGCTGCAGTGGGTTGCCCCCACCTGGTTTCCGCCGGATTCAACCGGGATAAATCAATAACCCCCCCGGTTTCAGCTCGTTCTTCGGCAAGCTGGGACTGGTCCACGGCTTTCAGGACTGTCCGACAGCCCAAGCCCGCGGCGATTTTCATCAGCCACTGCAAATCACCGATTACAACCGGTCGGCATACCCTAAAAAGATCTTGATTTTGCAAGGCTTTAACCACTATTTCCGGTCCGATGCCCACCGGATCTCCCATGGTAATTCCGATTACCGGTTTCTCTGTTTTCACCTGTGCCCCTTTCGGTTCCTGAGTGTTGATAACGCTCCCTGATCCTTATAAATTGGAGTTCTGCGCGATTGTCAATAATTTGTTGAAAACCGTGGAAAGGCAACTGTAGTCACCGAAAATCCATGCGGCTTATTGCCCATAATCGACGAATATCAAGAAAATTGGTTGCCCAATAACACCATAAATCCCAAAATTTCAAACAAAATTGCCGGTCTAGTTTCAAGCCATCAATTCTTGGACGGGTCCGGTGTTAGATTTTTTATTTATTAATTCAATCAATTATTTTTTACAATGTTCAACCCAAAGAAAATGTTGGATTTTTATTAGTGTTCGGAAAATGGCCTTTAACCCTCCCATTGATTTTGATTTTCGTAGATTTTAAAAGATATTTGAAGATTTTCAAAGATCGCTGACATTTTGCCAATTCTTGAATCCACCTGCATATGATTAAAATGCTTCAATAAACCCATTTTTAAAAAATGCCTTATTTTTAAATGCTTACTATTAATACCTGCATTTTTATCCTCATTTCATGCGGTTATTTTCCACCGGGGGCGGCTTGGAAAGTCCATGGAAAACCCATTCTATTCGGTTTGACGAATACCCCCTGATGCCATATTGAGTGGCATCAGCTTTTGGCGGGCCTTGGCTTTATCCAAAGAGCAAGACCCGGCAAAAGCTGATTCTAATCTTCGACAACACCGTTTTACATTCAAAACCGCGTATTCCTTTTGTGCAGGATGAACTGTTTTGCAGTATGGGAACAGAGTGAGTATGGAAGCGATCTGGCAACAAGTCAAAGCAACATTGAAAAACAAGCTCCCCGAACATAGTTACCGCATGTGGATTGAGCCTTTGGAATGCACCCAGTCCCAAGGGGGGCAGGTTACCTTATTCAGTCCCAACCTATTTCAAAAAAAACGTGTTCAGGAAAATTTCAGCCGACTTCTGGAAGATGAAATCAATGCTATAACCGGTAAGGAATGCCAGCTTCAGTTTGAAATAGCGGAAAAAAAGCAGCGGGCTGATTCAAAAAGCAAGGATATGGGCAAAAAAACCGGCCAGTCAATGCCGGAAGTCTTTGCCGACCATCAACACGACCTGCCGGATATGGCTTTCCGCCCCCTTTCCGGCCGCATGTTGCGTAAGGATTTCACCTTTGACAATTTTGTTGTGGGCGGCAATAACGATTTTGCCTATACCGCCTCTTTGTCCCTGGCCACCCAAAAACGCACTGGTCAAAAATCCCTTTTTCTCATCTCCAATACCGGTTTGGGCAAGAGCCACCTTTCCCAGGCCGTCGGCCACCAAATTCTAGCCGATCGACCTTTTGAGCGTGTCTACTATATAACGGCCGAGGATTTCACCATGGAGATGATCCATGCCTTTCGAAACGACACCATTGATAAATTCAAGGAAAAATACCGCACCCAATGCGACGTCCTGCTTTTGGAAGACATCCATTTTTTGACCGGCAAAGAGCGCACCCAGATCGAACTGGCCCAGGCCCTTGATTATTTGCTGGAGGCAGATAAAAAGATCATCTTCACCAGTTGTTATCTGCCTGGGGATATTCCCAAATTAAGTGAGCAGTTGCGATCCCGATTGTCTTGCAGTCTGATCTCCAATATCGATCCGCCCAATTTTTCAACCCGCGTGCGCATTTTGCGCACAAAAGCAAAGAAAAACGGGCATACGATTCCTTCGGAGATCATTGAATATCTGGCCGGCGAGCTTTCTGAAAACGTCCGTCAATTGGAAAGCGGTTTGTTCGGTGTGATCACCAAATCCTCCTTGCTGGGGGCGCCCTACAGTCTGGACCTGGCTGAAAGCGTGATTAAAAACATCGTGCGACAGAAAATGACCATCACTGTTGAAGTGATTAAAATGCTCGTGTGTAAAAATTTCAATATTTCCACGAAAGATATTGTTTCAAAATCCAGGAAACAACAGCTTGTCCGGCCCAGGCAAATCGCCATATTCTTGGCCCGGCGCTATACGGATCAGCCCCTGCAAGTGATCAGCAAATATTTCAACCGGCAGCACGCCACCGCCATTCACGCCATCAATGCTGTGGAAAGCGCCATTAAAAACGGCAACGGGCCTGTAAAAAAACAGGTGGATTTCCTTTGTCAAAAATTGGAAACCGGCAACTATTAGGGCCTCGGTCACCATGAACAACCGGACTTTTCGGGCAATTGAAAGAATTGTCGGAGAAAAAAACTGCTCCTGCCAAAAAGAAGATTTGGCTTGTTATGCTTATGATGCCACCGGCAGCCATTTTCTGCCGGAAGTGGTTGCCTTTCCCAGCAGCCGTGATGAAATCGCGGCCTTGATGCAGCTAGCTTACCAGGAGCATTTTTTTGTGACCCCCCGGGGCGCCGGCTCCGGCATGACCGGCGGCAGTCTGCCCATCCAGGGCGGCCTTGTCATGGTATTAAAGCGACTGAATCGCATCCTGGACATTGATCGTGAAAACCTGATTGCCAAAGTAGAACCCGGGGTGGTCACCGCCCATTTTCACCAGGCGGTTGAACGTTTGGGGCTTTTTTATCCGCCGGATCCGGCCAGCTCCGACTTCTCCACCCTGGGCGGAAATCTAGCCGAATGCGCCGGCGGCCCAAGAGCCGTAAAATACGGTGTTACCCGGGATTATGTGCTGGGCCTGGAGGCTGTATTGCCCTCGGGTGAATGCATACAAGTGGGGGTCCAAACCGCCAAGGGAGTTGTGGGCTATGATTTAACCCGGCTTTTGGTGGGTTCGGAAGGCACCCTGGGTATCATCACGGGCATGACCCTGCGCCTGCTGCCCCTGCCAGCCGCCATCAAAACCATGACCGCTGTTTTTGAGCACATGGAAACAGCCGCCCGCGCCGTTTCTGAAATCATGCGCCGCGGCATCATCCCCCGTTCCATTGAATATATGGACAATGCCTCCATCCGTTGCGTTGAAAAATTTCTTCAGAACGGACTGCCGATTTCCGCCGGGGCGATTCTGTTGCTGGAAGTGGACGGTGATGAAGAAGAAGCCAGCCGTACGGCCGTCAAACTGAAAGATCTGTGTGAATCCCTAGGGGCTGCTGCTGTACACCTTGCCCGCACCGAAGAAGATCGCGCCGCCCTGTGGAAGGCCCGTAAAGCGATCTCCCCGGCCTTGTACCAGTATGGCCCGGACAAGATCAATGAAGATATTGTGGTACCCAAAAGCAAAATCCCGGACATGGTCCGCAAAATCGCAGCATTACAAGCGGAAACCGGCCTGACCATGGCCAGCTTCGGTCATGCCGGCGATGGTAATATCCATGTCAACATCATCCTGGATAAGAAAAAATCAAGCGACTTGGAAAAAGCAGAAGCGGCTGTGCATGCCCTCTTTGATTACACCTTGGCCCTGGGAGGAACGATTTCAGGTGAGCACGGTGTGGGGATCACCAAAGCATCGTATATTGAAAAAGAGATCGGTGTTGTGGAGCTGGCCCTCATGAAAAAAATCAAAGCAGTTTTTGATCCCAAAGGTCTACTCAACCCCGGCAAGATCTTCCCCGTTGCCTGATCCCGATACCGGGCGGCTATTGAATCTTTTCCGTCAGTCCTTCTGGAAAAAGCAAATCCTCCAGCACATCCATCCGCGAACTCTGATCCTGGGCAACTGCGCAGCGCAGGCGCAGCACACAATATTTCTTACACACGGCATCGGTGATATTGAAATTACCGAAACAACCCAAATGATCTTCTGAACGATCCGAAATGCGCAGAATTTTTATCATCTTTCTTTCTTCAACTCCAACAAGGACAACATCTCATGATGGATCTTACCATTGGTTGCCAAAATTTCCCGGCTGTCCACTTGAAACGGCCTATTGGTAAAATCGGTCACAACCGCACCGGCTTCGGCGGCAATAACCATACCGGCGGCCGTATCCCAAGGTTTCAGCTCTTGCTCCCAAAACCCGTCAAAGCGGCCGCAGGCCACGTAACAGAGATCAAGGGCCGCCGAGCCCAGCCGCCGAACCCCCCTTGCGCTTGCAAGGCAATTTTCAAACCGGGCCAGCAAGGGTGCAAGCATCATTTTCAAATTATACGGAAAACCGGTTACCAGGAGACTGTCCGCCACTGCCCGGGTAGCGCTCACCTGGATTTTAGCGCCGTTCAACTCCGCGCCCTTGCCTTTTATGGCTGTAAACAATTCACCGGTTACCGGATTGATGACCACTCCGACAACCGGCTCGCTTTGATGCTCAAAGGCAATGGACACGGCAAACAATCCCAATTGATGGGCGAAATTGGTGGTTCCATCCAGGGGATCGATGATCCAGCGACAGTCACTTGCACCGTTTTGACAACCGCTTTCCTCAGCCAGGATCGCATGTTCCGGAAAGGCCTGGGCAATGGTTTCCAGAATCACCTTTTCAGATTCCATGTCTGCTTCGGTTACCAGATCAATGGCACCTTTTTTGGCAATCCGGAAAACCTGCCCCAAGCGGTCATGCAGCACTTTGGCGCTTCTGAACGCGGCGCGGACGCCTATCCTTTTGACATGCTCCAAATCCATATCTGCATTGTTTTGTATAATCCTTTTGCAGGGGATGTCAACCCAAATCATGGTTTCAAATCAATATAAAGCATGGGGAACGGGCTCAGGGCACACGATCTTGTAGTCAATTGCAGACATTCGCCTTTAAGGGGTTTGGGAAATCCAAATATGCCGTTTTTCGATCTCCCTAACTATGGTCAGTTTGGTTTGAATCGAAAACCAGGGCTGGATCAGCCATGGTTATCTCAGCCACCATTGATTCCATGCGCCGGATCAGGGGCAACAGGGAACTGCGGTCAAGGGCGGAAATACTTACCCCATCATAACGCTTGACCAGGTTATGCACATGCTCCGGCGCCACCAGGTCTTGTTTGTTCAATATGTGCAGCAATGGTTTTCCCTGCAGTCCCAGCTCGGCCAGGATCTTTTCCACAGAATGGATTTGATCCACATAACGGGGATTGCTGATATCAATCACATGCAGCAGCAGGTCGGCCTTTTCAAGCTCCTCCAGGGTGGCCCGAAAAGCTACCACCAGTTCCTTGGGCAGCTCCCGGATAAAACCCACTGTATCGGTAACGATGACTTCCAGGTCCCGCGGAAACCGCAGCCTGCGGCTGGAAGGATCCAGCGTGGCAAATAAGCGGTCTTCGGTTAAAACCGCGCTGTGGGTCAAGGTGTTCAGCAGGGTTGATTTTCCCGCATTAGTATATCCGATAATGGAGATGACCGGCAGCTCCTTTTTGCTGCGGCGCGCTTTTTGCTGACGGCGCTGCATTTTCACGGCTTCCAGGGCTTTTTCCAAACGGGTGATGCGCTCCCGCACCCGCCGCCGGTTGATCTCTAGTTTTGTTTCACCAGGCCCGCGTCCGCCGATGCCGCCGGTCAGCCGTGACATGGCTGTATTTTTCGTGACCAGCCTGGGCAGCAGATATTTCAACTGGGCCAGTTCCACCTGAAGTTTGCCTTCCCGGGACTGGGCCCGCTGGGCAAAAATATCCAAAATCAACTGGGTGCGGTCGATCACCTTTAAATCCATCTGGTCCGTGATGGAACGGATCTGGGAGGGATTCAACTCCTGATCAAAGATGATCAGGGTGACCCCTTTCTGCAGGGCCATGATGGTGATTTCCCCCAGCTTGCCGCGTCCGATCAAAAACCGGGCATCGATTTTTTTGCGCTGCTGGCGCACACAACCCAGCACTTTGATGCCGCTGGAACAGGCCAGCTCTTCCAGTTCGGCCAGGGACTCGGCAGCCTGCTGTTTGGACCCGGTGGTCACACTTACCAGCAAGGCCCTTTCCGACTCAAAATCCCCATCGAGCAAAGCCCCTGAATGGGCGATTTCATTTTCCAGGGCCTTGATAAGCTCCAAACAATCGTTGTTCAATTGATGGGGCAAAAGGGGCGGCAGTTGCCGGTAGGCGGCCGGCCCCTCTCCGCCCGGCAGGATATGGGCCCAATAGACTTCACTGGGATTCCCTTCCTGGTCGATTAAAACCGCCGCCATCAGATCCAAACGCAGCAAGGCCAGATCTGTCAGGTCATCCTGGGTCAGTGGCTCCCTGTTCAAGTGGGTATGCACGCAACGCAAGCCCTTCAAGCGTCCCGGCGCCGAGCGATAATCACTGAGATCCGGAATGAAGATTTTCTGATGATCGCCCACGATCACATGGGTGATGATGCCGGAGCGCTCCATCAGCAAGCCGATTTGACGCTGGATTTCGTGGGAGAGCCGGGCCACATCCCTGGCCAGCTCGGGAAAGATGATGAACTCGGGCGGCGTCTTGCGGCGATACAAATTCTCCAGCCGGCGAAGTTCATCGGCTTTTAATCCAGTGAGATTTCCATAGGGCTTTTTCATGTGATTGACAGCATATTCATCAAGATGCTCTTAACCCCGGCCGGCATAATCCCCCGGCGCCAGGTTCTCAAAGCGGGTATAGGCATTTAAAAACGCCAGGGAAACCGTTCCCACCGGCCCGTTGCGTTGTTTGCCCAGAATGATTTCCGCCTTACCGCGATTGGGATTATTTTCTTCCTTGTTGTAGACTTCATCCCGATAAATAAAGGCGACCACATCCGCGTCCTGTTCCAGGGCGCCGGATTCCCGCAGGTCGGACAGCATGGGGCGCTTGTCACTGCGCTGCTCCAGCATGCGGTTGAGCTGGGAAAGGGCGATCACCGGCACATTCATTTCCTTGGCCAGGCTCTTCAGGGAACGAGAGATTTCCGAGATTTCCAGGTCACGGCGCTCACCGGCCTTGCGCGCCCGCATCAATTGGAGATAGTCGATAACAACCAGCCCCAGGCCCCTTTCCATTTTCAAGCGCCGCGTTTTGGCCCGGATATCCATGGTGGTGATATCCGGGGAGTCGTCGATAAAAATCGGGGCCTGGCTGAACAAGCTGGCGGCATCGGTCAAGCGGGTCCAGTCCTCCTTGTTGAAGAAACCGCTGCGCAATCTGGCTGAGTCGATTCTGGCTTCCGCGGTCAATAACCGCATGGAAAGCTGTTCCTTGGACATTTCCAGGGAGAAAATCGCCACCGGCACATGGTGGTCCACAGCCGCATTGCGGGCGATGTTTAATGCAAAGGAAGTCTTGCCCATGGCCGGACGGGCCGCCAGAATGATCAGATCGGATTTCTGAAAGCCGGAAGTCAGGTTATCCAGCCGCGTGAACCCGGACGGAATGCCGGTGAGCATGGACTTGTCCGCCTGGCGCTGCTCCAGGGCGTCGATGTTGCTCAGGACAAGTTCTCCCAGGGGATGGAAATCCTTCTTGGCCTTTTTCTCGGAAATCTCAAATACAGCCTGCTCGGCATAATCGATGATTTCATCCACATTGCCCCGGTCCTCAAAACAATTCTGGATGATTTTATTGGCCTTTTCAATCAAGCGGCGCAAGGAGGACTTGTCGCGAATGATGCCGGCGTAGTGAACGGGATTCTCGGCCGAAGGCACGGAATCCACCAAGCCGGCCAGGTAGGCGCCACCGCCGATTTTTTCAAGGTGGCCGTTTTCCTTCAAGCGGTTGGCCAGGGTCACCAGGTCCACCGGCTCGCCCCGGCTGAACAATTCCTCAATCGCCGCAAATATCTTCTGGTGGGCGCCGCGATAAAAATCTTCGGGTTTTAAAATTTCCAGAATATCAAAGAGGGTGCTGTTATCAATCAGGATGGAGCTGAGGATGGAGGCCTCGGCCTCGATATTCTGGGGCGGCAGCCTGAGGAGGGCAGGATCTTGGTCGCTGTTCTTTCCAGTATCGGTCATACCGCTCGTATTGCATCTCACCCGGGATGAAACCATCGTAAATCCGGATGGCCAAAAAGTCAGGAGCCTCTGGAAGATTCAGGAAGGAGGCCCGGCTCGAGATTTACCGTGGATTACAATTCTTTATCCCCTTGCAATCAGTTGCCCTGTCAAAGGGCGGCCCCTTCCTGAAACAAACTGTGTTATTCGGCAACCACCGTCACGGTGATTTCCGGCTTAACGCCTTTGTAGACTCGTATGGGAATCTTGAAGCTGCCGATGGTTTTAATGGGCTCGGGCATCAAAATCATTCTTTTTTCAACCTTGATGCCTTGGCTGTCAAGGGCTTCCATGACATCATGTATTGTTATGGAACCGTACAACTTGCCTTCTTCACTGACCTTGGCCGACAACTGGCAGGTGATCCCTTCCAGCCGTTTGGCCATTTGCTCGGCGATCTCCCTTTCTTTGGCGATCTGCAACTCCACCTTAGCCCGTTCCAATTCAAAAATCTTGCGATTCTGGGGCGTATCCACCACGGCCTTGCCTTGGGGCAACAGATAGTTGCGCGCATACCCGTCCGCCACCTGCACCTCGGACCCGATGATTCCAAGGGATTCAATGGTTTCTTTTAATATGACTTTCATAGCTCTCCTCCAAAGCGTATAAAACGTTTCTTGTGAAACGAATGATTGATTAACTTGCATTCAGGCCGGCAATGTCGTCTGACACATCAGCCGGCGTTTTCCTTGCCCAGGCGCCGAAAATTCAGCCAGACATCAAAAAAACCAAGGCCCACCACCATCAAGAGAAAAAGCTGCTGGATGGCGATGATGCTGTATAAAAACACTTTCAGCATGCGCGGCAGTTTTTTTTTCTCAAAATAAAACGACACAATGGCGATGCCTTGAAAAAAATAGATGATCATCAAAATGATCAAACCGTTCACCGCCAGCAGCCCCATGGTTTTTCCCACCAACAATATGCCCAGGGCGCAGGCGATAACGGCCCAAACCAGCATTTCCGGTGACCGCCATTGATTTAAGGCCCCGAAATCCGGCACGGCCAGCTCCTTGCGCTTCATTACCGATCGCGCCAAGAGCAGACTCGTCCACGTGATCAAAAGGGTCAGGGCCACCAGCCCTGCCGGGAGGATCCGCACCAGCACAAATTCGATCTGCTGCAGGGAATCGGTGATCATTTTCAGATCCTCCTTGGGCATGCCCACTTTTTCATACAGGGCCAAGGTCATGGACAAATTTTTGGCCACGTATTCCGACACCAGGGCCACTACCCCGGTTTCCAGGGAATGACTGTATGCGGCCAGGCCCAGGATGCCGGCACTGATCACTGTGGCCGAGGGATACAGAATGGTTTTTTCCACAGACAAATTCTGCTCCAGACATTCGGCCAGGGTAAATCCGATCAGCATCAATCCGCAGAAAAAAAGCAAATCCATGCTGATCTCCCCGAAATTCACACCCATGATCACCGCTGTTGCCGTAAGCACCACGGCCGCATTGATCCTTCCGAGTTTCAAACGATAAAATACCAAGGCCAAGGGCAATAGCAGCACACAGAAAAAACCGAAAACCGGCACATAAGCTGATATCCCGATGATCAGGCAAGTAACGGCAATGCCGCCGATGGTCCTCTTTGGGATCTGTCCCAGTGCCGCATGAGACACGCTGTGTTTCTCTCCTCAGGCAATGGCCTTGTATTTTTACAGATCAAAGGCGCCCACATAGGGCAGCAATGCGATGGTCCGGGCCCGCTTGATGGAAGTCGTCAGGGCGCGTTGATGCCTGGCGCAGGTGCCGGATATGCGTCGCGGAATGATCTTGCCTCGTTCGGTGATAAAATAACGCAAGGTCTTGGTATCTTTATAGTCAATGGCCAAACTACTGTCGGCACAGAAACGGCAGACTTTGCGGCGGTGGTAAAAACTTTTTTTCTTGCGTGGTTTGTCGAATTTTTCTTCTTTTATCATGATCATCCTCTATTCGTCGTCTTCATCCTGGATTTCGGTTTCGTCGTCTTCAACTGCACGGCCGCTGGATTCCCCTTCCCCTGCCTTCTTTTCGGCAATACCTTCGGCAGCGGCGGCCTTGGCCTTTTCTTCCTTCTGGGCCAATTCCACTTTCAATTTTTCAAGATCAACATCCGGATCCAGTTGGATGGTCATGTATTTCAACACACGATCATCGATTCGGAATGAACGCTCGACTTCGTCCACCATGGCGCCTTGGCCGCAATAATCCATGCGCACATAATAGCCACGGTTCTTTTTCTTGATGTCATAGGCCAGTTTGCGGGTTCCCCAAACATCGAACGCCGCCATGTATCCGGCAAAACCAGTCACAATGTCCTTGGTCTTGCCGAAAATCTGCTCCCGTTCCTGCTCCCCGATGTCGGGGTCGGCAATAAAAATGGTTTCGTATCTTCGCATACGCCTCCTTTTGGATGTAAAGCCCTGAAATCCCTTCAGAGCAAGGATAAAAACATACTACTTGCCTAAAAAACCTAAGTATTTAACACCGGTGAAAATACCCTGTCAAGGAATTTCCTTTCTTCCATTTGGAAATTCTTGACACCCAAGTGTTGTAGAAGTCCTGGCGGGCCGAAGCAAAGCGGATCTGTAGCAACTACAGGCGACGGAAGGGGAAATGACCAGGAGACTGTTCCTTGGCAGGAATCTGAAGGCCATTCACATGTTCTTGCGCCACCATGTGCCAAATTCTTTCAATCCCATGGGAGGTAAGGCGGGTTTTTCTGCGATCCTTGATCTTGATAAAGGGTCGGTTTTGTTTTCGACGTTCAATCATATTCATCAACTGATCTATTGTTCTTACAATGGCAACTTGCTATTATTTATATCGGCTGAAATATTCAAACCCAAAGCAAAAAATTAGGCACACATGAAATCCATCGCGGCATTCCTGGTGATATGTTTTTATGCTTCGCCGGTCCTGGCAACCAAACCGGCTGGAAAAGCACAAGCACGCCCAGCCCCGGCCATGGACAAAAAAACAAAAACAGCGGTTTTAAAGAGCAAACACAGCGCCGATGATCTTGAGGCAATGTTGGAACGCCGGGTCATCCGCCTGCTTTCGTCTTACAACCGCACGCTTTATTTTCAGCAAAAAGGCCGGGAATATGGTCTGACAGTGGAATTGGCCCGGGCCTTTGAGAAACATCTCAATCAGAAATACAAGAAAAAGTTAGGTAAACAGCCTGTTAAAGTCGTCATCATCCCCACCAGCCCGGATAAATTGATGTCCGGTCTTACAAAAGGCAAGGCCGACATTATTGCCGACGACCTGAACATCACCGATGAACGCCGCAAACTGGCGGATTTTGTTGTGCCGTGGTACGGTCATGCCGTTATGGAAGTGGTGCTGACCGGACCGAATTGCGGCCCCCTAGCGACCATTGATGATCTTTCCGGCAAAATCGTGTCGGTGCGCAAGGCCTCCAGTCATTATAAAAGCCTCACGGCGCTCAATGTACGCTTCAAACGCGATAACAAACCACCCTTGATTCTATCTGAGATGCCGGCACTGCTGGAAGATGAAGATCTGCTGGAAATGCTCCAGGCCGGACTGCTGGAAGCCATGGTGGCCGAGGAGTGGAAAGCCCGCTTGTGGGCGCCGATTTTTCCCGGGATTATCGTGAACACCGGCGCCGTTCTCAGCAGTGATGGAAGCAGCGGCTGGGCCATCAACCTCAATACCCCCAAGCTTAAAGATGAATTGGAGTCTTTTTTTCGCAGCATCGCCAAAAACAAGGAGGAAATCGCACAACGCTTTGTCCGGGATAGCCGCAACAGCCAGCAAGTGTATAATCCCTTTGCCGCGGAGGATTGGCAGCGTTTTGAGCAGACATTGAAATTATTCAATAAATATGGAAAAAAATACGGCTTTGATCCGCTTCTGTTGGCGGCCCTGGGCTACCAGGAATCCCGTCTGAATCAGAATTCCCGCAGCAAAACAGGCAATGTCGGCGTGATGCAGCTCCATCCGGCCACCGGTAAAGCCATGAAAGTGGGCGATATCAACCAAATGGAGGCCAACATCCATGCCGGTACCAAATACCTGGCCTATCTGCTCAGCAGTTGCTTTCAAAAAGCCGCCTTTAATCGCATCAACCGCACCCTTTTTGCTATTGCCGCTTATAATACCGGGCCGGACCGGATTGTTAAAATGCGTTCAAAGGCCCCCAGGTACGGTCTGGACCCGAACCGTTGGTTTAATAATGTGGAGATGATCATGAACCGGGAAGTGGGCCGCCAGACAACCACCTATATCCGCAACATATACAAGTACTACATCGCTTATCAATCGGCCCTGGCGGCTCCGGCGGGTGATCCAGGTCCTGCTGAAAGCCGGCCGCCGGATGCCGGGAAATAGGCTGGATCTTTTAGGTCCTATGTTTTCACGGGAAAGCCGTCCACGGCCTTTTCCAGGTCGATAATTTGGGTCTTGGCATAGGCCTTGGTTTCGTAGCGGGTGATGTCCATCAGGTTTTTGGTCAGATTTCCCATGCGATCCACCTGTTCCTTGATCTTGTGCAATTTTACCGTCATGGGGTCCTGGGGGGAAGTTCGGGCCAACAGCAATTCCGCGTATCCGGAAATCGCCATCAAGGGCTGATTGAGTTCATGGCAGACCGTCCCGGCCATCTCCAGGGCCCCTTGCAGGCGCTCGCTTTTGTGTTCAGCTTCCTCGGCCTGTTTTTTTTCACTAAGATCCCGCACCACGCTGACCACGCCCATGGGCGTGCCGTCATCTTTCAGGATCAATGCAAGGCTGTGTTCAGTGGGGAAAACCGTATGGTTTTTACGTCTGGCGCAAAACTCAAAGACGGCGGTTTCTCCCTTTCGAAAAGCATCAGCCACCCGCCTTTCAAATTCAAGATAGGCTTGGGAATCCGCATGCAGGGCTTCCGGCGGCAGCGCGAAAAATTCCAGCCGGGTGTAGCCGAACATTTTTTCCGCGGCTGGATTGAGGTCCACCAGCTTGCGGTCCGGTGTGGTGATAAAGACCGCCTCCGTCAGGGAGTCGAACATGCTTTTCAGCCAAATAGCTGATTCGCGCAAAGCCGCCTCCGCCTGTTTGCGGGAAGCAATCTCCGCCTCCAGGGAGCGGTTCACGCGCAAAAGTTCCTCAGTCCGTTCCTGAAGCCGCATTTGCAGGGAGCGCAAATTCAGATGGATCTCAATCCGGGCCAGCACTTCATCAGCATGAAAGGGTTTGGCAATATAATCCACCGCGCCGAAAGAAATGCCTTTGACAACATCACCGATGCCGGTCTTGGCGCTGATGAAAATGACCGGGATGTCCCTGGTGGTCTCATCGGCTTTCAATTGTCGGCAAACCTCATGACCGGACATGCCGGGCATGACAACATCAAGCAGGATCAGATCCGGCTTTTGGTTCCGGGCAATCTCAAGGGCGCGCCGGCCGTTCTTGGCAAAATAGGTGCTGTAGGCTTCATTTAATACACTGGTCAGCACGGTGATGTTTTCCGAGGTATCATCCACGATTAAAATTTTTTTTCTGGTTTCGGCACTCATGGTGGTTTTATCCCATGGCAATATTCAGTTTCTGGGCCAAACGTTCAAGCCGCGCCAAGGCCGCTTCATACTCCCAGTCCTTGGTGAGCGCCAGAATTTGGTCCGCATCCATTTGGTTTTCCATGGAAAGGGCTTGCTGTAATTCCTCGGCCCGCTGGTTGGCCTCCGAATTATTGTCCTTGAGCAGTTGGGCCAGTCTGGCAATCAGGGGGGCCGGATCCGATGATTCTGCCCGGTGCTGATTGTTTGCCGGCACCCTTCCCGGCCTGGGTTTGGGTTTATCATAATTTCTTTGTCCGGGTTTGATCCATTGAACCAGGGTTTGAAACAACTGGGCAGGATTAAAGGGTTTGGCCAGGAAAGCATTCATGCCCGCCCCCAGGCATCTTTCTTTCTCGCCCTTCATGGCATGGGCGGTCATGGCCACCACCGGCAGCTCTGTAAGGCGCAGTTCTTCCCGAATTTTGCGGGCAGCCTCGTAACCATCCATCTCGGCCATTTGAATATCCATGAGAACCGCATCAAAAGGATCATCCGGCAAGGCCCTACCAAGGATATCCATGGCCGCCCCGCCGCTGCCGGCCACGGTCACGCGCAAACCTTCGCCTGTCAGCAATTCCACCGCCACTTGCTGGTTGATTTCGTTGTCTTCCACCAACAGTATGTGGGCCCCGCGGATCTGGTCCAGCCCCCGGATCTGCTCTGAATTTTCCCATTCAAGACGGGCCTTGCCCACCAGGCTTCGGCCCAAAACCGCCATGATGGTATCCAGCAGCATGGATTGGGTCACGGGTTTTGTCAGAAACATATCAATCCCGGCTTGTTGTGCGCGGGTTCGGATTTCCTCGCGGTCATAGGCCGTGATCATCAATACAGCGGGCGTTTGGACCGTTTCCGGCATGGCTTTGATGCGTTTGGCAGCCTCAATCCCGTCCATCTCCGGCATTTTCCAATCCATCAGCACGAGCTGATAGGCGCCCGGCGCCTGTTCAAGGCGTTGAATCGCCTCCAGGCCGGAACCAGCCTGGTCCACCTGGAATGAAAAGGAGGTCAGCATTTCCGCCAGAATGGAACGGGCCAAAGGATGGTCATCCACCACCAGCACTTTTAAATGATGCAGATCCGGCGGACATTGCCGCCCCGGCCCACGACCCTGCCGGGGCGCCTTAAAGCGGGCTGTAAAATAAAAGGTGCTGCCCTGGTTCGGTTGGCTGTCCACCCAGATGCGACCATGCATCATCTCCACCAGGTGTTTGGAAATGCTCAGTCCCAATCCGGTGCCGCCGTATTTACGGGTAATGGAGGTGTCGGCCTGGGAAAACGATTTGAACAAATGCTCTTTGTGCTCAGGGGGAATGCCGATGCCGGTATCCTGGATGGAAAAACGCAACCAGATTTCCTCCGGGCCGGAATCCTCCGGGACTTGTGAAGTATTCCGGGGTTCATGGCCTCCATTGATGCGTTCAAGCTTGACGAGCACATAACCTTGTTCGGTGAATTTAATGGCATTATTAGCCAGGTTGATCAGTACCTGGCTCAAGCGCAGGGGATCGCCGATCAGATTGAGGGGCACTTCTTTTGCAATGTCAAACAGCAGTTCCAGGCCTTTTTTATCGGCCTTGAATCCCATGAGATTGGTGAATTTATCCAGCACTTCCTCCAGGTTGAAATGGATTTCCTCTAGATCGAGTTTGCCGGCCTCAATTTTGGAATAATCCAGGATATCGTTTAAAATATCCAGCAACGCATAAGCCGAATTCTCCAATTTTTTCAGGTAATCCTTTTGCCGGGGGCTCAGCTCGGTGCGCAAGGTAAGCCCGGCCAAACCGATGATGGCATTCATGGGCGTCCGGATCTCGTGACTCATATTGGCCAGGAATTCACTCTTGGCCTGGGTGGCGGCCTCAGCCTGCTCTTTGGCCTGGGCCAGCTCAACTGTCCTTCGCCTTACCAGCACTTCCAAATGATCCCGATGTTGCTTCAATTCCTCTTCTGCCAGCTTGCGTACCCCGATTTCCCGCCGCAGGTCGGCAATCAACAGATTCAGTCGAATGGTCATGGTGTTAAAGGCCCGGGCCAGATGACCGATTTCATCCCGATTGCCGGTCTGCACGGTTAAATCCAGGTTGCCGGCGGCAATCCGTACTGCTGTATCAGCCAAATATTCAATTGGTTTTGCGATGTTGCGGCCGATAATCAAGCCGGCACTGATTACCAAAAGGGCTATGACCAGGCTGGCAATGATGATTGCATTGCGAAATTTCCGGGATAAGGCATAAGCTTCGGTGGTTTCGATTTCCGCCAGCAAAACCCAATTGAGCCCGCTGAACTGTATAGGTTGAAAAGCGCATAAGACGTCGGCGCCGCGATAATTGGCAACCGACTCCACACCGCTCAGTCCGGAAATTCCTTTCCGGACTGCCGGATGTTCCGGAATACGGGTCCCAGGAATTAAATCCCGACTCAGGCGCGGTTGGGTTTTGAGCCGATGATCCCCGCCCACCAGGTAAATCTCGCCGGTTTTACCCAGGCCGGTGTTATGTTCCATTAAAATGGTTATATTGCTCAAGGCGAGTTCGTAAATGAGAAAACCCACCACTTCATTTTTATCCAAAATGGGTATGCCGGCGAAACTTCGAAGGGCGTTGTCCGCCGGTGCATAGGGCGCATAGTCGCTCATATGGAAACGGTCCGGGCTTTCATCTGCCACAAGCACTTTGAAAAGCTCCGCGGCCGGGGTCTTGCTGAAAGGCTCCGACAACAGATTGGCGGCAAAATCGTCGTGTTTGGCATAGGAATAAACCAGGTCGCCCTTGGACGTCACCAGAAAGACATCGGCATATCGCTTGGTTTGAACGAGCTCGCTGAAAAACGCATGATACAGGGCATGATGAATGGAATAAGGATTGTAGGTGGGCAGGAACATCAGGTCCGGACGGCCCAAAAATCCGGCCTGCCGGATTTGTTCCAGTCCGACACCGCTGACGGCGATTTCCAGACGTTGAACCGCCTCGCACACATTCGGCAGACGGGCCATGAGCCGAATATCCTCCTGGATTGAGTGCAGATAGGCTTCAACCTGGCTGGCCTTCAGGTTGCGGACAGCCGCCAGTTGATCGGCAGCCTGATTGTGCAGGGCGGACCGGGACTGATAAAAGGAAAACAAGGCCGCAGCCAATAAAGGCAGGATGGAAATGGCGGAAAAGGATACAATCAGCTTGCTCTTGAGGGATGCGAACATGGGTCCATGTAATTTCATGGTGATGGCGCCCCAAACCCATGGGGCTATTATTTGCCCAAACCGGCGGCTTTCACTTGTTGATCAAATTCAGCCGCGGCTTTATTCAAGCCGGCCTTGACCGTACATTTTTTCTTCCATGCATCCTGAATCCCGCCGGCCCACAGATCCCCAAGGGTGGCGGCCAACGGATGGGGACTCCAGCGCATCTGCGCCAACTCGGTGACAAGTCTGGTGGAGTTGTCATACCAGCGGCCGTTGTCAATGGATTTTAAGAGGATCTTGACCTCCGGATCAAACCAGACCGACTGGCGCGGCGCCATCCAATTGCCGTAGGCCACGGCTTTTTTCAGGATGGTCCTGCCGGTGGCCCACTGAATAAACAGCCAACCGGCTTCCTTATACCTGGAGTGGGAACTGATGCCCAGGGACCAGATCCATAAAAAGGACTGCCGGCCGTTTATACCCGGCGGCGGCAACAAATAGCCCACCTTGCCCCGGATGGGGGAATCCTGGGCTTCCAGCATGATGGCAAAGGGATTGGCATCCATTATAGCAAAGCATTTACCGGCCTGGAATTCGGCGGCCACTTCATACCAGTTGTATTGGGACCAATTGGGTGATCCGGCTTTTTGCATCATATCCACCCAGTATTCACCTACGGCGATTCCCATGGGTGTGTTAAAAGCCGCCTTGCCGGTTTGGGGGTTCAAGTCTACGAGGCCCTGGGAAGCCATCATGGTGAGATGATAGGTGTGGATTTGCGACCAACTGCGGATGCCGCGGCCGATAAAGCCGTACATCTTGCGCCCGGAAAGCGGAGGAATGCCGGTCATCTGCCGCATCAGGTCATCCCAACCGGTGGGCTCGGTAAAATGATATTGCCGGGCAAGATCCTTGCGGTACATGAGGGCACTGCCCTCCCACCATACCGGGACGGAATACAGTTCCCCCAGGCCCAGCCCTTTGCCGATTTCCTTATTCCACATGCAAGTTTTGAATAAAACCGGAAAAAAATCCGCGGGCCCATACCAGGCCCGATCGGTGATGGCCGGATTGTCCAGGTACTGGTTCAAGCCTTCAATCCAGCCCTTTTGGGCATAGCGCCAATGATACAAGGGTGAAGTCATGAAAACATCCACGCTGCCCCGGCCTTTTTCCAAATCAGTGTTCAATTTTTGAAAGAATTCCTCTTCCGGCAGAACGTCCACTTGGACTTTAATCCCGGTCAAGGCCGTGAATTCCGGCAAGAGCCCCATAATGGCGCTCTGAATGGGATGACCGCTTAAGAGCACCCGGATGGTCCGACCATCCTGCTGCCGCCAGTTGATATGGGTTAGATTTCCAGGATCCCTGTCCGGCGTTTTTTCAGCAACCAAAACCTGTTCACCGAAGGCCGGCATGGTGGCAAACACGGAAAAAGGCAAGCCGACAAAAAAGATAAGAGCAAATAGTACCTGTTTGCCGCGCATTATTTTCATGCAGGCTTCCTTCCAGATAGGGGTGAGGCTGCTCTTTCCCGGTCCGACAACAGTGGTTCAGAAACTATTTACTATGATTATTATTGGTTTCATAACATTTTTTAATTGCCATCTCAATTAAAATAGCGTCGGGCGCCTTTGTAGCGTGACCGGAAATAATTGTCGGACAAAGAGGCCATGCAGATCTGTTTGCCGCGGCTGGGGGCATGGATGAATTGGTCTTGGCCCGTGTAAATGCCCACATGGGAAATTTCCACCCCTGGTTCGGTGGCGAAAAAAAGCAAATCACCGCTCAACAGGGCTTCCCGGGCCACGGGGGTGCCAGTCTGGTATTGGGAAAGCGCCACCCGCGGCAGTTGCAGGCCGTTCAAGCGGTAAACCGTCATGGTCAATCCGCTGCAATCAAAACCGGTTTCCAGGGAGGTTCCGCCCCAGCAATAAGGCGTTCCAATGAAACGCTGGGCCGTGTCCACGATGTTTTTGCGCAAGGTGGCGCGCTGTTCTATGGTCAGGGTGGCCGGTGCCGGTTGAACGATATAGAAATCCTGGATCAGTTTCCGGGCTCGCAGATCCGTTGCAATTGCCTGGGCCTCTTCCCGGGATTCGTATTTGCCGAAACGGACTTTACAAAGCTTGTCGGCGTCCACAAAATAATAGGCATCCAGGCCGGCCGCCTGCAGCTTGTCGGCATAGCGCGCGGCCCGTTCAACGGTTGAAAAGGCACCCACCTGAATGGTGAATTGGATAAAGGGTAGACCGGTTTGAAAGGGTTCCTTCACCGGCGGCGGCATGCGCACTTTGGGCGGCTGCGCAGGCGGCGCAGCGCAGGCCGCAAGCCCGATCAGGAAGCCGATCAGGATCAGCGCTTTCAATTTATAGGCCGGAATTGGTGTGGCGGATCGTGAAAACATTCAGGCCGCTCCATCTGGAGAAAGGTTCGAGCGTTGGTGTATACTACCTTGGAACAAAGGGATATTCAAGTAACAATTATCAAATATGCTCCCCGCAAACCCCTAAAAATAATTTGCGAAACAAAATGCAAATCCCGGCCCCATGGCAAGCCGGCCTGCTTTTTCATCTTGATGTATTTGTCCAAAAAAGGCATTCTCCCTCGCAAGGCAAACAGCAGACAAGGAGTACTATGGAACTATCCCTGATAATCGACAGCCGGGATGAGCAGCAAATCCGGCAATGGCAGGCCGGGCAAACCGGCGAGTTCCGAATCCGGTTGACGACCACCGGCCGCAACCAAGATGAATTTTTTGTGGGTTTCTGCACCGAGCTTGTCCGCCTGGCCCCTGCCATCACCCTTGCAACCGAAAAGGATGAGGATGCGGTTGCCCCGGGCATCAAGATCGGCCAAAGGATTACCTACCATGCCGTACCTCTGGGGCCTGAGCTGCTGCCTTTTCTCGAGGCCCTATGGCTTGGAAACGAGCCGGTCCAAATTACTCCAAAGGCTGACCTTCCCAGCCTTTACGAACTGAACCTTTCGGTGCTCCTAAACTTGTTCATCGCCCCTCACTGTCCTTTTTGCCCCACAGCGGTCCGGCAGACACTTAACCTTGCTGCAGCGAGTGACCTGATCCGCCTGACCATCATCGACGGCATATTGTTTCCAGACCTTGCCGAACAGCAGCGCATCCAATCCGCACCAACCTTGCTCATGGATCGCTTCCGCTGGACCGGCGCGCTTCCTGTTCATGAGATTGTCCGCTTCATGCTCCACCGTGATCCGGCTGATCTGGGCGTGGAAACGATTAAAAGCATTCTGCAGGGTGGTGGTGCAACAGAAGTGGCTATGATGATGCGCAAGTCGGGAAAAATACTCCCGGCCTTTCTTGAACTGCTCACGGATCCCAAATGGACCGTTCGGCTGGGGGCCATGGTGGTGATGGAAGAACTGATCGAAACCGACATTGCCCTGGCAAGCCGGGCGATTCAGCCGTTGCAGGCCGGCTTTCACACCTGGGATGATTCGGTCAAAGGGGATATGGTTTACCTTCTCGGCGAAATCGGCAACCCGGAAGTACTGCCCCTGCTGGAAGACGCCCTGACCCGCACGGAAAACCTGGAACTGGCCACGGCAATTGAAGAGGCCCTCCATACCATCCAACACAAGCTGAAATGAGGGGAGTAGAACCATGTGTGACACCTTCATCGCCCTTGCGCCTGTCACTGCCGACGGTTCCGTCATCTTCGGCAAAAACAGCGACCGGGAACCCAACGAAGCCCAGGCCCTGGAATTCCATCCCCCCAACCTGTTCCCGGCCGGGACAGAGCTTCGCTGCACCTATATGACCATTCCCCAGGCAAGGGCAACCAAGGCCGTGCTCCTTTCCCGCCCCTTCTGGATGTGGGGGGCGGAAATGGGTGCCAATGAAAAAGACGTGGTCATCGGCAATGAAGCGGTTTTTACAAGGATGCCCTATGAGCGTCAAAAAGGGCTCACCGGCATGGATTTGTTGCGGCTGGCCCTGGAACGCGCCGGCACGGCCGAAGAGGCCCTTGAAACCATCATCCGGCTCCTGGCGGACTATGGCCAGGGCGGCGTCTGCGGCTATAAGGATCAGCGGCTGATTTATCACAACAGCTATATCATCGCCGACCCCAACGGCGCCTGGGTCCTGGAAACCGCCGGCCGGTTATGGGCCGCACTAAAAGTGCAAAAAGCCTATGCCATCAGCAACGGTCTTACCATCGGCGAAAATTATGAGCGCCTGCATCCGGATGCCGTAACCACCGCCCAAAAGATGGGCCGGCTCAAGCAAGGCCGGACCTTCAATTTCGCCGCATGCTATTCGGACCGGCTCTTTACCACCTTTTCCGCCTGCCGTAAGCGCCGCAGCCGCGCCCTTGAATTGATAGAAAAGCATGCAACCCGCGGCCTGGGCATGGCCGACGCCTTTGCCCTGTTGCGTGATCACGGTGGTCAAGCCTACCGCCCCGACCGTCACTTCCTGACCAGCCACATCTGCGCCCATGCCGGCAACGGCCTCACGCGCAACTCTGGTTCCACCGCCTCCCTTGCGGCCCAATTGCACAAGGACCGCCGCATCTTCTGGGCCACGGGCACGGCCGCGCCGTGCACCGGCATCTTTAAGCCGATACACCTGTCCGGAAAATGCCTGCCGGATTTAGGCCCCACTCCGGGCCGGTTGTATGATGAGAGCAGTCTGTGGTGGCGCCATGAAAATTTTCACCGGCAGATTTTACATGATCTGGAAACCCGCCTGAAAATTTTTGACCAGGAGCGTGATCAAATGGAAAAACGCTTCATCACAGAGACATCTACATTGGCTCCGGAGGCTTTTTTTGATTTCAGCAGGACGGCCTTTGAGCGCGCCGATGCCGCCACTGCCAAATGGCTGGAAGAGATCCGGTCCAATCCAATTCAGCGGCCCAATGGCTTGGGTTTCCGGCACTACTGGAAAAAACAGAACCGCGAGGCCGCGATGCCAGAAAAGACTTACTAAAAAGATACCTCCACCATCGCAAAGAAAGGATTGAGCATGAAAACCAGAATCACCGAACTTTTCGGCATTCGCTACCCCATTCAGTGCGGCGGCATGTTGTGGCTGGCAACACCGGAACTGGCCGCGGCCATCAGCAACACCGGCGCCATGGGCAACCTCACTTCCGGCAATTACAATTCCGCCGACGAACTGCGAGCGGCCATCGACCGCACCCGGGACCTGACCCCGCACCCCTTCATTGTCAATATCACCACCATGCCTTCCATTCGCCTGCCCCTTGCCTTGCTTCAGAATTTTTTCCGGGTGTGCTGCGAAAAGCAGGTGAAAGCCATAGAAATCGCCGGCGCACCGGTGGATACTTTTCTGGGAGCGGAATTTCTGCCCATGGCCAAGCAGGCCGGGGTCAAGGTCCTGCACAAGGTCGGCACGGTCAAGCATGCCCTCCATGCGGAAAAAGTGGGCTACGACGCTGTCACCGTGGCCGGGTTTGAGGAAGGCGGCTTCCCCCACAAGGACAATGTCTCCACCATCATTCTGGTGCCTAAGGTAGTGGAAGCCGTAAACATCCCGGTGCTGGCCGCCGGCGGCATGGCGGACGGCAAAAGTCTGGCAGCGGCCCTGGCTCTAGGAGCCGACGGCATCATGATGGCCACGCGCTTTTTGGCCACCAAGGAAAGCGGGGTGCATTCCAATATCTATCAAACCCTTTTGGAAAAAAACGAAACCGACACGGCCCTGCAACTGCAAAAGCTGCTTCAGGGCTTCGGCCTGCAGGTGCGGGCCCTGCGCAACGACATCATGCGCCGGATCGAGGCCATCGAAGCAGTGGACGGTGATCTTGCCGAACTATTACCCCTAATTTCCGGCGAACGCGCCCGCAAGGTCTGGCAAAACGGCAATATTGAAGAAGCCATGCTCACCATCGGGCAGTCCGTGGGGCGGATCCAGGATATTCCCTCGGTGGCCGAACTGATTCCCCGCATGGTCCGGGAGGCCGAGGCGGCCTTGCAAAAAGCCCTGGCCCGGACCAAGGCGAACTGAGGCGACTATTGAGAAAAGACGTATACATAAAAAGCCTGCCCTTGTCCGAGCTTCAGGAAGTCATCGGCATTGCGACAGAAGATGAAGAACACTGATTTCCTGGCCATGTCTTCCATTTTTTATGGAAACAGGCTATCATCACAACTTCATTCAAACCACTTGCCATTCAAAGGAGGACCCCATGGAATTAAAGACTGTTGCCATCGAGAACCCCGACCACCTGAACCTGATCCTGGGCCAGTCCCATTTCATCAAAACCGTTGAAGACATTTATGAGGCCATGGTGAACAGCGTGCCTATGGCCAAATTCGGCGTGGCCTTTTGCGAGGCTTCCGACAAATGCCTGATCCGCCATACCGGTACGGATGAGGCCTTGACCGAGCTGGCCCGGAAAAATGCGTTGCTGCTTTCGGCCGGACACTGTTTCATTCTATTCATGAAGGACATTTTCCCCATCAATGTTTTGAATGCCATTAAGAATGTGCCGGAAGTCTGCCGCATTTACTGCGCCACCGCCAACCCGGTTGAGGTAGTGATCGCTGAAACCCGGCAAGGCCGGGGCATTCTCGGCGTCATCGACGGCTTTGCCTCCAAGGGCGTGGAAAGCCCGGAAGACATCGCCGCCCGGCGCCAACTGCTGCGCCGTTTCGGCTATAAACAATAAAACTTTCGGTCTTTTGACTGTTGCAAAGCCACCCATGCCGCACCTGCCCCGTTTCTTGTTTTTAATCGGCTGTCTGCTGCCGCTCCTGGTCGCATGCTCGCCGGCCCGGGCAGAGGAGCCTGATCCGCGTGAAATTTTCAAGCGGCATTACGAAGCCGTGGGCGGCCTGGAACGACTAAAAGCCCTCCAAAGCGGATATTCGGAAGGCCGCATTGTCTACGACGGCCTCACCGGAACTTTCAAGCAATGGGAAGCCCATCCGATTTTTTTCCGCCTGGATGAAGAATATCCGGTTTTTCATCAGGCTTCCGGTGATGACGGCAACCAGGCCTGGGTCAAGGATGTCAACGGCAAGGTGCTGATCCAGCGTGATCCGGATACCATCCGGCGCCGTGAAGTCCAGATCCGTCTTGAAAATTTCGAGCATCTTGATCCTGGTTCGGATTTTTTCAATCTGACCTATGAAGGTCTTCAGATTGTGGATGACCGGCCTTGTCATGTGGTCCGCACCACCAACCGGCTGAACAAAGACATCTGCCGTTCGTATTTCGATGCAAAGAATTATCATCAGCTCCGCCAGGTGCTCAAGCAACCGGACATGGAAATCGAAACCCGCTTTTCCGATTTTCGTGAAGTGGAAGGCCTGCTTCACCCTTTTTTCGAAGTGACCCGCATTCATCCCCTGGAACGGGAAATCATCATCAGTATGGAGCGTTTCATCCCCAATCCCCGGCCGGCGCAGGCGATTTTCGAAACACCCGCCGACGACAAGCCGGATATGCGCTTCAGTAAGGGCGACCGCTGTGAAGATATCCCCATCCAGTTGATTGAAAACAACATCTATCTGCCGGTGAAAATCAATTGCGAAATCCGCTTGTGGCTGCTGGACAGCGGCGCCTCCATGTCGGTGGTGGATGCCGCCTTTGCAGAGGAAATCGGCGCCCGGTCCCAAGGCCGCATCCGCGGCCACGGCTACGGCAACAATTTCGATCTTGGGTTTGTTGACCTGCCGGCCTATCAAGTGGGCTGCATCCAAATGAACTCCCAAAAAATTTTTGCCTATGAAGGCTTGGCTGCCGGTTTTCATGAACCGGCGGCCGTGGGCATCCTGGGCTTTGACTTCCTGTCGCGTTTTGTCACCCGCATTGACTATGACAAGAACTTCATCTCTTTTTTTACCCCGGAAACTTTCCAATATAACGGCAAGGGGGTGCGCTTGGAGGCCCCGCTGAAATACAAAACCTTTTGCCTACCCGCCGCTGTGGATGGAAAATACCAAGGCCAATGGACCATCGACCTGGGGGCCTTCAGTTCCTCCTTTAATTTCCCCTTTGCGCAAAGCAACAATCTAATGCAACGGGAGGGGGTTGAGCGCATCAGCCGGGGCATGGCCGGGGAATTTCGGGAACGAACAGTGCGCTTCCGCACTTTTGATCTGGGCGGCCTCACCATTGATGGGCCCTATATCAATGTACCGCTTGCCTCCGACACCGGCGCCGGGGTCCGGGCTGAAACCATCGGCAATATCGGCAATTCCTTGTTGCGCCATTTCATCCTCTACCTGGATTACAGCCGCCAGCAGATCATCCTTGAAAAAGGCGCGGGTTTCAACCAGGCCCCGGAAATGGATAAAAGCGGCATATTCATCGGCTGGATGGATACCGGTTATCCCAGGGTCATCCTGGTGGCCCCCGGATCCCCGGCGCAAAAGGCCGGCATCCGGCCCGGCGACACCCTGGTGGCAATCAATGGCATCGACCTTGCCTATTTTTCCGGCCTGGTGCCGGTATATCGTCTTTTACGGGAAAAGGCCGGCACTCGTTATACCCTCAGGCTGGAGCGGGAAGAGCGGGCTATCGAGACAAAGCTGGAACTGGAAGACCTGTACAAATGAAGAAGGTTGTTTGACACCATAAAACAATTTGAACTATAATGCTTTTGGTTTGAAGCACAACCCGACAACAACAATCGATTCCATCCGATTCCATGAGCAAGCACGCCAAAACAACCATATCCGGCGATCTGGCCATCAGTCTGGTGATTGTCATCACCCTGGTGTCCATTGTAATAATTGCCCTGAATTTTTATTTCCTGACATATAGTTCGGAAAAGAACTGGCAGCAGAAGACCGGCGAGTTGGTGGCCTACCTGCAAAACAGCCTGGAGCTGCCCATTTGGAATCTGGACGAAAACAGTATCAGCAAAATCTGCAATACCCTGCTGGAAAATGAACTGGTCACCGAATTGCGGATCACCGCCCCCCAAGGCATGATTTTTTTCCAAGAGAGAAAAAACCTGGAACCCACGGCCATTAAAAGAAAGGAACAAATCTTCTACAACCAGATGCACATCGGTGATGTTCTAATCGGTTTGTCCAGAAAGGCCTATGTGCAGCAAAACAACCGACTGATCGGGATCAGCATTATCTCCATTTGCGTCATCCTGCTGGTCATGGTCACTGCCACCAGTTTACTGTTACGGGTCTTTCTACGCAATCCCCTTGATCAACTGCTCAAGCACATCGATCGCATCCGCACCGGTGATTATCAGTTTGAAACCAAACCAGTACGGCAACTGGAACTTCAGACCATCATCGCCGCCTTTAATGAAATGGCCCGGGAAGTGGCGAATCGTGAAAAAAATCTCACTGAGGTCAACACCCGTCTTGAGCAGGAAATCGTGGAACGGAAGGAGGCCGCCAAGGCCCTTAAAACTTCGGAACAAAACTACCGGGAAATCTTCAACGGCTCCAATGACGCCATCTTCATTTGCGATATAACAAACGGCCGGATCATTGATGTCAACCGCTCCATGCTGCTCATGTTCGGATATCATTATCAAGAAGCCCTTCAGTTGAAGGCCGATGCGCTGAGCTACGGCAAGGCTCCTTATGAAAAGGCCGATGCCTTCCGCTGGCTGAACAAGGCGGTCATGGAAGGACCCCAACTTTTTGAATGGTTGTCCAAGCGCAAAAACGGCGAATTGTTTTGGAGCGAGGTTTCTCTGATCAAATCCAAAATCGGCGACCGGGAATGCGTTCTGGCCGCTGTTCGGGACATCAGCGCCCGCAAAAAAGTGGAAGAGGAACTGGCTAAAATTCAATCCTTGTTGCTCATTGCCATCGGGCATTCGCCGGCCGGCATCATTGTGGCCGACGCCCCGGATGTAAAAATACGCATCGCCAATTCAGCGGCTTTGGGCATCCGTGATGGATTGCCCCGGGCCCTCACCGATATCCCGGCGGAAATGCACCCCATGCATTGGCAGGTCTTTCATCCCGACGGCACTTTGTACAAACCCGAAGAACTGCCTTTGCCCCAGGCTGTCCTCCATGGAATAACTGTACGCAACCTGGAGATCATCCTTCAGCGGCCGGACGGATCAAGGCGCTGGGTGCTGGTCAATGCAGCCCCCATACTCAACTCCGTGGGCAAGATTGTGGCCGGCATTGTTGTTTTTCCCGATATCACCGACCAGAAACAAGCGGAACGGGAACTGCGGGAATCCAAGGAAGAGCTGAACACCATTCTCGGGTCCATTCCGGATATCGTCTATCGCCTGGACAGCCAGGGCCGCATCGTCTTCATCAGTGAAGCCCTCTCAGCATACAGCCATGCTCCGGCGGACTGGATCGGCCGGAACATCATGGACCTAGTCCATCCGGACGATCGCGCCATGGCCGACACACGGGTAAACGAACGCCGGACCGGCAACCGCAAGACAAAGCACCTGGAAATCCGCCTGCTGTCCAAGGAAGACAATCCGGTCTGTCCCAGGTTCGCCGTCACTGCCGAAGGAATCTATCACAGCGACCCCACCGGCGCAGAAATCTTCATCGGCACCCAGGGTATTGCCCGGGATATTACCGATCGGCTGCGCATGAAAGAGGAAAAAGAAAAGCTCGAGGGCGAACTGCGCCAGGCGCAAAAAATGGAAGCCATCGGCACCCTGGCCGGCGGCATTGCCCATGATTTCAATAATATTCTCAGTGCAATTTTCGGCTATACCCAGTTGGCCCAGCGCTACAGCCTTGAAAACGACAAAATATCAAAATACCTGGATCATATTCATGCCGCCAGCCAACGGGCCAAAAGCCTGGTCCAGCAGATCCTGCTTTTCAGCCGTCAGGAAAAAAGCCAAAAAATCCCCTGCGACATCAGTATCATCATCAAAGAGGCACTGAAATTGTTGCGCGCCTCCCTGCCAGCCACCATTGAAATTCATCAAAATATCGGCTCCAATCTGGGAATCGTAGTGGCGGATCAAACCCAAATTCATCAGGTCTTGATGAACCTGTGCACCAATGCGGCCCATGCCATGAGCAAGAACGGCGGAATTTTGGAAGTTGCCTTGGTTGTTGCCGTGATGGAAGCCGGTCATGAGCAAGACCCTGAAATGGAAAAAGCCGGGCGCTATCTGAAACTATCCGTGCGCGACACAGGTACCGGCATGGACAGCGCCACCCTGGAACGCATCTTTGAACCCTATTTCACCACCAAGGACGTGGGCGACGGCACCGGCATGGGCCTGGCCATGGTACATGGGATCGTCAAGGCCCACGGCGGAATGATCCGGGTGTCCAGTAAAGTCGGTGAAGGCTCCTTGTTTGAAATTTACTTCCCGGTAATCGAAGCCCAATTAAATGACCAGGAACAGATCCAGGAAGACGTTCCCACAGGCAAGGGCAAGGTCTTGTTTGTGGACGATGAACATTTTCTAGTGGATATCGGCCGGGACATGTTGCAAAGCCTGGGATATGATGTGGAAACATACACCGACCCGCTGGCGGCCCTTAACGCCTTCCAATCCCGACCGGATCACTTTGACTTGGTCATCACGGATTTGACCATGCCCCACATGACCGGTGAAACCCTCATCCTGGAAATCCGGAAAAGCCGGCCGGCTTTTCCAGCCATCGTTTGCACCGGTTTTGACAGAAAACAGGCCGGCGCCGGTATGGAAGAAAAAGCCCGCGCCCTTGTCCTGAATAAGCCCATCCGCCTGGCCGAGCTGGCCAAGGCTGTCCGGGACGCTCTGAATCAGAATCCGCCCCAACATCCCTGAGTTTTTTTGCAGCCCTTCCTCATTCTGCGGTTCCTTGTTCGCTATTCGATATTCGCTTATCCTGTTGTTCAGCTCAGATCCTTCACCCCCTGCAGCACGATATCAAACAACTCGGGTATTTCCTTCTCCTCCAGGCAGGAAAAGGCCACGCGCAGGTTGCCTTCGCCCAGGGCGATGAGTCCCACACCATAGCGGTCCAGCAAATGGCAACGCAGGGCTTCGGCTTTCACGGTCTTGAGTCGGATACACATGAAATAACCGGAATTAAAGGGGTAGACATCCCAGGCTTCCTGATATTTGGGGTCGGCCAACACTGCTTTCACGCGGTTGGCACGGCTTTTCAGAATGGCGAACTTCTCGGCCTTCTCCTGCTGATATTCGGCACTCTGCATGGATTTGAGGATGAGGGTCTGCCCCATGTGGGAAGCATTGGAAATGCTGCCCCGGATGGCCCCGGCGGTCTTACGCTCCAGGGCGTCGTAGACCGGTGCTGCTTCGCCTCTGAGCTTGGCGCCGTAAGTAATGAAACCCACCCGCAGGCCCCAGACATAATTCTCCTTGGTGGCCCCATCCAGCTTCACTGCCAGCAAATTCTCCTGACGGTCGCACAGGGAAGTAAACAGGGACTCCTTCATGGTTTCCTTCTCGTAGAACAAGCCGAAATAGGCATCGTCGGTCACGGCAATAACTTTAGTCCCTTTGGCCGCCACATCCGTAAGAATGTCCGCGATGCGGGCGCCTTCCTCGGCAGAAACCGTATAGCCGCTGGGATTATGCGGAAAATTCAGCAGAACGATTATTTTCTTGTTCGCGGCTGCTTCCCGGCGTACGCATTCCTCAAAAGCCGAAAGATTAAATCCGCCGGCAGGATAAAACAATTCATAGGTTTTCACCCGGGCGCCTTTGCGCACGCCGAAAATCATGTTGTAATTGCCCCACATCATTTCCGGCAGAATGATCACGTCACCGGGGTTGACCCACACATCGCCGAAAATGCTGAGGGCATGGGTGATGCCGCAGGTTACCACCGGCAGACTGATGGTCCGGCCCGCCAGGGAAGGATTTTTTTCAAAGATGGCCTGTTGCCAGGCTTTGCGCAGGGCCGGGATGCCAAAGGATGGGGCATAGGTCAGGGCCTCTTCCGGTTTGAGCCCGCCCATTGCCCCCATGATGGAAGGGAAATGCATGATCCCCCCGGCTTCCGTGGCAATGCCGATGGTGGCATTCAGCTTATGGGCCTTTTGCTTGGCCTCGGCGCTCTGACTGAGAATGCCTTTGGGAAAAAACAGATTCCGGCCCATTTCAGACAGCATTTCCATGATGATCGGTTGATTCTTTTCAATATGTTGATTCAGTTCCTGGGCAATGGGATTCATGTGCTCTTCCTTGTCTTTTAATAAAAAAACCCTGCCTTTTCCAGGCAGGGTTTTTTTGTATTTGAAATAAAGGCAAACGCCTTGGAAATCCGGCAAAAAGTAAAACCGACCTATTTCTTTTTCTGTTTCTGTTGACCCACGCGGGTCTTAGTCTGGGGGGCTTTTTCCACCACATGGGTTTTGCGGTTGAACGCGCAACCCAGACTGGAACCGCCCTCCACCCAACGCATCTGGCGCGCCGGATTGGCATAAATCATACAGTTGTTGGAAGGGTCGATTTTTTCACAACCTTGGCATTTATCAATAATGTTTCCCATTTTTCATCTTCCTTAACGGTTATTTGATGTGGATGATAGTCACTTGATTTCAGAGCCATGATTCCATGATTGAAAACCATGCCCCACATCAAGTCTTGTGATAATAAATATTGACTTTTCGATTGTCAATAGTATTTTTATAGTTTTTGATATGCAGGAAGGATTGCAGCCATGATCATCGAGCAAGCCAAAGAAGTTTTGAAAATTGAAGCTGAAGGGATCCTCAATCTGGTGGATAAGATCACCGACAGCTTCAGCCAAATGGTGGAATGGATTTACAGCACCAAAGGCCGGGTGATCATCGCCGGCATCGGCAAATCCGGGCTGATTGCCCAAAAAATCGTCGCCACCCTGAACAGCACCGGCACCCGCGCCCTGTTTCTGCATCCGGTGGAGGCCATGCACGGCGATTTGGGCAATGTGTCCAAAGGGGATATTTTCCTGGCCATTTCCAACAGCGGTGAAACCGAAGAGCTGAATGTCCTGATCCCCAACATCCGGCAAATCGGTTGCCGGGTAATCGCTTTCACAGGCAAACCCAATTCCACTCTGGCCAAATTGAGCGATCTATTCATTGATGTGGGGGTGGAAAAAGAGGCCTGCCCCCTGGGCATGGCTCCCACTGCCAGCACCACCGCGGCGCTGGCCATGGGCGACGCCCTGGCCGTGACCCTGATCAACAAACGCGAATTCAAGCTCAGCGATTTCAAAAAATTCCATCCCGGCGGTGCCCTGGGCCAGCGCCTGTCACTGAATGTGGCCGACATCATGCTCACCGGCGGGGATGTGCCCACAGTTGCGGCCGGCAGCAGCATGCCGGCGGCCTTGGCCATCATCAATCAGCTCAAGCTGGGAGTGGCCCTCATCGTCACCCCGGCCGGCCGCCTGACCGGCATCATCACCGACGGCGATATCCGCCGCTGTGTGGCCCAGCAAAAAGAAATCCGCAGTCTGCCAGTCGAAGCGGTGATGACTCCCACTCCGCTCACTGTCGGGCCGGAGACACCGGTCTATGATGCCCTCAACCTCATGGAAGAATATCAGATCACTGTTTTGCCGGTAACAGATGAAGCCAAACAAGTTCAAGGAATTCTACATCTGCACGATATCCTCGGCAAGGGCGCTTTCAAATTCAACGGTAGCTAGCGCTACTATTAATAATTAATTATTAGCAATTAATTATTAATTATTATATATTGGGCCGGCAGGAATAAATTTGGAATAATAATTAATAATCAATTGTTAATGTTTAATGATTAACGATTTACTACCGCAACCATAGATGGAGCAGCGATTATGGATATCATGGAAATCGACACCATCAACACGGAAATCCTCAGCCTCGGTACCCCTAAAATTCCTTCCCCCCTTCACAAAGAAACCGATACGATAACGGAACATTTTGTTGCCGACCAGGACCGGGTGCTGCTGTTCGTTGATGAAAAAAAAGTACTGAGCTTTGTTGCTAAAGGCCAGCCGATTCCTTCTTTTGAACTGGCCGGCCCCCGCAGTCAGATCTATTTTGATCCCAGCAAGATGCGCTGCGCCCTGGTGACCTGCGGCGGTCTTTGCCCGGGCCTCAACGACATCATCCGGGCCATCGTACTGGAATTGTATTATCGCTACGGCGTGCGCAATATTTACGGCATCCGTTACGGCCTGCAGGGTTTTATCCCGTCTTTCGGCCATGACGTCATGGAACTGTCCCCCCGCAATGTGGAGAACATACTGGACATGGGCGGCTCCATCCTGGGCTCATCCCGGGGCCCTCAGGATATCGACGATATCGTGGACTGCCTGGAACGTATGAACATCGGCATTCTTTTCATGATCGGCGGCGACGGCACCCTCATGGCCGCCAATCGCATCACCGACACCATCCTGGAGCGCGGGCTGAAAATCAGCGTGGTGGGCATTCCCAAAACCATTGACAACGATATTTTTCTGGTGGCGCGCTCCTTCGGCTTTGAAACCGCCGTGGATGTGGCCACCCAGGCCATTGAAGGCGCCCACAACGAAGCCGAGGGATATCCCAACGGCATCGGCCTCATCAAGCTCATGGGCCGCCATTCCGGTTTCATCGCCACCACCGCCACCCTGGCCAAGCAGGAAGTCAATTTCGTGCTGATCCCGGAAGTGGATTTCGACCTGGAAGGCCCCAGCGGCTTTCTCACCAAATTGAAAAAACGCCTGGAGAGCCGCAAGCATGCCGTGATCGTGGTGGCTGAAGGCGCCGGGCAAAAATTCTTTGAAGGCGCCAGCGCCGAACGGGATGCTTCCGGCAACATCAAACTCAAGGATATCGGCGTTTTTCTAAAGGAAAAAATCAGCGACTATTTCCATGCCCGTAAAATGGAAATCGCCTTGAAATACATTGATCCCAGTTACATGATCCGCAGCCTGCCGGCCAACGCCAACGACAGTGTCTTCTGCGGCTTCCTGGGCCGGGACGCGGTGCATGCCGGCATGGCCGGTAAAACCAAACTACTCATCGGAAACTGGAACAACCATTTTGTCCACGTGCCCATGGAATCCTCGGCCGGCAAGCGCAAACATGTGAACCCCAACGGCAAGCTGTGGCGCACGGTGATCGAATCTACCGGCCAGGGTTCGTTGAAAAACGAGTAGGGACGGTTCGCAAACCGCCCTTATAATTCATGAACCGCACTGATAATTAGCGAACCGCTCCAACGAAAATATTCCATTGATATTGATGTTTGCCAGATCCATAATCAACCGATAGCGCAAGGAGGTTCTTATGAATTTGCACAAAACAACATCATTTTCCCTATTGTTTGTTGCTGTTTGCGTGTTTTCTTCCGTAATTGCAATCCATGCCGAACCCCTCCCCCAATTTACAATCATGACGGAAGATTGGGAACCATATAATTTCAGCAAAGATGATAATACCAAAGGCATATCCACCGATATTCTCGTGCTCATGTTGGAAAGACTCGGGTCAACCCAGGGACGCAAGGATATAAAAATCCTGCCTTGGGCCCGCGCCTACAAAACGATTCAGGAAATACCCAATACAATACTCTTTACTACCACAAGAACCGCAGAAAGAGAGAATCTGTTTAAATGGGTGGGGCCGATTTTTGAGCTTGAATTTAATTTGTATGCCTTAAAAAGCAAGAACATCAAAATAAATTCATTTGAGGATGTGCGCAAGTATAAGATCGGAACCCTGCGAGGTGATGTTGTGGAAGACCTGTTGGTTAAAAATGCAGGAATGCAACTCAGCGATTTTGATCAAGTAGGTACAAACATACAGAACACCAAAAAACTTTCTATTGGAAGAATCGATCTGGCTGCCCAAACCAAGGATACCACAATAAATACTTGCAAGGAAGCCGGGCTCAACCCGGATGATTTTGAGCCGGTCTTTGTTTTGGATAAAAAAAGCATGTACTACGCCTTTCACAAGGAAACATCCGACGCTGTAATCGCTGCCTTTCAAAAAGCCTTTGATGATCTTGTAAAAGAAGGAAAAGTGTCTGAAATATTTCGCGGCTATGGTAAATAAATACCAGTTGGAATAAAAGTTTTACCAGGTATGGTTCGTGCTGTCTGGATATGTATGTTAGAAGAGAATATGATGTCGGCATCATCGGTGCGGGGGCGGCCGGTTTAATTGCCGCAGGGGTATGCGGAGCAGCGGATCTTCGGGTTCTTCTGTTGGAAGGTAAGGGAAAGCCCGGACGAAAATTGCTAACCACCGGCGGCGGAAGGTGCAACATCAGCAATGTCAACATTCGGTATACAGACTACAATTGCCCGCACCCCCGCACGGTGAAAAATGTGCTGGCGGCTTTTTCTCCCCTAAAAACCGCGGCCTTCTTTAAAAAAATCGGTGTTCTCCTGATTCAGGAACCGGACGGTAATCTGTTCCCGGTCAGCCAGTCTGCCAAGGAAGTTCTAGAGGCATTACTTAGACATCTGCCGGACACGGTGGAATTACACACGGATCGCAAGGTAGACGCAATCCTGCGGGAGCAAGGATTCTTTCAGGTTTGCAGTGACCGCAGCCGATATTTATCCAAGGCGGTACTTTTGTGCCCGGGCGGCAGATCGTATCCCCAAACCGGGAGCGACGGCTCCGGATTCCTGTTGGCAAAGGGCCAGGGGCATGCCGTCACCGCCATCCATCCGGCCCTGACACCCCTCATCACCCAAGATCCGGACTGGAAAAAGCTGGCTGGCATTACCCTCCCCTGCGCCCTATCCCTTTCAACTGATTCCGGCAGGGAAATCCGTTTTGAAGGACCTTTTTTATTCACCCATGCCGGCTTCAGCGGCCCATGCGTATTGAATATCAGCCGCCACTGGATTAATCATCAGGATAAAACCATCCATGCTAATTTTCTGCCGGGAAAAAACAATACTTCCCTCACCGCCGAAATCCTTCAGGCAACCGCGGAACACCCTAGAAAAACCCTCAAAACCTGGCTGAGTGAGCGCTTGCCCATGCGCCTTGGTGAAGCCATTCTGCATAAGGCCGGCTTGGATGAAAATCCGACCTTGGCCCGACTGCCGAAACAACAGCGCGAAGCGTTGATCCGGCAGATTTGTGCCTGCCCCTTGCCGGTCAAGGCCGCCATGGGTTATCAAAAGGCGGAAGTCACATCAGGTGGAGTGGATCTTGCGGAAGTGAACCCCAAAACCCTTGAATCAACCATGGTCCCAGGTCTTTTCTTCGCCGGCGAAGTCCTGGACGTGGACGGCCCCATCGGCGGCACCAATCTCCAATGGGCCTGGTCCAGCGGATTTGCGGCAGGGCAAGGGATCATAAAATACTTAAAACAAACTTGATTTTTTCATTCAGAAATAAATAGGCACCTTACTGCGTTTATGCCGCTAATGGCGGAGTCTGGATGATGCGATTTCTGGTTGTTGAAACGCCTTCCCGATGGCTTCCACTACTTTTTCCGGACTACGCACTATTGCATACTGCCAGTGCCCATACTGCCCATCTGCATTCACCGCTTTTACCCATCGCTCGGCAGCCGCTTTTTTGACATCTGCCAGGGGATCATATCCTTTGGTTTCCAATATTAGGTATTGGTCTATTGCGGAATTCGATTTAAGGCGAATAATAAAATCAGGAACATAGTCATGAGACTGGCCGTTATGGAAATACGGGATGGCAAAACCGAGTCCTGAATTCTTTACAAATGCAGCCGTCCATGGATGGGTATCAATGAAAAAGGCAGCCGACTGCTCCCATTTTTTCGTATCCGCGACAATATAATTCAAATGACTGTTGACGACTTCACGTACCGGGCGACTGGTCCAGAAATCGACTTCTTCGGTTGATCCGGGCTTGCGATGCCGCTCATATTTCGGCACTTCAGGAGCCTCGCCTTGGGCAGTATCCGGTCGAATGGCATGAATTAAATTTTCTATGACCCAGCCATAGTAGGGTGATAGGAAAACATCCATCATATCCGCCGGAGGGTCGGCTTTTACTTTTTCTTCCAGATACCGTCCGACGATATGGACCAACTGGGGAAAAAGCACATGGGGCGAAAGCTCGCTTTTTCCTTGTCCGATATATTCACGCGTCAAGGTCGCAGCCAATTCAAAAATCAGTTCCTGCTTCCTTCTTTTCTCTCGAAACGGGTTCAGGGATATATCCTCAAGTCTTCCAGGTCCGGAAAGAGTGGGCCGGCCAGAATTGGCAGGTAAGGACGCCTTCATCTGAACCTGGGGCGGGATATTGATGGGGTCCAATGTCAAGACAGACTCCTTTTCCCAATCAATGGTCACCCGGCTTTGAATGGTCTGGATATAACCTTCCACCCGCGGGAAAATAATGCGGCAGGCTTCTTTTGCCGGGATGGCATGGACATGATATCGTTTTGTTTCCGGCCGTGGTCCGCCGCCGGTATTGGCCTTGAACGGTATCACCTCAAAAGGGACCCCGAAAATTTTGGCGACTTCCTCGGAGAATTTACCGGTCTCCGGGTCCGGTTGATAACTTGCCCGGCGAAGTCCGCGACCGACCACTTGTTCACAGAGTAGTTGAGACATGAAGGGTCGCAAACCGATAATGTACTTTACCGTATTGCAGTCCCACCCTTCCGTCAGCATACCGACGCTGACGATGCAACGCACATCCCGGCCGGGCGGATGCAGAGGCCGGCCCAGCTTTTGGGCAAGCAGCTCGAAATTCTCCGGGAAAAGCGGTCTTCCCTGGCGATCCGCGGGCCATTGCAGCTTTCCCACCGTATCCAGTGTAAAGCGCATCCACAGCATTTCGTCCGCTTTGGCGCCCGGCGAATCCGTTTCTTGAATCACCTTGGTGTCCACCCGGATGGTATGGGTCTCCTTTTCCGTATTTCGAAAACCGGTCAGATTGGCCGGCGGAATTCCCGCCGGCCGTTGATCAAAGGCAAGCCAGTCAAAAACGACCTTGGCGATCTGGGTGTTCTTGCATACCAAAATAAAAACCGGCGGCCGTGGATCATTGGTTTCCTTTTGCCATTCCGCCAGTGTTTCCTCCCATAGCCCTCCCAGCATGGCAATGGGATGGTGCGCGTATTTTAAAACAGACTCCGGCTTGGGTGTGCCTTTGCGCCCGCCACGTTCCGCAGGTGTCAATTTGGGAATAATCCACTGCCAGATATTGAAAAAACCGGGTATCTCCCCGCCGCTGGTATCCCGCACCGCCAATTGCGGTATTTTCGTCAGGCCGGATTCAATGGCGTCCGTCAAGCCGAACTCACTGACCACCCATGGAAACGGCCTATTGGCCTCGTTGCCCGAGGCCGCCAGATAAAAAGGCGTGGCGGATAAATCGACGCAGAAATTGACATTCCGCAAGCGATGGATGCGATCCAGCCCTTCCACCCAAACCGTGGCTTCCCGCGCGAATTCCGCCTCCTCCTCCAACTCTTCCGCGTCATCAAACAGACCCTGCTGCTCTTCTATCTCCTGGGCCTTGATGCGGTAGGCATGATGGGCCTCATCGTTCATTATGATAAGATTTTGTTTGGCTCCGATCTCCTTTCCTAGCACCCGTTCAAGCCATTTGGTATCGCTTTCCACATATCGAAAAGCTTCGACTTTCACTTTCCTCAAACCGTTCTTTTTATCACGCTCCTCACTGACGATCCTTACCAAACCAAGGTCGATCTGACGCTGCAGAACGGATTCGGTCAAATAACGCGTACCGCGCGCGGTAGTGGTTTTGGGGCCGATGGTAATGGTTTCGGTGGTTCGTAAGGGCACGCCGACTTTGCTGACCCGCGCCGGAGTTCCGCCCACTTGAATGGTTTGACGCTCGAAAATGTGCCAATTGGTCACCATCACCCGCCCTTGGGTCAGGGTCGGCATCAGATGCGGCGGTATAAGATCGCGGGTGCGATAAACGCTGGCTTCGCCCTCGTTGGGGTCCAGCTCCCGCAGCCGCCCGCGAATGGTTACATTCGGGCATACCACCACCACGGCATCGCTAAAGCGCCCATCGCTGCGGTTGTTGACTTTATTCAAAATCGACCAGGCGGCCACCATGGCCATCACCGTGGTTTTCCCCGTACCGGTGGCCATTTTGTGCGATTCACCAGTTTCAGCTCAATGGCCGTCCCCATTCGCCCGCCTTCGGTTGCAGGACCGGGCGGACGGTAGAAATACCGGGCCGGACGTCGGCCGGGAAGCTTTTCCGGTTGTTTCCCCTCCTCAATCAGCCAGTAGGCCGAAGGTTCCTCAAAGGGTGAATTGAGTATGGGATCTTGAACTTCAAAGCCGGTCATCGCCCGAATGCCTCCATCAGTTGATCCAATTTTTCAGCAACCTCCGGATGAATCTCTTCCGGTTTCATGACCGCCGCGATTTCATGATAACGTGTATAGGGAAATCCCGGCAACCCGGCGGCGTCCAATGCCGGCGGTAATAATTGGGTGCGCGCCTTGGTGTTCTTCAAAAAGGGGATATCGGCCAGGGGATCTTTTAAAAAGACCGGCGGATATGTTTCCTGGAAATGGCGCTTTATATCCTCGATATGAGGTCCGGCAGCCTCAACCCCGACTTTTTGGGCCACAAAACGAAAAATAGCTTCAGGATGTACCAGATAGTTCTCGATTTCATATCGCCGCCAGCGCAGGCGCTGCAAGCCCTTGCCGGTGATCTCCGTGGACTGAAGCTCCGGTTTGGCGTCCCCGTCCACCAGCACCAGACCGGGCAAATCCTTTCGAACCAATTGCAGGGCTTCATAATGATCCCTGGCCCGGATGCCGTCCGATCCCAGGCGCGGCTCCCAAACCGTCGGCTTCCAGAAAACGCCTTTTAGCAGCGCGGAAGCGCCATGTCCCAAGATCTCCGCCCAAGCCCGCAGGATTTCGAGATCCGTGTATCCTTCGACATATAAAACACCCTCGGCCTCCATGGCCAGCATGATATCCGTATTGGAAAGCACCCGCAGGGAAGTGATCAATCGGCTTTTTTCGCTGCTTTCCGCCATGGGACGGGCCGACTGCATGATGACCCAAAGTTCCCGGGGTTCGACGGAATTGATGATCACCTCCGAGTGCGTGGCGATGACCAATTGCGACTGTTGCCTTTCCGCCACCTTGCGCAATTCGCTGTAGATGGAATCCTGCAGAATGACATGCAAATGAGCGTCCGGTTCATCCAGCAGCAAAACCGTTGCCGGACGGATATTCAAAAAAGTCAGCAGCATGAGCACTTGCTGAAAACCGCTGCCGGCGCTGGAAATATCGAAGCGGGTTCCTTCCTTGCCGGCCTGATATTCGGCAATGATATAGGCGCCGGAGGCATCCGGCGGCAGCAGACCATATCCGAACAAGCGTTGGATCGCTTCGGTCAGGGACTCCCAGGCGGTTTGGGACAGATGGGTCTGATACAGAAGATTGCGCAGCACATCTCCGGGTTTGGCCTGCCCCAACAGATCAGCCACGGTTTCCGGCCGGGCATACAAGGGCTCCTCCTTGCTCAAGCCACTCATGGCCGGCACAAATACCGACTCCAATCCCACATCGCGCAACATTCCCGGATCGGTATTGCGACTCGGACGCACGAAAATCTGTTCGGTGCTGTCGGCGATCAGCTCCATGTTGACGGACCAGCCTTCCGTGGAGGCGATCTCGATTTCCAGGTTGCCGCGATAATCCCGCTCGGCCCACATCAGATCAAAACGCCTCAGGGGCACGGCGGAAAACGCCTGTCTGGCAATGGGCGCCTTGGTATAGTATCCGCCGCGACGCTGGAAATCGTTCAGTCCCCTCCAGCGCGCAAAGGCCAGGGACCAGGCGGCAATGGCCTGCAGAATGGTGGTCTTGCCCATATTGTTGGGTCCGGCCAGCACCACATGACGGCCGTTCAACTCGAAGCGGAGTTCCCGGAAGCGTTTAAACCGGCGGATCAATACCGAACGAATCATGGCACCGCCTCCTTGAGATCCTTGACCACCAGCAGCTCATTACCGCGGTCGTCGATGACCTTGACCGCGATGCGACCGGAATCGCCTTTTTCCGCAGGCGCCTCCCAGTCCATGGGCGTGGGAATGGTGGCTTCAAACACAAACGGCCCGGTCACGCGGGTGATGCTGTTGGTCTTTTCCGGCCGGTCCACCAGCTCTTCCTCGGCCGGCGGCTCGTTGTTGGCGATGCTCTTCAAGGTGATGTGGGGCACGATCCCGCCGATTTCCTCGCCCTTTTTATTCTGCTTGCGCTTGTAAACGAATCCGCCGGAGGGTCCGGCCTTTTCGTCTTTCAAATCATAGTAGTCGAAAGTGGCGGTCAAAAGCCGCTGACGAGCCAAGGCCAAAGGCACCCGGCTGACGTCGGTGGTGATCCAGCGACGACCCCATTGTTCAGCCACATAAGCCGTGGTGCCGGAGCCGCAAGTGGGGTCAAGGACCAAATCGCCGGGGTCGGTGGTCATTAGGAGGCAGCGTTGAATTACTGTAGGTGAAGTTTGAACAGCATAAATTCTCTGAGTTCCAGTTTGTGTAGACTCCCATCTATCATTTATTGGTATCACTGGGAAATCATCTATAAATCTCCTGTACCTTAGGACGGATCCCATAACCTCTATTCGATTCAAATCAGCGAGGCGTTGTAGTCCTTCCAATGTTGTCTTCCAATGTGTATCTGCTCTTGGTTTATACTTTTTCCCCTCGTATGTAAATTCAGATAGCTTTAATGAAGCCCCCTCTGAGTAAAGTGGAGCCAACTGATACCGTCTTGCTCCTTCTGGGATTATCCCAGTGCTTATTTCTTCCTTCGATAGTCTTCGGCTGCTTTTATTTTTAAGCAATAGCATGTCATATCTATCAAGCGATGTATCACCAATGCTCCTATTTATAAAAAGCTGACGATACTTCATCTGGTCTTTATTTCGCCCATACCAAAGTAAATAATCCACTGCTGGTGGCAACAACTTCCCCTCTATCCCACCTGTTTTTTGAAAACTGATCAAACCCGCAAAGTTATCTTTTCCAATAATTTCATCCATTAACTCCTTAAAATGATGTAGATTTTCATCACTAATCTGCACGAATATGCTTCCACTCGGCGACAGTAATTCCTTACATAGTCGCAACCGATCCCGCATATAAGTTAGATAAGAATGCAACCCCAACTCCCACGTATCCCGATAAGCCTGCACCATCTCCGGCTCGTAGGTCATATGGTCGTCGTCGTTGTGCTTGACATCCCGCTTGCGCACAAAGGGCTGAAAATTGGAGCCGAATTTAACGCCGTAAGGCGGGTCCATGTAAATCATCTGCACCTGGCCGCCCATGCCTTCGTAATGCAACAGGGAATTCATCACCACCAGGGAATCCCCCAGGATCATGCGGTTGACCCATTTGTCCCGGTGTTCGTAGGCCTTGAGCACCTGGTCGGTGATGGAATGGCGCGGGTCGGCAAACAGTTCGAGCTGTTCCATGCCTTTTTTATGGCCGCCCAGGGTCGCGATGATGGCCTGGGTACTCAGGCGCTCATGAATAAAGAGGGGCAACGTCGGCACGTCGAATTCGGTCCGCTCGGCCTTGCCGGACCAGTTCAAAAAAGGCGCGGACATGGCTTTCAGTTTGGCAGCCGCGGCCTTGGCGCCCTCAAGGGTATCGGCCTCCATGATTTCCCGGATCAAGCGCTCCCCCTCCTCACGGCCGGCCTGACCCTCGTCCCAGGACAGGGAGGGATCAAGGGAGGAATCGTACCGGTACTTGGCCGGTTCCATCCGCTTGCGAAACTGGGCCTGGGTACCCACCTCCGGCCGCATCAGAGCGGATGCGGTGGGATGCCGGTAACTGTTCGCCGCTTTCGTCGTACTGTTTTTACTCTTGGGCGCCATATTCCATCCTGTGGCCTGAGCCTATCAATATACTTGTTTATATTTCGTTTTTCCCTATCACATTCCGCCTAAATAAAAAAGATCGTAAAAACGGTAATTCGGTTCCCATATTCATAGGAGCATTCATCTGCGTCCATCGGCGTTATCTGCGGATCGTTTTTTTTATTTTTTATCCACAGATTCCGCAGATGACAAACAGCCTTCCTTTTGCCCATCCTGAAAATGCGTTTGATATTGCTGTTTCAGATGATGAAATCATAAGGGATTTTTATCCGGAATTAACCGCTGATGATATCCATGCCTGCATGCGCTATGCGATTGCGTTGGTTGCTGCCGAGGAAATCCATTTAGCGACGGCTGTGGCATGAAATTGTTGCTCGATTTCCCTACCACTCAGAAGGTGGTAGTTGTTTCCAGGGATAGCTGTCTTTCGCCACCTCAGCCCAGTAAAGCACGCCGGAATTGCGCCAGGGGTCGAGAACAATGCCCTGGTTGAAATCCGCTCCCCGGGCGGTGAGCACGACGCAATTGTGCTCGAACAAGTCACTGCCGCGGTGAGCCACGCCCCAGTTCAGCTCCAGGGTTTGCAAATGCAGGGCTTTCAGGCTCTTCATCAAATCCTGGGCCCATTGGTAACAGAGTCCGCGCTCTTTGAAGCCGAATTGGATCAATAGATTGTGCAGGATGGCCGGTCGCACCAGTTCATACTCCCGGGCCAGAACAGCCGAATCGCGCATGACTGTCTCGGCTACCAGGGCTGCCTCAATTCTGCTTACATCCGCTTTCAGCGCCGTCAATTCCTTTGTCAGACGCTGAACTTTTTCTTGATAGATTTGCTCCTGAATCGGATCAGCCGGTTTTTCACCTGCTTTAGGGTAGTAAATCCCGGTGGCACTGCAGCTCCACAGGCATAGAAACAGGAACAAAAACAACCCATACACACATTTAAATTTCATTTTCCAAAATCAACCTTACTTGCTCGTTTACCTCTATTAAGGGCCGTAGCCGAAACGATGATCAAGACCGACCATATCAGATTTCAGTATTGTATTCCTTCAGGATTTTTTCGGTTTTGACATTGGTGATGCGATTGATGATCTTTTTGGCCTCATGTTCATCCCGCAAGGTTTTGGATAGTGTAATGGAGGCGCCCACGATGAACAGCGTCCCCATACCCAGATACCCTTTGATCCATAGATCACAGGGCATAAAAGCAATACCAAGACCCATGGCTGCGAGGGCAATGATAAAGGTGATTTTTACAAAAAACAACCAGGCAGCCGAGTCTCTTTGTATACCGTAATCTTCCATGCTTTTCTCCTTGATTGTAATATGATCGAATTTTAACATTCCAAGATATTTTAACAGCAGATTACAGCAACAGCCGTGCCATCCCTTATTGCAGTACAAAAATACTCATTCTATTTTAAATAGTTGTAATGATTTATCTAGAAGATTTTTTATCAAGAATATAGAATTAATTCTACACAGAATGTATACATTTCAATCATAAAATGTATAACTAAAATTCTTGGCACTTGCCCGCATTTAGGGCAATCGTATGTATTTTTTTCGGGGTCGGTATCGGTATCGGAATCGGTATCGAATGATTTTTTTTACCTTGATCATCGTTTCGGTCATCCTCCATCGTGGGCGCGGCTTCGAGCTGCGATTATATTTCCCCTGTCATTTCCGCGCATGAATCTTGACAATCAAACCCTTGGTGATAAAAATGACCTGTTTCCAGGCTCCAGGCTTGGAAAAACATAAAAAGACATTTGCCAAGGAGATATGCAAAATGATCAATCAATATAAAAACTCATTCGGTCGTATGCTGCGGACTAATTTCCTGGGTATCATTTTCAGTTGTATGCTTTTTACCGGTTCCGCCAGCGGCCAGCCGGAGTGGAATGTGGACATATCCGGAGGACCAAAAGGTATCGATGGTTTTCATATTTCCGTGGGTGATTACTACAAAGCCCCCAAAAAAGAAGTAGTGGTAATCCACGAGCGCGGAATTGAGGATGAAGAGCTGCCGGTGGTGTATTATATTTCCAGGAGGGCCAGGGTGTCGCCGAGTGCGGTTGTCGACCTGCGCCTCCGGGGCCTGAGCTGGATGGACGTCACCTTGCATTACGGGCTGAGCCCCGATATCTACTATGTGCCGGTGACGGTGGTGGAAGAACATCATCCCCACGGTCATGCCTATGGTTATTATAAGAAACACCACAAACACCACCATTGGAAAAAAATTCGTTTAGAGGACCGCGACATTGTCAATCAGGTCAATTTAAAATTCATATCCGACCACTACCGTTGTGCGCCGGAAAAAGTCATCCGCTATCGTTCCGAAGGCAGGCATTTCCGGGAAATCGATCAGGATTTTAAAGTGGAAAAATACAGACCGCGCGCGGAAATAGGCGGGCGTGTAATCGAAGTTTCCCATGATGAAAGAGAATACAAGCATGATCATGGCGGCAAGGACCGGCACCATGGTAAAGGTGCAAAACACGACAAGCACGGCCGCACGCACTAAAACTGGCCGGTATTGAAATCGTTTCTAAGGCAGGCTTCCGAATCGCAGTGATTCACTTCAATCGTGACATGCGCCAGGTCCGAGAATTCAGCCAATAGCCGCTTATAGTGCTCGCTGGATTTGGGAAAATGTGTAACAAGGGATATGTCCGCGGCATAATGGCTTGGGCCCACCCGCCAGATATGCAGATCGCAGATACGATTATCCGCATCCGCTTCGATGGCAGCCTTGATTGCCGCCACCTGTTCCGCGTCCATGCTTTGATCCAGCAGAATCGGGCTGGTGTCTTGCACCAGGCCCATGGACCAGCGTGTTATGACCAGGGCGCCGACAAGGCCCATGACCGCGTCCAGCCATAACCAACCGAAATACTTGCCTGCAAGCAAAGCAATTATGGCAAGCACCGAAGTCAAAGCATCCGCCAGAACATGGAAGTAGGCTGCCCGCAAGTTGTGATCATGATGATGCTCTTCTTCACCGGCACCATGGTCATGATCATGATTATGACCATGGTGTTCCTGCAACAAGAAGGCGCTGGCCAGATTGACCCCAAGGCCGATTACGGCAATTATAATGGCCTCGTTAAAATGGATCGGCCGCGGGTCCACCAGACGGTTTATGGACTCCAAGGCCATAAGCAAGGCCACCACTGCCAATGCCACCGCGCTGGCAAATCCTCCCAAAACAGCTACCTTACCTGTTCCGAAGCTGAATTTGGGATCACTCGTATGCTTGCGCGCGTATCGATAGGCGAAAATGGAGATGGCAAAAGCCGCCACGTGGGTGCCCATGTGCCAGCCGTCGGCCAAAAGCGCCATAGAGCCCCAAAGATTTCCGGCAACGATTTCAGCCACCATGGTGATCCCGGTGAGGAGTAGAACCTGTCGGATGCGCTTTTCACCTTTGGTATGAATTAGGGAAAAATCATGATTGTGCCGCCATTTCTCAAGGGTGTGGACATGCATTTTTTGCTATTTAATTCCCAAACGTTCGATCAATCCCAGGCTTAATTCCGGCACATAAGTAATGATCATCAGGCTGATGAGCAGGATGATCAGGAACGGAATACTGGCGCGGAAGAGCTTCACTACGGAACGATTGAAGCGGAATGCGCCGATGAAAAGATTCATGCCCACCGGCGGCGTGGAGTATCCGATCTCCAGATTGGTGAGGAAGATGATGCCGAGATGCACCGGATCAATGCCGTAGTTGACGGCTATGGGCAGAATCAGAGGGACAACCACGAGAATGGCGGAATAAATGTCCAGCAGACACCCCACGATCAGAAGAAAAATATTCAACAGAATCAGAAAGACGAATTTGGAGGAAATGAATTGCTGGATGACTTCAAAAATCTTCATGGGAACTTCGGCATCGATCATGTAATTGGTCAATCCCACGGCCGAGCCCAAAATAATAAGAATGCCGCCCACCAGCACCATGCTTTTCACCATGATGGACGGAATCTGGGAAAGGGTCAAATCGCGATAAATAAAGACTTCAATGAACAAAGCATAGACAATGGTGATGGTGGCGATTTCTCCCAGGGTGACAAAGCCGCCGTAGATTCCGACACCGATCAACACCGGAATAAAGAGCTCCCATTTGGCCTGATTGGTCGCCCGGATTACTTCTTTGAAAGACAAGGCGCTTCTTGCAGTTTTTGCCCGCCGGGCGGAAAAAATACTATATAAAGACAAGAGCACTATCAGCAACACTCCCGGCACCATGCCGGCGGCAAAAAGCTTGTTGATGCTGGCCTGGGAGACCACGCCGAACAAAATGACCGGCAGGCTAGGCGGGAAAAGCAGTCCGAGACTGCCTGAAGATGTCAAAAGCCCCAGGGAGAAATTCTCTGGATATTTTTCCTTGATCAAGGCCGGGAAGAGCAGCCCGCCCAAAGCAATGATGGTTACGCCCGAAGCACCGGTGAAGGCTGTAAAAAAGGCGCAGGCACATAGGGAAACAATGGCCAGCCCGCCGGGCAGCCAACCCAGGATGGCTTTGGAGAAATTGACTATGCGGACGGAGGTCTTGCTTTCCGCCAGAATATAACCTGCAAAAGTAAAAAGCGGAATGGTATACAGCAAGGGGGTGTTGGCAAACTGGCTGTAAATCTCCACGATGATGGCCGTGGTGGGGATCTCCGCCAAGGTGAAGCCCAGCAAGGCGAATGCGGAAAGAAAGACGAAAACCGGTGCGCCTAAAAGCGCCATTAAAATAATGAATGCAACGATCAATGCAGTCAAGACGCTATCCTTTCCATATTTTTTTCAGATTCGCCCCAGCCTGGAAGGTAAAACGCACTGTGATGGTCAGAAAACCAATGGGAATGATGACTTCCATAAGCCACACCGGAATTTCCATAAAAGGCAGGGCCGCGCCGGTGTGGTATTCTCCAACTACAAATTGGTAGGCGGCAATAAAGAGCAGGATGCAAATTCCCAAGGAAAAAACATCCGCCATGATCTGGGCAAAGGGTTTGATCATCCGCGGCAGGATTTTCGATGCCACATCAATACGCACATGGTTGCCGTCACGGGTGGCGAGCCCGGCGCCTAGAAAGCCCACCCACAACACCATGTGTTTAACCATGGAATCGCCGCCTGGAATCCCGCTATTGAACAAATTCCGCAGGGCGATCTGGGCCAATACCAAGATTACCATAAACGCCAGACATACGGCCACCAGGCCTTTTTCAAATGCGGCGATTTTGTCGAAAATTTTTTCCGCCGGGCTTTTGTCTCTATTTTCCCCTGTTTGCAGTGCTTCCAAATTATTCATGGGCGGTTGATTTTCCTTTGGTAGGGGCGGATCGCGATCTGCCCTTACAGATTAAAAAAATTCATCGGTCTTGGTAATCAAAACCTTGGCTTTTTCCCGGGCAACCTCATTGGCCAGGTTTCTTTCCGGCAGCAGATTTTGCGGAGCATCAATAATGCCCTGCAAGGTTTTTTCAAACAGCGCCTGGTCCTGAATCTGAACAGCGTAGAAACGGGCGTAGAGCAGATGGAAAACCAGATACTTGTTTTGGGAAATGGCAAAGGCTTTGCTGAAATGGGTCTGGGATAAATCCGGCCGGCCCCCCAGGGTTTTGGAACGTCCGGCATAATAGGCGCCCAACATGGCATGGATGCTGCCGTACATGAACTGATCATCCAATTCCTCAATGCGAAACATCATGGCTTCCACCTTGGGAACATCCATGAGAACTTCAGGATTGTCCAAATTAAAGGAGATATATTTCAGCCAGGTATTGGCCGCAAAAAACATGGCCGGGACATGGTCTTTTTCAAATCCGGCAAGGGTCGGCGTGAAGGCATCCAAGGGTTTGTCCAAGGCCTGGATGAAAGCTTCATTATCCGCCAAGGCGCGCAAGGCGTATTCCCGGGCCTTGAGGTTCAGCTTGGAAGCGCGTGGACGATCCGTATCCTCCACAAAGGCAAAGGCATAGCCGCTGTAGGATTCGGCGGCGGCCACCAGCAATTCCTTGTTGTCCGGCGCCATCTCAATCAGGCCGTCCATCTGCAGCAGGCTTGCCGGCAGGGCGTCACGCACCAGACTGAGATCCGTGCTCTTATTCACGGCAATCTTGGTTTTTTCCCGCAGCGGTTTGATATTGGCAAGCATCATATTGGTCCGCAAGGAGGCGCAACTGAAAAGCAAGAAAAGCGGCAGGACTACCAGGAGTCGAAGGCTTCTCACCCGATACAGAACATGCATGGATTTTCTCCTTATTTGTGTAACGGTTGGCGGACAGTCAAGGGCCTGATAAAGAAACATCCGTTGTCCGGGCGTAACGTTTATCACACCCACTGAACCATGTTAAATAACGGACGTTGCGTAACATGCGTTGCTTGTCAAGTCAAGGGGGTTTTGTAGTACGGGCAGGGGAATCGCATGTAAACTTGGCGCGGAATGTGCAGCCATTAATTGCCAATATTTCACCCAGCGAATACTATTGCTCGCCAAGATAAAGCGATTCGTGAGTGTTTGGGTTTTGTCTCTGCCATCCAACCTCTCGGGGTCGGGGTCGGTATCGGAATCGGTATCGAGTTTTTTCTTTTCCCCCAAAGGCAATTCGCCAACGGGACGGAACGGTGTGCCCTGCCGATATGTAGGGGCGGTTCGCGAACCGCCCTTACGGCAAGGCCATTGTGTTGGGTCTTGGGGTCAGCATGGAAAAAGCCCTGGTTTTTCGGGGGCGGGGTCTCCCAAATTATTTTTTCGATACCGATCCCGATACCGACCCCGACCCCGACCCCGAAAAAAACTACATGCGATTGCCCTGGTAGTACGGGCAGGGCAATCACATTTGGTTATCGGGGTCGGGATCGAAATGCTAATCGGATAAATACGTCTGCTTTTTCATTAACCATTAACCGTTAACAATTGATTATTAACCATTAAAAATGCAACAAAAACATCTAATAACTAATAATCAATTGCTAATTGCTAATTGCTAATGACTAATGAAGGCCATCCTTCACCCCACATCTCACATCCCACATCTCAAGACACCGCCCCGGCCCCTGTACTTATCCACACCCCGGGAATCGTCGCATGACAGAATTTGCACTGATTCCCTTCCAGATTGAATTCCGGAATCAAGTAGCCCTGGCGCTGAATCAGCATTTTCCTGCAATTGTGGCAATAGGTGTGCACACCATCATGGCTGGGCACATTGCCCACATAGACGTAGTGTATGCCGGCCTGCATGGCCAACTCGCGAAATTGGGTCAGGGTGGAAACCGGGGTGGGCGGCAAACGGTCCAGTTTGTACTTGGGGAAAAAACGCAAGAAATGCAGGGGATGATCCGGTCCCAGGTTTTCCATGATCCAGGCGCACATGCGTTTCACCATTTCCGGATTATCCGTATAGCCGGGGACCACCAGGTTGGTCATCTCAAAATGGACCTTTTGAGCATGCAGGGTCTTGAAGGTGTTCAACACCGGTTCAAGTCTGCCGCCGTTCAGTTTGCGGTAAATCTCGTCGCTGAAGGATTTTAGGTTGATGTTGGCTGCGTCTATGAAGCGGCAGAGTTCCATGAGCGGTTCTTCATTGATATAGCCGGCCGACACCAAGACATTGTAGAGTCCCGCAGCTTTTGCCGCTCGGGAGGTTGCCAGGGTATATTCATAAAAGGTGATGGGTTCCGAATAGGTATAGGCTATGGAATCGGCCTTGGCCCGCTTGGCCGCAGCCACCACCTCTTCCGGCAAAAGCTCTGTAGTGCGCACCTCATGGGGCTTGGCTTGGGAAATTTCCCAGTTCTGGCAATTCAGGCAGCGGAAATTGCAGCCGGCCGCGGCAATGGAAAAGGCCGTGGTGCGCGGCCGGAAATGGAACAAGGGTTTTTTCTCAATGGGGTCAACATTGATGGAGCATGGATTTCCATAGGAAAGGCTGTACAGCACGCCGTCTAGATTGACCCGGGAACGACATAGGCTCCGATCTCCCGGTGCCAGTACGCATTTATGGGGACAGATACCGCAAACCACCTTGCGGTCAAACATCTTGGTGTAGGCAGCAGCCTCATGATGCCATTTGGGCAGGGTTTTGGGTCCGTCGCCCTTAAATACGATCCCGGTTACATCCGCGCTTCCACTCGGCCCCTCACCGCGTTTGTCGAACGGCCAAAAGGCTTGGGCCGGTACAGCCGAACAGCAGAAGGCGGCTGCCCCCAGGCACAAAAATCGTCTTCTGGTGATCTTTTTCATGGCCGTCTCCCTTGACCGCCTTCATCATATTCATTAACAATTAGTTAATTGCTAATAATTAATGAGCTATCGCTTAAACCCCAAAACCAGGCTAAGGCTTTTTAAGCCAATCAGCCCCCACGCAGCCCATACGATCCCGGCATAAGGGATCATCACCACACTGGTAATCAGTGTGCCGCAGGCTGCACCCACCAGGTCGGCGGAAAACGACCGGGCCGCCGCCGGATTATCCCCCCCCCGCAAATGCAGCACCACCGGAAACTGGCAGCCGCAGGTCAGGGATACCGTGAATCCGAGAAACAGAAACAGGGCTTCCGGCAAGTGCTCCCAGCCGCTGGTAATTAACACAATGTAGAGGCCTGCCATGATGATAAGCACACTATCGGTAAAAACAAGCAGCCGGCGCCCGTGGTTTTGAAAGCGGATACCCAGCCAGGCACCGGGCAATAAACCGGCCAAAAAAACCGTCACGATCAAGCCGATGCGGTGGTAAATAAAGCCAAAATAGATTTGAAAGGCGAAAATCACCAAGACTTCGAACCCCATGCTCATAAAACCGCTGGAGAACAGCACGAATTCCTCGGCATGCAATCGTCGCAAATAGAACAGCAGCACAATGGAAAGCACGGCAAAAAAGGCCGCAGGGGAGGAGCCGTACTGGGCAAACCACTGAGAGAACATCAGTTGCATCAAACTCGGCGAGGCATCCTGGTTTTTGGGAATTTGCGCTTCAATCAGCCCATTCAGTTCGGCAATACGGCCCGGGGTCAGGTTGCCGCTGAAATAGCGGCTGATGTACTCGGTGGGGATTGATTTTTCAGCCAAAAAGTCTGGAATGTCGGAGCGGACCGCCCCATCCCGGCAAAGAAAAAAAATCTGCTGCCCAGGCAGCAACAACACTTCCCGAAACTGGGTTTTGACTGTATGAAAAAGCGCGGATAATTTCCGGCGTTGGAATTCCGACAGATAATTATCATAGCCTTCCATGGCAAAGCTCAAAATCCCCCCCGGCACCAGGCGGCGTTTGGCGATCCGGAAAAATTCTTCTGTATAAAAGCGGTTAAGCTGGAAGGTTTCCGGTTCCGGCAGGTTGATGATGATGGCGTCGTATTGTTTTTCCGTATCGCGCAAATAGGCCCGGCCGTCTTGATGAATCACCCGCAGACCGGGTATGGTCTCAACCAGGTTGAATTGAAACAGAACCTTGGCAATTTCCGGATCCAGTTCAATTAAATCGATGGTATGGGGATGATATTTGGCGAGCTCAGCCATCATGCCGCCCTCGGATGAAATTAAAAGCAGGTTGCGGGGATGATCGAGCTGGACAAGCGGGTAATGGATCACTTCCTCGGCCGTCACCAAATTCTGATTGCTGAATAAGGGCATGCCGTCGGAAAAAAGCGTGACCTGCTCCTGATCCTTGTGCACGGCAATCCGGCCGTAGCGGGATTCTTGATAATAAATCAACTCGCCTTCGGGTGGGGCCAGGGACCCGTGCTCATGGATGACACAAAAAAACGACAACATGGCCGCCCCAAGAGTGCCTGCCCAGGCCCAGAAGGCGGCCCGGCCGGCACCCCTGTATAAAGGCAGGGCCGCAATCACCAGGGCCGTCGCCGCCATGGCCGCGGCTTGCAGCGGGGTTAGGAGATACACCAGCAGGAATGTGAACAAGCCGCCCCCCAGGATGTCCCCCAGATTATCCATGATATATATGTTGCCGGCCGGATAATCCCCGCGGGTGGTCCGCAAAACAAACAAACTATAGGGTAATAGGAATCCCACCAGCAGGCCGTAAGGCGCCAGGGTAATGAAAATAAAAAAAAAGGTCGGATAAAATCCCACGGAACTGCCGTGAATAAAAACAAGATCCCGGGCACCACGGATTAAAATCAGCTCAGGCGCGGTGATGGCTGCCAGTACAATGGACAATCCACCCAAGCGCCGGGGGGCGGCCTTAAAGCCCCTTGCCGCCAGCAAATTGGCCGCCATGGTACCCAAACCACCCAGAAGCAGCCAACTGAAAAGAATAAGGGCAATGACGAATTCATTGCCCTTGAATTGCGCGAGATATTCCCGGATGACCAGCAACTGGGTCACCACCGAAGATATGCCGGTGGCGATGACCACCCGGATCACGGCATGTTCATCTATTTTCTTCAAAGTATTGAACCTGGTAAATCAAGACTTCCAGTTTCGTGGACTGCCAGGCATCACCGGAAAGACCGGCTTTCATGCACAAATGGTTGAGGAAATCCTCCGGCTGCGGAAGCTGTTCCCAGACTTGCGGCAAAAAAGTGGCTCTGGCCGCGCCTTTACGGATAATGACACCGTCCACATTGGGTCGCAGTTTGGCTTTCAAATCTTCCCCATTCTCATACTCGAGGGGTTGCGGGTCGGTGAGGATGCTGACTTCCAATTCAACCTTGTCCAGTTCTTCCTCAGTCAAGGGTTGAAAACGATGGTCGTTGAACGCGGCATTCAGGGCATTGCGACGCACGCCGTCCACCAGGGGCTCGGTCCCGGTCAGGCTGCCGATGCAGCCCCGCAATTGGCCTTCTTTCTTAATGGTTATAAAATTGCCGAGGTTTTCTGAGAATTTACGGTCTTGGAACTGTTTTTCCGTTTCCTCCACTTCAGCTTCCTTCATTTTCCGGCCGAACCGTTCCAGCAGTGTTCGGCGCGCCAGCGCAATCAATGCCTGGCCTTGTTTTTGATTGAATTTCTGGACTGAATTAGTTGGCTTTTTTTTCATTGAACGATTCTCCATAAAATGCGATGGCGGCATAACCGACCACCCGGGCGCGGTTGCCGGCAGTATCGCCGCTGTTGCAATAATGCAGGAGCACAGGCTGCCAGCCCTTGTGTTTGGCCATGTCAAGAACAATTGAAATCGGCCGAACTCCGCAGGCCGCATTCTCCCGGCTCAGCAATTCTCCCGACTTGAGCCCCATAATCAAGCGGATGGTTTCCTCATCCTTTTGCCGGGCAGCCTCATAGGGTAAAAAATGGGACAAATCCGAACTGGCCACCAGCAGGGTTTTTTCATCGGCAATCGCCTCCAGGGCCTGGCGGATTCCATCCTGATCACCGCCGCCCACCACCACCGGCACCATTTGGAATTCCTTGAGATAGACTTGCAAAAAAGGCAGGATGACTTCCAGGGAATGTTCTTTCCGGTCGGATTCGGGCATTGGTTTAAATAGCGCGTTTTGGGCTCGCAACCCGGCCGCGTCGGCATGCAGCGGCACGCTGCCCAAGGGCGATTCATAGGCAGTCACCGCGCTGACGGCACCGCCGGAAAAGCCCACATGATGATCCGGTCCCACCAGAATCACTTTTTCAAATTGTTTTTCCTTAAGCACCAGTCCGGCATGGGCCGCGGTCAAACCGGAATAGATATGCCCGGCATGGGGCAGGATCAAGGCCCGCAGGGTTTTACCGGCCGGCAGGCTCAGCCTGGTCTCACGGGCTTTGTCGGTGGCCTGCCCGATCTCCCGGCGAAGCTCCAGGGCCGAGTTCGGATAAAAGCTTCCGGCCCAGGCCGGTTTGCGCATACCCTCGGCCGCAGACAGTCCTGGGGGCCACAAGCATCCAAACGCCGCAAGGAAGACAATCAATACCCCACGCATGTTCAATCCTCTGTTTTCAGCACTGACAGAAAGGCCGCCTGGGGGATCATCACCTGCCCCACCATCTTCATGCGTTTCTTGCCTTTCTTCTGTTTTTCAAGCAATTTACGCTTTCTGGAAATATCCCCGCCGTAGCATTTGGCCGTAACATCCTTGCGGAAGGGGGAAATGGTCTCCCGGGAAATGATCTTGGCGCCGATGGCACCCTGGATGGCGATCTTGAACATCTGGCGCGGGATTTCCTCCTTCAGGCGTTCACAGGCCAGGCGCGCCCGTTCCGTGGCCCGGTCGCGATGGATCAACTGGGACAGGGCATCCACTTTTTCGCCGTTGATCAGAATATCCACCTTGACCAGATCCGTCTCACGGTATTCGAGAATCTCATAATCAAATGAGCCATAGCCCTGGGTGATGGATTTCAGTTTGTCGTAAAAATCATAGACCACTTCCGCCAGGGGCAGTTCGAATTTCATTTCCAGACGATTACTGGTCAAATATTGATAATTGGAATTCACACCGCGACGGTCCATGCACAACTTCATGATGGCCCCCATATAACGATCCGGTGTTATGATGGTGGCGCGGATAAAAGGCTCCTTGGCAGCTTTGATCAAGGTCGGGTCCGGATATAATGCCGGGTTGTCGATCATCACGGTAGCGCCGTCGAACAGCAGCAGTTCATAGCGCACCGACGGGGCCGTGATGATCAGGGAAAGATCATATTCCCGTTCCAGGCGCTCCTGGACTACCTCCAGATGCAACAGCCCCAGAAAACCGCAGCGGAAGCCGAAGCCCAAGGCGGCGGAGCTGTCTTTTTCATAAATCAGGGCGGCATCGTTCAGTTTTAATTTTTCAATGGCTTCGGTGAGCTCCTGATAGTCATCGGCGGCCACGGGATAGATCGAAGAAAAAACCACGGGCTTGGCTTCCTTGAAACCCGGCAGGGGCGCGGCGCAGGATTTGTTCTTGATGGTGACGGTATCGCCGCAACGGGTGTCGCTGACGGTTTTGATGCCGGCAATCACATAGCCCACCTCGCCGGCAGTCAGTTCATTGCGCGGCACCCGCCGGATCTGAAAAACCCCCACTTCTTCCACCTTGTAAACCGCCTTGTTGGACATGAACATGATGGTGTCGCCGGCCTGGAGGCGGCCCTGGAAAATACGGGTATGGACAACGGTGCCACGGTAGGCATCATAATGGGAATCGAAAATGAGGGCCTGTAAAGGCGCTTCCGGATCACCTTTGGGGGCCGGCAGAAGCTTGACCGCACTTTCCAATACTTCCTGGATACCGATGCCTTCCTTGGCCGAGGTGCAAATGGCGGTCTGGGGGTCGAGCCCCAGGTCTTCCTTTAATTGGGTCTTGACCCATTCCACATCGGCCGAGGGCAGGTCGATTTTGTTGATGACCGGAATAATTTCAAGATTATGCTCCAGGGCCAAATATAAATTGGCCAGGGTCTGGGCCTCCACGCCTTGACTGGCATCAATCAATAAAAAAGCCCCTTCACAGGAAGCCAGGGCCCTGGACACCTCGTAGGTAAAATCCACATGGCCCGGTGTATCAATGAGATTCAAGGAATAGGTCTTTCCGTCCTTGGCCTTGTAAGGCAGGCAAATGGTGTTGCTCTTGATGGTGATCCCGCGTTCCCGTTCAATGTCCATGGTATCCAGAATCTGATCCATGAATTCACGATCCGGCACGATCCCCGTGGCCTGAATCAAGCGGTCGGAAAGGGTGGACTTGCCGTGATCGATGTGGGCAATAATGCTGAAATTACGAATATGTTTCACTTTTTTTCCCCAATCAAAAACCTCCGCCGACACTGAAACCGGCAAAAGGAAGTTGACACTCTGTTATCAAAACATTATTATAACAATATTTTTAAAAATGAAAGCGCTTCCTTATCAAAATACGTGAAAGTATGTCAAGCAAACACCCAAACGA
>DYJD01000023.1 GCA_020723325.1 Desulfosudis oleivorans | reverse complement strand
TACCGATCCCGATACCGACCCCGACCCCGAAAAAAACTACATGCGATTGCCCTGAAGATCAGAGGGTCCAAGGAATACCTGATTGTGGGTATCGATATCGCCAAGGACAAACATTATGCCTTTTTCGGAACAGCAGATGGGAAAACGCTTTGGCGTAGATTGATCTTTGAAAACAATTTGGCCGGCTTTTCCAAATTGATCGCTCGGGCTAATGCCATTCGGGATCAGAACGGACTTACAAAGATCGTGTTTGGATTTGAGCCGACCAGCAATTATCACAAGCCGCTCGGTATACATCTGATCCGGTGTGCCCATGAGGTCGTTATGGTTTCCGGCGTGGCTGTAAAAAAGAACCACAATCAAGCTCTTGAAACGGCCACCCCAAAAGAAGCCGCTGCGATTATGGCGCTTGTTGTAATAGCGTGTGAAGGCCTGCTTCAGTTCTTTGCCGAATTCGGAAAGACTGACCTCTTTACAACCAGGATACATACTGATAAACTTGTCAATACTTACAGCCGATATGCATAAAAGATAAATTCGATTGACTTTGTTATTCGCCTTGTTCTGTAGATTGTTTTACAGGCTATAGAGATATCAGTATCAAGAAGGATTTCGGAGAAAAAATTTTTAGAGAAGGACATCTTCACAAAGGAGTTATTTTGCTTCGTTTGGATGATGAACGCGCCAGCTCGAAAATTCATGTTCTTTCCTGCCTGATCCAAAGATATCCAGACAAACTGACCGATTCATTCGTTGTTGCAACTGAAAGGCAGGTTCGCTTTGCAAGAAAGTGAAGTGGCGGTTCACGCTGCAAAATCGTATTTACTCAAATATTATTTTCTTAAATCGATAATTTATGCCTCTGATAGGCGTTTTAAAGAACATAGTTTCTTTAATCCTGAAAAAAGCAAATCCCCTTTGTTTTTCTGCTGCGCATGATACCCGATGGAATTCCAGCGATAATCCTCCGGCTTTCACACCAGGCCGGCCCGGATGGGATTGAAAAGGAATTTGTCCGTCTATCAGGATCTTGTCCTTGCCGTATAAGTGCGCGTAGTGCTTTTGGACATCCTGGTCCGAAATGGATTTTTCCGGAGCATTCTCAGCAACAAATGAAAATGATTGGACATGATGCAGAAGCCGAAAATCTCAACAAAATAAATCCGGCTGAGCCGCCGAATCAGATCCACCAGAAAGTCCTTTTCCATATCTCCCAATGGAAATCCGTCTAGGGCCCTTTTGGACATGATATAATACATGGCCGGTTCATCCGGAATCACAATCCGCGCGCTTCGTGGCATAGCTTTGCCCTCCCATTTAACCAACCTATTAAATTAAAACAACATCCTAATCGATATATTCGATTTGGTTAGTTCCGTTCTGAAATGAAAATTTGTAATTTACTGTATTATGCGCTACTTATTTATAAAAAATTTTAATTTATTTAAATTAATGGTGATAAGTAAATGGGAACACTTACAATTCAATATCCTGAATCCATACCGGCTATCGCTAATTTAAGTCCCGAGTCTTTTGAAAGGGAAGCACGCATGGCAATGGCCGTCAAATTATTTGAGCTAGGACGATTAACCTCTGGTCAAGCAGCGAATCTTGCGTGCGTTTCTCGTGTTACATTTCTTTTAAGTTGCAAACAATTTGATACCGCAAGCGTTGAATGGGATAACTCTGAACTCGAAGCGGAATTCAAAGATATTGAAAAATGAATGGGATTATTGTTTCAAATACCGGCCCGATAATCGCTTTATCCCTCATTGATCACTTGGCGATATTAAAATCCATCTTTCAGGAGACCATTATCTCGCAATCCGTTCATGAAGAAATTCTTCAAGGGGGCCATCTGAATATTGGCCTTGCTCAGTATAAGAAAGCCACATCTCTGTATTACCGCTTGCAAATCCAATCGATCCGATCGATTACTTCGGTGCTGGATAAAGGAGAAGCATCTGTTATTGAACTCGCAAAGCAATGTCATGCGGATTTCGTTTTGATCGATGAAAAAAAAGGCCGCAAAATAGCAAGAGATGTTTACAATATGAATGTCATTGCTTCTGCTAGAATTTTAGTAGAAGCGAAAAACCGTGGCCTTATTAAAAATGTATCTCAAGCTTTGGCTGAAATAAAAGCAAAAGGCTATTGGATTCATGATTCAATTGTCAATTTGGCGAAAGAAAAAGCTGGAGAAAGATAGATTTCGTCGAAAGATAAAAGTTAAATTCATCCTTCCGTTAGTCGTTTCAAAAAATATAATCCTTTCAAGCCCGAAATAGGTTTGGGCTTTTTCTCCTTGTCGGATTGAAAAAGATCCCTGACACGCAAATATTGCTGTCGTACAAAATCCTTGGAACCGATGATGCCGGAATCTGTAAAATAGCGGGTGCGATATATGAATCGCTCGGTGCGCGTGATCCGAAAGCCTTTTTGCCTTTCTTTTTCCACATCCCCCAATGGGAATCCATCCAGGGCCATTCTGGACATGGTGTGATACACCGCCGGTTCATCCGGAATCATCATTCAAAGCTGTTGTTCGGCATTTTCAGCCTGCCACTTCATGTGCAGTTTTCGGTGATTAGTAGCGCAGTCCCGAAGATAAAGGTTTATTAAATTCTGGTAAGGAATACCAGCTTCTTCCGACATAGACTTGAAATATGAAACGGTATCACGATCCAGCCGTATAGTAACCGGTTGTTTTAAATATTTTATATAAGGGTTTTTACGCCCCCTCATTTTAGAAAAATCATAATGGTCTCTCATTTTCTGTGCCTCCAATATTCATTTTCCTCATCGCCATCTGCTTTTCTGGCCGAAATAATTCTAATAACTGAATCGTTTTCCCGAAAACAATGACAGACGACAAGGATCCTAAGCTTGAAACTTATTCCAAGCAGGATGAAACGGTCTTCATCATCGGAATGGTCAGGGTCAAAAAATTGAATCGCATTTTCGTCATAGAAAACCCAGCGCGCTTCATCGAAAGAAATGCCATGTTTTTTTATATTGGTCTTTTCCTTTCGTTTGTCCCATTCAAATTGTAGCTCATCCATATGTACATTGTACTTATAATCATTAACAAGTCAAGACCAAGTTAAAAAAGGGTCGAATTGGAATAACAGGATAGCGCGGCCAGATATCTCGAGATAATGAGGTAAGTTTTCTGAGAGGAACCGCATTATCACATCCTATCCTCCCTTAAAGCCTAACAACACGGACTGTTTAAAAGCAGGAAAAACGCTGTTTAAGATCCTTCATGAATTCCGACAAGTCCGACCATTTGTTGCGGAAATAAGGGATCTGCCCGTCGTACAATTCCCGGCCTGGAAATACTGCTTGATATCGTTTGCGTAGATCGTCATCGGAAAAATGATGGTCCGGGAACATCCGGATCAGGAGATGAAAATGATTTCCCATGACACAAAAACCCAGAATCTCGGCAAAATACTGTTTGCCCAAGTTTTTAATCAATTCAACCAAGTGTTCCTTTTCAAAGTCGCCCAGGGGAAACCCGTCCAAGGCGGTGCGGGAGATCACATGGTAAACCGTTTTCTGGTCATGAACGATCATGCGGGCGATGCGTGGCATAGGGTCCTCTCTTTTGATATAGAGGGTTGCTATAAACTGAAAGAAACACAACCTGTGAAGGGGCAAATGTCAATAAAAATTATCTGTCCCAATTTTCCTGGTTTCCATGCACCCAGGTTCATGCGCGCAATCAATTATCAATATAGGTTTCATATTGACGGCGCTATATAACTGTTATACCATAACAGCATGCGTTTTAAATTCGATAAAAAAAAGAGCGATATGCTCAGAAAAAATCCCAAACGTGGGATAGGATTTGAGGAAGCTAAAGAAATTTGGACACATCCGTATTATGAAGACCGACGATCAGATGATCCGGAACAATATCGTGCCATCGGTTGGGTTAAAGGGAAACTCTTTTCCATAATTTTTGAAATCAGAGAAGATGAAAACGGAGATTATCTTCATCTTATTACATTATGGAGATCAACGCCTCAGGAGAGAAAACTTTATGAAAAAAGTACTTAAAAAAGCAACTGCAGACGAAATAGCGGATATGGCTGAAAAAGGAGCGGATATTTCGCGATATTTCAGCAATAATGGAAAATTAAAATATCCAATCAAACGCGTGAATGTCGATTTCAGTGATATAATGTTGAAAGAGCTTGATGAAATAGCAAATGAATTAAATATTAGTCGCCAAGCTCTGATAAAAACCTATCTTCGTCAAGCCTTGGACAATCACTATTTGGCTCAACAGAGAAATAATCGGTAAGCCGGATTATTAATCGATAAATCTTATTTGAAGACGATAAATTGCATTACTTTATTCCATAAGTCGTTTGAGAGAATATAGTCCCTTCAACCCCGAGATGGGCTTGGGTTTCTTCTCTTTGTCGGATTGGAGCAAATCCTTAACGCGCAAATATTGCTGCTGTATAAAATCCTTGGAACCGATGATGCCGGAATCTGTAAAATAGCGCGTGCGATATATGAACCGATCGGTGCGCGTGATCCGGTAGCCTTTCTGCCTTTCTTTTTCCACGGTTTTCTGCTCGATGCCTTTTCCTTTTTCACCCTTCAAACTTCTCCCTTCACTCTTCTTTATAGCTCCGGCTTCGTACAAAAATTTTCGGTAAAGACGCAAACGTTCCGAGGATTCCAATACGCCGAATTCTTTCAGGCCAAAATCCAGGGAAAGAAAATCCCCCTTGTTTTTCTGCTGGGCATGGTAGCCGATGGAATTCCAGCGGTAATCCTCGGGTTTGGCCACCAGCCCGGCCCGCACCGGGTTGAGGTCGATATAGGCCAGACAGTTGATCAGGGTCTCGCCCTTCTCCACAATCAGGCTTTTGAAGCGGTCACCCCAGAAAAAGCCACGCCGGCCATGGCGTTTGTTGTAATAGCGCGAGAAAGTCTGCTTCAGTTCTTTGCCGAATTCGGAGAGGCTGGTCCATTTGTGTTTCAGAAAGGGAATCTGTCCGTCCAGAAAGATCTTGTCCTTACCGTAAAGTCGCTCATAATGCATTTTGACATCCTCGTCCGAAATGGATTTTTCCGGCATCATTCTGAGTAACAAATGGAAATGATTTGACATTATTGTATAGCCAAAAATTTCCACAAAATAAATCCGGCTGAGCCGTCGGATCAGATCCACCAGGAAATCCTTTTCCACATCCCCCAATGGAAATCCGTCCAGGGCTGTTCTGGACATGATATGATACACCGCCGGTTCATCCGGAATCACAATCCGCGCGTTTCGTGGCATATCCTTACCCTCCTATCAATCAACTTAGTAAATTAAAACCATATTCTAATCAGCATGCTTGGTTTGGTGACCGGTTATATCAATCACGGTGCTCAGCCAGCCACTCTTCCAAGGCCTTGTTTATTCTGGTCTGCCAGCCAGGGCCGGTGGATCGAAAATATGACAGCACATCGGAGCTATATCTAATGGTGACAGACTCCTTTTTCGGGGATTTCTGCTTGCCGCGCTGACCTGGTTTGCGTTTGGGAAGCACCGCCATTAATTCAGCCGGCAATACTTCCGATGCAGGACGGAATTCCTTAATATCCGCTCTGGTCAGACTGCGCACTTCGCCGGATTCATTTGTCAAAGGTTTCTTGTTCATAATATTTCATCTCTCTTTTGTTCGCTTTTCGTAAACTGATGATTTGCACCCCACCAACGATCTGCGTAAAACAGATGACATGCAGACGCGCACCGATAAATCCCAGGACGATTATTCTATGCTCTGCTAATCAAAGCGGTCGTCATCATAATAAACGGCAGTTTCCCAATCGAATTCATCGGCTTTATCAAAAAGAAATCCTCGTTCCCTATTGTTTTTCGCACTTTTGTCAGGATCGAATTCGATTTTCATGATTTTATTGTAACAACAAAAAAATACATATCAATCCTTTTATTTCATACTTAAAAGCACCGAGCTCTAATGGATAATACCTTCATAAATCATTTTAAATGAATTGCAATGCATATCCCTGGCTTTTAATGAACGATCATACGGGTGATGCGTGGCATATGGTCCTCACTTTTGCTGGAGCACAAAGATTGGACTTTCTTATTGCATCCTGCGGGCGTATAAGATATCTTTACGTATAGGATAATAATCATTAAGGTTATCTCGCATGATTAAGATGGTGAAAACCAAAGAGGCTATCGTTCGGCGAATCATAGAGGCAAAAGAACGGCTTGCATTTTTTGGGGTCAGGAATATTGGACTATTTGGTTCATTTGTTCGAGATGAACAGACCTCATTGAGCGACGTTGATATATTGGTGGAATTCATCCCCGAAAAGCATACCTTCGACAATTTTATGGAGGTCTCTTTCCTGCTTGAAGATCTCCTGGGGCGTAAAGTCGAATTGGTTACCCCTGAGGCACTCAGTCCATATATTGGGCCACATATTCTACGGGAAATGGAGCATGTCCGTATCGCCGCATGAGTATATCCGTCATATTCTGGACGAGATCGACTATATTCTCACTCAAATTTCAGATCGGAATTTTAACGCCTTTATCAAAGATGCCACATTAAAAAGAGCATTCGTTCGAAGCATCGAGATCATTGGCGAGGCTTCGAAAAAACTACCCGATGATGTCAAAGCAAGACGACCGGATATTGAGTGGCGAAAAATTTCTGGAATGCGAGACAGGCTTATTCATGATTACTTTGGTGTCGACTATACTATTGTCTGGGATGTTGCGACGACAAAACTGCCTGACCTGCGAGCGAAATTCCAATCGCTTATAGAGAATGAGCCTCATCCTCGTTCCGAAAATTGCTTGAGTGAGTAAAAGGATAGCCCTTTTATCGGCAAAGGCTTCTTCTCCTTCTTACTGATAAAAAGATTCTTGAAGCGCTGATAATGAACGCCCACAAATTCCTTGGAACCGATCACCCCCGCATCTGTAAAATAGCGGGTGCGGTATAGAAAGCGCTGCATGCGAGCCAATTTAAAATCCCTTTCCCGTTCCTGCTCGACAATATCGCGACGGATTGTTCCCTTCTTACCGGGTTTTTCAAGACCACCGGCCTCATACAAATACCGCCGGTAGTACCGCAGTCGTTCATCCGCTTTTTTTTCACCGAATTCCACCAAGCCAAAATCCAGGGATAAAAATCCATCCTTATTGCCGGTCTGGATATGATAGGCCAAAGAGCACCAGCGGTATTCTTCGGGCCTTTTTACCAGCCCGGCCCGTAACGGATTCAAATCGATATAGGCCAAGCAGTTTATCAGGGTTTCGCCGTTTTCCACAATTACGCTTTTATACCGGTCCCCCCAGAAGAACCCCCGTCGATGATGCCGTCTGTTATAAAAGCAGGAAAAACGCTGTTTAAAATCCTTCATGAATTCCGACAAGTCCGACCATTTGTTGCGGAAATGAGGAATCTGCCCGTCATGCAATTCCCGGCCCGGAAATACCGCTTGATATCGTTTGCGGAGATCATCATCGGAAAAATGATGGTCCGGGAACATCCGGATCAGGAGGTGAAAATGATTTCCCATGACACAAAAGCCCAGAATCTCGGCAAAATACTGTTTGCCCAAGTTTTTAATCAATTCAACCAAGTGTTCCTTTTCAAAGTCTCCCAGGGGAAACCCATCCAGGGCGGTGCGGGAGATCACATGATAAACCGTTTTTTGGTCATGAACGATCATGCGGGCGATGCGTGGCATAGGGTCCTCTCTTTTGATGCACCGAGTTGCTACAAACTGAAAAAAACATAACCTGTGATGGAGCAAATGTCAATAAAAAGTTACCTGTCCCTATTTTCTGAAGTCTCCCAGGGGAAACCCATCCAGGGCGGTGCGGGAGATCACATGATAAACTGTTTTTTGGTCATGGACGATCATACGGGCGATGCGTGGCATAGGGTCCTCTCTTTTGATGCACCGGGTTGCAACAAACTGAAAGAAACATAACCGGTGATGGAGCAAATGTCAATAAAAAATTACCTGTCCCTGTTTTCTCTTGTGCAATTTTATTAAAGCTTTACAGCGAGTAAGGCGATATTGAAATGACCCTGCTGACAGCGGGGAAAAGATGGGTGGGAGGGCTGCCTTTTATATTTGTTTGATTTGTTTGGTATTAGATTAGATGATGTTCATAATTTATTTTTCCCTGACTCAATTCTGGTATGATAATACCTGTAAATGCTCTTTATTCCAGCCTCCATCTTTTGCCTTGCTGAAGAATTAGCTGAATGAACAGTTATTTTGGGTGGTCTAAACCCCTCGTTAAAGACTTGTTCTTCTATCCAATGAATTACGTCGTTTCCTGTCCCATGTTCATCATCACCTAAATCATGATCAAGGCTAATTTCAAGGACTTTTCCAGTTTTCAATAATGCGATAGCCTCTTCTGGCCATCTGACTAAAAGCCATCCTTCTGGAGGACTTCTTTCATCATCTAAAAACACTTTCATATTAACTTCTTCCCAAGAAAAGGAAGCCTAAACAGCTTCTAACTCCAAAATCGTTTAGAATAGTCAGATAAAATCTCGTTCAATCCGTCCTGTAGGCTACTGGTTTCACATCTTAAATAGTCACCACTCAACGGGCCGCCCTCAATCATTATGGTAAAGATGTCCGACTCTCTTCCACCATCGGCTTTAATGAAAAACGATGCTCCTTCACTTTGCACCTTGAGTATGAGGGGAAGAGCAAAGTTCCAATACCTTTCTTCGATGGCATCAATCCTTAACTTCTGGGCGATTTCTTCAACAGTTTCCAATTTAATTCCCCCCTAATGCTCGTGCAATATCGTCAACGTCTTTAAGAGTTCCTTTTCCAACTTGATCAATTACATTCCTAATTTGGCTGGAAGAAACACCTTTCAAGTTTAGAGATTCAACCAATGCCTGAGCAGTTCGTTTATTACCATTATTAAAGAGGTGACCGCCTGCAATATCCCTAATTACTGAAGCGGCTTGGTTGACTGCCCCTTCACGATAGGAGGCGTTATGAAGAACGGTTGAAATATCCTTCCCGTGCATCGTAACACCATCACTAAAACGCTTATTGATTGCAGCAATATCATCTACATTTAATTTGCCAAGGATATCGTCTACGCTCTTTGAGGCTTTTCCCAAGCTTGAAAGACCTGGAACACCAAGCATATCATCGATCTTATCTTCTATTGTGTCTTTTACCAATTCCTTTGCTGCAGCTCTTGGTCCCAAAGTAGCAAATGAAAGCACCCCTCCAGCCCCAGCAAGGTAAGCCGAACCTATCTCAAGAGAAGAAGTACTTTGCAGAGGTTCATTCTTAGTCTCTGGATTATTTGAAATATCAGGAGCTGTAAACCACTGCATAAAAGTTGCCCCAGCAGCTCCAAGAAGCCATATTAGTGGTGCTGCAGAATGCCCAGTTGGATCACGATATACAAGTGGATTATTTAAACAATATGAATATCTATTCAAGGATAACGGATCTTTAGGGTCAGGAATAAGGCTATCTGGGCTAATAAATATTCCTAAACCTGGATCATATAACCTTGCATTGTAATTGTACAGCCCTGCGGAAGCATCTTGCTCCTGGTCTGTAAATTTGTAGCTGGTTACATTTTGGCCGTCTGTGTTTCGGTCTTGACCGTAGGGTAGGTAGTCGGACTGTGTGCCTTCGGCTTGGCCGTTGGATTTGGCGAGGACGGTGGTGCTGCCGAGGTGGTCTTTGTGGAAGAAATAGATGTCACTGCTACTATTATTGCCTTTCACTAGGGCGATTCGAAGGTTACCGGCGAATATATATTGCATGTCCGTAAGGGTTCCTACGTTGTATTCATAATGATCGCCGGCATAGTGAATAATCTGTCCATTGGATTCTTTGATTGCGCGGTCACCATCAGCATCATAGGTGATTCTGGTTTCACCTGAAAGATGAGGGATACGAATAGGCTTGTTATCGGCATTCCATACTATGGGAGTTGCGGTTGTTCCTCTAGCAGCAGGGCTGGTGGGATTTGAAAAATCCCAGCTCGAAGTCATATTGCCGTTTCCATCATACTGGAAGTTATAATCATAAGTATTGCCCGCTCGGGTTAAACTAACCTTGCTTGGCGCATGCAATTTACTTCCATTGTAAGCATAATCCATTGAATACATTTCGCCGGTTGAATCAGCCCCGCCGGTTTGCGTCTCACTCTTGAGCTGGTGAAAATCATCATAAGCATATTGATAAGTTTGATAAGTCACATTATTTTTGATGTCGTTTATTTCACGAACATCTCCGGCTGGAGAGTACTTGTATTTCCGATTTTGAAGATTGCCATTACTGCTGGAATATTCAACCAGTCTTCCGGACAAATTATCATAGCCATAAGATTGAGACGATGAACAACTACCGTTCTGGTTTTTAGCGAACTCTATAAAACCGATTTTTCCGGTTGGATTATAATTGGAAAAATGGGCGATTGTAATATTAAAGCCTTTGACATCCTGTATCAGATCCGTTCCTGGAAAATAAGAATAGGATACGGCATCCCCTCTGAAAGTCGGACTGTTCAATGGATCTGGATAGGTAATTGTCTTTATTTTACCATCAAAGCTGTATTCGTAATAAGATGAGTATTTGCTTGAATTGATGGCTTTGGTTACCGACTTTACACGCCCCAATTCATCATATTGGTCATAGGTGGTAGTCACATTTCCATTTGTGCTTTGATACAGCCGTCCCTTGCCCAATAAACTATCATCATATGTATATGAGGCCGTCGGAGTGGAATTGGGGGAATATATCTTTTGGGTAATTCGATTCAATTCATCGTAACTAAGCGTAGTTTTTTGCGTGTTATTATCTCTTATTTCTATTAGATTATTATTCTTATCGTAGTCGTAGCCCCATCCCCCCATATCCAGATCAGTTAAATGAGTTTTGCGCCCCAAACCATCGTAGGTAATTATCGTGCGATTGCCCATGGAATTCTCAATGGCAGTGAGATCACCGGCGGCATTGTATTCATATTTGGTAATATGTGTTTCAGCCGGCTGTACTTCGTAAATGCGCCCTAAAAAATCCTTTAATTGAACTGTATATTTGTTATCCGGGTCTTTAATGGTAGTCTTGAATCCGTTATACGTGTATGAAGTTATCGCGAAGCTTTGGGCTGGATCGGTGTAGATGGAGTTAAGAGGAGTAGTAATGGTTTTAGGCCTGCCAAGCTCATCGTAAAGTGTTTCCTGGTAATGACTCCCGGCAGGTATATTTTGGTTATATTGGAATTGGTAACCGAAGAAAGGACCATCTACTCTAAAGACACGGCCCATATTATCATATTTTGTTTTGGTGACAATAGTTTGGTCTGGTATTGCCCCTTCGGTGATGGTCTCTATTGAACGATTAAGCCCATCGAAAAATTGATAGTTCACTTTCCAATGGTCTGTCGATTCATAAATTTTATTGTAGACCAAGCGCGGAAATATTGTATCATAATATTCATTCTCTTCTTTTGATACAAGAGCGCCGGCTGAATTATTCGCCTGGGTCGACTTTAGTCTTCCAAAATCATCATATACATATGTTGTAACTATATTGTTTTCATCAATTTTCTTCTTTACTTTTCCAAAGCGGTAGTCATATTCTGGAAAAGTCACAATATGACTAGTTACCCTCCCGTCTAATACATTTGTCGTCGAAGGATAGTCAATTCGATCAACAAATACATCATTATCATCATAAAAATAAGTGGTTGTGTTGTTTTCCCCATCCCGGATCGATTCCAGATTGCCACTTAAGTAATATTCCCTATACTCATCTATGTCCTTAGTAGAATCAGTCAAATGACGGCGGTAAGTATGTTCCAGGTTTCCATTACTATAGTAAGTATATTCAGTTTTCCTGCAAAGGCCGGTAATATTTCCATATATCTCTTCAGATTTCTTCCTCCATAGCTGATTATTACTTTCACCAGCCTTCTTATTTTCATAATCATATACGGTCGTTATTTTTGTATCCCCACCACTTAAAAAACTGCTACCAGAATTTATTTTTTTCTTCAGTAAGCCGGCTTTATAGTTCTCGTAACGTTCATCACTCCCGTGATATTGATAATTCACATCTACCGAATATTCTTTCTCTGTCGCATCTTTTGGATAAATTATAGTGCTTCTACTATCAAGTGATAGAAAATTCTTTTTATCAGGGTAAATATTTTCGGGTACGCTTCTTGTTATTTCTATACTCCAATTGTATATCTCTTCTTTCAATAGTTTTGTTTCTGACGCATCTGAGTAAAATTTCTCATTTGCTATCTTGCCTTTCAAATATTCATCGCTTACATGGATTTTTTTTATAATTTTCGTATTATCTGGATTTGTTATTGATACTTTTCCGAAACCCCAAAATTCGTTTTCCTTTGTATTGTAATTACCCTCATCAAAATCCAATGTAGTAACATCGGGTGAATTAACACCGTCACTCACTGTTATCGTATCAACTGTGTGAAGGACAAACGGCATGTATTCATGCTTTTTAGTCGTGCCGGAAGAGGGTTTATAAGTATATTCTATTTTACCTCCATTTCCATTAATGATACTTTTTAAATAATAGTGAGGGCTCTTTTTTGACAAAAGAATTCGAAGTGACCTGGTATTTGCTGGGATGTAATAAAAATCGGCTTTGCCATCTCCATTCAGATCTGCAAGCCACCGATATGTATCATCTTCAAGCCCCCATCCTGTTGTATTAGGCTTATTAAAAGGAGCGTCAACTTGTCTATCCCATACTTCTGTAAAGCCATCAACTCCGTTGGATAGGATTATTCGTAAATTCCTTGCGTTTTCATCATTTTTATTGACTCTTACATTATACAAGTCGGCTTTTCCATCACCATTAAAATCGGCAAATCCTATAAAATCGGTCTCAACATCTAGACCTTGGTACCATATACCAAAATTTTCAAAGGTATTTCCATTTGACAAAGCAATTTTTATAATATCTCCCTTCTGCCCTTCTCGAAACCAAAGATCGTCTTTCCCATCGCCATTAAAATCAGCAGACCCTATTCTTATAGCTAGTTCTTGGCTCGTCAACCCCCCCCACGCCACATCACTAAACTTTTTCATTGGACGAAAACCATTTTTATCAGTCAAATAGACTAAAAAATCCTCTGGGTTATCTTCATTTACAAGATTATATAAAAAACAATGATGACAGCTGCGGTGGGTTCTGCCCCATATAGACCATAAATCTTGGTATCCATCACCATTAAAATCCCCATGACCTATTAAAAAATCGCAACGGGCACATAATTCCTGAACAGGTTCTTTCCACAAATTGAAGCTATATGAATCATCTGATCTCCTGCCAGATTCTACTCTATATAACTCATGAGATAATGGATAATTTTCTGAATATTTAGTTCGTTTAAACCAAAAAGCCCCCCGCCCATTGCCCATGAAATCAACTACACCCATACTCATAGGGACTAGAATCATACCACCCAGACTATCTTTAGGATCCCCACCCCACCGATCTCCATACCATGCATCAGTTTCTCCCCAACCGAACCAGTCCTCCTCTATTGAGAATGGTGCTTCTCCTTTAGATATTTTGACTTTTATCCTTCTGCCGTCTGGCTTTAAATACCAATGATCAGCTTTACCATCGCCGTTTAGATCAATAAATCCCTTCCAACTCTTTCCATCCTCCCAGTCGCTGTATTCTGACCACACTTCGCTTGGATTCAAATTTTGTCCATTTGAAGTCATCACTTTGATTTTTCTTGAAGGATTATTAGCATTTTCAGGATTTCTAGGAATATACCATAGATCTGATAGTTGATCTCCATTGAAATCTGCAAATCCCGCATATGCATTACTAACTACATTTACATCTTCAGGTGCCTGTATTTCTGTCTCTTCGAATCCAGTTTCTGTATAATAATCAAATGTTATCGGAGGCTTTGAGTTGGCATCTACTGATCCAAATTGCGTAACGAATTCCAATCTTTTTGGATTACTAGTATTATCTATGAAATATTCAAATTTGTATTTGAATACACGATTTGTTCCTGAAAAAATTTCAATGGAATCCAACAACCGGTCTGTTAATACTTTGAAATTCGGCTTGAATGATAATATTTTATCTGACCGACTATCCGGCTTATAAATAAACTGAATTGTGTTCAGATATGCGTTTCCGATTTTTAAATAGCTTATTTTATCTGGGTATATTTCCCCATTATATTGCCCGTCAATATCGTCTTTGCGGTAGGATATCTCAATAGTATTGCCATTCGGCTCCATTATTTTATCAATGCACCATTTAAAAACCTCTGAAGCATCATCTGGATTATCTTGCCGTGAATCTCCGGTCTGCCCGAAAAAATAATGTATGCCTTCTCTTGTAACAGCCTCCCAATGGTCGGAATATTTTAAAAATTTCGTGAAATGCTCCTCAACTCTCGTTCTATATTCAGAATGGCTGGTATTAGTGGAGACTTTTATAAGCTCAGTTGCTCCACCTGAATTTTTCCAAAAAAATGCCTCAGTTGAACCTATGTCATTATCACCACAATCTTTGTAACATACACCTCGCTTTGTTGATCTTTCAATTGCTCCGAGTTCAATATTCCAGCCAATGCCTAATATTCCATTTTTGCTTTGGCTGCTATAAAAAAGCGCAATTTCAGGCTGAAATCCAATCCGACCAGGTGGAACTTCTATCGGTATACTATAACTCGCTGCTCCTACTGCGGAAAAAAATTGTGGATTAGGTGTTGTTTTCTCCACTTGGAATTCCGAAGGTGCCCCCTTTGTGCCAAAGAAAAGCGATATTAAAGTAATCGCTAATACGAAAAACCATAACTTTTTGCAGCGTTGATTCATAGTACTGATCCTTCAATTTGGATATTTTTCAAGATCATAAACCGAAATTCTTGAGTATTTTACCTAAAATTTTAATCTGGTTTCAAAAACTTTTGCTCTGTTCTCCTGGCTCATGCATTACTTGATCCGAAATACCCTCTTGATCCGCCCTAGCTCATCATACTCGTAATAAATCGTCTTGCTCGGCTTGCTGCCTGAACTGTATGGATCTTTGCCAAGAGCACTCTCCACTTCATTCGGTACACCATCATTGTCACTATCTAAAGTTGATGCATTTGCCGCCTTTGGCGTACTGACGATGATGACCACTTCATCCGCACTGCTGGCGCCGCGATCATCTGTGACCGTCAAAGTAATCCTATGGGTTCCCACGCCCAAATTCACAGTCATCAGAGCACTTGTTCCAAAGGGCGGATTGGTTCCTTCCCTCCAGTAATAAGTTAAATTACCCATTTCCGGATCCGAGCTGCCTCGCCCGTCCAATGTCACGCTATGGAAACCATTGCTATCGAAATCAATAACCGTCTGGTCGTTTCCGGCATTGGCTACAGGGGGTCTGTTGGCACGAACTGTGATTACTACATAATCCGTATCAACAAATCCAAAATTATCTGTTACTTTCAGCCGGATAACATGTACACCTGCCCTTAAAAGAAGATATGGTTTTTCATCTGTTGACAGAAGCAAAGTATCTTTCCACCATTCATATTGCAAATTAAGTTTTCCCGTTTCAGGATCATAACTCCTGCTTCCATCCACTTGAACAGCAAACTGGTTTTGGGAATTTTCAACATAGGCAATTCTATCATCGCCGGCGTCCGCAACAGGTGGTAGATTTCGTACAACGTTGATTAATACCGTATCTGTGCCTGTTGCTCCATAATTATCCGTTACCGTTAAGGTTATTTCATGAAGACCGTCACCTAAAAAAACAGTTGGAGATCTGTAATCATCCTTCTGGACCAGTAATCGCGATCCTTCGGTCCAAACCCACGAGGTTATCGGTCCCCATTCCGGATCATAGCTTTTGGCGCCGTCCATGATAACGGACATCTGATTGCCGGACTCGCTGCCGATCGTTTGATCCTTCCCGGCATTGGCAACCGGTGCCTGATTCGGTCTAAAGGAAACGTTTACCCAACCCGTGGCTGTCGCGCCTTTGTCATCTGTGACGGTAAGGGTGATCCAATGGTTTTTAACCGTTACAGGTATTGTTGCAATGGCCGTGGTTGCAAGGACTTCTCCACCCTCGGTCCAGAGATAGGTCAAGGGGCCGCGTTCGGTATCGAAACTTTGTGAGCCGTCCAAAATGACATCTTCCACGCCGTCCGCGAACCAATCCACCAGGGTTTGAGCCTCACCGGGAACGGCATAGGGCTGACCATTGTTGAAAATGATGAAATCCGCGCTCCAGAGGGCGATGCCTTTGTTGATGCGGATGCCGTCGATGTTGCCGTTGAGATAGCCCTGCATGCTGCCGTTGAGATAGGCGCCGATATAGGGGCCGTGGGCTGAATCAAAATTGCAAGCGGCAAAACTGCTGATGCCGATCTGCTGGCCGTCCACAAAATGCCGGATGAAATTCCCGTCACGGGTTACGGCAAAATGATGCCAGCCGCCGGTGAGTTGGGCCGCGCCGGTAAAGGCAATTGTATTGGCCCCGGCCTGGAAATAGTACTTGTTGTCCTTGAACCCCAGCAAAATGCCGCCGCTTTCGCCGGTTTGCCCGCCGGTGTTCAGCACGATTTGATTGCCGGATTTGGCGTTGATATAGGCCCAGTAGTCGATGCTCCAGTCCCCGGCGCCGAAGTCAAAGGCACTGCTGTCGGCCACGGCTAAATAATCCCCGTCACCGTCAAACTGGACGGAACTGTTCTTGCTGTACAGCTTGATGCCGGTGGTGTGGATGACATTGCCGTTGCGGGTCACGGGATGCTGCCAGATGGACTGGTCCACAAAATTAAAGGTTCTTTCCTGGGTGGTGTTGGAATCGATGATCAGGGAGTTGTTGGCATTGCCGGCCTCCGGCGGGTCTGTGGGTGTCTTGCGCACAGTGATTCCGTCAATGTAGCCGTTCAAATAGCCCTGCATGCTGCTGTTCAGATACCCGCCGATGTAGGGGCCGTGGGCTGAATCGAAATTGCAGCCGGCAATCGAACTGGTGCCCATGAGCTGGCCGTCCACATAATAACGCAAGGTGGTCCAGCGCCGTTCCACCACATAATGATGCCAGGCCCCGTTCAAGGCGGCGGCGCCGGTGAAATTAAGGCTGTTGGCGCCGGCCTGGAAATAAAACTTGTCATCCTTGAAGCCCAGCAGGATGCCGCCGCTTTCGCCGGTCTGGCCGCCGGTGTTCAGCACGATCTGGTACCCGGTCTTGCTGTTGATGTAGGCCCAGTAGTCCATGGTCCAATCGGTGTTGCCGAAATCAAAGGCGCTGCTGTCGTTTACGGCCAGGTAATCCCCGTCGCCGTCAAAGCGCATGGAACTCTGGCCGGTAACTTTGGACGTGGTGGAATGCTGGGCATTGCCGTAGGCTGTCACAGCATGGTGCCGGGACGAGTCGTCGCTGAACTGCACCGAACCGTTGAAGGTGTCGGAATTGATCACCAGACATTTGTTCGTATCCGCGCTGGTGGCGATCGTTACCGCGTTGGATGGCGCGGATTCATTGCCGTAGGCGTCGTAGGCGGTGATCGTATAGGTGTAGGTGGTGCCCGGCTGCAAACCCATGTCGGAATAGTTGAGCAGGGCCGTATTCGCCCGATAAACGCCGTTGCAGTAGACCTTATAACCCATCACGCCGACCTCATCATAAGCGGATTGCCAGCTCAAATTCACCTCAGTGGATGATGCGGCCGTGGCTGTCAGGCCAAAGGGGCTGGTGGGCGGAATCGCATCATGGGGCGGGGTCACGGTAAGGATGGCGGAACTGATCAGATGGTCCAGGCTTTCCGGATAACCGGTATAGGGTTCGCCGGAATACAACTGAAAATAATAGACCCCGGGACTTGTTAAAGTGATGGTCTTGCTGGAAGCGATCTCCCCATCGGAAAAGACGTTCATGGGCTTGAGCTCATTCAGTGAGTAACGCACATGCACATCAGCATATCCGGTGGCGTTCCAGGTGACTGTGGCGGTTTCGCCCACCACCATGGTGGAACGCACGCAAATGGCCCCAGGCGCCAATTCCCCTGGGGCGGGGATGATGGTGGACTTCACCGCCACACTCGACCAGGCGGATTCCACGCCGTTGGCGTTTTTAGCTTTCACCCGATACGTGTAGGCGGTCTCGGACTTCAGATTGCTGTTCACCCAATTCGTGAAGGTGATCCAGCCGGAATTGGTATAATTGGTAGTGTTCTCGCAATAATACTGGGTTCCGGCGGGGTTGTCGTTGGTGGACCAACTGACAAGCATATTGGTTCCGGCCACATTGGAAAATTGAGGGGCGCCGGGTGTATTCGGCACCGGGCAGGGAGCAGCCGGCGGGTCGCTTACAGTGACGGTAACGTAGCTGAGCAGGTTGGTCAGCGTACCGGGATAGCCGGCCCACGGATCTCCGGAATAGAGTTGCACATAATAGACGCCGGCTGAAGGGAAAATCAAATTGCCGCTGCCGCCGACCACGCCGGTGGAAAAACTATTGCTGGGTTTGCGTTCGGTTTTGGAATAGTAGACTCCCACATTGGTCCGACCAGTGGCGTTCCAGCAAACGGTAACCGTTTCTCCGACAAACGCCGCCGAACGCGTATAAATCGTACCTGTCGGGAGATCAGTCGGCACGGGAGCAATGGTGGACTGGGTGGCTGTGGGGGACCAGTCGGATTCCACCCCGTCGATATTTCTGGCTTTGACCCGGTAGGTGTAGATGGTTTCCGGTGTGAGATCGTAGTTTGTCCAGGCCTGGGACGTGATCCAGCCGGAATTGGTCTGGTTGGTCATGTTTTCGCAAAAATAGCGGGTGTCGGCTGCGTTGTTACTGGTGGCCCAAGTCATTGCGATTCTGTTCCTTGAAATACTGGTCCACTGGGGCACTCCGGGTGCAACCGGTGGTGGAGCCGGAGCTGAGGTGGCTTGACTTGCCAAGGCAGACCAACCGGTTTCAACGCCATCCAGATTGCGGGCCTTCACCCGGTACGTATACATGGTTTCGGTTGTCAGGCCAGTGTTGGTCCAATAGGCGTCCTTTGTCCAGCCGGAATTGGTCTGGTTGGTCATGTTTTCGCAAAAATATAAGGTCCCCACCGCATTGTTCCCGGTTCCCCATCCCACCCGCATGCTGTTGGACGCAACATTCGTAAATTGGAGGGCTGTGGGAACGGTGGCCGGTGGGTAAGCGAGGGGATAGGGAGATGCGGGCGGCGTGAAATTTTGGGTCCATTGGGCGACGCCCTTACTGATGCGAATCTCGTCAAGATAGCCGCCGAATCGGTAATCGTAGCTGCTTTCGCCGATATCCAAGGTATCATTACTGGGAACGATGCCCCCTGACTTGACAATGCCCACAACCTTGACACCGTTCTTATAGAGACTCCAATCGGTTCCATTGCGGACAGCCGCCACATGGTACCATTGACCTACTGCAAGGCTTGCCGTGTCGGCGATCTGTATATCCCATGGTCCGGCCCCGTTGGTGTCCGCAGCCAATTGTAATTTCCCACCCACCAGGCTGATGGACCAGCCTTTATACAATCCATAGGAGTAGGTGCCCATGATGATGTTGATACCGCTTAACGAATAGGCGGTGGGCTGAAGCCAGAAATCCACGGTCCAATTGGCGGATCCGAAATCCCAGTTGCTATTGTTCGGAATGCGCAGTGATCCACCGGCACCGTCAAAATAAATGGAGCTGGCGCCGAATTTTTTGGTGGCGGTGGTGTGGCGTATATTCCCGCTCACGGTGATGAGGTTTTCCTGGCATGAACTATCCACAAATAGGGTGCTATTGTCGGTGGTGTCTGATTTTAGGACAAAAGACGCATCCACACACGGTTTAGCAGCGGCGGGCAATGTGAAATTGGCCGTCCAGAGGGCGACTCCTTTATTGATGCGAATCTCGTCAAGATACCCACCGAATCGGTAATCGTAGCTGCTTTCGCCGATATCCAAGGTGTCGTTGCTGGGAGCAATGGCTCCTGATTTGACGATAGCCGCCACCTTGACGCCGTTCTTGTATAGGCTCCAATCGTTCCCGTAGCGCACGGCCGCCACATGGTACCATTGGCCGGCTGTAAGGCCCGTTGTATCGGCGATTTGTATTTCCCAGTTTGCGGCGCCGTCCGTGTCCGCAGCCAATTGCAGCTTCCCGTTCACCAGGCTGATAGTCCAGCCCTTGTATAAACCATAGGAATAGGTCCCAATGATGATTTGAATGCCGCTTAGCGAGAAAGTTGTGGGCTGAAGCCAGAAATCCACAGTCCAATCAGCGGACCCGAAATCCCAGTCGGTTCTGTCCGGTATGCGCAGTGATCCACCCGTGCCGTCAAAATAGATGGAACTGGCGCCGAATTTCTTCACCGCCGTTGTGTTTTGCACATTCCCGCTTACGGCTATCGGATAGCCCTGGCAGGAGCCATCCACAAAATACATGTTATTAGAGGTGGTATTCGACTTGAGAAAAAAGGATGCGTTGACGCATGAATCAGACGGGCCTGAATTCACAGTACCGGTGTAGGGTGCTGTCGGCGGTGTGAAATCCGCAATCCAGCAGGCAACCCCTTTATTGATACGGATTTCGTCAAGATAACCACCAAACCGATAGTCGACGCTGCTTTCGCCGATATCCAAGGTATCGCTGCTGGGGACTATAGCCCCTGATTTGACCATACCCGCAACCTTGACGCCGTTCTTATAAAGACTCCAATTATTTCCATTGCGTACAGCCGCCACATGGTACCATTGGCCCGCTACAAGGCTTGCCGTATCCGCAATTACAACATCCCAGCTCGCGACGCCATCCGTATCTGCCGCCAATTGCAGTTTCCCATTTACCAGACTGACATTCCAACCTTTATACAAGCCATATGAATAGGTGCCTATTATGATACGGGCACTGCTTAATGAGAAAGTTGTGGGTTGTAGCCAGAAATCCACGGTCCAATCACCGGACCCGAAATCCCAGTCAGCACTGTCCGGAATGCGCAGGGATCCGCCGGCGCCGTCATAATAAATCGAACTCATGCCGAATTTTTTCGCTGCGGTAGAGTGCTTCAAATTGCCATTCAGGGAAATGGGGTGACCAGCACCAGAACTGTCGACAAACTGGGTAGCGCCTTCGATTGTATTGGAATGGATCAGAAGCACATCCTGGGCATGCGCCCTTTGGACAAACATGCATATGCCCAACATCAAGATCGTAGCCGCGCCCAATCCCCGAAATTTTTGATTAAATCCGACTATGTGCATAAATATCCCCTTACCGGCAATTCAGCTTTGATAATGAACAGCTTATTGATTTGCCACAATTGAGAAAAACATTATTTCCTTTAATTCCAAAAGAATGAGGTCACCCATAGCAATGCCGCAGCTTCAGGTTGTGATTGCAAATCAAGCCTCACGGCCTTGATTGCGGCATCACTCATTCTGCCCGATGGTCATTTAAAAATTGGTTATGACCCGGTATTCGACCGATCAAGCCGGCCGATAAATTGTAAAAGTGGAATTTCTCCCCCCACCTTTGATGGATATGGATCATTTTTTTGAAGTGCATGATCCATACTCATTAGCTAGCAACGTTCATTATCCGCATAACAAAAAGCGCGGTCTCATGTCAATATAATTTTCGCAGAGGATTGCGATTTTGTCTAAGGCCCAATCATTTCAAATACAAAGCGGCCTTGATCATCGTTCCGGCCGAATCGCGGCTGGAAGCCGCTCCCACAAAAAAAAGGGAGGGGTGGGGGAATTTGGTTGCTCTGCTTTTTCAAAATTTTTTGTAAGGGAGATAGAAAATTTTGATTTACCATTTTTGATGGAATCGAAAAAAGTAACAATCAAATAAACTGCTGAAATAATTTTATTTTTATGTATTTCTCTCTTGCTTTTTTTGCTATTGTGATAACCATAATCAAATAATATCAATTATTTACAAGGCAAAAGCATGATCCGCATAAAAGATCACAAACAGCAAGAACTTTTCGATCCCTGGGCATTTATCAGCCCTAAAAGACGAAAACTCCTTGACCAATCCTGGCCGGGTTTATTCAAAAATGAAGTTCTCCCGGAACTTCCTGTTCGCAAAATTTTCCCCTTCTTGAATACTACTTTTGGACTACCAACCAAAGAACATTCCACTCATGACGGTAAAAGAACTTCATGAAAAGGGCTTTGATGTTATTGATATTCGTGGAACAGGAGATCAGAGTATATCGGACGAAGTACTCTGGCGCAAAGCGGAAAAAGAAAAATGCCTTTTAATTACAACAGACAAAGGAATTTCAAATTATCGGGAAGAACCGCACCATGGGATTTTAATTATACGTCTCAAGCATAGGGTCCTCACTTTTGATGTAGGATGTAGAGGATTTTCACAAACTGAAAGAAACATAACCTTTGATGGAGCAAATGTCCAAAAAAAATTATCTGTCCCCATTTTGTCCTTCAGCCTAGGAGATCGAACCAAACTTTTCCGCCAAATTCAACGCACTGCCCACAGCCAGTTCCGTCCCGATGCCCCGGGCTCCGGCATCCGCCCCGACCAGCAAAAGACCTTCCACCGGCGTCTTGATATCCAAGCGATGAATCCCCACCTGGGCCGGCGTCTGGGCCACCCCCACGCATTCTCCGGCGGGATGCCCGACCAAACAACTGGTGTCCGCCCGGGATGACCGGATCTGCCACTGAATCGCCTTTTCCAGATTCGGGAAAAGACCACATACTTTTGCATGCACCTGATCGAGGATATCCTGGCAGAGTGCTTCAGAAGCATAGGGCGGTGCAACCGTGCCGGCAATCACCAGTTGTTTTCCCTTTGGCGCAAGACCCGGATCAAGATTGGATGGTACGGGCATGAAAAGAAAAAGATCTTCCGGAACCTTTTTTTCATCGATATATTGAAAGACTTTATCCGGGGGCAGATCCGGCATGTGAAAAACCACCGGATACGGGATGATGGGATGTGCCAAAGCGTATTTTATGGTGATATAGGAATTTGACAAGCGCAGCTTTTCCACGCGATTCAGATAGTCTTTAGGGAAATGCCCCCGGCCGGAAAGTTCGATGGTTTGATGGACGCCGGCATTGGAGATCACGGTATCCGCAGGGTAATAATGGTGCTCGGTTTTGACGCCTTTTACTTTGCCATCGCTGATATCGATTGCTTTAACAGGCGCATCCAGCACAAGGGTTCCTGTATTCTTTTGAAAACGGTCTAAAAAAGACGCCGGAATGGCCCCGGCCCCGCCCACCGGATACCCGAAGGAGGCATCCCGGAACATGCGCCGAAAACACCAGATGAATTCTCCGGCTGAGGCCTCCTTATACGACAATGCAAAATAAAGCTGCGAAAGACAGGTCAGGAAAAGATGCAACCGGGCGTCTTGGGTGTATCGGTCGGCGAATTCCTGAACGGTGATGCCATCATCAGCCTTGAGGTTGCCGCCATGCATCAGTGCTTTGATCAGGCGATACGCCCCCGGGTAGTTCTTTTTTTCAACACCCAATTTCCATGCCAGGCCGATTTTCGTAAACACCCTGTTGATATCCAGGGGAAAATCAAAGGTCGTTGTGCCCATGACCCGCGCCGCCGGGTTTTTTTGCACCCACTTGAGTCCGCCTTTAACCAGGCGGTTGACTTCTCCATGGGGGCCCGCATCTCCACGACTGAACATGTGAACGCCGAAATCGTAGCAGAATCCGTCCTTGTGCATGGACCCACACCGGCCGCCGGCAAAGGGTTTTGCCTCCAATATGGTCACCGCATGGCCTTTCGCGGCCAGCAAAGCCCCGGCTGCCGATCCGCCGGGACCTGAGCCGATAATCACGATTTTTTCCCCCATGGGTTCCCTCCCTCTTGGCCCGTTTTACGGACCAGTCAGCAAACGTTAGGCCGCTATGATTCCCGCGGCCCTTGCCGCTGTGATAAAAACAGGTTCATCCCAGGTTTTCTTGATTTGAAAATCTTCGGCCAACACATTGGCCGCCAGATATCCGCCGGCCCCGAGGATCATGCCGCCGGGATAGACGCTGGCGCCGCAATTGTAAAACCCGTCGATGGGTGTATAGGCCTGGGAACATCGGTCATTGGGCCGCAAATAGCCCATTTGCAGCGGAATATACGCGCCATGCTTAAAAGATCCCCGCACCATGTTCTTGAACTTCTTCTCGATATAGGTCGGCGGATAGACCAAGGTATGGATGGGATCGATATTGGGTGCGTATTTTTTCCACTCCGCCACGCAGCGTTGCCCGTATTCTCCGGCAACCTTATCCCAGTCGGCATCAAAGGGAACCAGGCATTCCCATCGTCCGGTTTGAAAGCCGTCAAAGGCTTGAATCGGATCAAACAACGACGGACAGGTGGCATGCCCAAGCGGAGTTGCGGCAAGCCGTCCCTGTTCCAGTTCATCAAAATGATCGAGCAACTTATCGGTATGGTCTACGCCCATAAAGGTGATCAGGGCCTTGTTGGCATCGCCGGTGGACTCGGTGCCGATATATTTGGGAGCCGCCCGGAGGGCCAGATGGACATTGAAAAAGGTCTCCTTCTCCCATTTCCAATTTTTGGCGCTGTCAACAAGGTCCTTTGGAATTTCCTTTTCCGTGAAGAACTGGAGATAGTTTTGCTGGGGGTCCACGGAAGAAACCACGGCTTTGGCTTTAATAATACTGCCGTCCCTGGTGATGACGCCATCCGCCTTGCCGTTGGTCATGGTGACCTTGATCACTTCCGCACGGTCCAGCACTCTTCCGCCGGCGGCAACGAACTTCCTGTAAATGGCCGAGGAGAGCCGGTGGGATCCACCGGCAACCAGCGCCGCATTGGTCATCCTGTAGACATAAAGGGGAAAAATAAAGCCGATTTCATAAGGCGAGAGCCCCCACATGGTAAAAAGGTTCAATACACCTGCTTTGACCGGCTCGCTGAATTGATATAAATTCAAGATTTCAAGCGGACTCAGCTCCGCGATCTCGTTGTATCTTCTACCCACATGGTCTTTGGCATTGTTCAACACCACCGTCTGTTCAATGGCCGGAATCGGCAGAACATAGGTCAAGGGCATGAGGATCTTCTCCGAATACTCCTTGAAGTCCTGGTACATTTTATCATAGGCTCGTCCGTCTTGGGTGGAAAAGGTCGCGGAAATATACTGGGCGGTCTTTTGCGGATCCTGATAGAAAATCAGAGGCGGATGATTTTTGGAAATATAGGCGGACTGTACTTCCGGGAAAATATAGCGCACCCCACCTTCATAGAGCGCCAAATCTTTATAGGGCGGCATGTATTCCGCCATCATGTGGTAAATGGCGTGGGGATTATACCGGAATCCGGCAAAACTCAATGTGTCCAGGCCGCCGCCGGTTTCATGCCTGGCCTCCAGCAGGATGACATTTAAACCGGCCCTTGCCAAATAGGCTGCGCAGATCAGACCGTTGTGGCCGCCGCCGACAACGGCAACATCACATTCATTTTTCATCATCATGCTCACCTCACACCCAAATTGGTAGGAATTTTCCCCATGTTTTCCAGAAACCACCCCCCCCCCTTGCCCACCCACCAGCCTTGATTTCTGACGCCGCAATCTTCCGCAACTTCACAGGCAGCCAAATACCCCGAGGCCAGCAAAGAGTTGGAGTGAACGTGGATGGAATTGGATAAATAAAGATTCTTCATGAATGTTCTGGATGCCCCGCCTTTCAACACGCCCGGCACCGGTCGTCTGTCATAGAATTGTTCCGGAATGACGCTGCCGCCAGTCCAGCTGCCTTTGCCGGATGAGGGGTTGTGGCGGTATTGGTCCAAAGGCGTATAGATGACGCGGTTCAGCACCAATTTCTTGAAGCCCGGGGCATAGGCTTCATAGGCATCGTCGATCTGATCCGCCAGCCGCCCTTTGATCTGATCCCATGCCTGCATCCCCCCGAGTTGGCCGTGCTTCCAGAGCAAAGGATCAGGCGGCACATCCAGCCAGATATGGGAAGTATGACAGCCTTCCGGCGCTTGAAGCGGATCCGCCAAGGTACACACGAAGAAATTGCAGATGATATCGTCATGAATCCTTCTGACGGCCGGTGAGATGTTTTTCCCGAATTGTCTTAGCTCCTCGGAAGTGTCCCCGCCAAAATATCCCATCCAGCACTTTTGGATACCTTCATCAAACTCAGCGGATTTGAACCGGGGAGCGCCGCCCAGGGCATAATGAACAGTAAAGAGGTTTTGCTCGTCGTAAGAATAGCCTTTGATTTTTTCAGCCATATTAGGGGATAGATGTTCCGGACCGATCAAATCGATGAAGGTGGGTACAACCGTGAGGTTGCTCACCACTTTCTTGGCCCGGATGATCTCATTGGGGTAGGTGGCCTTTTCGGAAAGGACCACGCCCTTGGCTTCGTTGTTTTCGACAATGATCTTTCTAACCGGGCAATTGGGAACGACCTTGACCCCATGGGACAAAGCGGCTTTTACCAGCACATGGGTCAATTCATGGGAACCGCCGGCGATGATCACCGAGGGGTAAAAAGGGCCGGTGAGGAGGCCCAATAAAAAAGAACCCAGGGAGCCGATGGTGGGATGCAATGGATTGAAGCCGGCAATCCACCCCAGGGTCATGGCCATGGTTTTGATATATTCGGATTCGAATATCCGGTCCATGACTTCAAAACCATTCATGTTGAGAAATTCACGGCCACTCAGGTTTACTCCCAGATTGGCAAATAGCTTGTCACAAAACAGGGCCAGATCCTTCATCTTTGCCGCCGAAGGCGCCGTGAACATCCAGTTGTGCATGAGATCCGTCAGTTCAAGGATATGATTCGGTAAGAAATGGATCGCTTTGGTCAAGACCTCCGCATCCTTGGCAGAATGCTTGTTCCAGTTTTCAAGGGTCTGAAAAAAATTCTGACTGAGCAGGGCGTTTTTCCCGTCGGCAAAGGTCTTGCCCCAGGCGTACTCGGTGGTGCGATATTCAAGCCCGTATCTTTCAAGCTCCAGATCAATCATGGCCGGGGCAAAGGGGGTTACCATCCAGGTGGCATGCAGATTGTGCAGAAAGCCGGGGATGCCGGGCTCCGTGGTTTCACAATGGGCTCCGCATTCCCCCCTGGCCTCGATAACTATTGTTTTCAAGCCGGCCTTGCCCAGGTAGGCTGCGCAGGTTAGGCCATTGATGCCGCCGCCGATTATCACCACATCATAATCCGTCATGTACCCTCTCCTTCTCGAAATAGAAATCTGTATAGAAGCTTATGCAGCGCCCTGCCATACGGCGGGTATATCCATTCCGCGCTGTTGAATTTAGGCTTGATAAGCACCCCCTTGGCTTTGGAAAAGGTTAAAAATCCCTCCCACCCGTGATACACACCCATGCCAGATGGCCCGATCCCGCCAAAAGGAAGATCATGTTGCGCCGCATGGGCGATGGTATCGTTGATCAAAATCCCGCCCGAGTGGGTGTTGTGGATGATGTATTCTATATTCTTCCGGTTATAATCGAAATAATACAAGGCCAGGGGCCGGGGCCGGCAGTTTACAAAGGACACCGCATCTTCCAGGGTTTTATAGGCAACGACCGGTAGGATGGGCCCGAATATTTCCTGTTTCATTACTTCCATTTCCGCATCAACATTCAAGATAATGTATACCGGCATCTTTCTGGTTCCGGCAAAGCACTCTTTTGCCGGGTTTATTTCGATGATACCTGCGCCCTTTGCGGCCGCGTCGCTCAAAAATGCCTGAAGGCGTTCATACTGGTAGTCATTTTCAATGGAAGTATAGTCCTTGTTATCTTTTAAAGTTGGATACATCCGACCTACGGCTTCACGGAACGATTCAACAAACCCATCAATACGGTTTTCAGGGCAGAGAACATGATCCGGGGCCACACAGGTTTGCCCGGCATTAAGGAGCTTGCCCCAGGCGATTCTCCTGGCCGCGGTCATGATCGGCACCTCCTGGCTGATGATCGCCGGGGACTTGCCGCCCAACTCCAGGGTTACCGGTGTCAGATTTTCAGCAGCGGACCGCATGACATCTTTACCCGAGACAGTGGATCCTGTGAAAAGCAGATGATTCCAGGGTTGCGCACTGAATTCTGAACCGGAAATTTCCTGCCCTGAAAAAACCGCCACCAGATCCTCGTTGAAAATTTCACCCAGCAGGGCTTTGACAGTCTGGGCCGTGTTGGGCGTGTGTTTGCTCATTTTCACGCAGACCCGATTGCCGGCTGCCAAGGCCCCCACCAGGGGTGTGGCCATCAAATAAAAAGGATAATTCCAGGGAACGATAATCCCCACGATTCCCAGGGGCTGATAATATACTTTGGCCCGTGACGGCAAAAACAGGTATCCTGGCCTGCGCCTGGACGGTTTCATCCATTTTTTGATACGCTTAATGGAATGATTGATCGCCTCCAGACTGCAGACCACTTCCGCCAGATAGGATTCATCCCTGGAGCGGCCGTTGAAGTCCATGTCCATGGCATTGGCAAGCCTGAGACGATTTTGGATGATTGCCCTTTTAAGGGTCTTCAAATTTTCAATCCGCTCTTCAGCCGTTGGTAAAAGATTTTTTTGATATGCTCTTTGCTGGGCCCGAAAGATGCGCTCAAAGTTTGCAACCATCCCTGTGGGTTGAGCGTTATTGAACCAAGCATAAGTGATATCTTGCATGAAAGCTGCGTCCCTTTCTTTCTCCTGCCGATTCACCCAATTGGCATGCGGACGGGTTAGTCCCAGTTCCCGGCCTCCTTTAAGGGCAATGGACGAATGTGTTGCCGGAAATGGTAACCACTGGTTAGTAACCGCTGGTTACCAAATAATCGATTTTTTTCCTCCATGTCAAGTCTTTTTTGAGTGATGAAATCAGCTGATCATGCGGGACGTTTGGAGAACAGGCCTTTGACAATCAGCCGGCCGGCGGTTTTAGCTTTGGCCACCAGATCTTTTTGCTTAAAGACCACCTGGCTGCCCCCCAGGGAGAGCAAGATGATACCCACAACCGCACCAATGAAAATTCCGGCAGCTTCCCAGGCATCCGTGGGCGGAATGACCTTTTCCTGAATGGCTCGCTCCACCTCGGCGGCGATCAGTCCAAAGCCGGCGATTTCGATTTCCGCTGCCCGGCGCTTGGTTTCATCAGAGCAATTTTCGATAATGTCGCGAGTGGCGTCCACGGCAAACATATGAAAGTAGATCTGGTGATGATAGGAGAAGTCAACGATGGTTTCGACATAGCGTTCGATATAGGTCTCCAGGGGGAGCATGCCCATGGGTATTTTTTTCAAATCGTTCAAGAGGAACTCCAGGCCGTCGGCCGCCAGACTAATGAACAGGTCGTCCTTGTTCATAAAATCCAGATAGACCGTGCGCTTGCTGTAACCAGCAGTCCTAGCCACCGCCTCGATGGTGGTGAATCGATAACCGTTCTTAGAAAAAAGCTCTTGGGCGGCGCTTTTAATTTTCTGCTTGCGTTGTATGAGATTTTCTTTACGGAGTTTTCTTCGTGCATCCGCGGATTGCGCCATTACTCACTCCTTCCCTTCACTCAAACGGTTTTTATAAATCGCGGTACCCATTGCAGTTTGATGCGTATCAATCATTTTTGCAGGTACTTGTCAATAAAGCTGCGGTTTATGAAGGAACTCAAATTTAGGAAGCCCTCGGGACCCGCGCCAAGAAACAGAGAATCGACTTTGTTGCCAACCATATGTTTTTTTTCTGGTAGTTACTGGAAAATCAATGTTTTATTTGAATGAAACACATCGATCATGATATGATCCCTTCTACATATTGAGGAGGGAATAGGCAATGACTATCTCTGATAGAAATAATCAAACTGCCGTATGGAAGCAATTCAGTTCAAAAGAAATCGAGATAATGAGCGCTTCCGCCCCCGTGAGGACGCTTAATCCAGGTGATGTCCTTATTCGGGCTGGAGAAAATAGGGACAAAATTTATATAATCTTAAGCGGAAAAATAAGGATTGCCATAAATAAAAAAAATAAACAGAAAAATGTCGCGACCTTGGGGCCGGGAGACTGGATCGGCGAACTCCACTTTCCGAGAGAAATCGACGAAGCTTCATTTGCCGTTGCATCTGAAAACTCGAAAGTGCTTCTTGTTGACAAGGATGCCATCAATCGTTTGGACGATAAAGCCCAATTGGCCTTTTACAAACACATGGAATATCTATCCAATCAACGGATACAGCGATTTGAATGTATCTTGGAAAATATTGAACACAGAAACAAAAAACTCATGGATGATATTTTCATCCAACGTTCCGGAATAAAAACAGACTTCCGCCGAATGGAAATTCTCCGGGGCATCACAAGCAAAGTCCCACGGCTGCCGGCATTTGCCAACACTTTGGCGAATAGGCTTCTGGAAGATAAGATATCGGTAAATGAGGTGGCGGAAGAGGTCATGAAAGACCCGGCCCTGGTGGGTACTGTGCTTAAAACAATCAATTCCGTTTATTATGGATTGGAAAAGAAAATTTCCGATATGCGCTATGCAACCACCTTTCTCGGGCTGGATATGATGTATCAATTAATCATAGCAGAAGGTATCAAACGCACAATGCCCGATACGCCAGCCTTCAGAGAAATTCATACACGCTCTGTGATTCTTTCACAACTTTCGTTCACCCTGGCCAAGGAATCGGAGGTCGGCGCTCCCGCAGAAATAGCCACCATCGGACTCCTGAATGATGTCGGCCAAATCATCATCCATTTGCTGAAAGAGAAAAATCCAAATTTTGATATGTATATTAATATGTTGGATAAATCTCAAATGGGCGCCCTCTTATTGAAAACCTGGAATTTGCCTGATATCATATGGCAGAGCATTGAATATCAGTTCTATCCGGAGTTTTCGGTTCCGGATAGAATTCCTGAAGAAGTAAAAAACAACGTCACTATCCTGTATTTGACACGCCTCTGTTATGAAATTTTTCGTGGCCAGTCCCTAGATAAATTGCCCGTCACCTTTTTAGATGAATATCTGCAGATTGTGAATTGGGAGAATGATTCAATTAAGGGCCTGGCCGAAAAAAGGCTTCTCCCGGCCTTAATAAAAAAAATCAGCACCTCCCCATTCGCAGTAAAACAGCTAATAAAAAGATACTCCCAATAAACAAAAGGGATCAAAAAAAGCCATATAACTTTACTGCACCAATTCTATTCCGGATCGCATGAAGAAATGCCCATGTATGCGCCTCAGGGCAATCGCATGTAAGGTGATTGAGCATTATTGGGCAGGACTTGAAAAGTCATGGAATGGATATTTATTGGACAGCGTGAAGTGGCGAGAAGGTTTTTCGATCTGAATCATATAATGTCCAACAAAACTTTGAATGATGAAAAGATTAAAGTTAAAGGGCCTATTAAGAGACTTTATCATTGCCAAAACCATTTGTTTTCCCTTCAGCCTTCAGCCTTAACCCCTTATTAAAAACCATATTCTAATCAGCATGCTTGGTTTGGTGACCGGTTATATCAATCACGGTGCTTTTCACCGAATTCCACAATCACGCTTTTGTACCGATCCCCCCAGAAGAATCCCTGTCGATGATGCCGTCTGTTGTAAAAGCAGGAAAAACGCTGTTTAAAATCCTTCATGAATTCCGACAAGTCCGACTATTTGTTGCGGAAATGAGGAATCTGCCCGTCATACAATTCCCGGCCCGGAAATACCGCTTGATATCGTTTACGGAGATCATCATCGGAAAAATGATGGTCCGGGAACATCCGGATCAGGAGATGAAAATGATTTCCCATGACACAAAAACCCAGAATCTCGGCAAAATACTGTTTGCCCAAGTTTTTAATCAATTCAACCAAGTGTTCCTTTTCAAAGTCTCCCAGGGGAAACCCATCCAGGGCGGTGCGGGAGATCACATGATAAACCGTTTTTTGGTCATGAACGATCATGCGGGCGATTCGTGGCATAGGGTCCTCTCTTTTAATATAGAGGGTTGCTATAAACTGAAAGAAACATAACCTGTGAAGGGGCAAATGTTAATAAAAATTATCTGTCCCTGTTTTTTCTTTTTATTCTGTTCCTGGCTTGAAAGTCTTTCAACCTTCTGAAAATCGCTTGAGTGAGTAAAAAGATAGTCCGCTTACCGGCCGAGGCTGTTTCTCTTTCTTGCTGATAAAGACACTCTTGAAGCGCTGATAATGAACGCCTACAAATTCCTTGGAACCGATCACCCCCGCGTCCGTAAAATAACGGGTGCGGTATAGAAAGCGCTGCATGCGAGCCAATTTAAAATCCCTTTCCCGTTCCTGCTCGACAATATCGCGACGGATTGTTCCCTTCTTACCGGGTTTTTCAAGACCACCGGCCTCATACAAATACCGCCGGTAGTACCGCAGTCGTTCATCCGCTTTTTTTTCACCGAATTCCACCAAGCCAAAATCCAGGGATAAAAATCCATCCTTATTGCCGGTCTGGATATGATAGGCCAAAGAGCACCAGCGGTAGTCTTCAGGCCTTTTTACCAGCCCGGCCCGTAACGGATTCAAATCGATATAGGCCAGACAGTTGATCAGGGTTTCGCCGTTTTCCACAATCACGCTTTTGTACCGATCCCCCCAGAAGAAACCCCGTCGATGATGCCGTCTGTTATAAAAGCAGGAAAAGCGCTGCTTAAGATCCTTCATGAATTCCGACAAGTCCGACCACTTGTTGCGGAAATGAGGAGTCTGCCCGTCATACAATTCCCGGCCTGGAAATACTGCTTGATATCGTTTACGGAGATCATCATCGGAAAAATGATGGTCCGGGAACATCCGGATCAGGAGATGAAAATGATTTCCCATGACACAAAAACCCAGAATCTCGGCAAAATACTGTTTGCCCAAGTTTTTAATCAATTCAACCAAGTGTTCCTTTTCAAAGTCGCCCAGGGGAAACCCGTCCAAGGCGGTGCGGGAGATCACATGGTAAACCGTTTTCTGGTCATGAACGATCATGCGGGCGATGCGTGGCATAGGGTCCTCTCTTTTGATATAGAGGGTTGCTATAAACTGAAAGAAACATAACCTGTGAAGGGGCAAATGTCAATAAAAAATTACCTGTCCCGATTTATATAAGTATCTATGACTGAAACCCGGACACCGTTGTTGCCCCTTTAATGGGTTTCTCTATTTCTGTGTGCCCTTTTAATTAAATTAGTCCTACCTATTTGTTCTTGAAGTATTTTTAATGATTTATCTGGAAACTGTTCTCTTATCGAATTAAGTATTTCTGTTTTATGCAATGTAAATTCTTCTGGTTCGAGAAAAATAGTAGCATGTTCACGAAGCATCTTAAGATGAAAAATTTTAGAGTCGTAATCTCCATTGCATTCAATAGCGATATAATATTCTTTATGAAAATATCTTCTATAATTATTTATTTTACATGAAGAAAGATTGAAAGTATAAACACTGCTGTAACCATTCGTACTTGCAAAATCATCAATTATTTTAAAAAGCTTTTCGAATTGATCTTGATCAGTCTTAATGTTTAACTTAATAATCTCATTGGTTATTGTTGTATCTATTTCTATTTCCATAATATAACGAGAATTACATGAGTATAAAATAAAAATAAAAAAAAACATGAAAAAATTCTTCTTTTTTTTAGAATACATAAAAAAATTTTTAAAATTATTGATGCTAAAAAAATCGAACCCAAATTTCAGTTATCAATAATTAGGATAGCCATAATCCCAACCAAATTCAAATGTATTTAATCTGTGTGTATTCTGGCACAAAGCCCAACTAACTCCTTGAGCCGTGAGATGCACTGGTAAATAACTGAATGACATTATAGTTTGTTGCGGCCCATGAGCTGAAACTTCATGGGTATAGACATTGTAGTAAGTTTTTTGATTACCTAATGTATTCGGCTGACCAAGAATATTATCTTCGCTATTACCTCCAGTAATGATGACTCCTCCGACTGTGAATGTAGTGCCAAAAATATTTTCATCATAAATATATACGCCGTCCTTAGAATTAAAACCAACGGGGCCCTTCCATGTACAAATAAGCCCAGCAGCATGACCTAATCCTTGATTGGTCATATTTCCAATTGCCCATGCTTTCGCACCATTTAGTGCAGATTGTCCGATGTCTCCTCCTGTATAAGCTGCATAAGTCGCTCCTAATGCTCCACCAACAATAGCACTACTTGTTACGTGACTTGCAAACCAGCCTATTTTGCTGTCACCAAAAATTGGTATTCGTAAATTTGAGTATGGTGCAATAGCGCCTGTCAAACCTCCAGCTAACGTGCCTTTACCTATATCTTGACCCGATATTGAGGCGTTTATTCCTCCAGATATTGCACCATTCAAAATACCATAGTCCCCTGCCCCCATAAAAGCGCCTGATATCGCACCAGCTCGAACTCCATCCCAAAAATTGCCTCCTGTGGCTGCAGAAGCGGAGCCACCAAGTGCTCCACCAACTACTGCACCGTCAACAGCATATGAGCTTATGTATGTTTCTGCGGCAGATAAAATATAAGAAACAGCCGCATATATAATTTCAGCAAACATACGGCCACTTGGATCCCTATACATAATAGGATTATTACGACAATATGCATACCGATTGAGTGTTTGAGGATCACTAGGATCAGGAATGATCGTGTCGGGTGAGATAAAAGTTCCAATAACAGGATCATACATTCTTGCGTTATAATTATATAAACCAGTTGTACTATCATACTCCTGACCGGTGTATTTATAATTCGTCACATTTCCGGTATTTGATCTCTCTTTTCCATATGGTAAGTACTCAGTATTTTGATCAGGACTACAACTGGTTGTAGTACAATTTGATTGACTTGTTACAAGTGACGTGCTTCCAAGATGATCTTGATGGAAATAATAGATTTGATTATCTTTAAACATTGCGAATTTCATGTTTCCAGCAAAAATATAATTTACAGGGGTGCCGTTTATTACCTCATAGTGAGAAGAAATGTAATAATTATTATTACTGCCTGAGGATTTCTTAATCCTTGTCCCATTACCATCATAAACATAATCAGTCCTTACTGGAAGACCATTATGATTAACTTCTATCTTTTGGGGCATATTATCGGTATTGAAGGTTATGTTTCTCTCATATGGATGTGAGATATCAGTTAAATCATACCCTTTTAGCATATTTCCGTTTGAATCATAATTATAATTTAGTGAATGCGTATTCTGATTTTTGTAATCATTTAATGTTAGTGTTTTAATAGCATGCTGGTGATTACTATCATATTCATTTATGATTATTTGATAATTTTCTGAGATTGGACCTTCTGAATCTGTCGTTTCCGATTTTAATCGATGGAGTTTGTCATAAGTATATGTATAAGTGGTACCGGTTTGATTATCTTTTATGGTATGAATATCACCAGATGGTTTATAGGTATATATCTTGCTCTGTATATCAGCTCCATTAGGGTTTTGTGTTCTAAATCCTTCTATTCTTCCTGAACGGGGATCATAAGTATATGTATGGGTGGTATTATTCCCGAATTTTATGGAACGAATTTTTCCACTTGGATCATAATCAGGAAAATATGCAAGGTCTGTCATCATCATTGAGCCAGACAACCCTTTAATTTGTTTTAGCAGCCCTGTTCCCTCATGATAGTAGTAAGACAGCATATACCTTTCTATAGCACCAGGATAGATTATACTTTTTATATTTCCAATAAAATCATATGTATAGTCAGTGGTGTAATCGGTTGGATTATTATTTTCAACATTCAGCGTTTTTGTAACTTGCTTTAGGCGCCCCATTTTATCATATTGATTGTAGGTCGTTTTTGAAATTTCCTTTTCACAGGTTCCATTATTATCTGTATCTTCACCAAAAATTACCTTGGATAATCTTCCTCTTCCAAAATTATTACCATTACTTTCATCATATTTATAAAATAGTCGTAGAGATGAGTTTGGATATATCTTTTCTTTTATCCTATTCAATGCATCATAATGGAAAGTAACAGTCTTTTGATTCGCATCCGTTTGAGTCTCAAGATTACCATTTGCATCATAAGTATAACTCCATAATCCCATATCCGGATCAATAATCGAGCGTTTTTGTCCGAGGGTATTATATGTAATTGTTGTAATATTATCTGAGTTATCTGTAACAGCTACTAGATCGCCAGCACCATTGTAATCGTATATTGTTCTCGAATCGCCTTCATCTGAATGCTCGACTATTTCAATGATATTTCCTCTGTAATCCTTTTTAATTGTTTTACTACATTCATCTGGATCAATTATTTTTGTATCAAACCCGTTATATTGAAATTGGGTCAGGAGTGTTCGGCTCTTGTCATAAGTCTTTACATATTCTGGTCTACCTATATCATCAAAAAGGATTTCTGAAACAGGGTATTCTGTATCATTTTCATGATACGGTCCTTCTGTTTTCCATTGCAAACCCATATTATTATAATGGTATTCTGTTATAATATCTTTTTCAATAGGCGCATGAGATACCTGATCAATAACGATGCCTTTTTTCTTAGTTTTTATTACTCGGCCCAATCCATCAAAATATTCGTATAAATCTATAGTTTTTGAATCAGTTTCTTTAATTTTAGTAAGAATGAATCTGGGAAAAACATTGGGACTATCATAATTTGTGTAATCGATTTCTTTCTTCCCCCCATCAGGATAACTAGCTTCTATTAATCTTCCAAATTCATCATACGTGTAAGAAGTGATTTGCCCTGAAATATCTATAACTTTTTTAGGTTTACCAAAGCGATAATCATAGTCGAGATACTGAACATTTAATAAATTTGTATCACTACTCGATAGCTTTGAATAAATGATTTTGCTTGGAAAGGCATTTACTACACTCTCATATTCCGTCTCAGTTAGTTGGGATTTGTTGTCATATACCTTTCGAAGATTTCCATAATTGTCATAACAATCGGGTTGAGACATATCAATACGCAAACCTGCACCTTCATTATTCCAACTTTCTTGATATAACATATTCCCGGTAAGTCCGTTATAATCATAACTATTATTTCTATAAGTCTTCCCTATACTTTCCAATTTATCTTGTCTAAGCCGCCACATGGTTGAGCCATATTTGTTAAACAATTTAGTCGAGATTATTTTATCACCTACCGAGCCTGAATATTCTGTTATAATTTGATTTTTTATACCATAGTTATTTGTATCAACTGGGAAAACATCTTCCTGGTTCCATACTATTACATCTACACCATTATCACCAAAAAAATCATTTCTTTTCTGCCGCAAATATATAAATAAAGGTGCATTCGCTGTATGTTCAAGATATTCATGTTTCCAGATAATTCGAGTTTTTTGAATCCGTTTGCCCGTTTTATCAAAATATTCTATTTCCTCTGGCTTATTTTTGGCATGAATCCACATCATATATTTTGTTTTTATCGAGGTACCATTGGGATTAGTTTTGATTATATCTTCATAGCCATAAAACTCCCTATAAAAGCCATCATAGAGACCGTTTAAGTAATCAAATGTAGTTGATATTGGTTCATTAATGCCATCATTTACTTTTATCTTTGCCACTTGTTGTAAAATAAATGGTACGTTATATTTCTTGTTTTGAGTAGATGGCTTATATTCAAACTGAACCCATCCTCCCATACCGTTATCGACTTTTTCTAACAGTCCAGGTGGGCCGATTATATAGTTTTCATCTTGAAGCAGTTTGCTATTTAGATATACTTCCGCAGTATTATTATCGTTTAATCTTATCATATCTGGGAGGCCATCACCATTAATTTCACCAAAACTACATTTGTTGAAATCTCCAGAATATTCTATTTGGAATACATTCTTAAAACGGTCAGGAAGGCTTGGATCTTGAATTGATATATACAGAAAATTCGAGTTAGGCACTCCAAAAATCAAATCAACTAGTCCATCGCCAGTTATATCAATAACATTCAGTTTGGCAATATTCGAACCATTGAAATTAAAAGATTTCTGACTAAAATAACTAAAAGAACCATCACCATGCGATAGATATGTTTTGGCTACATTTCCTGCGTAAACGATAAAATCCATAAGGCCATCGCCGTTTATTTCACCGAACATGGGCACGCTATTACTATCGATATTCCCCCCAGCTATAGACCTTGTTATACCCTCCTGAAATTTAAAACCTTTTTCCCCTATGACTGTTTCTCCGAACAGTCCATTTCCCTTGCCAAAATATACTTCAACTGAATTATTTTTTATAGAAATAATGTCCGAATAGCCATCTCCATTAATATCTGCAACATTCGGATTAGAAATATCTTTTTTTATTAAATTATGATCATTTTCAACCAGTGGGTAATAGGTATAAACGCGTGTGACATCAGTCCCACCATGAAAATATTCAGTAGACTGATCTACCCCAACTGTGTCAGGCATAAATGCAACTATATCATTTTTTCCATCACCATGAATATCTCCAACGCCTATGGTGGAATGAGGCGATTGAAACATTGAGCCGTTAACATAATCATCTCCTTGAAAAGCGCTCAGGCTTCCATCGCTTTCCCTTTCGAAAGGAAAGACAGCTTTCGAAAAAAACACATTAAAATTATCATTATTACAATCGTGCAGAAATTGGCAGGGACGACTAAAAATTGGATCACTATAACCATCACCATTAATATCTGTAAAAATGAAACGATGCCGATTATCATGGGGGAGTTTTACATTTTCATTGGCTTTAATAAAATTACCCGATGATACATTTCTATATTTGAATGAAATCGGCGGAAGCGATATATCACCATTTTCACTCCCAATTACTTTAATCTGATCCAGCAAATAAACTCCTGCATAGCTCGGGTCTGCTTTTGTAGTGTAGGTAAAATCATATTTTCGGACGAATTGACCATTGGCATATATTTTAATCGCTCCCAAGCTACAAAATGAGTTAAGAGTTTCAAACCCGGGGACATAGCTTACTGCAGATCCGAGAACTGACGGATTTCCTTCAAAAACAATGTAGTTTTTATAGACCGAATCGACATTCATATATTCGATTTTACTTAGATATATCTGCTTTAGGTAAGTTCCATCTGTTCCAAATTTTCTATAGGTTATTTTCATTGTGTTGCCATTTGTGTCCTTTACTTCATCAAGGCACCACCTAAAAATATCATTGGGGTTGTTTATATTAAACAATCTTGACTCTTCCGTGGTTCCATATTTATATATAAAACCCTCCTTGGTTGTTACTTCCCATCCACTACTTGGCACTAAATTATATTTTAAAAAATTGCCCTCTTCTGTGTGCTCAGCAAAAAGATTATTTCCACGATCCACTAGCTTCTTTGATCCATTAACTTCGTAATCATTCGCTGAATAATTTACACCTCTTCTAGTGGAGCGTTGAATGTAACCAACGCCTAAATTCCAGCCATAACCAACCCAACTATTTCTGGTGTTGCTATTATATACCATTGCCAGACTTGGTGTTAGACCTGGTCGTCCTGGTGGGACTTCAATAGGTATGCTATAAACCGCTGTTCCTTGTGCCGTATATTTATCGGCATTGATTACTGCTTCAGCCCCGGTATCTTCAGCAAATATCGGAGTTGATCCAAGTATGAAATAGGATATAATAACTGTAACCAATATATGAGTCTTGCGGTTTTTCATGCTTATAATCTCCTCAGTTATTTTCAACCCCTATTATAATTTTAAGGTTATTGAAAAAAATCGAAACAACTATGTTTCATTTATTTTATTAACGAATAGATTTTATTTGATTTGTATAATCTCTGTAATCCGACCCAATTTGTCATAAAAATAATGACTTCCTTTACTAGGTCTTTTACTTGGATCGTTTGGATCTGAACCTAATCTTCTTTCTACCGCGTTCGATACACCATCACCATCCGTGTCTTGTTTATCCAGATTATTACTCCAAGACGGATCGACTACTATTATTACTTCATCAACTCCTATAAAATTTCTATCATCTATTACTGTCAATGTAATTCGATGCGTCCCCACAGATAAAGTTACAGTTTGTTGAGCATTCGTCCCAATTTGTATAGTCCCTTCTCGCCAAGTATATGTTAACACTCCACCCTCTGGATCATAGCTTCCTCTTCCATTAAGTGTAACACTTTGTGAGCCATTTCCATCAGTATCAACTACCATCTGATCATTCCCAGCATTTGCTATTGGAGGCTGGTTAACCCGCACAGTGATTATTACAGTGTCAATACCAACAAACCCCTTATCGTCGGTCACTGCCAGTGTAATAATATGTACTCCTGCCCTCAAAAGAAGATATGGCTTTTCTTCTGTAGATAAAAGCAATGAACCTTCCCGCCATGCAAATTTTAAATTTGCTTTTCCAGTTTCCGGATCATAACTTTTGCTTCCGTCTACAGGAATCGGAAATTGGTTTTGTGAGTTTTCGACCATAAAAATTACGTTATCTCCTGCATCTGCAACAGGCGGATAATTTGGCTCGACTGTAATTTTAACTGTATCCGTTCCTATTGCCCCATAATTGTCCATTACCGACAAATCTATTAAATGAATACCATCTTTCAAAAATATCGTTGGCGATAAACCTCTTGCCAGTTCTATTCCGTTTTCGCTCCAAACATAGGATACGATCGGCCCGTACTCAGGATCTTTGCTTTCAGCTCCATTCATGATAACAGGCATTTGGTTACCGGATTCGCTATAAATAGGTTGATCAGCACCGGCATTGGCAATCGGCGCCTGATTCGGTCTAAAGGAAATGTTTACCCAACCTGTGGATGTCGCGCCTTTATCATCCGTTACCGTCAACGCGATCCAATGAGTTCTAACCGACATTGGTATTGTTGCAATATCCGTGGTTGCAAGGACTTCTCCACCCTCGGTCCAGAGATAGGTCAAGGGGCCGCCTTCGGTGTCGAAACTGCGGGAGCCGTCCAGGGTGACATTTTCCACACCGTCCGCGAACCAATCCACCAGGGTTTGAGCCTCACCGGGAACGGAATAAGGCTGACCATTGTTGAAAATAATGAAATCCGCGCTCCAGAGGGCGATGCCTTTGTTGATGCGGATGCCGTCGATATTGCCTTTGAGATAGCCCTGCATGCTGCCGTTGAGATAGGCACCGATATAGGGGCCGTGGGCCGAATCAAAATTGCAGGCGGCAAAGCTGCTGATGCCGATCTGCTGGCCGTCCACAAAATGCCGGATGAAATTCCCGTCACGGGTTACGGCAAAATGATGCCAGCCGCCGGTGAGTTGGGCCGCGCCGGTAAAGGCAATTGTATTGGCCCCGGCCTGGAAATAGTACTTGTTGTCCTTGAACCCCAGCAAAATGCCGCCGCTTTCGCCGGTTTGCCCGCCGGTGTTCAGCACGATTTGATTGCCGGATTTGGCGTTGATATAGGCCCAGTAGTCGATGCTCCAGTCCCCGGCGCCGAAGTCAAAGGCACTGCTGTCGGCCACGGCTAAATAATCCCCGTCACCGTCAAACTGGACGGAACTGTTCTTGCTGTACAGCTTGATGCCGGTGGTGTGGATGACATTGCCGTTGCGGGTCACGGGATGCTGCCAGATGGACTGGTCCACAAAATTAAAGGTTCTTTCCTGGGTGGTGTTGGAATCGATGATCAGGGAGTTGTTGGCATTGCCGGCCTCCGGCGGGTCTGTGGGTGTCTTGCGCACAGTGATTCCGTCAATGTAGCCGTTCAAATAGCCCTGCATGCTGCTGTTCAGATACCCGCCGATGTAGGGGCCGTGGGCTGAATCGAAATTGCAGCCGGCAATCGAACTGGTGCCCATGAGCTGGCCGTCCACATAATAACGCAAGGTGGTCCAGCGCCGTTCCACCACATAATGATGCCAGGCCCCGTTCAAGGCGGCGGCGCCGGTGAAATTAAGGCTGTTGGCGCCGGCCTGGAAATAAAACTTGTCATCCTTGAAGCCCAGCAGGATGCCGCCGCTTTCGCCGGTCTGGCCGCCGGTGTTCAGCACGATCTGGTACCCGGTCTTGCTGTTGATGTAGGCCCAGTAGTCCATGGTCCAATCGGTGTTGCCGAAATCAAAGGCGCTGCTGTCGTTTACGGCCAGGTAATCCCCGTCGCCGTCAAAGCGCATGGAACTCTGGCCGGTAACTTTGGACGTGGTGGAATGCTGGGCATTGCCGTAGGCTGTCACAGCATGGTGCCGGGACGAGTCGTCGCTGAACTGCACCGAACCGTTGAAGGTGTCGGAATTGATCACCAGACATTTGTTCGTATCCGCGCTGGTGGCGATCGTTACCGCGTTGGATGGCGCGGATTCATTGCCGTAGGCGTCGTAGGCGGTGATCGTATAGGTGTAGGTGGTGCCCGGCTGCAAACCCATGTCGGAATAGTTGAGCAGGGCCGTATTCGCCCGATAAACGCCGTTGCAGTAGACCTTATAACCCATCACGCCGACCTCATCATAAGCGGATTGCCAGCTCAAATTCACCTCAGTGGATGATGCGGCCGTGGCTGTCAGGCCAAAGGGGCTGGTGGGCGGAATCGCATCATGGGGCGGGGTCACGGTAAGGATGGCGGAACTGATCAGATGGTCCAGGCTTTCCGGATAACCGGTATAGGGTTCGCCGGAATACAACTGAAAATAATAGACCCCGGGACTTGTTAAAGTGATGGTCTTGCTGGAAGCGATCTCCCCATCGGAAAAGACGTTCATGGGCTTGAGCTCATTCAGTGAGTAACGCACATGCACATCAGCATATCCGGTGGCGTTCCAGGTGACTGTGGCGGTTTCGCCCACCACCATGGTGGAACGCACGCAAATGGCCCCAGGCGCCAATTCCCCTGGGGCGGGGATGATGGTGGACTTCACCGCCACACTCGACCAGGCGGATTCCACGCCGTTGGCATTTTTGGCCTTCACCCTGTAGGTGTAGGCGGTCTCGGATTTTAGATTGCTGTTCACCCAATTCGTGAAGGTGATCCAGCCGGAATTGGTATTGTTGGTGGTGTTTTCACAATAATATTGAGTGCCGGCCGCATTGCCGTTGGCCCCCCAACCGACGCTGATGCTGGTGCCGTTGGCGCTGGTGAACTGGGGGGTGTCGGGAATATTCGGGGGCGGGCTGGGGCCCACCGGCGGATCGTTTACGGTGACTTTAACATAACTGAGCAGATTGTTCAGATTCGTTGGGTAGCCGGCCCACTGATCGCCGGAATAAAGCTGGACATAATATACGCCGGCATTTGTAAACGTCTTGGTGGCGCTGCCGCTGACGACGCCAGTGGAAAATATATTGGACGGCTTGAACTCGTTGAAGGAGAAGTAAACCCCGACATTGGCCCGCCCGGCGGCGTTCCAGACAATATTGGCGGTTTCCCCCGCAATCAGCGATGAACGCACGTAAATCGTGCCGGAAGTCAACTCCCCCGGCACCGGCGTAATGGTGGACTGGGTGGCCAGGTTCGTCCAGTCGGATTCGTCGCCGTACTGGTTGCGGGCCTTGACCCGGTATGTGTAGGCGGTTTCCGGTGATAAATTATTGTTCGCCCAGGTATTGGAAGTGGTCCAGCCGGAATTGGTTTGATTGGTGGTATTTTCACAAAAATACTGAATGGTGGGGCCGTTGTTGCTGGTGGCCCAGTTGACGGTGATGCTGTTGCGGGTGACACCGGCCCACATGGGAACGCCGGGCTTGTTGGGCAGGGTGGCCGGATTGTCGGAACTAATCAACAACGCCAGCTTACCGCCGGATTGGACTGCCAAACCCGGTTTCAGCATGATCCCGGCTTTGGCAGATAGCTTCACGTCGGCGCCGCTCTGGATCGTATAATTCGGCCCGGCATAGAGCGTACCGTCCGAATAGTTTTTAACAGTCTGACCGCTCCCGATGGTTTGATTTTCAAGGTGCAGGTCTTCGGCCCGGGCGGCTGCGGCGGACATACAGCATACCCATAAAAAACAACCAACAATCAAGCCACGCATCTTCATTGACTTAACCCTTTTTGATTTTCCAATAGCTGGATTAGATAAGATTCAAAATCCGCCTCGATCTCATCGCGGCCGACGAATTCCTTTTCCCCTAGAAAAACCTCGGGAATACTGTCGCCGAAAACACCGTGGCGCTTTTGCATTTCCATGCGAAGGGCCTGATTTTCCGGCACGGCGATATCCAATATCTCAAACTCCACATTTTGGTCGAACCGGGCCTTTAATTCCGGCAGATACACATCGGTAAACCAACGGCAGTATTGGCAATTCGAGCTGACAAAAGCCTTTGCCACCATTTTTTGATCAGCGGACGCCTGCGGAGCGCCTATCCTGGCTTGTTTGGGAGCGGCTGTGCTGCCCAGAAAGTCGCGGAAAGCACTCGCTCCCACCAGCATCACCTGATTTTCCCAGATAAAAGTGGGTGACTGGTTGATGGCCAGTTGGCTGCAGCGCTCAAAATCCTGCCGCAGCAGTTCGACACCCCTTTCCTGGCGACTCTTGATAGCTTGCAGATCGATATTGAGTTGTTCAAAAGCAGCTTCAAAAGAAACCCCGGCCCGGTACAACCGTAAATATTCCATAAATGAATCCGGGAAATCCTGCTGCAGGATCAACTGACGGATATCCTCCCGGATTTCCTCTGGACCGAATTGAGAGTCGATGCCGAAATCCCGGAATGTGGTGATGTAATGAATGGTGGTCGTAAAGGCTCCGGGATGCAACTCTATAAAATCGTCTATCTGCCGCAGGGCCGTTTTGCCTTGGTTGCAATGACTGGTGATGAAGACATCCAGATGCTTTGGAATGACTTTCCGGCGAAGCAGCAATTTACCGGCCGGGTTGATCATGTTTTCCGGCACGATATATTCACCGTTTTTGCGATCGATCATGCCTGACCGGGCCAGTTCAAAAAACTTGGGATGGTCGATGATTTTTTTGCTGAAGATCACATACGGGAGAAAATCTACGGAGAGTTTTTGAATATACGCCTGGGCTTGGGGCTCCTGGTAATCCAACCGTCTGCCGTTGACCGAGCCCAGCACTTGTTGCATGCCGGCCTCCAGCTTAAGCGTTGGCGCCCCGGCAGCTTCCGTGGTGATGATGGTGTAATCGTATTCCGGTTCGGCTGCCATAAGCCGGGCCGTCATAAAAAACACCAACAGTATTGGCCGGAGGAGGCTGCTACCGGCTGTTTTCATCCTTGTGAATACATTGCTCAACTACCGAAACCTTTCCAATAATCTGGCTGCGATGAACCAGTCCGAACCGGGTGGAATCCAGGCTTCCCTCCGGCCTGTCGCCCAGTAAAAGATAAGTGTCCTTGGGAATCGTTGCATATTCATCCGCATAAAGCTGCAACAGCCGCGCCTTGGGCCTGGGGATCTGGTAGTATGCGCCTTCCGAGTTGCGCAGCAGACTCCCGTTAACAGAAATGGCCACGGTATCGTTTTCCGGCTTTTCCACCAACTGCCAACGGTCTCCTGGAATTGCTTTAATTATTTTTATCAGCAGGTCCACATTGCCTTTAAAATTACAAATTACCACATCGTCGGTTGAGAAAAATCGATCTGTATGGCTTTGAGATACAAACACCTTGTCCCCGTCATGGATCAGAGGGGCTAAAGAAGTGCCCCTCACGGTATAATAATACCCCGAACCTTTAAGGTTGTGGTTAATGTCGTTTGCTATCAGGCCATGACGATCCAAGCTTAAAAGTAAAAACAAGGATATGACCAGCATGTTTATTGTCCCAACACTTCTTCTTTAAAGAAGGCAGGCCATCGGAAAACTTCGCTTGTCCGTGCCCATTGTTCTTGGATTGACTTACTCACCATAAAAGCTTGTAAATATTTTAGCCCTTCCCTCTTATTATGATCCATATCCCCTGAACCCATCTGATATATCCATGGGATGGGGGATCAGGGTCCACAGCAAGGGATGGAAGTATAACTGCTGCACCCTTGGAACGTCATATATCCAGCCGTAGTTATAATAGGCCCAATCCCCTGCGCATTATTCCATTTCCAACCACCGCAATTTTTATAATTTGATTGTAATGTATTATACATATTCGAACTTTCTGCTCCATCCTTCGTCAGGAAATATAGGCCATCGCTTTTAATTACAACATCAGTTCCATCTACTACCCATGCATTTGCTGTATAGGGGTAAGAGGTACCCAGCCTGACAATTTCATCAAACGAGCAGGCATGGGATCCTGCAAATGAGGCGTTGCAATAAGCATTCATCCCTTTAATACCACCGATGGCACCTCCCATTGCTGCCTGCGAATACCCCCGCCAGACCGGCTTGCAACCGGCGGAAGCCGCATCAACGTAACCTTTTGTAGCCACCTGGTTATTTGCCGTTGGTGTGGCGGCGACGATATTGCCTTTGAAGTAGCCGCTGCCGTCGGAGGCAATATGCGCGGCGGTATTGGAGCCCGAGTCTTTGACAACGAATTTTGATGATCCGTCGCTGGTGTCCAAGCCGGCGGTGATATCCGCCGCATTCACGAAACCGGCTGCGTTAAATACAAGCACCCCCATACAAATCATCACCTGCGAAATAAAACGTTTCATCACTTTCTCCTTATGGTTTAAGGAACAAGAATTAATAAGGCATTCAAACGAGATAAGAGTATCCCTTCGCAATGCCGTAGTTCTATCCTTCAACTGCAAATCAAGCCTTAAGGCCTTGATTGCGGCATCACTCATTCTGCCCGATGGTCATTTAAAAATTGGTTATGACCCGGTATTCGACCGATCAAGCCGGCCGATAAATTGTAAAAGTGGAATTTCTCCCCCCACCTTTGATGGATATGGATCATTTTTTTGAAGTGCATGATCCATACTCATTAGCTAGCAACGTTCATTATCCGCATAACAAAAAGCGCGGTCTCATGTCAATATAATTTTCGCAGAGGATTGCGATTTTGTCTAAGGCCCAATCATTTCAAATACAAAGCGGCCTTGATCATCGTTCCGGCCGAATCGCGGCTGGAAGCCGCTCCCACAAAAAAAGGGAGGGGTGGGGGAATTTAGTTGCTCTGCTTTTTCAAAATTTTTTGTAAGGGAGATAGAATATTTTGATTTACCATTTTTCAGGATAGAAACCTTTTTCACCACGAAGCACGAAGAAAAATGCAAGCTTGGCCGGCATAGCCGGGAAAACTTCGTGTCCTGGTGTACTTCAGCGCAGCGGGTGGTAAAACAAAATTATAGTCTTTTGCTGGAAATCAGCCTTCGATCTATTTACCTGAGCAGTTACAATTTTTCTTTATAATTGACAATGGTTTTGTTCCTTGTTATTTTCACCCTTCCGAAAAAAATCCGCGCCTATAAGGAGTACAATAATCAACAGATAAAAGGATTGAAAGGAGGTACAGGCAATGAAACAGAAAAGGATTTTACGGCTGACGGCGGTCGTCTTCGCTGTGGTGTTTGTGGCCGGTATTACAGGGCTTTACGCCGGCACAAATGTTCCGGACGACATCAAGATGGAAAACAAGATTTATTCCAAGCACACCAAAGGGATTGCCACACTCAGCCACAAAAAGCACGCCGAGGATTACAAGATCGGTTGCGGCGAATGCCACCATGATGAAAAAGGCAAAAAGCTCACCAATCTCAAAGCCGGCGATGCGGTGAAGAGCTGCGCCGAATGCCACAGCAAACCAGGCCAGGCCCCCAAAGGGGCGGATGCGCCCAAGCTCTCCAAAAAAGAGAAAATCCAGCAGTATCACGCCGAGTCCGTGCATGCCAACTGCATCGACTGTCACAAGGATGTGAAGAAAAAAGACAAGAGCAAAAACGCTCCCACCACCTGCAAAGAGTGCCATCCCAAAAAAGGGAAGTAGGATCGGAGCCGGCCGCAAACCACCCAAGGGCGATTATTCTGTAAAAGAGTGATCGCCCTTATTAGCTTTGATGATTGTTTATTAAATTCGAATATCGAAATCCGAAATTCGAAACAAATTCAAAATTTCAATGGCATAATTACCAAAACAAAAACCAGTGGTGCAATGGCTGGATTGTTTGCCAATGATGTTTGATTTGAATTTTGCTATTTCGAATTTGTTTCGTATTTCGATAATCGAATTTCGGATTTTTTTTGCCTTCACTTCCTGCTATTACGAAAAGCCAGCGCATTACGCACCAGAGCCCCGGCCCATTCTGGCGTTCCCAGGGCATGCAAATGGGTATAGGCCGCCAGCACGTTCTTGTAGCAGATTCCATCCCGGTGATTGTGAAACCCTGTGCCCCTTTGGGTGGCAAAAACCATATCCTGATCCAGGCCGCGCCATTCCAGCACTTTGGAATAGCGGAATTCATGGCCCCGGATTTCGGTGCCCACTGTAAAATAGGGATTGGGCCGGTCCACCCTGGAAACGGTGTAGCCATGGCCCTGGGGCTTGCGGGCCAGACCGAAAACAATCGGCAACACGCCGGTCATCTCAAATGAATGGTTTTCCACCACCAGTTTTTCCCCCAGGTACATCAGACCACCGCATTCGGCATAGATGGGCAGACCAGCCTGGGCACCGGTCTTGATGTCTTCCCCGAAGCCGCGATTTTCAGCCAGGGCTTGGGCATGGGTCTCGGGAAAACCGCCGCCGATATACAGGGCATCCACCGGGGGTAAGGCCTTTTGGGTCAACGGGCTTACAAAAAGAATGTCCGCACCGGCTTCTGCAAGGGCCGCAAGATTATCCGGATAGTAAAATTGAAAAGCCGAATCCCGAATCACGCCGATAACGGGACGTTGGGTGGGGGAACTCTCGGCCGAAGTATGGCCGGCTTGTAAGCAAGGCCCGCTGCCGGGCAAAGGCATGATTTTTTGGGCCTTGGCCGCGATCTTGCGCAGGCTGTTCAGGTCAATATACTGCCGGGCCAGCTCAGCCGCCTGGGTGACAGCCGCCTGGGCCCAGGCATGTTCCTGGGTGGGCAGCAAACCCATGTGGCGCTCGGGGAAATCCTGCTGCCGCAATTTGGGCAGGGCGCCGATGACCGGGATAGCGCAATGGTGTTCAATGCTGCGGCGCAGAATGGATTCATGCCGGGCGGCGGCCACGCGGTTCAAAATCACGCCGCCGATGCTAAGCCCGGGATCAAAGTGAAGGCAGCCGTTCACGATGGCCGCGGCCGTGCGGGAAAGCTTGGTGGCGTCGATGCAGAGAATCACCGGCAGGCCCAGCAGTTTGGCGATTTCAGCCGTGCTGGTGCTGCCCTCCATGTCGATGCCGTCGAATAAACCGCGGTTGCCTTCCACCACCGCCATGTGGGCGGAAGCGGCATGGCGCAAATATGAGCTTTGCACGTAGGCAGGGGTGGTGAGAAAAAGATCCAGGTTGTGGCAAGGGCGGTCCGCCGCCAGGGCGAGCCACCCTGCATCAATATAATCCGGACCTTTTTTAAAGGGGGCGATGATCTGACCGGACAGACGGCAAGCGGCGGCAATGCCGATGGAAAGCAAGGTTTTCCCTGATCCACCCCGCAGGGCGGAAATAACCACACCGGGAATACCGGCAGCTTCCGTAACCATGTCCATCTGTTGCTGTTAAAACTCCGGAAAAAATGCTCCGGTTAGGCCTCGTCTTCAGCCGCTGCCTGTTTGCCCGTGCCTTTCAAGCCGATCATGGTGGTGCTGCCGCTGGACCAGTATTCCAGAATCCCTTGTGCAACCATGTCATTCACCAGATTTTTAACGGTGCGGGGTTTTTCATCGGGCAGGAAGGCATAAAAATCCTTGAGATAAAATTTGCTTTTGGATTTGCTTTTCTTCTCAAGTTGTTCAACGATCAATTTTTTTGCAGCTTCGATATCCATTGTGGGTTCCTTTTTTTGGAAGTAAAACCGGGGCGGGTATATAAGCCCGCCCCGGAATCAGCCTTGATTGCAGTTCTGTTTCAACTAAAACTTGAACTGCGTGGTGTGACGCCAGGTGTAATAAGCCGGATCACGGAAATCATCGATGAGATGATGGGTGAATTCCAGCTCGCATTTATCAAAGAAACGCTCCCAGCCGATTCTCTCGGCCCATTCGCCCACGCGTTCATATTTCTTGGCGTCGGCGGCATAGGCTTCCACGATCCGTTTGATGGTATCCGTGGTTTTTCCCCAGCGCGGGGCTTCATTGGGAATGAAGGCCACAACGACTTTGGAGAATTCGGGTTTGCTGATGCGGTTGGAGACTTTGCCGCCCACCATGAGCACGATGCCGTCGCCTTCGGTGTCCGAAAGGGGCATGGAGGGGCACATGGTATAGCAGTTGCCGCAGTACATGCAACGCTCATTGTTCACTGCCACGCTGTTTAAGGTCTTGCCCCCGAACTCCACCTTGGCCGGTTTGATGGCGGCGGTGGGGCAGGCAGCGATGGCCAGCGGGATTTCGCACAGCTTGTCCAGATATTCATGATCCAACAACGGCGGTTTGCGATGGTAGCCCAGGATGGCGATGTCGGAGCAATGCACCGCGCCGCACATGTTCAGGCAGCAGGCCAAAGAAACGCGCACATGGGCCGGCATGCGCATGGTTTTGAAATCGTCGAACAGGACGTCCATGGCGGCCTTGACCGGACCGGAAGCATCCGTGGCCGGCGTGTGGCAGTGAATCCAGCCCTGGGTGTGGACGATGTTGGTGATACCGGCGCCGGTGCCGCCCACCGGGAATTTGAAGCTGCCGCCAGCGAACTTGCGGCTTTCCAGGTCTTTTTTCAGTGCGGCGACTTTATCCTTGCTGTCCACCATGAACTCGATGTTGTTGCGGGTGGTGAAACGCAGATGCCCGCCGCAATGTTTGTCGGCGATCTCACAGATTTCCCGGATGTGGGTGACGCTCATCAGGCGGGCGCCGCCGACTCTGACGGTATAGACTTCATCGCCGGACTCGGCCACATGCACCAGCACGCCGGGTTCCAGAATTTCGTGATACAGCCATTTGCCTTTATTCTTGGCAATCACCGGCGGATAAAATTCATTATAATCTCTCGGACCGATATCCGTGATCCGATCCTTCATCGGTTCTTTTGGGTCGTACCCTGAAGATACAAATGCCATATTCTCTACCCCCTATTATCTCTGATGGTGTTTTCTGAATTCATTGATATCGCCACTCCAGCCGCCTTCGACTTCGTCTTCCTTCCAGAAGATGTACGGATTGTGGCGCGGTTCCTGAACATGCTGCGGTACCGGTGCGATGTTGGTGACTTCCAGCATCTTCTGGAAACCCTGACGTTTGATGAGCTCGCCGAGCCGCTCGCGGTTCTTGCCTTCTTCCATCCACCAATCCCAAACCGCTTCAATGACTTCGGTGATTTCCTCATAGGGTTCTTCCACCGGCACAAAAGGCACCAGCAGGGAGCCCATCTGGGCGCCGTCCAAAATGGGGGCTTTGGCGCCGACGAAAATGGAAAGTCCGCGCTCGTCGCCGATTCTCAGGGCGCGCGGCATGACGTTGATGCAGTGCATGCAACGGGTGCATTCGCGGTTGTTGATGCTCAGCTTGCCGCCTTCATATTTCATGCAGCCGGTGGGGCAGAGACCAATGACTTCTTTTTGAATATCAAAGGGACCCCAGTTACGTCCTGAATGCGCGCCGGCATTGGACTTGAACTCGCCGCCCACATAGCCTTTGACCGCGGCCTGGTCGACCTTGATGTCGTCCTTCCAGGTGCCGATGAAGGACATATCGGCCCGGGCAATGGAGGCCACGCAGCAGTTGGGGCAGCCGTCCAGCTTGAACTTGAACTTATAGGGGAAGGCCGGGCGATGAAGCTCGTCCTGATATTGGTTGGTGAGGAAATGGCAAAGGGCCTGGGTATCATAGCAGGCGTATTCACAACGGGCCTGGCCGATACAATCCGAAGGTGTCCGCAGGTTGGAGCCGGAGCCGCCCAGGTCCTGGTTCATATTGTGGGTCAATTCAAAGAAAATTTCTTCCAACTGGGCGGTCTGGGTTCCCAGCAGAATGATGTCGCCGGTGGAGCCGTGCATATTGGTGACCCCGCTGCCGCGCATATCCCACAGATCGCAGAGTTGTCTCAGATATTCGGTTTTATAAAACTTGCCGGCCGGTTGATTGATGCGCAGAGTATGGAAATGGGCCACCCCCGGGAACATTTCCGGCACGTCGCAATAACGGCCGATGACGCCGCCGCCGTAACCGAATACACCCACGATGCCGCCGTGTTTCCAATGGGTCCGTCCGTGTTTAAAAGACAGCTCCAGGATGCCCAGAATGTCATCGCATACATCCACGGGAATCTGGTAGTTGACTTTCTGGGTGTTCTTGGCCCGCACTTCCGCATGCTGCTTGATGTCGGACACGAAGCTCGGCCACGGCCCAGATTCCAGTTGGTCCAACAAAGGAGTCTTGTGTTTTGCCATTGTTTACCTCCATTAGATGAAAATTTCCGGCCCGGCCTTGCCTTATCCCGGCTGATCCGGGCCGCCTCCACTCGTTATCTACCTTGTATCGTTATATACCTGATGGTAAAAATGGTTTGCACCATTTTCCATTAAGAATCAAAGTTGAGACTATAAAAGTAAAGAAATGGCTTGTCAATAAAAAAGCCTGGTTTCATTCATCGCCTTTATCAACACCGTGATATGGGCTGCCAGATTTCGGCGGACCAGGGGCGTTTCCAGCGCCCCGGCAGACCAGGAAGCGATGATGGCATCGCAAACCGCAAATAATTCCTCGCCGGAATAAGCGGAAAAATAGGCACGCCAATTGGTCACCAGGGATTCCGAAGCGTTTTCTGCTGCCGGCAGCGGCTTGGCCGCCAGACCTTCCAGGAAACCCCGGACGGTTCCGGTTAAAGCCGAATCCGCGGCCCAGACCAGGTCCCCCACGCCGTCCAGGCGGTCCAGACGCATGCGCAGGGACAGGTTCAGGAAAAAAATCAACAATCCATTCCACAGGCCGGCAGAGTCATCCGGTTCCAGTTCCAGCATGGCAGCATATTGGCGCACGGTGATCAGGCGTAAAACCGGTTTGCCACCGACATTTTTCAGGACAAAATCGCCGGCAGCATGATGCCATGGATAAATCTGTTCACCGGTGGCAGGGTTATAATAATAGGTCAAAATAAAGGCGGCCTGCTGATATAGGCTGGTGATTTGCTGCGCTGTCAGGTGGTAGGGGCCGGCCGGATCCCACACGGCCATGGCCTGTTTTCCGGGGGGGCCGGCTGTGATATGGAATTCATGAAAACCATCGAACCATTCCCCAAGAAACATGGAGATGGTTCCGCTGGCTGGCATTTCAACCTGACCAGTGGCATAAACCCGGGGAACATAGCCCGCGGGAAAGGTTTCCCATAGATGTTTCAGGCATTGGAATTCACCGGCCAGCATCTGCCGGCCTATCCGCGAAACCGCAACGTTCACCACGAAAAATTGAACCTTGCCCCTGGCCTCAACCGCAATGCGGGCCGGATGATAAAACTGGCCATGCTTTTCCATGTGGATGTGGATCATTGATAGGTCCGCAGCTTCCGTCACCCCCGCCTTTTCCCGGCCAAGGGCGGCCATCAGATCCTTACAATCATTTTCTGTGAGAAAACGCGAAACCGCCTCGAAATATTCCCCATGGCTGATCCCGCCCCCTCCCGGCTCAGAAAGGGCCATGCGGTTCATGGGCAGGCGTTCCTGCCACTGCGGCGCCGACTTGGAAAGCGGCTGCGGATCATCATGGACAAAAAATTGAATCAGAGGCTGAGGGGGCATGGTAGATTCAACGAAAGGATTCGACTTCCTTGAGAATTTCAGGGGCGACTTGATAACCGAGTTCCAGGGCCTTGTTCACATGCCGGGCCGCCTCTGTGTGTAAGCCTTTTTCCAGATAAGCAATGGCCAGGTTGTTGTGGGCCACGGCGAATTCCGGCTCGATTTCCAGGGCCTTCAGATTGGCCTCGATGCTTTCGTCGATCAGACCGCTCATCAGATAGGCATTGCCCAGGGTGGTGTAGGCCTGGAGGAAACTCCGGTTGAATTTGATGGCCTTTTGCAGGGCGGTGATGGCTTCCTGGATATTGCCCTGTTGCATGTGCACAAAACCGATATTACCGTAGCCTTCGGCAAAGGCGGCCCGGGCATGGACCGCCTGCTGGTTGTATTTCAAACACCCGTCCAAATCCCCGCGGCGCAAACAGATCCCGCCCAGTTGGACATATGCTTCAGCCAGCCCAGGACTGCAGGAAACCGCTTCAAAAAATTCTTTTTCCGCCTCCTCGATCTGATTTATCCCCAAGAGGGCCACCCCCAGGTTGTAATGGGAGGTCCCGCATTCGGGATTCATGGCAATGGCCTGGCGGGCCTTGGCAATATATTCTTCGGCATTTTTGGCTTTGTTCATGGTTTGATACCTTTACCCCCTAAATTTCAACTATTCTTGATACCGTTTTTTCTTACTCTTGCTCGTGCTCGTGCTCGTGCTCGTGCTCGTGCTCGTGCTCGTAATCGTAATCGGTTGTTTGTATGCTGTCAAATCTGTCGTTCGAACGATTACGATTACGAGCACCGCTGCGCTGAGCACGAGCACGAAACAAGAACAAGGACAAGGCAAAATCATTCTAACCCTTTTGGAGGGCTTGGATGGCGCTATATCGAAACTGTTCCCAATTCACAAACTCTTTTTTTATGTTTACATATATTCCCTTTTTGATATGAAGCAGCCCATGGTTTCGGCGTGAAATAAAAAACACAAAAAACGATACCGATTCCGATAGCGACCCCGACCCCGATCTTGGGCGATTGAGGATCTCTGAAAGCTACTTTCAAACCGGAATCAAACCGATTAATAGGCAAGGAGAAAAAAATGAAACGATTTATATTGATTCAATTCATCATTCTATTGACGGGATGTTTCCTGATCCATACAGATGTGAAGGCCATCGGCCTGGGATTTTATGCGGATCTGCCTGTTCATGAAGGTTCAGGTGACAATTTAGCTAAAAACGATTATGAACGTTTCAGTTATGATACCGATGATGAAAACAACAGCCTCGGCTTTGTTTTGGATACTGCGCTGGCTTCAAACTCGCTTTTCAATTATCGATTGAATCTGGGATATGGTGATTGGAAATGGAAAACCAAAGCAGGGGGCCGGTTGAAACTCGATGCCTACACTGTGGATAACACCTTCGGATTCAGTATGTTCAGAAACAAGCATGTGCGCTTATGGATCGGCCCCCAACTCCGATTCTGTGTACTAGAGGGGAAATATATCGACCGCTTTGGGGATCAGGATGCGGACTGGAAATATTCTTATGTCGGCTTTGGCTTTGCACCGGTAATCGGTCTGAATTACAATCCCGGCGATTTTTTTACCGCCTCCATTACCATGGGTTACCGCTTTATGAAATATTATGGCGACGATGATTACAGAGGTAATAATCGCTATTACGACAGCGGCTATGAAGCCAAATACGAAAACGATGAAAAACAATTTTTTATGAACATTTCCTTTTTCTTTCGAATCAACGACAAGTTCTGATCCCCATGCGTTACGAAGGCAACATTTTCCGACCCTTCAGCGAGGCCGACAGTTATCTGCTTCAGGTTTCCATCGGCTGTTCCCACAACCGCTGCACCTTTTGCGGAATGTACAAAGACCGCAAATACCGGGTGCGCAGCCTCGTTGAAATCCGGGAGGATATCCGCCTGGCCAAGGACCATTGCGGCGATGTGGAGAAGGTCTTTCTGTGCGACGGGGACGCCATCGACCTCCCCACGGATCTACTCTTGGAGATCCTGAAGGAATTGTCCCAAGCCTTCCCTGCCCTGCGCCATGTGGGCACCTATGTGGGACCCCAAAGCACCCTGCGCAAAAGCATGTCCGAACTCACGGCCCTGCGGGCCGCGGGCTTGACCAAAGCTTATCTGGGGGTGGAAAGCGGTGATGAAAATGTGCTCAAGGCCGTCAATAAAGGCGTGGGTTATGCGGAAATGCTTAAAGCCGGACAAAACCTGGTGCTTTCCGGCATGAATCTTTCCGCCATGGTCATGCTGGGGATTGCCGGGAGAGGGGCGCCGTCACGGGCCCACGCCGCGGCCACGGCCCGGATCATCGATGCCATGAAACCCCGCTATCTTGCAGCCCTTACCTATACCCCCGTGCCCCATACGGCCCTTTATGCCAAGGTTGCCGCCGGAGAATTCACCCTGCCGGATGCTTTTGAAACCCTGGAGGAGATGCAACAGATCTTTGCGAGCATCACCATGGACAACCTCAAATTCGTGGGCGCCCATGCCTCCAACTATCTGCCCATCAGCGGCACGCTCCAGAAGGACAAAGCGCGCATGCTGGCCGCCGTGGAGGCAGTGCTGGCGAGCCGCGACCGCAAGGCCCTGCGCAGTGAGGCTTTGCGCGGCTTGTAGAGACTTATAATTCTTGACAGTTTTTTCACCTTTGCGTATATTCGGGCAATAAAAAATCGAATTCATATCCAGACATTTTTTAACCATAGTGTCCCGGCATTATAAATAATCAACTGTATATGAGCTGCTGCGAAATTCAGCGGGATAAAGCCTCATCAACGCCGGTTCATTAATCTTTAACAATCAACAATTGATTATTAAATATTGATTTGGCGAGGTGCCGTCATGTCAAAAAATCTATTCATCACCGCCACCGAACCCCGCAGTGGGAAATCAGCCATTTCCTTGGGCATAATGGAACTTCTGCTCCGCCACATCGACCGGGTGGCCTTTTTCCGGCCTTTGATTAAAGTCCCTGCCCGGGAGCGGAAAACGGACAATGACATTGATCTGATCTCAACCCATTTCAATCTCAAACTTCCGGCTGAAAAAATGTATGCCTTCACCGCCGAAGAGGCGGCCGCCCTCATGGCCGGCGGCCGAGAAGACGAACTGCTGGAGGGCATTCTTGCCAAATACAAGGCCGTTGAAGAGACCCACGATTTTGTCTTGTGCGAAGGCACGGATTACGGCCGCTCCTCCTCGGCCTTTGAATTCGATATCAATGCGGAAATCGCCAAAAACCTGGGCTGTCCGGTGCTGCTTACCGCCAATGCCCATGGCAAAGCCCTGGAAGAAGTCCTGCCGTCCATCATTGTGGCGGTGGAATCATTGCTGGAAAAGGGTTGCAAGGTGATCGCCACCGTGGCCAACCGCACGACCCCGGAGGACCGGGATAAAATTCTCGCAAGCCTGTCAAACAATCCCTTGTTCGCGGATCAATTGGTATTCGCCATACCCAACAACCTGTCCCTGAGCAGCCCCACTGTGGCCGAAGTGGCGGAAATCCTCGGCGCCCAGGTGCTGTACGGCCGGGAACAACTGAACCGCCATGTTCACAGCTTTACAGTGGCAGCCATGCAACTCCGGAATTTTTTAGATCGCATTGAAAACAACACCTTGATCATTACACCGGGGGACCGGGCGGATATCATCGTGGCTTGTCTGTCGTCCCTGGTTTCCATGTCCATGCCCAATATCACCGGCATCCTGCTCACCGGCGGGTTGAAGCCCGAAGCCTCCATCGCCAGACTGATCGAGGGTTTTTCATCCTTGGTGCCGATTCTGAGTGCTTCCGAGGATACCTTTCCCGTGGCCAAAAAGGTGGCCAAAATCCACGCCACCATTTCCGCCGATGACACCCGCAAAATCGTGAGGGCCATCGAGGTGTTTGAAAAAAACGTCGATTTTGAGAAGCTGGGCCAGAAAATCATTGAAAGCCGAACCACCATTGTGACGCCCAAGATGTTCGAATACGGCCTGCTCCAGCGGGCCAAGGCCGAGCAGCAGCATATTGTGCTGCCGGAAGGAGAGGAGGAGCGCATTTTACGGGCCGCGGAAATCCTGCTCCACCGGGAAATCGCTACCTTGACCCTGCTGGGCGACCGGCAGAAAATTCTTGAAAAAATTTCCCAACTGGGCCTGCGCATGGATAATGTGGCGATAATCGATCCGCACCGTTCGGACCTGTTCGAGGAATATGTCCGAACCTATTATGAATTGCGCCGCCACAAGGGCATCAGCCGGGAGTTCGCCCATGACGTTATGAGCGACGTAAGCTTTTTTGGAACCATGATGGTTCACCTGGGGCATGCCGACGGCATGGTGTCCGGCGCCGTGCATACCACCCAGGCCACGGTGCGGCCCGCTTTCGAAATCATCCGCACCAAACCGGGTTGCTCCGTGGTGTCCAGCGTGTTCTTCATGTGCCTTGCGGACCGAGTTCTGGTTTACGGCGACTGCGCCATCAACCCGGACCCGGATGAGGAACAGCTTGCCGAGATCGCCATCCGTTCGGCTCAAACCGCACAAACCTTCGGCATTGAGCCCAGAGTGGCCCTGCTCTCCTATTCCACCGGCGAATCCGGCCAGGGCCATGATGTGGATAAAGTGCGCGCCGCGGTGCGCATTGCCCGGAAAAAATGTCCGGGCTTGGAAATGGAAGGCCCGATCCAGTATGATGCGGCGGTGGATCCGGAAGTGGCGCGGACCAAAATGCCGGGCAGCAATGTTGCCGGCCGGGCCACGGTCTTTATATTCCCGGATCTGAACACCGGCAACAACACTTACAAGGCCGTGCAACGCTCTGCCGGTGCCGTGGCCGTGGGGCCGGTGCTCCAGGGTCTGAACAAACCGGTGAATGATCTGAGCCGGGGGTGCACGGTGGCTGATGTGATCAACACCATTGCCATCACCGCCATCCAGGCCCAGGCGGAAAAGAGGACCTCGTGAAAATTCTGGTGATCAATACCGGCAGCTCATCCATTAAATACAAATTGTTCGACATGGACCGCCACCAGGTGCTGGCCTCCGGTCTGGCGGAAAAGATCGGCGAGACCTCCGGGGAACTGAAACATGCGGTGTTCGACGCGGGCGGCCAAACCCGGGACCTGAAAAGGCCGGGCTTCATTCCGGATCACAATGCCGGGCTCATCCGCATCGTGGATCTGCTGCTGGATCCGGAGTGGGGGGTGATTGCGCGCAAAAGCGACATTGCGGCCGTGGGGCACCGGGTGGTGCACGGCGGCGAAACTTTTCAGGCCCCCACCCGGATTGATGAGGCGGTCCTCAATGCCGTCCGCAAACACACGCCCCTCGCCCCCTTGCACAATCCCCCCAATTTAACCGGAATCAACGTGGCTCTTTCCATTTTCCCCGACGCGCCCCAAGTGGCGGTCTTTGACACGGCCTTTCATCAGACCATGCCGCCAAGGGCCTTTCTATACGCCCTGCCGTATGAACTATACGAGCGGGAAGGAGTGAGACGCTATGGCTTTCACGGCACCTCCCATGCTTATGTGGCCGAAATCTTCGCCCGGCATGTCAACCGGCCCTTGGAAGGCCTTGACCTGATAACGATTCATCTCGGCAACGGCGCCAGCATGGCGGCCTTGAAAAACGGCAAATGCGTGGACACCACCATGGGCATGACCCCCCTGGAAGGCCTGGTCATGGGCACCCGCTGCGGCGACACGGACCCGGCCCTGCCTTTTTTTCTCGCGGATCATTTGGGCATGAGTCTGAAGGAGATCGACGGTCTTCTGAACAAAGCCAGCGGTCTCAAAGGAATCTGCGGCGCCAACGACATGCGCGAAGTCCTGCACAAACGGGACGCAGGCGACCCCCGCGCCCAAACCGCCCTGGATATTTACTGCTACCGCATCAAAAAATATATCGGCGCCTATTACGCTGTTTTAGGGCGCTTGGACGGACTGGTTTTCACCGCCGGCATCGGCGAAAATTCACCGGAAATCCGCATGCGCTGCTGCGATGGTTTGGACCGACTCGGCATCAAGGTCGATCCTGTCAAAAACACCGGCGCCCGCAACGGCATTCTTGACATCGGCTGCCGCGACCAGGCCGTGACCATCCTGGTTGTTCCCACGGATGAGGAATTTAAAATCGCCCAGGAAACCATCAGGGTGTTGGAAAGTTCTTACGGCAATACCGGCTGATCATCGTTTCGGCCGTTCAGAAAAATCCGAAATTCGAATATCGAAATACGAAACAAATTCGAATTACTAAAATTCAAAAAAACATCGGCAAACAATACAGCCAATAAGCTGCTGGTTTTTATTTCGGTTATTTGATCATTGAAATTTTGAATTTGTTTCGAATTTCGGATTTCGATATTCGAATTTATATTGATTGTTGCCCAAACGATGATCAAGACTCTGTTTTGTTCCTACCTCTTACCCACGGATTCCACAATATCCGCCGCCTGCTCCGCTGAAATCCTGCGGCCGAAGGCGGCGCTGCGGCTTTTAATCTCGGCCGTGATTTCCGAAAGGGCGGCGGGGTCAAAGGGAATCTCATGCGCCTTGAGGAATTTGGCCACCAGATTTTTCCCGCAGAGCACATTCAGGCAATAATCGGCCTGGGCATGGAGGCCGTAGTCATTCCTGCCGTGGGTTCCGGCCACATGGGTGCGGACAGCCTTGCCGAAAAAAGGCGTACGTTCATCCAGTAAACGGATGCCGGTTTGTTCAAAACAAAGCCTGTCAACATATTCGTAATAGCGCCGGAACAGATCGATTTCACCAATTTTTAAATTCAGATGATAGCCTTGATCCTTCAGGCATTTCCCCACTGAAAAAAGGTCGCCGATCCCGTTGCGCTCGCCGATGCCCAGGGCCGTGACTTCCACCACCCGGGCCCCGGCCTCCACGCCGGCCACTGTGTTGGCCGTGGCCATGCCCAGGTCATTGTGGCAATGCACGCCGATGTGCGTTGCACTTCCCTGGGCCAGACCGGCGATGGGGCCCACAATGGAGGACAGCCGGCCGGGGGAAAGGACCCCGGAAGTATCCGGCAGGGTCAGGAGCTCAATCCCCAACTCATGGATGAGCAGTGCTGCGCAATCCATGACAAATTCCGGAGCAGTGCGGCCGATATCCAGAAGGCTGATGCCTATGCGGGCCCCTGGTGCGGTTGCGCGCGCATGGGCAACGGACTTCCTCAGGGTGTTGCAGAGCGCTTCCCTGGCCTTTGCCGTATCCTGTACTTCCATATCTCCCAGGGCGATGTGCAAATGAATGTCGCCCACGCCGGCAGCGGTTATCTGATCGATGTCCCGCGTCAGAGCCCGACCCAAGGCGGCCGGCCGGATACGGTAGCCCTTTTGTTGCACGGTTTCCTGCAAAAAGCAGATCGTTTCCATCTCGCTTACATGAGCCGAAGGATAGCCCGCCTGGCAAATATCCACCCCCAATCCTTCCTGAAATTCCAGTATCCGCAGGCGTTCTTCGCGGGAGAACATCAACCCGCGGAATTGCATGCCCTCCCTCAGGGTTTCATCAATGACTGTAATCTGGCGGTTGTCCATTGGCTATAGCTTTCATGAAAAAATTTGGTTCGTCTCTGCCAGCCAATCTTTCGGGGTCGGTATCGGTATCGGAATCGGTATCGAATTTTTATCGACCCCGATACCGATTCCGACCCCGACCCCGACCCCGAAAAAAGCTGCATGCATGCTATCCCACCTCAACAACAGGTCGGCCCTTGCAACAAGATGCCAAACATGCTATTTTTTATCAATATCTTTTCCAGATCCTTCCCCCATACTCATTTTCGGAGGCATCACATGAAACCGGCGCATTCCTGGGCAGACAGCTATATTGAAAAAAAAAGAACCGTTCAAGAGGCCATCCGGATGATCAAACCCGGTCAGCGGGTTTTTCTCGGATCTTCCTGCGGCGAGCCCCAATACCTGGTTCAGGAGCTTTCCGAGGCGGCCGTGGGCCTGACCGACATTGAAATCGTGCGTTTGCTGGCCCTGGAAACCATTCCCCTGACCCTGATCGCCAACAAATCCAAAAGTCAGAGCCTGAATATCCGCTCTTTCTACAGCGGGTCGGCCCATGCCAAGGGGCTGGCCCGGAATATCCGCTTCATCACGCCCATAAATCTCTTTGCCATTCCGCGCCTTTTCAGGACCCGCAAATTGCCCATCCATGTGGCCCTGATCCAGGTCTCGCCGCCGGATGATTTCGGCTGGATGAGTCTCGGGGTTTCCGTGGATGTGACCATGGCCGCGGCCCTTTCCGCGGATCTGGTAATCGCCCAGGTCAATCCCAAAATGCCGCGGGTTCTGGGCCGCAGTTTCATCCACGTCAATAATGTGGATATTTTCGTGGAACACGAGGAAGAACTCCTGACCATCGGCGATTACCCGGACATCAAGTCCGCCGACATGGTGGCGCGCCAGATCGCCCGCCTCATCGACGACGGCTCCACCATCCAGATCAGCCTGGGCGCCACGCCCCACGCCACCCTCCTGGCCCTGTCGGAAAAAAACGACCTCGGCGTCCACAGCCAATATTTGACCGACGGCATGATGCGGCTCTATTCCGAAGGGGTCATCACCAACCGCAGAAAAGGCATTAACGAAGGCAAACTCATCGCCAGCAGCGCCGTGGGCAGCAAGGACCTGTACCAGTTCCTACACGACAATCCGGCCGTGGAATTCCTGCCCTCGGACTATGTCAACAATCCCAACATCATTTCGGCCCATTACAAAATGGTTTCCATGAATGTGGCCAGCGCCATAGATTTGACCGGTCAGGCTGCGGCCGATGCCCTGCCCTACAATCATTTTTCCGGGGTAACCGGAATCCTGGACTTTGTGCGGGGTTCCTCCAGGGCTGAAGGCGGCAAGGCCATCCTGTTGCTGACCTCCACCGACACCCACGAGGAAAAAAGCAGGATCGTTCCGCAATTGGACGACATGGCCGTGGTGGTGCCCCGCAGCGACGTTCAGTATGTGGTCACCGAATATGGGGCTGTCAATCTCTTCGGTAAAAGCATCCAGGAAAGAGCCCTGGCCATGATCAGCATCGCCCACCCCAAATTCCGGGATGAACTATTTTCCCGGGCCAAGGAAATGGGGCTGCTCGGGCCGGAACGGACCCTTACGGAATCCATCCACGGCATTTATCCGGTGCACTTGGAGGAAGTGATCGTGGTGGATGGTGAGGAAATCACCATCCGGCCGGCCAAACCCGTGGATGAAAGGCGCATTCAAGAGCATTTCTACAACCTGGATAAAAACGATGTGGTGGCCAGATTTTTCCACGAAAAACGCAGCTTTGTCCATGACGAAATCCAGGGCATCTCCCTCATCGACTACATCAATGATCTGACCCTGGTGGCGGTGGTGGGGGAAATCGGCTTCGGCCAGGTGGTGGCCATGGGTGAATGCCTGACCGATCATTCCGGCACCATGGCGGAAGTGGCTTTTTCCGTAAGCAAACCTTATCAAGGCAAGGGTTTGGGCAAAATCCTTTTGAAAAAATTGGCCGACGCGGCCCGGGAAAACGGCATTGCCGGTCTGTATGCCTACACCGCGCCGGACAACAAGGCCATGATCAATATATTCAAGACCATGCCTTACAAGGTGACCACGGTGCTGGAAGAAGATAAACTGTTGCTGAGCTGCAAGTTCGAATGACGACTACATTACCCTTTGACACAAAACGATATTTCAAATATAGCAGGATAAAATGCACATATGCTCCTGCACAATCATGCAAACCCTCTTCCGAATGGAAAGGAGACAGAGGATGAAATATCGCTTGTGTTGCATCGCTTTGACCATATTCATTTGGATCGGCTCGGCTGCAGCTACACCTGTGGGCAACATTGCCGATCCGGCTTATTTAAGCAACGGGCTGTTCACCTATGAACGCCCCTACGGCGTTTTCGCAAGCCTGGAAGCGGATTTTATTTCCGACCGGAAATACAAGGACCATTCCGGCGATTTTAACCTGGACACTTATGGCGCCAAGATCGGCGCCGTGCTCAGGGACAATATGATGCTGTATGGTTTTCTGGGCACCGGCCGGTACAGCGACAGCAAAAAAATCAATAAATATGATCTGCCGGGAAGAATAGCGATCAGACAAATACGCATTAAAACCGACCCGGAACCGGTCTTCGGACTCGGGTTCAAAGCCGTCATGTATGAGCATAAAGTCAACGAAGGTGTTTTTCTGCGCATCGGCATGGATGCCAGCTACAGAAAAATAAAAGTCCAAGATGAAAACGCCATCATGTATGCATCGGTTTATATGTCCCAACCTTTTTATAGATCTGGAGAACCCATAACCGACACTGATTATACCCTTGACATAAGCGACTATCAAGGCGCGGTAGCCCTTTCCTACCAAGTGGACAATTTCGTCCCGTATGTAGGTTTCCTAATAATGGAGAGCAGAGGGCATGAAAGCATTGCCCTTTCCAAAGACGCAAGCTTCAATTATAATGGCGATATTCTGCTGGAATCCAACAAAGGCCCCTTTGTGGGAATCAATTACTGCTATTCCAATCGTTTCAGTCTGAATGTGGAAGCCAGAGCTCGCACGGAAACGGCCCTGTCCTGCCAGGTTCTGGTCAGGTTCTAGGCCGCTTGTTCATTCGGAGGTTTTTTTATGTGGCGCTCACTCAATATTGCAAAAAAAATATGGTTCAGCATCAGCATCCTGATTCTGGGATATTTCTTCTCCATGGGTTTTGGTTTTTTCAAAGGCCGCCAAGCTGAATCCCGCCTATACGCCGTATCCGAATACTTGTTCCCGTCCGCCCAGGACAGCCAGGCAGCCCTGACCGCCTATAAGGAACAGATCAAACTGTACAATGACGCCATCTTGTTGGGTGATACGGCCCTGGTGGAAGCCGGCCAGAAAAAAGCCGGTGAAATCGACAGGAACCTCGCCGCCATTATCAACCAGCCCGGCATCCCGGTTAAAGAAAAAGAAAAAGTCGACGTCATCCGGAAACAACTCAATGATTTTTCGAAAAAGGCCGCTGCCACTTATGTCGTCATGAGCGCCACGGACTCGGAAACAGACGGTAAAGGCAAGAACATCTCCGAGCAGGCCGGCAAACTGGCAGAGGAAACCGACCGGCTGAAGGACCTGCTCACTACCCTAACCCAGGATTTCTCCGACAATCTCCGCGCTGAACTCTCATCCGTCATCGGTGATACCAAGGGGCTGCGCTATTTGAATCTCGCGATTTTTTTAATCGTGGTCATCGTGGCCATTTTTCTGATGTTCATCCTCATAAAGCGCTCCATCACCCTGCCCCTGCGCAACACCGGCGCCATGCTGAGAAATATTGCCCAGGGTGAGGGCGATCTGACCAAACGGATTGCCGTTTTCACTTATGATGAGGTCGGCGATCTTTCCCAATGGTTCAACACCTTCATCGACAACCTCCAGGGCATGATCCGCCATATCGCGGCCAATGCCGATACGCTGCGCATCTCGGCCAAGGAATTGACCGATCTTTCCGGCTTGATGACCGACGCGGCCAATCAAATGTCGGCCCGGGCCGATACGGTTGCGGATGCGGCCGATGAGATGAACAAGAATATGGATTCCGTGGCCGCCGCCATGGAGCAGGCTTCCACCAATACGGAAATGGTGGCCACCGCCGCTGAGGAGATGACCGCCACCATCAGTGAAATCGCCCAAAACTCTGAAAAAGCCGCGGCCATCTCTAATAAAGCCGTGGCCCAGGCCAAGAACGCCTCCGAGCGGGTGGAAGCCCTGGGCATCGCGGCTCAGGAGGTGGGCAAAGTCACCGAAGCCATCACCGAGATATCCGAACAGACCAACCTCCTGGCCCTGAACGCCACCATTGAAGCGGCCCGGGCCGGAGAAGCCGGCAAGGGCTTCGCGGTGGTGGCCAACGAAATCAAAGAACTTGCCAGGCAAACCGCGGCCGCCACCCATGACATCAAGCTGAAAATCGAAGGCATCCAGGGCACCACCGCCGGCACGGTGTCGGACATTGAACAGATCTCCAAAATCATCAACGACGTGAATGAAATCGTTTCCACCATCGCCACGGCTGTGGAAGAGCAGTCGGTTACCACCAAGGAAATCGCCAGCAATGTTGTTCAGGTTTCCAGCGGCATCAGCGATGTCAATAAAAACGTGGCCCAAAGCTCCAGCGTGGCGGCCCAGATCGCCGGGGACATCTCCGAAGTGAATCAGGCTGCCAGCGAGATGTCCAACAGCAGTTCCCAATTAAACCTGAACGCTGAAAAACTGGCGCACCTGGCCGAACAATTGAATGGCCTCGTGAGCAAATTCAAGGTGTGACGATTCAAAGCGCGCCCGGGTTTATGAAAAAGCTTCTCCATGGGATCATCCCCCTGTTGGCCGGGATGATCACCGCCCAGCTCGTCTCCACTGGTTTTATATATTTTGCAGACCTCGATTTCCAGCGCACTCTGACCCAATTGGCCGCGGCCGGCTATGTGATCGTTCCCAATCTCCATGTTCTGCCCAGCCTGGGGACAGTAAAGGCGGCTGTGAACGGCGGACTTTTTTTCACTTTGACCATCGGTTTAGCCCTGTCCGCCCTGACCATGGCCCTGGCCCGGTTGCGGACTTTTTTAGGGTGGTCGACCCGGGCCGGCCTGCTGCTGCCCGCGCTTCTCTGGCTGCTGTTACCGGCCGCCGTCAACCACAACGGCTTTGCCGCTTTTCCCACCACCCTGCTGGTGTTGATTCCGCCGGTGGTGTTTGCCGCCGGCCGCAAATCCCTGGCCCTGGCCGCAAACAGAAAAACCCGGCAAAACACGCTTCTGCTGCTCGGTTTCACAGCCTTTGCCGCCGTACTGGTGGTCCGGGCAGACATGGGAATTTTCTTGAATATTCGGGACCGGGTACTTTTTTCCACTTCCCTGGGAGCCGAATTGAACGAATTTTATTATGAAAACAGTCTTTATTCCGCTCATGTGTTTCAATCCTTTGGTCAGCAGCTCATCAGACCCTGCAATGTTACCGCCCCGGACGACCCAGCCCTGGCCGCTCAAATCAAAAACAGCTTGATCGGGAATGACTATCTGCCGGTCCGGGATGCTGCCGCGATTCATTTCCGGTTGTCCCGGGACGAGCTGATTTTTGAATTCCACCAAAAAGAAGTGCTGCGGGCCAAGACCAAGGCCTTTCTGGAACGGCCCTCTGATTTTCTCAACGACTTTTCCCGCAAGAGCGATGGCAATGCTTTTTTCAGAAACCTCACCATGGTCTCTCTGTTGTTCTCCGGGGCCCTGTTTCTGTATGCGTCGCTTTGCCTTGTGCCCATCAGCCTGCTGGGACGATTTTTGCGACCGCTGCCGGCCCATTTGGCAGGCCTGATCCTTGCCGCGGGAATCGCCCTGCTTTTTCTACACTTGCTTGCCCCGGATACCCATGTAAAGCCGGACAATCTGAAGCAGGCGCTTTCATCGCCGGAGCGTGCTCAACGCATTGCCGCCCTGCAGCTCATCCATGACAAGTCCATGGACATCTTCACATTAGGAGAAGTCCGGCCCCTTTTGGAAAGCCCCCATGCCGCCGAACGCTACTGGCTTGCCAGGGCCCTTGCCAAAAGCCGCCGGCCCGAAAGCCGAAGCCAGCTCCTCATGCTTCTCAACGACCAACAGTTCAACGTGGTCTGCATGGCTTATTATGCCTTGGGTTTTACGGGCAATTCCATGGATATCAGGACAGTACTCCACCGCCTGCAAGCCTCCACCAACTGGTACGACCAATGGTACGGCTACCGGACCCTCAGGAAATTGGGATGGACACAAAAGCCCTCAATCTGAAAATCGTCTGCTGCTCCTTGGCGATCCTTTACTTGTGCGAGAAAGCGCGCACAGCCGCCGCGGCGGTGCTGCCGTGGCCGGACTTGGCCGTCCTGGGAATGGTGCGGATCATTGAAATTTCAGCATTGCTGGTCATCGTATTCAGCTTCACCCGGGGGCTCTCAGCCGTCGGCCTCGGTTCAAGACAGATTCTTCCAGGCCTGGGAAGGGGCTTGATCTGGTCGGCCGGTTTCGGCCTGGTGACTGCCGTGGGTTTCGGCCTGCTGTTCCTGTTTCAGATCAATCCGTTGAACCTGCTGCGCTTTTCCCTGCCGGGCCGCCCCGGCTTGCGCCTGCTTTTTTTCCTGGTGGGCGGTTTCATTGCACCGGTGGCGGAAGAACTCCTCTTCCGCGGCATCCTTTACGGCTATCTGCGCCGCTTCGGCATTTTGGCCGCCATCGGTCTTTCCACCCTGGTTTTTGCCCTGGCCCATCCCGGGCTACCCCTGATCCAAACCTGCGGCGGACTTGTATTTGCCGTGGCCTATGAAATGGAAAAAAAACTCATGACACCCATCGTCATCCATTGCCTGGGGAACCTGGCCTTGTTCAGTTTGTCGGCTTTCTAACGGCTGGTCGCCACCTGTGTAACAGGTTGATGGTCAGCTCACCGGTGGCAATGGAACGAATTGGATAAAAATCCCAAAGAACGGCTGCAAAGCAGAAATAAATCGTCGGGCGGTAGGTATCCAAGTGAGCACAGCTAAAAAAATTGATGGAAAAATAAAGAAAAATGGACAAGAACAGCGAGGGAAAGTTGATGGAGCCCCCTCGCGTTCCTTGGCCGGTGCGTTGTAGGGGGCTCCTGCCACCATAACCAATAATGGCAGGGCCAATGATACCACCTGAAATTCTCCATCGCAAAGCCTTATTTTCTCTTCTTTACAAGATAGACCAAGATTTAGCTGATCAGACCCGAGCGAAGCGCTGCCCTTTTGCGGGGGACCTCTGCACTGCGCCCACTATGGGCGAAAGCCTCGGGGAGGGCCTCCTGATCTTACAGTGGCTTTTGAGATTCGCTTCAGCCTTTGCTGCAGCCGGCAGGATTGAATGAAGAATCAGGAATATTTAAAATATGGGATGAAAAAGAACAAAAAGAGGATATGCCCCTTAAGGCGGATTCATCCGAATAGTTTAGATGACTTTCAGTCTTAACGAGCGTTTACGCGCGACACAACCTACCGGCTTTTAGCCGGTAGTAAATTTGAGTTGATGAATTACTGCGCTGGTGATACTTGAAGCTTGGCTTTATAAAATTTACTTTGACAAAATAATAAATTTGAAATATATAGACCGTGCTGTATAATTAATTTACAAACTTGATTCTAACATTTATTCAAGAATTTCATAGAGGATGCTTTAATGACAGAAAGAGGCGAGGAAACAAAAAGACGCCTGATAGAAACAACCATCGATCTTGTCAAGATTAAAGGATATAATGGTGTCGGGTTGCAGGAAATTATCCGTGAAAGCGGAACGCCCAAGGGCTCGCTGTATTTTCATTTTCCCAACGGTAAGGAAGAGCTCGTCGCGACAGCACTGCAATTTAATGGAAAGGAGATAGACAGTCTCTTGCGGCAGATATTTCAATGCACGGCCAGTTTAAAAACCGCCATGCGAACGGTTATCGATTTTTTTATCAATGAGTTAGAGTCCTCTGGCTTTAAAAAAGGCTGCCCCCTAGCAGCTAGTTCTTCTGATGCCTCCTCATTTTCAGAACGAATCCAAATGGTCTGTAAAGAAAATTTCAGGTCATGGGAGTTAACGATTAGCCAACGTTTTGAAAAAGCTGGAATTGACTCAAAAAAAGCCATGTCTTTGGCGACTCTATTTATTTCAAGTGTTGAGGGTGCGGTTATTCTTAGTCAGGCTTATAAGGACTCTGCGCCTTTAAAAAGCATTGCAGAATGTATTTTGGGGATGCTGCCGGAAGAAAGCAATACCTGAAATTTATAAAAATGTATGAATTAAAATTGTTTTAAAACCGAGCATGCAAATTAACACACATAGTACTTTAATTAGTAAAAAATATATAAACCGGTCAATATAACAGGAGGACTATGAAAAAATTGGATGATTTTGTAACAGGCGGAACAGGATTTATAGGCCGCTGGTTAGTACTTGAACTTACGCAAAAAGGAAGAAGTGTTGGGGTTTTAGCCCGGAATAAAATGACAACCGGGGTGGAATTATTAAACTGGATCGATCGTCATGGCGGTGATTCCAAACGCATTTATTTAATCGAAGGGGATATGCGAAAACCTGAATTGGGCATGTCAACGCAGGATCAAGAGAAACTCAAAGGCATTTTTGATGTTTATAATCTTGCGAGTATGACCGGCTGGGGTCTTCGCTATGATGATGCCTATCAGGTGAATGTTGAGGCTCCGCTTGAACTTATAAAAATGATTGCTGAAAGAGCTAAAAAAGTCCGCCGTTTTATCCACATTACCGGGTATAAAGCCGGCAAGGGAAGACATACGCCGGATTCTCTGGGTTTTGAAAAGCAGCGGGATTGGGGTAAATATCGATGGGCATGGTACATGTTCAACAAAGGCATATATCATGGAACAAAAATCAAAGCTCATTATGCGGTTCAAAGGGCCTGTCAGGATTACAAAATCCCGCTTACCATAATCAATCCGGCAGCGCTTATCGGTGATTCAAAGAACGGTGAAATCTCCCTTTCTCAATCTGACGGCTTGTTATCACTGATTGACCAGCTTTATACAGGCAAGCTGATGGCGATTCCGGGTAGAAAAGATGACTGGCTGCCGCTTGTGCCGGTGGACTATCTGGCCGCTTTTATCGCAAATATTAGCGCCCAAAAGGAGAGTTTGGGCCAGGCGTATTTTGTAATCGATGAACGGACGCCGCCATTACGAAACGTGATTCAGGAAATCGCCCATTCACTTGAGTTAAAACCGCCCCGGTTTCATTTGCCCATATGGCTGATGAAATTATGTTTAAGAGCGGGTTTGTCAAAATTTTTAGGCATATCGCATGAAGGCTTGGGCTATATAACCGGAATTAGATACAATGTTGATGATGAGAAGGCTTTAGCCGAACATTTTGGGATTACGCGTGATGATATTATGGTAGTCTTACGAAAAACAGTCAAATATTATACTGACAATCTCTTAAAATCAAAGAGGACGCTATGTACAGAATAAATAAAAACGGATTATCTTATTATCAATCAAGATTTCTTTTCAGGTTAGAATCTAAAATTTTGCTTCTGCTTTTCCTGATGTTTTCCTTTACGGTTTTAGGCTGTGGCGGGTTAAAACCCAGGATCTATAAAACCGGTTCAGAAAAAATCCCTGAAATCATATGTATTAAAACCGGCTTTACCAACGCGTTTTTGATACCGGCGAAAAAGGGGTATCTCTTAATCGATACCGGCTATGCGGATGATTATGATCTTTTCCGGGAGGCGCTTTCGCATCAGAAAATACATATTGTAGATATCAGCTACATTCTCCTGACCCATCATCACGACGATCACGCAGGATTTGCCGCTAAGCTGGCAAAGGACAGCAATGCCGTGATCATTGCCCATAAAGATGCGATACCACGATTGAGCCAGGGTAAAAATGATTCTTCCAAAAAGCCGGTCAATTTTTGTGTTGGTGTCTTTTTAAGTATTTTCTCAATATTTCATAATGATGCATATCCTGAAGTATCACTCAAGGCAAGTGATATCATCATCACAAGCGATGACAACACCATTTTAAATGAAATCGGGATTCCCGGGAAAATAATTGAAACTCCTGGGCATACAAAAGAATCCATCAGTGTGGTATTAGATAATGGTCATGCTTTTATTGGTGATGCGGCTATGGATCTTTTCAGTATATGCATGTGTCAACATCGGCCGATCCTTGTTGAAGATGAGCAACAGGTGTTTTCAAGCTGGCGCAAACTTAAAGAGGCAGGGGCAAAAACGGTATATATCTCACATGGCGATCCTTTGAATATAGATACATTATTGAATTAAGTTGAGCTTCAAGGCGGCTTTGATAAAGGTGATAATTTTTTTCGTTTTCGGAAAAATCGATTAATACGCTCTAAAGTATGCATAAACGCCATCACGCGGGAGTTGCCGAACGGCAATGCCGAAACCCGCTGCCCCTGACGTACAAGCGGTTATACTAGCGATACAAAACGGTCTTCCCCGATCATGCAGTCATGGCTGAGAGTTTGGACGTCAAGCAGACGCCGGTTGGCTGAAAAGCCGATTTTTTTCAATGCATCGAGATTCTTCAGCAACTTGCCGATCTTGAAATCTTTGGTCCACCGGCCACCCGCCACTGGGGGTCGCCACCGGGGGTCGCAGGTCCCACCGGGGGTCGACCCACCGGAAGTCGCACCAAGTCGTCGGTCGGTCCATCGGGCCACCGGGGGTCACCGGGGCTCGGTTCCACCGGGCACCGGGCACCGGGGGTACCGGGGCACCGGGGGTCGCCCATTAAAGGGCGACCCCTTTTGAGCCCTTTTGACCTTTTGCAGAATCAAACCAAACTTCTTCAGAATCACCCGCAATTAAAAAACGATAACCTGGTGGTAAAGATAAATACTTTTCAATTTCTGGAAGATATTTGCTTATATGTTTGACATGCAACGGTTTAAAAAAAGCAGGATCGTCACTGAATTCCTCGCCACACCATATATACCAGCCACAGGTTCCATTCTCTGCTGTGTGTCTCAACCCATTTATTGGTATTTTACCTATGGTTTTTAATGCAATCCCAAGCTTCTCATAGTCCTGGCTTGGAATTGATTCGGCACCTTACTTTGAACATATTTCATTTTGATCTATCAATTTTTATCCTGAAGCATGTAACCCAGGTTTCACGGGCGCGGGCCTCTTCCCGTGTCCCGTGGAAACCTTGGTTCGGCCTCTCCTAATGACGTGTCTGGCATCTGATTCCAGGTGCGATGCTCAAGTTCCCTGCCTGCCGCCTTCTTGCGCGTGCCACCCCACTGCTTGAAGAAGAACGGCACCGCTCGCGCTGAGCAGGCATTTCGGATTTCCAATACCCAGTTCTTGTGCATAATTCTAGCTCCTGGTCCTGACTCACCGCCGACGATCACCCAGTCAACTCCGTCGAGGTTCAAGTCTGATAGCGGCCCCAGCAATGGCTCAATAGACAGGAACCTCACGGCTGATGGGACCTCCCGGAGTTGCTCCACGCGGTTGATATGCTCATTGTCCTCAACGGTGACTCCCATCCAGACGTTCGGAGGCCAAGGAAGACTCCGAGCGACCCTAGCGAGACGGCCTGCGCGCTTAGTGAGAAGTTGATATGTGTGCCGAGGTGTACTCTCCATGACGCCGAACACGCGTCGGATGAAGTCAATGGGGACGTCCTCGTGGAACAAGTCTCCCATTGAGTTGACAAAGACCATCCGCGGCTTCGCCCACCCAAAAGGCACCTTGAGCATGTGATCGTGCGTGCGAACTGCGAATCCATCACGGTAATTGGGCTGCCCCATTGCCTGCAGTCGTTTGGCCATACGTTCCGCGTAGCAGTGGACGCAGCCGGGAGATATCTTCGAGCATCCGGTGACGGGATTCCACGTTGATTCTGTCCACTCTATAGTCGTAGTGCTCATTGTTGAGCCAAATCCTTCACGAGATGGTTTGCGATTCTAAGTGCGGCGTTCTGTGCGGGCTTCCTGGGATTCGAAACTCCCAATATGAGTGCAAATAGCGGCGCTCCCTTTCCGTTCCTAAGTATTGCAGGCATAGAAACTGCTGGGAAGGCAGTCTGGAGACGTTCACGCACATACGTGACAACATGCTTCGTAGAAGCATCCTTGATTACAAGATCCTCGTCTCCAAACAGCGTCCGCTGCCGCACGGTCGAGTAAAACTCATCATACTACTCATGGGTTCCGAAGAGCTGATCGAGGCGGACCTGCCACCTCTCTGGAATCCGGCCATCATTGGTCATCATGCGGATGACTCCACCCAAGGGGAATAGGTACCAAACATCGCACGCGCCAGTAGTTGCCAAACGGACAACAGTTTCCCACCGAACCTCAAGTCCGTAAGGATCCAAAAAAACAATGGCGCGAGTTCTGGTCCAATCCACCAAGTCGATGTATTCATTGAGGGCCACGTTCGCGTCCTTGCATATCACGTCGACCTTGTCCTTCATGTCCGGAAACTCGGACTGGATTACCGCTTCGAGTTCGTCGCAGGATGACTTGTCAGCTTCGATGAGAGTGAAATGGGCGAAGGGTCGCGCGGACGAGCGTGAGGCGGACAATGCGCGAAGGGAGGACCCTACGAGGAAAGTCTCAGTGTCCGCTCTCTCCGAATAGTCCCCGAAGAACGACTCGAGTTCCAGTCTTTCTGCGCTGCTGGGCGTGCTTGACTTCAAGACCTGTTTGCCACGACCCGCAAAGGCATCAACATAGTGCAAGATGTACCAGTGCTGCTTCTGCATCACCTGCAAATAGGCAAGAGCATAATTCTCAACGCAATTGAGTTTCGATTCGCTCCAGCTCCCTCCGAATTGACGCATGCACTTGCCTCCCTCGAAGGCGTTGTAGCTGTTTGGACTGACAGAACACGTCGTGCTTCCGAGCGAGTTCTGTGGGTCAGCCGAACAAATTATTATATGGACGAAATCGTCCCAATATCCCCCCAAATAGGGGTGTTATCTATAAAAAGCAATAACTATGCCTCTTCTAACCTTATCAGAAATCAAGTGGGCTTTTTGCCTCTTTTATTGTTTTGTTCGGCACACAATGGGTATAAATCATCGTCGTTTTCACATCGGCATGGCCCAACCTTGTCTGAATTGTGCGAATATCGTAATTCGCTTGTAACAGATGCGTAGCGAAACTGTGCCGAAAAGTATGCGAAGTGACACGCTTGGTAAGCTTTGCAAGCCTTACGGCCCTTTTCAACGCCTCTTGTACATTTGGGATTGGTAGCATGATTTTGACGCCTCCCATGGATAAGAACTCGCTTTCTGTTCAGTTAAGTATATGGGCGAATACAAAATTTGAGTTCAACTTGAGATATTGACAAAAAAGGGACTTTTCATTCAGGCGCTGAATTTTATTAGCGCAATTGAATTGTTAGCGCAACGTAAAAAATTCTCGGATTAAATGAATTTTAAGCCTTGATCATTCTTTCGGCCAAATTGCAAAATTTGAGAAACCGCCTGAACCGATCGGAAGGATTGCGGCTTGTGGGGTGATTCCTTTTTATTCAAAAGACGGCACTGTCCAGTATATCCAATCCCCGTTCCCAAAAATAACCACATACAATCCCTGAAGTCTTTACAAGGCAATATGGTTTTGATATTCCAAAATCTTCAATATATTGATGATGGCCTTGATCTTATTTCGACTGAATCGCGGCTGGAAGCCGCTCCCACAATGGAGCATAACCGAAACGATGACCAAGGCCTTTGATGACAAACAGGCCCAATCCAACAACGCAGGTGCCCCATGCCGGTTTATGAGTATAAAGCACTGGATATCAAAGGCAAGAACGTGTCCGGGATTATTGATACGGAAAGTATTGGTCTGGCTCGGCAAAAACTGCGCGCCGCAAAAATTTATCCCACTGAAATCAAGGAAGTCTATGCGGCGGCATCCCCAAAGGAAAAACGCGCCTCGGCCCTGGCCGGCCTGTTTTCCCGGGTCGGCCGCGCGGAAATGACCATGATCACCCGGCAGCTTTCCACTTTGGTGGGGGCCGGTTTTCCCCTGGTCTCGGCCCTGGCCACCCTGATTCCCCAGTCCAGATCACAGACCTTCCGCAAGATCCTGTCGCAAATCAAGGACTCCATCGAGGGCGGCAACAGCTTTGCAGGGGCTTTGTCCCTGTATCCGGATACGTTCACGCCGATTTACATCAACATGGTGCGGGCCGGCGAATCCTCCGGCACCCTGGAAATCGTGCTGGAACGGCTGGCGGACATCGCTGAAAAACAGCAATCCCTCAACAATAAGATTAAATCCGTGATGGCTTATCCCCTAGTCATGTCCGTGGTGGCCGCCGGTGTGCTTTTTTTTCTTCTGGCCTACATCGTTCCCCGCATCACCTCCATCTTTGCCGATATCAAGCAGGTCCTGCCCACCCCCACCCGGGTACTGCTGGCCATCAGCGCGGTATTAAAATCCTACTGGTGGATTTTCCTGCTGCTCCTTATCGCCGGCCTGACCGTGATCCGGGCCATGCGCAAAAATGAAAAAGGCCGGCGCATCCTGGATCGCTTCCTGCTTTCCCTGCCCATCTTCGGCACCATCTTTCGCAAACTTGCCGTGGCCCGCTTTGCCCGCACCCTTGGCTCCCTGCTGGAAAACGGCGTTTCCATGCTGGTGGCCCTTGACATTGTCAAAAACATCGTGGGCAACGTCATCATCGCCGAAACCGTGGAAACCGCCTGCAAGGAAGTGGAAAAAGGTCATGCCCTGGGCAAATCCCTTGAATCCGCCGGCACCTTCCCCCATCTTGCCGTTCAAATGATCCAGGTGGGGGAGCAGAGCGGCGCCCTGGAATCCATGCTCAACAAGGTTGCCGACGTTTTTGAAAAGGAAGTGGAGGCCAGCATGGTGGCCTTGACCTCCCTTTTGGAGCCCATGATCATTCTCATCATGGGCGTTGTGGTTGCTTTTATCGTCTTGTCCATTATTCTGCCCATCATCAAAATGAATCAACTGATCAAATGACCACTTCTGCCCAGGTAAAAATATCCATGCCGGATAATGTTCGGCAGGCCTGGGCAATTCCGACGATTGCCGGGTCCAGGATATTCAGCAAAACATGGGATAGTCCGACAGCAGCCAGCATGGGAAGAAAGGCCTGGGCAAGGACTTGTTTTTTCTCCTTGGGCCCGGGACCGGCGGTGAGATTGGAGAGCCCTGCAATGGTGCGCACAGGGAAGCCCAGCAGATCGGGCAGATTGCGGAGCAGGACCAAAACATGACGGTTATGGCGCAACCCATTTTCCCACATCAGGGGGGCGATCACCGGATCGATGATCAGGCGCTCCTCGTCCAGACCCGCCTTGATTGCCGCCCCATGCACTTGAATGGCCAAATCCGTCAGATCTTCCGCATTCATGGGAACCTGGCCGTTGGGATACAGGAGGTAGCCGACGATGTCTGCTTGGTATTTCAAGGCCAAAGGCAGGATACGGGCCAGTTTTTCCGGCTCCAGGGAAAAGCCGTTAATGACGATCTTGCCCCGTCCCATGCGCAAACCGGCTTCCAGGGCTTTGGGATTGCTGGAATCCAGCATGATGGGAAGATCAGTGACTTCCTGAACGGTTTCCACCAGAAAACCCATCTTTTTTTCCGGCTCCCGGGTGAGGGGCCCGGAATTGATATCAATGATCTCTGCGCCGGCCTTTTGCATGCGCGACACCAGATCACGGATGGGCCTGGGATCCATTTCCCGGAGGGCCGCTGCCACCATCTTCCGGGTGATGGTCAGATTGTCCGCCGCAAGCATCATCCGTCCCTTGTTCATAGACTGTTTTTCATCAATATAGCGCGGTTGCGGGACATGGGAACCAAGGTCATTTGCCGGTGTTGTTCATTCTTACGAATTCAGCAGCAATACATTCTGATCAGATGGTTGACAAGCATTTTCTTTTACCATAATGGTATTTCATCTTACCGCCTGCCGGAAAACATGCTTTTAACATTTTAGCCCGGCTTTTCGTACGATCGGAAGTGCATTGGCTTCATTAGAAAGTGTTTGAAATGAAAGAGAATTCATATTGCATACTGTGCAGCGAACCCGCTGAATACGAAGAAACGGACAACGGCAACCGTCTTGTCATCAAATGCGATGGTTTCTGCCCCCCCTACGAAATTTCCTTGCGTGCTTCCAAAGTCCTTCAAGCGGAACCCCATCGCAAAAAGCGGATGATTGAAGTGATTCAATTCATCACCCAGGCCGACCCGAATGAAATGCCGGTAATTCGAATGCGCTATCAACAACTTATTGTCACCACCAGGAATTTGGAGCGGAGTGTGCATAACTAGCAAGCCATGCCTTTTTTACTGAGAAATCTTCTTACAAAACATGGTGACCTTGGGCGACTGGGCCTGGCGTGAGGCGTATTCCGGGGGGGATTCGGGAATGAATCCCAGGGAGATCAACAAGGCTTGCAAGCGCGGGTTGTTGGTCAATGAAATCAGGCGGGCATATCCCTGGCCCAGCATTTCCCGGATAAAGGCATTGACCATGAAAATACCGATATGCTGGTTGCGGAACTTGGAGGAAATGGCCAGTGCCCCCATTTCCACGGTTTGACCATCGATTGGCTTTTTTTCCACACACCCCACAATGATGCCGTCGATCTGGGTGATATAAAAATTGCCCCGCTTTTCGATAAGATAGGTCTTGCTGCGTGGGAGCAGAAAATTCTCTCCCCGGTAGATGTCCAAAATTCCGCCCACAATATTGATTTCCTCATCGGAAACCACCTGCTTGAAGGTTTCGGAAAAATTGTTGGCAATCAGGGTGCCGGAACCTTCCAGGGTGAACAATTCATTGCGGATGGTATTTTTGCCGGCCGGCAGGATATGGACCCGGTCGATTTTACCGGCATCGATTTTTTCGCAGATGCGCTCGAGAACTCCCTTGAAGTTTACATTAGCGATCAAATCACCATACTCGCCCATGGCGGCGCGGGTGCTTTGGGTTGTCAGGGAATTGATGCGTCCGCCTTCTTTATCAATCAAATATTTGCGTTCTAGAAAAATCAGCTTGCAGGCAGGCTCCGGATAATCCAAAACCGCATTGTAAAAATCCTTTTCCGAAGGCACCCGGATGATGCGGGTGCAATCCAGCCTGCGGGCCAGGGTTTTGAAATGCTGTTGATTGGCAAACCGGTTGGCAATGTTGTGAAAAAGCGTGGTCCGCACCCCCAGGCGCTCCAGATCTTTGATATCCGCTACAATGGCCTTGAAATGATCCCGGAGAATGCCTTCCCGGCAGGCGATGAAAATGTCCTTGCCGACGAGCACCTGACTGTATTCCTGAATATAAAGCTTTGACATTTTTTTTCACAGGGCCACATGGGTCAGGTTGATATCCTTTTTCAATAAAAACCTCGCTATTTTTTCAAATTGGGCAGTGACATCGGAAACAAAGAAACGGGCGCGACCGTTTTTGGCCATGGCTTCGGCAATCTCGGGTTGCTGATCCATGAATTGCCTGACCTTGCCGGCCACAGCCACGGACGAATCAATGATCTTGACCCGCTTCCCGATCTTGGCCTGGATGATGGTCTTCAGCAACGGATAATGGGTGCATCCCAGGATCAGCGTATCCACCTGGCGGACTTTCAAGGGCAGCAGGTATTTTTTGACGATCATGCGCGTTTCCGGTTTTTTCAGCCAGCCTTCTTCCACCAGCGGCACCAAGAGCGGGCAGGCTTCTGAATAAACCTTGGCCGCCGGTGTGCATTTCAATATTTCCCTGGTATAAATCCCGCTGTTGACGGTGGCACGGGTGCCGATTACGCCGATACGGTGTTTTGCAGAGGCCGCCACTGCCATTTCCACGGCCGGTGTGATCACTTCAAAGATGGGCCCGTCATAGGCCTTGTGCAAACGCTCCATGGCCACGCTGGATGCCGAATTACAGGCAACCACGATCACCCGCGCACCTTTGCTGAGCAGAAATTCCGTATTCTCCGCGGCATATCCGGCCACGGTGTCGGCGCTCTTGCTGCCGTAAGGGGTTCTGGCGGTGTCGCCGAAATAAGCAATATCATATTCGGGTAGTTGTTCCATAATGGCTTTGACTACCGTCAGGCCGCCGATCCCTGAATCAAAGATTCCGATCATTTTTCCCGGCTCGCTTTCATGCGCTTGATTTCGGCCTTGACGATTTCAACAATCGTTCCATCCGGAATATCTGTTCGAATGCCGGGACAAAAACCCGCCATGATCTCCCAGTTCTGGGGGGCCGCCACTACCGCTTGAAGAAACGGCCAGGACCGGCACATGCGGGGTTTGATGGGATGGATGGTGCAAAGCTTGTCCCAGAAAATACAATAGCCGTTCTTTTGCTGGGTCAGAACCGGTTTGGTCCCGGACATGCAGCAATAGTTGGCAAGGACATCCGCGGTGGTGGTATGCAGAAAACGGGAAATGGCCTCCATATCCTCCGGGGTGACATAGGTTCCACCGTAACCTTTGCAGCAGTCGCCGCATTTCTTGCATTGAAAGATATCCGCGGCCTTCAAGCGCTCAGATGTCATGACGTTGCTCCATGGCCCGTTTGATGGTAACCTGATCCACATATTTCAAATCCCCGCCCATGGGTACGCCCGAGGCGATGCGCGTCACCTTGATGGGAAAGCGGTTCAATTGTTCGGCCAGATAAGCAGCCGTGGATTCCCCTTCCACATTGGTGGCTGTGGCCAGAACAACCTCCCGGACCACACCCGCCCCCACCCGCTCCAGCAACTCCCGGATTCTGAGGTCGGCAGGGCCGATTCCGTCCATGGGTGCCAGAGCGCCTTGCAGAATATGATAAAGCCCGTTGAATCCGCCCGACTTTTCAATGGCCACCATATCCGCCGGTTGTTCCACCACGCACAACAAGGCCGGGTCCCGGCCCGGGTCGGCACAGACCCGGCAGCGCTCCTGGTCGCTCATGGAATAACACATGGCGCATAAACGGGTTTTTTCTTTCAATTCCATAATGCTGGAAGCCAGGCCGCCGACTTCCTCCACCGGCGCCCTGAGCAGATGAAGCACCAGTCGTTCCGCGGTTTTTTCGCCGATACCCGGTAATTTGCTCAAATTGCGGATGGCTCTGACAATCGTGGGAGGGTAGTACTGCATGGAATGCCGACATCTTTCTTGGTTAAGGAATTTGAAAAATCGTATGGCCCTTCAGGTTCACCGTGTCTGCCGGGCTCACATCAAACCCGGTATATTCAAACCTCCGGTGATCTTGCTCATTTCCGCGGACACCATCTGCTGGGACTTCAACAAGGCTTCATTGATGGCCGCCAGGATGAGATCCTGCAACATATCAACATCTTGCGGATCGACAACCTCTTTTTCAATCTGAATGGAAACAATCTGCTGCTTGCCGTTCGCCACCACCTTCACCATGCCGCCGCCGGCAGACGCCTCCACGGTTTTATGGACTAGTTCTTCCTGCATTTTCGCTAATTTGGCCTGGATTTGCTGGGCCTGTTTCATCATGTTCCCCATACCCTTCATGAAAATTCCCTCCTATAAAATTTTAACATCCACAATTTTGCCTTGGAACAGCTCCACCGCTTCCGCCACCAGGGGATGGCGCAAGGCTTCCTCCCGCAGCCGGCCGTTCTGCGCCGCGGCTTTTTCTTGACTTATATCCACCTGAATATCAAAACGGCAATCCATTTTTCTGCCAAAGGATTCGGCGGCCATCTCGTCGAACAGGGCTTTCTTGCGCTGGATCATGTCGGCTTTAAAAGCATTGGTTTTTACCTGGATAACCAGCCCGCCTTCGGTCAAACCAGCCAGGGTGCAATCCGCAAGGGATGTGGCCATGGCCGGATGCTTGGCCACAATCCGACGGCAAATATCCTCCCAAATCGCGGCCGGGTCCTTTGTCTGGGCAACAAGTCCGGCCGCCGGCATCGGCTTGGCCTGGTGGAGTTCGGCCACCCGGCCCTGGTCCATGGGCGCACCGGCCAGCGGCCGGTCTTCCCCAGATTGTTCTGTTCGTTCTTGCAGGACCAATGTCCCCTGCTGAAATTCATTCCGCAAAATATCAATTTTTTCAATCAGGCTTTCAATGGGCAAGGCCGGTTTGAGTTCAATGATTTTAATCAAGGTCACTTCCAGGGCCAGCTTGGTCTGGGAGGAAGATTTTACAAAGACCTCTTCCTGCAGCAAGCGTTCCAGCATCCGGCTGAGATGAATCCCGGCAACATTGCGCGCCTGGACCTGCATCTGTTCGATCTCATGGGCCGGCACATCCACCAGGCGTTCCACCTGCTGCCCCAGCTTGATCACGAGCAGGTTGCGGAAATGAGTGCAGAGTTCGGCATAGTATTTTTTCAAATCATGGCCGCGGTTGAAAAGCGCATCAATGATTTCAAGTATGGCCGGAATGTCATGTTCCAAAATGGCCTGGGCTGAATCAAAAATCAATTTGCGGTCCACAACCCCCAGAACCTCAAGAATCTGCTCATGCTGGATGGGACCGGTGGAAAAACTGACCACCTGGTCCAGCAAGCTCAAGGCGTCCCGCATGCATCCGCCGGCTTCACGGGCGATGAGGGCCAGGCTGTCGGCGCTGATGGAGATGGATTCCCGTGTGCAGATATCGGCCATGTGCCGGCAAATGTCCTCCAAGCCGATGCGCTTCAGATCATGCCGCTGGCAGCGGGACAGAATTGTCACCGGAATCTTATGGGGCTCGGTGGTGGCAAAGAAGAAAAGAACATGGGCCGGCGGTTCTTCAAGGGTTTTCAGCAGGGCATTGAAGGCCGCCGTGCTGAGCATGTGCACTTCATCAATAATATAAATCTTGTAACGGCTGTGCTGGGGCATGTATTTGATATTTTCACGCAGGTCCCTGACCTGATCCACGCCGTTGTTGGAGGCCCCGTCGATTTCGAACACATCGGCGGCCTTGCCGGTGGTGATCTCCATGCAGGACCGGCAGCGGTTGCAGGGCGTCGGCGTGGGGCCCCCATGGCAATTCATGGCCTTTGCCAGGATCCGGGCAATGGTGGTCTTGCCGGTGCCCCGCGGCCCTGAAAAGAGGATGGCATGGGCCATGCGATCCGCTGCCACGGCATTGGTCAAGGTCTGAATCACATGGGGCTGGTTGACCACCTGTTCAAATGTCTGCGGGCGATATTTCCGTGCCAGCACAAGATAAGACATGCCCAAAACCTCTATATCTTTAAAAATAAATCCGCTACCGGGTCAGGCCGCCGGCCCGTGCCCCTTGATCAACAGACAGCCATGGCAAAAAAATCAGGAAGAAGGCCCGGAGATCAAACACGGAAGAAGGGATGAATCCAAAATAAAAGTGGCGGAGAGAGAGGGATTCGAACCCTCGGTGCCTTTTAGAGCACACACGATTTCCAGTCGTGCACCTTCAGCCAACTCGGCCATCTCTCCGCAACATACAGCGGTCGTTTATGTTCGGGTCCCTGTTCGTATCAGACCGAACCTGAATTTCACAGTATCCACCCACAAACGGTGACATATGTACCATGCCCCGATGAAAAATCAAGGGTTATTTTTCCAAATCAACAATTGGGCGATGCGGGCATGGACGGCGCCCTCGTCCCCAGAATGTACGCTTTTCTTTTGCGTAGAAAAGGTGCTTCGATGAAACGAAAACTGAGATATCCGATGGGCATCATGATGACAATAAAAGCCAAGAAGGCCCAAATACAGGCCCAATAAAAATTGGATATTTTCATCAGATGGGTGTTCACGAACCGGGCCGCGTCAAATACAATAAAAAAATGAAATAGATAGATGGAGTAGGAATATTCCCCCATACGGCCGATTAACTTGGAAATTCCGGTTGTCGGGTGACAAAAGGAACTTTCATACCAGGCAATGGCCACAGCATAGGAAAAGCCCTCGAGGGTGGTAAAAAAAATCCAGATGGGATTTGTGGACGGGTAGGAAGGATTTTTAAAAAAACCACCCCGTAGATCAAAATACCAATAGAAAAGAATGAATGCAGTTATGGTCCCCAGGGCGAAAACATGGTTGCGGGTGATACGTTCCCGAAAGTGATATATCAGCATTCCCAGCACAAATTGGTCGATCCGACCGATAATGGTATAATAAGCTACGGCTTGGACCTGCCCCTTCACGTGGTAAATATATAGACGCAGGATCATGGCCGCCAAGAGGATTGAAACAGGCCACCACTTTGACTTTCTCAGCATCCAAAGGAAGAAGGGCAAAATTATGTAGTAATGGAATTCCGCGGTGATGGACCAGCCGCCATTGGGAAGGGAGGGATATAAGACGCCTTGCACAATGGAATATGCATAGGTAATATAGGCCCGGATACCTTCTTGGCGAAAAAATTTAATAGCACCCACCATCATGATTATCAGCACCAGCAAGGGCAGCAGGCGCAGAACCCGGTTCCAAATAAAGGCCTTAAAATCAATTTGTTTGCCGTTCAATAGCTTTGCAAACAAGTATCCGCTCAGAGTCATGAAAAGGGCCACCCCGGTATGCCCCTCATCCAGCAGAGCCAATGGAAAAAAAGCCGGCAAATATTCAAACGGCACGATGGAACCGTTCCCTGCATGCGTGAAATGCCATGCAAATACCATAAAAGCCGCCAGCGCCCTGACATGATCCAGGGCGATAAAATGTGCGCCGGATGAAGATCTCATCGTTTCTCAAGGGTTCCTAACGTATTTCCAAGCACAAAACGGCGTCTCTTTTATCATCCCGTTTATTATTTTTCAATCCGCAGTTGCATATCGGCTTACGTCAGCACCTCATCCATTACCTGAATTTTTCCGTTTGCATTCATCCAGTTCAGCAACCCCTTGATAGCCAGCACCAGCAAGATCCCATACAATAAGGCGACAAACTTCACATTCTTGACATAATAAAGCCATACTCCGATGATATCCACTATGATCCAGTATATCCAGCTTTCAATCCGCTTGCGGGCCATGAGCCACATGGCCGTAAAACTCATCACTGTGGTCAAGGCATCAATGTAGGGATAGGAAGCGGGTTCCGGAAACCATTGCGGCAACCACGCGTGGATATGAGTCATGATCCGGCCCAAAACCACTGAAAAAAAGCCTGTCAGGCCGAGCCATTTCAGCAAAGGCCCAACGTCGCTGAAACTTACGCCTGTAATGATCCGGCCGTCCCTATCCGACTTGGACCAATACCACCAACCGTAAATACTGGCCCCCAGGTAGTAGATTTGTTCCAGGGTATCGGAATACAGCCGGATCTGGTAAAAAAGCGCCATGTATAGGAGGACGCTCACAATTCCAATGGGCCAGGTGAGCACATTGCGCCGGGCAATCAGCCAGACCGACCATAGATAGAGACAGGTTCCGCTGAACTCGATATAGCTCATGGGGTAGCCGAAAACAGTAAAAAAAATCGTATCGACACTGAGAAAATGGCTCATGATTGACTTTCTCCAAACAGTTGCAGAACGTTCATATATTTTTTGAAGCAACCGAGAACCTCGTGCACCCGCGCTACCCGCTCATTCAGAGCGCCGCGCAGGAGGATGAAGGGGATCTTACGTTCGTTCAGATCCCCGATAACCTGGCGTTGAAAAGCGGCCCGGTTGACCTCACCGGAGCGATCCCAGGTGTCGTCATAAGGGATATCGATGTCGCAGACAAACACCAGGTCATAGCGTGACCGGGCCTGAGCCGCCAACTCCATGAGGCGAGCCTCCGGCCGGCCATGGTAGTAACGGGCGAATGTCAGGGTAGCAAGGGCATTGGTATCGGTGAAAAGAAAGCGATCGGCCTTCTCCAGCAGCGTGTTTTCCTGGAGAATATGTCCTTCGGCGATTTCCACAAGCTGCTGCGGCGTTAGACGCCGATGGGTCTGATGCTTTTCCCAGTATGCGCGGCCGTATTCCGGCATCCACTGGGTGTGGTATTCCCGAGCCAAGCGCTGCGCAAGAGAAGTTTTGCCTGTGCAGGGGGCACCCAGGAAAACAACATTGATGATCAAATCACGATAAACCAGGGGGTGCACCCAAGCGCGATTCCCATATGGATCAAGACGTACCTTGGTTGCAGAAACAGGAATCCTTAGGCGCGCTTCATCCACCCGGCGGTCCATGGCTCCAAGCGCCCGGCTTATGTGTTCGCCGTAAGGCTCGCTGGAGTAGAAATGGGTGACACCCTTTACGCAAAGGGTATCAATGATATAGCGTTCATGGGCCGACATTAATTCCGGGGTATAGCCGACCTCCCTGGGGCCGTTCCAGGCTTCGATCACCCTTACGGAAGGATATAAGGAGCGCAGCCATCCTGCACGGACACCGAGGGGGATTGCAGTAGTATCGACGGCATCATAGATAATAATGAGCATCTCGTCCATTTCCGCAAGGCCGGTCTCGATGACCGCTTGGTGGCCGAGATGAAGGGGGGCGTACTTGCCCAGTGTTAAGCCTCTTTTCAATGAATTCCAGGCGCTCCTGAACCTATCTGTCAATTAATAATTATTCATTGACAATTGATGATTAACCATTACCGCGGCTTATTCTCGCAAGCTTTTAGAGTCTTCAACGATCAAGATCTTTAATTTTGTCATGGCTAAGACCTTTGCACACTCGTAGGGGTTGGGGAATAACTGAAGCAATCTTATAATAAGCCGGGGCTGTCTATCAATATGAATTTCAGTGCCGCAGGTGTTTTGTAAAAAAAATTCTCGACGATTCGGCGGTGATAATTCCGGTTGTATCCAGGCTCGATCCATGGAATACTTATGGCTTATGAGGCTTCGCAAAAATGTCGTCAAACCCATACCTGGTCTATTCTGTCTTTTGGTGCTGTTTTGGCTGCTGATCGACGCGTCAAGCGGACAAAGCGGCAGTGTGGATGCGACCGCCGAGTCGGTTCCATCCATCAAGGTTTATAAAAAGGAAAAAAAACTTATACTGATTACTACCGGTAGAATCGTCAAGTCCTACCCCATCGCCCTATGCCCCTTTAACCCTTTGGCCGACAAAGTCAAACTGCATGACGGCGGAACACCGGAAGGCCGGTTTTATATTTGCGAAGCCCTGCGCAACCCGGAAGCCAAAAAATACGGGGCGCGCTCCTTGCGCTTAAGCTATCCCAACATCGAAGACGCGAGACGCGGTTTAAGCGACAGGCTGATTGACCATGCCGCTTACCTGAAGATTGTTAAGGGCATCAAAGCCGGTAAAATGCCGAATCAAAATACCGCCCTTGGCGGGTCCATCCGGATTCACGGCGGCGGCAGCGGCCAGGACTGGACCCTTGGATGCGTGGCCCTGGATGATACGGATATTATCGAGCTGTACGAGCTTGTGGGCCTGGGCACAAGGGTGGATATCTTTCACTCCCAGGAACAGGAAAAAGACTTGAATGAGCGGGCCGACCTGAATCAACAGGTGCTTGTGGGCGCCAAAAAGCAGTTGACGAATCCGGCTTTATACACCCGCGCTGCAACCGCAATTATCCCACTTGATTATCCACGGGGCGATATTCAAGCGGATGAAGCGGTTTGCACCGATATCGTGATCAGGGCCTTTCGAAATGCCGGCATTGATCTGCAGGCCGAGGTTCACGAAGATATCATTGCGCATCCGGAGCGCTACCGGAAGCTGGTCACCCAGCCGAATTATCATATCGATCATCGCAGAACCAAAAACCTGGCAGCCTATTTTTCGTCCCAGGCCCGGTCATTACCTTCTTCCCGGCCGGAGGATTTCAAGCCCGGCGATATTGTCATCATGGACACCGGGGTTCAGAACGGCACCCCCCTGGATCATATCGGCATCGTGGACGATCAGTTCAGCGCCAACGGTTATCCCAAAGTGATCAATATCTGGACCATTGGTTATCGGACCATGTCCATGGACTTGTTGGGCAATCAGTATCCGACCGTGATTCAGCATTTTCGCCCATTGCCCGTATTTTAATGAGGGAGGACTTAACGTGATTCGAGCAAAAGACGCCCTGGATTATCACCGCCTGGAACGCCCGGGAAAAATCGAAGTCAAACCCACCAAACCTTGCCTAACCCAAAGGGACCTGTCCATGGCCTATACACCTGGTGTGGCCGAGCCCTGCCGGGAAATCGCCAAGGATCCCCATGCGGTTTTTGAATACACGGCCAAAGGCAATCTGGTGGCCATCGTGACCAACGGCACGGCTGTATTGGGCCTGGGCAACATCGGTCCCCTGGCAGCCAAGCCGGTCATGGAAGGCAAGGCCGTCTTGTTCAAGCGCTTTGCCGATATTGATGTGTTCGACATCGAACTTGCCACCACCGACCCGGATGAGATTGTAAAAGCCGTTAAGTTGCTGGAACCTTCCTTTGGCGGCATCAACCTGGAAGACATCAAAGCCCCGGAATGCTTTTATATCGAGGAAAACCTGAAACGCATCATGAACATCCCGGTTTTCCACGACGACCAGCATGGCACCGCCATCATTTCCGGCGCAGCCCTGCTCAACGCCCTGGAAATCCAGAACAAAAAAATATCCGAGGTGCGCATCGTGATTTCCGGCGCCGGTGCCGCCGGCCTGGCCTGCGCCGGGCTATACATCAAGCTGGGGGCAAAAAGGGAAAACATTTATCTGGTGGACTCCATCGGGCTGGTTTTCAAAGGCCGCAAGCAGGGTATGAATCCGTACAAGGAAAGGTGGGCCAATGGGGAGCACCCTTGCAACCTGGCCGACGTGCTGGCCGGCGCCGATGTGTTTGTGGGGGTTTCCACCGCCGGTATCGTCACCCGGGAGATGGTCAAAAGCATGGCCGACCGGCCCATCGTCTTCGCCATGGCCAATCCTGATCCGGAGATCGAATACGCGGAAGCTGTGGCTGCCCGCAATGATTTGATCATGGCCACCGGCCGCTCGGACTACCCTAACCAGGTAAACAACGTGCTCGGATTTCCATTTATATTCCGCGGCGCCCTGGATGTGGGCGCAACCGCCATCAACGATGAAATGAAAATCGCCGCGGTCAAGGCCCTGGCGGATTTGGCCAAGGAGGATATTCCGGATGCGGTGCTCAGGGCCTATGGCGGCCAGACCGTCCAATTCGGGCCCGATTATATCATTCCCAAACCCTTTGACCCGCGGGTTTTGATCCGGGAGACCATGGCCGTGGCCAAGGCGGCGGTGGCCACCGGTGTGGCCAAAAAGCCGATAAAGGATTGGGAGGCCTATCGGGACAGCTTGGAAAGCCGCCTGGGCCGGGCCCAGGAGCTCATGCGCCGCATCATCCATCGTGCCCAGCGCACGCCCAAACGCATTGTCTTCCTGGAAGGTAATGAACCCAAAATCCTGCGAGCCTGCCAGGTGGTTTTGGATGAGGGTATTGCCAAACCGATTCTGATTGGAAATCACCAGGAGATAACCGATCGCATCGCTGAACTGCATTTGGAGCTGAGCGGTGCCGTCATTGTGGACCCGAACACTTTTGAACGTTTCGATGAATATGTGCAAGCCTTCTACGCTCTCCGGGCGCGCAAAGGCATCACTCTCCAGGAGTCGAAAAAACTGCTGCGGTTTGACCGCAATTATTTCGGCGCCATGATGGTCAAGATGGGTGATGCCGACGGCCTGGTGGGCGGCATTAACAAACACTACCCCACCACCATCCGTCCGGCCCTGCAGACCTTGCCCCTGGAGGAGAAGACCTCGGTAATCGCCGGCCTCTACATGATGGTCTTCCCAAAGGACGTACTCTTCTTTGCCGATACCACCGTGAACATCGAACCCAACGCCGAGCAACTGGCCGAAATCGCCATCTGCGCCGCCGATACCGTTAAACGCCTGCTGGAGATCAAGCCGCGCATCGCCATGCTGTCCTTCAGCAATTTCGGCAGCACCCGTCATCCCCTGGCGGAGAAAGTGGCCCACGCCACCCGTATTGTAAAGGAACGGCGGCCGGATCTGACCATCGACGGTGAGATGCAGGCCGATACCGCCATGGTGCCGGACATCCTCAACGAGGTTTACAGCTTCAATGAACTCAAAGGCAAGGCCAACATCCTGATCTTCCCCTCCCTGGAAGCCGGCAACATCGCTTACAAACTCATGGACCGCCTGGGCGGCGCCAAGGCCATCGGCCCGATTCTCACCGGCACCAGCAAGGCCATCCACGTGCTCCAGCGCAATTCGGATGTGGAGGACATTGTCAATACCACCGCCCTGGCGGTCATCGACGCCCAGGAGCAGCATGTTTAAATGCTGATATCAACAAAAGCAGCCTTGCTCATCGTTTCGGCCGATCTTTATTGTGGGAGCGGCTTCCAGCCGCGATACGGCCGAAACTATGATCAAGGCCACAAAACCTATTCAAAAAAAATATTCAGTAGTGCTGCAAGCTTCTGAAGTGCCTGATGAGCCTTCCTAAAATTGAGGCCGGCAATATCAACTTCCAGCGACCTAATCTCCTGATGATAGCCCGTGCCGATGAAATGCTCCTGAAGCAAATGAAAGGTATGTTTTGCTTCCAAGTTTGAATCTCTAAGCTGGTCGGATAGTTTCATCAGAATTGGGACGACCTTGGCATGGTCCAGAGACTTATTTTTAGAGTCATAGTATTGCTGCCCATTCTGCTCCAAATCCTTTATCGCAGAAAGCATCGGTTGTAAAGCCCGGTCAAGATCGGATAACAGCCTATCGTAGTTCATGGTATTCTTATTGATTATCCCTTTTTCCAGTTCAATTGCCGCCGCATATACGCCATTTGCCGAAATATTACCGGCAACCCCCCTGAGGGTATGGGCGGAAAGCTGCGCAGCCTGGAAGTCGCCCTTGTCCATCAAGTTCCTGATTTCTTCCACAGCCGAAGCATATTCCTTCCCAAAATCAATCAGCATCTGTTTAAACAGCCTTTTATTTTGACGAATCCTTTTAAGGCCGGCGGCCATGTCGATCCCGGGCAGGTCTCCGGGCAAATCAACATCGACAACCATCTTTGCTGCCCTTTGGTGTTGCCCCTCTGCCTCTTTGCTTTTTCCCCGTGGCCGTGGTTTTATCCACTGCAGCAAAACAGCGAACAATTGGTCCGGATCTATGGGCTTGCCGACGTAATCATTCATACCGGCTTCCATGCAGGCCTCCTTGACTCCGCTCACGGCATGAGCCGTCATGGCAATGATGGGCAATTCACAAAATTTGTCATCCTTTCTGATCAAACGGGTCGCTTCATAACCTCCCATAACCGGCATTTGCACGTCCATGATCACCAGGTCGTATGAGGCCCTATATAAAGCGTCCAGCGCCTCTTGGCCGTTATTGGCGACCTCCACGACCAAACCGGCACCCTCCAGTAGTTCCGTTGCCACCTGCCGGTTCAAAGTATTGTCCTCAACCAAAAGGACCTTTGCGCCTGCCATGCCTGCCTCATTTCCAGCATATAGGAACTCTTGAAGACTTGTGGAATCGGTCGTAACAATATGACCTTTGCTCATTTCTTCTGCTCGGTAAGCAAAAGCAGCAGTAAAAAAGAAGGTAGTTCCCTGGCTTAGCTCACTTTCTACACCGATTTCACCGCCCATCATCTCCACCAGGCGCTTGGATATGGTTAAACCAAGTCCTGTTCCGCCGAATTTACGGGTTATAGAGGTGTCTGCCTGGGAAAATGGTGCAAAAAGCTTTGCGATCTGTTCCGGGGTCATCCCTATGCCGGAATCCGAAACAGAGAATTTGATTTTACAGCGCTCCCGGTCTTTATCAACCAGTTCCGCTTTTAACCGGATATAGCCTTTTTCCGTAAATTTAATCGCATTATTAGCCAGATTGATCAGCACCTGACCCAACCGCAACGGGTCGCCGACCAGCCCATTCGGGACATCCGCATCCAAGCCGGTGATAAGCTCAAGCCCCTTCTCGGCGGTCTTGACGGAAATCATACTGACCACATTGTTTATTACTTCATCCAAGCGAAAATCGATTGATTCCATCTTCAATTTACGGGCCGTCATTTTAGAAAAATCTAGAATATCATTGATCAAACCCAAAAGGGTTTTGGCTGATAAATCTATCTTGGATAGATAATCATGCTGCTTGGCGCTAAGTTCGGTTTTCAGGGCAAGGCCGGTAAAACCGATAATCGAGTTCATGGGGGTTCTGATCTCATGGCTCATGTTGGCTAGAAATTCGCTCTTGGCGGAGTTGGCCTCCTGGGCGGCTTTGGAAGCCTGTTCCGCAGTAAGTCTGGCCTCTTGTAAATGGATATGCTGTTCTTCAAGCTGCTTTAAGGATTTATTCAGTTGCTCCGTCCTCCTCTGAACTTTTTCTTCCAGCGTATTCAACAGCGATAAATTTTCATTCCGCATACTGCTGAAGGCTGCGCTCAACTGGCCGATCTCGTTTTTAGGTGCCGGCAGTGTGGACAAGGTCCGATCCCCTTTTGCATACTGCTCCATTTCGTGAACCAATATCTTGACAGGGTGAACAATCCTGCGGACAAAAAAGATGACGCCGGCCATCAGCAGCAAACTGAATCCGCTTGTAAATCCGATCAGTAGTTTCTTCAACCGAATAAGGCTGTCCCGATCCCTCTGGTTGTCTTCATAAAGGGTGATGTGAATGATTTCCCCACCCTCGGATTGATAATCAAAACCGGTTGTATCCCATGCAGTAACACGGCTGATATTTTCAAAAGAAGCGGAAATCCGCTTGACGTTCTGATAGGCCGCCAATTCCAGCTTATACTGGTTGCCGAGGCTGTTTAAAAATTTCGTTCCCAATGAAATCCCGACGATCACTCCGCCCACATGATGTTCTTCATATTTTTTAACGGGTAAAAAAGACAGAAAATATAGCCCATTATCAAATGAGGTAAGCAAAGAGAATTTTCCTCCCGCAAGCATCCTCTTTACGAGCGGATCATTGCCGAGATCATCGCCGAAATGGAATTCATCATGGCCGCGCGCAAACACTTTGCCGCCCATGGTGATGAGCGTGATGTAATCCATGCCGGTATTCAGAAAAAGGTTCGCGCGCTGAAATACAAAATCCGCATCCTTTGATTCAATGGCCTGGGCGATTTCGCTGCTTGTCGCGATAATGGAGGCCACCTGGCGTGTCCGCTTCAAGGCAGTATCAAACTCTTCTTTGATCAATATCCTTTTACCAAGCAACCGTTCCTTGATCGTTTTATCCGAATGTTCCAATAAACCTTCGATCTGGTAAAGCGAGACCCCCATAATGAGCAGTATCGGGAAAAAAACCAGAAATACGATTTGCGTCAACAGCTTCATGCAAGATATCCCGGAATATCAGGTTTATCGGAGAGACAGTGGGCTTAGACTACTTTTTTATTTGTTTATTTACCTCACGAATAACATCATAGAGATGATCATCCAGAGCAATAAATGCATCTTTCTCAAAAGCATTTTTCTTCATTTCCTGGATCACAGGGGATTCCGGTGTCAGGGCCAGCAGCGCTTTTTTGAGTGCCTCACACATGTCGGAAGATACATGCGGCCCGGCTGCATACGCATCGTAGGGGATGGGTGGAGTCTCGGCAATCACCCTGAATATATCGCCGTACTCCTTCACCGCTTCCTGGAAATGGGCCTTGGCCGTGGCCCCGCCGTCCACGGAGTGGTTGACCACAGCGGCCGTAACTTTATTATGCTTTTTCAACATGAATATCTCTGAAAAATCGGTATCAGGATTTATCCCTTCTTTCTGCATCAGGTTCCGCGGGAAAATATAACCGCTGGTGGATTGGGTGTCAGTAAAGCCGAAGGTTTTACCTTTTAAATCATTGAGGGAATGGATAGAGGATGATTTGAGCACAATGATAACTCCCTGGTAATAAGGCTGTAACTTCCCATTTGCATCTTTTTCCTGGGGGGTTACAATATATTTTAAACCAGGAAGCGCGGACTTGGCCTCCACATAGGCATTGGGCGAAAAAGAACCGATATCGATGCGCTTCAGCTTGATCTGCTCCAACAAGTCTGAATAATCTTTGGTTACATTGAAGCTGACCTTGGTTTTCAACTCCTTTTCCAGATAGTTCATTAATGGCTTATGCATCCGGTACAATTCATCAGAGGTTTTCCAGGGGGTGATGCCGAATTTAATCTCCACGGATTCATCCGCCCACAGCAAAGTGGGATTAGCAAAAGCAGCAATCATGACCCACAACAAAAACCTACTTAGAGGGAAGCAATGCGCTTTTTTCATGGGCGTTTCCTTATAGGGCTTGTAAGGTGTATTAGATTTGGCCACCGATAAAGTCAGTCCTGATCAAAAAGTTTAAATATTATTGAAAATACGATTTGATAATGGCGTCATATTCACCGCTGTCGATCATCTGCCTAAGTACTTTATCAAACTCTTTGCGTACATACACTAAATTGCGTTTTTTTGAAAAAGCGATATAGGATGGAACACTTTGAACTTCCGGACTTAATTCTTTTACCTTATCTCTTGCATTCATCGCCGTTAAAATGGCGATGGCGCCATATTTATTGCTCACCAAGATATCAAAGCGTCCGCGCAGAAGTTTTTCCAGGTTCATTTCGCCGGTATGGGCCGGGTGGTCGATTTTAGTAATGATTTTATTCTTCACGGCATTGTCGAATACCGTGCCATAGCTGACTTGAATCACAGTACCGAAAGTATACTGCTTCAATTTGCTAAGATCGCCGTCAAAGGCAATGTCCGAATCTTTGCGGACAAAAAGGGATACAATTTGCGGCATGAGCACTTCCTGTGAAAAATCCATATAAGTTTCGCGCTCGGGATTTTTATAGGCGGTAAAGATGGCATCCGCTTTCCCCTCTTCAATTTTTTTTAGTGACCTTGCCCAAGGGTGGAGTGAAATATGAATCGGTTGCTTCATCCTTTGAAAAACTTCTTTGACAATCTCCACAGCTACACCCTTGACTTCTCCACCCTCTTTAAATTCGTACGGCGGGTATTGAAGTGTAACCAATTCCAGTGTTTCAGCGAAAACTTGCCCGCAACAAATCAGCGACCATAGCAAGATCAAATATAAAATTCTCATGATACCCCCCTTGAAAATCAGGGAAAATTCATTCTTGAATCAAACTGGATAGCTGTTTTTTCCATTTTGACCCCCTGCTGATTCGGTTTTATTTTGCACTGTATAACAGGGAAGAGGCTTATTTTGTTATGCCGTTTTCAAATAGTAAAAAAGACTTAACCGGATGGGGGACAAGTTTTTCAGCCTTCATCATCGTTTCGGCCATCCTCCATTGTGGGAGCGGCTTCCAGCCGCGATAAAGCCGAAACGATGACCACGGCCTGTTTTTCACATGTATGATTTGGTTGAATTTATACCATATTTGCAGCGTATCTTGCAATCAAAACCTTTGAAAAGCCGCAACAGCGGGTATCTCAGAGTAATCCCATCTAAAAATACCCCCGGCCCGTTGTTGGGCTATAAACCCCAAAAAACCAGGGCGTTTCCCTTGCTGATGTAAAGACCCAACGCGATGGCATTGCCGTTTGTCACTGAGCCCATTGACACAGTGGCAGTCTTTCCATATACTTTTTAAATGGAATATACTCAGGAAATTACGGAATCCGAAGACAGCCTTCGTGTTATTTTCGATAATGCCCGCGACGGCATTTTACTGGCCGATACCACCACCCAACAATTCCTTTTCGGCAACAAGGCCATCCTTGACATGCTGGGGTATTCATCTAATGAAATCCTGGATCTGAGCGTGGCAGATATCCATCCCCGGCAGTCTCTGCCCAAGGTTATTGCGGCCTTTGAAAAAATGGTCCGTGGCGAATTGACCCTGGCCCCGGACCTGCCCGTGCTGCGAAAGGACGGCGGAATTTTCCATGCAGATATCACCTCTTTTCCACTCAAACTCTGGGGCAGGACCGTGCTGGTAGGCGTATTTCGGGATATTTCCGAACGTAAAAAAACAGAGGCCGCCCTGAAGCAAGAGCGCGACCGCAACCAGAAATATCTGGATACGGTTCAAACCATCATGGTGGCCCTGGACGCCCAGGGTCGGATCACCATGATCAACCGTAAGGGCTGTGAATTGCTGGGCTATAATGAGCAGGAATTGCTGGGGCGAAACTGGTTCGAAACCTGCCTGCCCCAGCCCATGGGTATGGAAAAGGTTTATCCTGTTTTCAGGCGTATCATGAGCGGTGACCTGAAAAGCGTGGAGTATTTCGAGAATGCGGTGCTTTGCCGGGACGGCCAAAGCCGCCTGATCGCCTGGCGCAATGCCAATCTCACTGATGAGGACGGCCGGATCATCGGCACCCTCAGTTCGGGGGAGGATATTACCGCCCGTAAACAGACGGAGGCGGAGCACGAAAAATTGCAAAGCCAACTGCTCCAGGCCCAGAAAATGGAATTCGTGGGCCGGCTGGCCGGTGGTGTGGCCCATGACTTCAATAACATGCTCCAGGCCATTTTGGGCAATATTGAGCTGGCTTTGCCGGAAGCCCCGGCCGGCAGCGCCATTCGCAAAAACCTGGAAAGCGCTCACAAAGCCGCCCGGCGTTCTGCCGATCTCACCGGACAGTTGCTGGCCTTTGCCCGAAAACAGGCCGTGATGCCGCGTGTCCTGAATCTGAACGACGCCATCACCGCCATGCTTAAGATGCTGCAGCGCATGATCGGTGAAGATATCGACCTGGCCTGGATGCCCAAATCCGGATTGTGGCTGGTAAAGATGGATCCTGCCCAGATCGACCAGATTCTTGCCAATCTGTTTGTAAACGCCCGGGACGCCATCGCCGGAGTGGGCAAGATCACCATTGAAACCGGCAACCGGACCTTTGACAAAGATAGTACCCGCCTCCAGCCCGAGGCCATGCCGGGGGAATATGTGCTGCTGGCTGTGAGCGATAACGGCTGCGGCATGGAAAAAGATGTCCTGGAGCACATTTTTGAACCATTTTTCACAACCAAGGAGGTCGGCCGGGGCACCGGCCTGGGTCTGGCCACGGTCTACGGCATCGTCAAACAAAACAACGGCTTCATAAATGTCTACAGCGAACCCGGCCGAGGGACGACTTTTAAAATATATCTCCCCCGGCACGCCCAGGCTTTTGCCGAAATCACAACCATTTCAGCGCCACAGCCCCCGCATGGTAAGGGAGAAATCATCTTGATAGTGGAGGATGAGGCCAGCATTCTCGAAACAGCAAAAGCCATGCTGGAAAAGCTCGGCTACATGGTGCTGACGGCGGCCAAACCCTCGGATGCGCTGAAATTGGCTGAGACGTACGCCGGAAAAATTGATCTACTCCTCACCGATGTAATCATGCCGCAAATGAACGGACGGCTCCTGGTAGAACAGATCCGGGCTGTTCAATCCGGCCTGAAATGCCTGTTCATGTCCGGCTATACCGCCGACGCCGTTGCCCGCCACGGCGTGCTGGAGGAAAGCGTGAGTTTCATTCAAAAACCGTTCTCCTATGCCGAACTTGGACAAAAAGTCCGGTTGACCCTGGAGGGCTGAAGGTCGAAATTCTTACTGATCCCGGCAAATACGTCAGCAGGGCAGCACGATTTTAAAAACCGCGCCGGTTGTTGAAGGCAGCAATTCGATGGTGCCGTAATGGGCCTCCACCAGGGATTTGACTATGGCCAGACCCAAACCGCTGCCGCCCCGGTCTCGGGCGGTGGTGAAAAACGGCCGGAATATGCGCTCGGCATTGGCCGGACTGATACCCTTGCCATCGTCGGCTATGACAAGCACAACTTGCGGCCGGTCTCCGGCTGCAACCGCTGAAATCGAAATTACAACCCTGCAGCCTTCGCCGCCATGCAGCAAAGTGTTGTCAAGCAGGTTTGAGATGATGGAAGCAAAAATTTCCCGGCCCATGGCAACCCGGCCGTCATTGTATTCGTTCATGATTTTGACCGCCAGCTTTTTATCCTGATATCGAGCGGCCATTTCTTCCAGAACAGGTTGCAGTGCTGTCATTTCTCCTTCTGGCTTGAATACCTCGGCCCGGGCCAAATCAAGCAACTGCTTTACCATGGTTTCCAAACGCCGGGTTTCATCCTGAAGAATGACAAGAAAATTTTCCCGCTCCGAAGGGCTCATATCCTCGTAATGATCCCGCAGAATTTCCACGGCACCGCGCAGGGAGGTGAGGGGCGTCTTGAATTCATGGGATATGTTGGCGGCAAAGGTCTTGATATACTCTGCCCGCTCCGCAAGGGTCTTGGACATTTGGGCAATGGCTTCGGAAAGCTCGGCCACTTCCTGAATTACCGGGTTTTCAAGGGGCTTGTGATCATCCGGCCCCCCCATCTGGGCCCTTTTCACCTGCGCGATCAAGCCTTTCACCGGCCGGTTGATGAAGTGGGTGGCCAGCAAAGACATGAGCAGAACCACACAGAGCAGAATAAAACCGGCCTTTAGCAGGTGGGCGCGAATCAGATACAAAGCCTTGGCCACATCCAAGGGCGTGCGGGAGGCGATAACAGCCCCCACCACGCGGTTTTCAAGCACAACCGGCAAGGCCACAAAAACCCGGTGCCGGGTTCTGCGGCTGATGGAATCAAGGGTGGGCAAAGGCGAATCCGGATGGCGGACTCGCAGCAGACTGACCGGCTCCCCTGTCAGGGCGCGCTCCACTTCTTCCATGGCCATCAAGGACAAGCCCAGATCACCGCTGCTGCTGGCCACAACAATCCCCTTATGATCCACAATGCGAATGGCGGAAAGAATCGTTTTGGTCGCCCCTGCAATCACCGGAATCAAGGCCCGGCCTGCCTCTTGCGCCACCGCTTCAGGCTCCTGCTCCACTGCCGCGGCTGCCGGCGCCCGGGGTCTGATCCAGATCCGGGCCAGGTCCAACTGGGGTGGAAGGGGCGTGAGGCCGTCGGCGTTTTCCGCCAGCCAGTTTTTCACCAGGGGATTACCCAGGCCGGCAGGGTCTATTTCCACATTGTTTTTCCGGGTCTGTTCAAACTGCTGAAGATAGGTTGCCCGGAACATGGCGGCGGTCAGGGCCGCCTGGCTGATCAATTCGGATTCAGTCTGCTTGACCAGTTCGCTCTCATACAGGCGCAGGATGGCGATGCCGCCCAGGGGCAGCAGCAGAACCGTAAGACTCAAGCAAAGCAGCAGGGTGCGCAGCCTGGGACGGAACCTCATGGCTGAACCGCGGGACTGGAAACGATTTTATAACCCAGCCCATGAATGGTCTCAATGGGGTCCCCACCCTTGGCTTTGAATTTCTCCCGGATATGGCGGATATGGCTGTCAATGGTGCGGTCACTGACCACGGTATGGATATCATAAGCCTTGGCCATGAGTTCTTCCCGGTTGTACACCTTGCCGGGATAGGCCAAAAGGGTGCGCAGGATGGCGAATTCCGTAGCAGTTAAAACAATCTCCTGGTCTTTCCAAAAAACCTGAAAGCGGTCCGAATCCAGTTTTATGCAGCCGCATTCCATGGTCTTGCGGCCGGCAGGCTGGGGACTCGATGAATGGCGGCCGCCGCCTGCCAGGCCTTCCATACGCCGGAACAAGGCCTTGATGCGCGCTGCCAGTTCCCGGGGGCTGAAAGGCTTGGTGACATAATCATCGCCCCCCAGTTCCAAGCCGATGATTCGGTCGATTTCATCGTCTCGGGACGAAAGGAAAATGATGGGAACCTGTGATTGACTGCGGATGATTTTGCAGACCTCGGTGCCGTCCATTTCCGGCATCATGACATCCAGGACGATCAGGTCCGGTTTTACCTCGGCAAACACACTCAAGGCTTCCCGGCCGTCCCGGGCAAACACTACCTCATACCCGGCCTTCTTCACGGCAAAGCCGGCCACCTGTAAAATATTGGCATCGTCGTCCACAATTAATACGGTTTTGCTTTGTTCCACCTGGGCCTCAGTCTTTCATGTAATAATCGATCACCAGGATACGCCAAATTTTTTCCCAGGGCAAGATATTGGAACTTATCCACAAGAAGAGATACGATACACCCTGATTTTAATTTGGAACCGGGAGCCTCTTTTTCACATTTCCGCACCGATCAACGGCTTGCAGGGCAAGGACATCCGTTCCCATATGGTAAGGGTGGTGATCTGCTGCTCTTCTGAGGCAACCACATGGAGATGATTTTCAGGCTCAGATGACTGGGTTGTGAATGGTAGAATATTCGAAATAATCTTTCACCGGCGGTCAACATGCTTTTCATTCTTAGCGCACCTATCGCGATACAGCTTTCTTATGAAGTGTTTTTTATCTGCCATGCTCGATTTCTTCCTGAAAAGCGTCTTCAATTACTTCAACCGGTGATTTGTCCGGTTGTTCGGCTTCTGAATCCAAAGTTTCACCGGCTTCTGTTTTCAGTGGAGGCCACGCAGATGGGATTTCAAGGTTATAAAGATTATTCAATCTGCGCTCTTCTTTCCGGGCAAGCTCAATCTCGATATTGCTGAGCAGCCTGAATTCGATCGACCGTCGGATCACATGTGACAGGCCCTCTGAAGTTGACTACCATCCTTCCTGCATAAATACTTACCAATTACTCCTGCTTCGATGGTCTTTTCGACGATACAGAAACCTGCCCGCTCAAGAAGGCCAGCGACGATCCAGTCATAGGTTGAAAACTCCTTCCGGATGTGGGCCTCCACATCTTCCCGGAGTGAATGCCCGCCAATCTGTTCCAATTTTAAAATCCAATGTTCAATATTCTCATGTATGTTGTCAGCGGAAAAAATCACGTCGCTTAAATACAAGTGACCGCCGACCTTCATCATACAGTTCAGCCGTTGCAATGCAATACCCTTCCAAAAATCAGGTAGATGATGCAATGCCGTGCTGGTTACAATGGCATCGACAGGTTCGGCCGTGTGAAGATAGGTGAGGAACCCTGCATGGCAAAAGACAATGTTCTTGATGCCAAGTTTTTCCGACTTTTTAGCAGCATACGCCAGCATGGTTTTTGAGATTTCAAGAACCGTTTGTTCACAAGTAAGGCCTATGCTTCTTATGATTCTATCATTTTCCTCATCGATGTTCCGAAATTTGCCGTGCCGTGCATCATATTCCTCAACTTCTTCCAGCGTATTGTAATCTTTACCGATTTGCACTTCCAGATATTGCCAAGAAGGATATTCGTTTATTTTCTGTTTCATTTTCTCCAGTTCTCAGAATATCGGACAGAATTGTCTACTCGCAGGGCGGTACGACCTGAATTTTTGTGAAGAAAATCCTTCCATCCTGCTTATCAATTTCTTATGAATAGGCCAGTTAATACACCCTATTATGATTCAAACAACCCCTTGCTCATGGCACCTTGTGAAAGCAACAAAAGAATCAAAGCACCTAATACTGTTCCGATGGGGAAGTACAGGCACAGGAGAATTGCTAAAATTTTACATGATTTTGTTTTCTGATCAACAAGACCACAAAGCCGAATAGCAAGAATACTATTCTTCTCAGCCATTTTTGAATTATAGTCTTTGTTCCTATGAGAAAATGGATCATAGCGTAAAGTCTCCAGTCTTCCGATTATTTACCTGAGTGCTTACAATTATTCAATATTTTTTATTTTCACACCTCATTTTTGTAACTGCTCAGGTGGTAAGACTGAAGGCTGGAGATTTTTAATAGATGCAATTGAAGAAATCGGTAAGTTACCGGAGTCGTATTCACCGCCATTCTGAATTCTGACTCCTGAATTCTGTCTTCTTGGACGGTACCATATGGATTTGTTGTGTCCGCCCGGAAATTGTAGATCGGGTGTTGGGCCAGGTTGCAGCTTATTTGGAACCACAAGGCGGAGTGGCGCCGCCTCAGGGATCTCAAATAAACCAAAGCCTCTTCCTGGGACCAGAGTTTCCTTTTCCGGGCGGACACGCAGGCTTCATCATAGGTACTCAGCTTTCCGGATCGATTTTACATTTTTCCTTGCAAATGCGGTAAGCCTCTACGCACCCGTTGAACTCATGGCTGGTGCAATCCAGAAAGGCATCGGTGCATTTTTTCCGGCAATCCGGCATATTTTGAATTTTGTTGGTTTCCATTCGAATCACCTCCTTTGCGCCTGGCATGTCTCCTTTCAGTTATTCTATGGCAAAGATAGGTATTGTTCCCGGAAAGTAAACTGGAAAATCATTCCGGAACAAATGCCAAGGAGCGGATCTGGGTGTCCCAAAGGAAAACTTTTTTGCCGTCCGGCAGCCGGCCGCTGAAACCGCAGGGTTTGCAGCCCAACAATTCGATCGTCTTGCCGTTTTGCATGGTCAAGCTTTGGACCATGGGATTTTTCATCTCCGAGATCGGATCGGTTTTTTCAAAACGGTGCTCCAGGCGGCGGATATCCTTGAAGTTGAGGAGCAGGTATTTATCCTTGGTGAAAAGCCGGCCGAGTATTGTGGTGCGGGGGGTGACGCGGAAGGAACCGGCATAGAAATACAGATCATGCAGCCGCAGTTCCCGGCCGCGGGTGTCGGTCAACAGTCCGCTGAACCCCCTGTTTTTATCAGCCGATGAAGGCGGTTCCACGGATTTTGAGCCTTGATTCCGGCGGTCTTTGCCGGCCTCTGTTTTCAACCGGACGGCGCCGATTTCCACTTGCAATGGAACATTACGGATCTGCAGCCATTCTTCCACCTCCGCGATCCCCATGCCGGGATTGGGGAAATAGGTATCCAGGGAAAGTTCATAGGTGCCCGGATCCAATTTATTCATCAGGTCCGGATTGAAATCCTTTAACTGGCCTTTCATGCCACCGCCGATCAATCCAGGGATGTCGTCCGGCTGGTCAGGCTGGTTTTCATCATCCACCACATACAGGGCAAGAACACCGTAGAGCATCTCCGGCATGAGCAGATTGGGAAACCAGGTGCCCACTCCTGCTCTTGTATTATATCCCCATTTGAAGCGGGAAAGATCCACATTTTTGGCAATTTCTTCCGCGGAATGATGCCCGGTAAAATGGAAGCCGTCGAGGTTGCGGTCCGTATAGGCCAGGCCGCCCTTCAGGCCGGGAAAATCACCGTATATCCGCCAGGTCCAGTCATTGACGGCAAAGGTGTTGAACACCCATTTCAGGCGGAAAGGAATGGTGATCTGTACCGGCGTGTAAGTGAGGCGCTGGTAGTATTCGTTCACGGAAAAAATCGAAGGGGAAGAGAGATTGAACAGAATCCGGAAATAATTTTCCACCCGCCGCAGCACGCGCACCGGGCCGTCTTTCCAGCCCATGACCCTGGATTTAAAATCCTCTTCGGTTTTTTGGATGTGCAGGAGGTGAAAAAAAGCATCCACGGACAGGCGTACCTTGACCCGGTCGAAAAAGTCCTGGCCGTTGCCTCCGGCGGATTCAGGGCAGATGATATCCATGTAAAAGGGGGCACCAGGCTTGTATTTCAGCGTGTAATAATCACTGCGGACAATTTCCCGGCCTGGGGAGTAGTGCACATAATCCGTGGTGGAAAGGGGCGGCGGGTGCTGCGGGAAATGAATGAGATAGACCCAGCCTTTGCGGGATGGATCTTGGGGATCGTTTATCACAATCTCAGCACCCATGTCGCCCAGCCCGGCCCATTCGTCTGGCAAAGCCTTGGCGCCGGTATCCTGGGCCAGAAAAACGATTTCGTCATTGTAATCAAAGCGGCCCTTGTCCTCATCCCTGCCGGCGGCAGGACCTTTTGTAAAAATAAACTCCCCTTCCGGATCACGCTCATCAACCTGAAAAGGAATGACTTTCAAACTCCGACCGTCGTGGGCCAGCAGCCGCAGATTTTCAATGGGCACGTTGTCGAACACCGGCAGGAGATCACCGGACACCACCAAAGGATCATGCCGGCGGGTCAGGGTCTTTGGGTCCTCGGTATTTTCCCCTGCCCCGGCTTCACCGTTGCCGGTCAATCCGGTCATGACAGGGGTTGATTCCCCAGCCCGGGCCGGCATCACTGATAGTAGTTGCAACAAGGTCAGCAGCGTCAAGCAAATTCGCAGCAGAGAGACCGGCATGGTTCTATAGCCCCAGAAATTCCTTTGTATTCTTTGTGACAATCTCCGCCAGAGTTTCCTTGGGCAGATTTTTCAACAGGCTGAGATGATGCAGGGTATCCAGCAGATGACAAGGTTCGGAGACTTTCCCCTGGTAGGCCACCGGGGCATCGGTTTCAATAAGGATCTTCTCAAGGGGCATGTGCATGATAGCCGCCTGATGGGGCGGACTGAAAGCCAGGGCCGGGGTGGCGGAAATATAGTAGCCGTCAGCAATGATCTGATTAAGAACATCCAAGGGGCCGCTGTACCAATGGAACACCGCCTTCTTGATCCCGGCTGCCGCCGTCATGGCGTGGGTTCTTGCGTGTGAAAAACGGCAATGCAGGACCACCGGTTTTTCCATTTTACGGGCCATTTCTAATAGACGCGACAATACATGAACCTGAAGTTCTTTTTTCACCTTGACTTTGTAATCCAGGCCCACCTCGCCCAAAGCAATACAACCAGACAAATGGGTTTCCAAGAAAGTCAGGTTGTCCGCCACCTCCTGTTCCTGGATGGACCAGGGATGATAACCCAGGGCCGGCAATACCTCCCCCGGAAAACGGGCCGCCAGGGCCAGGGTCTTTGCATTGGACTCCTTGTCCATGCCCACGGCAACCACCTGACCGATGCCCGCCGTCCGGGCCCTTGCCAGCACCGTGTCAACAGCCGCAATGGCATCCAAATGAGCATGGGCATCAATGAGGGATGCGATATGTAATTTATTGACTATCATTCAAATTCTACTACTATTTCCGGTACTGAATACTATAGCCCACCAAAACAAAGCGATTCGTTAATGATTTGGTTTTATCTCTTCCATCCAACCTCTCGGGGTCGGTATCGGTATCGGAATCGGTATCGAGCTTTTATCGTTATCGACCCCGATACCGATAGCGACCCCGACCCCGAAAACCAAATGCGATTACCCTGGGCTGCATCGTTTGTCGAGGTGCTTTTTCGTATTTCGTCATTCGAATTTTCCCGACCGGCCTGAGCGATGATCAAGGGTTCAGTTCCTCTGAGCCGGCAGAATTTCAATCCAGTAACCGTCCGGGTCGCAGATAAAGTAGATTCCCATGGCTTCGTTTTCGTAGCAGATGCAGCCCATTTTCTGGTGGAGAGCATGGGCCGCGGCATAGTCGTCCACCCGAAATGCCAAATGGATTTCATTGTCGCCCAGGTTGTAGGGCTCCTTCCGGTCCTTGAGCCAGGTCAGTTCCAGTTGATGGCCGGTCTGACCGTCCCCCAGAAAAACCAAAGTAAAGTCCGGTTTCTGGTTCCGGCGGACCTCTACCAATTGCAGCGCTTGCTTATAAAAGGCCAGGCTCTTCTCCAGATCGAGCACATTGAGGTTGTTGTGCGCAAAAGTAAACTTCATGTCGAATCCTTTCAAGCCTTGATCATCGTTTCGACTATCCCCCATTATGGGAGCGGCTTCCAGCCGCGATTCGGCAGAAACGATGATCAAGACGTCCTTTCATGATTCGTTCAGCTCGCTGATCTGACTATTCAGCGTCCAGAAGTCATACAGATAGCCCAGTCCGAAGAGACCGCCGGTGAACAAGTAGACAATACCGGTGAACCATTTGCCCATGTACATGCGATGGGCCCCCAGAAGTCCCAGGAAGGTGAGCAGGATCCAGGCTACGGTATAATCCAAACGTCCCTCTTTAAAACGTCGATCCGCCTGTCGATCCATGCCGGGAATCAGAAGCAGGTCAATGAGCCAGCCAATGCCCAGTAGGCCCAGGGTAAAAAAATACAAAGTTCCGGACACCGGCTTGCCGTAGTAAAAGCGATGGGAGCCGGTGAAACCGAAAATCCATAGGATATAACCGACAGTTTTTAAATGGGTGTCATTGTTCTGGGACATCTGAATTCTCCTTTCATTATGGCAACGGTGTTTCTGTATAGGCCACATCAGCATCCGCGGACTTATGGGGCGGCATGGCTTTGCCGGACCGCAGGTCCTCCACCCAGTTGGGATTGAGCAGTATGGATTTGCCGCTGAGCACCACATCCGCGTCTGCCAAAGCCTGATCAGCACTGGCGCGGTCATGAATCCTGCCGCAGATCAGGATGGGCAGGGAAGTGGCCGCGCGGGTGATCCGGGCCATGTTCTGGTTCATGCCGAAGGCCGCAGCCTTGAAATCATAGGTGGAAACCGAGATGGCGTCAATGGGCTCCCCGGATAATAGGCGGATGGTCTCCTGATAGTCTGCCTGGTTTTCAAACAGGGAGACATCCATGTCCACAATACCCCAGTCGGAAATGCGGAAGATCAGCAGGCGATCCTTGGGCATGACCTGGGCCACCGCCTGGATGACTTCGTGGGCAAAGCGAAAGCGGTTCTCCACGCTGCCGCCGTATCCGTCCTCCCGAAGGTTACTGTAAGGAGATAAAAACTGGCTGACCAGATAGCCGTGGGCTCCGTGAATCTCCACGCCGTCAAATCCGGCTTGAACTGCGCCTTTGGCAGTTTCTGCGAAACCATGAACAACATGTTCGATGTCAAACCGCGACATGGCCTCGGGCACAGGATATGGACTGCCGGTCAACATATTATCCTGCCTGGGCGCCAATGCGCTCGGCGCAATGATTCGGCCGGCCGGATTGATTTCCGGCCAGGCCACCCGGCCGCAATGGAAAATCTGGGCGATGGAAAGGGCTCCGGCTTTGCGGATGTCGTCGACAACCTTCTTCCAGGCATCGATCTGGCGCTGGGTGGTGAGCCGGGATTGATTGGGATAGCCCTGGGCGCTTTCATAGTCCGTGACAATGGCTTCGGTATACACTAGGGCCGCGCCGTTGCGGGCGCGCCGCACCAGGAAGTCCAGCACATCCTGCCGGGGAATGCCGTGCTGCCTGGAGGAGATGCGCGTCATGGGGGCAACCCCGATGCGGTTGCGCAGGGTATGGTTTTTTATCGTGAATGGAGAAAACAATGTATCGACTTGCATTGAACACCTCCTTTTCCGCCAAAAATGATTCAGTTGCTTGCAACAATTTATGATTTTTAATGCAACTGATTCACAATAAGCATTCTGCATTCAATGTAAACAGTTGGATTGATTTTCAACTCCGGCCTGACTGTTTTGGAGTGCGGCGACGTGTCGCCGCTTTCTAAAGCAGTGACGTGTCACTGCCTGCAGAGCGCAGACAAGTCTGCGCACTCCCAAAACCGGAAAAACAAGCCTATTGTAAAACGTTTGTAAAACAGCAAAATTTGCCTGTTGTTGGATGAAGCCTTCCATTATGATGCATCCAATTCGCCGTCTTGGGCGCATTGAATGAAATTTATTCAGCAACAGGAGAAAACATGACACAACCAATCACGGCACATCCCAAGGGGATTCGCGCCAAAGTCTTATTATCCAGCGTTTTCGGTCCGTTTGCCCGGGACGATGAATTCGGCAGCCGGGCCATCAATCCCATGGAACTCTATCAGAATCAGGTCACCCGTGTTCAGGGCGGTTTTTCCCTGCGCATGTTTCACCGCTCCTTTGGCCTGATGATGCTCCAAGCCAACATGGAGGCGCCTTGCACCTTGCTGGATTTTCCCAGTCTGGAGCGCTTTGTTCAGGAACTCAAAGAAAATCCTTACGACATCATCGGTATCAGCGCCATTGTGCCGAACGTCGGCAAGGTCAAAAAAATGTGTGAGTTGATCCGGCAATATCAACCCAAAGCCGCCATCGTAGTGGGTGGGCACATCGCCAACAAGGCCGGACTATCTAAGGCTGTCGATGCGGATCACATCGTCAAGGGCGACGGCGTAGCCTGGTTCCGCCGTTTTCTAGGGCAGCCCGCGGATGCACCGGTGCGCCATCCCAAGGCCTATTCGGCCTTCGGCGCCCGCATACTGGGCCTGACCCTGCGGGATAAGCCCGGCGATACCGCCGCCATCCTGGTTCCCTCGGTGGGCTGTCCAGTGGGTTGTAATTTTTGTTCCACCTCGGCCCTGTTCGGCGGCAAGGGCAAATTCCTCAATTTTTATGAAACCGGCGATGAGCTTTTCGAGATCATGTGCGGAATTGAAGCAGAACTGAAAGTGCAATCCTTCTTCATTCTGGATGAGAACTTCCTGCTGCACCGCAAACGGGCGCTGCGGCTGCTGGAACTGATGCAGGCCCACAAAAAAAGCTGGATGCTGAATGTCTTCAGCTCCGCCCGGGTGCTGCGTTCCTACAGCATGGAACAAATCGTCGGCCTGGGGATAGGCTGGATCTGGATGGGGATCGAAGGCGCGGCAAGTCAATACCGCAAACTCAAAGACATCGACACCCGCGAACTGGTCAAGGAGTTGCAGTCCCACGGGATCCGGGTGCTGGGCTCTTCCATCATCGGCCTGGAAGAACACCGGCCGGAAGTCATGGACAGTGTCATCGGCCACGCCGTCAGCCATGGCACGGATTTTCATCAATTCATGCTGTATACCCCCAATCCCGGCACGCCCCTTTACGAACAGCACCTGCAAAACGGCGAGCTTATGGATGAAAACGAATTTCCCCCGGCCGATGCCCACGGCCAATACCGGTTCAACTACCGTCACAAGCATTTCCGCAACGGGGAGGAAGGCGAATTTCTGTTGCAGGCCTTTCATCAGGACTTCAAACAGAACGGCCCCAGCCTGGCCCGGCTCATCCGGACCTTATTGACCGGCTGGCAGCATTACAAAAACAGCCCTGATCCGCGCATCCGTGCACGGTATGCCCGGGAAGTGGCCCCTTTGCGCGCCACCTATGCCGGAGCTGTTTGGGCCATGCGCAAATATTTCAAGCGCGACAAGCGGCTGTTCCTGCAGATGGACCGGCTGTTGCATGATATTCATAAGGAATTCGGCTGGAAAACCAAATTGCTGTCCCTTGTAACCGGTATTTACGCCTATTCCAGCCTGTTGAAAGAGGAGCGGCGTTTGGCCGCAGGTTGGACCTATGAGCCGGAAACCTTTTATGAGAAAAACAGCGCGGCCCTGCGCCTTACGCCAAAAGCCGCCGTGGTAAAGACGAAACCGAAACCGGCAGTGGATGGACGCTTATTGCCGCACACTCCGTAATTGCGTCGAGCGGAAATGCCTTCCCTATTGAGCAGGATAAATTGACATTCAACCTATTATAGGCTATATTTTGCAGCAAAAAGCAGCATATAATAGGAGAATGATAAATGAACAGTCCCATGCGATTAAATTCCGAGCTGGTGGCTGCCGCAGAACGGGAAGGCCTGGTCCAAAAACGATCGATCCCCAAGCAGATCGAGTTCTGGGCGGAACTGGGTCGCGCCGTGGAACGCCTGATCGATCTCAAGGATATTTTCGCCGTCATCCAAGGCATCAAACAGATCCGCATCGAGCCGGCCGAATCGGCGGCCGTGAATCCCGATACTGTGTTTAACAGCCTGGAGGCCGGCCGCAAAAAAGGGAAACTTGCGGGAAAAGTGACCTCTGCCGCGGTGTATTATGAAGCCAGCCTAACCCGGCCGGGGCTTCTCGACCAAGTCAACACCGCCACCGGAGAACGGCGCACAGGGCAGTTTCAAAGCGGCAAATTCAAGATGCAAGGTCCGCTGCATTGAAACAGCTCTGGGTTTTGGCAGGCGGCAATGGCTCCGGCAAATCGACTTTTTACCGTCTATTCCTTTTGCCTCGCGGCGCCAAACTCGTGAATGCCGATATCATCGCCAAGGAAATCGACCCCCGGAATCCAGAGCAGGTCAGTTATGATGCAGCGGTTTTGGCTGAGAAACTGCGGGAGGATCTCCTTTATCAGGGCATCTCCTTTTGCTTTGAAACCGTCTTTTCCCATGAATCCAAGATTGATTTTATAGCCAAGGCCAAGACCCTCGGCTATGAAATCATCCTGATATACTTCCATCTCAACACCCCCCAACTAAATGAAGCCCGGGTCCGCCAACGGGTCACGGAAGGGGGGCACAATGTGCCTGCCGAGAAAATCCGCAGCCGCATCCCGCGCACCATGAAACATATCGCCGCCGCCCTTCCGTTGGCAGACGAGGCCAGGCTCCTGGATAATTCATTTCACGGCAATCCCTTTCAACAGATCGCCGTTGTAAAGCACGGCAGATGCAAAAAATTGGTTGATCCATTTCCGGAATGGGCTGAATCGCTCCTTAAAAATCTTACATGAAAATATTCCGCTCTTTTTATACGGCAGGCCTGTTCATTTTATTTTTTGGCGGCGAGCTTTTAGCCGCTGAGACCATGGTCGAAACCTGGCAGAAGTTTGAAATTGCCGTCAGGGACCAGCTCATTCCCAAGGTTGCGGCCCGCAGGCAATTTCAGGAATTCTATCCGGAGCTGAAACGATTCGCCCAAGGGTTTGACTTTCAAGCCCAGACTGCCTGGGTTTTTCCGGTCAAGGGGTACACCGCCGCCTCCATGGGCCAGGGCGGCTTTCAGCCCGGGATTTATTACGGCGGGTCATCGGTTAAAGGCTATGATTTCTATGACGGCAACCGCCACGGCGGTCATCCGGCCTATGATATTTTCATCCGCGACCGGAACCAGGACAGTTGCGATGACCGCACCAAGGCCGAAGTGGCGATCCTGGCGCCGGTGGATCTCCTGATCTTGTCCGTGAACACCGACTGGCAGGTTGGTTCGGCCATTCGGGGCGGGAACTATATCTGGGCCCTGGACGTCCTGAATGGCCGCCTGTTTTATTTTGCCCACCTGCAACGCATTGATGTGGTCCCCGGTAATTTCCGCAAGGCAGGTCAGGCCCTGGCCTCCATGGGTCGCACCGGTAAAAACGCCTTTCCCCAACGCTCGCCCACCCATCTGCATATGATGGTGCTGCAAATCAGCGGGCAGGATCTGAAACCATTTGATTATGGTAAATTCCTGCAAAACAAGCAACAGCTCTCACCGAGGTAAGCCTGTGACTATTTGCAAAAAATGCTTCCAACTACTGCTGTTGAGCCTATGCCTGCTGCCGGCTTTTCCCTATGTTTGTATGGCCCAGGTCGACATCTTCAGCCGGGTGGGCAACGGCCCCTGGCAGAAAACCGGCGCCATACTACCCCTGAAAGGCACGCCCTTTGAATTAAAAGTCAATCCCGTACCAGGGGGTCATATTGCCTGGTATCAAATCATCCCGGACACCTCCCGGATTTATCAGAATGCCGGCTTCCCTTGGGAAGCCAATGCTTACAAGTGGCTGGGTTTTGCCAGGATCAACTATCAGCTTGAAGAATTGCAAAGCTTTCGCGATCAATGGACCATTTCACCGCGTTTTCTAAACCCGGCCGATGCCTCGCCTTTTTATCATCCGGAAAAGGGCAGTTTCTGGATCCAGGCGGTGGTCTTCGCAAACGGCCGCACGGATCAAAGCCCGGGCATCCAGGCCGCTGACTACCGCGGTCTGTCTCCGGCCGTGATGCGCATATCCATCCGGGACGGCGAGGGTTTTCTCGGCCATTTGACTTCCTTTTTCAATGTCCCGGCCTTGTTCGGCTGCATTCCCTACCAGAGCGTTCACTACATCGGCGTGGATTGCGCCGACGTTCTCATGGCGGCCTATTCCCAATGGAAAGGCCTGCAACTGACCACGGATTATAATGTGGCCAAAGTGATCCAGCAGTTCCCGAAGGTGGCGGAGCTTGATTTAAAAGAAGGCCGGCCGAACAAGACTATTCTCTGGGGGCGTCAGGTGCGGCCAGGGGATTTCATTGCCGTGCGCTATTCGGGCCGGCGCCAATACCAGCACATCGGCGCCCTCTTTCAGGACGCCGACCAGGACGGCGCTATGGGCGGCCCGGATCTGGTCATTCACGCCGGCCCTTACCCCTTGCATATCTCCAAGCTGGAAGAAGGCTTTTTTGACGGCCATGTTCTGATTTTGCGGCCGTGACCACCTAATTTAACAAATTAAAATCTATAAGGTGCCAAGCGCAAATTTCATCTTTCTCAGGGGGATCACCTGTAGTTCTTTTCAGTGTCGGGGTCGGGATGTTAAGAGATGTGGGCTAGCGCGGTTTTAAATTAGGGCCTTGGTCATCGTTTCGGCCTTATCGCGGCTGGAAGCCGCTCCCACAATGGAGGATGGCCGAAACGATGATCAAGGCCTGAATTAGCCGTTAGCAATTAGCAATTGATTATTAATTATTGGATGTTTTTTATAGCTTTTTAAACGGTTAATAATCAATTGTTAATGGTTGATTATTAATGAAAAGACAGCGGATAAGGGTACCGAAAAAAAAGGAAGTCCGCCGCATACATACAGCGAACTTCCTTTGGAATCTGGCTGAAAAGAATGAATTACCGTTTGGAGAACTGGAACCTGGCCCGGGCGCTTCTCTGCCCGTATTTTTTACGTTCTTTCACGCGGGAATCCCGCTCCACGAACCCGGCTTTTTTCAGGACCTGACGCAGGTCCGGGTTGGCCAGAATCAATACCCTGGTGATGCCGTGACGCACGGCGCCGGCTTGTCCCAAAACCCCGCCGCCCTTCACCTTCACATTAACGTCATAGGACTCACGCGTATTGGTAAGGATCATGGGCTGGGATAGAATGATCTTGGAGGATTCAACCGTAAAATAATCATCCATGGGTTTGTCGTTCACCATGATTTTGCCCGTGCCTGGGGTCAACCATGTGCGGGCAACGGCGCTTTTGCGTTTTCCGGTGGCGTAGAATACTTTTTTCTTTTCCATAGCGTACCTGGTATTGTCTCCCGAATTTATTTCAATTCAAGTGTCACCGGTTTCTGGGCGGCATGGGGGTGCTCGCTCCCGGTATACACTTTCAGTTTATTGATCATCTTGCGGCCCAGCTTGTTTTTCGGCAGCATGCCTTTTACGGCGAACCGGATCAGATCCTCGGGTCGCTTCTCATGCAGCTTGCGGGCGGTGATGGACCGAAGCCCGCCGGTATAGCCACTATGCCGGTAATAGGTCTTCTGATCCCATTTCCGGCCGGTGAGCACGATTTTATCGGCATTAATGACCACCACCGAATCACCCATATCCGTATGGGGTGTGAACAAGGGATTGCATTTACCTCTCAATTGGGCGGCGATAACGGACGCCATCCGACCCAAAATCGCGCCTTCGGCATTCACCAGATACCATTTTTCTTGCTTATCTGCTTGATTAGCGCTGTATGTATATTTCTTCACGGTCATTACTCCCCTTCAAAAAGTAGAATTCAGCATATCTAATGGAAAGCCTGTTTGATGTCAAGCAAAAAATTTTGAGTGCATTGACATTCTTATTCGGATTCCATATTATCCCCAGTGTTTCCATTTTCCGTCCCACCCACGCAGGGAACCCACTGGAGGATAATTTGGATCATATCGAAATCGAAGTAAAATTCCATATAAAAGACCTGCCCGCTGTTCGGCAGGGAATTCTCCAATTGGGAGCCGCGTCCAAAGGACGCTGTTTTGAGACCAATATTCGCTATGAAGACTCTGAAAACCGGTTCTTGCGCAACAAATCCTTGCTGCGGCTGCGCCGGACGGATCAGGCCGTCCTCACTTTTAAATCCGAACCGGCCCGGCAGGACCGGGATTTCAAAGTCCACCAGGAGCTGGAAGTGACGGTAAGCGATTTTGCGACCATGGACCGCATACTCTCGGCCCTCGGCTTTCAGCGCGCCCAGATTTATGAAAAGTGGCGCGAAACCTTGGTGCTTGGGGATACGATCTTCTGCCTGGATGCCCTGCCTTTCGGCGATTTTTTGGAAATCGAGGGCCGGCGGGAAGCCATCCGGGAAATGGCCGGCAAACTGGGGCTGGCATGGGAAACCAGGATTCTTGCCAATTATCTTGCCCTGTTCCAGACCTTGAAATCCGCCCTGAACCTGCCGTTCACGGATATCACTTTTGAGAATTTCAAAGCTGCCAAGCTGGAGGCGGTTTCTTTCAAGGATTTGATCGCCGGGGAAATGGGGAGACCGGGTTAGCTCACAGCTTTATGCTGGGCAGGGCCTCCTTTACCTCCATGTCGGAAATCACCTCCAACTTGGGGACCTCCACAAAGGTCAGGGAGGTCACGGCCGCATTCAACAACCCGCCGCTTTCGATGATCAAATCCTTGCAGGTGACGGTTCCGGAGCAACTGCCGGTAGACAGGATGATCAGGGCCTCGCCGGCGCGCACGTCGCCTTCGAACACACCGCCGATGGTCATGCTGGCGACCCGGGCCTCGCCATGGATCGAACCTTCCTCGGCAATGACCACTTCCTCGCCCCTCAAAATTCCTCTCAAGCACCCGCGCACCACCAGACAGCCCTTGCTGGTGATGGTTCCATCCATTTCCAAATCCCTGTCGATGATGGAAAGATTTTTGGATCGGTTTTTCACGAGGCGTCTCCTGAAATATTTTTAAAATAAACAGACCCGATGGTGATCTGATCCCGCAGGATATCCATGCGGTATTCACCTTTGGGAAAATGCCGGCCGGCACCGCCAAGGGGGATGATGTCGTCTTTTTTAAGCATTTGCTTGATTTCCCCTGGACCGGCAAATAGGGCGCTGATCCGATCATTCCCATCCACATTGGTCTTGATATCCATCAGGCGGATGGGCTGCTTGGCATCGATCCAGGCCGTGCCGCCCGGCGCAATGCATTGCATGGCATTGTTTTCCGTCTTGAGAACCACATAATCCAGGGCCGGTTCTTCCAGTTCCACCCAAAGGGAGGCAACTTTGTTCTTGTGCAGGTTCACCACTACCTGATACTTCTTGCCGCTTTTGTCCATGGAATAGCGCGGCCATAAATCCTTGGCCGTATTGATGAGATAGCCCCGGTCCTCGCCGGCATTGCTTTCCTTGGCCCCCACAAAGCCTTTGAAATTCACCGTGAATTCGGAAGAGCTGGCCAGGTTGCTGACCACCTCCTCAATTTCAATGGTATCACCCTTCACCAGCTTCACATTGTCTTCATTCCGAAAGGTACGTTCCTCCCCGTTGATCTTTACGGTGAAAAAAAGATAGTCTGCTTTTGCTTTTGAACTGTTGCCGGCAACGGGCACGCCTTGGGAAAACTGGCTGTCGGCCCCGCCCAATAGCAGCTCGATGCTGCCGCAAGGCTGATAATCCTTGCGCACCACGATACGGGTGGGCTGTTGGATGGCGATCCTTTTGCGGGTGTCGTTGATGGTTCCCTGGCCTAATATATCGGCGCAGAGCCCGCGCTCGTAATTGGCGGCGATATGGGTGACGGCAATGGCGTCGCCCGGCTTGATATGCAGGCTTTGTTTGTTCTCCACCAGCACCGGCAGGGAATCGTTCACGGAAATAATAAGATAGTAAAGCTCCGGCGGATCAAGCCTGATCCCGGGATTTTCCGGCCGGATATCCATCTTCTCCATGAAAAGATTGATGGCCAGGTTGTGTTGACGCACCTTTTCCTCCAGCGGCAGGGTTTTGCTGGTTTCAATGCCGAAGGCCGGAATCCCGCAAGTGTACAGGGCATAATACGTGGCGGAAAGGCGTTGCTCCTTGTGGGGCGATTCCTTTTTATCGGTGTTGTGGTTGTTGAAGTGAAAATGATGCTTTTTATCCCTTATCTGCAGATTGAGCTTTTCCGCCACCTCCCGGGCCATCCGGCCCAGTTGGACAGGTTGGGGCTTGCCTTGGGGCTGGAAAATCTCGCAGTCCGCAATGATGGATTGCCCGCAACGCAGCGGATTGCGATCCGTCCCCTCCCATTTTTCCGAGTAAAAGCCACTGCCGTCATGCAAATTCAGCAAGAGATCGCTTTCAGCAATGAGCTTTTTCAGGATGTCCACCACCTTGGTTTCATAATCATCCTTGCCGCCATCACCGAACTTGCCGAATTTGCGGTTCATGTCGCCGTTGACCTGTCTGCGATTCAAAACAATTGACTGGAAATTGGCCCGGGGAACCACGATCAGGTTGCCCTTGAGCAAGGAAAAATCCGCATATAAATCCGCGGACAAAAAACCGCCGGGTTCATCCCCTTGAATTCCGCCGATGAGCATCAGGGTCTTGCCCGGCTCTTTGCCCTGGCTGCGATAAACATGCAGTTCATGATCCGTGCCCTCAAAATAGACCGCCTGGTTCTTCCGGGTGCTTGCCCCAGCCGCCGTTTCCAGGGCGAACAAGGCCAGCCAAAGCGCCGAAAAAACTATGTATTTCTGTCGAGTTTTCCCGCTGTATCGACTGTTCATTTGCGCCTCTTTATGTTGATCGATATGGGGATATTCTGCTCATGGATGATGCGCCCCTCCAGGTTGAAAAGCATCACGGCGGCATTGGTGAACTGCTCCGGTGCTCTTTGGGCCCTCAATTTCAGCGTTACATTCTTGGAACGTGAAACTTTAAAGGACTGCCCCTTTTCCGGCACACCGGGCAGTCCATTCACCAGGGTCGCTTCCGGAAGGGTCAGCCACTCCCCCGGATCATTGCCTTTTCCCTTTAATATTACAAAACAAAAGCCTGACAGACTCGATTGGGACGGTTCGTTTTCCTGAATCACGAAGCGACTCCTGAAAACGCCGCCTTCCGGCTCATAGTCCACGGCCAGATCCCGAATATCGACACCGCTTTCCTTTTTTTCAACCCCCTTATCCGGCCCGGCCCCGTTTTCCGGCAATTGGGGATTTGCTTTGTCCGCCGTGATTCCGGCGGGCATCTTTAGAGCGATGGCAGGCACAGTATTTCCATCGGCTTTGGCTGCTTTGGCCGTGCCTTTTTCATCAGTGCGGGCTTCCATCAACACCAGCTTGGCCGTAAGGACATCCACCTGGTTCCGCAAGGCCTGGTTCTGCTGCCGGAGTTCGCCGGCTTCCTGCTGCAATTTCGATCTGTCGGTAAGGCTATGCTGAAAAAAAAGCACCAGAAGCGCGGCGGCAATGCCCAGGGCCGCAATCACGGCCAACAAAACCATCAGTACGCTTTGAAAAAGGCTGAAGGTCAGAACCCGCCCGTTGCCCTTCACCAGCAAGACCTGCCAGCGTTTTCGTTTCCGGCTGTATGAAGCGGCCGTTCCGGCTAAATCCTTTTCCATGTTTCCCGCAATATTTTCCATTTGCCGTTTTCCCGCTTCAAGATCAGTTTTTTCCTGCCCACGGCCTTATACCCGCTGGATTCATATACCTGCACAAAACCGGCTGTGCCGGTTTCTTCACCCACGGCGATCTCAAGATCCTTTTTGGAAACCTTGATATAGTCGTATTGTCGGCTCAATTGCTTTTTATGTTTCAGCCAGGCGCTTAGATTCATGCCGTCGGCCTGGAAGCCGGGCGAATAATAACTGCCGTAGCGCTCGATTTCCTTGGCAGACCAGGCCTTCAGCCAGTCCTCCACCAAAGCGGCGATCTCCTGTTTGGAGTCCGGCCGGGTTTTGGTTTCTTTGGGGGCGGCCGCAACCGGCTTCTGCTCCTGGCTGGTCATGGGTTTCTGAGATCTGACAGGGCTCGCCGCCGATTTGGCTTCCTGACTTGCAACAAGCGGAGTTTTTTGTTCTTTTACAGCGATTTCCTTTGTCGGTTTTGGTTCCTGAGTGGCAGGGATCGGTTTGAGATCCTTAGCGGCCGGAGGTGGAGGTTTCAGCTCTTTACCGTTGCCTTCGGGCTGGATTTTTTGTTCCTGGGCAGCGGGGATCATCGCCTTAGGCTCCCGAATGGAGGCAAACAGCGTCTTCTGTTCCTGCAGGGCCGCCACCAAAGGATAATCCGGCTTGGGAATTTTAGGTTCCGTGGGCTGGGGCTGGAATTCATCGCCGACAATGGCAAAACGATTGTTTTTACTTGAAATGAAAAGTTTGCGGGTACCCACGGCCAATTTTTTTTCACCCACATTGGCCGTCTGGTCGAACAGGGCCACACAAATGTCCTTGTCCTTTAATAAAATCGGCCGATGCATGTTGACGAACAACAAAGTCCCTGAGGCTGCCAGCTTTTTCTGGGCCTGCAGCCAGGCCGGCCACCAGGAAATATCCGGAACATATTCCGGATCATAAAAGTCCAGGTATTCCTGATAAGAACCGGAGGTCATGACTTTGTGCCAGTCCCGGATAAAAGCCACCAGCCGCTCCTTGAGCCCCTGGTTCCCTTCCGGCCGGACATAGTTGATTTTCTCAACCACAATTATCGGGGTACGGTTTAAAGTGACATAGGGTGTCAGCACATTGATGTCTTTATTGTCCAGCACCACACAGCCGTTGGAGGTCATGGGTTTGATGGGCTTATTGGTGCCGTGCATCCAAATGGAATTGCCGTCATACTCGTTTTGGCGATCAACGGCATTGGGATAGTCCATGGGAAAGGCCCGGTCGCCGTACACAGCCGATAAATATTTTTTTTCATGTTCCTGGATGAAAAAATAGACGCCCTCCGGTGTTTTCTTGTCGCCGGTGCGGGTTTTGGCGCCAGCGACTTCACCTGTGGAGCATTCAAAACTCAATACTTTGTGGTAATCACCGTCATAGCTGTAAAGCATCAAGCGCTGGGAGGACTTCTCCACGATAATGACACGATTGGTGGTTTCACCTTCGGCCAGGGCCACGATATTATCCGGTATCAGGTCATCGTCGGATTTGCTGTCCCAGCCGAATGCATACGAATTTTCACTTGAAAGAACGAATACCGACGCCCATAACAATAAACCCATCCATCGAAGACAACGGCTCAACATCCCCCTCCTGTCACCCAGCGGTTATGAATCAATATAATGCATGAAAATAAAGATCTATGTGCAGAGATGATCGGTACCCATCAACAATGAAACGATTATATTGCAATCTTCCATATCTGTCAATGGTTTCAAAGGTTTGTTCCAAAGGGGTCCGATCCGGTGTAAGCCTTTGCTTTTACCGAAATTCATGGCGGAAAAGACACCCTGACCATATCCCCGATTTTGGCATTGAATCGGCGGGCCGCGTTGCCCTGGTTCAAGGCGATCTCCAGACAGCCGTTGCTGCCCATCAGTGCCGCCGCCTGCCCTGTGGGGACGTCCTGATAGCAGCCTTGCAAACCGGTCAACACTATCCGGCCTATTTCCACGGAGATGTCTTGCTTGGGCCGGTGATTCATAAAAGCCGAAAGTGTTTCCCCATCAATATTGGTGAGGAGATTTCCGAACCGATCAATATCCCGGATCGTACCTTCGATTTCCTGCTCATTCCGGATCCGGGCCTTATTCAAATTCAGAACCACGGCCTTTTCCAGGGGGACAGACGGTCCCAGCTCAAACAATGAAAGTCCGCCGGCAAGATGTCCGGCCACCGGTGCCAGAATATCCCGGCCATGAAAGGTGCGGCTGATCACAGGCCGGAAATAGCACCGGTTCTCAATCCGCACGCAAGCGGTTATGGTCGCAGCCGCCATGACCGCCGTTAGGGTGCCGTTGTCCGGCGCGAGGAAAATATGGCCGTCGGCCGCGAGGGCCAGCAAGGCGCGGCCGCTGCCCACCCCTGGATCCACCACCGCTACATGGATGGTGCCGGCCGGGAAAAAGCTGTATGCGGAATGGATCACATGGGCTGCCTGTACAACCGCCTGGGGCTCGATGTGATGGGTGATGTCCACGATGACGGCTGCGGGGTGCACACTGAGAATGGCGCCTTTCATCATGCCCACATAGGGATCTTGCAGGCCGAAGTCGGTGGTCAGGGTGATGATGGGGCTCAATCGAATCTCCCTAATTGATGCTGTAAATAATCAAACTCGAATATCGATATTCGAATTTCGGATTTTCTTTTCCTTTCGGCATAAAGGTCAAACCCGCAATTGTTTGCGGTTTCAATCAATCTCAAACCCCAAATGCCGGTAAGCGCTTTCCGTGGCCTTGCGGCCGGAAGAGGTTCGGATAATCATACCGATCTTCAGCAAATAAGGCTCGATCACGTCCACCAGGGTGTCGGCTTCCTCTTGCAGGGTGGCGGCCAAGGCTTCGATGCCCACCGGACCGCCGTGATAATAGGCGATAATCGTCGTCAAATAACTCCGGTCGAGCTTGGTCAACCCCTGCTGGTCCACCCCCTCCAGCTTCAAGGCGTCTTCCACGGTCTTTTCCGCGATCTCGCCGTCGGCGCGCACCTGGGCATAGTCACGGACGCGCTTCAGCAAACGGTTGACGATACGCGGTGTGCCCCGGGAGCGTCGCGCCAGTTCATATGCACCCGCCTTGGTGGTCTTCAGTCCCAGCAGTTCAGCCGAGCGCAGGGTGATTTTGACCAGGTCTTCCTGGAGGTAGAAATCCAGGTTGCGGAAAATACCGAAACGATCCCGCAAAGGCGCGCTCAGCAGGCCCACCCGGGTTGTGGCGCCCACCAGGGTGAAGCGTTTCAAGCGATAACGATGGCTGCGGGCGTGCATGCCTTTGTCAAAGACAAAATCCACGGCAAAATCTTCCATGGCCGGATAGAGAAATTCCTCCACGGTCTTGGGCAGGCGGTGGATTTCATCCACAAACAGGACATCGCCTTCACCAAGATGGGTGAGCAGGCCGATGAGGTCCCCGCCTTTTTCCAGGGCCGGGCCGGAAGTGATGACCAGTTTGCCGCCCATTTCATTGGCGATGATATGGGCCAGGGTTGTTTTACCAAGGCCGGGCGGGCCGTGGAGCAGGACGTGGTCCAGGGGTTCGCCGCGCTTTTTGGCGGCCTGGATGGCAATGGCCAGGGTCTCGATGGTCTCAGGCTGGCCGATGTACTCGGCCAGCATTTTAGGCCGCAAGGAAAGGATCTCGGGTTCCTGATCCATGGGCAGACTTTCCCGGGAAACCAGGCCCTGATGCAGGGAGGAAAAGCTCAGGACATCATCTGTCATTGATCGGCCTCGCTGCGGTAGACTTCATTGAACAACTCCTCCGGGGTTTTGATCCCCCGGTTGCGCCCAAGGGCCTGGACAATCATTTCCTTGGCATCGGCGGGCTTGTGGCCGAGTTGATTCACCAGTACATGGTAGACCGGCTGGGTAAAATCCTCCGGGCCGGTTTCCGGCATTTCCTCGTCCTTGCGGATCAAGGCGAACTTGCCCACCTTGCCTTCCAGGGTGGCGATGATTTTCTGGGCTGTGCGATGGCCGATGCCCTTGAGGCTGCTCAGCTTGTCCACATCCTTTTGCTCAATGGCCCGGGCCACTTCACGGATGGGTATGGTTAGGGATTTGACGGCCTTTAAGGGCCCGATGGCTTCCACGGAAATGAAATACTGAAAGAACTCCTTCTCTGCTTCCAGATTGAACCCGATCAGCACCGGCTTGGGCTGTCTTTCCGTCTGATGAAAATAAATATAAAAAGCCACCTCCGCACCGCGCTCCTTGCCTTCCAGGGTCTTCATCACAAAAGCGGGCAGCAGCACTTCATACCCCACCTGGCCGGCTAAAATGAGGATGCGCTCCTCATCCCGGTCCAGCAATTTTCCTTCAAGATAGGCGATCATAGGGTCTTTTTACCTGGATCGGCGCTGATCCGTACTTCATAGCGATACTGGCCGATAATGGCCAGGGCCACGGCATCCGAAGCATGGTCGGGTTTGATGGGCACCGGATGCTTGAGCAAATGCCGGACCGCAAGCTCCAACTGCCCCTTGTCGGCATTGCCGTTGCCGCTGAGCACCTGCTTTGCCTCCCGCACCGGGATTTCAATCACCGGGATGTCCAAGCGGCAACCGGCCAGCAGGATCACACCGCTCACCTTGCCCAGCACAATGCCGGACTTGGGATGTTTTTGCAGTGAAAAAATATCTTCCACCACCATCAGATCCGGCCGTTCCGCTTCTAAAACCTTTGTCAGCTTTGAAAAAATCAGCCCGAGGCGCTGGGGCAGCGGTAGATCCTTGGGCGTCTCAATACTACCGAAGGAATAGCCCTGGATGGTCATACCGTGCCCCTTGATGATACCGATGCCGGTGGCTGCCAGCCCCGGATCCACTCCGATACATTTCATCGTGCTGCAACTCCGGCCTGATAACTGCAGGTGAATAGAGTGAAGGCTGAAGGTATTGCTTTATAAATTTTTCAATCTACCCAAAGGCCATTTAAACTGCTTATTGTTTTTACCTTCAGCCTTCAGCCTTCAGTCTGCATTATTACTGCATCTTCTGCTTGGCCTGGGTAGCCTCATTGGATTTGGGGAATTTCCGGATCAACTCCTGCCATACCAATTTGGCGTTCTGTTTGTCGTTGATCTGCTGGAAAGCCATTCCCTGCTTGAACATGGCGGCCGGGACCTTATTGCCGTTGGGAAAATTCTTGATGACCTCGTGGTATTCCAGGATGGCTTTTTCATACCATTTCTCCTGGTAGAAGGTCTCGGCAATCCAATACTGGGCGCTGTCGGCGTATTGGGACTTGGGATAGGTCTTTAAAAATTTTTGGAACCCTTGGCGCGCCGCCCCCCATTTGCCGGCATCATAGGTTTGTTTGGCTTCGTCATACTGCCCCTTTTCAGTGGGCGGGGCGCTTTCCACCGGCATGGGCGGCATTTTCGACGGCACTTCCGCCTCGGCGCCGGATTCGGGCTGCTCCGCGGTCTGGCCGGGAACGGTCTTGGGCGCCTGGATCCCCAATTGGTTTTCTATGCGAATGATCCGGTCCGTGTTTTGGGTGATGGTCCGGTCCAGCCGTTCGAAACGGTCTTCCAGCTTGCTGCCGCCGGATTGTTTCAAGACATGCCGCAGCTCGTCTATTTGACCGCTGAGGATATTGAGATTCTGGCGGATCTCGTCCATCTGGCTGCGCACCCCGGCATAACTGCCCCGGGTGTCGTTCATGGCCTCATCCCGTTTCTTCATGGCGGTTTCCAACTGCTCGTTGAGCCGGGCGATTTCCTTGTCGGCTTCCTTGATCTGCATCTCTTGTTGGGCCATGCGTCCTTCCAGCACCATCAAATCCTTGCGCATGGCGCAACCCGTCACAGTACCCGTCAACACGGCGAAGAAGATAATAGCTGTTTTTTTCATGGCTCGCGCTCACCATCCATGCAGAAAAAGTAGTTGTCCGTGCCGCAAAACACAAAAACGCAAGCGGCGCCTTTTATGGCCGGCCGCTTGCGTTTCCACGTCAACATAATTGTTGCGGCTTTCCTAAGATATAGAACTTATTTGGCTAGAAAATGAGCCCGTCTGTTCTTGGCATAGGCTTCTTCGGTCTGACGCGGATCAACCGGCATTTCCTCGCCGTAGCTGATGGTGGTCAAACGGGTGGAAGCAACGCCTAAGTCCACCAGGAAAGACTTGGCGCTCTGGGCTCTGCGATCACCCAGGGCGATGTTGTATTCGGTGGTGCCGCGTTCGTCGCAATGGCCTTCGATCACCGCGTTCACAGCGGCGTTCTTCTTCATGTAAGCCGCCTTGCGTTGCAGGATCTCCTGGGCAGTGGCGGACAGGGATGAATCGTCAAACGCAAAGTTAATGTCTTCGCTGGTGAAGGCTTCTTTTTCCGAGTCAACCATCGGAGTAGTGCTGGGCACGCTGGGCGGCGGAGCTTTCGGAGTCGCCGTGGTGGAAACAGAAGTATCTTTCGGAACTTCCGGAGCAGCCGTCTCAACTTTTTTCTGGCAGGATACGGTCACCAGCAATGCGGCCAGCATCGTCATCAACATGAGTCCCTTGAATAATTTGGTTTTCATTTTCCCTCCTTTTACATTCCTTTGTTTAGTTTTGGTTATTGTCTGCTATATATGACCATTTGGGTTCCTTTTGCGCCCCCGGCAGGGTCAACAAGCGCCGTTGATCATCGCCGAACTTGGACATGACATACAGCCGCTCGGCCCCGTCCCGGTTGGAACTGAAAGCGATGAGGCTGCCGTCCGGTGACCAGGTGGGCGATTCATTATCGCCGGCCTGCTGGGTGAGCGCCTTCAGGTTATTACCATCCACCCCAATTACATTAATATTAAGCTGCCCGCCTTCCATGGCCGCATAAGCGATTGTATCCCCTTTCGGCGACCAAGCTGGTGATGTATTATATCGCCCTTCAAAAGTCAACCGTCTGGTTTGTTCTGTCTGTAGATCTTGAATAAATATCTGTGGGGTTCCTGCCCGCTTTGACACAAACGCCATTTGACGGCCGTCGGGTGAAAACGACGGTGAAACATCTATATCCCAACTTCTCGTCAGTCTTTTAATCATTTTGCCGGTCGCGGTCAATAAATAAATTTCCTGGTCCCCGGAAAAGGACAGGCTGGCCGCCAAAGTGGCCTCCCCCGGCAGCCAGGCCGGTGACATGTTGGAGCCCTTTTGATTGACGATGAATTCCTTTTTGCTGCCGCGTTCCATGATATACAGATCCGGATTCCCGCGCTTGTAGCTGGTATAGGCCAGATACTTGCCGTCCGCGGACATGGCCGGCGAATGAATGATGCTGCGGTCATTGGTGATCTGCTTGGGATCATAGCCGTCAAAATCACAGATAAAGACCTCTTTTTTGCCGGTTCCGGTGGAAATGAAAACAATCTTGCTGTCAAACAGTCCTTCCAGGCCGGTGAGCAGTTTGACCACTTCAGCGCAAAATTTGCGGATCACCTTGCGCTGATTGGCGGCATCGATTTTATAACGCTTGCCCAGCATGAGCTTGGATTTAAAGGTGTCGAACAGGCGCAGTTCCAGCCAGGTGTCTTCCCCGTCCTTGACCAGTCCGCCGGTGATGAGCAGTTCCGCCCCGATGCCGGTCCAGTTCCGGAAATTGATCTTCTCGGCCGAAACCCCGGTTTCATGGGGGTATTCCAAAAAGGCGCCATGATCGATCATCCTGAAATATCGGGTGAAATCCAGGGTGTCCTCCAGCAGTTTGCTGCCTTCGCGGGCCATGCTGTCCCCGCTTTCCGTGCCGGTTGAGTCCTGAAAGCGCGGCACGGCAGTAGGAATTTTTTTAAAATATTTCTTGATATCCAGATAGTCATAACCTGCCCGGCCCTGCTCCGGCACCATCAGCCCCAAGACCAGGGCCGCCAGGCAAAGCCCCAGGCATTTTCCAATTGCTTCTGCTCTCATGTTTTTCTTTTTAACTTCCATCTACTGCAATCCGGACGGCGTGAAACGCAGCCCCTGGGTCAGATACGGTCCTTGGAAACCGGCCGGCAAGGGCGGCAAGGGACTTGATTTCATAATTGCCCTTTCCGCCGAGTCATCCAGATATTGGTTGCCGGAACGTTTGTCAAACCAGATTTCACGGATTTCCCCGTTGGGCATTATTTTGATGCCGATCAGGACTTCCAAGTCTTTGCGGCTCCCACCCATTTGTTCCGAATAGGACCAATTTTTTTGAATATAAAAAATAAGTTCGGTTTTATAAATTTCAAGGGGGCCGAAAGCCCCGGTGCCGCCGCCGCCCCCGGTGCCGCCCGGCACGCCGAAACGCCCGATTCGGTCGGGCTTGATTCCGTCCACCTTGCGAGCCAATCTATCCAAGGCATCCTGGTAGGACTCGGTCTGGCCTTTATCCACCTTATCCTTCATTTTGCTGATGGCATCATCCAGCACCTTGCCTGCTTTAATCGTCTCTTTTTTCATGGATGTCTTGGTCTTGAAGGTCGGTACAGTGGGCTCCACCGGCGGTACAATAGGAGGTTCCTTCACCTTTTCCTTCACCTTCACGGTTTCCTTCACCGGCTCCGGCACGGGTTTGACCGGTTCTTTGACCGGTGGCTCTTTAACCGCGGCATCTTTCTTGGGCTCCGGCGGCGCCGCGCGCAAGGAATCCCCCGGCGGTGGGCCGGGAGCCGCGTTCATCACCAAGTCCACAAAAATAGGCGCGGAATTATAATCAGGCCTCGAAATATGCGGCACAAGCACCAATAGAATAAGCAAAATCAGATGTCCCGCCGCGGAAACCAAAAGAAAAATCAAGAAACGACGGGAGTCGGCGTCTGTTCCGCTTAGCCAAGCGGTAGCTGCATGCATCCTCGTTACGATTTACTCCCTTTTTTCTTCTTGGGGTTTTCCTCAGGGTCGGTCAACATGCCTAACTTTTCCGCCCCAGCTTTCTTGATATCAGCCATCACCCCTACTACCAAACCATATGGGATGGTCTTGTCCGCCCGCAAAAATACATTTCGTTCTGTTCCTGGAGTTTCCATGATTTTAGCGAGCTTTTCCCCTAAAAAGTCTGGGTCCACCTTCATATCGTTGATATAAATCTCAGAATCCTTATTGATGCTGATCACCAATTGCTTTTCATCTTCTGTTTTCAAAGGCGCAGAATCAATTTGAGGCAGGGTTACGTCCACCCCCTGCACCATCATGGGCGCCGTCACCATGAAAATGATCAGGAGTACCAGCATCACATCCACAAAGGGCGTGACGTTGATTTCCGACATCAGGCTGTCATTGCCGCCGGTTTTCATCCTTATTTCTCCTTGCCTCGCAGAATGTCCCGTTCAATGATGTTCAGAAAGTCGGCTGAAAAACTGACCAGCTCCGATTCGATGACCCGAATCTTCTGGGTGAAATAGTTGTAGGCGATAACCGAAGGAATGGCCACGGCCAAACCCGCGGCAGTGGCGATCAAAGCTTCCGAGATACCCGGCGCCACCACGGCCAGGCTGGCGGAACCGCGCTGGCCGATGCCGTGAAAAGAATGCATGATGCCCCAGACCGTTCCAAAAAGCCCGATAAACGGTGTGGTGTTGCCGGCCGTGGCCAAAAACGGCACCATTTGGGTCAATTGGGTGACTTCCGTGGTGATGGCCCGGCGCAGGGAACGTTTCACATTGTCGATTCCCGATACCGTCAACCCCAGGGAAACATTCTCGGCCGCCCCGTTTTGGCCAGGCGCCGGTGCGCCGGTGCGGCTGATTTTTTTAAGCTCGATATAGCCGATGCGAAAAATCCGGGCCAGGGGACAGGTATCCAATTGCTTGGCCCGGGCAAAGGCATCGGAAAGATCCCGGCTCTTCCAGAAATAATCGACAAAAGCCGCGGACTCATTAAAGGCCTTGCGGATGTAGCTATATTTGACAAAAATGATCGCCCAGGATGCAATGGAGAAAAAAGCCAATAACAGCATCACCAGTTGAACCATGAGGCTGGCATTCAGGAACATGTGAAACAGATCTAATTGTTGGGGCATCTTTCAGGCAACTCCGCTTTTCAATAGCAACCGCTGAATCAAATTCAGCCGCATGTATTATTACCTTAAAAACAAAGCCCACACAATATATATTAGGTGCAGGCTGAAAAAACATCAATATGTAGTGCCGAATAAAAAAGCTTTAAACCGTCAATCCGGCAGATTATTCGATAATTATATGACTGTCAAGCAAATTACGGATCTGTCATAAAAATTGCGCGTCGTTTATAAAGCCGCAAAAGCAAGAGCCCCCATGACCCGCATGGGAGCTCTTGCCTCTATCGTCTTGGGGTTGGGCGCGATTCCCGCCCCAGGCTTGCAGGGCATAAACTACATCATGCCGCCCATACCGCCCATGCCGCCCATGCCGCCCGGAGGCATGCCCGGACCGGCTTCTTTCTCTTCGGGTTTATCCGCCACCATGGCCTCGGTGGTGATCATCAAACCAGCCACGGAAGCAGCATTCTGCAAAGCAAAACGTACCACTTTGGTGGGATCGATAACTCCGGCTTCGATCAGATCCTCGAATTTATCCTGGGCGGCGTTGTAGCCGAAAGCGCCTTCCGCGTTCTTGACTTTGTCGATGACCACGGAGCCTTCCACACCGGCATTGTTGGCGATCTGCCGCAGGGGCTCTTCCATGGCGCGCATGACGACTTTGACGCCCAGTTTTTCCTCGGCCTTGATCTTGATTTTGCTCAGGGCATCCAGGCAGCGCACCAGGGCCACTCCGCCGCCGGGCACAATGCCTTCTTCCACCGCCGCGCGGGTGGCGTTCAGGGCATCTTCCACCCGGGCCTTTTTCTCCTTCATTTCGGTTTCCGTGGCAGCGCCCACATTGATCACAGCGACTCCGCCGATGAGCTTGGCCAATCTTTCCTGCAGTTTTTCACGGTCGTAATCCGAGGTGGTTTCTTCAATTTGGGCCCGGATCTGTTTGACCCGGCCTTCCAGGGCGCTTCTGGCACCGGCGCCGTCCACGATGGTGGTGTTGTCCTTGTCGATGGTGACCCGTTTGGCTTTGCCGAGGTCGTTCAGGGTGATGTTTTCCAGCTTGATGCCGATATCCTCGGAAACAACCTGGCCGCCGGTGAGAATGGCAATGTCTTCCAGCATGGCTTTTCTGCGATCGCCGAAGCCCGGGGCTTTCACAGCCGCCACGCTCAGGGTGCCGCGCAATTTATTGACCACCAGGGTGGCCAGGGCTTCACCATCAACATCCTCGGCAATGATCACGAGGGGTTTGCCCATTTTGGCCACTTGCTCCAGAATGGGGAGCAGGTCTTTCATGTTGCTGATCTTCTTTTCATTGATCAGAATAAAAGGATTGTCCAGGGAGGCAATCATTTTTTCAGAATCGGTGACAAAATAGGGGGACAGATACCCGCGGTCGAATTGCATGCCTTCCACCACGTCCAGGGTGGTTTCCATGGCTTTGGCTTCCTCCACGGTGATGACGCCTTCCTTGCCGACCTTGTTCATGGCTTCGGCAATGATGTTGCCGATGGTCTCGTCGCTGTTGGCGGAAATGGTGCCCACCTGGGCGATCTCGCGTTGATCCTTGGTGGGTTTGCTCATTCTGGCCAGTTCCTTCACGGCTGTTTCCACGGCTTTGTCGATACCGCGTTTGATGGACATGGGGTTGTTGCCGGCCACTACCAGTTTCTGTCCTTCCACATAAATCGCACGAGCCAGAATGGTGGCGGTGGTGGTGCCGTCGCCGGCCATGTCACTGGTCTTGCTGGCCACTTCCTTGACCATCTGGGCGCCCATATTTTCAAATTTATCTTCCAGGTCGATCTCCTTGGCCACGGTGACACCGTCTTTGGTGACGGTGGGGGCGCCCCAGGATTTGTCGATGACGACGTTTCTGCCCTTGGGGCCCAGGGTCACGACTACTGCATCTGCCAGCTTATTAACGCCCGCCAGCATCGCCTCACGGGCTTTCGCATCATATTTGATCTCTTTTGCCATCTTGATCTATCCTCCGTAATTTATTATTCAATAATGCCAAGAACATCGTCTTCGCGCATGATCAGGTATTCTTCGCCGCCGATTTTAACTTCGGTTCCGCCGTATTTGCCGAAGAGAATCCGGTCGCCCTTTTTGACTTCCAGGGGGATTTTCTTGCCGTCATCGCTCACTCTGCCGGCGCCGACTTCAATGACCTTACCTTCAATCGGTTTCTCCTTGGCTGTGTCCGGAATAATGATGCCGCCTTTTGTCTTTTCTTCCTCCGCAACACGCTGTACCAGAATTCGGTCTTGTAATGGTCTGATCTTCATCTTTTCCTTTCTCCTTTTGCTGTAGGCATTAATTAAGGTTTTATATCATTACCCTAAGATACTATTCGGTTGACTTGCTTTCGGCCGGTTTGGTTTCCTTTGCTTCCGTGCCGGAATCCTTTTTTTCAGAAGAGGTCTTGTTTTTGGATGTGTTGGCGTAATCCGTGACATACCAACCAGAGCCTTTCAGATGAAAGGCGCTTTGGGAAATCAACTTCTGGAGTTTCCCGGAACAGTGGGAACAAGTTTTCAGCGGTTTGTCGGACAGTTTTTGAAAGGCTTCCGCATGTTGACCGCATTTGGTGCATTCGTATTCGTAAATAGGCATCTTGCTCACCCCTTACAAAAATTTTAATTTCATTTTGTTATCAACCGGTTGGCAGGTATCCCGGTCAAATCTGAACAAAGATAGTCAGTGTTTTGTTTTTGTCAAGCATCATGCTATCAGTTTTGTTCAGGAAATATGGATGTGCTCAACCGGCCGGTGCCAGGTGCGGTAAAAATCAAAGGTGGGCCGCATTCCCCGGATGCGAACCTTTTTCAGGATCTGATGGGTTTCCTGATGGACCTTACGTTCTTCCTGCAGTTTCTCATCCGGATTGGCTTCAAAACCGGCCAGGAAGCGGCTGAAACGGACAATATGGATGAGCTCATGGGTGACGATATACAGGCAAAAGGGAAAAAGGGCCAGACGCGGCGTCTTTTTCAAAACAGCCAGGATGGCATGATCCTGAAGACAGATCTTGTAAAAATCATATACGGACGATCCCAGGGAAGTATCTTTCTTTTGTCCTTCATAGCGGATGATCTGGGCAAAGGGGCCGTGCACCACCTCTTCGGGCGCAAGCCCCACCAGGGTCTTGACATCGTAACGATGCCGCAACCACTGGTTGACCGATAGCTTGTAATGATTGCCGACCAACTCTTCCGAAACGCTGACGGCTTGATTAACCTCACCCAGTTGGGCTGTATTGAATTTTTCCAGGTTTCCCATTTTTTTTCGAAAAAAGGGTGGACAAACAATTTCGAATGGTGTTAGGGTCACTTTTTATTTGTTTGTCGAATGTCTATATCTTTATATTAACGAATGGAGGTGGTCAGTTGGGTAGTGTAATTAAAAAACGAAGAAAGAAAATGCGCCGGCATAAACATCGGAAACTCCTGGCCCGTACCCGCCACCAACGCAGAAAAGGCAAATAGCGTACCGCCCCATCCGTATTTTGAAGAACCCCGAAAATCCGCCGTTGTTCCGGCCCCATTGCGGGCCGGAACCGGTTGGAAGGAAATTCATTTGGGGTCTTCATCGGCTTTGATGCGGCCGACATCACGGGTCGCGGGAATATGCACACTTCCATCCTGACAGGGCCCCCTGCTCTCATTTCTTTTCGGTTGAATAACCGTTAAGATACTTCAGGAACTCGGAATCGGTGGACAGGATGACGGAACTCTTGTCATCCAAGGCATCATTGTAAATCTCCAATGTCCGGACAAAGGAATAAAACTCCGGGTCCATGCCGTAAGCTTTTGCCAGCAGCTTGGTGACGGTGGCATCCGCTTTTCCCTTGATTTCCTGGGATACCCGATAGGCTTCGGACGTGATTTTCTTCAATTCCCTTTCTTTTTGCCCCAGAATTTTCTGAGCTTCGCCCACCCCCTCTGACCGGAATTTCTCGGCGATCTGCTTGCGCTCTGCAATCATGCGGCCATAAACCGACTTTTGGACTTCCTCCACATAATTGATCCTTTTAATTTTAACATCCACCAGCTCGATGCCAAATTCGGCCAGCTTGGGCTGGGCCTTCTGCATGATACCCAGGGTGATTTTTTCCCGGCCCGTTTTTACCTGGTACTCGGTACGCTGTTCTTTTTCCGATCCATCCCCTTCCAGCTCGAAAAACAGCGTACGATTGCTTTTGCGCACGCTTTCAATTAGCGAGTAAGAGGTGATGTAATTGCGCACCTGGGGATCGATGATGTCGTCCAGCCGGCCCTTGGCCCCGGGTACAGCGCCGATAGTCTGAAAAAATTTCACCGGATCCACGATTTTCCAGCGGGCAAAAGCATCCACCCAAATAAAAGTTTTGTCCAGGGTGGGAATCTGTCCCGGATCTCCGTCCCATTCCTGGATATTTTTCGGAAAATAGTTGGCAATATCCACAATGGGCAACTTAAAATACAACCCCGGCGCTGTCTTGGGCTCGCCGATGACTTTGCCGAAACGGGTTACCACCACTTGCTCGGTTTCATCCACGACATATGCCGCTGCATACAGAACCACAGCCAACAGCACCGGTATAAAGATTAGGGGCTTGCTTTTCATTTTTTATCACCGCTTTTCTCTGAGCCCTGCTTTCCGATATTGAGCAAAGGCAACAAATTCTTCTGATTGGAATCCACAATGTATTTCTGGCCTAGCTTGGGAAAAATCTCTTGAATCCGCTCCAGGTAAATACGCCTTTTGGTGACATCCTTGGCCTTGGCATATTCTTCATACAGTGCGATAAAACGTTGGGCATCGCCCTCGGCCCGGTTGATCCGGTCAAGGGCATAGCCTTCCGCCGCCTTGATGGTCCGGTCCGCCTCGCCCCGAGCCGCCGGAATGGCCTTATTGTAATCCTCATTGGCCTGGTAGATCATTTTTTCCTTTTCCTGGACCGCCTGGTTGACTTCATTAAAGGAAGACTGCACCGGCTCCGGCACGTTGGTCTTTTTCATTTCAATGGTGACCACGGTAATGCCGGTTTCAGCATTGTCCAGCTCGGCTTGCAGAATGGCCTTGGCTTCGTCGGCAATCTCTTCCCGCTTGCTGATCACCTCGTCGATGCTGCGATCCCCCACCACCAGACGCATGGCCGCCTCGGACATATCCCGCAAAAGCCGTTTGGTATTATAAACCTTGAACATGTAATTATAGGCATCCTTGATCCGGTATTGCACGATCCAGGGCACGATGGCCACATTCAAGTCCCCGGTGAGCATCAAGGCCTCGCCCATATTGTTGTCGTCGGCGGAGAAACGCGAAGTGGCCGAGCCGGACTCACGAAAACCGAACTCCTCCTTGTATACACGTTTGACCTTGATCTTGGTGACTTTCTCAACACCGGCCGGCAACTTGAAATTAAGTCCCGGCGGCTCCGTGCGCACGTATTTTCCAAAGCGTTGAATGATGCCTACTTCTCCCACGCCCACGGTGTAAAACATGGACTGCCCCAGAAACAAGGCCACACCGATCAGCAGAATCAGCAGCGGGCCACCTGAAAATTTGAGCCCCTTCAACTTATTAAAAAACTCGTCCATTTGGGGCGGCACTCCCCGCTGCTCTTGACGATGCTGCTTGTTCTGTTGTTGCAGCTTTTCCCAATCCCAACTCATGGTTTTTTTCCTGTTCTTTATGTAAACTCCGGAAATTAGCGATTGTGATGACTGCCGCCTGCCGTGAAAGCGCGGCAACCTCAAGACATCATTTCTAAAGGACGCAATTGCACAAGTCAAGGAAAAACCTGAATTCATCAAGGTCTTTTCCTTGGGTGTAATCAAAACTGTTGGCGTATCATTATGCTGCTTTTTTGTTGTCCCAGT
>DYJD01000055.1 GCA_020723325.1 Desulfosudis oleivorans | reverse complement strand
TCCCAAATTATTTTTTCGATACCGATCCCGATACCGACCCCGACCCCGAAAAAAAGCTACATGCGATTACTCTGCTGGATGGCACTTGAAAAAGCAACAGGATTTCTATAAAGATCGGGACGGAAAATTGAAATTATTTAACAACACATTAAGGTAAACATCATGACACAAATAGAAAAAGCCCAGGGAACGGATTTTATCCGCACCATCATATCAGCGGATATTCAAACCAACAAGAACAACGGCCGCGTGGCCACGCGCTTTCCACCCGAACCCAACGGCTATCTGCATATCGGCCATGCCAAATCCATCTGCCTGAATTTCGGCATTGCCGCGGACTTCCAAGGTACCTGCAATCTGCGCTTTGACGATACCAACCCCAGCAAGGAAGAAATGGAATACGTGGAATCCATCCAAGAAGATGTCCGCTGGCTGGGCTTCAACTGGCAGGACCGGTTGTACTATGCCTCGAATTATTTTGAAAAATTATACGATTTTGCAATTCAACTGATTCAAAAGGGCAAGGCCTATGTATGCAGCCTGGGGCCGGATGAAATCCGGGCCTACCGTGGCACCTTGACCGAGCCCGGCAAGAACAGCCCCTTCCGTGACCGCACTATTGAGGAAAACCTGGATCTGTTCCAGCGCATGCGCGCCGGCGAATTCCCGGAGGGAGCCCATGTGCTGCGGGCCAAAATCGACATGGCCTCGCCCAACCTGACCCTGCGTGATCCGGCCCTGTATCGCATAAGACATATGCACCATCATCGCACCGGCGACAAATGGTGTATCTACCCCATGTATGATTTTGCCCACTGCCTTTCCGACAGCATCGAAGGCATCACCCATTCCATCTGCACCCTTGAATTTGAGAACAACCGGCCGTTGTACGACTGGATCCTGGATCAACTGGAAGTTCCCTGCCATCCCCAGCAGATCGAATTCGCCCGCCTGAATCTCACCCATACGGTGCTGAGCAAGCGCAAACTGATCCAACTGGTGGAGCAGGGCCGTGTTTCCGGCTGGTCGGACCCGCGCATGCCGACCCTGTCCGGCCTGCGCCGGCGCGGGTATTCACCCGAGGCCATCCGCAATTTCTGCGAGCGCATCGGCGTGGCCAAACGGGACAGCGTGGTAGACATGGCCCTTTTGGAGCACTGTCTGCGGGAGGATTTGAACCGCACCGCGCCGCGGGTCATGGCTGTGCTGAAACCCCTCAAGGTGGTTATTGAAAATTATCCGGAGAATCAGGTGGAGCTGTTTGATTTTCCCAATCATCCGGAGGACCCGTCCCAGGGCACCCGCCCAGTGCCTTTCAGCCGGGAGTTGTATATCGAGCAGGAGGATTTCATGGAAAATCCCCCCAAAAAATTCTTCCGCCTGGGACCGGGACGGGAAGTACGCTTGCGCTATGCCTACTTCATCACCTGCCGGGAGGTCATCAAGGACCCGGAAAGCGGCACGATTATAGAGCTGCGCTGCACCTATGATCCGGCCACCCGGGGCGGTGATCCGCCCGACGGCCGCAAGGTCAAGGCCACGCTCCATTGGGTTTCCGCGGCCCATGCGATTCAGGCCGAGGTCCGCTTGTATGATCATTTGCTGACCGTTGAAACCGAAAAGGTTCAGGAAGAAACAGACCAGGACATGAACCATACGGAGACAGCGGATTTCACGACCAAGCTCAATCCCCATTCCCTTGAAACCCTTTCCTCTTGCCGGGTGGAACCTTATTTGGCACAGGTGCGGCCCGGAGAGCGCTTCCAGTTTGAACGCCTGGGCTATTTTTGCGCCGACAGCCAGGATTTTACACCGGCAAGACCGGTTTTCAACCGCACGGTTACCTTGCGGGACACTTGGGCGAAAATGCAGACAAAAGGCTAAAGGCTGAAGGAGGATTGATGTTTTTATCTCAGGATCGACAACTCAACATCGGTTTGTTTTGCATGCGTATCGGACCGGCTGTGGGCCTCTTATACTATGCCGCACCCAAGCTGTGGAAAGGCGCCGGCGCCTGGGAAGCGGCGGGGAGAAATCTCCCCCAGCTTTTGAGCCTGGGATGCCCGGTGAAATATGCCGGTCTTGGGCTTCTATTGCTTCAGGCCTTGGGCGCGTTGAGTCTGATCAGCGGCTATTTTATGCGTATTTTCTGCCTTTTTTTATCCATTCTCTTTGCTCTGCATTGCCATGCTTATTTCATGGCCGGCAAAATCGCATTGACACTTTATGCGCTCGGACTTTTCTCGGTCTGCTTCGGTTTGATCTTCACCGGTCCCGGAGGTTATGCCATCACTTTGGGGCTGAAGGGAAAATAAATCAGCTTGATTTTTTTTCATGGCTGCCTGAAAATAGGCATAGATTAGCGTTTCGGCCATCCTCCTTTGTGGGAGCGGCTTCCAGCCGCGACAAGGCCGAAACGATGACCAAGGCTAAAAATCCAAAATTCGAATATCGAAATACGAAACAAATTCGAATTACCAAATTTTAAAAAGACTGCATCTTCAAATAATCCGACCATTGGGCCGCTTTTTTTTGTTTTGGCTATTTTGACATTGAAATTTTGAATTTGTTTCGAATTTCGGATTTCGATATTCGAATTGAAATATTTCCGCGGCTGGAAGCCGCTTTCACAATAGGGGGCGATACAATGCCCAAGGCCGAAAACACATGTTTTTCCCCAATAGATCAAGGCAGGTGCCATGCTGAAAACAAGAAAAAGCTATCACGCCCAAATGTTGATTGCCGCATTGTTGACCATCGGCGTGGCTCCAGATACCATTACCCAAGCCCAAGGACTGGCAGCCGGGACTTACCGCTGTTCATCCTATAACGTCTCCGGCGGCAGCGGTTCCTGCCGCACCATGCCCCAGTTGGTGTTGAAGCCGGATGGAACCTACCAGCACTCCTCCACCCACGGACGTTGGGATATCCAAGGCGGCAAGCTCGTGCTTTCCGCTTCCAAACTGTGGGGCCCTGGAACGATTCTTGGGAAAGATACGGTGCGCTTTGAATACGATTTCCGCGACCTGCACCATACGGTCACCTGGATTTGTGCAGAGTGCGGGCAGACGGATTCAACAGCACCGGTCCCCAGGTAGACCGGTGCTTCCGCACCTAAATCGCCCGATAAGGGTTACACATGAAAAAAAAGAAAATCGCCGACACCCGCATCAATGAAAAAGCCAAGCAGATCCTGGATCTGGCCCTGGCCCTGAACCAGGCCGGCCATATTGATGAGATCCTGCTGGTCCTTGGACAGAAAATCGTCGAATTTTGCCGTGCTGAAGGCGTGACCATCTATGCCTATGACCATACCAGCGGCGAACTCTATTCCAAAAGCAAAATCCACAATATCATTGAGGAAATCCGCCTGCCGGTTTCCTATGAGTCGGTGGCGGGATACGCTGCCAAAACCGGTTTGGCCATCAACCTGTCAGACCCCTATGATCCAAAGTCTTTGGTGGATTATCCCCGCATGAAATTCGATGACTCCTGGGATAAGCGCACCGGCTTTAAAACCCGCTCGCTGCTGGCGGTTCCCATAAGCTACCGCAACACCGGCCTGCAAGGTGTCATCGAACTGGTGAATACCCAAAAGGGGTCCAAATTCAATAAGACCGATCTGGAATTGCTGTCCCTGGTGGTCAATGCGGTGGCGGTGGCCCTGTACAATCAAAACCGCTTCTTTCCCAAACCCGGCAAATTCGATCTTCTGCTGCAAACCCAGGTCATCAGTCAGGATGAGCTCAATCGCGCCATTGAATATGCGCGGGAACATCATAATGACCCCTTGGAAGGCGATGTGGCCACGGTTTTAATCGAAAAATTCCATGTGGCCAAAGATATTCTCGGCAAGTCCCTGGCCGCATACTACAACACGCAATTCATTTCCTTTTTCGAAACCCTGATGCTCCCATCGGAATTGCTGGAAGGACTGAATGAAAACTACCTGCGTAAAAACTTCTGGGTGCCCATCGACCATGCCAAGGGGACGCTCACGGTCCTCTTGGATGACCCCTTCAACACCCATAAGACCAGTGAGATCAAACTTTCCATAGAGGCCGAATCCTATCATTTCTGTGTGGGCTTGCGAAAGGATATACTGGAATTCATTGACGCTGCCAAAGGGCGGCCGAAAAGCCAAGAAGACATCAGTTCCCTGATCGGCGATCTGCAATCCGACCAGGATGAAATCCAATACTATGACGCTTTGGATAATATCTTGAATGATGATGCCCCTGCCATTGTCAGGACCATCAATAAAATCATCCGGGATGCCATTGAACAGCATGCCTCGGATATTCATATCGAACCCTATGGGAACCGCAAGATCTCCATCATCCGCTTCCGCCGGGACGGGGTTTGCCACAAGTACACGGAAATTCCTTTTACCCATACCCGCACCCTGGTCAACCGCATCAAAATCATGTGCCGTCTCAAGGTGGACGAGCATAAAATTCCCCAGTCCGGCAAAATGAAGCTGCAGTATGGCAACAGGGATGTGGAGCTGCGCATCGAGATCACCCCCACCTATGGCGGCAATGAAGACGTGGTCATGCGCCTGTTGCCCTCGGGCAGCCCCATGTTGCTGAAGCAGCTCAATCTTTCGTCGTCCAATCTTCAGCAGCTTGAAAAAATCATTGCCAAACCTTATGGCATCATCCTGGTGGTGGGCCCCACCGGCTCCGGCAAAACCGCCACCCTGCATTCCATTCTCGGGCATTTGAACACCGAGGACAAAAAGATCTGGACCGCCGAAGATCCGGTGGAGATAACCCAATATGGCCTGCGCCAGGTCCAGATCAACCCCTATTTTCGGCCTGAGCCCTATACTTTTGCAAAAGCCATGCGCTCCTTTCTGCGCGCCGATCCGGATATCATCATGGTGGGCGAAATGCGCGACCATGAAACCGCCTCCATGGCCATCGAGGCCTCCCTCACCGGCCACCTGGTATTGTCCACCCTGCACACCAATTCCGCGGCCGAAACCATTACCCGTCTGGTGGAAATGAAGATCAACGCCATCAATCTATCCGACGCCCTCCTGGGTATCCTGGCCCAGCGTTTGGTCAGACTCCTTTGCCCCAAATGCAAAACTCCCATGCATCCGGACCTCCCTGAATTCGAATCCATGCGCGAGCTTTACGGTCTGGAATATTTTTCAGGGCTTGGGATTGCTTATGATGATCATTTCATGCTTTACCGCCACAATGGCTGCGGCGAATGCAACAACACGGGCTATCGCGGCCGCACCGCCATTCATGAATTACTGGTCTGCTCGGAGAATATCAAAACCCTGATTCGCCAAGGCGGTCTGCCGGACCAGATCAAGTCACAGGCCTTGAAAGAAGGTATGCGCACCCTGCTGATGGACGGATTGCAAAAAGCACTGCGGGGCGAGACGGATGTTTCCCAGGTGCTGAAGGTTTGCATGGCATAAGGGATACTGAGCAGCAACAAACATCGTTTTATTATGGTTCCATTCGCGTGATATGAGCAATCCGATCCAGGTGTTTTTTATTGAAGGAATAAATGCCTTGGATTTGATGCTTCTCCATCAGAGCGACAATGTAGGCATCGACAAAATCAATATTTTGAAGTGAATAGTATTGCAGTGCTTTTTGGATTACTTTCCCATTGAGAACATCAAGACCGGGTGTTGATAGAATCGCTTTCAACATTTCAGGTTGGTGTCGATAAAGCTGGTATTCATTCCAACTCCTCCAACACCCTTCTGCCCACCGCGGCTTTGGCTTGCCGGCGCTCCTCGGCAATATCGCCTTTCCCTTTTGAGTCCACGCAACCCCGGAAGTCCTGCAATGCTTTTATCGGTTTAAGTATAACCTGACCATTTTCCACCAAGAAATTCACCTTTTCGCCGGGCTTGACATTTAAAAACATCCTAATTTCTTTTGGTACTGTTATTTGTCCCTTACTGGTCAGTGTTGAAACCATGTCAATCCTCATCGTTCAATATATTACCATGGATTATAAGTAAGGAATTGATTCTATGTCAAGACAAAGAGATTTTGGTAATACTTGCGATGATTAACGCATATGGAATAACAGACATGGAACCGCGGAATGATGAATATGGCGGGTAACGTGTAGGGGCGGTTCGCGAACCGCCCCCTGGGGCTGTTTCCACAATGAATTATTGTAAATATTTTTTGATAATCGCCGCGGTGGTCCCATCGGCAATCAGCTCATCCAAGGCTTTTTGCATGGTGGTGATGACGGCCGGGTCCACATTCTTGTGAAAGGCGAATCCCATTTCCCCTTGTTTGAGCATGAACACGGTTTCATAGCGGTTGGAATCAATGCCCAGCAGTTTCATGTTGTACCGGGCCGTATCGAACCCGTAAGCAACTGCGTCCATACGGCCGGCATCCAGTTTTTTCACCAGAGTTTCAGCATTGTTGGATTGATCAATGGCAACCGCGGCGATACCAGCGGCGATCAGCAACTGCTCGCCCACATCCTCCCGCACGGCGCCGAGCTTCAGCCCCGGTTTTTTCAGATCGTCAATCGAACCTATTTTTAAGCCCTTGGCCTTGGGAGCAATGATGGTGATGTCCGAGCCTGCCAAGGGACCCACAAATTTGAACAATTCCTTGCGCGGTTCGGTGACGGTCATGGAAAAAAGGCAGACGCCCGGATCTTCCTGAACCATTTTATATCCTCTTGCCCAGGGATAGACCTTGATGTCCGCCGCGGTTTTGTTCAAATTGATCTTTTTCCAGACCGCCACCAGGATGTCCACGGCGATCCCTTTAACCACGCCGTTTTCCGTGTAGTTGTAAGGAGCATACTCCTCGGTCAGCCAGGTAATATTTTCAAGAGACTGGGCTGATGCATTGATGGGAAGAAAAAATAGCAATACAAAAATAAAGATCTTTTTCATTTCGGCTCCTTTCATGGCTGAGTCTATTCCACCATACTGGCGCCGGCGACAATGTTCTCCGGCAAAGTGATATTCCATTTGGCCAATTGGGTTTTGCTGTACACCCGCAGTCCCTGGTCATTCATGATGGGCGGCATTTCCTTGATGGGTTTACCTTCTTCTATAATCTTCAAAACCAAACCGCCGGCCAGAACACCCATTTCTTTTCCAAAAAGCACGAGGCCGCCGATGGTTTTGTCTTTACCGATGGCAAAATCCCAAAAGGCAAAAGGTGGGATGGGGATATTCTTGGACGTCCAGCCAATGACTTCTTCTGCATTGACCGGTTTGCCTTCCGCATCCTTGATGGTTTGATACAGGCCCACTACACAGGCATCATATTTTCCTTTGCAGGCAGCCACGGTATCCTGCCAAGTCTGCCAATCGCCGATCAATTTGATATCAACCTTGATATCGCTGATGGATACACTATCCTTGTCCTCGAAAACCTCTTTTTTCGTGATCTGGGAAGTGATATCCGAATCAAAAAGCACCAGCACGTTTTTTGTATTGGGAATGATTTTTTTAATGTCGGCAATGGAACGGCGCAATAGCGGCCGTTCCAGCACGCCGGTGATATTCGGCGGCAGGGCCGTGAAATAATTGCGCGGATTATTGTTGATGCCCAGATAGACCACCGGCGTTTGGGTTTCCGCGAATTTGGGACCGAGCAATTTCAAGCCGGCATCATCGCCGATGACCACCAACTCCGGTTTCTCAGCCAGATATTTTTCCCAAGCCTGGTCCGCCATTTTCTGATGCTGGTCCTTGGGCAGTCTTTTGGTGTCCATCTCAAAATATGAAAGCTTGTATTTTCCCCCTAGGGTTTCCTCCAACCCCTTTTTATAACTGGCATCCCAGGGATACTCGGCATGGTAGCTTTCAATGACATAGATCTTTTTTTCAGCGCCCGGAGCACTACCGAAGAACAAAAAAACCAATGCAAACGCCATGAAGACAACCGCCACTCTTGTTGATTTCATCGCCTGGCCCCCCTTTTTCTTAGGAATTGTTGGTTTAAGAATTCAGCATCTCCTACCACTTCTCCATAATCTTTATCATCATTTCAGCCGTATCGCGGCTGGAAGCCGCTCCCACAACGGAAGATAGCTAAAAAAGATGATCAAGGCTCGCTTTCGATTCTGATCTTAAATTCCGCGTTCCGCGTTCGGCACGTTCCGAGTTCGGCATTACCGCCACTTATTCAAAATCACCTCCAAACTTCCATCCGCCTTCATTTTTTTAATGGCGTCGTTCAGTTGTTGGACCAGATTCACCTTCTGGGTCTTTTTGCTGATCATGAAATGAATCGCATCGGAATAAACGGGCATGGGATGGGTTTCGATCTGATCCGTAAGATTATTCTTTTTCAGATAAGCAGCGCCGGCAAACGGATCTGTCAGGAAACCTTGGATCCTGCCCTTGAGCAATTTATTGTAGTTCAATTCGGCCCGGTTGACGGTTTCCACATGTTTGGCGAACTCTTCCTTTTTCATCAACTCCGCGTATTTATCACCATAGAAATATTCTGTTTCCACTCCCAACTGAAAAGTGGCTGGGATGATGTCTTTCAGCTCTTTGAAGGGAAAGTTTCCCGCAGTGCCCTTGCGCACGAACAGTACAGCCGATTCCGTGCGATAGGGTTCGGTGAAATTCGCATAAACCTCTCTTTCCGCAGTTTTGGAAGCACCGCAGGTGAGATCCAGTTCGCCGGTTTCAATATTGTGCAGGATTCTTTTCCAGGGGTATTCCTTGAATTCGACTTCAAAACCGGCATTTTTGGCGGCAGCGGTGATGATCTCCACATCCAGGCCCAGCATTTGCTGCTTTTCATCCGCATAGGAGTAGGGTTCCCAGGATTCCCAGCCCACGGTGATTTTTTCCAGGGCCAAGGCAGGAGTCAGAAGGATCAAAAATACAAAACAAAGGGCGCCGATAAAGGAAAAACTTCTTTCACTACGAGAAACAGTCTGCATGCTTGCCTCCTTTGGTACGGGTTGATTGAAGTTCTATAGCCATTTTTTAATAATTGCCGCCAAGGAGCCGTCGGCTTTCATTTTACGGATGCTCGCATTCAAGCGTTCAACCAGGCTCGGGTGGCTTGTTTTTTTGCTGACCAGGAAATGAATTGCATCTGAATAAATGGGCATGGGATGAGTTTCGATCCGATCAGCCAGCTTGTTCCTTTTCAGGTAGGCGGCGCCCACAAAGGGATCCACCAGGAAACCGTCGATCCGGTTCCTCAGAAGTTTATTATAGTTCAGCTCGGCGCGGTTGACTACCTGTACGTGTTTGGCAAAGGCTTCATTTTTCATTAGTTCAGCATAGTTTTCACCGTAATGATATTCCCGTTCAACGCCTAACTGAAAAGAACCGGACAGGATGTCCTTTAACTCATTCAAGGCATAGTTTGCCGATGTTCCCTTGCGCACGAACATCACGGCCGATTCCATCCGATAAGGTTCGCTGTAATACGCATAGACCTCCCTTTCCGGCGCTTTGGAGGCGCCGCTGGTCATATCCAGTTCGCCGTTTTCAACATAGAATAAAATGCGCTTCCAGGGAAATTCCTTGAAGACAATTTCGATCCCTGCCTGTTTGGCCAAGGCGGTCAGAACTTCCACATCCAAGCCGACCAACTCTTTTTTTTCATTCAGGTATTGATATGGTTCCCACGGCTCCCAGCCCACGGTTACGGTTTCGCCGGCAAAAGCCCAGGTTGAAACCATTGCCAATAAAAAGCATGCGGCCTTGATTATTGTTAAGGGCCGTATCGCGGCTGGAAGCCGCTCCCACCTCGGTGAAAGTATGGCCGAGACAATAATCAAGGCTCGATTATCGAGGCCGGTCGGATTGACTTTGTTCTCGCAAGAGGCCGGAATGGACATGCTCACCTCCGTATTTCGCTGTCCAAACATTTTCTGATCCAAAGACTCAGTTCATATTTATCCAGGGGTTTCTGCAGCACGGCGCGGATTCCCTCTGATCGAAGCTGATCTTCATTGATCTGATCGCTGAATCCGGTACAGACCAGCAAAGGGATCCCGGGCATTACAGCCAACAGTTTACGGGCCAGAACATCACCGGTCATTTCCGGCATGGTCATGTCGGTTATCACTAGATCAAAACCATCCGGTTGCTTTTGAAACTCCAGCAACGCTTCCACCGGGTCATTATAGACCGTCACTTGATATCCCAGGGCTCCAAGCAATTTTTTCATCACCTCCGTCAATACTTCCTCATCATCCACCAGGAGAATCCGTTCACCCTTTCCGGGAACAGCTTCTTTTTCATGAGAAGTCTCGGTTGCGCCCGATTCAGCCAGCCTTGGAAAATAAAGATGAAATGTGGTGCCTTTGCCCACCGCGCTTTCAACCCGGATCATGCCGTCATGGTTTTTCATAATGCCGTAAGCCACGGAGAGTCCCAGCCCGGTTCCCTCGCCTTTGGATTTGGTGGTAAAATAAGGCTCAAACAAACGTTTGAGTATGTTTTCATCCATGCCTATGCCCGTGTCCGCGATATCGATCCGCAGATAGGCTTTCAGCGGCCCATGGGGCGGTTCCGCTGTCTCTTCCTCGTGCAGGCTCACAAACAGATTGCCGCCACCGGCTTTCATGGCATGATAGGCGTTGATGCACAGGTTCATGATAACCTGATGGATCTGGGTGGGGTCCCCCATGACCAAACCATCTTCATGGATGGCATGGTTGATGGAAATGGTCATGGGCAGGGTGGGCCGCAACATTTTTAGGGTTTCTTTGACTACCAGGCCGAGATTCACCGGTATGAAACGCGCTTCCGTGCGGCGGCTGAAGGCCAGGATCTGGCTGACCAGATTCTTGGCCCGTAGCCCAGCCTTCTGCACCTGGGATAGGTAGTCCTTTAGTTTGTCGCCAGTCAATTCCCTTTGTTGGGCCAACTCGGTATAACCGATGATGGCTGAAAGAATATTGTTGAAATCATGGGCAATGCCGCCGGCCAAAAGCCCGATGGTCTCCATCTTCTGGGCCTGGCGCAACTGCTCCTCCATCAACAGCTTATGGGTAATATCCTCGGACATTCGCACGGCGCCCACCACCTTGCCGGATACATCCTTTACCGGGCAGCCTTTCAGGGAAATGATTTTGTCATTCAGTTCCATGCTGACATCCGCTTGAATCAGACCGGTCCGGATGGCTTCCCGCACCGGGCAAGTCGGGCAAGGCTCCGACGCCCCCCGGAGCACCTCATAACAATACCGCCCAATCAGTTCCTCCCTTGAAAGCCCGCCGGCAAAACAAGCGGCCTGATTGGGCCAAAGGATTTTCAAATCCGTGTCCAGCATCATGATATTGTCACGAATGGCATCCAAAATGGTTTGCAGGCGCAATTCCGACTCCAACAAAGAGTCCTGGGTTTTATGACGTTCCAGGGCATAGCGGATCACCCGGGCCAACAACTCGCCGGTAAAACGGCCTTTGACCAGATAGTCCTGGGCCCCTTCCCGCACGGCGGCGATCCCGGTTTCCTCATCGTCATTGCCGCTGATCACTACCAGGGGAAGACGGCCGGCGACCATGCGCAAGGCGCGCACCGTGGAAAGACCGCTGCTGTCCGGCAATCCCAGATCCGCCAGGATCAATTGCGTTTCATGCTCCGCAAGCCATGCCAGGGCCTCGGCAAGCCTGGAAACCTGAACAAATTGAAAGTCGGCATGACGGCGGTCGGCCAACAGCTCCTGTATTAGATCAGCATCGCCGGGACTGTCTTCCACCAACAGTATGGTAATTCTTTCTTTCATTGCACAGCACCATTGGACGGCAAGGTGACGATGGTGAGCCAAAAGTCCTCTATGGATTTCACCACCTCAATAAATCGCTGCAGATCAATGGGCTTGGTGATGTAGCAGTTGGCGTGCAGGTCATAAGTCCTGACGATATCTTCCTCACTTTTTGATGAGGTGAGAATCACCACCGGGATCCGCTTCAAATCATCATGGGCCTTGATTTCCGCAAGAACTTCCCAGCCGCTTTTTTTGGGCAAATTAAGATCCAGCAAGATCAGATCCGGCCTCACCGAATCCGCATAATCTCCTTCCCTGTTTAAATAGGCCAGGGCTGCTACGCCATCCCGGGTTACATGGATATTGTTCCAGATTTTATTGCTTTTCAAAGCTTCCAGAATCAAATCCACATCGCCGGGATTATCCTCCACCAGCAGGATTTCAATGTGTCTCAATGGATAGTTTTCCTTCACGGTTTTGCTCCCCTAGGTTAATGTCGGCATTCAGCCCTTCCACCCCCCTCAAGGTAAAATAAAAAGTGGCCCCCCGGCCCTGTTCCGACTCAAACCAGATTTCACCGCCGTGGCGTTCCACAATGCGTTTACATAAGGCCAGGCCGATGCCGGTACCCGGATATTCTTCCCGGGTGTGCAAACGCTGAAAAACCGCAAAGACTTTATCCTTGTATTGCATGTCCATGCCGATGCCGTTGTCTGCCACGCTGAAACATTGATTTTGCCCTTCCTGTTGCGCAGAAATATGGATACGGGGCGGATTCTTGCCCCGGTATTTAATGCTGTTGCCGATCAAATTCTGAAACACTTGGGTCAATTGAACAGCATCGGCCATGACCATGGGTAATTCGTCGTTGGTTACCAGTGCACCGGACTCCTGAATGGCAGCCCGCAGATTGCCCAAGGCCGTCCCAAGCACAGCCTGACTGTCCACTGCCGAAAAATCCTTGGTGCGTGCGTTCACCCGGGCATAGGCCAAAAGATCATTGATCAGGGCCTGCATGCGCACGGCGCCGTCCACGGCGTAATGGATGTATTTATGAGCTTTATCATCCAGGCGATCCTGATAACGCTCGGCCAGCAATTGAGAGTAACTGGATATCATGCGCAGCGGCTCCTGCAGGTCGTGGGAAGCTGTATAGGCGAATTGCTGCAAGTCCTGGTTGGAACGTTTGAGCTCATCCAGTGTACGGACTAATTTGGCTTCTATTTGCTTGCGCTCGACCACTTCCTTTTGCAGATCGGTCCGGGACACCAAGGTGGCTTCCAGGCGTTCCGCCATGTTTTCAAAAGCCCGGGCCAGATCGCCGATTTCATCCCGGCTGAAAATGTCTGTTTTGAAACTCAGTCGGCCTTGACCCATGCCCCTGGTTGCTTCCATCAGCTTGCGGATCGGCCGGATGAACATGCGCGCCAGGATCCAGCCGGCTGCAAGACAAATGGAAATAATTGCGGTTCCTATCATCAGGAGCTTCTTGCGCAACAAGTAAATCGGCGCCAGGGCCTCGGCCTGGTCGATCTCGGTAATGATGCAGAGCTCCCAGGCCGGGATCCATTTATATGCGCCGATAACGGGGATTCCCCGGTAATCCGCATAAAAGCCCGTGCCTTCAAAGTGTTGCAGGGCCATTATTACACCTTGGGTGAAAACCGACTTTTTAAGTGCAAATCCTTGCCCGAATTTGGGTTCGGTGATGAAGAATTTGAATTTGTTGACAAGATAGGTATTCTCACTGGAAATCAAGCCACTGCTCCGGCTGATGATCTCGGACAAATCCTTCAGATTCAGCCGGCCGGCCAGGACGGCGATGGTGTCCCCCTTTTGATCCTTGACCGGTGTGGCGATGGTCATGGCCGGCTCCTGCAGGGCCATGGAATAATACACATTCTCGATGAACGTGGCGGTTTTGCCCTTTTGAAAAAAACGTCTGTTTTCACGATATTTGCCCTCATGACGCGGATCCGTGGACAACAGGATCACCCCGTCCGCGGCCCGCATGATAAACAATTCAAAAAAACCACTCTGATTCATGAACGGCTGTAAAAATTTTTCCGTGATCTTCTGATGATAAGCCTGATGTTGCGGGTCCTGCATGTCATGAACAGGAACAGCGGCGGCAAGCCCTCCTTGCAAATCCAGAAATTCCGCCAGAATTTCCAGATTCGCAGCATTATTGTCCAGCCAGCGCTCGAATTCTGCTATTTTCAGCAAGTTGGTTGAAACCAGGTGATTGGTGGCTTGCCGAGTGATGAAATCCCGCCCGTTGATAAAGGCCAACCAGCCCAGGCCCATGGCCGGCCCCACGGCAAACAGCAAAAAAATGATAAACAGTTTGCCGAACAACCTCATTGACCCTTTGCTCCATAGATCGTTTCCAGGAAACGCGTGCTATAGACTTTGGTCAGCTCCGGTAATGGGGCTGATAGAAGGCCCTGATTCTCCATGATATCATACATGTGTTGCCAGGCTTCCGCCGTCATCCAGCCGATCTGGGCCTCACCGGTATGCACCAGGGGGATCAGGGCCTGCATCATATCGGTTTGCAAATCCGGATTCCGAATCCGGGCATACTTCATGGTAACCTGCACAGCCTTGTCCGGATCACTCACGGCAGCGCGCCAGCCCTGAAGCGAAGCACGTACAAAACGAACCACCCGATCCGAATGTTCCTCCAGCAGTTTGCGGCTCACAATCAAGACATCGGAATAAAAATGAATGCCGTAGTCATCCGGCCAGATCAGATTGAGCTTGCAGCCTTTACGGCGCATTTTGGCAACCCCGCCGCTCAGATAAGCCGGAGTCACATCCACCTTACCATCGTAAAAACCCTTATAATCAGGATCATAAGGCACGAGTTGGATCATGGTCATATCCAAACCGGTTTTTCTCAGCAGAACCCGCAACCGTAACTCAAAATCCCGCATACTGCCGTCGCCCAGGGCCGCAATGGTTTTACCTTTGAAATCCTTCGGTCGGATGATTCCGGAATTCTCCAGTGTCGCGAATACCACCGCGCTGTGCTGGTAAATGGTGGCGATGGCAGTAACGTCCTGCCCCTCGCTTTGTTTGATGAGCACATCTTCCGGCGCTACCACACCGAAATCCGCTTGTCCTGTTCCCACCACTTGAGCCGGATCAATACCCGGGCCGCCCTCGATGAATTCCACGGCAAGATTCTCCGCGGTATAATACCCTTCTTCCTGGGCCAGATAGAATCCGGCAAACTGGGACTGGTGTTGCCACTTGAGCTGTAATGTGGTTTTCTCCAGGGGCGCTTTCGGAAGTTTTTCCCCACAGGCCGCTATAAAGGTCAGAATGAAGCATAATCCGATGGAAACCTTCGTTGCACGCTTCATTTTGCCTCCTTTGGCGCTTTCTATAGCTATTGCATGGAGGATTTATCCGTAAGCTGTAGTCGTGACCTGCTTGTTAGAAGGATCGAAAATCAAGAATTGAGAAAATGCAGTCGCATTTTTTATTGAAAAAAGTATATATAAATTCGGATGGTTTGTCAAATAATACTTGGGAAACGCTGTTTTTCAAAACCCACGGAAAAGAAAAACTCTGAACCTTTGCCGAGTTCGCTGTGGACACCGATCCGGCCGCCCATCTTTTCCACCAGTTTCTTGGAAATGCTCAAGCCGAGTCCGGAGCCGCCGTATCTCCGGGAAAGGGAGGCATCCAACTGGCGGAAGGATTGAAAAAGCCGGTCTATATTTTCCGCGGCAATGCCGATACCCGTATCCCGGATGCTGAAATTCTATTATCCGTCGAAAAGCCTGGCGCCCGCTAGTGGCGGCTGAAAAGGCATAGTCCGCCCTCACCAGGCTCCTTTGAATGGCCGTGATATTCTTCACTTCACTATCCACTACTAAAATCCGGTTCATAGGGCTCCTGCAGAATCCATCATAACGGCTTTAATTTTTTCACTGATGCTTGAAATGGTCGAAAAATTTATTCCAAGGCGTTTGGCCGAATCATGATGTATTTGGCCAATGAAATCCTTGCGGTAACCATAACCGATGGAAGATGCGATCCGACTGGCAAGATGAACCACCAGCACCCCTCTGCTGGTGGTATTAAAAAACTTGGGCCCCTCATGGGATGTGGCTACTTCGAAAAATTCCTTGGGAAATTTCCAGTGCCGTAAAATCACGCCGCCAAGACCATTATGAGCGATTTGCAAAATTTTTTCCACCTGGGAATGGCTTAGATTTTTCACCCAGTCCTCATTTTCGCTAAGACATTTAATAATTAGAACCTTGCCGATGTCGTGCACCAGCCCCATAAGAAAATATTTTTCCGGATCCGCAAACCGCAAATAATCCACCAAAAATCTCGCACCATAAGCACTGGCAAGGGAGTGTGCCCAAAGCGCTTCCATCCATTGCATATACTCCCGGCTTTTGGTCCGATACAGATTTTTGCTTAAAACCATGGTGACAACATTGCGGGTTTCTTTAAATCCGATCCTGGCAACAGCTTCACGGGTGGTGCGAACCTTTTGCCGGCGCATATATAGGGAGGAATTGGCCGTGTAAACCAGACGAATGCATACAATGGCGTCTTGTTCCACGATGGTGACCAGATTATCAACGGAAATATTGGGATCCTCTATTGCGGCTTGAATCTCCTGAACAATGGCGGGCAACACCGGTAGTTCCAGTTTGCCGCACTTTGCTTGTTCGGAAATCTCTTCGGCAATATCTTCAGGATTAAACCTTTCAATCATTATCACGAATCTCCTCTTTCTTGGATCAAGCATATTTTACATGAAACGATTATAGTTGAAATCCGATGACCGTGACATCATCCTGGCCTTCATTTTCGCCCTTATAAATCTGAAAAGCCTGAATGATCTCACTGCGCTGCTCCTCAAAGGGTCTGCCATGGCTGTTCATCAACAGGTTTTTGAATCGCCGGGTGCCGAAGCGGCGACGTTTTTCTCCCCCCAACTGGTCTATAAAACCATCGGTTGCCAGATAAAAAACCATGTCTTTGACTATTGAAACCGAGTGGTTCGTAAATACATAATCGATGTTGGAATCTTTATACCCCAGACTCTGATTATCTCCCTTGATAACGACGACTTCATTCTTATTCACATAGTAAAGCGGAATCCTGGCGCCGGCAAAAATCAAGGTTCTACTATCATACTGAATGGAACAGACGGCCGCATCCAAACCGTCATCCGAAAGGGTATAGTCGCTTTCCTTTTGCAGCATGTTTTTTACTGCTGCGTTTAACTTTTGTAAAATCCGGGCCGGATCAAAGCATTGCTCATCCATGACAATGCGGCGCATTCCGGAATAGGCAATCATGGTCATGAAGGCGCCCGGGACCCCGTGCCCTGTGCAATCCATCAGGGCAATGACAAATCCGGCTTGATAGTAGTAGGTAAAAAAAATATCTCCGCCCACTATATCCTTGGGCATCCAGATGAAAAAACTGTTGGGAAGGAATGATTTTACCCGGTCCATGCCGGGCAGGATGGAGCGCTGAATCAGTTTCGCGTAATTCAGGCTTTCCATGGTGCGCTTGTTGGCTTCCTCGACTTTTTTCAGCGTTTCATCCAGTTGACAGGTCTTTTCCCAAATTCTTTTCTCCGAAAGCTTTTTCTCCGTGATATCCCGGGCAATGGCGACCATGTTGATTTCCCCATTCAGATCCTCAAAACGGTTGATGGTCATCATGGCTGGGAATTCATCTCCCTTTTGCCTGAGGTGATTGATTTCACAACTCACGGCTTTTATTGTTTGGAGAATATTCAATTTGGGGAGAAGTTCCTGCTGATATTGCTCGGGTGTATGAAACGTGGAAATGTGGATGGTTGTTTCAGGTACGGCTTTAAATTCATGCATTTCGGCCCAGGCGGCATTCATGAACCGGATGATGCCGTCCGGAGAAAACACTACGACCCCGTCCATGGATTGCTCCACGGCCTTTTCCAACATCAAGGTCTTCTTCAAGGGCCGCACGATTGAACGGGAGACAATCAGGGCGATAAAGGACAAGGCCGATATCACCACCACGAAAAAAGCCGCCAGATTCAAATAATGCAACCGTTCGGTTTGGCGGCTGATGCCCGCCAGTTCGTTTTGCAGTTGCAATGAAAGCCGGCTTTCCAGATCCACAAAATCCATCAGCAGGTTGCCGGTTTCCTTTTTTAGTTGCATGCTGTTTTCAATGTTGTCTTCGGAGCTGTCCAGGGAGGATGCCATTTTTGCACAGACCTTCGCAGCCTGTTTGCTGAAGGTTTTATGCCGATCCAAAAGCTTTTGAATTGCTTCCGCTTCCCTGGGCTGGAACAGCTCGATAATATTCCTGAGGGCATCTTCCACGTATGCTTCTTTGGCCGTTGCGTTTTCCAGGCTGTTCAATTCACCGATCAGAACAACATCCGAATAAATCCTTATTTGCTCACGAAAGGACATGACCGCCAGTTGCCCCTGCTTTGCGGCCGGAAAAAGGACTTCGGATGCAAAGCGCAGCCGGTCTTTGTTTTTCAATCCCATGACAAAACCGAAAATCGTTGAAAGAAAATAACCGGCAACCAGGATCAAAATACTCAACCAGATCTTTATGGAAATATTGTTGGTTCTTTTTCTCATTTTACTACCTAATTGTATGGATTCTCCAGGCTGATCCAGTCTGAAATGCGGATTTCCTCGCCGTCTTCCCCGCATTGAATCAAATATACTTGTTGAATCCCCAGCCGGCAGGTGGGATCATGCCTGTTAAAAGGCTTATAGGTCACAGGGGCCGCAATTCCCTGAAAACTACCCAGGCTTTCCAGGGCGTTGATAAATTTTTCCCGGGTCAAATCACGACCGCAGCGCCGCAATGCCGCCACCACCGGCTCTGCAAATGCGACGCCGGCTTTGAAAAATATTCTGAAGCCTTCTTGTGGCTCGCCTTGATTTTTATACGCTTGACGATAGTTATCCATGGCGCTCATATCTTCATACTGAAACCAACTGGCGGCGATGAATCCTTTATAAAGCCCTTTGCTTAAGGGATATAAATATTCAAAATCACTGAGCGAGGATGGGCCCATCCAGCAGGGTGCATAATTCAGCGATGAAGCGGCTTTCATCACCCCCAAAGTGAAAAATGGATTTAAAATCAAGATAACCGCGTCCGCTTTGGCGCTCATCAACTGCCGGGCCGCCTCCTTGAAATCCGGCTCACGTCTTTCGAAAAAAAGTTGCGCCACGAATGTCAGTCCATGTTTGGCCAATTCCCGCTCAGCGCCTTCCAGCCCGGCACGTCCATAGCCGTCATCCTGGCAAATTATGGCGATGCGCGATAATTTAAGGTTCGTCACCGCATGGCGCACCAGGGTTCCGCCTTCGGTTTGCCAAAGGGCGTAAAACGGAAAAATATTGCGCTCCAAGGGATCACCCCAGACCTTTTGCTCACCGGTCACCGGCGCGATCCAGGGAATATTGCGGTCCACCAGAAATTTCCTCACGGAAAAACACGTATTGGTGCCGATGCCGCCCACCCAGGCGAAAATATGCTCCTGCTCCTGGGCTTTTTTAACATCCGCTTTGGTTTTTGCCGGGATATACCGATCGTCCACCATGTGATAGACAATCTTGCGGCCGTGGATGCCGCCGGCCTGGTTGGCCAGATCGAACACGAATTTTGAACCGTATAAGACCGTACCCCAGGGCGAAATCGGGCCGGTTAAGGGACCGAAGGAGCCGATATGAATTTCATTTTCGCTTACCCCTTCTTCTTCGGCCCATATTGCGCCAGCCGGATATAATATCATTAAAAAAAAGCTGCTCAATAAGATGAGAATGTTAGTCACCCCATGCATATTCTTTTCCTCAGGGATTTGGAAAAATGTAATCCACCGACTTTTTCGTGCTCGTGCTCAGCGCAGCGGTGCTCGTAATCGAACTTCTACTTTCTCTTGATTTTGCCCAGCAGTCCTCCGATCCAATCCTTGATACTGTCCACCAGGGAGGGCTCCTTGATGACCAGGCGGCATTCGGCTTTTTTGTCCGAGTCCATGCTTTCGACCCTTACAGTATATGTTTCGGCTGGTATGGGAGGCCGGGAAATCAGGATACACATCTCCATCTGGTCATTCAGCTCGGTATCTGCCTGGAGAAATTCCGTAATTTTAACCAACTTTACTACTTCGGCACTGAAGCGACCATCGGCTTCAACCACGGCATCGGCAATCGGAACATCGGCAACTCCGCCGGATTTTTTTACTCCCACCAGGCTTATATAAATCGAATCGCCGGGCGTAAATCCCTTGCCGCTGAAAACCAGTTGAGTATCATTCAGCAAGCGCGCCACTCCCAGGCGGATCACCGGCGGATCCACAATGAGCTGCGGACCGGAACTATTCGGATCGAATTTCATGGGAGTTCCGGCGCAGCCCGGCCAATTGCATGCAATCAGCGCCCATAACATCAGAATTCCGATTCTCTCTTTTCTGATTAACATTATCTGTCTCCTGTCAAATTTTGGTTGTATCAGTTTTATTTGTCCAGCCAGTCACTGAGAATTTTGGTTTCACCGCCGGGCAGGCATTGCTGTAAATATACCCGCTGGTTGCCATAACGGCTAAATGGGTCATTGGGGTTGAAAGGTTTGAAAGTGGTTTCGCCCACCATATTTTTATAACCTTTAATGGTTTCCAAGGCGGCGATGAGTTTTGCGCGGGTCAATTCCGGACCACAACGTTTCAGAGCTTCCACCAGGACCTCGGCATAACCGATCCCGCCCTTCAGGGCCACTGTCCAGGCCGCTTCCTTGCTGGCGAGCTCGTCAAAGGCTTTTTTATATTTTTCCGTCATGGCCTTGTCGCTGAATTGCATATAGTTGTCCGTGATCATGCCCTCAATCAAGCCTTTGCTCAATTGGTGAATCTGGGGGAAATCGGCGAACATGCTGCCGGCCATCCATTGCGGGGTCAGCTCCATTTGTTTGGCCAGGGAGATCAGCCGCAGGGACTTGAAAGGGTCCAGCCATAAAATAATCGTATCCGGGGTAGCCTTCCTGAGTTCCAGGGCGATTGGATTTAAATTGGTTTCATTAACATCCACCGCCACGGCCGCCGCCGGTTCCAGTCCTTCCTCCTTGAGGGCCTTCTTGACCCCTTCCAAGCCGTCCAAGCCGAAGGAATTGTTGAGGTAGACAAAGGCAATGCGTTTCTTGCCGAGATCCTTGACGGCGTACCGGCAAAGGACCTTGACCGAAAGCGAATAATGGGGATAAAGGGCAAAGATGTTTTTTTCCGGTGGAGTCACCCACACTTCCGCGCCGGAAAAAGGACCGATAAAGGGCACATTCCGGCTCATCAGATAGTCCTTCACCGCCAACCCCGTGGCCGTGCCGACCCCGCCCACCCAGGCGAAAATGCCTACGGATTCCTGGAGATTTTTGACACCGGATTTGGTCTTGGCCGGGTTGTAGGAATCATCAAAGGGGTGATACACGATCTTGCGACCGTGAATTCCGCCGGCCTGGTTTACTACTTTAAACACCAGTTCCACGCCGTATAAGCAATCAGCCCACAATTTGGCCGGACCGGAGAGCGGGCCGAACTGACCGATATGTATTTCCGTATCCGTCACGCCTTCTTCGGCGGACAGCAGCATCGGCGCCAGGATGATCGCCGTCAAGACCGCCATGATCTGCACTCCTCTTCTTTTTTTCATGTTCTGTCTCCTTTGTAAATTTAATCGGTTACCGGCCCAGGGCCGTGCTTACGGCTGCCAGTAATTCATGCACTGAAAACGGCTTCTGAAGGAATAAGACATCTTCCCGCAACACCTGCTGATGAATCATGACATCTTCGTGTAGCCGGGCATGTACAGCACTTGTGCTTCCGGATGATACTTACGGATGTGTTTGTAAACCTCCGGTCCGTTCATGCCGGGCATGATAACAGGGGGCATGCTCCTGGTAAAACGACCGGGACTTTTCATCCCAGGCAATATTCGTTATTGCATGGGTCCTTAGATATGGCCGGTTTTCAGGATCAAAAAGGACCTCACCCATCAGGGCAATCGCATGTAGTTTTTTTTCGGGGTCGGGGTCGGTATCGGGATCG
>DYJD01000071.1 GCA_020723325.1 Desulfosudis oleivorans | reverse complement strand
CCGTTCAGCAGCCGTTGCCGCTTCCCAGCGCCCGGCCCCCTGAATTCTGGCGTTCGCAATATAAAAAAATATGATAAATTTAAAATTTAAAAAATGTGACGTTTCTATAAATGGGGATTATTATCAAATCTCGTTTGATGATGATCCTCCTGAGCCAGAAAATTATGATGATATTGATGAAGTAATAAATTCAATAGGGCCATATTTTCTTGTTCAGTTTAATTTCGAGTTTCCAGGGAAAGAGTGTTACATTGAAAGCAATAATGAAGAGCTGAGAGGGCATTATATTGTAAATCAAGTGGTTATAGACTCTCGTACATTTACAATCAAATATGGTACTAATGACAGCTTTGTAGTAAATATTGAGTTCGATGCTACGGATGAAGAACAAAAAAAACTCAAAAATGCATCAAAAGATATGTTTCGAAATGTGCTCCATATTAATGAATGATCAATTGCGAACAATAAATTCCAGTGGGACCGGGCGGGGGCTCAGTGTTTCGGACCGGTGTTTCACTTGCAAACTTTTACTGTTCAGCAGTCGGCGTCGCACTTTGCCGCCCGGCTCCCTGAATTTGGCGTTGGACGAAGAAAATACTTTATTTTCGGATAGTTAACACGTTACGCCGTCGATAAAACAATCACTATTTCAAAAAGTCGTTCAAAATAAAAATAGTACTTCCAAAATCACATCATTTTCATATATGCTCCATTCTATTCTTTCATAGATCACATATATTATTCATACGTTTCATTCTTCAAAAATCTTCCAAGGGCGGTTGGAGTCCTATGAAGCCGGGTATTATTCAACGCATATTCAACGATCATTACGAGTCCTACCGGCAGAGCAGGAGAATGAGCCCCAGGGAAGAATATGCGGCCAACGCCATCATGACCTGCCGGACAAAGGCCCTGGGATACCATATCAACGCCTGCCCGAATGGGGATTATGTCGATGTCGTCGCCAATTCATGCGGACATCGGGCCTGCCCTCAGTGCGGTGCCACGGACACGCAACTTTGGCTTGAGCGGCAAAAAGCCAAGGCGCTTAACTGTCGTTACTTTCAGGTTGTGTTTACCATCAGTCACGATCTTCATCCCTCTGGCGTTTTAACCGCAAACTATTCACCCATCTAATGATGAGTGCTGCCTGGCATACGCTTCGAGAACTGTTATTGGACTTCCGGCATCTTGGGGGGCTTGTGGGCGCTATCGGCGTTTTCCAGAGTTGGGATGACGAGATGCGTGATCATTGCCATCTTCATTATATTGTTTCAGCCGGAGGCCTCAACGGTGATGACCGGTGGGTTTCTGTCAGGAATGATTTTCTGGTTCCAACACCTGTCCTTGCCGCCAAGTTCCGAGGCAAGTTTCTGGCTTATCTGAAAGCAGGTTTTTCAAGGAAAGTCCCATCGGGTCAGGCCAGGCCGGAGAAGGAGATTCTGCGGCCTCCCAATGGCATGACAGAACAGCAGTGTTTGAATCTTTTTAACAAACTGGGCCGAAAACGTTGGCATGCCCAGATCGAGCCACCTTACGAACACGCCAACGGTGTGTTCAAATATGTGGGGCGCTACATACGGCGCGGCCCTATCTCTGAAAAGCGGATTTTAAGATACGATGGTGAGATGATCACCATGGGCTATGCCCATGAAGACAAACATGATCAATCGACGTTTACCTTATCCGCCCACGATTTTATCCGCCGGATTCTGAATCATGTCCCGGAGAAAGGCACCCATGTTGTCCGATCATACGGTCTTTTTCATCCGAATAGCATAGAAAAGCTGGATGCCGCCCGGAAATTACTGAACCAGGGGCCTTACGTCCCCAAACTGCATATCCCAAGTACGCTGGAACTCCTTTCACGGATGTTTCCGACGAGGAACCTTGGGCGGTGCCCGCATTGTAAAACGGAGCTTCGTACCATTTTCATATGCCGAGGCGGTCAAGCATCTGCTGGAAAGCTTGCCGCCTGATTGACAAAGAAAAGTGCAGAAATGGTATAAACCATGACACATGAGTATTGCAAAAAAATGATAAATTTGCCTATAGTCGCCATGACGGAACAAAATATTACCGGATATGCGGCTCCAAATCGGCCTTCCGTCAGGCAAAGCCCGAATTTTCAGCTAAAAAACTGTTTAAAAGCCGCGCATCGAGATTTCAGAAAAATCCATATATATAGAAGCTCTCTCGCAATCGTCCAACAACAGGATGATACGGACAAGCCTGGGCACTTACTATAGGCGGATGATTTCTCATCAAGGGACTCTGAATCGATGCGATGGGCGTTTATTAAACCCGGCTTGCCGCATATCCTAAACGTTCCCATTAGCCCCTGCCGGGGGTTAAGATGTTTTGGGCTTGCTCTTTTTCAACGTCTGCCGCACTAATCAGCGGCAGCTTTTTCAGGGTGGCTCGCTGCCTGAAAGCATTCTCAGCGTTTCAAGGCTTTCTTACTCAGGGCGGCTATCTTTTCGGCGTCTGTCCTGGTTTGATTCAGTTTTGTTTTTCAGGGCGGCCCACACGTTCAATCAGCCCCTTTCAATTTCAGGCTGTTTGTGAAAGTTCGTTTTTATTTCGTTACGTTGTTCTTGAAAATGGGAACAATTCATTGCAGGGGACCGGGCGGGGCTCTCGGTTTTAGACCGCCGCATCCCTTTTAACCTTTACCGTTCAGCAGCCGTTGCCGCTTCCCAGCGCCCGGCCCCCTGAATTCTGGCGTTCCCATTAGCCCCCGCCGGGGGTTAAGATGTTTTGGGCTTGCTCTTTTTCA
>DYJD01000022.1 GCA_020723325.1 Desulfosudis oleivorans | reverse complement strand
CGTTCGGGATATCGAAATTCGTATTTATAGAGCGAGCACAACGGCTATCATTCTGCCCTATCAACCCGCAATCAAAAAGTGCACAATGGCGTTTCCATTCTGCACCATTCCTTGTAGAGTTATGAATCCATCGGTTGATGATCGAGCCCCCACGTCCGGCACCATGTAACCCGGTCAGCAACGGCCGGGTTTTCATTTTGACAAGGCCATTGACCGGCTACACTATTTCTCGAACCCGGTTGCTTTCTCTGCTCGCCGGGTTTTGATTTTCGTTTCCGGAAAGGATATTGACACTGTGGCCTGAGCTTGGGGCCATGCCGGATATCCTGCCACCTTCCGGCGGAATGGATCATACCCTTGTAGCCGGTCTGGTGGATCAGTTCTGGGATACCGTCACCGGGGCCGGGCCTGAAAAGCAGAATCAGTGAAAAATCATTGTGGTGTTAGAAATATGTTAGAAAAATCAAAAGGGCTTAGAGTTTGATTTCCTCTAAGCCCTTGATTTTGTTGGTAGCGGGGACTGGATTTGAACCAGCGACCTTCGGGTTATGAGCCCGACGAGCTACCAGGCTGCTCCACCCCGCATCAGAAGAGATTTACTGTATAGTTTGGATGACCGAGGTTTGTCAAGCATGAATATTGGTTTTTTCTTGCGGAATGAGAATTCAATCTATTCATAGATTTTTTCCCCAGGCGCATCCGCCTCGGCCGCATCGTTTTCCAGGTCCCGGGTTGCGCCGCTTTGTTTGTTGAGCATATATTCCCGGTACCATTCATGGGCGATGATCATGGACATGACTTCGTTTGATCCGGTCCAAATGGATGCCAGCCGCAGATCGCGCACGATGCGTTCCACCGGGAACACATTGGTGTAGGCGATTCCGCCCATGACCTGCATGGCGTTATTGGCCGCTTTCTGGCAGGCCTCGGTGACGAATTTCTTGGCTTCCGAGATCATCCGGCGCACCCGGTTCTGGTCGATTTCCGCTTCCACGGCCCGGCAGGTGGTATAGATCACCGAGCGGCAGGCATCCAACAACATGGCGGCTTCGGAAATCTGGAAGGAAACCCCTTGAAAACGATTGATGACTTGACCAAAGGCCTTGCGGCGGCTGGTATAGGAGGTGGCCACCTCCAGGGCCGGCCTGGCTGCGCCGATGGTCATGGCAGCCGTGCCCAGTCGCTCGGGAATCATCATGGTATTGAAGACATCGTAGGCTCCGTGTACCCTGCCCAGCACGTTTTCCCGGGGCACACGCACATCCTTGAAAACCAGCCGGCCGGCCCCGCCCCCGCGGCAGCCCATCAGGCCGTACAAATACTCCACTTCCACCCCCGGACCGCGGTCTACCAAAAAACAGGTCAGGGAATCCTGGGGTTTGGCAGCCGGATCGGTCTTGGCATACACCAAAAAATAGTCGGCCCCCTCGGCGCCAACGATAAAACGCTTCTGACCGTTCAGTAAAAAATAATCGCCCTCATCCACGGCTGTGCTGGTGGCGCCAAAAAAATCCGAGCCACCCCGGGGTTCGGTCAGGCATTCGGCTGCAAAAAGCTCGCCTTTCAACAGGGGCCTCACGTATTTTTCCTTTTGGGCATCTGTGCCGTGCAGGATAATGGCGTCACAAACCAGCTCAGCCCCCACACCGAACACACAAGCGAAAATATAGCCCAGGGTGCCTATTTCCTCCATTACCGTGGCCGTGGCCACCCAGTCCAAACCGCGGCCGCCCCACTGCCGCGGGTATCTACATCCCAGCAAATTCCGTCGACCGGCCTCCTGCAGGAATTCCTTGGGGAATTTGATTTTGTCGTCGTCCATGTCCAGAATCATTTGTTTGGGTACCCATTTGACCAGCTCCCGGGCTTCATCGCGGATCTTGAGCTGTTCTTTGTTCAATAAAAAATCAAACATGTCATCTCCTTATATAAATTCATAGTATCAAACCCCAAGCAACGCCTGTTCGATTTCAGCCGCGATCTGAACCGCGGCCTGCACCGGATCAACCGCATCCCGGATGGGGCGACCGATGACCAAGTAATCTGCCCCGTTGCGAATGGCCTCGGCCGGGGTCATCACCCGGGCCTGATCATCTCCTTCCGGTCTTTTCCCGGCCGGCCGGATGCCGGGGGTAACAGTGACAAGGTCGGAACCCAATTCTTGCCGGATCATGGCCACCTCCTGGCCGGAACATACCAGCCCGGCACAGCCGGCTTGTTTGGCCATGCGACCGCGATGGAGAACCAGTTCACGGACATCTTGGTAAAAGGCCGGTCCATAGCCTGCCTTGCGGATGTCCTCCGCCGACACGCTGGTCAATACGGTAACACCCAAAACAGCCACCCTGCCCTTCCCGCCCTTGACCGCCGCCTCCAGCATTTGGATGGAGTCCCCGCAATGAACAGTGACAAAGCCCACCTCCAGGTCGGCCACCACTTGCATAGCCCGCTCCACCGTGGCTGGTATGTCATGCAGTTTCAAGTCCAAAAAAACAGTTGCCGAACTTCTTTGCCGGATGGCATCGATAATTTCCGGACCGCAGCGGATAAACAGCTCCAAGCCCACCTTGAACATCCCCACATGATCAGATAGACCTTCGATATAAGGCAAAGCCGCATACAGGGAGGGCATATCCAAAGGGAACACCAAATAATCTTTTGGCTTTTTCATCATGGTCCTCCTTAATTCTTTTCGGAGATTATTGTAAGACTTGATTTGCCTTACCAGCAGCCGAAACCAGACCCGGTCTCTTCTTACCCCAACCGGGGCGGTCTGATAAAGGTTTTTTTTCGTTGCGGAAACCGGTAATTTTAGTGATGCAGGGCGGCACTGATTGTGATATATATGGAAGCCCGGTCCCAATGGGTCCATTGCCCTATTTGGAAATCTTGTGTTGGTAAGGAAGAAACCATGGCAAAATCCGAAAATCAACTGAGTTTTATTCAGTGGAAGGATTTAAAAAATATACAAGACCAAACTGTTTATTCGTTTGGTTTGATCGTCCAGAAAATGCGTTCCGAAGTCACCCGGCTTATCAATGCCATCGGCGCCCAGACAACCTCAGCCCCCTTGCGGCGCTCCAATTATGTTTCCCTGGTAATGCTTTTCCGCATCCGGGAAAGCATGCTTTCCATTGAACTGTTGATTTCCAAGGGCCTGGCCCATGATGCGGCGGTTCTGCTGCTGTCCCTCATGGAACTGCGCCTTGAAATCCAGTATGTTCTCCAAAACAGCGCCAACGCGGATGAATGGATTGCCCGCAAAAAAATAAAAGCAGCCCCATGGCCGATTGAAAAGCTGTTTGACGTGGTTTTTCAGGACGAAGAAATCCGGGCCAAAGAAAAAGCCAATTACAATTTTTTCATAAAATTGCGCAACGGCGACCCCATGGGGCGTCAAACGAATTTTCCCGTCAAAGAAGATGAAATCGTGTCCATCTCTCGGAATGAACTTGCCATCTGCCTGTTTTGCGCCGGCAAGGAATGCTACCAGATTCTCAAGGCAGCGGCCCTGGATTTTGCCGACGCCGGGTTCCAAATTCAGAGCACCCTGGCAGCCATAGAGGAACTGCACGAGTTGAACAAAAAACTGCAATCCCTGCAAACCAAAAAACCGGCGCCGAAGCCGCGCAAATATTATCCCGGCGCATAACGATCGGACCTGAAATGAACGGCTTATCAAAATACCACGTAGCCACCGGCAGCTTCTTTATCGGCGAATCCAAAGCCATGATAATTGAAGCATTTCTTGGCACATGCGTCGGGGTGGCCATCCATGATAAAAAAGCGGGAATCGGCGGCCTGCTGCACCTCCTGCTCCCGGAACCGGTGGCCGGCGAAGCTGTTTTAAGCCCCGACAGATATGCCCTCACCGGCGTTCCCCGTTTTATCGAAGCCCTGAAAACCGCCGGCGCCAAACCCGAACGTATGAAAGCCTGGATCGCCGGCGGCGCCCTGGTGGGACCGGTGACACGCCAGGATATTGCCTTGGATATCGGCGGGCGAACGGCTGAAATCGCCGCCCGTTACCTGAGACAGGAGGGCATTCGTATTGAACGTTCTGAAACCGGCGGCTTTTTTACGTGTTCCTTGAGCTTGAATATGAAAACCTGGGAGATCCGGATTCAGCCGGCGGGTATTGAAAAAGCAACCGCCGACAGCAGTGCCGGGCCTCCCAGCGCCACGGAAATCGACAAGGCCATGACTCTGTTGCAACCGATTCCCCAGGTGGCCTTGAAAATCCTGCGCCTGATCAGCGACGACCGCTATGATTTCAAGACCGTTGCCAAGGAGGTGCGCAAGGATCAGGTCATTACGGCTCAGACCCTGAAATTGTGCAATTCCGCTCTTTTTGCCGGCCGGCCGCGCATCGCCTCCATTGAAGATGCCTTGATCATTCTGGGACGGGACATGCTGGTCAAATCCATTCTTCAGGTTTCCGTCAGCCGCTATTTTGATCAGTCCGCCATGGGATACGCCCTGTGCAAAGGGGGTTTGTTCCACCACAGCATCGGCACGGCCAGAATAGCGGAAAAACTGGCAACCATGACCGAGAAGGCCTTGCCCTCCGTGGCCTATACCGCCGGCTTGCTGCATGACATCGGCATGGTGGTCCTGGACCGTTACGTGGCCGGCTCCTTTCCCCTTTTCTATCGCGGCATGCAAACCGAAGGCCGCGGAATTTTGGAAATCGAGCAGGAAGTATTCGGTACGGATCACACCATGACCGGCCAGCGCCTGGCTGAAAAATGGTCCTTTCCAGCCTCCTTGATGGAAGCCGTCGCTTTTCACCACATGCCCGAGCACGCCGTCACAGCACCGGAACTGACCCATATCGTCTATCTTGCGGAACTGCTCATGTCCAGGTTTCACACCGGCCTTGAACTGGAACGCAGCGACACCGGCAATCTGGACAAACGCCTTGAAACCATCGGCTTGTCTGCAAAGGATTTCATTTCCATCGTGGACCGCATCCCGGCAGAAATTTTTGGTGATGTGACCGGACAAAACGGGTCCAAAAGACAGGAAAGCGCCCATGAAACCAAGTGAAAAGCAGCAAAAACTGCTGCAAGACCTGCCCGGCGTTGATCGCATCCTCGCCCTTGCCCAGAATTTACCGGAATATGCTGAAATCCCCAAAACCATCCTGGTGGGCTCCATCCGCGCGGTCATCCAGCATCTGCGCACGGCGGTTTTTACCCATGAGGCTGAAATCCCCACTGACCTGGCCATTCTTTCCGCAGTGAAGAAAAAGGTGGACTGGGAAATGACCCCCAACCTGAAGCGTGTGGTCAATGCCACCGGTGTGGTGGTGCATACCAATCTTGGACGCTCCCTGCTGGCCCGGGAAGCCTTGGACCATGTAGTTGAAATCGCGGGCGCCTACTCCAATCTGGAATTTGATCTGGCTGCCGGCAAACGTGGTTCGCGCTATAGTCATGTGGAAGCCCTGATCCGGGAAATCAGCGGCGCCGAGGCGGCCATGGCCGTAAACAACAATGCCGGCGCCGTGCTGCTTTGTCTCGACACCCTTGCCAAGGGAAAGGCCGTGATTGTTTCCCGGGGCGAATTGGTGGAAATCGGCGGTTCCTTCCGGATTCCCGACGTCATGGCCAGAAGCGGCGCCCTGCTCAAGGAAGTCGGCACCACCAACCGAACCCATCTGCGGGATTATGAAAAGGCCATGGGCCAGGATACCGGACTCCTGCTCAAGGTTCACACCAGCAATTACAGCGTGGTGGGCTTTACCGCCGCAGTCCCTTTGCATGATCTTGTAAAACTCGCGGGCCGCCACTGTCTGCCGGTAATGGAAGACCTGGGCAGCGGCACCTTTATCGATTTTTCAGCATATGGTTTGATAAAGGAACCCACCGTGCAGGAATCCGTGGCCGCCGGTGCCGACGTGATCACCTTCAGCGGCGACAAGCTGCTGGGCGGTCCCCAGGCCGGCATTATTGTGGGTAAAAAAGCCCTGCTGGATCAAATCAAAAAAAATCCCCTGACCCGCGCCCTGCGCATTGATAAATTAACCCTGGCAGCCCTGGAAGCCACCTTGCGCCTATACCGTGATCCCCTCAAGGTGGTTGAAAAAATTCCGACCTTGCGCATGTTAGTCTGCCCTTTGGGTGTAATTGAGGAAAGAGCCGAAAATCTGATTCGCCTGTTGGAATCCCTGGGCAACCAACGCATCAGCCTCATGCGCAAAAAACTTGCTTCAAAAACCGGCGGCGGCGCCCTGCCGTTGATGGAGCTTCCCAGCATATGCATCGGCTTGTCCATTCAGGGAATGTCCGCTGCCGTCATTGAGAAACGCATGCGCACGGCCTCGACGCCCGTCATCGGAAGAATTGAGGATGACCTGTATCTCATGGATGCCCGTACCATTCAGGATGATGAATTGACCGTCATTCGGGCTGCGGTGGCGGATCTGGTTCAGGCTGTTTAAGGGTTTTAGCGGGGATGCGAGATGCGGGATACGGGAAGGATTGTGCTAAATAGGAGTTCAAAATATAATGGATAGAATTCCACAATTTCTAATTCGTAATTCCCAATTCCTAATTGCTTTTCAGGTTGCGGTTCAAAGATAGATGATTATAATGCACCTTGAATCAAAACCAAACCGGTGATCCGGGAGGAGAAAGAATATGCCGATATATGAATATCAATGTGGGAAATGTGGAAAAGAATTCGAATGCCTGGTGTTCGGCGGGGAAACACCAAAGGGCTGCCCGGCCTGCCATCATAAAAACGTCAAACGCATGATGTCTGCCTGTGGATTCAAATCCAAAGGCGGCGGCGGTGAGACCGTGCGCTCCTCGGCCGGCTCATCCTGCGGCAGTTGCAAAGCATCCAGTTGCTCCAGTTGCGGCTCATGAAAACTTGCATTCGAATCGGCACACGCGGAAGCAAGCTCGCTCTTTGGCAGGCTGAGTGGGTGAAATCCGCCCTGATTTCCGCCCATCCTGATCTTGCCGTTGAACTTGTCATCATAAAAACCACCGGGGATAAAATCCTGGATGTGCCTCTGGCCATGGTTGGCGGCAAAGGTCTCTTTGTCAAAGAAATCGAGGAAGCCTTGTTGGACAGCCGCATCGACCTGGCCGTGCACAGCATGAAAGACATGCCGGCCGAGCTGCCGGAGGGCCTGATCATCGGCGCGGTGCCGGCACGGGAAAATCCCTTTGATGTACTGATCACCCCCCGCCATGGTTCCTTTGCAAACCTGCCGCCCCATGCCCGCATCGGTACCAGCAGCCTGCGCCGGGCCGCCCAATTGAAACATGTGCGGCCGGATTTGCAGATCCAACCCTTGCGGGGTAATCTGGACACCCGCATTCAAAAGTTGGAACGCGAACAATTGGATGCCATTGTGCTGGCCGCAGCCGGAGTACACCGGTTGGGCTATGGGGCCCACATCGCGGAATACCTGGATGTGGCCGTCATGCTCCCGGCCGTGGGCCAAGGCGCCCTATGCATTGAAATCCGAGAGAATGATCCGGATATGGAAGAACTGGCCAAAGGCCTGAATCATATGCCGACACAAACCGCTGTAACCGCCGAACGCACCTTTCTGAGGCGCCTGGAAGGCGGTTGCCAGGTCCCTATAGCGGCCTTCGGCTGTCTGAAAGACCAGACCCTGATATTGACCGGCATGGTGGCGGGCTTGGATGGTGTAAAAATTATCAAGGCTGAAGTGTCGGGCGCTCCTGAAGCAAGTCAACAACTCGGATTGACCTTGGCTGAAAAATTGCTCCAACAGGGCGCTGGGAATCTTTTGGAAGAACTGAAATGAATCAAGTCAAAAACAGAATCGGCAAAGTCTTTCTCATCGGTGCCGGCCCTGGTGATCCGGGCCTTTTAACTATCAAAGGCAAAGAATACATTAGCCGGGCGGATGTTGTGGTATACGATTTTTTGGCTGCACCGGCCCTGCTGGCCCATGCCTCGGAAAAGGCCGAACGGATTTATGTGGGCAAAAAAGGCGGAAACCACACCCTTTCCCAGGAACGGATCAATGCTCTACTAGTGGAAAAAGCCCAAGCCGGACTAACCGTGGCGCGCCTCAAGGGTGGCGACCCCTTTATTTTCGGCCGCGGCGGCGAGGAAGTGGAAGTCCTTATCAACGCCGGCATTCCCTTTGAAGTGGTGCCCGGCGTCACTTCGGCCATCGCCGCACCGGCCTACGCGGGAATCCCCTTGACCCATCGAAAATTCACTTCCACCCTGGCTTTCATCACCGGCCATGAAGATCCCACCAAAAACGGAAGCGGAATTGATTGGGCCTCCTTGGCCAAAGGAATCGGCACCCTTGTCTGCTTCATGGGGGTGAAAAACCTAACCAAAATAACCACCAAACTGATGGAACACGGCAAAGATCCACAAACACCGGTGGCCCTGGTGCGTTGGGGGACGACCTCCCGGCAAAAGACCGTAACCGGCACCCTGGCCACCATCGTTGAAAAAGCCCAGGCTGCCGGCATGAAATCGCCGGCCATCATTGTCGTGGGCGAAGTGGTGACTTTACGGGAAAGCATGCAGTGGTTTGAAAAAAAGCCCCTCTTCGGCAAGCGCATCCTCGTTACCCGCTCCCGCCATCAAGCCAGCGATCTGGTAACACGCCTGGCCGACCTGGGGGCCGAGTGCCTGGAATACCCCACCATTGCCATCGAGCCGATTGCGGAGAATGCGGCCCTGGATCAGGCCATCGACCATCTAGAGGATTTTGACTGGTTGATTTTCACCAGCGTGAACGGCGTCCAATTTTTCTTTGAACGCCTTTTTCAAAAAGGCAAGGACGCCCGGGCCCTCGGCCGCCTGCATACCGCCGTCATCGGACCGGCCACTGCTCAAAGACTGCGGGACTTTGGTTTGACCAGCGACATCACTCCCCAAACCTTTCGCGCTGAATCGGTGATCCAAGCCTTTGCCCATATGGACATGACGAATAAGCAGGTGCTTTTGCCCCGGGCCAAGGGGGCCAGGCCGATTCTGCCCATCGAGCTTGAAAAAATGGGTGCGCGGGTTGAGGAGATCCTTGTCTATGAAGCTCAACCGGTAACGGACCGCACTGAACAACTGCTGACCCGTCTCAAGGATAAAGAAGTGGACATCATTACTTTCACCAGTTCATCCACTGCCACCAATTTCAGGGCTCTTTTGCCGGATGAAACCTTTTTGGAGTTAATGCAGGGTATCACCGTGGCAAGCATCGGCCCCATCACCACGGATACGGCCAAAGCCCTCGGGTTTGAAGTTCATGTCACCGCATCGGAATTCACCATCCCTGGCCTGTGTCAGGCCATAGTCCGACATTGCGGCAGGTAGGGGCGAAAAATTTTTCACCCCTACCGCATGCATTTCAACGCCAATTTTTTGACGTTTACTTGCCGGCACGTCACATTCCCTGCATTTTCCCTGCTTATATGATCCGGTTTGTTGGTTACAGTTTTTCAGAGTATCTATTAATTATGGGCATTGGGCTTTTGCGCCGGCTCGCCAAGGTGCAGAAACAATCCTCTGGCCTGGGGATAAGTCTCCAATAACCGCCCGGCAGCCTGCTTTTCAAGACTGCGGATCTGTTCGTATTTATTCTGGAAACGCTTGTATTCCAGATAGAGTTTCTCATAGGATTCCATTTGGGGTTGCCGACGCTGCCTGACTTCATCAAAATTGATGTAAAAATACGTCAGATAGCGTTCCAGGGAAGCCAGGTATTCCTTCAGGATCTCAATATATTGAATCGAAGGCGCATGCTCCAGGAAAGTGGCGGCGGCCACAAGATCACTGTGCCCGGTCTCCACCAATCGGCTATGGTTTTTGCGAACATTACGGCTATACTCATTCCGCCGATATTCATATTCCGGCAATTGGGCGTTGATTGAATTCACAACTGCCAAGAGCTGGCTGATTTTTATCTTGGAATTGATTTCCTTGGAACCCTCCTCCATATCAGCAACCAAGGAGCTCATTTTTTTGGTATTTTCAGCAAACACCTGAATGGCATGGCGAACATCGGAGCTGGGTTGTTGACCGTCGCTGAACAGATATTCAAACAACCCCAGAAACCATAAAGCATATACCCCGCCCCCTATCAATGCTAATATAACGCCGCCCAACAGCCAGGCCCGACGCTTGGAGGGCAGGGCCAATATTTTTATATCCTTATGGATTTCCTCTGATTTGATCGAGCTCGGGGTGGTTTCGGCCAAAGGGACGATTTGTTCCGCCGGTCCCTCTTTTTTCATCTCCGTCTTTAAAAATGATAGAGAATTCAGGTCAATAGCATCCAATTCAATTCCGGGTTTACGGTTTTCCTTGTCAACCATTTTTCGCTCTCATTATATTTTACGGAAATGCACAAGGCCTTGTTGGCTGATGGACGTAGCTGGGGAATAATTGAACTTATGATACACCAGCCGGGCAAGGGAGGCAATCACTTTCAACGTAATGGCACTTTTCTTGCTAAATCCGGTATTAATTATATTGTAATCCAAAATATATGCTGTTTCCCAGGAGGTCTCCATGCTTACCAAGCCGTTATTCACTTTGCAGGAACTTGCGGATGAATTGCAAATCGACGAAGCCACCATTCGAAACTGGCAGGATCAATTTGACGCTTGGATACCATACCTGGGCCGCGGTCGAGAAAAATGGTACCCTGACATTGCCATGGATGTTCTGCGATTCATCAAGCAGCAGGTGGATGGCGGCCGGAATGAAGAAGAAATCGAGGGTGAACTAAAAGATCAGCATCGCTTGCTTGCCAGGAATGGGCCGAAGCGGTTGATGAATATCGAAGAGCCTTGCGAAGATCTTTATAAAAACCCAACGGCTGCTCAGGATATTCAGGGGATCCTCGAATCCATAAATGCTCAAAACAAGTGTATCGCAGATGCCCAGAAAAAAAGGATTATACTCGAGGAACGCATCGCCACAGCCATTGAAAAACAGAATCAAAACAGCCAGATGCTTACCAAAGCCATAGAGGAGATGGTCAACGCCCTGAAAAATCTTGCCGGCCCGCTGTCTAGTACGGCGAACCATCGACCCAAAGAAAAGTCTTTTATGGAGCAAGTTGAGCCAAGTCCCACATTCCAGCCCGATGATCCCACGGAGTGGTCCACAGCAGATGCGCTGATTGATTCGAATGAAACAGACAGTTTCACTGATCACAAAGAGCCGACTACACTTGATGATTCTTTGGAACCGCCGAAAAATTCCGGGGATCACTCCTTGGAATCGACCGGGCTGTTTCCCTTGGAAACCGATGACCTTGTGGATCTCATCGAACCCCTTCCATCCCCATCTGCTCCTCAAACCGAAAACCTTGCCGAACCCAAGGAGGAAAAACCAATACCGCCGATATTGGAAACCGATGACTTGGCTGACCTTATTGAACCCATCACGCCCCCATCCGATGGCCAGATTAAAACCCTTGAGCACCCTCGAAAAGAGTCCGAACCGATGTCTCCGGTTTCCGCCCCAAAACCAAACACCACGGCTGTGCCGGATGATTACAAGTCAAAAATGATCGCCGTTATTATAGGTATGAAAGAAAAGCAGAAGTTATCCATTGCCGATACTGTCGAACGTCTGAATAAAAAAGGCTATAAGACCCTGTCCGGTGAGGCCCATTGGACTCCTGCGGCCATTGAGCAGATATACCAGCATATCGACATTGTTCAAGTCAGCCGAAAACTATCGGCCTGAAAAACCAATACTGGAAATAAATAATGTGTTTCCGCCCAAATCAACAATTGACAATTCCCCCCTATACTCTGTATAGATAGCTTAGGATAATATTCCATTTTTCGTCTATCCATGAAATTTCATCCTTATGTTTTCATGGGAGCGCGTGCCATGTCGCCTGACAAACAGATCATCGAACGCCGTAAGGTTAAAAGATTCAAGGTCTGCGAAGGTGCGTTTGCCGTCTTAAAACCGAACACCACGTTTTCCAAAATCGGTAACATCATTGATATCAGCCCGGCTGGTATGGCCTTTCATTGTGTCGACGCCCAGGAAAACGAGCTTAAAACCGACGGCACCAATAAAATGGATATTTTCATGACCGGATCGGGTTTTGTGGTGGACCATATCCCCTTCCGGGTTGTTTCAGAGGTTGTCTTACCCAAAGTGATTCCCTTTTATTCAGTAGTAACAAGACGCCTGAGCATCGAGTTCATGGATATCCCGCATAGAAAGAGAATGATGCTGGAGAATTTTATGCACAAACACGTCCACCATGAAGCCCCTCCTGACACATCTGCTTGAAATTTAGGTAAAATTAGTGCCAGTACATTCCGCGCCAAGTTTACATGTGATTCCCCTCGAACGCGCTTAAAAATTCTTGACTAATATAGCTTCTCTGATAATGTAAACAATTTGATTTTCGGGCACTAGGCTTACAAGCAGGCCCCCATCAACTAAAAAAGGAGACAACACCAATGGCACAGGCAATTTCGGATCGTCGGGATATTGATTTTGTTTTACATGAAATGCTCAATGTCGCGGATCTGGCCCAATTTGAGAAATATGCCGATTTCGACAAGAAAACGGTTGATCTCATTATCTCGGAAGCCCGCAATCTTGCGGTGAAAGAAATCCTCCCCACCCAAAAAATCGGTGACGACGAAGGCTGCAAGTACGAAAACGGCGTGGTCAAGGTTCCAGAGGCATTTAAGCGACCCTATAAACTTTTTTGTGAAGGTGAATGGATCGCCATGACCGATGATCCCCAATACGGCGGTCAGGGCATGCCCAAGACCGTGGCCCTTGCTGCCGGCGAATATTTCACCGGTGCCAACTGTGCCTGGATGATGTATCCGGGTCTGACCCACGGTGCTGCAAAAATGATCGAAGAACTCGGCACCTTGGAACAGAAAAAATTGTTTGTTAAAAAAATGTATACCGGGCAATGGGCCGGCACCATGCTGCTCACCGAACCCGAGGCCGGATCAGATGTGGGCGCCCTGACCACTTCAGCCAAAAAAAACAGCGACGGCACTTACACCATTACCGGCAATAAAATTTTCATTTCCGGCGGCGAGCATGATCTCACGGAGAATATCATTCATCCGGTTTTAGCCCGCATCGAGGGCGCACCGGCCGGTACGCGCGGTATCTCCCTGTTCATCGTTCCGAAAATTTGGGTGAATCCGGACGGCAGCCTGGGTGCAGACAACGACGTGGTGTGCACCGGTATTGAAGAAAAAATGGGCATCCACGGCAACGCCACTTGTTCCCTGGCCTTGGGCGGCAAAGGCAAATGCCGCGGCCTGCTGCTGGGCGAAGAGAACAAAGGCATGAAAGCCATGTTCCTGATGATGAATGAGGCGCGCCTGGGCGTGGGCTTGCAGGGTTTCGGCTTTGCCACGGCCTCCTACATCAATGCCGTCAACTATGCCAAGGAGCGCAAGCAAGGCAAGAATCTGCTTCAGTTCATGGACCCCAATGCCCCCACTGTGTCGATTATCGAGCATCCGGATGTGCGCCGCCAGTTGATGTTCATGAAAGCCCATGTGGAAGGCATCCGCAGCATGATTTATTTTCTCGGCTCCTGTATCGACCGGGTGGCTGTGGCCCAAAACGAAGAAGACAAAAACACGGCCCAAAATCTCATTGAGCTGCTGATTCCCATTGTCAAGGCCTACAGCACCGATAAGGGCTTCGATGTTTGCGTGCAGGGTGTTCAGGTGTACGGCGGCTATGGCTATATCAAGGAATTTCCCCAGGAACAGCTCCTTAGGGATTGCAAGATCACCAGCATTTACGAGGGCACCAACGGCATTCAGGCCATGGATTTGTTGGGCCGCAAGCTGGGTATGAACAAGGGCAAACCCTTTATGGAACTACTGGGTGTGATCAATAAAACCATTGCGGCAGCCAAAACCACAGCCGGCCTGGAAGACTTGGCCGAGCGGGTGGAGAAAGCCGTGAACAAACTCGGCGAAGTCGCCATGAATATGGGTATGACCGCCATGTCCGCCAAGGTGCTGGATGCCTTTGCCGCCGCCACGCCCTTCCTGGAAGTTTGCGGTGATGTGGTCATGGCCTGGCAGCATTTGTGGCGGGCCGTGGTGGCGGCTCCCAAAATCGCCTCTGCCAAAAGCAAGGATGTGGCTTTTTATGAAGGACAAGTGTGCACGGCCCGGTATTTTATCAAATCCCTGCTGCCGGCCACCATGGGTAAAATGAAAGCCCTTTCCGACGCCAATGATGCGGTTATGGCCATGCCCCTGGCCGCCTTCAACGGATAGGAACGAGCAGGATTCAGCCGCGGTTGTCAAAGACTCCTTTGCGGACCTTTGATCATCGTTTCGGCTGCATAGCAACTGGAAGCCGCTCCCACCATGGAAAATGGCCAGGGAAGCGGCCCACGTTACATAGTGAAATCAACGGTTCAGGGATCATCCCTGAACCGTTTTTCGTTTTGGCGGCCTTGACAAATTCGGATTTGCCACCATTTTATTCCAGATTTGGTATCCACATTACAAAACGATAAACCGATCAGCAACAGGAGTCAGCATGGCAATGAAAAAAGAGACCCACCAATTTAAAACCGAAGTTCAGCAATTGCTTAAGCTTATTATCAATTCCCTGTATTCCAACTCGGAGATATTCCTGCGGGAACTGATTTCCAATGCCTCTGATGCCATCGACAAGCTGCGCTTCAAAGCCCAGACAGCGCCGGAGCTGCTGGGGGACGACAGTGAATTGAAAATTAAAATCACGGCGGATAAATCCAAAAAGACCTTGCAGGTTACCGACAACGGCATCGGTATGACCCATGCTGAAGTCATGGAAAACATCGGCACCATTGCCAAAAGCGGCACCAGTGCTTTTCTGCAGGCCCTGGAGCAGAGCAAGAAAGAATCCGCCATCACACCGGAATTGATCGGTCAGTTCGGCGTCGGATTTTATAGTGCTTTCATCGTGGCCAAAAAAGTGACGATCATTACGCGCGCAGCCGGTTCAGAAAGCGCTACCCGCTGGGAATCCCTGGGTGACGGCGCCTACACCATTGAAGAGACCACCCGGCCCGGACGTGGAACCGACATCATTCTGGAACTGAAGGACAAGGAAAAAGACGAACCTGATTTCACCGAAGAATGGATCATCCGCCGCATTGTCAAGCAGCATTCGGACTTTGTTTCCTACCCGATTGTGATGGATGTTGAGAAAGACGAGCCCATCCCGGAAAAAGAGCAGCTTCTGGATAAGGACGGTAAGCCGGTGGGTGAAAAAACCCGCAAGGTCATGCGGGAAGAGACCCTCAACTCCATGAAAGCCATCTGGCTGAAAAACAAGGATGAGGTTACCGAGGAGGAGCACAAGGAGTTCTATACCCATATCAGCCACGACTGGAATCCGCCCCTCACCCATCTGCATATGAAAATGGAGGGCACCACCGAGTATCATGTCCTGCTGTATATTCCGTCCAAAGCTCCTTTTGATCTGTTCACACCCGAAAGAAAACACGGGCTGCAGTTATATTGCAAACGAATTTTCATCATGGAAAATTGCAAGGAATTGATCCCCGACTACCTTGGATTTGTCAAAGGTGTGGTGGATGCGCCGGATCTGAATCTCAATGTCAGCCGGGAAATCCTGCAGCAGGACCGCCTGGTGCGCAATATCCGTAAAAATATAGTCAAGAAACTCTTTGAACTCTTTTCCAAGATGGAGCCGGAACAATATGAGTCTTTTTATAAAGAATTCGGTCCGATTCTGAAAAGCGGCATTCACACGGATTTTGAAAACAAGGACAAGATCGCGGAATTCGTGCGCTACAAGACCACCAAATCCGACGGAAAATTTGTTTCCCTCAAAGACTATGTGGCCAACATGAACAAGGACCAAAAGGAGATTTACTACATCACCGGCGACAACCTGTCCGCCATCATCAACAGCCCCCATCTCGAAGCCCTGAAGGCCAAGGACTTCGAAGTGCTGCTGATGACCGATCCGGTGGATGAATGGGTGGTCATGTCTCTGACCGAATACGACGGTAAAAAACTGAAAAGCGCTGAAAAAGGCGACCTGGATGTGGGGGATGTGGATGACGCCAAGAAAAAGGCCTATTCCGCCTTATTTGAGCATATCCAGAAACGCCTGGAGAGCAAGATCAAGGAAGTCAAGCCTTCCACCCGTCTCAAGGAATCCGTGGCCTGCCTGTCCGGCGACAATTACGACATGAGCGCTTATATGGAGAAAATCCTGCGCTCCACCGGCCAAACCATGCCGGAAGTCAAACGGGTCCTGGAATTGAATGTGGACCATCCGGTCATCGCCAAAATCAACGCCCTGCTGGAAAAGGACAAGGAGAATCCTCTGATCAACGACTATACCGACCTGCTCATGGATATGGCCGTTATCAGCGAAGGCGGCAAGATTGAAAACCCCTCCAAATTTTCCAAGCTGGTGGGTGACTTGATGGCCGGGGCCATTAACAACTAGCCACCTCCCCCCTCCCGACCGATTGCCTGGGAGCCGTTTCCTTCCAGCTCCTTTGCAATCGGTCACATTTTTTGCCTTCTGCTTCAATTAAAATCAATTGAAATATCCGATACTATAAGATATATGGGAACTGAAGGGAAAAACCGTTTCATCTGCCGACAACGGTAAACAGAGGTATCCCCATGATCCAAGAGTTAATGAATAATAATCCATCGGAAAAACGCACTGAACACCGCATTTTCCCGGAAAACTTCTACAGCGTTGAATTTTCACCCCAAGGCTTGGAATCCCCTTATCAGTTTAAAATCAGGGATGTCTCTTCCACCGGCATGTGCATTATCGTGCGCGAGGATTCAGAAGTATTGCAGCACCTCCATGAAGGCCAGATCCTCCAGATGAAGTACTATGGACCGGAGGCTTCCGGCAGTTTTGAAAAGCTGAAAACCATCATTCAGCATATCACCCGGGATGATCAGGGCCGTTTTAAGGGACATTTTCTTGTGGGCCTATCGATTGTTGAAGACAATTATGAATTATGAATTACGAATTATGAATCGTGGTATTCTATCAATTTTATAAACAGATGGAACACCTTAATTCCTAATTCGTAATTCATAATTCCTAATTGTTTTTAGAAAGGTGGTGAAGGATGGAATTTGTTCATCAAGAATTGTTTTCCCTTAGGGAAGATACAACAACGTACCGAAAAATTTCCGAAGACCATTTGTCCACAGGTGTGTTTGCAGGCAAGGATATTCTAACCATTGCACCGGAAGGTCTGACTGTATTGGCAGAAACCGCCTTCAGGGATGTGGCCCACCTGCTGCGGACCAGCCATTTGCAACAACTGCGGCAGATCCTGGATGATCCGGAGAGTTCCGTGAATGATCGTTATGTGGCCCTGGAAATGCTTAAGAACGCGATCATTTCCGCTGAATTTGTTTTTCCCATGTGCCAGGATACCGGCACTGCCATCGTCATTGGAAAAAAAGGCCAGCAGGTTTGGACCGGCGGCGGCGATGAAGCCGCCCTGGCCAGGGGGGTCTTCAATGCCTATGCTAAAAACAATTTACGCTATTCCCAGGTGGCGCCTTTGACCATGTTCGATGAGGCCAATACCCGCAACAACTTGCCGGCCCAGATTGAGCTGGCTGCCGTGGATGGCCAGGCCTATGGTTTTCTGTTCATTGCCAAAGGGGGCGGTTCGGCCAATAAAACCTTTCTGTTTCAGGAAACCAAGGCCATCCTGAATCCCACGGCGCTGACGACCTTTATGGCCCAAAAATTAAAAATCCTGGGAACCGCCGCCTGCCCGCCCTATCACCTGGCTTTTGTCATCGGCGGAACTTCAGCCGAAGTTGTCTTGAAAACCGTCAAACTGGCCACGGCCGGCTATCTGGACAGCCTGCCCACCGCGGGCAATACCATCGGCCGTGCCTTCCGCGACCTTGAACTGGAAGCAGCGCTCCTGCAAAAATCCCGGGAGGTCGGACTGGGGGCCCAATTCGGCGGGAAATATTTTTGCCACGATGTGCGCGTTATCCGCCTGCCGCGCCATGGGGCCTCTTGTCCCATCGGCCTGGGTGTGAGCTGCAGCGCGGATCGTAACATCAAGGCCAAAATCAACCGGGAAGGCATTTTCCTGGAACAACTGGAAACAAATCCGGCCCGATTCCTGCCGGAACCCCGGGGAGAAGACGGCGAAGCCGTGCCCATCGACCTGAATCAACCCATGAGCGTCATCCGCGCCATTCTGAGCCGGCACCCCGTGGCCACCCGCTTGCTGCTCAGCGGCCCCATCGTGGTAGCCCGTGACATTGCCCACGCCAAGCTTAAGGAACGTCTTGACCAGGGCGGCGACCTGCCGGAATATTTTAAGAACCATATGATCTATTACGCTGGCCCGGCCAAGACTCCGCCGGGCTATCCGTCCGGCTCCTTCGGCCCCACCACCGCCGGCCGCATGGATTCCTATGTGCCTCTTTTCCAAGAACGGGGCGGTTCCCTGGTCATGTTGGCCAAAGGCAACCGCACACCCGCCGTCACCGAAGCCTGCAAGCGTTACGGCGGATTTTATCTGGGTTCCATCGGCGGCCCGGCAGCCCGGCTGGGCAAGGAATGTATCACCGCCGTGGAAACCATTGAGTATCCGGAACTCGGCATGGAGGCGATCTTTAAAATAACGGTAAAGGATTTTCCGGCCTTTATCATCGTGGATGATAAGGGCCATGACTTCTTTCAAACCTGTCTCGGTTCATAAAAAAAAGCCTGCGACAAGTCGCAGGCTTTTTTTGTCTTCCCTAAAAAAAATTACGCTAAAACCTTTACGGCGCACACCTTGAATTCCGGAATTTTGGATATGGGATCCAGAGCGGCGTTGGTCAACTTGTTGGCCGAGGCTTCCACAAAGTGGAAGGGCAAAAATACCGTGCCGGCTACGGCAGTTTCGGAAATTTTAACTTTGGCTTTGATTTCACCCCGCCGGGAAGCTATGGTTGCCACGGCGCCGGCTTTGACACCGTATTTTTCCGCGTCGGCTTTGGCCATTTCAATGAAGCATTCCGGCGCGCGTTCGTTCAGGCCTTCGCTTTTGCGGGTCATGGTGCCGGTATGATAATGATACAGCACCCGGCCGGTGGTTAAAATCAGCGGATATTCGGCATCGGTCTTTTCCGCCGGGGGCACAAAGGCAATGGCATGGAATTTCCCTTTGCCCCGGGTGAACTGGGCCGTATGCAGGATTTTCGTGCCCGGGTGGTCCTTGGTGGGACAGGGCCAGTGCAAGCCCTCGTGTTCAATCCGCTCGTAGGTAATCCCGCCATAGGAAGGCGTGACCCGTGCGATCTCTTCGAAAATTTCCCGGCTGCTGGCGTAATTCATGGCATAACCCATTTTCCGGGAAATGGCGCAGATGATCTCCCAATCGGTCTTGGCCGAGCCCGGACCGTCCACGGCCTTGCGAATGCGTTGCACCTTGCGCTCAGTATTGGAAAAGGTCCCGTCTTTCTCGGCAAAACAGAGGGAAGGCAGCACCACGTGGGCCATTTGGGCTGTTTCCGTCATGAAAATATCCTGCACCACCAGGAAATCCAGGTGGGCAATACTCTTCTCCACATGATTCACATCCGCATCGGAGATCAGCGGATTTTCGCCCACTATGTACAGGGCTTTGATCTCACCGGAATGGGCTTTGGGAATCATTTCCGTGACCGTGAGCCCGACCTTGGTGGACAGGCCGGTAACCTGCCAGGCTTCCTCCATTTTTTTCACATTGGCGCCGTCCGTAACCGGTTGATAACCGGTGAATACATTGGGCAGGCCGCCCATGTCGCAGGCCCCCTGGACATTGTTCTGGCCCCGCAAGGGATTGACCCCGCCGCCTTCCACACCCAGATGGCCGCACAGCATGGCCAGGTTGGCCAGGGCTTTCACATTGTCGGTTCCGCTCACGTGCTGGGTGATGCCCATGCAATACACAATGGAGGCTACTTTGGCGCCGGCATATAGCCGTGCGGCCTGGATCAAATCCTGGGCCGGGATGCCCGTAAGGTTTTGCACATATTCCGGGGTGAAGGCTTCCACGCTTTTGGCCAGGGCCTCAAAATCCTCACAACGATTGGCGATAAATTCCTTGTCGTGCAGGTTTTCCTTGATGATCACATGCATCAAGCCGTTGAGCCAGGCCACATCCGTGCCTGGATAGGGCCGCAGCCACTGCTCGGCAAAGGCGGCCATTTTAATGCGCCGCGGATCCACCACAATGAGCTTTGTCCCTTTGAATTGAACGGCGCGCTTGATATAAGCGGCGATCACCGGATGGTTTTCCGTGGTATTGGTGCCGGTGAGCAGGATGACTTCCGCTTTTTCCATATCCGCAATGGGATTGGTCATTGCACCGCTGCCGAAACTGGCGGCCAGACCGGCCACCGTGGAGCTGTGTCAGAGCCGGGCGCAATGATCCACATTGTTGGTTTTGAGCACGGCCCGGGCGAATTTCTGAACCACGTAGTTCTCCTCGTTGCTGATTCGGGCGGAAGTGAGTACGCCCAGGCTGTCTGCCCCGTGCTTGGCCTTGATGGCAGACAGACGTTCCGCCACCAACCCGATGGCTTCATCCCAGCTCGCTTCCCGGAAGGCGCCGTTTTCTTTGATCAGCGGGGTCTTCAGGCGCTCTTTGGCAGCGATGAAATCAAATCCAAAGCGACCCTTGACACACAGGCTGCCGAAATTGGGAGCCGCATCCCCCCGGCCGGTGATGTGCTGAACCTCATTGTTCTTCACATGCAGGTTCACCTGGCAACCCACCCCGCAATAGGTACAGGTGGAGCGCACACTTTTGGTATCGCAGATTCTGGCTTTCTTGTAAGCATCTTTGGGGATCAGGGCGCCCACCGGGCACACCTGAATGCATTCTCCGCAGAATACGCAGTCGGAATCCTTCAGGGTGCGGTCGCCTTTGGTGATGATTTTGGTCCGGGCGCCGCGATAGCCGAAATCAATGGCTGTATTGACCTGTACCTCATTGCAGGCCTGGACACAGCGGCCGCAGGCCAGACATTTGGAAAAATTGCGGATGATAAAGGGATTGACCGCCTCCAGATCATATCTGCTTTTGGTTTTGGGAAAACGCCCGGCCTTGATCTGATATTTATAAGCCAATTCCTGGAGCCGGCAATCTCCGGTGGCCGGACAGACCAGGCAGTCTTCATGGTTGCCGGATGTGAGCATCAGTTCGATGATCATGCGGCGGGCCTTGGCGATGAGCTCCGATTCCGTGCGCACCACCATATTGGGGCCGGCCGGGACCGTGCAGGCCGCCATCAGGCTGCGGGCGCCCTGCACTTCCACCACACACATACGGCAGGCGCCGGTGGGGGTGGCGTTTTTCATGTGGCAAAGGGTGGGGATATCCACATTGTTCCTTCTGGCTACGGTAAGAATGGTTTCCCCGGGTGTGAACAGATATTCCTGTCCATTGATAACGATGATATTGGGTTTATTCATAAGGCTTTCTCCTTCACCTTAAAAAATCGCGTCGAATTTGCATTTATCAAAGCAGCTCATGCATTTTACACATTTGCTTTTATCAATGACCGCCACTTCCTTCTTTTTCCACGCAATGGCCTCGGATGGGCAGGCTTTGAAGCACAGGCCGCATTTCTTGCACATCTCGGGATTGACTTCGAACTTGAGCAGGGCGACGCAGCGTTTGGCCGGACACACTTTTTCCTTGATATGGGTTTCATATTCTTCCCGGAAAAAGCGCAACGTGGAAAGCACCGGATTGGCCGCGGTCTGCCCCAAACCACACAAGGCCGATTGGCCGATGACTTCCGCCAGGGCTTCCAGGCTTTGAATGTCCCCGTCCTGACCTTCACCATGGCAGATCTTCTCCAAAAGCTCCAGCATGCGGCGGGTACCCTCACGGCAGGGGGTGCATTTGCCGCAGGATTCATCCTGGATAAAGTCCATGAAGAAACGCGCCATGTCCACCATACAGGTGTTCTCATCCATGACAATGGCGCCGCCGGAGCCCATGATGGCGCCGACCTTGGTGATTTCCTCGTAATCAATGGGGGTGTCGAGCTTATGCTCGGGGATACAGCCGCCGGAAGGACCGCCCAACTGAACCGCCTTGAATTTTTTGCCGCCCGGAATGCCGCCGCCGATATCATAGATCAGCTTGCGTATGGGCAGGCCCATGGGCACTTCCACCAGACCGATGTTGTTCACATCCCCGGACAGGGCAAACACCTTGGTGCCTTTGCTCTTTTCCGTACCGATACTGGCATACCAGGCCCCGCCTTTGATGATGATCTGGGGGATGTTGGCCAGGGTTTCCACGTTGTTCAGAATGGTGGGTTTGTCCCAGAGCCCCTTATGGGCCGGGAAAGGCGGCCGCGGCCGCGGCATGCCCCGCTTGCCTTCAATGGAGCGCATCAGGGCGGTTTCCTCGCCGCAGACAAAAGCGCCGGCGCCCTGATAAATGTCGATGTTAAAGGAGAAACCCGAACCCAGGATGTTCTCCCCCAGCAGCCCGTATTCCTTGGCCTGGCGGATGGCGATGTCCAGACGGCGGATGGCCAATTGATATTCCGTCCGACAGTAGATATAACCCTGGCGGGCATTGATGGCCCTGGCTGCAATGATCATGCCTTCCAGAACCGCATGGGGATCGCTTTCCAGAATGCTGCGGTCCATGAAAGCGCCGGGATCACCTTCGTCGGCATTGCACAACACATATTTTTCCTCGCCCGGACTGGCAGCGGCAAAGGCCCATTTCATGCCGGTGGGAAAACCAGCCCCGCCCCGGCCCCGCAATTGGGAAATCTTGATCTGTTCCACGACCTGCTCCGGGGTCATCTCGTTCAAGGCCTTGGCGGCGCCGAAATAGCCCTCACGGGCAATATATTCGTCAATGACTTCCGGATCAATGACCCCTTTGTTGCGCATGGCGCGGTAAACCTGGTTGGAAAAGAAGGGGATGTCGTTCATATGGGGGATGGTTGCCTTGTTTTTCTGCTCCACAAAGAAAAATTTCTTGACTGGCCGGCCTTTCAGAAAATGCTCTTCCACCAAATACGGAACGTCTTCCACCTTCAACTTCTGATAGAAAATGCCTTCGGGCTGGACCAGCATGACCGGACCAACGGCACAAAAGCCGTTGCAACCGGTTTCCACAATTTTGATTTCTTCGGCCAGGCCTTTGGCTTCAAGCTCTTGCTGCAGGGCCTTTTCAAATTTCTTGCTGCCTGTGGAGTGGCAACCGGTTCCTCCACATAACATTAATTGGATTCTGTTTTTACTCATGAGTTTCTCCTGCCTGATTTGTTCAGGGCAACGCACGGGACTTGTCTTTCAACCGCCATGCGCCCGCCCATTGCCGTAGCGTTCATGAACCAATGTCATCATTTGTAGTTTTCAAGAATACCCACCACCTCATCGGGTTTCAGGTTGCCGTGAATATTTTCACTGACAATCATAACCGGTGCCAAGCCGCAAGCGCCCAGGCAGCGGACCCCTTCCAAGGAGAAGCGCCGATCGGCCGTTGTTTCGCCTTCCTTGATCCCGTGTTTGTTGGTAATGTGGCTGAGGATTTCCTTGATGCCCTTGACATAGCAAGCTGTGCCGGTGCAGGCTTTGATGATATTTCTGCCTTTGGGCTTGAGGGAAAACAAGGCGTAAAAGGTAGCCACGCCGTAAACCTGGCTGGCGGGCAGATTCATGCCTTCGGCAATGTAATCGATGAGTTCCACCGGCAGATACCCAACAGCGTCCTGGCTCATGCGCAAAACGCCAATGACCGAACCGGCAATGTCTTTGTTGGCGTCAATGATTTCATCGATCTTGTCCCACATGGCATCGGTGATATCCGGATGGCTGGGGCGGGTCAGAATGGACATAACACTGTTCTCCTGCAATTTTGAGCTGAAACGATTAAACGTTAAAATTATGAAATCCCGGTACCGGGCTGAAATCCATCTGCGTAAATTTTCCCGGCTAAAATTCCACAATAAAGCCCAAATGTCAATGAATTGATTTGAATATTCCTGTTCTTTGATTGACAGCATTCCAACGATACTCTATACAACATACAAAGTGAATACAGCATGTCGTCCGCCAGCCGAACCATCCCAAGGAAAAGCCGGATCATGAAAGGTATAGCTGTTGTCATGAAACTGAGTGAAATCGCAAAAATTCTGGAGTCCGACTTTTTATCGGGCGAAGAAAAAAAAGACCAAGAGTTCCATTATTGTCGCGGCAGCGATCTCATGAGTGATGTTTTGGCCGGCTTTGCCGAGGGCAGCGTGTTTCTCACCGGGCTGGTCACATTGCAGACTGTCAGAACCGCCTCTGTTTCCGGCGCCGGCGCCATTGTTTTTGTCCGCAACAAAAAGCCATCGCCGGAGGTAATTGCCCTGGCCAAACAGGAAGACATTCCCCTGCTGGTGACCCCCCTTTCCATGTTTGTTTCCTGTGGGCGCTTATACCAGGGCGGGCTCACCGGCGTTCATGGGAATCGGTGACAAATGACCTCCATTCACAAGAGCTACCATGTTGCCAAAAATGATTTTATCCATGCCGGTGAAGCCTCAATCCATGTCAAGAATCTATTGAAATCAATGAATTACAATCAAGATTTGGTGCGCCGGGTGGCCATCTGCGGCTATGAGGCGGAAATGAATCTGGTCATGCACGGCGGCGATGGCGAGCTTTCCGTGGACGTGAATTCGGAGCGGGTGATCCTGGAAGTGGCGGACAGGGGCCCCGGCATCCTGGATATTGAGCTGGCCATGCAGGAAGGTTATTCCACTGCCAAGGAAGAATACCGGGAAATGGGTTTTGGGGCCGGCATGGGCCTGCCCAATATGAAAAAAAATTCAGATGCCTTGAAAATCACATCTGAACCTGGTCAAGGAACCCATGTTTCCATGACTTTTTACAACAAAGGTTGATCGGATATGCAAGAAGAAAAGGACGCACCCAGACATTTTTTTGTCCACACGGAAGCGGATCTGTGTCTGGGTTGCAGTCTTTGCGTGAAAAGATGCCCCACCAGGGCCATCCGTGTTCGCGACGGCAAGGCTGCCGTCAAACATTCCGTGTGCATCGGTTGCGGTGAATGCATCCGCATCTGTGAACAAGGGGCCATCACCGCTTCCACTTCAGACCTCAATTCCCTGAGCAGTGATAAAATCTCCATTGCCCTGGTTTCTCCAGTGCTGTATTCCCAGTTTCCCGGCATTCTGCCCCGGGATATTCTCCAGGGTCTGAAAAGCATGGGTTTTACCCATGCCGTGGATATGGCCTATTATTTTGAAATGTTTCAGTGGGCCACGGCCGAATATGTTTCCCGCAACCGCAAGACCGGTGAATCCCCCTGGCCCCTGATCTCGCCGGTGTGCCCAGTGGTTATCCGCCTGATCGTCCATCGCTTCCCGAGCCTTCTGCCCCATGTGCACCCCATCATGCGGCCGGTGGCCTTGATGGCCAGGGATGTGCTCAGCCAGTTCAAACACCATTACGGCATCGAAGGCCATGATATTCTGCTCTACTATATCAATCCCTGCCCCAGTAAAATGGGAATTCCCAAAAAGGAACTGGGCAAAGGCACGCATTCCACCGGCGCCTTGGGCATCAATGACATCTACGCCGAACTATCGCGACAAATCAAGCATCTGGAAAAAAGCGACAAAATCCCCTTTGCCCAGGCCGGTTATGAATTTGAACAATGCACCTCCGGCGGCGGAATTCTATGGAGCCTGAGCGGTGGTGAGGCTGAAGCCACCGGCCTGGAAAGAATTCTGGCTGTGGCCGGATTATATGAAACCATTACCTACCTGGAAAAAATCGAGATCGGTCTTTTCCGCGACATCGAATACATCGAATTCAGGGCCTGCCGTGAAGGCTGTATCGGCGGAGCCTTGAATGCCATTGATAAATATCTTGCCAAAAGCGCGGCCCTGAAGATGTCCAAGGTTCTCGGCGTGGGCACCCGGCTGAACCGCGAACGGGTGCTGCGCTTGTATGACAGCAACTGGTTTTTTCCCAAAGTCAGCCCCCAGGATCTAAAAAAAATCGGCGGACAGCAGGAAAAAACCTTTTCCTTTGAGGAAATGCGTTTGATTGAAGAAATTGTGCGAATTATTGATGGAAAAAGCTGCGGCGCCTGCGGCTCGCCGGATTGCCGGACCTTTGCCGAAGATCTGGTAAAAGGTGAGGCAGCGCCGGAGGATTGCGTTTATTTGGAGCTACGTGGAATTCAGAATACGGATCTCCATGAAAAATTGAAATCACTGAAAAAAAGGCCTTGATTGCCCTGCTGAAGGCTTATGGTCGATTACCCTTGAATGATGTGTGAGGTGCCATGAAAGTAAAAGAGCTGGTGGAAAAATTCGGTCTGAAAGTGGCTGCCGGACAAACCGGTCTGGACAAGGAAATCAAAGGCGGTTATTGCGGTGATCTGCTCAGCGAGGTCATGGGCAATGCCGGCGTGGGCTGTGTTTGGCTCACGGTTCAGGCCCACCAGAACATCGTGGCCGTGGCGGTACTGCGGGAAATGGCGGCCATTGTAATCACCGGCGGCAGCACTCCGGCTCCGGAGACGGTGGATAAAGCCAACGCCGAAGGGATACCGGTGCTCACCTATCCAGGATCATCTTTTGAACTATCCGGCCGGATCTATGCAGAATTATGACCACCCCTGGTTCGACATAATAAGATTACAGGAATCTTTGTACCATGACCAGTGGGAATGAATTGCGCCTGTTCCGTGCGGATCTGCATATCCACACCTGTTTATCCCCCTGCGGGGACTGGGATATGACCCCCCGCGCCGTAGTGGATTATAGTGCGGAAAAACGTCTGGATATCATTGCCGTTACCGACCACAATACGGTGGAAAATGCCGGCGCTGCCATGGAAAGAGGCCGGCAAAAAGGCCTGTGCGTATTGCCGGGTATGGAAATCTGTTCCGTGGAAGAGGCCCATTTGATCGCCCTGTTTGATGGGCTGGAAACGGCTTTGGCCATGCAGGCCTTTGTGTATCAACATCTCAAAGGCGAAAACCAGCCGGATGTTTTCGGGTACCAAGTTGTCGCCAATGTGGATGACGAAGTCCTGGATCAGAATCCACGCCTGCTCATCGGCGCCGTGGCCGTTGAGCTCAACACCCTGGTTCGCAAAATCCATGACCTGGGCGGGCTGGCCGTGGCCGCCCACATCGACAAACAGGCTTTCAGCATCCCTTCCCAACTGGGCTTTATTCCGCCGGACCTGCCCCTGGATGCGGTGGAGGTATCCTATCGAGTAAGGCCGGAAGAGGCTGGCACAGCTTTGTTAATGGGCCGGCCCCTCACCTGCATCACCTCTTCCGACGCCCATTTCCCCGGTGAGATCGGCCGGGTTTCCACAAAATTCTTTATCAATAACCCCAGTATCCAGGAAATCCGGCTGGCCTTCCAGGGCCGGGCCGGGCGCCAAATCGTTTATTCCACCAAAAGGACCGCTGGATAAAATGAAGGAATTGTCCCTGCATATCCTGGATCTGGCTGAAAACGGCATTGCCGCCCAGGCCGGTCTGATTCGCATCCTGGTTCAGGAAGATCCGAAAGCCAACCGCCTGGTCATTGAAATCACCGATAACGGCAAGGGAATCTCGGAACCTATGCTGGCACACATCACCGACCCCTTTGTCACTTCCCGCACCACCAGACGCGTGGGCATGGGTCTGCCCCTTTTCAAGGCCGCGGCGGAACGTTGCGGCGGCGGTTTTGAAATCTCCTCCAAACCCGGCCAAGGCACCAGTGTCCGGGGGATTTTTCAATACGACCATATTGACCGTGCCCCGGTGGGCAATATGGCCGCAAGCCTGGTTTCCTTGATAGCCGGTTATCCGGAAATTGACATCGAATATACACATATGTATGATGGCAGAGATTTTACCATGGATACCCGCAACATCCGGAAGGAGCTTGCGGAAGTACCCTTGAATGAACCCGCTGTTCTTCAATACATTCAGCAGGCAATACAAGAAGAACTGCACGATATCATGAATGCGTGAAAACAACTGGAGGATAAGATGGCCAAACTGTCAGTGAGTGATTTGAAAAATTTGAAAGAAAAAGTATCCAAAGACATGTCTTTGCGGGAAGGCAAGGCCAAGATCCTGGTAACGGTGCATATGGGCACCTGCGGAATCGCCTCAGGGGCCCGGGAAGTCATGGATGCCCTGATGAAGGAAATGGCTGAGGCGGACCGGCAGGATATCCGGGTTCTGGCAGCAGGGTGCCTCGGCATGTGCAGCAGCGAACCCAATGTGACCGTTGAAATCGAAGGCCAGGAGCCCATCGCCTATCAACACATGGATGCCAATAAAATGCGCCAGGTATTTAAACGCCATGTTTTATTGGGCGAAGTTCAAACCGCTTTTGCCCTGGCAAAAATGTAAAACCCGTTTGGCTGTTTTTCAGACCCAAACCCTTTCAGGATACTGTTTCAAGCGCCTTCTGGCTTCCCCATATGTGAAACAGTATCCTGTTGTTCAGCAAGATCATATTAAACACTTTACAAATATCATTAATATTTGGTAATAATGAATAACAAGCGCTGCTGATTTTACCCACAAAGCGCGAGCTCGTTACCCCTACCGCCATTTTTCAAAAGGAAACAGTGCCCATGGAAGATCTCGAGATCGGCATCCGCATCGAGGAGCCTGAAAAATCGGACCAGGATAAGCTTCCCAGGGAGTATCGCCGAAAATGGAAGCGGTTCATTGTCCAAACCGGACCCATCGTGATTTTACATCTGCCCCGCCTGCTGGGCCTGGTGGGCGAAAAAACCGTGGAACTAGGCCCGATCATCAACATCAGTGAAGGCGGCCTCATGGTCCAGTTCATTGAAAACAAGGAGCGCAGCCGGAATTGCCGGGAGCTGTCCATTAACATCCCCGGCAAAGGGGCTGTTGTTAAAAAAATTGCCTATGAAGTGGTGCGGGAGATTGAGGTAGGCAAATTGCCGGATGGACGCACAATCCGAAACCGCAGCATCCGCTTCGGCGCCATGACCCCGCCCCAACTCATTCAAGTCAAGGAATTTATCAAAAAATTCACCCATGATTTTCAAAAAGACCGCCGCAGCGGCAAGGAAAGACGGCATAAAATCGACCCGGATTATTTTGATATGGAATGGCGAATCAAAGCCGACCGCCGCAAAGGATTGGATCGCAGACGCTACCCGGCCGTTAGTCAATTAAAAAATTCCATGGGTGGTTAATCCCCCAGGGTTGTCCGTCCGGCTTGGGTTTTTAGCCTTATGCAACATGGCGAAAGCCATCTCCGCCACGCGGTTTGCTGCTCCCGGCCCGCCCAACTTGGCTTTGATCCGGGCCAGCTCGACCTTGATGGAATTCATCTGCTCTGGATTTCTCAAAATGGCCAAGGCCTCGGCCGCTATCCTGGCCGGCGTGGCCTTGTTTTGAATCAATTCCGGAACGATTTTTTTGCCGGCCACGATGTTGGCCATTCCAACACATTCGACCTTTACCAATTGGGCGCCGATCCAATAGGTCAACGGTGAAACATTGTACAGAATAACCATGGGCTTTTCCAGAAAGGCTGTTTCCAGGGTGGCAGTTCCAGAGGCCACCAGGACCAAATCACATATGTCGACAACTTGATAGAATTGATCGGCCACAACCCGCACCGGAATCCCGCGTTTTTGGATAAGGGCATCCACGGTTTGGAAGGCAATCCGCGGTGCCAGCGGTAAAATAAAGCCGGCCGCCGGTATCTCCCGTTTGATGAGCACGGCGGCATCCAGGATCAAGGGCAACAACCTTTCAATTTCTCCCCGCCTGCTTCCCGGCAAGAGACCGATTATGGGTTGCTCCTTTTCCATTCCAAAAACCTGCCGGGCCTGGGTGGGTTCCATAAAGGAGAATTCCTGGTCCTGCAAGGGATGTCCCACAAAATTGGCATCCAGGCCGACTTGCCGGTAAAACGGTACCTCAAAGGGAAAGATCACCGCCATCCTGTCTATAATTTTCGCCATTTTTTGGGCCCGGCCCTGGCGCCAGGCCCAAATCTGCGGGCTGATATAATAAAGAACCGGCACCCCATGCTTTTTGGCAAATCGGGCCACGTGCAGATTAAAATCCGGATAGTCGATGAGCAAAACCAAGTCCGGCGGGCTTTCCCGAATGGTCTTTTTCAGCGCCGTATAGGCATCCCAGATTTGGGGAAAGCTGGCCAGCACCTCCAGAATCCCCACCACGGCAAGATCCTTTGAATGGCGCAGAAGTTCCACACCGGCCCGGGCCAGGGCATCCCCGCCGATGCCGTATACCTGCACCGTAGGATCAAGGCTTTTCAGGGCCGTCACCACCTTGGCCCCATGCTGATCTCCAGAGGTCTCGCCGGTTACGATCAGCATTTTTTTAGGTTTTGTATGTTTTTCCATTACAGATTACAAAGGTCTATTTGGATCAAAGGTTGAGAAATGCTTTTTTGGCATTCACCTGGGTCACGATTTCCAGGGCAACCCGCAGGGCATTGCGGCCGGCCTCGCCGGAGACCACGGGTTCCGTGCGTGTTTGCACCGCGTGCAGAAAAGACTGAATCTCCTTTTTCAGGGAATCACCTTGCTGAATGTCGATCTTTTCATAAACGATCTGCGGGATCTCCCCCTGGTCCGGCAGCCCATGACGCCGGTATACTTCCACCTGCTGGGCGGCAAAATCAATGGACAGATAGGCGTCTTTCTGAAAAATCCTGATCTTGCGCATTTCCTTGGCGGAGATGCGGCTGGCGCTCACATTGGCCACGCAACCGGATTCGAATTCAATGCGGACATTGGCGATATCGTTCTTCTCCTTTGACAGAATGGGTACGCCCACGGCATGGATGGCCTTGGCCGGTGAACCGGTGGCATTCAGGATAATATCAATGTCGTGGATCATGATATCCAGAATCACATCCACATCCATGCTGCGATCCTTGAAAGGCGCCAAGCGATGGGATTCGATGAACAACGGCTGTCCCAGAATACCGGCAATGGCTGTCAAGGCGGAATTGAAGCGTTCCAGATGCCCCACTTGCAGCACCCGCTGTTTCAGCTTGGCGATTTGAATCAATTCATCGGCTTCCGCCAGGGTGGTGGTCATGGGTTTTTCCACCAAGACATCCACACCGTTCAGCAAAAAATCCTTGGTAATGGCGTGATGGCAATTGGTGGGCACGACAATGCTGACCGCCTCCACTTTTCCCAGCAAGGCCCGGTAATCTGCAAAAGCCGGTACATTCAACTGCCTTGAAATGCGTTCAGCCGCAGCTTCATTTGTGTCCACAATACCGATCAGTTCGGCATCCGGCAGCCCGGCATATTTTTCCGCATGGAATTTTCCTAGATATCCGACCCCCACAACACCCACTTTGACCGGTCCCATATTACTCTGTAACTCCTTATTAATACCTTGATTATCGTTTCGGCAGTAGCGCGGCTGGAAGCCGCTACCACGTTGGCGAACGGCCGAAATGATGACTGAAAAGCACCATCTGCATCTGTCCCGGTTTCCAATCACACCACCGCTACGGAAGAGCTGGCAACAGTTTTCCACCCATAGCAGCTTTTTTTTCAAAAATCGAACGGAAAAATACGATTAAATTGAATTGCAGTTAATGGTTTTCCCTTGCATTATTTGCGAACTATGATACGAATCATCGCCATATCAATCATGATTTTACGAAATCTCAGTAAAACCTCCCGCTGTGTGAAAGTATTCGACAAAGCCATGCTTCCCGGATCTGATCGTTTGTATACGGCCGCTTTATGCGTTTGGCCAAAAGACAACCTTCTTTTGATGGAAGGGGTTTCCCATGCAGCCATCTGCCATATTCAAGGAATCCGAACGTAGATTCGTCACTGTCATGTTTGTGGACATGGTCGGTTTTACCGCCATGTCTGAAACCAGTGATCCGGAGTTCATTACAGCAATGATGAACGCCTGTTTTGCCATGATGGAAGAGACCATTGAAAAACACGGCGGCACCATCGACAAGTTCATGGGGGATTGTGTCATGGTGCTCTTCGGTCTGCCCACCGCCCAAGAGCAGGCGGCCATCAACGCCCTCAACACCGCCATTGAAATCAAACAGCGCATGGAAGGTTTCAACAACACCCAGCATTTGCCCAATCCATTGGCTGTCCATGTGGGCATCAACACAGGGGTGGTCATTGCCGGAGTGGTGGGCGGCTCCAAAAGACGGGATTTCACCGTCATGGGTGATACGGTGAATTTTGCCGCGCGCTTGGAAGAAGTTTCCTTACCGGGGCAGATTCTGGTGGGGCCCGCCACCTATCAAGCCACCCGTAAATGGTTTCGCTTCAAGGAATTGCCGCCGGTAATGCTAAAGGGAAAATCAGAGCCCCAGCCCATTTACGAACTGCTTTCTGAAAAAATCACATTGTATCGCGCGCTTCCCCCGATAAGCCGGGCTGTTGTCTCCCTCTTGGTAGGCCGGGAGGGCGAAATCAAGTTGCTGCACGGCATTTTTTCAAATGCCACAGATGGCAAGGGACAAATCATCTGCCTTTTCGGGGAAGCGGGCATCGGCAAAACCCGCTTGATCGCCGAGTGTAAAACCAATCCTGTGCTGAACAGCTTCAATATATTGGAAGGCCGGGCCCTGTCCATGGGTAAAAATTTGAGTTATCACCCTTTTATCGACCTATTCAGGCAGTGGGCCGCTATTTCTGAAGAAGAGACGGAGCCGGAGGCCTTCCAGCGTTTGGTATACGCCATCCGCACAGCCATGGCCGGCGAGGCCGACGACGCCATCCCCTTTATCGCCACTTTAATGGGCCTGAAACTGCCGGCCCCCTTTTGCGGCCGTTTGAAAGGGATAAAGGGTGCGGCCCTTGAAACCCTTATCTTTAAAAGCGTTCGCCAGTTATTTTGCCGCCTCTGCGGCCAAAACCCCCTTTTGATTATCATGGAAGATTTTCACTGGGCCGACGGCACCAGCGTCGACCTGCTCATCTCCCTGTTCCCCATTGCCCAAACCTTGCCGGTGATCTTCTTGAATCTGCTCCGTCCACGCCATACGGAAACCGGTGAGCGTATTGCCGGGCTTCTGCGGGAGCGATTCAATTCCCATTATTCCGAAATCAACCTCCAGCCCCTTTCCCAGCATGGCGGTAGCTTGTTGATCAAAAACCTGATGCCCCAGGCAGAACTCCCTCCCGACCTCTGCCGCCGGATTCTCACCCGCGCCGGCGGCAATCCCTATTTTATCGAAGAAGTGCTGCGCTCCTTTCAGGATACGGGCGAGGTCTCCTTGCAAAATGCTTACCGGGCTTCGTCCCAGGCTTGGGAGGATATTGCCATCCCCCAAACCATCCATGATGTCATCATGGCCAGAATCGATCATCTGGATGAACATACACGCCGGTTGCTCCGTACTGCTTCGGTGATCGGCAAAAGCTTTTTCTACCGCATTCTGGAAATAGTGGCTGAAGATACATCCGGCATGGACCAGAGTCTCCAAAAACTGCTGCAAACCGAATTCATCAAAGAACGTGAGCGCATGAAGGAGACCGAATATTTTTTCAGGCACGCCCTGGCCCAGGAAACCGCCTATGACTCCATTTTAATGAGCACCAAGAAAGAGCTGCACCGCCGAATCGCCCAGGCCATCGAAATGTTGTTTCCGGAACGGCTGAACGAATTCTACGGCATGTTGTCCTATCACTACAGTTGTGGCGATGACCCGGAAAAGGCTGAAAAATTCATGATCAAAGCCGGTGAAGAAGCCATGAAAGCCGCGGCTTCCAATGAAGCCCTGCATTATTACCGCGAAAGCCTGAAGCGCTACCTGGCCAAGCAGGGTGCCGTGGCCGACCCCCTGGCCGTGGCCGCACTTGAAAAAAACATTGCCTTCAGTTTCTACAACAAAGGCCGCCATGCCGAGGCCTATGAATATTTTCAAAAGGCCCTGTCGCGCCATGGGCATAGGCGGTCATCGGCTGCACCGGCCCGTGCCTATCGGCTTTTCAACTGCTTATGCCGGCTCATTTTAAGCATTTATTGCCCCTGGTTTTTTTGGCGCAAAAGCCCCTCGGGTAAAGACACTGAAATCATCAATCTGTATTATTATAAAGCCGCGGCCCTTTCCAACCTTGATCCCCGCGGCTTTTTTGAGGAATCCCTTGCATTTTCAAAATTGCTGGCCCGCTTTGATTTGACCCAAATACCCGGCGGTGTGGGCATGCTCATGGGTTTCAGCATTGTCTTTTCCTGGCCGGCCACATCCTTCAGGCTCAGTCGTAAAATCCTAGCGTTTGTGCAAAACAAACTCGATCCCTTGGACGAAAAAGATAGACTGACCTATGAATTGGCCGTGCTTTTTCCAGACTACTATGACGGCAAATGGAATAAAACCTATGATCATCAGCTTGTTGAAAGCGGACTGAAAATGGGTGAAATCATGCTGGTTGCCCCCTATATCGTTTTTCACGGCCGTATCCGCCTGGAACAAGGGGATTATGCCGGAGCCCGGCAATTGGTGGGCAAACTTTCGGAAATCCATCAACTCTTCAACCATGCCTTTGTCCGGGCTTTGAAATATTATTTAAATGTCAAACTCCTGCTCAAGTATCGCAAACTTTCCGCAGCCCTGCTGGAAGCGGACGAGGGGCTTGCTTTCACCTCCGCAACCGACTTCAAGCAGATCCGTATGGTGTTGTCCGCCTTTCGAACCCGCATTCTGATCCTGATGAACAACCTCAAGGACGCCGGGTCGGCCATGGAACAGACCGAACAATTCAAGTCTGAACTCCAACACGTGTCTCCACCATATTTAAGCAATTATCTGACCACCTGTTTCCTGGCTGATCTTGCCCAGCTCCGCCAAGTCCTTCAAAAAGGCGATTCCAACACGATCAACACCTTTACCAGACAGACAATCCGAATGAGCAAGCAAATAACGACCATGGCCGCCAGACTTGCTTATGAACGCACCGAAACCTTCCGCTTGATAGGCTCCCTTTTCTACCTCACCCGTCAATACCACAAAGCCAAAAAGTGGTTACTAAAAAGTATTGCGGAAGGGAAACGGCTGAACGCCCGGATTGAATTATCCAGGACTTATCTTGTGGTGGGCGAATATCTATCCAGAATGGAAAATCGCTCTGAAACCCTGGATGGGTTGAGCAGTATGAATTATATGGAAATGGCCCGGGAAATGTTCCGGGAAATGGACCTGCAATGGGATTTGGATCAGATTGGAAACGGATGGTAGGGGCGGTTCGTGTGTACGGGCGGTTCGCGAACCGCCCCTACAGGCGAACCGCCCTTTCGATAATTATTTAAATACAACCGAATTTTTATGTGATTCCTTCCCGCTGCCGACGGCGATATTGGTATTCTGACCGCCGCTCAAAATGGACAAATCCGTATCATTCACCACCAGGCCGGAACCGGATATATTGGTGATATTGCCCTTCACGCTGCGATTCTTCACAACCACCGCACCGGAGTTGGCTTCACTGCCCGAACCGATGGCCACATTGGTCACCAGCCCGCCGCCGGCTTTATTGACAATATTACCCTGCACATCGGCATTTTCCAGATTAACCGAGCCGAGGTTGGCCTTTGATCTGCTGCCCAAGGCCACATTGGTCACCACGCCCCCTGCCACCGTGTTGGTGATATTGCCTTTCATGTTGCTGTTTTCCATATTCACTGAACCGGTATTGGCTTTGGACTTGCTACCCAGGGCCACATTGGTCACCACGCCACCCGCCACCGTGTTGGTGACGTTGCCTTTCATATTGCTGTTTTCCATGTTGATCGCGCCGGTGTTGGCTTTGGACTTGCTGCCGATGGCCGCGTTGGTCACCACGCCACCTGCCACTGTATTCGTCACATTGCCTTGGAGGTTGCTGTTTTCCATGTTCACCGCCGCCATATTGGCCTTGGCCTCGCTGCCGATGGCCGCATTGGTCATGATGCCGCCGGCGGCGGTATTCACCATGGTCCCTTTGGCCGTGCTGTTCTCCATGTTCACCGACCCCATGTTGGCCTTGGCCTTTTTGCCGATGGCCGCATTGGTCACCACACCGCCGGCAGTGGTATTCACCGTGGTCCCTTCACGGCTGCTGTTCTTCATGCTCACTGATCCCATGTTGGCTTTGGCTTCGCTGCCGATGGCGGCGTTGGTCACTATCCCACCGCCGGTGGTGTTCACAATGGTCCCTTTGGCCGTGCTGTTTTCCATGTTCACGGAGGCCATGTTGGCTTCGGTCTTGCTGCCGATGGCCGCATTGGTTACTACACCACCAACGGCCGTATTCACCGTGGTTCCTTCCCGGCTGCTGTTCTTCATACTCACCGCGCCCATGTTGGCCTTGGCTTCGCTGCCGATGGCCGCATTGGTCACAATAGCCCCGCCGGTGGTATTCACCGTGACCCCTTTGGCCGTGCTGTTTTCCATGTTCACGGAGGCCATGTTGGCCTCGGTCTTTTTGCCGATGGCCGCATTGGTCACCACGCCACCCAGGGCCGTATTCACCGTGGTGCCCTCACTGGTGCTGTTCTTCATGCTCACCGCGCCCATGTTGGCCTTGGCTTCGCTGCCGATGGCCGCATTGGTCACAATGGCCCCGCCGGTGGTGTTTACAATCGTCCCCTTGGCCGTGCTGTTCTCCATGTTCACAGAGGCCATGTTGGCCTCGGTTTTGTTGCCGATGGCGGCGTTGGTGACAACTGCTCCGCCGGCCGTGTTCACCGTCACTCCCTCACGGGTACTGTTCTTCATGCTCATTGCGCCCATGTTGGCCTTGGCCTCGCTGCCGATGGCCGCATTGGTTACAATGGCCCCACCGGTGGTGTTCACCGTTACTCCTTTGGCCGTGCTGTTCTCCATTTTTACTGTAGCCATGTTGGCTTCGGTTTTATTGCCGATGGCCGCATTGGTCACCACGGCTCCGCCGGCGGTGTTCACCATCACCCCTTTGGCGGTGCTGTTCTCCATGCTTACAGTGGCCATGTTGGCTTCGGTTTTATTGCCAATGGCCGCATTGGTGACCACCATGCCGCCCCCTGAATTCACCAGGGCACCTTCCACCGAGCTGTTCTTCATATCCGTTGTACCCATATCGGCCTTGGCTTTATTACCGATAGCCGCATTGGTAACCGTCTGTCCGACCACCGTATTGACCGCGGCCCCTTTCAGCTCGCTTTTTTCCATATAGGTAGAACCAAGCTCAGCCTTGGTCTGATTGCCCACGGCAGCATTGGTGACGGTCTGGCCCACCACGGTATTCACGGTGGCGCCCTTCACACTGCTATCTTTCAGATTGGTGGTTCCAAGATCGGCCTTATTGGCGTTCCCGGCGGCCACATTGGTGACCGTCTGGCCCACCACGGTATTCACCGTGGCCCCTTTTACCTGGCTGCCGGACATTTCCACTGAACTTAAATTGGCTGTGTTGTCCTTGCCGGCCGCCACATTGGTAACCGTCTGCCCCACGGTGGTATTCAACGCGGCGCCGGTCAATTCGCTGCCCTGGAGATTGACGGCACCCAGATCCGCCTTGTTCCCGCTTCCCACCGCCACGTTGGTGGCGGTCTTGGCCGACGTGGTATTGGCGATCACGCCTTTAACGTCACCACCCTCAGTCTTGACCGAGGCTAAATTGGCCTGGTTGCGGTTGCCCACCGCCACATTGACATTATTTTTGCTGAGATTGGTATTGATGACCGCGCCTTGAACCGAACCACCCACCTGCACGCTGCCCTGGTTGGCCTCATTTTGCTTACCCACGGCCACATTGACTTTCTGCTTGCCTTGATCGGCATTGATTATGGCACCGCGGGTTTTGGCATTCTTGAGCTTGATGGAGCTCATATCCGCCTTGTTCTCGTTGCCCACGGATATGTTAGCGGCTTTGCTTGTGGGGCCTGGAATATTGATGACCGCATCTTTCACATCAGAGCCGGCCCAGGCTGATGAAGACAATGAAAAAAGCATCAGCACTATAGAACCGATTGATATAATTTTTGTTTTCATTTCCTTGTCTCCTTACGATAATATCGATAGATGGTAATGGTCTGTACTCTCAATCCGATTGATGCTGACTGATTATTGAGCTTTTGCGGAGGCTGGGTGCGAAATGTGCTTTTTCCTGCGATCAGACCGACTGTATTCACGCACCATTTACAATCCATACTGGTACAGACCATCCGGCTGAACTCATCAGATACCCACATATTATCCATTTAAATCTTATTTTCAAGGCTTTTTTCAGTCGACAGCTTCCGATTTCATCTGCAAAGACATTATTCAATTTGCACAGGCTTGCCAATGAGGTCTGCAACAGGTTCATGGTGAAAAAGATCACAAAAAAACGCCATCCGATGATTTCGGATGGCGTTTTAGCCGTTTATTTCTATTTGATTAATTTAAAAAGTTCTGCTGTCTGTCACCGTTTGCCGTCATAGCCGTCGCAGTTTTGATCAAACTCATCGATTGTAGTGTCCGTCATATCCGGATTGATGAGATCGGCATTGGGTTCCTTATCCGGATCATCCTGGCAGTCAGGATTGATGTCGCAGCCGGAGCCGCAAAACCCATCGTTATCCTTGTCGGTAATATTACATTGGGTCCAGTTATATGGATCAAAATCATTGCAATCATGTAGTTTTACATTTCCAGCAACAGAATAATGGCCGTCACCGTCAAAATCATAATATTTAACTTTTTCTTCATCCACCTTATCATCACACCCATCTTCAAATTCATCGGCGGAATATGTGACAGTAACTTTCTCTGAAGATCGCGTGATATTACCGACATTATCTGTCACAGTGGCCGCTAGTGTTCTATTGTCGGCCCGGTAAGGCAGACAAAAAGCCAGTACATAGGATCTCAGAGTTGCGGAGCGGACGGCAAAAGCTGCCTCGGTAAATCTTTTTATGAGGTCTACCTTTGTTTCCGCCCTAAAGAATCCGTCCTTGCCAATGGCGCTCTGCTCATCCACAAGCAACCTTCCCTTTCGGTTTGTATCCGTGGCGGAAATATTGACGCCGATGGTAATGACATTGTGATACATTTTCTGCGGTCTTGCATTTACATGTTCCATTGCTTTTTCAAATGTGTATCGTTCCGCGCTGTCCCTGCCGTCGGAAAAGACAACTAATGTACCGATTTTGGTGGATGAATTTTTAGATTGCTTATCGAGCGCTTCAATCCCTTTGATGACGGCGCCGTATAAATCTGAAGAATCGCCTGTCTGAATTTCATTATCCAGAGCATTGATTGCGCCGTACAACTGGTTCCGAATTGCTTGAATGTTGCGTTTGTTCTGCTGGGCGCCTATAAAACCACTCATTTTCTTAATAAGATCTTCTTCATTGTCCCTGCCGGCATAACAATAAACGGCGATATTCTGCCTGGTGGTTAGTACATAATCCACAAATTTCTTAGCACCGGCCTTCATTTCCGTATATACGCTATTTGTACTGCCGGATAAATCCAGCAACAGCAGAACATCGGTGGTTGCCGGAAACATCCACAACTTGGTTTCATCCTTTTCCCCCTCGGTCATTAAATAACCGTTGTCTATAAACTCAAAATTGCTGTTTCCCAAACCGGTTACCGGGACCTTGGACGATTTGGTAGCGGCGATCACAGTGGGAGAAAAATTTGCCGGTTTGTTGGGGTCTTGGTCGTCAAAATAAAACTTCAAATCAAGCGGTTCATTGGCAACAGCAAGCTCGCATACCCGAATTCGGAATATTTCCGAATCCCGCATGATCGGGTTGCCGTCATCAGCGACCGAGGCTTTAAAATAATAATCGCCGGCTTGGGAAGGAGTCCAAGCCCAGATGAATGTTCTGGTGGAGGGATTATCTGTTTTGGTTACATTGGGCAGCTCACCGGGCTTCTTGTCCTCGTCCGGCAGATTTACCTCTGATATGTCGTACAAGAGAATATCGCCCATGGAATCCAATGCACTCAATGTAATGGATATTGGAACTCCCACATAAGCGATCTGATCCGATACCGGATTCAACATAGGCGCTTTATTCGCGACTTTGGTGGCCTCCAGATCAAAAACCTTTTCGTGCTTTTGAGCGGGGGGAGGGGGACTGCTGTCGCTGCTGCAACCGGTGAGTTGCACCAGCAAACAGAATATCAAACCGGCGGTAATCATGAATGCCGGAATATGGGCTTTTGTTCGTTTTTGGCGATCTGTTAAAATCATTCCTTTTCTCCTTAGCGATTGCGGTGTAACATGATCGAAAATGCCTGTGAATCTATGTTACTTCTGAATCTTTTTCGGGCTTGAGTCCTTATCAAAAATCATGATTTTCGCCCGTGAACTATGTTTACACAATTGCGCTGCCATTGTCAAGCAACATCTTTGGCGGAGATTTGGAATAAAAAAATAAAAAGAATCGTTTTTGTGTTGAATTTCATTATAAATAAAAATTTAATTTTTTTTTAAATTGACATTTAATTATTTTTCATCTATCCTCCGGATGGGCCGCCCACTAAAGCCCAAAACAGTGAAATCATGGTCCGGGGTCCGGCCCCTGAACATGGGCAGCACAATGAATGGCTTTTACGTGAAGTACTTGGCAAAAAGAACGATGAAATCAAGGCGATCCTGGATTCCGGGGCCATGGGATAAAAAGGCAATTATAAATTACGAATTGGGAATTATGAATCAAGGATCAGTTGGTTAAATGCAACGGGAATGGCTATTCCTTATATTTTCAATCCCTTATTACCGGATCTTTGATACCTGGTTCCGGCTGAATGCGGAATTTTTCCCGAATCCGTTCCAGGGACACAAGCTTGCCGTGTCTTTCAGAAGGTGTCAGAAAAGATTTTAACTTCATTTCCAAGATCCTTGGGTGTTGTTCGCTGCCGATGGCCAGGACGCCATCGGTGATGACCTTCTGCAACAGCAGTTCCTGTTCGGTCCTTTCACGAATATTGACGGCAAAGGGCAAAAAAAAGAAATTGGCAAAGACGATCCCATAGATTGTTGAAGTCAGGGCAATGGGGACTGTAGCCAAAACAATGTCCGTATCCCCCACCCCGGCCAGCATGGCGATCATCCCCACCACGCTCCCCACCAAGCCGAAAGACGGAGAAATCTCCGCCATGGTGAGCAGCAAGCGTTCGCTCTTTTCACGCCGCATGCGGAAATAAACCATTTCCGTGTGTAAAAGATCCCGGATCTGATGCAAGGGATATCCGTCCACCAAAAAACCCAAGGCCCTGCGCAGGAATAGAATAGCGGTCTCCTCTTCATCCTCTTCCAGCGCCAGGAGTCCTTTCAGTCTGCATTTCACAGAAAGATCCACCAGGATTTCAACAATTTCATTAACCTGCTTCACCGGTTGGAGATAGGAACCCAGCAGCACTTTGATCACAATGCTGATCCGCTCCAGCCGGTAACTGACCAGGGTTGCGCCGGCCGTACCGCCGATGACGATGACCAGACCCGAAAGATTGAAATATACGCCCATATTCCCTTGCAGCATAAAGCCCAGCAAAAAAAGCGCCACGCAGATGCCGAGCCCCACCAGATTGCGATTGCGGGCCATCCAAGCATAGGAATGCACAAAAGGCCTCATCATGGTTGCCGAGGTCTTGAATTCACCAACGGCTTGGAAATATCCCTTTTTCCAGTCATCCGCCTGATTATTTTCTTCCAGTGACATGATATCCTCCGCCCAGGGGTAATTCACGCAAACGGCCGTGTCTTCCAAAGGGAAGATCACGGGTGATAAGGATTTCCACCCTACGGTTGGCTGCGCGGTTTTCAATGGTGTCATCGCTATATGCCGGTTTTATGTGGGCATACCCGCTCACATAAAAGCGCTCTTCCGGCAGCTTCATTTCTTCCATCAGGAAACGCGCCACGGCGCAAGCCCTCAGGGAGGACAGCTCCCAATTGGTGCCGTATCGCTCGGAATTGCTTGGGGCCGCATCTGTATGGCCGACCACATTGACCATATAAGGGAAACGTTTCAACAAATCGGCAATTTCCCGCAAGGAGTCCCGAGCCGTTGCTCTTAATTCCAATTGACCGGTATCGAACAAAACATCTCCCGGCAAGACAATGCGGACCGCCTGGTCCGGCCCAAACTCTATGGAACGTAGATCGGAAAACAGCTTGTCCCTCATGAGGGGAATACCCCATTCATAAACATGTTCCACCGGCGGGGGCAGGATTTCCATCTGATTCTTTTGTCTGGATAGCGCCGGAGTGGTTTCAATCTTTTGCTCTGAAGCGGCCTTGGGTTTTCCCAGAGAGAACCCTTGCTGGATGGCTTTATGAACATACAATACCAGAAAAAGCACGAACATGGTCATCATGATATCAGACCAAAGGATGGACCAATGCACGGTTTTCTGTTTTTTTCTTTGCAAAAGTCCTAGACTGTCAACAGGGATTCCAGTATCCATTACAGCCGCATAATCGAAAATATACGACTCTAGTTGTTTATCATCCGTGCTACAATCGGCAGAAGAAACCGTATTGGTGTCGAGACAATCGGTTGTGTGCGTTGATGGCAATATTGAATTCATGTAAAATTCTCCCTGAAGACTACTGCTGAAAAGAAAGCCAAAACTATGCCAACGAGAAATTCATTGCCTGGATCAAATTTTTCCAAGACAAGGGCTGCTTGCCGGTATTATTACTATCCCGCATTCGCTTAATACAAGATAAACCTTTTACGCAGAGCCGGGAATTCAGAACCGAATGGTGACATGGGAAAAAATTGCCGGGTATGGAGGGGTCTTTGAAAGCTGAGTAAGAGTAAGAGCAAGAGCAAGATTTACTGTGTTGCCGTATCTGTGATCTCCTATATATCGATCAAGCTGTACTCCGGCATGTTGAACAATTGCCGCACGCTGAAGCCCAAGGTATCCGGCAGATAGCGCCCCCAGATTTTGATGGGAATTTCATCGATATGAATCGAAGGACTCAAGCCCACCGCCAGCAAGTACTCAATGATATATTCTATGTTTTTGGGGATATTGCCATAAAAACGCTGCTGCTGGCGCTGATCAAAGATGCGCTTTTCATGCATAGACCGTCCGATTTCCGACTCCACCAGTTCCTTGAAACTAGTGACAATCAGGTCGATCTGAATCGTATTCAGTCCGGTTGAGGAAAATATTTTAAAGTCATTTTCAATTCCATCAACGGCCAGCCCCCTGGATGCCAGTTTCAAGGCAGGAACAGCGCTCTGAAATCTGCCTTGCATCTTGTCTGTATCCACCGGCACCTCCAGCAGGTAATGAACAGCATTATACATGCCGGTGTGGCGCTCCTTCTCAACAATGTCCAGCCCCGGCAGGCTGAGCAGGGCCGATTCCAGGCCGGACTCATCCGACTGATCAATGACGACTTTCATGCCAAGTACATCCCGAATGGTCATGATCTCCTTGGGCAAGCGCAGGCCGTTCTCCTGGATTTGGGCCATGACCTTTTTTTCAGCCCGAATCAGCTCAGCCAAGACCCCTGGGTCTTCAAACACTTCGCTCGGCAAGCGTTTGGACAAAGAAGGGTGGGCCGCCTTGAGCACCTCCTGATGGATGTATTCAGAAGCATAACGGCTGGCTTTCTCGGCCGTGCGTTTGATGCGCTTGAACCGACACAGACTCAAGATATGCTCACGGTCATCATGAAAAATTAGTCCAGCAATGGGTGAACTGTTGTAATAGTATTCCGGCGTTCGCAGATAGTCTTTGATCAATGCCTCGATCCCCACAGTCCGACGATGGGCGGAGCGACACAAGAAATCCTTGAGTTCCTTTTTGGTGGTAATGGGTTTGATGCGTACAGAACCCGCAAACAACAAAGGCAGCAGATCACTGATAAAATCCTGGATGAGTTCCCAAGCCATGAAACTGTCATAAGTGATGATACGGGTTATTTTCAGGGGATCGGCCGGCTCCAACTGATCGGAAAGCCAGCGATTGGTGATTTCAAACAACTCCTCGCGGTGTGGGAAAGCTGAAATATACATAATTTTTATTTAGGACCACCTCTGGGGAATGATCTAAAAATCCGGATCGGAAACTTGTTCCACGGGCGTGCTTCTGACAGCGGCAATTATTTCCAAAATTTCCTCCTTGAACCGGGCCGGAGCGCTGATCTCCCCCCAGCCCTTTTGCATCTGGAAAAGCCCGTCATAAGCAGTATCATGAAAGGAGCGTAAAAAATGTGGGATTTCCCGCTCGGTTAATATGGAAGTGATTAATTGCGACTCGATGGCACTCTCCAAAATATCGATCTTGATGAAAGTTTGCTCGTTCTGAGCACTCATCGACTTTCTCCTTTCTCCATTTTTCCTCAGGCATAAACATCGATCAAACCGCCCTTTGTAGCTGTTCCTTGTGATACCATGGTTTGTTTCATATTATAAATATCATTCTCCGTACTTGATTTCAAATAATAACGATGACCTTGGGCACCCCATTGCTCTTTTCTTAGCGGCAAATGCTGTTGCCCGGGCTCATGACCGGCAAAAACTTCCCTTTTCTCCGCCGCCAAAAGGGACGTTTGCTCAGTTGGATAAAAATAGGGAATAAGATGGGACGGAGATTGAATCTTCATTGGATTGACGGATCATGACCTTTGATGAAGGTGAAAGCGTACCTGTTCCCCACCGCCATTTGGAAAAAAATATGCAAAATATCTACCAGAATGAAAGGTTGCGCCAAAAAGGACGCTTTACAATTCCGGCCGGGCTTGCTACTTTAACTGCGCCGGTATTCATGCCGCCGTGCCGAGCAACCCGCCGGCCGCGGTATTTCCAATTGCACCAAGACCCAAGGAACAGAGGCCCAGCATGGAAATGGAATCCCTTCCGGATTTTCACGGCAAACTGGTTGTCTTTTATATTGCCAATGCCCCGGACGCACTCCAGGACGGAGCTGTCCTGGAATATGTTTCCTTTAAAAATTACGGCGGCAAGTTGTTCGTGGTGGGCCGCGTACCGGAAATCGACGCGGAAAACGGTGACTGGATCGCCAATCTCCAGGGCGGCATAGCCTGGGATGCGGTTACCAGCTATTTGATTTTTGATTCCCGGGAAAACTACTTAAGCCGCATGGGCGTGCCGCGCCCCCCGCTGCTGCAGCGGTTGTTGGCCAAATTGTTCACCTAAAGATCCTTCCAAATCCGGAGAAATATCATGGACAATAACGGCGGCCGCTTGATTGCCGAAATTTTAAAAGATCACGGAGTCCGCTGGATTTTCACCCTCAGCGGCGGGCACATTTCCCCTATTTTAGTAGGCTGCAACCGCCTCAATATCCGGGTTGTGGATGTGCGTGACGAAGTCAACGCCGTTTTTGCCGCCGACGCGGTGTCCCGGCTCACCGACGCACCCGGGGTGGCGGCCGTAACCGCCGGCCCGGGCGTAACCAATACCATCACCGCCCTGAAAAATGCCCAGATGGCCCAGTCCGCCCTGATCCTCCTGGGCGGCGCGGCCGCCACCCTGGCCAAAGGCCGGGGCTCCCTGCAGGACATTGATCAGATCTCCCTGGTAAAATCCGTGGTTAAAATGGCCGTGACCATCAACCGCAATTGCGATATCGGCCCGGTTTTGGAACATGCCTTTGAAGTGGCCGGCTCCGGTGTGCCCGGACCGGTTTTTGTGGAATGCCCCATCGACCTTTTATATAGCGAGAAACTGGTGCGCGAATGGTACGGCTTTAAAACCCGGGAACTACCTCCCAATATGCTCAAAAGCAAATTGTTTCAATTTTATCTCAACCGCCATATGGATAAAATGTTTGCCTGTGACCTGGACACGGTCAAGACCACTCCCCGCAGACCCACCATGCCCAAGTTGAGAAAAGAAAAAACCGCTGCGGCTTTGGCCATGCTGACCAAAGCCAAACGCCCGGTCCTGATCGTGGGCAGTCAGGCCTTGCTGAATCCTGCCGAAATCGGCAAGCTTGCCGTCGCCATTGAGCGTTTGGGTTTGCCGGTATTTCTCACCGGTATGGCCCGGGGACTCATGGGTCCTGCTCATCCGCTGCAAATGCGCCACAAACGCAAGGAAGCTCTGAAAAAGGCGGATCTGGTTTTAATTGCCGGCATGCCTTGTGATTTTCGGCTGGATTACGGCAGGGCCATCCCGGCCAAGGCCAAACTGATCGCCGCCAACCGCAGCAAAACAGATTTGAACCTCAACCGCAAGCCGGACCTGGCTGTGCACGCCGACCCGGCCCTGTTTCTGCAAAGCCTGGCCGGCACCCCCGCTGCCCTGACCAAGCGGAGTGAATGGATCAGCGGTCTGCGTTCGGCTGATGATCAAAGGGAAGCGGAAATTACCGCCATGGGCGCCCAGGCAGCCAACGGCGTTAATCCTCTGCGCTTCCTCCGGCAACTGGATGAATTTCTCGGCGAGAATAGTATTCTGGTGGCTGACGGTGGGGATTTCGTGGCCACGGCCGCCTATATGCTGCGGCCGAGAAAGCCTTTAAGCTGGCTTGACCCAGGCGCCTTCGGCACCCTGGGGGTGGGCGCCGGCTTTGCCCTGGGAGCGAAACTTTGTCAAAACCAGGCCGAGGTCTGGCTTCTATACGGCGACGGCGCCGCCGGTTACAGCCTGCAGGAATTCGACACTTTCGTGCGGCATAAACTTCCCATCATTGCCGTGGTGGGCAACGACGCCTCCTGGGCCCAGATCGCCCGGGACCAGATCGAATTGTTCCAGGACGATGTGGCCACGGTCCTGCGCTATACCGACTACCATCAGGTGGCGGAAGGTTTCGGCGCCAAGGGAATTCTCGTCACCAAGGAGACGGAAATTCCCGCAGCGCTGACTGCCGCCCGCAACTTTGCCGCCAACGGCCGGCCGGTTCTCATCAATGTGCATCTAACCAAAACCGACTTCCGTAAAGGCTCCATCTCCATGTGATAAAGTCAACTATGATAAAATAACGGGTTAATGATTTTCAGCAAATATAAGCCGACCTAATTCCACCATTCATAATTCGTAATTCCTAATTCATAATTACCGTTCTACCCTTTCAGCAATCCCAAGATACTCTCTCCTCGATCCTTTGTCTGGGCCAAGGCATAGGCCCGGGCCTGATTGAGTAATTTCAGCCGTGACAAGACCATGGATTCCTCGGCCATATCCGTATCCCGGATGGTGGATTCCGATGCGAATATATTGATCTGGGAGCTGGACAGATTCTGAATCGTGGAAGTCAATTGATTTTGCACGGAACCGATCTGGGAGCGGTTGCTGTTCAAGTCGGCCAGGGCCTGGTCGGCAATCTGAACGGCAGCCTGGGCGCCCTCAGTACTGGTCACATCGATGTCACTCAATCTGCCGGTTTCATTGCTGCCGAGTTGGTTCGAAGCCGCCGACCCGATGGAAAGGGAAATGGTTTCACCGGCATTGGCCCCGGTCTGAAAACTCTTGTCGGTAAAATCGCCGGTCAAGAGCCGCTGGCCGTTGTAACTGGTCGTCTGTGCGACATTATCCAACTGGGACAGCAGCTTGCCGATATCCGCCTGAATCGCCTGGCGGGATTCATAGCTCTGGCTGTCGTTGGCAGCCTGCAAGGCCTTTTCCCGAATGGTCTGAATGATCTGGGAGGAATTTTCCAAAGCACCGTCCGCCACCTGGGCCATGGCAATGGCATCGTTGGCATTGCGGATGGCCTGTCCCATGCCCCGGGCCTGGCTGGCCAGGGTATCGGCAATGGTCATGCCCGCGGCGTCATCCGCAGCCTTGTTGATCCGCCGCCCGCTGGAGATCTTGTCCAGACTGGCCTGCAGGGCTTGCTGCCCCTCCTGTAACGATTTGACGGCGAACATTCCACTTATGTTTGTATTGATCCGCATAAAACCCCCTGAAATACAATTATGAATTACGAATTATGAATTATGAATCAAGGTATTTTCTCAATTTTATTAAAATATCATCCTAATCTGTACGACCTATGGCAAAAAAACCGGCAAAACAAAGACCCGAAACGTCCGAACCACTATTCATAATTCGTAATTCGTAATTCATAATTGCTTTTAAATACTCTTGCCTCAGCCTGTTGTTTTCGTCTGAACTCCGCGCTTTTCTCTGCTTCCTGACGTTCAAAGGCCGCCTTTTCCTGTTGCTGTCGGCGCTCAAATTCGCTCCTATCCCGCCGGGCCCGGCTCTCAAAAGCAGCGCCTTCCCTTCGCTGACCGCTTTCAAATTCAGCTTTGGCCCGCGCTTGATCGGAGATTCGCACCGAATAAGCCGCCGTATCCTCTTTTGCCTCGCCCGTATCCGAAACGCGGTCCGCGGTATTCAAAACCGTCTCATACACGGCCCGCGGAGTCCGCGTTCCGGATGCAGGTGGCTGCTGGATATTAGCCGCATTATAACTACCGGTAACCTTCATTGCCGTCACCTGATCAGCCGGCAATTTCGCCTGCGGCATTATATGTGTTGTTTTGCCTGGGAGGTGGCTGTTCGGATTCGGCCTGCAATTTTTCCTCAGCCTGTTTGGCCTTGGCCTCTTCGGACAATTCCACTCGGAAGGCCTCTCTTGTATTATTGCTCAGGTTCTGGGCCGGCGCTTCCGTTTCCCGAGGAGCCCGCTTGGGCTCTTCCGGCCGGGCCACCTGGGCCGTTGCGCTGTTGACTTGATCCAATTGATTGATTTCCATGGCGTATTCCCTCCTGGATGTATGCTGTTCTTATCATTACCGGTCAACCTAACCGATCATATGGATGATTGTCCCGGTTGCATTTGTCTTTCCATCTGCCGCATAGGCCTTTTCGCTTTTATGACTTTGATACACCGTATTTTCTTTGGCCTGTGTGTCGCTTTCCTTTAAACGCATCAGAACCATCTCCAACGCGGCATCCGCCTGGATCTGGGCCGCCTTAGCCGCCACACGGCGATCCTGGGCGGATGGGTCCGTGGGTGCCAGGGCCGCCCGTTGCACGGTCTGCATTTTTTCCACCGTGGCCCTGGGGTCTCCCGGTACCGCTGAGATATCGATGCCCACTTCGCCGGCCACGGCATAGGCTTTGCCGTCCGGCCCGCGCTCGAACTGAAATTTCGCGCCGCTGCGCACATAACGTCCGCCAGAGACCACATGGGCCATCTCATGGGCCCGCACCGCCGTATCCACTTGCTTCAGTTTTTTAACCTTTTCAAACTCAGCCTCGGTCAGTTCCGATGCATGCAAGCGCTTGCCTATCTCCAAACCTTTACGGGCGGTTTCTTTTTTTTCAGCTCCAGGGATCCCGGCCGCATCCTGGGTTGGTTCCTCATTACCCCGAGCGGCCTTGCCGGAAGCATTAAAGGCCTGCCGGACATTTATTTTAACCGGACCGATATTCATACTGCAAACCTCCACATGTTGGTTATCGACCGGGACAATAATAAACTTTAATAAAATTTTATTTGACATCCCTTGAAAAAATTTCTATCACCTTTCCGAGATAATCTTTTCCAATGATATCAATGTTAAAAAAAATAACCCCAAAGGCAAAAAGTATGGAAGGCAAACCGGTTCGAATCAGCAAAATCAGTTTTACCCAATTAATGACAGCCCAGGACGCCAACCTGGCCGGCAATGTCCATGGCGGCGTGGTCATGAAACACATTGACAATGCCGCCGGCGTGGTGGCCGTGCGCCATGCCCAGTCCAATGTGGTGACCGCCTCCATTGACCGGCTGGATTTTCATAACCCGGCCTATATCGGCAATCTCATGCATGTACAGGCCAGTTTGAACATGGTGGGCCGTTCTTCCATGGAGATCGGGGTACGGGTGGAAACCGAGGACATGCTCACCGGCGCCCGCCGCCACACGGCCTCAGCCTACCTGACCTTTGTGGCCCTGGATGATACTTTTAAACCCAAGGGAGTTCCGCCCCTGATTCTCGAAACTGAAGACGAAAAAAGACGCAATCGGGAGGCTATGGCGCGACGCAGCGTCCGCCTTGCGGAAAAGCGCAAGGAAAAAGCCTGCCAAAGGGACAATGCGGCCTGTGATGTGTAGAAAGTAAGGAGCCCACAGCAGATGAAAATCATGATCACCGGCGGCGGCGGTTTCATCGGAACGTATCTAACACGGTTCTTGACGGCCCAAGGCCATCGGATTACGGCCCTGGGAACAAGCCCGCCGTTGGTTCCCCAGGCCTGCGAGTCCATTCGCTTCATCACCGCCGACACGTCCAAAAAAGGCGCATGGCAGGACGAACTGAAAAAAGTGGACGCGGTGATCAACCTTGCGGGTAAAACCATCTTCAAGCGCTGGACGGAAAAATACAAGCAGGACGTTTACGAAAGCCGTGTCAAGACCACCACCAATATCGTGGAGGCCCTGCCGGATAAAAGCAACCTGCTCCTCCTAAACGCTTCGGCCGCCGGATTTTACGGCCACCGCGGCGACGATCTGCTGAACGAACAGGAGCCGGGCGGCAATGATTTTCTGGCCGTGGTATGTCGCGATTGGGAAAAAGCCGCTGAACAAGCCCGTTCCCTGGGCGTCCGGGTGGTGCTGGCCCGCTTTGGGGTAGTGCTTGGCAATAACGGCGGGGCACTGGCCCAAATGATTCCAGCCTACCGCTTCTATGTGGGCGGCCCCCTGGGCAGCGGCACCCAGTGGTTCCCCTGGATTCACATCCAGGATTTATTGCAGGCCGTTGATTTCCTGCTGCACCATGATGAGATCGACGGTCCGGTGAATTTCTGCGGCACCTATCCGGCCCGCAACCGCGACCTGGCCCTGGCCCTGGGCAGAGCCATGGGTCGCCCGAGTTTCATGCAGGTTCCGGCCTTCCTGATCCGCCTGCTCATGGGCGAACTGGGCAACGCCGTGCTCTTCAGCCAGCGCTCCATTCCTCAAAAACTCCTTCACCACGGTTTTACTTTCACCTATCCGGATATCGAATCCGCACTGCGGGCAACCCTTACCCACCACCCTGCAACTTTTTCCCGGTCCACCGATTGACCGGCCAGCCAATTCCCAGGTCAAGTTTGCCCTTTATTCTAATTGACCCCCATCCACAATTCATAATTTGTAATTCATAATTCGTAATTGTTTTTCATGGCATATGATTTGCAGAGAGAAGTTAATCAAAAAGTTGAATTTAACTTTTACCTGTGTATGGCCGATAGAATAACAAAAGCCCGGGGCAAGCGAACACAATTCCATCCTGAAAGGAGTTCTCTCCTAAAATGAACAACACCATGGCAAAAGGTGAAGATCATGATGTATCGTATCCAAGAAATCGGCACTAAAATTGAAGTCCCTGTCTCCACAATTCGTTATTGGCAAAAGGAATTCGTTGATTTCATCAGCCCGGCCAAAACCAACGGCGGCCAGCGGCGCTATTCCAATGAGGATCTCACGGTGCTTTTCAGAATCAAGGAAATGCTCCATATTCACAAGAAAAGTATCGCCGAGGTCAAAACCTTGTTGCGCAACGGCAACGCCGATGTGGGCAAAATCGACTGGTCCGAGCAAACCATTCTGGTAACCGGCGGCACCGGCTCCTTTGGCAAGCATTTCTGCCGGATCATGACAGGAAAATACCAACCCAAGGTGATCCGGGTTTACAGCCGGGATGAATTGAAACAGCATGAGATGCGCCAGCAGTTCGGCGAAGAAAATCTGCGTTATTTCATCGGCGATGTCCGGGATGTGGACCGCCTGCGCAGAGCCATGGCCGGCGTGGATATCGTCATCCACGCCGCGGCCCTCAAGCAGGTCCCCTCCTGTGAATACAATCCCTTTGAAGCCATCAAAACCAATATCCACGGGGCCCAGAACATCATCGACGCCGCCATTGACGCCGGTGTGAAAAAAGTGATCGCCCTCAGCACGGACAAGGCCGTCAACCCGGTCAATCTTTACGGCGCCACCAAACTCTGCTCGGATAAAATTTTTGTCAACGGCAATTCCTATGCCGGCGAAAAAGGCACCCGCTTCAGTTGCGTGCGGTACGGCAACGTCATCGGCAGCCGCGGCAGCGTCATCCCCTTGTTCAACAGCCAGAAGCAAAACGGCAGGATCACCATCACGGACAAGCGCATGACCCGTTTCTGGATCTCCCTGGATCAGGCCGTGGACCTGGTTTTAAAAGGCTTATGCCACATGCAGGGGGGCGAAATCTTTGTTCCCAAAATCCCCAGCATGAAGATCACCGACCTGGCCAAGGCCGTGGCGCCGGAATGCAAGATCGAATATATCGGTATCCGGCCCGGCGAGAAACTCCATGAAGCCCTCATCACCGAGGAGGACGGCCGCAATACCATCAGTTATGACGGCATGTACGTGATTCTGCCCAATTTCTCCTGGTGGGAAAGAAAAAATTATAAAAACGCCCAAAAAATGCCGGAAGGATTCATATATACCAGCGACAGCAACAGTGAATGGTTGACGGTGCCTGAATTGAAGCAACTGATCGGCCTCAATTAATGTTTTAAGGTTTCACCTGCCGGCAGCAATGAAAAGCTTGGGAAAAGGCCCTTGAAATGACCATGAAAGTAAGAGCACAAAACACACCGCCGGAGCATTTTATTCCCTATGGCCGGCAACAGCTTGATGAAAGCGACATCCAGGCGGTTCTGGATGTTCTGCAATCGGACTATCTGACCACCGGCCCAAGGATCCGCTTTTTTGAAGAAGCCGTTGCCGACTTCACCGGCGCCGGCCATGCCGTGGCGGTTGCCAACGGCACGGCCGCCTTGCATGCCGTCATGCACGCCATGGGCATCGGTCCGGGGGATGAAGTCATTCTATCGCCCATGACTTTCGCTGCCAGCGCCAATGCTGTGGTTTATCAAAAGGGGGTACCGGTGTTCGTGGATATCGATCCTGCCACCCTTCTGATGGATCCGGAAAAAGTGGCGGAACAGATCAGCCCGCGCACCAAAGCCATCCTGGCAGTGGATTATGCCGGTCAGCCCTGCGACTACGATGCACTCCAAACCTTGGCCCGCCAGCACGGCCTCTTTCTGATCGCCGATGCCTGCCATGCCCTCGGGGCTGAATACAAAGGCAGGAAAGTGGGCACCTTGGCCGATGCCACCGTTTTCAGCTTCCACCCGGTGAAACATATCACCACCGGTGAAGGCGGGATGATCGTTACCGATCACCCAGACCTGGCGGAAAAGCTGCGGCGCTTTCGCAATCACGGCATTAACACGGATCACACCCAAAGGGCCCAATCCGGAACCTGGTATTATGAGATGACCGATCTGGGTTACAACTACCGATTGACGGACATCCAGTGCGCCCTGGGCATCAGTCAGCTCAAAAGGTTGCCTGAATTTCTACAGATCCGCCAGACCATCGCCGCTGCTTATGGGCTAGGTTTTGCAGACAATCCCGCTATTCAGGCCCTTTTGGTACAGCCCCATGTCCGGCACGCCTATCATCTCTATGTGGTTAGAATCGATTTCCAAAGCAGCGGCCTGGACCGCGCGGAACTGTTCACCTTGCTGCGCGGGCAGGGCATCGGTGCCAATGTGCATTACATCCCGGTGCACCTGCACCCCTATTACCGCAAGACCTTTGGCACCGCCCCCGGCCTGTGCCCCCTGGCAGAGGAAGCCTACCAATCCATCCTCTCCCTGCCCATGCATGCGGCCATGGGGGCGCGGGACACCATCCATGTCATCGCCACACTGAATGAGCTCACGGCAATGGCCCGGGTTTTCCCGGCCCCTGCCAAGGATCAATCCCTTACAATACCTTCGCATTTATAGGAGACCGCCATGACCGAACCTGCCTTTTCCGAGATCACCCGCCTGGAAAAACTTTGGGGCGGCGAATTCGGCAATGAATATGTCGAGCGCAATCAGGATGCCGGCAACGGCCGGGAGCAGTTTTGGAAACAGTTGCACAACGACTACCCGTTTGCTTCGGTGCTGGAGGTCGGCTGCAATATCGGCGCGAACCTGCACTGGCTGGCCCAATGCCTGCCGGCCAAAAACATCTATGGGGTGGATATCAATGAAAATGCCCTCACCCTCCTGAAACAGAAACTCCCCAGCATCAATGTGCTTTGGTCGCCGGCCCGGGAATTGCCTTTCCGGGACCGCTGGTTCGACCTGGTTTTCACCGCCGGGGTTCTGATTCATCAACCCCAACCATCCCTGCCGCTGGTCATGGCCGAGATTGTGCGTTGTGCCAAGCATTATGTGCTCTGCGCCGAATATCATGCGGAAGAGCTTACGGAAATTCCTTACCGCAACCAGCGCGGCGCCCTGTTCAAGCAAGATTACGGCAGGCTCTACCTGGAACTGTTTCCGGAACTGACCCTTGTGGAGCAGGGTTTTCTATCGAAAAGCGCCGGGGGCTGGGATGATGTGACCTTCTGGATTTTCAGAAAAGCGTCCTGAAAAGCCCTAAGCCCATGCTGTTAAGAAAGGACAAGCCATGAATATCGCCATCATCATACCCTGTTTGCGGCCCTACATGAACAAGGCCTATTTCCCCACCGGCATCGCCTATGTGGCTTCGGCCATGCAAAAAGCCGGGTATAGTTTTGATATCTTCGACATCGAAGCCCACCGCCATACGGACGAACAACTGCGCAAACTTCTACTCCAAAAACCCTATGACGTCATCGCCACCGGCACCCTGGTTTCCGGCTACAAATATGTCAAGAAAATCACGGCCATTGCCCGGGAAACCAATCCCCGGGCCCTGATCATCGCCGGCAACTCGGTGGCCTCCTCCATTCCCGAATTCCTGATTCAGAATACGGCGGTGGATATCGCTGTAAAAGGCGAGGGCGAGGAAGTCATGCTGGAATTACTGGATGCCTTTTGTAAAGGCCGTTCCTTTAGGGAAGTCAAAGGCATCGTATTCAAGGAAAAAAAACAAATCGTGGACACCGGCCAGGCGGAACCCATCCGGAACATCAGCATCCTGGAGCCGCCCAAATGGGATTTGTTCGATATGGAACTTTATTTAAGCAAATCCTTCCAGGACGTACCCGAACCCTACCCGATTCCCAAAGAGGAAATCAGGGCCTTTGTGGTCAACACGGCCAGGGGCTGTCCATTCCGCTGCACCTTCTGCTATCATGTTTTTCAATATACCGGTTACCGCCGGCGTTCGGTGGCTTCCATCCTGAATGAAATCGCCCTGCTGAAGGACAAATATGGGATCAATTACGTCAATTTCTTCGACGAACTGACCTTTTCCAATAAAAAGCAGGTTCAGGAATTCGTGAGCGGCGTTGCTAACAGCGGGCTGCGTTTCTTCTGGAACGCCGACATCCGTTCGGATCTGTTCACCGAAAAAGACTTGGATTTGCTGCAGGCGGTCAAGAACTCCGGTTGCCTGAGTTTTGGCTATTCCTTGGAGTCCGGCAGCCCGGCCATTTTAAAAAGCATGCAGAAAAAGCTGAAAGTGGAGGATTTCAAGCGCCAGAAAATCGCCCTGGACCTGGCCGGCATCACCTCTTTCACCAGCATTGTCCTGGGCTACCCGGAAGAAACCCTTGCGACCTTGAAGCAAACCTTTGACGTCTGCCATGATCTCGACATCTACCCCAGCACCGGCTACCTGCTGCCCCAACCCGGCACTCCCATGTTCGACATTGCCAAAGCCAAGGGTTTTGCCGACGATTTTGAAGATTATTTAATGCGCATGGGCGATCGCCAGGATTTGCGTTTCAACCTGACCGATATCCCCGATGACTTGTTTCAGCAGGAGGTGGCCCGTCATTTGAAACGCATCAATCAAAAAATCGGCCTGGGATTGCGGGAAGATCAACTGGTGAAAACTTTCACCTTTGTCACTTCCAAGGACTCGGCCCATCGGCCTGAAGCAGCGGCGGCAGCCATATAACCAATGGGGAGTAATTCACACCAGGAGAGCAAACAATGATTCGCTATTGCAAAAAATGCGTGATGCCGGAAACCAAGCCCGACCTTTTTATCGATACAGAAGGAGTGTGCAGCGCCTGTCGCAATTTTGAAAAGCGCAAGGAAGTGGACTGGGCCGCCCGCAAAAACGAACTCATGGAAATTCTCGAACGCTATCGTTCCAAGGACGGCACAAACTGGGATTGCATCATCCCGGTAAGCGGCGGCAAGGACAGCACCTACCAGGTCATCCGCATGCTGCAACTGGACATGAATCCCCTGTGCGTCACGGCCACCACCTGCCATCTGTCGGACATCGGCCGCAAAAATATTGAAAACATTAAACGCCTGGGGGTTGATTACGTTGAAATGACCACCAACCGGGTGGTTCGCAAAAAACTGAACCGCGTCGGCCTTACCCAGGTGGGCGATATTTCCTGGCCGGAACATGTGAGCATTTTTACCGTGCCGGTAAGGACCGCGGTGCAATACCGCGTGCCCTTGATCGTCTGGGGTGAAAACCCCCAAAACGAATACGGCGGGCCGGCCGCCGCCAGCAAGGACAATATTCTGACCCGGCGCTGGCTGGAGGAGTTCGGCGGGCTTTTGGGCCTGCGGGTGACGGATCTCATCGGCCAGGAAGGCATTGAAAAAAGGCATTTGATTCCCTTCACCTACCCCACGGATGCGGAATTGAAAGCGGCGGGAGTCTCCGGCATTTTCCTGGGTTATTATATCCCCTGGGACGGCTATGCCAACGCCCTGTTGTCCCAGGCCCATGGCCTGACCACCTTCAACCGGACCGTGGAAGGCTCGGTGGTGAGCTATGAAAACCTGGACAACCACCAGACCGGCATCCACGACTATTTCAAATTCCTGAAATTCGGATTCGGCCGGGCCACGGACATCGCCTGCTTGCACATTCGCCGGGAACGTATCACCCGCGAAGACGGCCTGACCCTGGTCAAGGAACACGACGGCAAATTCCCCTGGACCTACCTGGGGGAATCCCTGGAAAACATCCTTAACCCCCTGGATCTTTCCATTGACGACTTTATCCGCATCTGCGACCGCTTTACGAATAAAAAACTTTTCCGCACAGATGCCCGCGGCAATCTGATCAAGGACCGCCACGGCAATTTGACCAAAATCAATTACGACAATGCCAGCGAGGAGAAGGCGGATGTCTGCAACCTTGATCATCGATTACGGCCTCGGCAACTTGCAGTCGGTTAAGCGCGCCTTTGAGGAATGCGGCGCCGCCGCTTTCATATCCGACGATCCTCGTGATGTGAAAACCGCCTCCCACCTTGTCCTGCCGGGGGTCGGCTCCTTCCGGGACGGCATGGAGCAATTGAATCAAAGCGGCTGGACCCAAGCCATCTTACGGGAAGTGCTTCAGGAGCAAATACCCCTCCTGGGCATCTGCCTGGGCATGCAGCTTCTGGGAGAAGTCGGGTACGAAGGCGGTGAAACCCGCGGTTTGGGGCTGATTCCCGGCCAGGTTAAAAAACTGGAACCGGAAAGCCCGGAAACACGCATTCCCCATGTGGGCTGGAATGAAGTCTACCCGGTGGAAGATGCGCCGCTGTTTGCCGATGTCGCTGATGGTACGGACTTCTATTTTGTCCACAGCTATCATTTCATCACCAAAAACCGGGAATGCATCATGTCCACCACCCCCTATTGTGGAAATTTCATCTCAGCGGTGATGCAGCAAAACGTGTTCGGGGTTCAATTTCATCCGGAAAAAAGCCAGAAATCCGGCTTCCGGGTCATCCGTAATTTTTTGGCAATCCATTAGCCGGGTCAGGGAGGATCCCAAGCCGTCATGTTGAAGGTCCGCATCATACCCACCTTGCTCTGGAAAGGCCCGGGCCTGGTGAAAGGCGTTGCTTTTGACAGTTGGCGCCGGGTCGGGACGGTCCTGCCGGCGGTCAAGGTCTATAACCTGCGCGAGGTGGATGAGCTGATCATACTGGATATCACCGCCGGAATGGAAAACCGCCCGCCGGATTTTGAATCCGTGGCCGAATTTTCCCAGGAATGTTTTGTACCGCTCACCGTGGGCGGCGGAATTACTTCCTTGTCCGACATCAAAAACCTGCTGCGCTCCGGTGCCGACAAGGTCGCCATCAACACCGCGGCTTTTGAAACCCCGGACCTGGTTGATCAGGCCGCTCATCATTTCGGCTCCCAGTGCATTGTGGCGAGCCTGGATGCCAAGGCGGAAAACGGCCGTTATTACTGCTACTCCGCCTGCGGAACCCGGCCCACCGGCAAGGAAGTTACCCATCAGGCCAAAGAAATGGAAAAACGCGGGGCCGGCGAGATCCTGATCACCTCCATTCAGCAGGACGGGGCCATGCAGGGCTATGACCTCAACTTAATCCGTTGCGTATCGGCAGCGGTTTCCATTCCGGTGATCGCCTCGGGCGGCGCGGGATGTTTCGAGGACTTTTATCAGGCGGTCCATGCCGGCGGCGCTTCGGCCCTGGCCGCGGCCAGCATGTTCCATTTTACGGAACAAACGCCCCTTGGGGCCAAACAGTATTTGCAATCAAAGGGGATCATGGTGCGCAATGCCAACATGATCCCGGCCTAGGAGACCATGAACAACGTCGTCGCCATCATTCAAGCCCGCATGGGATCAACGCGCCTGCCCGGAAAGGTCATGAAGGATCTTCTGGGCAAGCCCGTGCTGGGCCACGTGATCGAGCGCGTGGGCCGCTGTGAAACCATCCAGACCATCGTGGTGGCCACCACCGACGGCCCCATGGATGATCCCATCGCTGACCTGGCCCGGCAATACCGGACCCAGGTATTCAGGGGCAGTGAGGCCGATGTCCTGTCCCGCTACTATCATGCGGCTGTGGAAAACCACGCCGAAACAGTGGTGCGCATCACCTCGGACTGTCCCCTCTTTGATCCTATCATCGGCGATGACATCATTCGCTTCTATCAAAGCCACACCTATGATATCGTCAGTAATGCCGGCCCGCTCAACACCAAACGGACCTATCCTCCGGGAACGGATACGGAAGTTTTTTCCATGGCCGGCCTTGCCGATGCCTATGCCCATGCGGTAGAAGCATACCAGCGCGAGCATGTCACCCCGTACATTTATGAAAAAAAAACCAACAGGGTTTTCCATTATCAATGCGCCACGGATTTTTCAGATTATCGCCTGACCCTGGACACTCCCGAGGATTTTCAATTGATTCAGACCGTGTATCAGGCCTTGTACCGCGGCACCCATGATTTTTATCTGAGCGATATCATGGCTTTATTGGAAACCAACCCGGAACTACGGGAAATCAACCAAAATGTCCGTCAGAAGCACTATACCCAAATCCAGTGAAAGCAAAAGCGGCAACCCGTTTTTGATCATCCGGACGGATGCCAGTTTCTGCATGGGTTCCGGGCATGTGTTGCGGTGCCTGGCCCTTGGTCAGGCATGGAAAAGGCATGGAGGGGAATGCCTGTTTGTGCTATCCGATCCGCCGCCGGCCATCCGGGAACGCCTGCTGCAGGAGGGCATGGCCGTTCAGATCTTGTCCCCATTGCCGGGCACCCCGGCCGATGCTGAAAAAACCATCGCCATCGCCGCAGAATATAATGCAAGCTGGATCGCCATCGACGGCTATCACTTTGATGCGTTTTTCCAGAAACACATCCGTTCCGCCGGATTCAACACCCTCGTGGTTGATGACGACGGCCGCGCCAAGGAATATACCGCTGATATAATTTTGAACCAGAACCTTTCCGCCCATCCGGACTTGTATATGAACCGCAACAGTGACGCCGCCCTGCTCATGGGTACCCGCCATGTTCTCCTGCGCGCTGAATACCGGAAATGGATGGATTGGAATCGAGAGGTCGCCGCCATGGGCAACAACATCCTGGTGACCATGGGCGGGAGTGATCCGGTTGACATCACCAGCCGGGTCGTGTCGGCCCTCGCAGCAGCAGACCTCCCGGAACTCCGCTTGATGGTAGTTGTCGGCCCTGCCAATCCGCGCCGGGAAGCATTGGCAGAACTGGCTCGCGCTCACCCGGAAACCGTCCGGATTTTTCAAGATGTACGGGAGATGGCCGTGCTGATGGCTGAGGCGGATATGGCCGTCATGGCTGCGGGCACAACCGTTTGGGAAACGGCTTATATGGCCCTGCCCAGCCTGCTGATCCCCATCGCGGAAAACCAGCGCGCGGTTGCCGAACATTTTCATGAGCACAAGGCCGGCATCAACCTGGGCTGGCATGCCGATATTTCATTGCCGGTGCTGGTCGAGAAGGTGCAAAGCCTGGGGCAGTCTTTTACGCAGCGCAGTCAGATGGCCCAAAACGGACGCCGGCTTGTGGACGGCAACGGCTGCCGCCGGGTCTTGCGCGCCATGTTGGAAAAGGAGATCCGGTTAAGACCGGCCCGGGAAGAGGATTGCAGAATGGTCTGGGAATGGGTGAACATGCCGGCGGTACGATCAGCTTCCTTTCATTCAGCGCCCATCCCCTGGAATGAACATGTGCAATGGTTCAACGCCCGGCTCGGCAACGGCGCCTGCCGGTATTACATCGCCGAGACCACCGGCAAGGGTCCCATCGGACAGATCCGCTTTGATCTCAATGGCGACAGCGCCTTGGTTTCCGTGTGTCTTGATCCGACCTTGCACGGCAAAGGATACGGGAGCGCCTTGATCTCAAAAGCATCCCGGGAATTGCTGCTGGGAACCGGTATTACCCGCCTGCTGGCGCAAATCAAGCCCACCAACCCGGCTTCCATCCGAGCCTTTGCCGGCGCGGATTTTGAGGCCGGTCCGTTGCTGGAAATCAACGGCCAGAAGGCGGTCAGCATGATCAGACAAGGAATCGGAACCTATGAAGCCATGCATTGAAATCAAGGGCCGGCCCATCGGTCCGGGCCAGCCGGTTTATATCATCGCCGAAATGTCCGCCAATCATGGTCAGGATTTTGACCAGGCGGTGCGCATCATCCATGCGGCCAAAGCAGCCGGTGCGGATGCGGTCAAAGTCCAGACCTATACAGCCGATACCCTTACGCTGAATTGCCGCAACCCCTATTTTCAAATCACCGATACCATCTGGAAGGGCAGGACTTTATATGAGCTTTACGCCGAGGCCTACATGCCCTGGGAATGGCAAGCCGAATTGAAGAAGATTGCGGAAGGAATCGGCCTGGATTTTTTTTCCACCCCCTTTGACGACACGGCCGTGGATTTTCTATCCGCCCTAGATGTACCGGCTTTCAAGGTCGCCTCCTTTGAAATCGTGGATCTGCCCTTGCTCCAGAAAATCGCCCGAACCGGCAAGCCCGTGATCCTGTCAACGGGCATGGCCACCGAGGCCGACATTCATGAGGCCCTTACCACCATTTCCCAACACGGTGGCAATGCAACCGCACTCCTGAAATGCACCAGCGCCTACCCGGCCCCGTTTGAGGAAATGCACCTGCGCACCATTCCGCACATGGCGGAAACCTTTGCTGTACCGGTGGGCCTGTCCGATCATTCCATGGGCTGGACCGTGGCAGTTGCCGCCGTGGTTCTCGGCGCGTGCCTCATCGAAAAACATTTTACCCTTTTCAGATCAGACCCCGGCCCGGACAGTTCCTTTTCCATGGAGCCGGAGGAATTCGCCCAAATGGTAAAGGCTATCCGTATTGCTGAAAAAGCCTTGGGCACCATCGAGTATCAGCCATCGGGCAAGCAGAAGCAAAGCCTGAAATTCAGAAGGTCGCTCTTTGTGGCAGAGGATATTCGCCAGGGCGAAACCTTCTCCAATAAAAATGTTCGCTCCATCCGGCCGGCGGATGGGCTGCACCCGCGCCATTTCCAAGCCGTGCTCGGCAAAAAAGCGCGGCAGGATATTCAAAAAGGAACGCCCCTTTCCTGGGAGCATGTTGCCCATGAATAAAAGGCCGGAAAAATTCCAAGGGGCAAGGTCTGCCATATGACCGTCTCAAAAGACACATACAGCGCGGATTTGAAAACCGCCGTCCATCAGCACCAGGCCGGGCAGCTCGAAGCCGCGGAAAAAATTTACCGCGCCATCCTGCAAAAGCAACCGGATCAGCCGGATGCCCTGCATTTACTGGGTCTGATCGCCCACCAGGTCGGCCGGAACGATGAAGCCGTGATATTAATCGAAAAAGCCATCCGGAACTTGCCACGCAATCCGCATTTCTACTTCAATCTCGGAATCATCAGCGAGGCCCGCGGAGACCATGCAGGTGCTGCAAAAGCATATATTCAAGCCGTCCAGTTGAAATCAGACCACACAGCCGCCTTAAAAAACCTGCTGCGCATCCATCCGAATTTTGCCGAAGCCCATTTTAATCTAGGCAATGTCCTTGCCCAGCAAGGCCATTGCGCGGAAGCCATCCAATGTTACCAAAAGGCCATCGAATTCAAGCCGGATTATGCCGCCGCATACAATAATCTGGGATCTCTCATTGAGCAGACCCATAAGGATATTGAAACCGCCTACGCCCACTATCAAAGAGCCATTGCCATCAATGATCGCTTTGCGGATGCATATAATAATTTAGGGGTTGTATGCCAAACCATGGGGCGCTACCAAGAAGCCGATGCGTATTACAGCAAGGCGCTTGTGATCGATCCGCAAAATGCGGATGTGCGTTTCAAAAAAGCGATGTTGATGCTGCTCCAAGGCGACTTTGACCAGGGTTGGCGCGAATATGAATGGCGCCAGAAGATGCCGGACTGGGAGGTGCTGTATCCCCACTGCCATGACATGCCCCAATGGGACGGCAGTCCATTTGCGGGCCGCAGGCTCTTTGTCCACGGCGAGCAGGGCTTCGGCGATACCCTTCAATTCATGCGTTACCTGCCCCTGGTAAAGGCCAGGGGCGGGACCGTCATTTTAGAAGCCAAAAAACCGCTTTTGGATCTGTTGCAGGGTTTTCCGGGCATTGATGAGCTGGCCGAGCGCGCACCGGATGGCCGCCCCGGTGTCCCGGCCGATCTTTATACGCACCTGTTGAGCTTGCCGCGCATATTTGCAACCAGGCCGGATTCAATCCCCGCTGTTGTTGCCGGGCTGAACCTCCCGGTTGAGAAATCCGATTTCTGGCGCGCGCGCACCGCCTGCAAGGCTTTCAAGGTGGGCATTGTCTGGGCCGGCAGCTCCACCCATCTGAATGATCACAACCGCTCCTGCCCGCTTCAACATTTCAGCCGTTTGACCAAACTGCCGGGGATCCGGGTTTTCGGCTTGCAAAAGGGAACAGCGGCGGCTGATGCGGCAAGTTGGGGGATCGAGAATTATGGTGAACTGTTTGCCGATTTCAGCGACACGGCCGGTCTCCTGGCCAATCTGGATTTGATCATCAGCGTGGATACCGCCGTGGCCCATCTGGCCGCCACCATGGGTAAACCCACATGGCTGATCCTACCGTTTTCCCCGGACTGGCGCTGGATGTTGGCGCGCAAAGATTCTCCGTGGTATCCGGCTATCCGTATTTTCCGGCAACCCCGGACCGGGGACTGGGAGGCTTTGTTTCAGGAATTGGCGCAGGATTTGTTACCCATTTTGTAAAATCACCAGCAATGGAGAGGGGTTGGCCATGACACAAGCGATATCAGCGGAATTTAAAAAAATAGAACGTTTTCTGGAACGCATCCGTGGTGATGTCTACCCGGAACCCCAAAGCCAACTCCACAGCCAATTGACCGATAAAATGTTTGATTATTTCATGCTCAAATACGGCTTGGCGCCGGCCAGCCGTGTCCTGGACATCGGCTGCGGCCAAGGCGCGGCCCTTGCGCTTTTCAAAAACAAGGGGCTTGCCGCCATGGGCATTACCATCGGCCGGGAAGATCTTGAGATCTGCCGGGCCAGCGGTTTTGATGTATATGAAATGGATCAGTCCTTTCTGGAATTTGAAGACAACTGCTTTGATTTTATCTGGTGCCGGCATTGTCTGGAACACAGCATTTTCCCCTATTACACCCTGTCCGAATTTCAGCGGGTCTTGAAACCCGGGGCGTTTTTGTATGTGGAAGTCCCGGCCCCGGAAACGAGCTGTTCTCACCAGAACAATCCGAACCACTACAGTGTGTTGGGCAAGGGCATGTGGTTGTCGCTATTCCAGCGCAGCGGATTCCAGGTATTGGATGCCCTGGACATCAAATTTCAGGTCATGGCCGGGGAAGATCTGTACTGGGCCTTTATTCAACAAAAAAAATCCGCACAGCCGGCCACGGCGGCAAAACCGGGGATTGATTCGTAAGAAAGCGAGCATAGCCCATGTCCATATACCTGATCATGCCCAACGGCAACCGCCATGGCTGGGGTATCTGCGGGAAATACCTGCTCAAAGCCCTTTCCAGTCTGGTGGAGACCCGTTATGTCACCCAAGCCTTCAGTCTCAACGACATCGAAGACGAGCTGGACTTTCATTTTCTGCGGAGCAAACTGGTCAGCCAGGAGGAAGCGGCTCAACTGTCCCAGCCGCCCCACGGCACGGTGGACCATCCGGTTCTGCAAGCCATTGTAAACCATTCCCTGGAACCCTGGCTGCTCAAAATCAAAGGCCGCCCCAATGTGGGGTATACCTTTTTCGAGACCGATATGTTGAAACCCGAATACATTCAGAACGGCCAAAGAAATTTTGATTTGATCGTGGCCGGCTCGCGCTGGTGCGAGACTGTGCTGCGCAACCACGGCCTGACGAAAGTCACCACGGTGATCCAGGGGATCGACCCGCAATTGTTCAATCCCTGCCATTCAGGAAAAACCCTGTTCCAGGATCGCTTCGTCATTTTTTCCGGGGGAAAATTCGAGCTCCGCAAAGGCCAGGACCTGGTCATCCGGGCCGTCAAAGTGCTGCAGGAGCGCCATCCGGATGTGATGCTGATCAACGCCTGGTTCAATGCCTGGTCCCAAAGCCTGGCCACCATGACCAGCTCCCCCTACATCACTTTTAAACTGGATTCAAATGACTATATGCAACTGATCCAAACCGCGTTGCAGGCCAACGGTGTGGACGGCAACCGCGTCATCACCCTGCTGCCGCGGCCCAATGCCCAAATGGCTAAGATCTACAAGAATACGGACATCGGACTTTTCCCCAACCGCTGCGAAGGCGGTACCAACCTGGTGCTCATGGAATATATGGCCTGCGGCAAACCGGTGATTGCTTCCAACAGCAGCGGCCACCGGGATATCCTAACCGACAGAAACGCCATCGTCCTCAAGCGCTTGAGGCCCATGAACATCCATTCCGCCGAAGGCCGCTACACCTGGGACGACCCGGATCTGGAAGAAATCATCGAACAACTGGAATGGGCTTACCGGAACCGGGAACAACTAAAACCAATCGGCGCCGCAGCCGGTGCGGATCTTTCCGGGCATACCTGGCAGAAAAGTGGGGAAGCATTTTATCACCTTCTGAACGGAGCAGGAAACCCAAACAGCCAAGCAGGCCATCCCGGCCGCTCTATCCATGGAGACTATTGCCAATGAACCATACCGAACAAACCAACGGTTTTGTCATTTCCAAATCCGGTGATCACTTCCTTTGCAGCCATCCCGGAATGCTGCCCACCTTCACCGTCCGCCATGACTCGCCGGAGAATGCCCGGGCCCTCATGAACAACGTCCTGGATCATTTCCGCGGCAGTCCTTTATCCGTTCCGGCCAAAGCCGGCGTGGATATACAGCATGTGTTTATCGAAGAATTCAAAAATCAGGCCCATTTGATGAACTGTCCGAATCTGCTGCCGGGCCTGTGGGGCTTCGGGAGTACCATTGATCAGGCCCTTGCGGCTTTGAACAACGTCATTTCCCGCTATTTTGAAACCATCCCAAGGCGTGCCGCCATCCGTGTGGAATCCTGCTATAACGGTTATAAAGCCGATTGTGCAGAACTGCTCCCCCATATCACCCGCAACGCCATTGCCCCGGAACAAGCCTTTAATGAAATGGCCGCAACCCTCACCGAGCATTCCATCAAGGCAATGATTCAACAACAAGCCCTGTCCCCCATCATTGTCACCGGGGCCTTCCATTCCGGCACTTCGGCAGTGGCCTTGCTCCTGATCAAAAACGGCATTTGCATGGGGACCCAGTTGAACTACGCCTATGATGAGCAGGATATCAGTACCGGCATACCCGGCGTCGGTCCGTTCATGGGCTTAAGCGAATTGATCACCCGCTACTACCCTGATCGGCAGCATCACATCGCTGAAACGGAGTTGCTGCTCCTGCGGGATTATTTCCTGCGTCTTATAGCCTCCAAGGTGGCCTACCCCCGGTGGGGCTGGAAGGCGCCGCCCAACATTTTTCTGATGCCCATGTTGTCCCGGGTCTTTCCGGAAGCGAAATTCATTCAGATCGTCCGGGATGGACGCGACGTGGCCTTATCACCCCATTCCGAGTTTCCCAATTCCGATTTCGGCAGGCTCATCTATTTTGACCGGACAGATATCCAGGAATGGCAGGGCATCCCATTGACAGCCGAGCTGGGCAAGGGCATGGGCAGCAACAAGTTTGATCCGCCCCCGGGTCTAGTGGAATGTTCGCTGTTCGCCTATCTGTGGCAAAAAATGTCGCTCCTGGGCGCAAAATACGGCGAAACCCTGGGCAACCGGTTCCTGCTGATCCGCTACGAGGATCTCTGCCTGGAGCCGGAAAAAACCGTGGCACGGATTGCGGACTTTCTGAATGTGCCCCTGGATCACAAGGTCATCCATTTGAAAAAGGACCGCATTCACAAATTCCGTACGCCGCCCGCCTGGGCTTCAGACAATCGGATTCTGGAAGCAATTGAAAAAAACGCCCGTGAAGGGCTGGACTATTTCGGGTATTGCTGAAATCCGTTGAAAGCAGGAAATCATGAACCCCAATCCCCCCCGGGTATTCGACATCAACCAGTTGTATCAAATTGCGGTGGGGCATCACCAAAAGGGTGACCTGCAAACCGCCATGGAATTGTATCGTCTGATTCTGGCCCAACACCCGGATTTGCCGGCTGTGCAATGCAATCTCGGCCTGGCCTTGACCATGGCGGAAGACCACGCCAACGCCCTTTGCCATCTGACAAAAGCAGTGGAGCTGGCCCCGGATTTTCCAGAGGCGTTTTTCAATTTGGGGAATGTTTACAACCGCCTGGCCCAGCCGGAAAAAGCATTGGCGGCATACCACCAGGCCCTGGCCTTGAAAAAGAGCTACCCGGAGGCCGCCAATAATATCCGCATCACCTTGTTGAATTTGGCCAATGCCCCCCAGGCTCTGGCTTGTAAAGAACATATGATAGAGACAGCGGCGGCTCTTCCGGATTCATGGTTTTATTTGGGAAATGCCCTGAACCGCCTGCAACAGCCGGAAGCGGCCGCATTCTGCTTTGAACGCGCCGCCGCCCTCACGGATGAACCCATGGATGCCCTGAACAATTTGGGCCTGACCCTCCACAGCCTCGGTCGGCGCCAAGAAGCCATCGCTTGTTTTCAAAAATTGATCATCCGGCATCCGGATTACAAAATCGCCCATATCAACCTTGAAACCGTTCTGCGGGAAAGTCTGAGCCCCCCGGAGATGATCCATTGCTACCAGGAAATCCTGGCGGCCAGCCCGGCCGACGCGGAAGCCCATTTCCAGATGGCCGGCAATTTCCTCAAAATCGGCGAATATACCGGCGCCCAAACCCTTTTCCAGCGGATTCCGGATCTTGACCCGGATTTCGGCCTCGCGCGCCTGCGCAATATCCGCATCGAAACCTCCAGCGCCTGCAATCTCCGTTGCCGCCATTGTCCCACGGGCAATGACTACCACAGCATCGGCCGAACCGTGATGGAAGAGAGCCTGTTCAACCGGATTTTGGCGGAAATCAGAAGAATTCCATCCATTCACCAATGCATTTTATATCTTTCCGGCGAACCGCTTTTGAACAAGGCCCTGCCGGAAATGTGCCGGCGCCTGAAAGCCGAAACCCATATCACCCATGTTCAATTCAATACCAATGCCATGCTGGTTACCGAATCCCTTTGCCGCAGCCTGGCCCATGCCGGTGTGGATCATATCGGAATTTCCATCGACGGCCGTTCGCCGGAGGAAAACAACCGCATCCGGCGGGGCTCCGACTACCACACCGTTGTCAAGCATGTGGCCATGCTGCGCAAATATCTGCAGAACACCCGCATCAGCATCGACAATACCATCATCAAACGTCCAGGTGATCCGCTTATCCCGGAGCCGCCGGCATTTCTGCAACAGGATTTCCCGGATTTGCCCATTGAATCCATTTACGCCATGAAATGGCCGGGTTTGGACATAAAGACCGTTGCGCTGAAAAACCTGCGGGTCTCGGCCGATAAGGCCCAATCCTTCTGCCCCATGCCCTTCACTCAACTGGCGGTGCGGGTGAACGGCGATATTGTCTTTTGCTGTTATGATCTTGCGGGTGAAAGCCGTGTCGGAAATATTCTGGACCAGGATCTGATGGAAATCTGGGGCAGCCCTGTATATCGGAATCTGCGCCGCCATATCCTGCGGTATGAGCAGGAAGCATTGCCGCCCATTTGTCGCAAATGCATCATGTACAACGGTGAAATCCTGGTGGCGGAGGAATAACCCTTTTCACGGCTGATCAGCCCTTAGTCGATCAAGCCCTTGTCCTTTAAAACAGCGATGATGCTTGCGGCGCGATGGAAATAAGTATGCTCGGCCAAGACGCGCCTGCGGGCATTCTGGGCCAGGTCTTGACGCTCCTCATCGTGCTCCAGATAATAGCGCACATGCTTGCGCAACTCCTCCACAGAAGCATATGTGACCATCTCGAAGCCGAGTTCGAACAAAGTTCCGAGCTGGGCCCTTGCATCCGTAAGCAAAAAGGCGCCGCTGGCCGGCACATCAAATACCCGCTGGTTGACGGAATCCATCAACTGAACACTCGAGATGTTCAGATTGATCCTGGACTTCCGATAGATGCGCGACAACTCCGCGCCATAGGCCGTGCTACCCTCCAAAACCGCCCCGCCTCTGCGCATCCTTTCCCAGCCTTTGCCGCCGAAGATGTGCGGTTTGAATTCCGTAAGGCTGTCCATCACTTCCAGGCGGTACTGATCCCCCAGTTGGGCATACAGGGACAACATGAAATCACTGGAGGCATCGCTCCGCAGATAGGCGCTCAAGATCTCCTGGGTTTGTTGTGGGAAGGTTTGTTGAAAGGCGGCAATCACCTGTTCGATGGAAGCATGGGGATTGGCCTGCTTGGTCTGAACCACATTTTCGGCAAAGCCCACCAGCCATTCATGCCAGCCCGCCTGCTTGCGCCCTTTCGCGTAGTCCGTCTCCTCGGACACCGAACCCACAAAACTGAGGTCACAGGTGTAGCCGGCATCGGCCGGATCCGGCTTGAATACTTCCGGGTTGGTGGCCAGGGGCAGGTAAAAGGCCTCCTTGCGGAGGCTGCTGCGAAACAAGTCCAAGTAATGCCGGTCCCAGATAAAAACCGTATACAGGGAGGATTCCGGTGTCAGGATGGCGTTGGCATAGCCGCTCAGCAAGGGATTGTCGAAAAAAAGCGATATATAGGGAATCTGCAAGGCTTCAAAAAAATGCGCCCGGGGATTGTTGGGCGGCAGGGAAATAAAAACAGAGGTGTTGTAGCCCAAGGCAAAATGGGGTGAAAACCGGATCAGGGCCGCGGTAATATCTTCGAAATAAGCCAATTTCTCCTGGGTTGACGGCTTTTTCTCCAGTTCCCGCAGGTCGATGATAAAAATTTCGCTGCCGCCCTGGGCAAAAGCCGCGGCCAAATCCGACAAGATCCAGGGCGCCGCCATGCCCGGGCTGATCACTACCACTACCCGGTATTTTTCCATTGCGGGCATTGCGCTCATTCTTCACGCCGTTGAAACAGCATATGGTACTGGGCGGTAAACAGGTCGGCCACTGCCTCCGGGGAGAAGGCGAAGAGCCCGAAACATTGTTTGAGATCACCCGTGCAATCTTGGCCCTGAATGAATTTTTGATAGATGTTTTCATAGACCGTGAGGATGCCCGGGTCCGCTGGATTGCCGGCATTCATTTCCGCATGCCAGGCAGCCGGCCGGAATGAGCGCCGGAAATCCACCAACCGCAATCCATTTTGCAGGAACAGCTCCACGGCGGTCTGGGAAGTGAAAAACCGGATGTGGGTCCGGTCCAGCAGTCCGAATTCGGCATAATCAAAACGGCCGGCCAACAAATTCAAGATCACAAACAGGTTCTTGATATTCGGAATACTGGCGGCCACATAGCCCTGGGGCTTCAGCCATGCAAGTTGCCCGCCGATCGCGGACCAGGGGTCATACAGATGCTCCAGCACATCGGCATAGACGATCACATCGAAATATTCTGCATACTCGGCCGGAAGCTTGATGGTGCTTGCATCCCCCAAAAAAACAGCATCCAGGTGCAGCTTGGCCTTCTCCGCCGCTGCCGCAGAATATTCAATACCCACGACGGTTTCATAGCCGGCTGTGGTCTTCAAGTAGAGGCCGAGCCCCCCGCTGGAACAACCCACATCCAGGGCTCGCTTCAATCCCCGCGGAATCATTTCAGCCACTCCCGGCACGGAACATGCGTATTCCTTTTTTCGGGGCTCAATGGGCGCGCATAATGCCATGGGTTCAACGCCTCTGTGCAAAACTACAAGTTGATTGCTGAAGAGGGAAGCCGGCTTTGGGCCATTAGCGTGAGATCCGCTCCGACCCGATCAATGACCGGTCCCCATTCCCGCAACTGCTCCTGACGGTAGATCTGCATGGTGGGATACCACACGGAATCGGTTTTTTCCAGCATCCAAACCCAGTAGGGTTTGGCATGCCGCAGGTTCCATACCGGACGTCCCATGGCCCCGGCCAAATGCACAACCACCGTGTCAACGGCGATGAGCAAATCCAAATTCGCCATGACTGCCGCAGTATCAGTGAAGTCCTTCAATTCCTCACCCAGGCATACAATGCGCTCCGCCCAGGTCACGGTTGAAACCTGCCCGGCCGCTGTCCCTTTTTGTAGGCTGTACAACTGCACCCCCGGAATTTGGGACAACGGCTCAAATTGGGACAAATGGCAGGATCGGAAGGCATCGTCCTTGTTTTCCGGGTTTCCGGCCCAAACCAGCCCCACCTTCAGATCAGGGTGATTCAAGCGCCGGCGCCAGTATTCCACTTTGCCCTGATCGGCATGAATGTAAGGGCATGTTGCGGGGAGGGTCTCAAGGGTTGTCCCCAGCAGGGTCGGCAGGCTGAACAAATAGATGTGCAAGTCCACCGGGGCCGGGTGCTCCGTGCCCTGGAATTCCACGACCTCATCCAGCCCGGCCACCTGCTTCAGGAGCGGTATCAAAGGCTTCTCCGCCTCGAAAATCACGGTTCCGCCCAGGGCCTTCACCAGCGGAAAAAAACGCGCAAATTGGATGGTATCCCCCAGGCCCTGCTCCTTCTGTATATAAAGCCGTTTACCGTGAAAAGGACCGCCGTCCCAGAGGGGAACACCGTAGCGATTCCAGTAACGGCCCCGCAGGTCTTTGCGCTTAAAGCGCCATTCATAGGCTTGCCAACCTTCCGCATACCGGCCGTGGAGCAGCAGCAGCAAGGCTTTATTCACATGGGCTTCTGCAAAATCCGGCTTCTTTTGAATGGCCTGCTGATAGAATATCAGGGCCTCCTGAAAGCGGGCCGTTCCTTCCAGGGCGCATCCGATGTTATAACAGGCCTCGGCATAGTCCGGATTCAATTGCAGGGTCTTGTGATAGCAATCCATGGCCTGCTGATAGCGCCCTTGGGCGGCATACACCATGCCCAGTTCATTGTGCACCATATGTAAATCCGGCTTTAATCGGAGGGCCTGTTTCATCTTCCGAGCGGCTTCATCCAGTCGGCCCAATTTTTTGTAGGCCCGCCCCAAATTGCAGAGCCCATCCACAAAATCCGGTTGCATACCGAGGCAGCGCTCAAAATATTCCAGGGAAGCCTCCACCGCGCCGTTTTCCATCAAGGCGCAGGCCAGATTGTTACAATATTCGGGGGATTCAGGCTTCAATTGCAGGGCGAGTTCATAACTTTTAATGGCATCGCTGAAATTGTGGGCGCGATGATGGATGTACCCCAGCTTGAAATGTGCCTCGGCGTTTTCTGGCGTCAGCCGGATGCAATTGCGAAAGGCCTCCACGGTTTCCGCGTAATTCCCATTCAATTGCAGCACTGTTGCCAGATTAAGCCAGGCCTGCTTGAAATCCGGATTCAGGGCAACGGCTTTACCATAGCAATCCATGGCCCCTTCAAGTTTCCCCTGCAAGTAAAGGGCGTAGCCCAGGTTATTCAGTCCTTCGGCATTCTCAGGGCTGAGGGTTAAAACCCGCCGGAAGGCCGTTTCCGCTTCGGTATGACGCCCCAGACGTTGCAGAATGCAGCCCATGTTATTGAGGGCCGCCGCGTTATCCGGGGCCTGGTCCGCCACCAGTTGATAGTACTTCAAGGCCTCGGTCAGGCTGCCCTTGGCAAACAAGAGGTTCCCCAACCACAGGCCCAGCCCGGTTTCCCCTGGACAGATGCGCAACAGACTCCGAAAGGCCTCCAGACGAGCCGGGTCGGACCGCAGGGCATTTTTATAAGCCTCCGCCGCCTCCGGCAGACAACCCATTCGTTCCATCACCAAGCCGAGATGATGATGATAATCGGCCTCCTGGGGCTTCAAGGCGATCGCCCGTTGGATCAAACCGGCGGCGCGGCCCAGGTCCCCGCTCTGCACCGCCGTCAGCCCCAGCAAATACAAGGCTTCCGGCGTTTGCGGTTCCTGGTCAAGGATGCGCTGATACATGGCCACGGCGTTTTCAACCCGGCCGGACAAATGCTCCTGAATTGCGCGGTTCAACTGCTCATTCATTTTAGATGATCATCCGATATTCAAAGCCGGCACCCGGCCGCTTTTCAGGGTATACTGAATATACGCCTCCCGGCCGGCTGACGGCTGCTCCAAGGCCATATAGCAATCCCCGATTTTCTTCAGCAGGTCGATCTTATCCGGCAGGACGATAAAGCACTGTTCATAAGCCAGGATGGCATCGCCGAATTGTTGTACAGCTTGGAGATGATCACCGATGTTTTCCCAGTAGATCGCATAATTGCGGTCCCTGGCAACGGCTTTCTGCAAACAAGCGATACCGGCATCAAAGCTTTCACCGGCAAACAGCGCATCGCATTGGTGGATATACAGGTCGGTGGCATGGGGCAGATATTCCATGGCACGCTGAAAGCACTCGGCCGCGGCCATGAATTCACTCTTTTGAATCAGTAACTGTCCTTGATGGCGCAGCAATTCCCCCATGGGGGCAGGTCGCAGACATTCCGAAAGCTTGGGATTTTCAGCCAGCTCCCGGACCCAGGGGGCGATCCTGGAACCTGCTTTTTCAAATTCCCCTGCTTCCAAAGCAGCGCCGACGGCTGTCAGGTCCTTGGTAACGAGCTCGTTCATTTCCAGATTCAATTCCTTGTGGGTGCTGCAATAACGCGCACCTCTCAGAAGCATTTTGCGGATGTCGTAACCGTCCATTTTCAGCCGGAGGGTGTAGCGATAATACTGTTCCGCCATTTGATGGCCAAAGGCCGAGACCCGTTGGGAAAAGTCGGGATCTAGCCGGATGGCGGAGTTGAAATGTACTTCCGCCCGGGCTTGCTCGAAACGATGGGCAGCCACGCACCCCTGATAATACTGGATTTCCGGAGAATCCTGGTTTGCTTGGCCCACTTCCGCAAGCACTTGGTCCAGCATAGTGATTTGGCCGCATTCATCATATAATCGCATCAGGTTGAGATATTCGTCTATTCCGGTCTCCTTTACTCTCAGTTGCTGTTTCAGTTCGGACTCCTCGGCGTGATAATCCAGGGTCCTTTCAAGGTGGGTTTCAAATTCCCCCAGCACCTCCCGCCGCACGCGGTTGATGATATCCAACCGGTCCAGATTCTTTTCTATCCAGTCCAGATAGCGCTCGGGCTTGTTCTTCAGGAGTTCGATGGAATGCCGCAGGCGCTCGCTGTGACGCAGACCCTCCAGGGTGATTTCCTCCAAAACGTGCCAAAGACCATAGGCCTTGTCCATTTTCTGATGAAAACCATCGATCTCATTCAACATTTTTTGAACCGGCTTGGGCAAAGCCGATGCGGAGCGATAGGCAAGGCCGTTTTTACGCAAGGCGGCGATGCGGCTGCGCAATTGCCGGCTGATTTTATCCGATTTGCGGATATAGCCGTGCTGGTTTCTGATCTGCTTTTTCACTTCCCGGAATTCCCGCAGCAGGACTTCACTGGCCATTCGCGGCGTCCGGCTGAAAAAAGCATCGATGCGTTCTTCAATATCATAGGCCCTACCGCAATGGGCATCCATGACTTCACGCAGTGTCCGGATCTCCGTCCCTGCCAAACGGGCGCCGCCTTCCGTGGCATTGATATAGCGGCCGGGGGTTCCGGCGATCATCTTTTCAAAGGATTTGATCATGCTGTAAAAGGACCGGTTGGTGGCCACCTTTTCCTGAAGATTGCCTTCCACCCAGATCAAATCCTTGCCGGATTTGAACAAGTCGTCCAGCATATCCTGATTGGAAAGCACGGTCTCGGAAGCATGGTCCTTTTCCCCGGAAAAAGCCAGGTCCTGCCCGACAAACACAATGGGTGAACAACCGAGAATGACCGCCGCGGTGAAACTCAGGTGGGCCACGGTTTTGGCCCCGGTGGTCAGCAATCTCCCGCCCATCAATGAATTCATCCAGGATTCCACACCGTTGCCGGCAAATGTCCAAAACACCCTGCCGTTGGGAAAGGTCTTGGGAACTTTAGGGGTTACCCAGGCCGTGCAGATGAGGGCCGTTTTCTCAATCTGGGGAATGACTTCCGCATATTTTTCAAATGTGAATTCCTCGGGATCAATGGAAGTCACAAAATCCGGGGCTATTCCCCGGGACAGCAGGGCCGGTAATACCGTGTCCACGGCGATGATCACGGCTTTGTTTTTGGCCTCTGCCAGCAGATGGATGTTTTTGTCCAGGGAGGGCCCGCCGGCCACCAGAATGGCCGGGATATCGGCAAAAGCCCCCTGCAAGCCCTCCAGCAAATAATGGTGGTGCATGGAAGTCAAATGACCGAAACGATTGGCCAGAAAAGAACGGCCGAAGGCGAAAACCGTGGCAGCCCCCACATTGTATTCATTCACGCAGGCAAACACTTTTTCGCTGAGGCCCTGATACCCTTCTTCATTGAATTTAAAAGACGGGAGATGACTGAGGCTGTGAATGGATTCCAATTGCAGGGCCCGGGCCAGGGGCGCCATAATTGCATCCACATCCGGCCCTGGTCCGATATTCAATACCAGCCGGGGATCGGCAAGGATCGGGGATAAATCATTCACATGCAGGGCCTGTTGAAAAATGCCGGGCTCCAAATCAAAAACCACCAGATGGCGGATATCCGGCCGGTTTTGAAGCAAGCCCAGGGGCGTGTAACCCAGGCCCATACCCATCAAGGTTACAAAACCGGTGGAATCTTCCGGAACCATTTTCAAAAAATCCCGGACCTCGGCTTCCGGATCATCGGCATTATGCAGCAGGACGGTTTCTCCGTTTTTCAGCGCCAGCCGCAGATTGGGTTTGCCCCCGCGAGATCGGCAAAGTTCACCCATGGGTTGGGGCCGGGCGGTGGTGAGTAGCTCCCAGACCTGGGGATGATATTGCTGCAACAAGGTGAGATTCTTTTCGTAGTAATCGGGATGATGAAATTCCATGCTGGTGGTCTCCTCACAGTCAAAGCGGATCGGTTATGTCCGTATACCGCAACCGGCCACCGCCGCCTTCCTTATAGATAGGAAAAATTTGCCGCCTCCGGAACCGGCGGCAGGCTCATTCCGCACCCCCTGGGTGGGCCGGGTTGTCAGGAACCCGTTCCGCCTTCTTTCATCCGCATATATGTTGGTTATCGGTCCAATCCGTTGCGAACTTTACCCCCTGTCCGGCGGAGCCGTATCCGGCCTTCTTTATCGACTACCAAAAAGCAAACAGTGTGCCATTTACCGGAAAAAGGGGTGGGGCCATCCCAAAAATCCTTCCAAATATATTTATGGTCACCGCACCCCGTGCTTTTTCAGCTTAAGGTTTAGATGAATTTGTCGATATTCAGAAATAAAGAGGCACGGGAGCGCATTTCATTCCCAATCCACCAAATCCATCAAATCAGGAGGTGACCCGACCGGAAAAAACAGAATTCCATCCGCAATTTTCGTCATCCCAAGTAATCAGCTTGAACGGGGAAAGGAATCCCCGCCACCCACACACATGGAGGTTATCCTATGGCATTACGAATCAACACCAACGTATCGGCGTTGAACGCCCACAAGAATCTGACTAAAAACGATGGACTGCTGTCCTCCTCCCTGGAGAAGCTCTCTTCCGGTCTGCGCATCAACAAGGCAGCCGATGACGCTTCCGGCATGGCCATCGCCGACAGTCTCAAATCCCAGGCCCTTGGACTCGGCCAGGCCATCCGCAACGCCAACGACGGAATCAACATCGTGCAAACCGCCGATGCGGCCCTGGAAGAATCCATCAACATCGTCAACACCGTTAAGCAAAAAGCCATTCAGGCAGCCCAGGACGGCCAAACCACCGACTCCCGGAAGGCCATCCAGGCAGACATCACCAAGCTGTTGGAAGAACTGGACGCCATCGCCAAGACCACCGCGTTCAACAACCAGAAACTCTTGAACGGTAATTTCACCAACAAGAAATTCCAAATCGGCGCCTATTCCGGTGAAACCGTCAGTATTTCCATCGCTTCCTCCCAATCCACCAAAATCGGCCATGTCACCACCGGCAGACTGTCCATCACCGGCGACCAGCCCGGCTCCGTGGAACTGGCCATTTACAGCAACCTGCAGAATAAGAGTTTTGTGGTGGAGTCCACCAATGTGCAGTACAGCAACTCCCGTGAAAACAGCATGGGTGCAGTGGCCGACACCATCAACAAACTGAGCGACGTCCTCGGTATTTCCGCCTCGGCCAAGGTTGAGAGCAAGACCGTGCTCAACATCGCCGCCGGCACCACCGATGCGGATTTCGCCATCAACGGCATCAACATCGGTCAACTGGACGTGGTGGCCAACGACGCCAACGGCGCCTTGGTCAAAGCCATCAACCAGAAGACCTCCCAGCACGGCATTGTGGCCAGCGTGGACAACGCCGGATACATGACTCTGACCTCCACGGACCAACGCGCCCTGCAGGTCACCTATGGCAGTGCCATCGGCAGCGGTCTGGGCAACGACGCCATCTTCCGCGGGTCCAACATGTCCACCCTGGGATATGTCACTCTGAACCAGGAAGGCTCGGCCGCCATCCAGGTGACGGACATTGGCGACGGCGGTGTGGTGGCCCTGACCACCAGCCTGGAAACCGCCGGCAATACCGAAACCAGCCAGGCTTCCACCATCGCCGCCGGGTCCACCCTGGCCGACAACTCCATTCTGGGGGCCGGCTGGACCGTGGATCAAACCATGTCCGGCGTGGCCTTTACCAGCAACATCAACACCACCCAGAGTTCCACCATTGTCAGCGGTTCCTCCCTGGCCCAGAACTCCATCCTGGGTGCCGGCACGGTGCTCACGGCCAATACGGGCTTTGCCGGCGACGCCCGGGTTCAAGAAATCGCCAACACGGTGGGCAACAGCACGGTGGAAGGCAATTCCACTTTGCAGGTGGGCAGCATTCTGAGCCTTTCCGCCAGTGAAGACCTCACGGACAATGCCACCATCGCCGCCACCAACGCCACCACCGGCGCCAGCTCCCTGGTCAGCGGCACCTCCCTGGCCGCAGGGACCGTGCTTAATTCCGGAACCGTGCTCCAGAGCGGTCTTTCCGGCGTGGCCGTCACCATCGCCGCCACCGGCGCCACCGGCGCCGACAGCGTCCTCACCTCCGGCGACACCCTGGCCGCCGGCACGGTATTGGTCTCCGGCACCGTGCTCACAAGCGGCATGTCCGGCGTGGCCATCACCCTGTATGCCACGGGTGAAATGGGTTCCCGCACGGTCCTGACCTCCGGCGACACCATGGCGGCCGGCACGGTGCTGAATTCCGGCACGGCCCTGACCAGCGGCATGTCCGGCGTGGCCGTCACCATCGCCGCCACCGGCGCCACCGGCAACACCAGCATCATCACCTCCGGCGACACTCTGGCCGCTGGTACGGTCTTTGCCACCGGCACCACCTTCAGCGCCGGTCTTGACGATGTGCGCCTGCTCATCGACGCCACCGCCACCACCGCGGCCACCACGGTACAAAGCGGCACCACCCTGGCGGCCGGCACCATTTTTGTGTCCAATTCCGCCCTGCAGTACACCACCGTCATCTCCGACACCAACGCCACCATCGGCACCAGCACCATCGCCATCGGCACCAGCCTGGCCAGCGGCTCCACCATAGGGTCCGGCACGGTCCTGGCCCAGAATATGCTCACCGCCGAGTCCGGCCTCAAGCTGGCCGGCACCACCCTCAGCGGCGCCTACACCCTGGACGGCAACCAGACCATCACCGCCACCCTCACGGCCCAAGGCGGCAGCCGGCTCCTGAACGGCACCAGTCTGGCCTCCGGCTCCTCCATCGGCGCCAACATCACCACCACCTCCACCGTCACCATCGCGGCCGGCGAATCCCTGGTGATCGGGGCCGGGTCCACCCTGGGCCGCGGCACCATCCTGGCCTCCGGCGCCACCGTGGGCGGCGACACCACCCTGCTTTCCGGGGCGGTGCTCAATACGGACTCCGGTTTCAACTTGATCTCCGGCTCCAAGTTCGGCAGCGGCTCGGTCATCGGCGTCGGCGGCGGCAACAGCGACGCCACCTTCGGCACCGACGTCACCCTGATCGCGTCAGTGGCCGTGGGCGGCCAGTCCGGCTTCACCATGCTTTCCGGTTCGGTGCTGGGCAGCGGTTCGGTCATCGGCAACGGCGATAACGGCGCTTCAGCCAACGCCACCCTGGGCACCAGCGCCACCCTGCTGGCCTCGGTGGCCGTGGGCGGTCAGTCCGGCTTTACCTTGCTGGCCGGCTCGGCCTTCGGCAGCGGCTCAGTGGTGGGCAACGGCGACAACGGCGGCGGCACCAATGCCACCTTCGGCACGGATGTGACCTTGATCTCCGGCGTCTCTGTCGGCGTCCAATCCGGCTACACCCTGATCACCGGCTCATCCTTCGGCTCCGGCAGCGTGCTGATTTCCGGCTCCACCGTGGGCACCAGCATCACCTTGCTATCCGCCATGATCCTGGACAGCGGCATGACCCTGGGCGGCGGCTCCACCATCGCCAACGGCAGCGTGCTGCGCTCCGGTTCCGTCATCGGCGGAGATGCCACCCTCCTGTCCGGCATGACCTTGGCCGGCACCATGACCGCTGTGGGCGACATGACCCTGTCCACCGGTTCGGTGATCTCCAACGGCGCCAACACGGTGCTGCTGGCCGGATCGGTCATCGGCGGCGATGCCACCCTGGGCCGTGACCTGACCCTGGTGAACAATTTCAACCTGGCGGCCGGCTCCACCATCGCCAGCGGATCAGCCTTGTTGAACGGCTCCACCCTGGGCGGCGCGGTCACCCTGCAGAACGCCGAAACCGTCAGCGGCAACGGCGGCATGAACCTGGCAGCCGGGTCTTCCTTGGCAGCCGGCAGCATCATTGCCGAGGGCACCTATCTGACCAACGACATTGTCGCCTCCGACGGCAAGACCTACACCACCGGCACCGTGCTGACAGACAACATCACCACGGCGGGCGTCAACGCCATTGATGTGGAGATGAGCCTGCAGGAAGGTTCGGTCCTGGCCGCGGGCAGCGTCCTTTCCGCCAACCTGACTTCCGGCGCGGTAACCACGGATGTGTCCGACACCGAGCTGAACCGGCTGTCCACGGTGAGCGTGCTCTCCCAGGACGAGGCCCAGAAGACCATCGCCATCGCTGATGCGGCCTTGAAGGATCTGGACAAGGTGCGGTCCGACCTCGGTTCTGTGCAGAACCAGTTGGTATCCACCATCTCCAACGTGTCCACCACCCAGGTGAATGTGCGCTCGGCCGAATCGTCCATCCGCGAGGTGGACTTTGCCGAGGAATCCTCCACCTTCACCCGGATGCAGATCCTGGCCCAGGCCAGCACCTTCGCCTTGGCCCAAGCCAATGCCAGTGCCCAGAACGTCCTGAGCCTGCTGAAGTAGGAGAAGGTCGGCGCCGAAGCGCAATAGGCTTTGTGCGCTTCGTCAAAACAACAACCTAACAACCAACGGCTCCGGGAGCTTTTCCCGGGGCCGTTGTTTTCATGCAAGTCCTGAGGCCTAGTGTTTGCGCCCAAAGGCGGCCGACACCGCGAATCCAAATTCAAACCTTCACAATTGATTTCAGTTTTGCATTCAACCAGCCGATAAAATGACAAAGTGGATTGTAAAACGGTGCATGTGCCCGTTTTCAGCATCCCTTGGGTGAGTATCCGCCTTTTTGGCTTCGGTTTTGCATCCTGATTTTAAAGAAGCAGCGTTACAATCACACTCACCCTGACAACCAAAGGAATACGTCTATGGCATCTGTCGGCAAAGTTACCAGCCTGGGAGTCGGCTCGGGTTTCGACCTCCAAAAAATGCTGGAAGATTTCAGGAAAATCGATGAAGCCCCGATTACGGGGATGAAAAATGAAATCGCCACCATAAAAAAGCGCCTGGCCAAATTCGACGAGGTCAATGCCAAACTGCTGTCGATCAAATCCAATGCCCTGACCCTTTCCCTGCAATCCAATTTCATCACCCGTTCCGCCGCGGTGTCTGATGAGGAAATCGCCTCTGCCCAGGTTTTTCCAGGCGCGGAATTGCATGCCACGTCCATTGATGTAAAACGCCTGGCTTCGCGCAGCTCCTTTCAAACAGCAGGGGTGGCCGATGCGGAGACCTCGGTCTATATCCCCACGGTTCAGGAGTCCACCAGCGGCTGGGCAAATGCGGCCACAACCCCGGTGATAACCGCCAATGACAGACTCACGGTTACCTACGGCACCGGAACCGGTTTCCGGGCCATTGCCGTGGATTTCACGGCCGGGATGACTCTGAATCAGGTGGTCAATGCCATCAACACGGACAGTCAAAACAATAACGGCGCCGGCGGTACCTATGTCACCGCTTCCACTTTTACCGGCACCGACGGCAAATACCATCTGCGCATCGCCTCCACCCAACCCGGCACCAGTGAAACCAATCGTGTCATGATCGCCGAGCAACCCGAATCCTTCTCTCTAAGAGCGCCGGATGTCACCTTCAGCATCGGCCTGGGCGACGATGATCCAGTGGCCGTAGCCGTGGCTGCCGACACCACCTTTAACGAACTGGCCGAGCAGATCAATGCCGATGATAACAACCCCGGCGTCACCGCCGCCATCATCAATGACGGCAGCGCCACCGCACCCTACCGACTGGTGCTGACCGCCGACAACAGCGGTGAAGACAACCGCATCACCGTGGGCGGCATCCAGATGACGGAAGTGCAAGGGGCCGGGGGAGCCTCATTGAACGCCGAGGTCAGTGTGAACGGCATTCTGTATCAACGCCAGACCAACAGCAATCTCACGGATATCATCCAAGGGGTTTCCCTTACGTTGAAAAAAACAGGCACCGCCGATGTGGTCGTCACGGCCGATACTTCTACCATCAAAACCGAAATCACGGACATGGTCAAAAGCCTGAACGAATTGGTGCAGTCCATCAAAGCTGACAGTGCTTACGATACTGACACCAAGGAATGGGGCATTTTGGCCGATGCCTATTCCGTCAAAAGCCTGCCCAATGAGTTAAAATCCCTGGTAGGCGCCATTCAGCCCAATAATGTGGGCATCAAAAGCCTGTTTGATATCGGCCTGGAGCTGAATCGGGACGGCAGCCTCACCCTTAATGAAGCGACCTTGAATCAGGCCCTGAATACGGATCCGGAAGCGGTTTCAGCCTTTTTCCTGGGTAATGAAGAAACCCAAACCAAAGGCTTTGCCGATCTGATGAACGACGGCCTGCGGGAGCTTACCGGCTTGAACGGCTTGATGGGCACGGAGAAAACCTATGGCGAGCAGCAGATTGCGCGCATGGAGCAGGATATTGGGGAAGCCACTGATCGTCTGGACCGTCGCTATGATGAACTCAGCCGCAGATTTGTCGAGCTGGATAAATACATCGGCCGCATGAAGTCCGAGTCCGAATATTTAACCACCGTGTTTGATTCCATCCAATCAGCCCAGCAAAAGAAATAACAAGGAGGTTTTGCATGACCGTCGCCAACAAATATGACACCTATCTCACTTCCCATTACGAAGGCATGGATCCCAAGCAACTCATTCTCATGCTCTATGACGGCGCCCTTAAGCATATCCGCCTGGCCCGCAGCGGTATTGAACAAAAAAACATTCAAATGCGCGGCGAACATCTGGGCCGTGCCATTGCCATCATTGCCGAGCTCAATGCCTGTCTGGACACCAAAATCAATGATGAGGCCGTTGCCTTTTTACGGGGCCTATATGCCGCCATCCTGGCGGAACTGCCCAAGGTATCCATCAACAACGATATCAACATCCTGAATCAAACTGACACCTATATCGGTGAATTGCGTAAAATCTGGGTAAGTACGGTCTTGAAGGCCAAACCCACTGATAGTGCCCAGCTCAACATTGTCGCTGCGGCTAATGGACAACCTCAGGAACCCACGCCGGCAAAAATCGAGCGGCGCCTGAACCCATACGGTAATGGCGGAGCAGCCGCCTATGGGTTTAAATCGATTTCAATTTGAATACAAGAGACAACCGGAGCCGGCATGCATGGGATTCCCCCGGAACTGAATCTGGCCTTTGAGCGCTTTGAAGCCATCCAGGCCGCGCATTTCCATGTTTCCATGGAAAAAACCGGACTGGGCGGTTTTGCCCGCGCCAATTTCGAGCGCAACCAGGCTTTTGAGGAACTCAAACAACACTTGAACGCTTTTCTGAAAAGCCTTGACCTGGACCAGACAAATGACCGGCCCAACGCCGGTATTTGTCTGGAGCGCATCGCCGCCATCCTGGAAAAGGATCAGGCCCTCACAGCCGCCCTGACCGGCCGGCGCCTCCAACTGAGTGAACAATTGAAACAACTGCGCAGGGGCCGGCAAGCCTTGGCAGGCTATGGAAGCTCTGGTCGGAACGGTGCGCCGTTCTTTGTGAGCAATAAGGAATAATAAAGTATTACAGGAGGAAAGCCATGACGATCAATCCCACTGATAACAATCCCGTTATTCTTCAGACCAACCGTTTGACTTCACCGGTGGAGGGAAACGGCGCCGATCAGCAGCCGTCCCCTGGCAATACGGAAGCCTCAGCGAACGGCGCCGCCATCATGAGCGTCCAGGCGACAAAGGACGTCATCAATTCCCTGGGCGGCTATATGGAAGCGCTGCAGACCAGCCTGAGTTTCAGCATCAGCCAGGATACGGATCGCATCATCGTGACCATCAAGAATAAGGAAACCAACGAGGTCATCCGCCAGATTCCGCCGGAGGAGCTGGTGGCCCTGCAGGAAAAAATGAAGGAATTGACCGGGCTGATCTTCAATGAAGTAGCCTAATGGATCTGAGATTTCAAATTTGAAATTTGAGATTAAAGGGGTTTTCAACCGGCGGCGGCGCGCTTCAGGGGCGGTTGTTTGGGTTGTTCCATTACCGGATGCTGCACTGAATAGGTGCTATCATAGATGACCAGTTGCACCGCCTCGCGTTTGGCGGTGTTGATGATAATGGGCCCGATCAGGTTGGCGGTAATCCGAAAAGGGCCGCTGTCATGAACCGTCAGAACCACATAGACGGCCATGTCTTTGAGCCTGTCTCCCTCCCAGGACATTTCCTTGATTGCCTGCCGCAGTTCGACCTGATAGTCCGGTTTGATCAGAAATGGATTCATCACCACCAGGGCCAGATCGGGGTCTTCCGCCGACTGGTACCAACAGAACGGCCGGGTCTCTTCCCGCTCCAGCAGGACGAACCGTTTCCGGCCCGGGAAACCTGCCAGCCCCACGGGCATGGTTAATATTTTTTCTTCCGCAATCTCGATCCTGCCGAATTTTCGCGTCTGAATAATCAATCCTCTACTCCTTAGCTCTTTTTTTCCCGGAAAAGTTGCAGGGCCGCTTCCAGACTGGCCAGATCGCCCTGAGCGGCCTTTAGGTTTTCTTCCTGGATTTTTTCATATATTTCGTGGCGGTGAATCGGTACCCGTTTGGGCGCCTCCACTCCGATGCGCACATTGCCTTTACTGATTTCCAAAACACTGATGACGACGTCGTCGCCGATCTTGATGCGTTCCCCTGCCTTGCGTGTCAACACCAGCATATGCCCTCCCTGGCAAAAAACCGCCACAGCTCCGGTGACGGGATGAAAATTTGAGATTTGAGATTTCAGATTTCAGATAAAATGAATCCAAATCCTCAATTCCTAATTCATAATTCCTAATTCCTAATTGTATTTACTATCGGTTGTTTCAGCGTTTTTCTCAAGTCCTATTTACTGCCTTTATTTACAGAAAATCAACCAGGCTCAATTTCATGATCTTGGCTGAAGAGGACAAGGCTGCCTGGTAGGCCAACTGATCCTTTTGCAAGGCCATCACCGCCGCGATGATGTCGGCATCCTCGATATTGCTACGGCGTTCGGTGAGGCTCAGGTTCAGGTCGCTGTTGATTTTCTTTTTCACATCGATGCGGTTGCTCTTCACACCGGTATCGGCGATCAAGGCCTCGGTGTAGTTGAAATGTGCTTCCAAACGGGTCAGGGAACGCTCCAGGCCGTCCACGTCATTGGCTTCCAGATAGCCTTTCAGGGCGAAAAGGGTGTTGAAGATGCCCCACTCCACCTCCCCGCTGCTTTCCATGACTTCCGCGGTGTCATCTTCCGGATTAAATCCCAGGGTGGCGCCGATGCTGCTGGCGACATGCCGGCCGCTGGACCATAAGAGTTCCAGGCGGTCCAGGGTTGTGCCGCTCTCCTTAATGGTGAACGTTTTATTGTCCACATCATAGGAAACCATGTAGGTGATGCCGTTGCCGAAATTGGCCGACTCGCCGCTCATGGCGTTTTGAATGGCCGCGGCCAATTCCGCCATGTTGCGGTATTCGCCGCTGGGAATGATGGCGGTCAGCTCGCAAACCCCCAACGTACTGGCCTGGTTCCTGATCTCGCGGAAATCAATGCGGTTGTTGGTGTCGTCAATGGTGATGTGCACCACAGGTTCATCACTGTCCGAGATGTTCATGATGTCATCCGTGGCATTAAACCCCAAGGTGGCAGCGGCACTGCCGGTTCGATGACTGCCGGTGCCCCAGAGCAGGCGCAGCTCGCTCAGATTGGCGCCTACGCCGCTGATAATAAAGCGCTGGTTGGCCCCGTCGTAGGATACACTGTAGTCCACAGGCGGCGTCAGGCCGGATTGGGCTTCCATGGCATCTTCAATGGCCTGGGACAGAACCGTAAGATCCGCATAGGCCCCGCTGGGGATCACGGCGGTGCGTTCCCCCAGGGAATTGCCGTACAAATCATATTCGGCAAAATCAATGCGGTTGTTGTTGCTTCCGATGGTAATCAAGACCGCCTGTTGATCAGCGGTGTGGGAAATCACGCCCAGGGCCGCGTCATCGTCTCCGGCATAGAAGGTGGCGGCCGTAGCCGCATTGGCAACCATGCCCCCCCCGGGTGGCGGCAGGATCGTGCCGGATATGCTATTCAAGGCCAACTGGGCATTGGCCCCGCCCGAATCCGTGAAATTGGAAATGTTCAGGGAGGCGTTTTGCAAGGTGAAATCAATGTTGTTGCCGTTCAGGGTGAAGATGCCGACATTGCCGAAGGCGGCCGTGAGCTGATCCCGGAGATCGGCCAGGATGGATGTATTGGTATCCGTTGCGGTGTTTACCGCATGGGTGAAGGTCACGATGCTGCTGCCGACGCGGATATCCATGCTGATGGTGTTGCCGTTTTCCCAGCCATTGGCCAGGAGATCGCCGCCCATGCTGCCGGCCGCATTGTCCGCATTGTCATAACCGAGCATGGCGGCGGCGCTGGTGCCTGAATTAGCACCGCTATTCCATAAAAGATGCAGCTCATTCAAGGTGGCGCCGGCATCGGCGATGGTGAAGCGCTGGGTCACCGCATTGTAACCGACAGTATAATTTACACTATTGCCCAAGGCCAACGAGGCCGCCTCCATTTGGGTTTCAATATCCAGGGCCAAGGCCGCCGGGGTAGTATACGCCCCGTTGGTCAGGGTCACGCTTAAGGGGGTTGTCACCCCGGCCACCACCTCCTCAAAATCGATGTGGTTGTTGCTGTTGCTGATGGTGAACAAGGTCACGGGATTGTCGCTCACCGGAATGATCTGACTGTCATCGGTTGCAAAAAAGCCCAAGATGTCCGCGGCGTTGATATCCGCATTGGGGCCGCTCTGCCACAGGAAATTCACCTGGGCCAGGGAAGGCCCGTCCCCTTGAATCCGGAAACGGCTTTGATCCGCATCGTAGGTCACGGTGTAGGTCACGGCCGGCACCGTGGTGGAAGCCGCCTCCAGGGCCGCCTTGATGGCGGCGCTGAGGGCGTCCATGTCCGTATATTCACCGTCCGGCCCCGGCCCGGGCGGGATGGTGGCGGTGAGCGGGCCGCTGGTGTTGCCGGCGATGTCGATTTCCTCAAAATCAATGCGGTTGTTGGTGTTGTCGATGACCATGCGGTTGATGGGGGTAACCGGGTTGTCGCTGGTGATGGCGCGATAGTCCAGGTCCTGGGTACCCAGCCCCAGGTCCACCCCGATGGTGCTCTGGGCCGCATTGCTAAGGATATCAAATTCGATGAAATCATCGGCCCGGGTAACCGGCGTGGCAAAACGCACCGCAATGTCGGCGCTGCCGTCCTTGTCCAAATCCAGGTCCACAGCCGAGGCCGTTCCCGGAATGATGGTTTGGAGATCATAACCCGGATTGTTCTTCACAATCCAGCCGCCTCCCCCCCACACCAGGCGCAGGGGCAATGATCCTGCCGGCGTGGGCGTGGAGCGGGTCAGGGCTTCGGGATGAATCACGGTCACGGTGGCGTTAAAAAGCGGGCTGCCGCCGCCGGTATCAAAAGCCTGGGGATCCAGGACCGCCGGGATGGGTGCAAAGGTTTCGCTCTGGGGGGATGTCAATATAGCCCCGCCCGAGGCCCCGGTGGAAGCCAGACTGGTGCCGGCGTCGGCCACCACGGAAAGGGCCGCGGCCACCCCCAAACCACTGGCGTTGTTGTCGCTGAAATTGGTGATGGCAAAAGCCTGTCCGCCGTCGGTGACAAAATCAAAATCATTGCCGTTGCGGGTGATGGTCACCTGATGCCCGGCCCCGTCGCTGAGACGGACACTCTCACCATTGTTTAAAACCACCCCGCTGTTGAAATTGCGGGAAATGGCATCAGCGATCAAGGCATTGGTCACCGGCCCGGCATCGCCGATGGCGTCCACATCCACGGTAACTCCGGCTACAACCGTGCTTCCCAAGGTCAGATTGAAGCGGATCAAATCACCGGTAGTCGTGCCGCCGTTGTAGCCGAAACCATTGGCCGCATAGTTGCCGCCAAAGGTTCCGGCAGCATTGTTGGTCAAGGTCAGATTGTCGGCAAAAATCCGTTGGCCGGACAGACTGGTGATGGCCACTTGGTTGCCGGCGGCGGTCAATTGGCTGGAATCCACCGTCAAATCCACGCCCTCCATCCCGGCGATGGTACTGTTCAAGGCTGCCAGAAAATTGGCCCGGGTGGTGTCGTTATTGGCATCCACGGTAAAAGCCACCGTGGCGCTTTCCTCGCCGGCGGTAAGTTCAAAACTCACCTGGTCGCCGGCTTCCACACCGTTGCCGGCATCCGCAAGAATACTGCTGATATTGATCCCGGCGCTGATGCCGGTATTGATGTTGGCCGTTTGCGGCAGACGGGTGGGGTCCAGCAGCAGCCGGAAATCCAATTCCCCGGTAAAGGACGACCCGTCCGGTGTGATCTGGAATTTCCTGGTTTGGGCGTCATGGCTGGCATCATATACAATGCCGTGGCCAAAGGCGGCCGAAGCGGCGGTCATGGCGTTCGCAACGGCCAGGGCCAGGTTGGAAGCCGAATACGTGCCGTCCGGTATCACTGCTGTCAGGATCCGTTCCGAATTGGGACCCAGGCCCCTGTCTTCCAGAAAGGCGATGCGGTTGTTGGTGTGATCAACCTGGATGGTGTCCTCCCAGAACACGGTGGACCCATCCCGGCCCACCTCCAGATTGGCGCTCTTTTCCGTTTTCAAGGCAAAAGGCGTATGATCCCCCTGGTATAAAACCCGTTGCGGATCAGCGTCATTGTCAAAAGCCAGGGGGGCGATTTTGGTTTTGCCGCCGGCAAAGATGTAATTGTTGTTGATCTGCGTATTGCCCATGGACAGGACCTGCCGCAGAACCCCATCCACCCGTGCCATGGCGTCCTTGCGCTGGGCCTCGTTGCTGCCGGCATTGATCAATTGGTTGGTGAGCAACTTCATGTTCAAAATCTGCTCGTTCACGCCGGACAGACTGGACTCCCCGCCGGTGAGCCAATTCAACCCCAGATCCATGTTTTTATCATACTGGGTGATGTTGTTGATTTCGCCCTTGATGCTCAACACCTGGGACACACCGGTGGGGTTGTCCGACAGCCGGTTGATCTGCTTGCCGGTGGTCACCACCAGGTTGCTGTCGCTCAGATTGCGGGTGAGATTGCGCAACCGCAATTCCATGGAATCAAATACGGTCTTGTTCGTAATCCGCATAAAATTACCTGCTTTTTTGCTTGCCCGCCCCGGTTTTTTATAATTATTCCGCGTTCCGAGTTCCGCGTTACCGAATATTTACCAGGGTGGTCAACATTTCGTCCGATACGGTCAACAGCTTGGCTGCCACCGTATAGGCATGTTGAAACTTCATGACATTGATCATTTCCTCGTCCAGGGAAACCGCCGAGACACTGTCCCGCAGTTGGCTGATCTGGTCCAGCATGACTTCGCTGAATTCCCGGCCGCGCTGGATGCTCTGGGCCTTGATGCCCAGGGAACCCACCATGAGATTCAGGTAATCCCCCAGACTGACATTCAGATTACTGGCCCGGGCCGCCGTACCGCTTTCAAAATTCCACTGGGACATATCCTGGGTGTGGTGTTCCAGATTGCCGATGGCCAAGGCGTTGGTGTTGTCGCCGGTACTGATGGTGCCGGTATCGGCGTCGATGCGCGCCGCAGCCAGATATCCCTTGTTCTGTTTGATCACATTGTTGAGGCCCACGGTCATGGCGTCATCTCCGGTGAAAAACGTATTAACCCCCAAGGCGGCGCTCAATCCGGAATCAGCCGCCTCGTCATCGGAAAAAGCAAAATTGTAGATCCCGGTGTCCGGCACGATGTTGAAGGTCAAAGACCCGTTAGCGGATATGGGCTGGTTGAAATTGACGGTGATGGCCCGCATTCCGTCCAGTTCCACCCAGAACCCGTTGTCCAGGTTGAAACCGTCCATGGGTACCAGCGCCACCGCATAGCCCGGGTTGGTAAAACCGCTGATGCCCCATCCGGCGGTGCCCGCATAGAGGGTGTCGTTACGTTCGATCCGCAGATTGGGCCAGGCGCGGTTCAACACTTCATAATTGCGCACATCGATGGTGACGTTGGTGGCACAAAATCCGTCGGAACCGCTGTAGCGAATGTCGGCGATGTCATGTCCGCCCGTATCTGTATTGAAGGTTAGGTAGTTGTCATTGATATCCGCCTTGACCCCCAGGGTCTGGCGGTTGAATTGATCGGCAAAGGACTCGAGGGTCCAATGCCAGTCCGTTGGCAAATGGGTCGTGGGCAGTCCGTTGTGGTCCGTGGCGATGGTGAAGGTGTCCCCGCTGAACAGATTGCCGCTGTCGAACAAGAGGCGCATGCCGTCCACATCCACCACCACCGGGGTCTGGGGCGGCGTGTTGCCTTCCAGGGTGAAGGACCCGTAAGTGATGCGGTTGGTCCAATTGATGGTGATGTCGTCGCTGCCGATTTCACCGCCGCTGTCAAGGTCCACGGTGAAAACATACATGTCGTTGACGCTGTTGGCGTATTGCCGGGCCCGCAAGGCCAGGGGCGCGGCCCGGCCCAGGGTATCGGTGTTCAGGGTGAAGGTGTTGCCGGCCACCAGGTCGCCTTCGCTGATGGTGAAGGAGAGCCCGCCCGCATCCACTTCATAGGGGCCGCCGTCGGAAATCACAATGGTGCCGTTCTGGCCGGTGTTCACGCCGCCCAGGGTGAATTTTTCCCACTGGATCACCCCCTGGTCCCCGAAATTGCGGGAAGAGGTGAAATTGCCGGCCGTATTGTTGGCCATGAGCAGGCGGTTGGCCGGGGCCTCCAAGCGGGCCGGACTGCCGCCGCCGAAACCGTCATCGCTGAAATTGGTCAATTCAATGGGGGTTCCGTCGTTTTTCAGGATGGAAACAAAGGCGCCGTGGCGGCTGACCGAATAGAGATTCGGATCCAGGACCCCATTCAGGGAGGCGGCCAGGCCGGTGGCGAATTCCATGTCCGTGTCGTCCGCCGCGCCCACAATGTAACTGACAAAGGTGCCATCCACGTTAAAGCTGATGCGGTTGTTGGCGTCAAACCCGGTGTAGGCCCCGTCACCGCCCAGGGTCAGCACGGCGCTGTTCAGGGTCAGGGGGATATCGGCCGCGCTGTTGAAAATCCCGCCGGCGCCGCCGGCCACATTGGACAAAATATCCATGCCCGGCTCCAGGATGATGGTGAGGGTGCCGGTCTTCACAGCGCTGTCGTTGCCGGCGCCGCCGCTTTCCGTGAGGGTCACGTTGTCGAACAGCAGGGTATCGATGTTCCCCACGCTGGTATAGCCTACGGTATCCACCGTATCCAGGGTGAAGGTGTTGTCCGCCGAAGTCAGGACCCCGCCGGGAATCGCCACATCAAAACTGCCGTTCACCCCCACGGTCTCCGCGCCGTTGGTGAAGGTGAAATCCGCAGCGCTTTCGTCGGTGGCCGTGATGCTCACGGACGTGCCGTTCAGGGTCACATAGGCATTGGTCAGGTTTGTATCCAGCCCGCGGTAAAAGGCGGCGGCCACGGCCGCGGCATCGGTAGTGTCCACCCGGCGCAGGTCCACGGTGATGTTGTCCGTGCCGTTGATGGTAAAGGTCACGGTGTTGTTGCCGGCATAGCGTTCCAGATCACCAATGCCGTTGAACAGCAAGGTGTTGTTGCCCGTGGCCGGATAGGCGCTGGTGCCGGCGGCCGCGGCAATGTCAAAGGATTCGTTCCCGCCTGGTCCGGCCGTGAGGGCGGTGAAATCGACAAACCCGGCCGAAGGGTCACCGGTCAGGGTCACCACGCCGCCCACCCGGGCCCAGGTGATGCCCATGGCGTTCAAGGCCGCGCCGTTGGCGATCAGGGTATTTTCAAAATCCGTGGCCAGGGTGACCTGGTTGGTGGCATCGGTGATGGCATGGGTAAATGTAACGCTGCCCTGGGCGGTTGTGATCGATAGATCGACACTCTCGCCATTGGCGAAATTGGTGAAGTTGCTCACATCCACCACGGTATTGACGCCCAGATTCTGGAAATTATCCAGGGTGGCCACGGCCAGGTCCTGGACATCGAAATCGGCCAGGCCGATATTCTCGCCGCTGCGGCTGGTGACTCGCGCGGTATTGCCGCTGTATTCCACCGTCAGGTTGTTGCCGGCATTGTTCACCAGCACCAGGGCGTCGTTCAGGGCCTGCTGGAAATTGGCCCGGGTCTCATAATCAAAATCCCCCACCCGGAAAGAGACAGGGGCGCTGTTGCCGGCGGAACTCAAAGTGAAGCGGATGAGGTCGTTGGGATCGGCGCTGCTCACCGCCGGCGGCAGCAGTCCGTTGATATCGATAACTGCCGAATTTTCAAAAGCCTGGGCCGTGACCCCGTTCAGATCGTTCAGGGCCGCGGCAATGGCGGCGGCCGAACGTTCCGCATCGCCGCCGTCGCGCACGGAAATGGTCTGGGTGCCGTAGCCGCCGCCGAACACGGAAATGGTTTGATTGGCGATAGCATTGTTCAGGGCCGTCCCGGCATCCGGGCCGGTTCGTACCACCCCCAGGGTGGCACCGTCGCTTAGAGCGATATTGCCGTCCACTTCCACGCCGCCGCCGTCGATCACGGTAAAGACATATTTGAATTCCTCGGCTTCGGGCGCGGCCCCGGTCCAACTGGTGATGACGGCGTCGGAAATGCCCATATCCACTGTAGAAGAGTCGAAAGACGGCACGGCCGCACTGTCGTCCCTGATCCACATCTTGAAATCCTTGTCGTAATCGATTTTGGAGCCGAAATTCAATGTATCCAGCAAGCCGCTGTTGCCGGTTTTGAAAGTGCCGGTCACCGGCACGTCGAAATAATTCATGCCCGCGCCCTGGCTGTGCTGATAATTCACGGCCCAGACCATCTCATTGGTGAGCATGTCCAGTTCCGTGCGGTATTTGGCCACCACTTCATCCCGGATTTCCAGCAAGCCGCCGATCCGGCCGCCGCTGATCTTGCCGTTGATGTCCACGTCGGCGCCATAGGAACCCTGCCAGCTCACCCGGCCCTGCACCATGGTGAGACTGTAGCTGTCCACGCCGTTGACCAAACCGAAACCGCCGGCGGTGGTGACATTCACGGCCCCGTCGGGTTGTTCGTACATCTGGATATTGATATGTTCGGCCAGGTCCGTGAGCAGGGCATTGCGTTTGTCGCGCTGGTCGTTGGCCGAACCTGTGATCTGCATGCGCACCACTTCCTGGTTGATGGCCGCGATTTGGGAGGTAATGGTGTTGACCTCCGCCACCTGGGCCTCGATTTCCTTGGTGAGCGTCTCCTCCATTTTGGTGAGATCGCTGTTCATGGTGTTCAGACGTTCCACGATGAGCTGGCCCTGCTCCACCACGATCCCCCTTTCCGTGAAACCGGTGGGATTGTTGGCCAGATCCTGCCAGGCATTCCAGAAGTCGGACATGAGATTGCTGATGCTGCTTTCCGAATTGATGTTGAAATAGCCCTCAATGACGCTGGCATAGGTTTCCGCCCCCTCAAATTTGGCCAGATCCGATTGCTGGCCGATGAGACGGTTTTCCAGCATCTGGTTGCTCACCTGCCGGATTTCCTCCGATGACACGCCGCTGCCGAACAGCAGGCCGCCGTACAGGATAGGAATGCTGGTGGTGAGCCCCAGCATCTGCCGGCTGAAACTAGGGGTGTTGACATTGGCGATGTTGTGACCGGCCACATTCAGCCCGTACTGCTGGGCCGACAGGGCCGATCGGGCGATATTCATGGTATGTCCGATGCCGGGCATGGCTAGACCTCCCGATGCAGCAGCAGGTTGGCCCGCTCCCGGTTGTCCGGGCCGCGCATCTTTTCATAAGGTTTGGCAGCCTTGCCGGCGCTGGTGATGATGCCGATCATGTCATCCAGCACCGACAAGTATTCTTCCACAAAATTTTTATTGGCCCGTGAAAGGGCATGGACCCTGGTCTTTACTGCCAGAAAGGCCTGCTGCAAATCCAACAGGCGCCGGCTGTCATCCCGGGGCAAAAAAGCAAATACCTGTTCCACCCGGAAAGTGGCCGGATTCAGGCCGTGCTGGATCCCCATGGCCGTAAGCTCAAGCATGATTTTTTTGCGCAACTCCTCGATTTCACGGGCACAGTCCTGCTTCCGGCCGGCGAAACGCCACAAGGCATCCACATCGGAAGCCATCAGGCTCTTTTTTTCCTGTTCCAAAAGCCCGATCAGGGATTGGTATACCCCGATTTTTTCATTCAACAATCTTTCAATGCCCAACATGCTTGCATCCATGGCCCCTCTCCTTTTGCTCCTTTCCGCTGGCCGGCTTTAGGCTGCCGCCGCCATCGAAAGGGCTATCCTTATCATCGGAATAAACGTCACTATTCTGAAACATTTCAAAGCTTGTCTTTCATCTGCGCATACATGGCCGCTCCCAGGCCCGCATGGTTGCGACTGTGGGCCATATCTGTTGAAAGCTGCTGATAATACATGGAATCATAGATATCCCGGGCCAAACTGCCGCCGAAAATATCATTGCCCGACAAGGATTTGCGCATGCTCTCAAACATCTGATTGAGCAGCACGGCCTCGAAATCCGCGCAAGCCTTACGGAGCTTGGCCTGTTCCTGTTTCAGGTCCTTTTGCCGCATGTGCTTGCCGGCAATATGTCCGGCGCTGATATTATCCGTATTCATATGGTCTCCATCATATCCCTTAAATAATAACCAAATCCGCCTGCATGGCCCCGGCCGCCTTGATACTCTGGAAAATGCTGATCATGTCCCGGGGGGTTACGCCGATGGCGTTCAGGGCCCGCACTAGATCACCGATGGTGGCGGCGCCGGGCACCAGCATGACCTTGCTTTTGTCTTCCTGCATGGTGATGTCGGTTCCTCTAGTGGTAACCGTCTCGCCGCCGGCAAAGGGTCCGGGCTGGGACACCATTTCACTTTCCTGGATCGTGATACTGAGATTCCCGTGTGAAATCGCCACAGTGGATATGCGCACATTTTCACCGATGACCACTGTGCCGGTTTTTTCATTGACCACGATCTTGGCTACGGAATCCGGCATGACCTCCAGGGTTTCCAGGCCGGCGATGAACAGAGTCACATCCGCGCGCATCTCCTCCGGAATCTGAATCCGCATGGTGGCGGAATCCACCGGCTTGGCCACCCGTTTTCCCACGGCATTGTTGATGGTCTCGCTGATCCGCAGGGCGGTGGTGAAATCCGGATTGAACAGGGAAAAGGTCAGATCCTGGCGGCCGTCCAACTGCATGGGGATTTCCCGCTCCACCGTGGCGCCCCCGGCCACCCGGGCCACTTGCAGATGGTTCTTCACCACCGCCCCCGCCGCGCCGGCAGCACCCGCGCCCCCCAGGGCCAAGGCCCCCTGGGCCAGGGCATAGGTATTACCGTCCACTCCGTTCAGGGGTGTGAGCAGCAAAGTCCCGCCCGCCAGACTTTTGGCATCCCCCACCGAGGAAACCATGATGTCGATGGAAGTGCCGATGCGGGCAAAGGGCGGCATTTCGGCCGTGACCATGACCGCGGCCACGTTTTTAACCTTCAACTGATCCGGGCTGACCTGGACCCCCATGTGGGCCATCATGTTGGCCAGGGACTGAATGGTGAAACGGGCCTTCTGGTTGTCCCCGGTGCCGTTCAAACCCACCACCAGGCCGTATCCGATCAACTGGTTGGTGCGCACCCCTTTGATGGAAACCAGTTCCTTGATGCGCACTGCTTGGGCCGGACCGGCACAAGCCAATAGCACTAATACCGTAAAACCAACCTGAGACATTTTTTTTACCAGAACCATTTTCATCGTCGCCCCCTGGCTTGTGGATTTGAGATTTCAGATTTGAGATTACAGCGGATTTCAAATCCCAAATTTCAAATTCCTTTATATCTCAAATCTCAAATCCCTTCGAATCTCAAATCTCAAATTTCAAATCTCAAATCAAAAAGGAGAGGCCCAATCAATAATCCGCATCCCCCAGCCCACCCGCTGCTTATCCCCCAGCACCCCTTCGCCGAAATACTCGATGCGCGCATCGGACAAGGAGGTGGACTTGATGCGGTTGTCCGCAGCCACATCATCCCGCCGGGCGATGCCGGCGATGGTGATGACCTGATTTTCGTTGTTGACCCGCATCTCGCGCTTGCCGAACACCACCATGTTGCCGTTGGGCAGCACCTCGGTGATGCGGGCGCCGATGGAAGCCTTGATGGTCCCGCTGCGGTCGCTGGCGCCCTCACCCTTGTGCTCGTTTTTCAAACTGCTTTGCCAGAGGCTGCTGGGACTCAAACTGGCATTGATGTTGTTCTGGCCCGTCATCCCGTCCACCTTTACACCCAGGGTACGCTCGCTTTTGACTTCCGTATTGGCATCCACTTTGGAGGAGTTGTTTTCCATAATATCCACAATCACCGTGTCCCCCGGCCTGCGGGCACGCCGGTCCACAAACAACAGGGAGCCGCCGCTGTCGGTCCATAAGGAACCGTCGGCAGAGGCCTGGACGGCAAAGGGACGTGCGTCCATGGGCAACTGGGAAACCGGATTGGCCGCCACCGGATTGACTTCCGGTGCCCCGGCGCAGCCCCACACTCCCATGATCAGGCCGGCGCCGGCCATTGCAATCATAAACCCAAACCGTCTCATTCCGTCCTCCTCATTAAAAAACAATTTCCACCGTGGCGGCATCCTTCACCTGGCCGGTGACAATGCGACTAGAAGCGGTATTTTCCACCCGGATCTGATCAGACACCCCGCCGCTGCTTTTGGCCACACCGGTGGTGGTTATGGACAGATGGCCGTTTTTCACGATCAATTTCACCTGATCCCCTTTTTGCACCACCGTGGGATTGATAAGATGCTTGCTTTCCAGCAAGGCCCCGGCCCGCAGGCCCTGCTTCAACTCTTTTCCCACGGCCGCTTCCATTTCAAAAAGAACATGGTTGGACAGCATGGAAATATTGACGCGCTTGCGGGTGAGCTCCGCGGCTTGCAAAACCGCGCCGGCTTCCAGGGCGCGTTCCAGGCAAAGCACTTGCGCATACCGGTCTACCAGGGCGGAAACATTCAACTTGCCTGTCACTCTCCCGTCCACCAGAACTTCCACCACGGCATCCACCCGCCGCATCTTTTTGTCCGGCCTGTATTCGGCAAGACGGATGGCCAGCGCCCCCAAGGGAAAATCTTTGTTGCCGCGCACGGTTATCCGCCGGATTTCCCAATCGCCTGGGCCGAGGCTTGCGGTCAGCAGGTCCTTGAGGCTTTCCAGCCCAACGGTCTGGGAGGCGCGGCGCACCTTCACAATTTCCGGCGCACTTACCAGGGCGCCCTTGGGTAAGCCGGACAAGGAAGTGACAAGCTCGGCCAGTTTTCGCCCGGCAATGCTTTTTACCGTTCCCGGCCGGGGGGCGGCCATGATGTCCAGGTCCTTGGGCAACTGCCCCAATGCCGGCCCTGTGGTTTCCGCTATCAGATCCCCAAGAAGAATGCGCGCACCCGTTACTTCCGCTTCCGGTTTTAGGACCAGGACGGCGGGTGCATCCGTATCCGCGGCCCCGGCCATGGAATTCGGCACCAGGCATACCAGCAGGAACAGCCGCCACAGATCACTGTAACGGCTTCTCGAAAAAATTTTACTGATATGGCTTGCCGAAAAAAACATGATCACATCATCCTAGCGTTTGAGCCCGTTGGCCAGGGACAGCATGCTGTCCGCGGTCTGCACGGTCTTGGAATTGGCTTCATAAGCCCGCTGGCCGACGATCATGGCCACCATTTCCTCCACCACGCTCACATTGGACTTTTCCAGAAAACTGTTGGTGATGGTCCCGAAGCCTTCCTGACCCGGCGTGCCTTCAATAGCCGCGCCCGAGCCCTGGGTGGGCCGCAGCAGATTTTGCCCCACGGCAAAGAGCCCGGCCGGATTGATGAAATTGTAAATATTGATCTGCTCCTGGACCAGCACGGTATCACCGGCGCCGTAAGCCGTAAGGGTGCCATTGGACTGGATGGTCACCAGTACGGTCTGCTCCGGCAGGGAAATCTCCGGTTGCAGCCGGTCCCCGGCCGGGGTGGTGATAAAGCCTTCACTGTCCAGGGTGAAATTCCCGGACCGGGTGTACAATTGCTCATCCCCGTGCAGCACCTGAAAAAAACCGCGGCCCTCGATGGCCATGTCCAGGTCATTGCCGGTGTTCACAAAATCCCCTTGGGTGAAGAGCTTTTGCACACTGGAAGGTTTCACTCCCATGCCCATCTGAATGCCGGTGGGGATCTGGCCGCCGCCAGGAGTTTCCGCCCCTGCAATCAAAAAGGTCTGATACATTAAGTCCTGAAAATTCGCCCGGCTGCGCTTGAACCCGGTGGTATCCACATTGGCCAGGTTGTTGGCCACCACGTCCACATTGAGTTGCTGGGCCTGCATGCCCGATGCGCCGGTCCAAAGGGATCTGATCATTTTCTACCTCCATGCTGAATTACAGTTTCCCGACCTCAAGAACGGCCTTGCTGTCGATTTCATCAAAGGTCTGGATCATCTTCTGATAGGCCTCATACATGCGATGGACCTGAATCATCTTGGTCATTTCCACCACAGCGGAAACATTGGCGTTTTCCAGGGCGCCCTGATGGACCGTGGATTGCTCGGCCTGACGCTCGTCCCCGGGCAGGCCGTCATAGACCAACAAGTTGTTGCGGCCTTTGCGCATTTTTTTCAGGTCCTCGAATTCCACAATATCCAGCCGGCCGACGCTGGCGCCGTCCACCCGGATTTCACCGCTTTCATCAATGGTGATATTGTCGCTGGCTTCGGTTTCACCTTGAAGCGTGATGGGACCGCCGTCACCCTGGACCTCTTCACCGTTCTGGGTGACCAGCACCCGCTCCTGATTCACGGTGAAATTGCCGTCCCGGGTATAGCGAAGGCCTTCAGGCGTATTGATCTTGAAGAAACCCTTGCCGGATATGGCCACATCCAGGTTGTTGCCGGTGGATTTGATATCACCCGGCTGGAAATCAATCACCTGGGTGGCTTTGAGGGCCTGGTCAAAAGCCAGGATGTCGGCCTTGAAACCTGCGGTGCTCGCATTGGCAATATGGTTGGCGATCAGCTCGAACTGCTTTTCCTGGCGTAGCCCCCCTTGAACCGGTCGCGTCATTTGCAGAATCATTTCAAAGCTCCTTTCCGGATTTGCTGTGACCTCTATCCGGGCTTATTGCAATATGAATGCCATGATATCAACCCGGGCGATTTCAGGATAAGAAACTGATTCAATTAAGTTTAGGCGGGGCTTGGAGAAAATTGGGGATTATGGGCGGGAACAGCCGGATAAATCCCGGCCTGGCAAAAAATACCTAGCGCGGTCGTTTTTTCCCATTCATGGCATAGGCAAAGGCCAGCAATTCGGCCACTACCACATAGACGCTGGGCGGGATTTCCGCCTGGAGATCCAGCTTGGACAGGACCTCCACCAGATCCGCATCATCCTTCACCGGTATGCCGTGCTCCCGGGCCAGGGCAATGATCTTCTCGGCGATATGACCGCTGCCCTTGGCCGCGACTTTGGGGGCCTGATCCTTTTCCGGCTCGTATTTGAGGGCCACGGCTTTTTTGGTTTTGGGCTTGGTGTTCATGTGCGTATCCTACTCCTTGTGAAACTGTAATTCAAGGTTTAACGGAACGTAATCAATATCCATGAATCCGAGTGTGTCGTTTTCATAATCGCAAAGCCGTTCCAACAAATTCCTGGATTTCGTTTTCAGCAACTCCATCATCTCAAGAGCCCACTTTTGGCCGTCTTGCTCCCAAGCTCTTGTCAACGCCCTTAGATGATGAGCGTTGCAAAGGGCGTGGGTGCAATCCTAATCACGTATGTTTCTGAGTCCTAATATTTGCTTGTCCCGCATGACCAGCGCGTTGTTCTCACGCGCAAGGGTTTCTCCCAATTGTTTAAAAACTTTCATAGCTTCGTATTCGAAAGGCTGAAAATCTTGTAAGGGCTGTGGAACAAATAATTTGAAACCAAGGTCCCCACTGTATTATACAAGGTTATGAAAATAGAAAAGTTAAAAGCGCGTGTTCAGCCGCCGATGGTTTTGATCTTTGGTTTTACGCCAGGATAATATGAAAACAGATCTCCTTCGCATCAAGGTATATTTTTTTCTGTTCGTTGTTTTGCTTCTGGCCGGCACCATGGGATTTGCCGCCGTTGAAAACCTGTCCATCATGGATGCCTTCTATTTTTCCATCGTTACCATGGCCACGGTGGGCTATGGCGACATCACTCCCCATACGGTTGTTGGAAAAATCCTGGCCCTTGTATTGATCGTGGGCGGGGTGGGCACTTTCTTGAGCGTAGTCGCCAGCATTACGGACATGTTTGCAAACCGCCGGGAGGAGGAGCTGCGACGGGAGAAGCTCAACATGGTTACCGGACTTTTTTTCAGCGAGATGGGCAACGGCCTTGTGCGGCACTTGGTGATACTTGATCCGGACGCCCGTCAACTACAGGCTGTTTTGAAGATTGACGGCAAATGGAAGAATGCGGATTTTCCCAAAGCATTGTCCAAACTGGAACAATGCCCTCTTGCGGTTGATTTGATGCGGGGCGAGCTTCCGGTGTTGAAGGAATATCTGCAAAGCAAAGCGGAATTGCTTCTGCGCCTCATTGAAAATCCTGTTGTACACGAACACGAATATTTCTCGGATTTGTTGCGGGCTGTATTTCACCTCCGGGACGAACTGCTGCACCGCAACGAGTTGACCACCATACCGGATTCAGACCGAAAGCATCTTGAGGGGGATTTGGTGAGGGTCTACCGGTTGCTGACATTTGCGTGGTTGCGCTACATGCAATATCTGAAAAACAATTACGGCTATCTTTTTTCCCTGGCGGTGCGCACCAATCCTTTTGACCCAGGGGCGAATGCCACCGTTATCGATCCTGATTCTTGAGGCCGGAACCTTATCGAAAACCAAGCTTCACAGGAGGCCGCATTGAAATTCAACGTAACACCCTGTTTCATTTTCGTCGTCTTGCTGCTGTTTTTAAAGGTTTCTTTTGTCGCGGCCGAAATCATATATGTCTCCCAGACCGCATTGGACGGCGATACAGGGGGGACGGCCGCCGATGCCCATTCCATTTAAAACCGGGAAAATGACAAAGCCCATTCAAAAACTGTATTTAACCTCCGGAAACCAACTGCCGGTGCGGCGCCCGGTCTATGGGGTCGCCCTTTTGGTGGAATACGCCAAAGGGCAAGGAATCTGCGCTGATCTACTGCTTGAGGGCACCAAAATTCATACCGATGATCTCCATGATCCCAGCAAGCTGATTACGGTTGACCAGGAGTTGCAGGTGATCAAGAAGGTAGTCCGACTCATGCCGAGTCCGCGGATCGGATTGGAAATCGCCCGGAATACCACGGTAAGCGCCAATGTGCATGTGGCTGTTCCGGCCATGTGTTGTGACACTTTTTTGGATGCCATCCTCCTGCTGTTCAAATATATAGAACTCAGTTTGTCCTATTTCCAATACAGTTTGAGCGTTGAGAACGATCTGGCCCGTTTGACCATGAAGGAGCTCTTCCATTTCAAAGACCTCCAAAGAATCATCTTTGAACTGGAATTGGCGTCCATTTTCGCCATCAGCAAAAACATCTTGGGAGAACCGCTGGTGCTGAGAAAGATTAAGATCGCCTATCCCAAACCCGACTATGCCTCCTTTTATGAGGAGCTGTTCGCTTGTCCGATTTTCTTCCATGCGGATGCGCATGTGATGATGTTCGACAGCTCTTATTTATCCAGGCCCCTGCCCCAGGCCAACGCCCTGGTCCGAAACGCCTATGAAAAGGAATGCCGGCGCGCCCTCGCCCGTATGCGCGAGCAAGGAAGCACCCTTGAAAAAATCCGCCATGAGCTCTTGATCCAGGGCAAGGATATCCCTTCCTTTGAAAAACTGGCCCAGCGGTTAGGCATGTCGCCCCGAACCCTGCGGCGTCATTTGACGGCTGAAAACGCCTCCTACAAAGCCCTGGTCAATGATTTTCTGAAAACCAAGGCGATTGAATTGCTGGAGCAGACACATCACAGCGTTGAAAAAATCGCCGAAGAACTGGGCTACAGCACGGCCTCCAATTTCTGCCATGCCTTCAAGAACTGGACCGGCCTTACCCCTTCCGGGTTTCGGGAAAGAAAAATGAAATAAACTTATCTCCGGCTGGGAGTCAGATGTCCATGAGATTTTTGGTATTGAACAGAATGGCTTCGTATTTGGGGCAGAACTGGTAGACCAGCGGATTTTTGCCCAACTGAAGATCGGCAAGGATGTCGCATAGGGCATGGCCGCGCCCGAGATCCAGGCCGCATTTACCCCAACCTGAAGTCTGGGCGAATTCCAACTGATTCAGGTAGAGGTTGGCACCCATGGGCGTGCCCTGGACGGTGGTGAAGATCTTCACATGGGAGCTCGGTCCCTTTTTCCTAGGGATGATCCCGCCGTGGAAGGTCAGCAGACGGTTGCCGCTTGTGGAAACCACGCACACGCGTTTGCCGGCCTTTTCACTGAATTCGATATCCGCCAGAAATTTGGGATATCCGCCCATTTCAACACCGCCTTTCCTGGCTCTTTCCGAGGTCACCGGCAGGGACAGAATGACGATTTTAAGGCGGTTGCGCAACAATTGCGCGGCCAGGCTGAGCCCGGTGATCTGGCGGCTTGGAAAGGCAACCAGGGCGGCCACTGAGAATTCATTGTATGGGGCGATGTCGGTATCCCGGTATTCAAATGCGGAAACCGCGATCAGGGATCTTCCAGGAAATATTTCCAGGGGGGTGATCCCCGGAAAAGGCATATAGGCCTTCACGCGACAGGTGGGTGCCGTGAAGATGCCGGAGAAGGCCGCGGCGTCATAGTAGAAGATCGGCAGGGTGACATCGTAATCCTTGTGATAGGTCTGGACGATTCCGGAAAAAAACTCCTTTGCCGGATAGCTGTGGGTGTTCATATGTTCTCCTTTTACAGGCCGAAAGTCCGCTTTTGTACTTGTCAGGCCAATTTGTAACAGGTTTTTATAAAATGGATTTTTTTCAAATAGGAAATCCCGAACAGGGCTTGCAAATGCTGGGCGTCGCGAAAACGTTTTTCCTGGCTGTACTCCTCCATGTAGCCGTAGCCTCCCAGGATCTGAACGCCGTCGGAGGTCACATGCCCGGCATGCTCCATTACAGTTAGGCCGGCGGCAATATTGTCATGAATGGCATTAATTCCGCTGCCCGTGCCGGCATGCTCTATAAGCAATTCTGAACTTTTGACTTTCAAGGCCATGTCTGCCAAAAGCAATTGCACTTCGCTCCAAGCCCCAATTTTTTTTCCGCCTTGTATGCGGGCTTGGCTGTATTTCAAGGCATCGGTGAATGCTCCGCGCATGATGCCCACAGCCACGGCGGCACCGGCCAAAATGAATTGGTCGTACATGCGCCAGTAATATTCCGCGGCCTTTCCCCTTGCCCCCACGAGAAATCCTGTGGTTTCATTGAAATCAATATCCACCAGTGGGCAGGCGCGCAGGCCCAGGCCGAGCACCGGTTCTCCGATCCGCATGGTTGCCTGGGCCGAGGGCACCAGCAAATAGGAGTTGTCCGCATCGTTGGAAAAACGGCCGGGAACGATCAGATGTTTGGCCAGGTTGCCCAACACCATGCCTTTGACTTTTCCGGTGAGGCTCAGCCTGCCGTCCTTTTCCATCACGGAGATTTCCGGGGGCTGCTCCAGGGGGTTGCCGAAGGCCGCAAAAGCCAGCAGGGCATCCATGGGGGCGGCGCATCGGCCGTAAACCTCCGCCAGGCGATCTAATGCGCCGGCCTGGAGCATGATTTCCTGGGCCATGGCAGTGGTGAGCACGGCCGTTGCCATGCTGGCATCTACTTCCGCGATATTGGTTAGAATGGTGCACAGTTTGCCGAGGTGGCGGTCCAGGCCGCCCATTTTTTCCGGCAGCCACAGATGAAAAAAATCCATTTCATAGGCTTTGTCAAAAACAACCGGGTCCAGATTCCCAAGTGGATAGCGGTCATTCTCCGCCCGGTGTTTCAGCAGCACCTTTTGGGCGAATTCCCGGGATGTTCCCTGGAGAAGCTTGTATTCGTTCTGCTCTGTCTGTTTCATGGGATTACCGCCTATCGGTCTGTAAACATGTGAACATCATTTCGGTTTCTTCCAATGAGATTTTTAAAGGCTTCCATCCGGTTGAGTTGGTTGGTGCCTTCATAAATCTGAAGCAATTTAGCATCCCGGAAAAACTTTTCCACCTGATGGGCATGGCGTGCGCCGGCCTGTCCCATCAAGGCCAGCCCCATCCGGCAATTTTCCATGGCCAGATCCGAGCCCGTGAATTTGGCCATGGCAGCCCAACCGGTTGTCCGTTCCAATTCCGTGCGTTTTTTCCAGTCGAATTGGATTTTGCGGAGAATGCTTTGAAACCAGGTGTATTTTACCATGGGTCCGGACAGGGCCAGCACCAACCGGCAAGGCAAGTATCTGAAAAAATAATACAGGGGTTTGACCTGAAGCATTTTGTTCAGACCATACAAGCCGTTGGCGAAATTGACTTCCGCATAGAGCAATCGCGCCACAACCACATTCCGCAGCATATCCGCCAGCCGGCATTGGACCCATTCCAGGTTCAACATGAAGCTGCCGTTTATTTTAGTATCTGCGGCAAAACCCAATACAGTTTCATACACCCCCCGGGCGATGCCGGCCCCGAAGGCGCAGACCCCTGCCTTGGATGACGAACAGATGGAATCAAAGATGATTTGATAGATTTCCCGATGGGACAAAGCGAGCCGGCGGGTTTGCCTTCGATCCAAGCACACTAACGCGTCGGTTACAAAACAATCCTTCAAAATCAACTCGCTTGCCGGGCAGGCTTTCTGCCCCATTTTATGTTCTTTTCTTCCCAGGGAAAATCCTTCAGCGTCACGGCGGACGGCAAAAAACAAGAAGGTTTCCGAAGGCCTGGTCACATCCTCGTAGCCCAGCACCAAGTGCCAGGTGGAAAAATGGCCGTTGGATATGAACACCTTGGTGCCGTTGACCCGATACCCGCCGTTTTCCCGCACGGCCTGGCAGGCCACCCGGCCCTTGTCCAGCAGATCCGCCTCGGAAGTGTCGGTGCCGGATTCCGGTTCCGTAATGGCAAAATCCAGTAAACAGGGCTTGCCGGTTTTTTCGCCGTGGATCACTTCGGCACTCAGTTTCCGGGTCAGGGAGAGGTTCCAGGAGGCCACCAAAGTGGCAAGGCCGAGATAATGCGCGCCGATGAGGTTGCCCATGGCCACGCAGCAGGAGCTGATTTCCTCCAGGAAATAGGCCAGGGAAGCAAAGGAGTAGCCTTTGCCGCCGAACATCTTGGGGATCCACATGGTGTAGAAACCATGGCGGTTGGCTTCCTGAACCCATTCCCAGGACAGGTAATCCGGATCAGCCTGGATCTGCCGGTCCATTTCCAGGGCTTGGGGCCGGACCACGGCTTCATTGAAGGTCCGGGCCAGCTTTATCACGGTTTTGACTTCCCGGGTAATGGCCCGGGGCTGCCTTGAAATGGCGGCGAGGTTGCAGTTCAGATCCGCAAAGGAAAGACCGGCGGGATCGACATAGTCCGGTAGGAAAATATTGGTAAACATAAACGCTATTCCTTGTGGTTTTCCATCAAAATCCCAGCCGATTGAGCTGAAGCATGAAACGTTTGCCCCAACTCGCCCGGGTCAATTTTGAAAGGCAGGCAAAATACAGCGCCGGCGCCATGCGTTTGAACAGCCAAGCGGATTTGGCCGGTCCCTGGGGGATGATGTACAGCTTATTCTTTTTCATGGCCTTGACCGTGGCCTCCGCCGCTTCGGCCGGGGTGATGCGGGCATGGTCAAAGCCCGTGTTGGCCATGATCCGCTGGAATTCATCCGTATAGCGCATGTTGTTCAGCAGATTGGTTTTGATATGCGAGGGACACAGCACGCTGACCCCGATTTGGGCGGGCGCGAGTTCGCTTCGCAGGGTTTCGGAAAGAGCAATCACCGCCGCCTTGGCAGCGTTATAGGGCCCCATTTCCGGAATGGAGACGATACCGGCAATGGAGGCCACATTCAGGATATGGCCATGGTTCTGCTTTTTCATCCGGGGGATGAAGGCGTGGCAGCCATGCAGCACCCCCCAGAAGTTGACATTCATGGCCCATTGCCAGTCGGCAATGGGGATACTGCCGGTGACGCCGCTGACAGCCACCCCGGCGTTGTTGATCAGGATATCTGTCCTGCCCCATTTGCCAAAGCAATGGTCTGCCATGGCCATGACCTGGTCCAATTGGGAAACATCGCAAAGATGCGTCTCGCCGATGCCTCCGACCTGTCGGACAAGTTCCAAGGTTTTCTCCAACCCGGTAGGGTTGATGTCGGATAACAGAAGATCGCAGCGGTCCCTGGCCAGGACTTGGGCCAATTCCCGGCCGATTCCGGAAGCCGCACCGGTGATGACGGCTGTGCATTGGTGAAAGGATTTTTTCATTTTTCGCTGTTCCTGCTTTGGGTTCGTCCTTATTTCCATTCAAGGCCCGACGGAAAATCCGCTCTGGAATGAAAGCAAGGATATGCCGTCTGCTTCCCCAAAACAATATTACGGGAGGACAATTACATTATGATTTGCGGTCATGGGCATTTGAAGACGTAACACGGCAATGTGGTCGCTTACACGGCGGGTCCTGACGGACAACTATCTCCGGCGTGCGGGTTTCAGGGGCCGGGATGCGGGATAGGAAGTATCCGTATGGGGTAATTCCCTATGCATTCTTGTCTTGGATTGCTATTTTCATTTTTCATTCAGTTTTTTAAGGTGGGCATAGCCCACCCTACATTTGTAAAAAGCCCAGGGTCAATGCCAAGCCTTGCCGATCACCTTTCGGCCAAATATCAATGTAGGGTGGGCTGTGCCCACCAATTTCCCTAGCGCTGTTCTTTATTCCGCCCCGCCACCCAATACGGCATATAATCTGATCTGGCTTGCCAGCCGGGTCAAGCGCAAGCCCACCAGACCCTGCTGGGCCGCATAGAGGGAGCGCTGGGAATCAAGGACGCTCAGGTAGCTGTCCAGGCCCTTTTCATAACGTTTTTTGGATAGGTCATGGGTTTCGGCCACGGCTTCGATCAGGGATTCGTGGGCCGCGATCTGCTTGTCCACCGTGCCTTGCACGGCAAGAGTATCAGCCACCTCCCGGAAGGCGGTCTGGATGGCCTTTTCATACTGGGTCAAGGCGATATCCTGCTCGGCCTTGCTGACCCGAAAGGCGGCCCAGGTACGGGCGTCGAAGATGGGCATGACGATCTGGGGGGCAAAGGTCCAGGTGTCCGTGCCCGCGCCGAAAAGACCGGAGAGCTTATCGCTGGCGGTGCCGATGGAGGTGGTCAGGGAAATGCGCGGGAAAAAGGCGGCCCGGGCCGCGCCGATAAAGGCATAGGCCCCTTTCAGGCGATGCTCCGCCGCCAGGATGTCCGGCCGGTTCAGCAAGGCCGCCGAGGGCAGTTCGGCAAACACGGCTTTGGTGGGACTCAGGCTGCTCAGGTCCGGCGGCAGGAGTTCCTCCGCCACCGGCCCCCCGGCCAGAAGATTCAAGGCGTTTTGTTCCTGGGCCGAAAGTTGAGTAAAGCGGGCCAAATCTTCCCGGGCAACATCCACCTGGGTCTGGGCCCGACGCAGGTCCAACTTGGCGGCCAGCCCGACCTCATACTGCTTTTGAATCAAGGCATAGGCGGCCTGCCGGTCCGCCAGGGTGGCGCCTGCGATCTTGAGGTTCTCCCGGTCCGCGGCCAGGGTCAGATACACCCGGCCGACTTCGGCCACAAGGGCGATCTCAGCGCTGCGCCGGGCCTCTTCCGTGGCCAGATAGGTCGAAAGGGCCTGGTCCGACAGGCTGCGGATCCGGCCGAAAAAATCAAGCTCCCAGGCGGCGATCCCCAGATTCAGCCCATACTGTTCCCGGATGCGGGGGTCGCCGGGGGTTATGAGGTCCTCGGAATTGCGCTGTTTGCTGAAGGTGCCCACCGCGTTCACCACCGGAAAAAGTTCCGAGCGTTGCACGCCGTAAAGGGCCCGCACCCGTTCCACATTCAAGGCGGCCAAGCGCAGATCACGATTGTTGTCCAAGGCTAGGGTTATAATTTTTTGCAGTTTCGAATCGCGGAAAAACTCCTTCCGGCTCAGTTCCGGAATTTTTACGGCCCCGGCCGGCATCTCCGTGTTTTTGTAGGCCTCGCCCTTGGGCCACTCGGCCGGAATGGGCGCTTCCGGCCGGGTGTATTCCGGAGCCAGGGTGCAGCCGTACCAACATGCGATCAAGCCCAAAACCGCCAGCATTTGTTTCTTCATCATTACCGTTCCCCCCCGGAAGTTGACAAGGTTGCATCAGGTTGCTGTTTTGCGGTTTGCGGGTGTTTGGCCCGACCGAACACGCTGGAGATGATCACAAAAAACAGCGGAATAAAGACCAGGTCGATGAAGGTGGCGGACAGCATTCCGCCGGCAACCGCCGTGCCGATGGCATTTTCCGCGCCGGCCCCGGCGCCGGTGGCCATGGCCAGGGGCAGCACGCCGAAGAAAAACGCCAGGGAGGTCATGATCACCGGCCGGAACCGGGTCTTCACCGCCCCCAGGGTGGCTTCCATCAGCCCGGCCCCTTTCATCATCCGCTCCTTGATGAACTGAATGATCAGGATGGCGTTTTTGGTGGACAACCCCAGGGTGGTGAGAAAGCCGATCTGAAAATACACATCATTGGGCAACCCCCGCAGAGAGCTGGCCGCAATGGCGCCGAACACCCCCAGGGGCAGCATCAGCATGTTGACAAAAGGGATGGTCCAGCTTTCATACAGGGCCGCCACGCACAGGAAAATCACCAGCACGGAAAAGGCATACAGGATGGGGGCCTGGGCGCCGGCCATACGTTCCTGGTAGGAGATCCCGGTCCAGTCAAAGGCGATGCCCGGGGGCAGTTTGGCCGCCAATTCGATCATGGCCTGCATGGCCTCGCCGGAACTTCGGCCCGGCGAAGGTTCGCCCCAGATGTTGATGGCGGGGAAGGCGTTGTAGCGCTCCAGTTTCGGAGAGCCGTAGGTCCAATTCCCTGAAGCAAAGGCGGAAAAGGGCACCATCTTGCCGGCGGCATTGCGCACATACAGCCTGTTTAAATCCTTGGGCAGCATGCGATAGGGCGCATCCGCCTGGGCAAAGACCCGCTTGACCCGGCCGGCCTGGATAAAGTCGGACACATAGGCCCCGCCGAAACCGGCGGCGATGGTGTTGTGAATGGAAGTGATGGGCAGGCCCAGGGCCCCGGCCTTGTCCCAATCCACATTGACCCGGTATTCGGGCACATCCTCCATGCCGTTGGGCCGCACCCTCGTAAGGCGCGGGTCCTGGGCCGCCATGCCCAGCAATTGGTTGCGGGCCGCCATCAGGCCGGCGTGGCCCAGGCCGCCGCGGTCCTGGAGTTGAAAATCGAACCCCGTGGCATTGCCCAGTTCGATCACCGCCGGCGGCGGAAAGGCAAAGGCCATGGCATTGCGAATCTGAGACAGACGCCGCATGGCCCGGCCGGCCACGGCCTCGGCCTTGAGGTCCTTGCGCGGACGGAGTTTCCAGTCCCGCAGTTTGGCAAAACCAAAAGCCATGTTCTGGCCCTGGCCGCTGAAACTCAAACCGCACACCGACAGGAAGGATTCCACCGCCTCTTTTTCCTGGGTCAGAAAATATTCCCGGATCTGTTTCATGACCTCTTCGGTCTGTTCCAGGGTGGCACCGGAAGGCAGCATGGCCTGGATCAGCAGGATGCCCTGGTCTTCATTGGGCAGATAAGCGGTGGGCATGCGCTGCAACAGGAACCCCACCGATCCCACAATGATAAGAAACACGAACAGGTAGCGTAATTTCTTGGCCAGGGCATGCTTGACAATGGCCACATAGATGTCCCGGGAGCGGAAAAAACCCCGGTCGAACCAGCGGAAAAAGGGCCGCAGGAAAAATATGGCATGCTCGGAAGGCTGATGTCCCTTGGGCACCGGTTTGAGAAAGGTGGCGCACAATACCGGGGTGAGCACCAGGGCCACCACCACGGACAGCAGCATGGCCGAGGCGATGGTCACGGAAAACTGGCGGTAGATGACGCCGGTGGAGCCCGGGAAAAAGGCCATGGGGCCGAAGACCGCGGCCAGCACCAGCCCGATGCCGATCAGGGCGCTGGTGATCTCGTCCATGGATTTGGCGGCCGCCGCCCGGGGCGGCAGCCCCTCCTCGCTCATAATGCGCTCCACGTTCTCCACCACCACAATGGCGTCGTCCACCAGCAAGCCGATGGCCAGCACCATGGCGAACATGGTGAGCATGTTGATGGAAAAGCCGAACATGCCCAGGACGGCAAAGGTCCCCAGCAACACCACCGGCACGGCGATGGTGGGGATCAGGGTGGCCCGGATGTTGCCCATGAACAGATACATGACCAGAAAGACCAAGAGCACCGCCTCGAGCAAGGTTTTGAAGACTTCCTCAATGGCCACCTTGGTAAAGGGCGTGGTGTCATAGGGGTAGATCACCTTCATGCCCCGCGGAAAATAGCGGCTCATTTCTTCCATCTTTTTCTTTACGGCATCGGCGGTTTTCAGGGCATTGGAGCCGGCGGCCATGCGGATGGCCATGCCCGCCGCGGGTTTACCGTTGAAGTTGGCCACGATATCATAGCGGTCCGTGCCCAATTCCGTGCGCCCCACATCACCCACCCGCACCATGGAGCCGTCCGGATTGATGCGCAAGGGGATGGCGGCGAACTCTTCCGGGGTCTTGAGAAGATGTTGGACCACGATGGAGGCGTTCATGCGCTGGCCCGGTTTGGCCGGGGCCCCGCCGAACTGGCCGGCGGAGACCTCCACGTTGTAGGCCCGCAGGGCCAGGATGACGTCCTCAATGGTCATGCGATAGTTGTTCAGCTTTTCCGGGTCCAGCCAGACCCGCATGGCGTACTGGGAGCCGAAGTTTTCCACCTCCCCCACCCCCGGCACCCGTGACAGGATTTTTTCCAAATTGGACTGGGCATAGTCCCGCAGGGCAAAGCCGTCCATGCTGCCGTCTTCGGATATCAACCCCACGATGATCAGATAGTTGCGGGTGGATTTGCTGACCCGCACGCCTTGTTGCTGCACCACCGCCGGCAGGCCGGCCATGGCCAGTTGGAGTTTGTTCTGCACCTTGGCCCAGGCGATATCCGGGTCGGTGCCCGGGGCAAAGGTCAGGTCCAGACGGGCCGCGCCTGAGGAGGAGCTGGTGCCGGCCAGATAGAGCATCTGATCCAAACCGGTCATCTTCTGCTCGATGATCTGGGTCACGGTGTTTTCCACGGTCTCGGCCGAGGCCCCGGGATAAAAGGCGTCGATGGCAATGGAAGGCGGGGCAATGGGCGGGTACTGGGAAATGGGCAGATTATAGATGGCCAGGCCGCCTGCCACCATGATGACAATGGCGATGACCCAGGCAAAAACCGGACGGTCAAGAAAAAATTTGGATAGCATCGCATTCCTCCTTTATTTCGCTGCCGGCGGTTTGGCTGAATTCTCGGGCGTCGGGCCCTTTGGTCCCCCCTCTTGAAAGGGGACCGCCTTCACCGGCGTGCCCGGCGGCATGCGTTGCACCCGCTGCAAACCCTCCACGATCAATTGATCTCCCGCGGCCAGTCCGGCCGACACCAACCATTTGTCGCCCATGGCCCGGTCCAGGGTGAGCATGCGCGGCTGCAGCTTGCTTTCGGCATCCACGATAAGGGCCACGGGATTGCCCTTGGGATCACGAAAGACACCTTGCTGGGGAACCAAGATGGCCTGTTCATTAAGCCCTTCCCTGATCACCGTCTGGACAAACATACCCGGCAGGAGCAGCCCTTCCGGATTGGGCGCCACCACCCGCAGGGTCACGGACCCGGTGGTGGGATCCACGGTGATGTCGCTGAACTGCAGCTTGCCTTCCAGGGGATAGGCCATCCCGTCTTCCAGAATCAATTTGACCTTATCGTGATCGGCCTCATGGCGATTGAGGCGGCCGTCCGCCAGACGGCGCTTCAACTGCAACAATTCCGTGGATGACTGGGGTACATCCACGTAAATGGGGTCCAGTTGTTGAATGACCGCCAAAGCCACCGGCTGATAAGCGGTGACGATGGCCCCTTCGGTGACATTGGACTTGCCGATGCGGCCGGAAATGGGCGCGGTGATTTTGGTATAGCCCAAATTGATGCGGGCCAGTTTAAGGGCCGCCTCGGCCTGCTGGATGGCGGCTTCGCCCACGGCCAGGGCCTGCCGTTCGCTCTCCACCTGGGCCTCCACGGCTGTGAGGGTGGCCTCCGCCACCTTGGCCTCGGTGACCGCCTGGTCCCGTTGGCCGGCGGAAACGGCATTCTCTTCAAAGGATTCCTCGAAACGCTCGCGGTTTTTCCGGGCAAACTCCCGGGCCGCCTCTTGCCGCGCGATTCCGGCCGTGCCGGCGGCCAGGGCCGCGCGCGCACGTTCGGCCGCCTTCCGGGAGGCGGTATGACTCGCCACGGCATTCTCCAAGGCAGCCTCAAAGGGGGCAGGATCGATCTGATACAACACCTGGCCGGCCTTGACCTCGGAGCCTTCCTCGAACTGGCGTTTCAGGATCAGGCCGCTCACCTGGGGCCGGATCTCGGCCACCCGATAGGCTGCGGTCCGGCCCGGCAACTCCGTGGTGAGGGCCACCCGTTGGGGTTCGACCGTTATCACCGCCACTTCGGCGGTTTGGGGCGGCGGCGTCTGGGGCGCACGGTTGCAAGCGGTCAGCAGGATCAGGCCGGCCCAAACCGCGCATGGTATGTTTCGGAAGAAGGTGGGAACCGTTTGACGGAATTGCATGGGTGCTCCTCCACGTATGAATGATGATGTATTCCGGACTGAAAAAATCATGAATCCAACAGCCCTTTGAAAATAATATTTAAAATGACATCCGGGTCCGCCGGATAAGAATTGTTCTCCGGCGCTTCCAGCCACTGAAACAAAAAGGCATTGGCGATGCTGTCCATGGCCACGGCCAAATGGAACGGATCGGCAATGGGTTTGAAGCGTTTGTGCAGCATGCCGCTTTTGAAAAGGGCGGCAATCTGATCCAAAACATGGTTGTAGCGTTGTTTGATCTGGTTGTCCAGGCCGGCCTTGATGTTGAAACTCGCGCCACGGGTCTCGGCGAAATAGAGGCGGATGGTGGAGACATTGTCCTTAAAAACTGCGCCCTTGGCTTGTACGTAGCTGCGCAGTTTTTCAATCTCATCGTCGCCGGCCGCCAATGCCTGCATCAGGGTTTCATGGAACCTGTCGGACAATTCCAGGATCAGGGATTTATAAAGGTCCTCTTTGTTTTTGAAGAATTTGTACAGGGTGCCGATGGCGAACTCGGCCCTTTCCGCAATCTCGTGCATGGAGACATTGTGAAAGCCCTTTTCCGAGAACAGATTGAGGGCCGCGGTAAGCATCTCCTGGCGCTGCCTGAGTTTCTCCCGTTCCCGTCGGGATGATCCCGCGGTCTGCTGCATCACCCGACCTCCACTGGTTTGCCCATGATTGCGGTTATTGTAAGGTTGATTTCTAAAAAATGACGTGCTGTTCTAAATAGAGAATGGACCTTTCATTTGTCAAGAAAAACTTTACTTCGATTTTAACCACAATATAAAGTATTTAACTTGACTTGAAGCCACAATCTATATATGAACCCAAGCATTCCATTATGATTCCATTCATCAAGGGGGCATGAAAACCATGAGCATCAGAAGAAAAATCATTCTGAGCAGCGTCATGGGTGTGGCGGCCATGGCACTGTTGATCATCGGCGTGCTTGTTTTCAAGCAGCAACAAATCCGGGACCTGAGCCGGAAAACCCAGGAAGAGATCAGCGCCGAGTTGTTGGATCTAAATAAAAATGAAAGCGCCAAAGTGGTCCGGGGTGTGTATCTCATGTGTCAGGCCCTGCAGGAGGCCACGGAGGAAAAAGTCCGCTGCGATCTCAAGGTGGCCCGGGAGGTCATGCTTCAAACCGGCGAAGTTTCTTTTTCCGATGAAACCGTTGAATGGGAAGCCGTCAATCAGTTCACCCAAAAAAAGGAAACAATCTCCTTGAAGAAAATGCTGGTGGGCGGCACCTGGCTGGGGAAAAATGACGACACGGCCGTGCCCTCACAGGTGGTGGACAAAACCAAGAAAATCGTGGGGGGGACCTGCACCATTTTCCAGCGCATGAATCCGGCCGGTGACATGTTGCGGGTCTGCACCAATGTGGAGAAAACCGACGGCAAGCGCGCCATCGGCACGTTTATTCCCAAAATCGGAACCAAAAACAACCCGGCGGAACCCAATCCGGTGATTGAGACCGTATTGAAAGGCAAGACTTACACCGGCCGGGCCTATGTTGTGAATGCCTGGTATATCAGCGCTTACGAACCCATTCTCGACAAGGAAGGCAATGTGGCGGGCGTGCTCTATGTGGGCGTGAAACAGGAAAACGTCCAAAGCCTGCGTAAAGGCATCCTCAATACCGTGGTGGGCAAAACCGGCCATATTTGCGTGCTTGGCGCCGAAGGGGACCAGAAAGGCGTTTACATCATTTCCAAGGACGGCAAACAGGATGGAGAAAGCATCATCGACGCCGTGGATTCCCGCGACAGCTTCATTAATCGTGAAATCATCGACAAAGCCCTATCCCTGAAATCCCAAACCGGCGGAGAGGCGATTCCCGTTGATTATCATTTCTATCCCTTTCTCAATAAAGGGGCCGGTGAGACCGAACCACACCTGCGAATGGTCACCATGGCATATTTTGCGCCGTGGGACTGGGTCATAGCAGCAGTCGCCGATGAAAACGATTTTCAGGATGCCAAGACCCATGTCGACTATTCTCTTATGAAAATCGATTCGGCCATTGCCGGCATGCTCTGGTTTGCAGTGCTTTGTACGGCACTGCTCATGGGGCTTTTTGTTGTTTTATCCGTGTTCGTGGCCAAATCCATTTCCACGCCCCTATACCAGGCCGGAAATGTATTTAAGGAGATCGCCGCCGGCGAGGGGGATTTGAAAGTCAGGATCAATTTGCGCGGCCGGGATGAAGTGGGACGTTTGGCAGGGTATTTCAATCTGTTTGTGGAAAAACTGGGAAGTATCATCAGGGAAATGAGGAGTTGCTCCCTTCAATTGAATCAATCTGCCACCGGATTTTCCGATATTTCCCGAAAAATGTCCCAAACAGCGTCCCAAACCTCCCAGCAAGCCGACGCTGTGGCCGGCGCATCTCAGCAGATGAGCACCAATATTCAAGCCATTGCTTCCTCTATGGAGCAGATCTCCACCAACGCCAATATTGTGGCCTCTTCCATCGAGGAGATGACCGCCACCATCAATGAGATATCCGCCAATTCGGAAAGGGCCCGCACCATCAGCAATGACGCCGTCATCCAGGCTGATTCGGCGTCCAAACGGGTGCAAGCCCTGGGTCAGGCGGCCCAGGAAATCGGCAAGGTCACCGAGACCATCAATGAAATCTCCGAACAGACCAATCTATTGGCCTTGAACGCCACCATTGAAGCTGCCCGGGCCGGTGAAGCCGGCAAGGGCTTTGCGGTGGTGGCCAACGAAATCAAGGAACTGGCCAGACAAACCGCCGGCGCCACCCAGGAAATCAAGGCCAGAATCCATGGCATCCAGGATTCCACCTCCGGAACCGTGGGCGACATTGAAAAAATTTCCGCCGTCATCAATCAGATCAATGAATTCGTGGCTATGATCGCCGCCGCCATTGAAGAACAATCCGTTACCACCCGCGAAATCGCCGGCAACATCGCCCAGAGTTCCGCCGGAATTCAGGAAATGAATCAAAATATCACTCAGATCTCCGGCGCTGCCGGCAGCATCACCCAGGAAATCCAAGGCGTGGGCCGTCAGGCCGGCGAGATGGCGGACAGCAGTTTGCGTCTGAACCAGGGCGTGGAAGAGCTGCTGCGCCTGTCCGCACAATTGAAAGACCTGGTGGAGAAATTCAAGATCTAGCCGCCCCAGGACTTTGAATTTGGGCTGCACAAAGGGCGGCGCCGTGGTTGAGGAGTTGAAAAACAGCCTTTTTGATGCTGCCCAGCGCCGCCGGTTTTTCCATGAACAGTAAATTATTTTCCCTAAAAAATATCTGTTCGGAATGACCGGGGTTGCCGGAAAGAAACAAGAAACGATGGCCGGCCTGGGGATATTGTTCAACCAGGGCCCGATAAAAATCCAGGCCGTTCATGACCGGCATGTCCACATCCGAGATGATGACGGCATAATACCGGCCCAGGGCTTTTTCCAAACCCGCGGCCCCATCGGCAGCGGTTTCCACCAGGCCGTAAGGTGTTAATACCGCTTCGAGGAGTTCGGTGATGGGCTCAAAATCATCCACCACCAGGATATGCTCCTTCCAGACCGTGGGCAGCGTTCGGATGCGCTGGAGTTGGCGGGAAGCATCCGGTTGGCTCTCCATAAAATTTTCAATCCAGCGGATATGGTGTTGAATCCTCGGCCCAATGGATTGGAATCCTGGAAGATTGTGCCTTAGAGAATCCATCACATACACGAAAATGTCATTCCATTCCGAGAATTCCGCGGTGATGACGGTTTCGATGATGGCTTCCTTGGTCAGGGACTTGTTTGTCAGCAGTTCCCGTGCGGTTTTTAACGGCCTTTCAATTTCCTGTTTCATGCCATCATCCACCTCAAGGGCGCGCTCAATGGGAGGCAGTTTGTCGGCATCGCCGACGGACTTGGCAAGCATGCGATGATGCCAGGATTCATCTTCTGCCAACTGGGTCAGAAAATCTCCCAGGCTTGAATCCTCTTTGAAAAATTCCGCTGCCATCCGGTACGTTTCAGAGGCAAAGGACTCGGTTTCCAGCAACCATTCAATGGTTCTTTTCATGTCTGGTTCTCCTTCTGCCTCTATTTCCAATCCCAATTCCGAATAATACAAAATAGCGCTGCGCTTGCCTGCAAAGCATGCTATCATCACTGCATGCATCCGAATATTATTTATCCCATATAATAGCATCAAAGCGGCACTTGTCAAACAATGCACAACCATCCAATTTTTCAGAAAGGGCTGATTCAACCATGCTGAATCTATCCACATGCTGGGCCTCCGGACCATGCCGGAGCGGCGCGGAACTGCTGAACCGCCTGAGAACCTTCAACTTGTCCGGGATCGAACTGGACTATCGCATCCGGCCGAAAGTATTTCAGGGCATGCGGGAATCCCTTAAAAAAGACGGGCCCCGAATAGCCAGTATCCATAACTATTTCCCGGCCCCGCTTGAAGAGTCCGGCCTGCGGCCCGGCGGGGACATTTTCCGTCTTTCCCAACCGGACAAGGAAGAACGCCGCAAAGCAGTGGAATGGACAACGCGGACCATCGAGCATGCCAATGATCTGGAAGCAAGGGCCGTGGTTTTGCATTGCGGGTATGTGGACATGGTTTCCGAAGCCGAGAAGCTCCATGCCTATTATAAAGAAGGCGGACCGGCGGCAGAGGAGGCCCGGACCTTTTTAAAGAATAAATTAGCCCAGCGCGATGCACTGAAGCCTAAGCACCTGGACAGTCTTTTGAGCAGTCTGGATCAGTTGATCCAGATCGCCCAAAAGCAGAATATTCGCTTGGGCCTTGAAAACCGTTATGACTACCATGAACTGCCCGGTCTTGATGATTTTGCCGTGATTTTCCGGGAGTTCAGGGGCGCGCCCATCGGCTATTGGCACGACTGCGGCCATGCCCACACCGCCGAACTGTTGAACGTCATCGAGCCCGGAAGCCTGCTGAAGCGCTACGGCGAACATCTCATCGGCGTCCATTTGCACGATGCCAGGGGTCTGGATGACCATCTGCCCCCCGGCCGCGGCGAGATCGATTTCGAAGCCCTGAAACCCCATCTCCAGGAAACCACCCTGCTGGTGCTGGAACTCAAACCCGGCACCGCTGATTCGGCCGTGGCTGAAGGACTGGCCAATATCCGCAACCGGCTGGGCTTGTAGCTCTTTGCCGGGTCCTGGAAAGCGGGGAAGAGAAGATCGGCGTAATGCGCTAAGGGCGATGGTTAATTGAAATTTTCAATCTCCCTTAGCGCCCCAAATCCACTCCACGCTTGCATTCCCCCTGGTAATCGCCGCTGCGTGGCCGTCAAAATAGACATGCTCCACATTCCATTGCCGGCCCTGATAATCAATGCACAGACGATGCGTGTCGCTGATGGAAGTGATCCGGCATCCGGCCAGACCTTTCAGTCCTTGGCCCACGGCTTTCAGGACCGCTTCCTTGGCGGTCCAGTAGCGAAAGAGCAGGCGGGTGGGCTCGTCATCCGGGCACAGGGCCCATTCCTCCGGCTGGGCCACTTTGCGCTGCAAGCCTTCCCGGAATGGCCGGATCTTTTCAATATCAATGCCGATAGGCGGCGGACCCACCACACCGGCAACATATTCGGGTTTATGGGTGATGGACCAGGAAAGGCCCGCAAAGAGGCGGGGCGCGCCGTTTTCGTCCTTGGCCGGCCAGTCCGGCGGCAGGGCCGCGCCGTATCTCTCCGCGGAGAGGCTCAGGGCGCGGCGCGCAAATTGACTGAGAAAGAGCACCATGGCCCGGCCTTTCAAGCGCCTTTCCGCCTCCGGCACCCTGAGAATGACGGGATAAATAACCATCCTTATTTTCCGGCCGCTCCCGGATCCAGAATGATGCGCACGTCGGCCACCATGGCGCCGTCACCTTCCTTGTAGACCAAGAGGGGATTGATATCCAGTTCCTTGATTTCCGGATGATTCATGACCAGGTCCGACAGGCTGACGATGAGTTTGTGAATGATCTCATGATCCGCCTTGGGCTTGCCGCGGAAGCCGTTGAGCAAGGGGTAGCTTTTGATGCTGCGCACCATGCGCCGGGCCGTGTTGCGGCCCACCGGCGCCAGGCGGAAGACAACATCCTTGAACAGTTCCACGAAAATCCCGCCCAGGCCGAACATGATCAAGGGCCCAAAGCCCGGGTAGCGGTTCATGCCCAGGATGACTTCATTGCCGGGGGCGGCCAGCTTCTGCACCAGCACACCTTCAATGCGGGCGCTGGGATCATAGTTTTTGGCATTGGCGATGATTTTGGCATAACCCGCCCGCACGGACTTGGCCGTCTTGGGACCGATAATGACGCCCCCGGCCTCGGATTTATGGATAATCTGGGGGGAAACGATTTTCAACACCACCGGGTAGCCGATTTTTTCGGAAACGGCCACGGCCTCATCCTCGCTCTTGGCCAATTCCATGGGCAGCACGTTGAAGCCGTAGCATTTCAATAGACTGGTGCCGTCGATTTCACCCAGGTAGGTCTGGCCCTTGGCCAGGCATTGCCGGATGATATCAGCGGCCTGTTGCTGATCATGCTCCAGGACAAACTGGGCAATGCGCTGCCGGTCCAGCCAGCGCCGGGCACTGTAAAGTTTGCCCAGGGCCTTGGCCGCGCTTTCCGGAAAACGGTAGACCGGGATCTGGTTTTCCTGGAGATGCTTGACACCGGCGGAGACATCCACAATGCCCATGAAACTGCACACAATGGGTTTGGGGGTGCGCTTGGAAATCCGCACAATGGCTTCGGCCGTGCCAATGGCGTTGGTCATGGATTGGGGGGTCAGAATCACCAGGGCGCCGTGCACGTTTTCATCCTTGATGACCGCTTCCAGGGCGTTCTCATACCGGTCCTGGGCCGCGTCGCCGATGACGTCCACCGGATTGTGAATGTTGGCCGTGGGCGGTAAATGGCTGGCCAGCACTTCCACGGTTTCCTCATCGAATTTGGCCAGTTCCAGGCCGGAAGTCACGGTCACGTCCGTGGCCACAATGCCCGGCCCGCCGGCATTGGTGACAATGGCGATCTGGTTGCCGCTGGGAATTTTTTTGGCGGCAAAGGCCGTGGCATAGTCGAACAGCTCATTGACCGAATCCACCCGCAGGATGCCGGCCTCGTCAAAGATGGCGTCATAGACCGCTTCGGTGCCGGCAATGGAGCCGGTGTGGGAGGCGGCGGCCTGGGCCCCGGCCACAGTGCGGCCGGATTTGATCACCAGAATGGGGGTGGGGCGGTCCCCGGAAGTGATGTCGATCACCGTGTTGATGAAATCCTGCCCGCCGCGCTTGAGTTCCTCCATGTAGATCATGATGACTTCCGTATGCAGATCCTCGTGCAGATAGCGCAAGAGATCCAGTTCATCCACGTCGGCCTTGTTGCCGATGGAAATGAATTTGGAAAAACCGAAGCCCCGGTCGGCGGCGAAATCCAGCACGGCCGTGCACAGGGCGCCGCTCTGGGAAATAAAGGAGATGTTGCCTTCATTGGGCATGCGGGCCGAAAAACTGGCGTTCAGACGGATCTCCTTCTGGGGATTGATCACGCCCAGGCAGTTGGGGCCCACCAGGCGGATGCCGGCTTCCCGGCAGATGGACACAATCCGGTTTTCAATGGCCAAACCCTCGCCGCCCACTTCCCGGAAACCGGCGGATACGATGACGATACCCTTGACGCCTTTTTTGACGCAATCTTCCACTGCCGACAAGGCAATGGGGGGCGGCAGGATGATCATGGCCAGATCCACCTCATCGGGAATGTCCAGAAGGGTGGGATAAGACCGGATGCATTGAATGGATTTGGCTTTGGGGTTGACCGGGTACAGGGTGCCGGTATACCCGCCTTTCAGGATATTCTCGAAAATATCATGGCCGACCTTGCCGGGAATGGTGGAAGCGCCCAGCACGGCCACGGATTGGGGTGAAAAAATGGCATCCAGCTTTTTATAACTCATATTATTACAGTCTCCTCTCTATTTTCTGGTAAAGGCCCTGACAGGCGCAATCCTGTTTTGGAGTGCGGCGACTTGGCGCCGCTTTTTTAGACGCGCCATGTCACATCTTTCAGAGCGCAGACAAGTCTGCGCACTCCAAAAAATAGTGCGCGCCGATGGGGAAGGTCCGCCGCAGGGTCGGTTGCCACGACTATCCTGCACCCTTCAGTCTTCAGCCTGTGGCCCTTCCTCCTCCATTTTGATTTGCAAAGCTTGTTCATATAGTTGTTTCTTGGGCAAATGATATTCAGCCGCAAGTTTTTGCACCACCTGGGAAAGCCGGGCGCCGTCTTGTTGCAAGGCTGCGCGCAATGCCAGGCGGATGTCCATGGACGACGAATCAGTCGCCGCGGCGCTCGCGCCGCCGGCCACCAGCAGGGTGCATTCCCCTTTGATTGCCGCGCGCTGTGCCAGTGTTGCAATCAGTTCTGAAATCCTTCCCCGTTGAAACTCTTCATAGGTCTTGGTCATTTCCCGGGCCAGCACCGCCTGCCGGTCGCCGAAAATCTTCAGCAAGGCTGCCAGCAGGGCCGGCAGTCTTTTGGGGGACTCATAAAAAATGACGGTGGCGGGCTCCTGGGCCAGGGCTTCCAACTGCTCCAGGCGTTTGCCGGTTTTTTTGGGTAGGAAGCCCACAAAAACAAAGGCATCCGTGGGCAGGCCGGATACGGACAAGGCCGTGGTCAGGGCGGAAACACCCGGTACAGGAATCACCTTCAAACCATGTTCGATGGCTGCCAGGACCAGGCGATAGCCCGGATCGGAAACCGAGGGCGTGCCCGCGTCGGAAATCAAGGCGATGTTCAAGCCGGCCTTGAGTTTTTCCAAAAGCGGGCCGCAACGGGCCTGTTCATTGAAGTTGTGACAGGAAATCAAGGCGCCTTTGATTTGATGCCGGGATAGAAGTTTACCGGCTTCGCGGGTGTCCTCGGCGGCGATCAGATCCACTTGCCCAAGGATGCGCAAGGCCCGCAGGGTGATGTCCTCCGGATTGCCGATGGGGGTGGCCACCACGTAAAGCACTCCCGCCGGGTGATGATCCTGGGGCTTATGTGTAGGCAAGGGCAAAGGCATTTTGTACAATTTCAACCACCGGAGTTTCGCCGCTGGAATCGATGGCCACCACGTCGAAACGCGCGCGGCTGTTCATTTGGCCGGTTTCTTTTAAAAAACTCAAGGCCACCAAGGATATTTTCCGCTGCTTGTCCGGGGTAACGGCCCATTTGGGATTGCCGAAGCGCCATGAACGCCGGGCCTTGACCTCAACAAAGACAATCACATCCCCTTCCAGGGCGATGATATCGATCTCCCCCAGACGGTTGCGGTAGTTCTGGGTCACGATGCGATAGCCGCGCTTTTTCAGAGCCTTTATCGCCAGGGACTCCCCTTTGCTTCCAAATGCCTGGTTTTTGTTCAACATGGCCGCTCCCTATTTGACGCCGCTGAAAGTCCGCCGGTGAATGGGGCAACAGCCGTATTGCCGGATAGCGGCCTTATGGGCCTTGGTGGGGTAACCCTTGTGGCTGGAGAAGCCGAATTGGGGATAATCCAGATCATATTGACCCATGATGCGATCCCGGGTGACTTTGGCAATAATGGAGGCCGCTGCTATGGAGATGCTGCGGGAATCGCCTTTGACGATGGGTTGCTGGGGTATCTCCGCTTGGATGCCGAAGGGGCCGTCAATGAGCAGATAATCCGGGGCCGGTGAAAGATTTTGGGCCGCCAGGCGCATGGCCAGCAGGGAAGCCTGGAGGATGTTGATGCGGTCGATTTCCTGTGGCTCCACAATCCCGATACCCACGGCCGCGGCATGCTTGTAAATGTATTCGAACAAGTTCTCCCGCTGCCGGGCCGTCAGCTTTTTGGAATCCCGAACAGCCGTGTTCTCAAAAGCACGGGGCAGAATCACGGCCGCGGAAACGACCGGGCCGGCCAAGGGACCCCGACCGGCCTCATCGATTCCTGCAATTCTTGAAAAACCTTGTTCCTGTAAAGCGTTTTCGAACGTCCACATGTGCGGTCCCCTTCAGCCTTCAGCCTTCAGCCATCAGTCTGAACACCTGAACAGTGCTTATCCTCACCGCCAGGAATGGGCCACCAATATGAAAAACACTGGTTTTAACGCCGCTCTTTAATTCTGGCAGCCTTGCCGCGCAAGTTACGCAGGTAGTATATTTTTGAACGGCGCACCCGCCCGTGGCTGTTGACCTCAATCCGGTCAATAATAGGTGAATGCAAGGGAAAGATGCGCTCCACCCCCACGCCGTAAGAAACCTTGCGCACGGTGAAAGTCGCATTGGTCATGCCCCGGCGCCGGCTGATGACGACGCCCTGAAAAGCCTGAATTCTTTCCTTCTCACCTTCCTTGATTTTGACAAAGACGGTGACCGTATCGCCCGGAGCGAACTCAGGATGATCGATTCTCATCTGTTCGCGTTCAATGTTCTGAATCATCTGCATGGCTGTTCTCCCTTTTAAATCTTTTCTTTATGCTGTTTTTCCATACTATCGGTCATCTCCCAGCAAACGATCGAATATGATCGATACCGCCGACCGCACCGAAAGATGGTTGTAATCCGTTCGACCCTTAATCGGGTCCAAAATAATATCCGCCCTGTCCATCAACTCCTGGGAAAGGCCCCAGGCCGTTCCGAAGAGAAATAAAAAAGCTCCCGACTCCGTCAGGCGCGCCCTCATTTTCTCATAACTGATTCCCGCAGGGCTTGGCCGGGCGCTGGTGACCACGGTATGCACCGGGCCGCTGCCGTGCCGGAGGATGTCGGCCTTAACCGCAGCCAGGGAATCAAAGATCCGAATCAGCTCCAGGGCTCTTTTGCGATCCGGATTTTTCTGGGCCGCCACCCCGCCGCACCAATGGGAAACAATCTGTTTCACCAGGGCCTGCTGGTCCGTAAGGGGCGTCACCACATAAAAGGCGTCGAGACCGTAGGTTTTGGCGGCCCTGGCAATGTCGTGCAAATCCAGATTGGTCACCGCCGAGGCTATGGTTCCACCGTATTTGTCGGCCACCGGATAATGGATCAGGGCCACATATAGATCAACTCGCGATGGCTTCTTCAATGGTGCGGCACCATTTTTTCAATATCCCGATCTCACGGTGGTTCAACATCTTTTTCTTCAGCAGATCCGGCCGTTTCAACAGGGTCCGGATCAGGGCGGATTCCAGCCGCCAGTCTTCAATCTCCTGGTGGTTGCCCGACAACAGGACTTGCGGGACTTCCTCGCCCAGGAAAGTCGCCGGCCTGGTAAAATGCGCATGCTCCAGAAGTCCGGCTTCAAAGGAATCCTTGGCTGCGGAATCTTCCCCGCCCAGGGCTCCGGGAATAAGGCGCGTGACCGCGTCGATGATGGCCGCGGCCGCCAGCTCTCCGCCGGTCAAGATATAATCGCCGATGGAGATTTCCTCATCAATGCATTGCAGAACAATCCGCTCATCCACCCCTTCATACCGGCCGCAAACCAGAATCAGACCTTGTTCCAGGGCCAGATGCCGGGCCAACTGTTGATCAAACGGTCTGCCCTGGGGCGAAAGCAGAACCGTTCGGGCCGCAGGCAACTCGGCCTTGACAGCGGCGATGGCGGCTGCCAGGGGCTCGGGCTTCATGACCATGCCGCAACCGCCGCCATAGGGTCTGTCGTCCGTCACGCGGTGCCGGCCTTCGGCAAAATCACGGATGTCCACGGCGCGGGCGCTGATCAGGCCGCTTTCAACAGCGCGCCGGATGATCCCGAAACCCCAAAAGGCGGTAATCATCTCCGGAAAGATCGTCAGAACCGCAAATCGCATCAGATACTTTCATTTCCAAATAATTTGCCCAAAAGTCTACAATCCTTTGGGCAAATTCACCCGCATGCGCTTTTCACGCAAATCAATATCCACAATCACCGATTGCAGGGCCGGAACCAGGGTTTCGCGCCGGCCGTCCCGGACCACATAAACTTCATTGCTGCCGGTGGGGATGATTTCCCGGATGCGGCCCAGGTAGTCGTTTTCCCCCTGGTACACATCCAGTCCGATGATCTCAAACCAGTAGTAGGTGCCCTTTTCCAGTTCCGGCATTTGCTCCCGCGCAATCCAGATTTCCGCGCCGATCAAGTCCCGGGCCTGGTCGCGATCCGTAAGACCCTCCAGGGAGAACAGCAGCATCTGTTGGTGGGCCCGCACCCCTTTAAGGCAGCGGATTTCATCGGCCTTCCCGGGCTTTTTAATTAAAAGGCTTCCGCCGGCCTGAAAAATCGAAGCGTCATCGGCAAAAGAGCGGACTTTTAATTCCCCCCTCACACCATGGATTCCGATGACAGCGGCCATGGAAATAAAACCGTTTTCCACCATTTGCTATTCAACGATCTCCAGGACGGTCCGTTTTTGGGCCTTGGCCGATGCCGCGCTCAAAATGGTGCGCATGGCCCGGGCTGTCCGGCCTTGTTTCCCGATCACTTTACCGAGGTCGTCCTTGGCCACTTTCAACTCCAGGACCGAAGTCTGGTTACCGGCCGTTTCAGCCACGGTCACCTCTTCCGGGTGGTCCACCAGTGCCTGCGCAATGAATATAACCAGATCTTTCATGGCTCAGCCTCCATGGTTGGTGATTGAGAAATTGGAGATCACTGCTTATGCAGGTTGATTTGCGGCGCTCTCTTGCTGCAAAAGGTTTTTCACCGTGTCCGTGGGAATGGCGCCCTGGTCCATCCAGTATTTCACCCGCTCCGGATTCAAGCGCACTTCCGCCGGATTCTGCACCGGGTTGTAGGTTCCGACGATTTCCAGAAAACGACCGTCCCTGGGACTTTCGCTGTTGGCCACCACAATGCGGTAAAACGGTCTTTTTTTGGCGCCATGGCGGGCCAACCTGATTTTCACTGCCATACTTTTTTTTCTCCTTTAAAACGGCATCATTCCGCGACCAAAGGCCCGCGGGCCGCCTTTCGTGATTTGCTTCACCATTTTCATCACCTGCGCATAATTTTTGAGCAGGGTGTTCACATCCTGTACACGGGTGCCGCTGCCGGCGGCGATGCGCTTGCGGCGGCTTCCGTTTATTATTGTATAATCGCGCCGTTCCTTGGCGGTCATGGAGTTGATGATGGCCTCCACCCGCACCAGCTCGCCCTCATCCACTTCCATTTTCTTAAACTGCTTGTTGTTGGCCACACCGGGGATCATCTTGAGCAAATCCTTGATGGGGCCGAGTTTGCGGATCTGGACCATCTGATCCCGAAAATCATCCAGGGTGAATTCGCTTTTTCTGAGCTTTTTCTCCAGCTCCAGGGCCTTTTTTTGGTCCACCATGTTCTGGGCTTTTTCGATGAGGGTCAGCATATCCCCCATGCCCAGAATCCGGGAAGCCATGCGGTCCGGATGAAACGGCTCCAGTTCGCTCAGTTTTTCGCCCACACCGATGAATTTAATGGGCTTGTTGGTGACCGCCTTGATGGAAAGGGCCGCACCACCGCGGGCGTCGCCGTCCATTTTGGTCAGGATCACGCCGCCGATATCCAGACGGCTGTCAAAGGATTGGGCGATGTTCACCGCGTCCTGGCCGGTCATGGCATCGGCCACCAGCAGGATATCCGCTGGTGCGGCGATGGTTTTGATGCGCACCAGCTCGTCCATCAGCTCTTCATCAATGTGCAGGCGGCCGGCGGTATCCAGAATGAGCGTGTCGCAGCCGGATTCCCCGGCGGTCTGCTTGGCCCGGGCGCAAATATCCACCGGGTCCATGTCCGTACCGGATGGAAAAACCGGCACACCCAACTGGGTCCCGAGCTTGGTAAGCTGGTCAATGGCGGCCGGGCGGTAAACGTCGGCCGGCACCAGCATGGGCTTGCGGCCGTTTTTACGCAGGAAAACCGCGAGTTTGCCGGCTGTGGTGGTTTTGCCCGAACCTTGCAGGCCCACCAGCATGACCGCCGCCGGTTTGGGGCCGCCGAGTTGTAAATCTTCATGCCGGGCCCCCATCAATTCCGTGAGGGTCTCATTGACGATTTTAATGACCTGCTGGCCGGGGGTCAGACTGGTCAAAACTTCCGTGCCCAAGGAACGTGCTTTTACATCCGTGACAAATTGCTTCACCACCTTGTAATGCACATCAGCTTCCAGGAGGGCCATGCGCACCTCCCGCAGGCCTTCCTCGATATTGCTTTCCGTCAGCTTGCCCTGACCTTTTAGCTTTTTAAATACCGAATTGAGTCGGTCGCTTAAATTATCAAACATTGGGTACCCATACCTTGTAAAAAACTAAACTCTTGAAATTAATATTTCAGAAATGGTATGTCAAGGGAAATTATGAATGCAAAAACCGCAATTGAAATGAATTCCCCAGGTGACCAAACCGATATTAAAAATCTGACAAAAAGTCAGCTCGCTTTGTGGCTTGCAGACCAGGGGTTCCCTGCCTTTCATGCCGACCAGATTTTCAAGTGGCTCTACCTGCGCCAGGCAGATGATTTTGAGCAAATGACCGATCTCGGTAAAAACCTGCGCAGCCGCTTGGCCCAAGCCTTTGCCATCCTTCGTCTGGCCATCGAGCGCCTGGAGCGATCCAAAGACGGCTCTTGCAAATATCTTTTCCGGCTTTCGGACGGCCAACACATTGAGAGCGTTCTGATACCGGAGAAAAGCCATCATACCCTGTGCATCTCCACCCAGGTGGGCTGTGCCCAGGGCTGCCGGTTCTGCTTGACCGCCGCCGCCGGCTTTACGCGCAACCTGACAACTGCTGAAATCATTGCCCAGATCCGGGATGTTCAAAAAGAAATGGAGGCCCCTGACCAGTTGAAAAACATTGTGTTCATGGGCATGGGGGAGCCCCTGGCCAATCTGGATCCGGTCCTTAGGGCCATTGAAACTATCACGGACGGCGACAGCGGCCTTAAATTCTCCACCCGGCGGGTAACGGTTTCCACCGCCGGGCTGGTTCCCAAAATTCCGATCCTGGGCCGGGCCACCACCGTCAATCTCGCCATATCACTGAACGCCACGGATAACAAGACCCGCAGCCTGCTCATGCCCGTGAACCGTACCTTTCCCCTGGAAGCCCTGCTTGCGGCCTGCGCCTGTTACCCCCTGGCGCCCCGGCGCAAGATCACCATCGAATACATCCTGATCCAGGATCTGAATGACTCACTGGAAAACGCCCGCCGGCTTTCGGATTTGCTCCGGCCCATCAAAGCCAAAATCAACCTGATTCCTTTTAATGAATATCCGGGGAGCGAGTTCAAGCGCCCGGCGGAAGACAAGATCAATGCCTTTCTGCAGGTGCTCCACGACCGCGGCCATACCGCCATTATCCGTTACAGCAAGGGCCTGGATATTTCCGCGGCCTGCGGCCAACTCAGGGGCATGAATGTTTTAAAATGACGCTTGTAGAACTCCGCCTTGAACATCATTGCGGTCATCCTCCATTGTGGGAACGGCTTCCAGCCGCGATCCGGCCGAAATGATGCTCAAGGTCGATTCGTTCCCTTTAGTGGCCCAAGGCACCCGGCCAGATGTAATAAAATCCGGCGCGCATTTGGGCGGCGGGGTTAAGCGGGCCGAGATCAACCAAAGCCGGCTTGCCGCCGGGGTAATCATTCATGGTGGTGTTATAAACATTGTCGTTGGGATAAACCGAGCGGCGGTAGACGATAAGCTGGGAGTCTTTGCCCAGTCCCGCAATCTTGCGGGCATGCTCCAAGGCATTGTCCATGTAGCCGATTTCATCCACAAGCCCCAATTTCAACGCATCGTCGGCCACAAAGAACCGGGCGGTTTTGATTTCCTCCAAAGCCGCTGGTGTCAGTTTGCGATGTTTTTCCACTAGACTGACAAAGCGCCCGGCCATACTGTTGATGATGTTGTTGAGCAGGGCTTTTTCTTCTTCCGTTGCCTCGCGCAAGGGTGAATTCATGTCTTTGTTTTTGCCGGATTTATAAAAGCCGGCACCCACCCCGATCTTATCCATCAACCCATATAATTCAAAATGGAAAAAAAGCGCCCCCACCGAACCGGTGACCGTGGACGGATGGGCCATGATGTAATCCGCCGGCAGGGAAACATAATACCCGCCGGAAGTTGCCATATCCATCATGGACACCACGATTTTCACACCGGTTTTTTGCTTGTAGCGCATCAGCTCATTATAAATGATATCACTAGCCGTAACCGTACCGCCGGGGGAATCCACCTTCAGTAGAATCGCCTTGATGTCCTTGTCCTTTTCCGCCTTGCGGAGTTGGGATACAAATTCCTGGAGCATGCTGGGGCCTTTCTTGAAATAACCTTCGCGCTCGGAATCGGAAATTTCCCCATTGACCGGCAGAAGCAATATCTTGCCTTCCTCCTTGCCTTGCAGGGTGAATTCCCGTAAGGGTTCGGTATCATCAACAAAAAGATTGATCTTGGTGGGGCCGCAGCCGACGATGAGGAGCAACAGGGCCAGGGCTGTCAACAATGGGTAATGGGATTGCTGAAAAACGGGTTTCAACAGCGATTTGTTTTGCATGGTTTTGAATCCTTTGTGAACAAATTGTATAACCGCAGCGTGATGAAAAATATCCGGGCTGCAAAATTTGCGGCTCATTATGAAGAAAGCCGGTTGATTTTACAAGTATGAAAGCGGAATAATTTGCCGAACGCGGCAATGATGGGAAACCAGTCCCAAGGGACTTCGCCTTGCAGGAACCTGTTCATTAGATGCATCGGAAAAAAATTGTGTTTTTTTCAGACACGGATTTCACGGATTACACGGATTTGGAAAGATTAATGAGTGAAAATTTTCCTTTTGTTTTTTACCGAATGACCGAAATTGATGAGCAGGCCTATTTCCAAGCCGGTGGCTTTCAGGTAATTCACCAATTGGACTTCGTGTATTTCATTTAGTTCCTTGACTGCTTTTAATTCGAGAATGACGCTGTCTTCTACCACGATATCGGCGATGTATTCACCAACCACTTCATCTTTGTAGTAAACCGTGATTGGTTTTTGGCTTTCTCGCTTCAAGCCCATCTGTCTCAGTTCGATCTCCAATGCATTTTGATACACCTTCTCCAGAAATCCGAATCCCAGAGTATTATGGACGGTGTAAGCGGCTTTAATGATCTTCTCGGTGATATCGGCATGCTTCATCTGCTTCTACCTCCTTTGTTCTTAGACACGGATTACGCGGATTGCACGGATTATAACTTATCTGTTTGTATTTTTTTCTTTAAGCCGTATGCGCCCATATTTTCAACCCTCATGATCATTCGGTCAAAGGCCGGTTCTCTTTTTTCAGTTTTTCAATCCGTGTAATCCGTGAAATCCGTGTCGAAAAAACAAAAAAACCACGAAGATTTCCTATCCCTTCTTGGAAGAATAACCTTCGTGGCTTTTGGCTTATCGGTTCGGCTGAAACAAAAATTCAGGCCATTAGTTTTGCGCGCTCTCAACCGGATATTTAGCCCCTTTCCAGGCAAAGATCCCGCCGGAAAAACGCAGGACGTTTTTATAGCCGAGCTTTTTTGCCCAGACAGCTCCGTTGTGGCTGCGGGTGCATTTCACGAATCCGCAGTAAATGACTATGGTCTTGTTCACATCCGCCCCTAGCAGGGCCTTGAAATCCTCAACACTTTTACCGTCCGTTTCCTTGGAATCCCAGTTGAGCATGTCCGGGATGGGGAAGAGAAATTGCTTGGCGCCGAGGATATGTTCCTTTTGATAGCTGTCCGCATACGGCATGGTATCCACTATTAAAACATCCTTGCGTTCATCCAGCATTTTTTTCAATTCCCCGGCGGTGATCAGGTCATATCCACCCTTCTGGGCTTCCCGGGCCAGCTTGACCGCGCCTTGTTCCTTTTCCACTTCTTCCTCGAATTTATCCGCCGCCAAAGCCGGGGCAGCCCCCATGGCAGAAAACATCATCAACAACATCATCACGTATTGAAAAACGACCTTCATCTTTCATTCCTCCTGATTGCATTCAAATAAAAATGAAAATGCGCCGGCCGGACATTCCGCATAAGGCGCCATATATACAGATACGCTATTCCTGCCAGGATTATAAAATCACGATAAAGGGCGGTTCGCAGACCGTGGAAAGCCTTTGCTTCCGGGTCCGAAGGGCCGAAACAGCCGCAATCGATGTCCAGCCCCATCCGGATACCATATCCCAGAATCATCATGAACAGGAGGGTCAAACAAGTAATTATTGCAAGACTTCCATAGATATCCAGGATCATCCCGATTCCGGCAAGCACTTCCAGGGCTGCGAGCAGGATTGCCGCGGGTCCGGTCAATTCCTTGGGGATCAGCCCATAGGCGTCGATCAACACTCCGAATGATTCAATATCCAGCAGCTTGCCGGCCCCGGACCATAAGAACAGCAGGCCGAGGCATATCCTGGCAATATGATAAAACAACATTGAAATTCGATTTTGCATGGGCTCTGCTGTATAAACCTTTTGGCCTTAATCATCATTTCGGCCATCCTCCTTTGTGGGAGCGGCTTCCAGCCGCGATAAGGCCGCAACGATGACCAAGGCCGGTCTTTTTTTGTGCTGTCGGCTGCGAGGACTGTCCGGACGCCCCGCCTGCCGACCCATTCCCGTGGCTATTATAAAAAATACAGCCCCATGTCCAATTCATAAAATCGATTTGATTTTCAGATCCGATTGTAAAAATCGATACCCAATAGGTATTAGAAATCCTCCATCAACTTTCCTTTTTCCACAAAGGCGACCATATCTTCTATAGCGCTTTCGAAGCCGGCCATGGCCGCTGCCAGCTTATCGGTCACCGGATCATCCGCCCCCAGGGATTTCTCAGCCTTTTCCAGCAGGGCCAGGCCTGCTGAAAAATGCTTTTTTACCTGCTCCAGAACCATTTTACGGTCTTTATGTTTCTCCCTTTCCCGGGTGATGATGGGCATGAGCCTTTCCACGGAGAATTCGATCAAGGCATCCCGCGGCGCGTTGAATTCCTTTGAAATCCTTTCCAGGCAGGACAAGGTTTTGCGGCTGATGACATAGGTTTTTTGCACCCGCTGCTGGGCCTTGTGGTCCATGTTCTGCAGCTCCCGGGCAATGGCGCTCAGGGTCTGAACATCATCCATCAAGTGGTCAAAAAGGGACTTCTGTTTGATCCCGAGTTGGTTGGCGACGATGCTGATGGCGCCGATGGCGCGCTCTGATAGCTTGAATGTGGCCCGGACGGATTGCATGCCGCGTAATTCATTGCGTGAGGTCCCGGGAAAAGAAAACTTGATCTCATATTCATCATCTGAATTTTGCATCATGTCCACCTCCCTTCGTGAATCTCATTCATTACTTAATATAATATAAAATTTTAGTAATGCAACTTTTTTTACAAATACCATATTGACATGTATTTTTTACTCTCTATCTTTTTATTAAAAAGAGTGTTTTGTATGGTTATGATAAATTCAGCTCTGAAAAGCAAACAAAATCCAAGGAGGTAATATTATGGAACTGATGAGATGGACCCCCAGAGGCAATTTTATGAGCTTGCGCGATCGTTTCAGCAACCTGTTTGATGACTTCCTCTTTCCGGTTCTCGGCACAGGCGAAACGGTTTCCTTGTGGAACTGGAATCCGGTGGTGGATATCTTTGAAAAAGATGACACAATTGTCATCAAGGCGGAATTGCCGGGCGTGGATAAAAAGGACATTCAGATCGACATAAAGGAGAACATCTTGACCCTGAGGGGAGAACGCGCCACGGACAATGAGATCAAGGAAGACAATTACTACCGGCGCGAAAGAACCTGCGGCAAGTTCGAACGGTTGTTCACCTTACCGGATCACATCGATGCTGAAAAAATAACGGCTGAATTCAAAGACGGTGTTCTGCGCATCGGCATTCCCAAGCCGGAAGAGACCAAACCCAGAAAGATCGACGTGCACTGATAGCCACAAGCAGGATTCAAGTAAAAAGGGGCCGGACGAAATCTGTTAAAAACGATAGCGCAGCCCGAATACGCCGTTAATGGACTCCAAACCGATAACGGCCGCATTGGTCAGATAAATCTGGCCCCCATTTGAAAAATGCTCCCAGCGTACATCCATAAAGGCCGACCATTGCCGGTTGATATCCGCTTCCAGCCCGCCGCCGCCCACAAAATTGAAATTGTGGATGGTGCCGTCCTCCAGCACGGTCTTGTTGAGAACAGATATGCCGAAACCGAGATTCAGATTGGGACGGATGAAATATTCCGGAAAAAAGACCCAGCGCCGGATCAAGAGCAAGGCGATATTGTAATGATCCAGGGTGGTGCCGTAAGGTCCGCCGTTTCTTTTTTCCGGCGGAACCTGGTCCGAGGTGAGTGGAATCGTGCCCCAGATATCCTGGTAATGCAGCTCCAGCCGCAGGGTGTGCTCCATGTTCACGGGAACCGGCACCCATGCCTCTGTTTCCCATTCCATAAAAACCCCGGCGGTCTTGTTTTTATATCCTTTATAATCCGTGGCGCTCCAAAGATGATGATGGCCGCCCCATGATCCGGTCAGGCCGATCCATCTTTTTTTCCCTTCCGTTGCCGGGCCGTTGCTCTGGCCTTCCCCGGCTGTTGATTCAGCCGCGGCTCTTCCACCTGAGGCCAAGCAGATGATGAACAGCAAACAAATTGCAATGCCCTTACGCTGGTATTTCATACGTTCAATCCTTCTCTTTTCATGACAAAATCGAGAGGTGAACATATGGCATACTCAAATCAAAAGTCAATAGGTAAGCTTTTGGCCGCCCGGGCGATCGCATATGGAAAAAACCCGATACCGATTCCGATACCGATATCGACCCCGAAAGGTTGGATGGCAAAGACAAAACCAAATAGCTCACTAATCGTTTTGTTTTGGTGGACAATAGTATTCGCTGGATGAAATCTTGGTGATTAATGCCTGTGCATTGCGTGCCAAGTTTACATGCGATTCCCCTGTTCTGGCCTCCCGGGCTTTCCACAATTGATTTCGAGGCCGAGGTCACCATCGGAAAATGATATGATAGACTGAAAGTTTATCTGTAACTATAACGGAAAAAACACTTGTTAAGACAAAATATATTGTGTAAACGGATAGGTACAAATACGTCTGATTGTTTCACAGCTCGATAATTATTACAGCGCATAGGATTGATTGTTCGGCAGAGCTTTTCTGGTTATCGGAGATATCCAGAAAACTATAGAATTACTTGTTAGCCATAAGCAGCGATAGATATGAAACACAAATTGTATAATCAATCTTGCTTAGATGGAATCAAATCCAAAGCCACACAGAATTCGTGGGCTTTTGATGTAATTGCCGATATCGATAGCAGTGGCGGAACCTATCTTGCCATTCTTCGGGAGTGGTTCCTATCTCATCCATTCCCATCAACAGGCAAGAAGCAGCATATGAAAAACGCCCTTGAGAGTTTAACTAATAGCGATCACCTTGGGGCAGTGAATGAACTATGCTGCTACAGGTTTATGTGTGACCTTTTGTTGAGCCCTGAAGCTCTTCCAGAAGGCAGCAGCAGGACCCCAGACTTTAAAGGAACCTCCACTTCAGGAACCGAGTTTTTCTGTGAAGTCACGACATTAAACGTTTCAAGTAATGATAATGCGTCTATTTCTGCTGGCAACGGTGCACCTCTGAATCAAGAAATAGAAATATCAAGAATCATAAGAAGGGCGACAGAGGAAAAGGCAGAACAATTGAAATTTGGCTATGAAAATCAAAAGGGCATGGTTTTTGTTGTCTTTGACTATTCAGCTTTCAGTGGCCTTGGCACTCATCGTCCCTTAGCTCTGGCAGACGCTCTGCTCAAAACACCAACAGGATTGCAAGGAATGAAACCATACATATCAGCAATCATTTATGTTGAACGATATGTAAGTGGAGGGCGGTGCCGAATTCGTACGTCGCAAAGTGCTGTTTATCATAACCCATCAGCTGACTATCCGATATCACGCGAACTGTTCGGTTGTTTTACTCAGTACTTTTTTGACTCTTACAATTCAGTGGGACCGTATACCATAGATATTGTAATTCCATAAAATGTAAAGAGGCACATCTTTGGCCAACAATTTTTTCCACCTGACTGGTGTTCCGCTGACGCTCCACACCATCAGATGAAAAAATACGTTGGCCACATGAATATAGAAAGAGAATCTAACACACAATGCCTATGAACAATCACGATATCATTCGAGACTTGACTAAGCGATCCAGCATGGCTGTAACCCACTACTGGAAGACGCGGCAAGGGCAGAGAGATAAACAGCAGCAGACCGGGAAGGCTGACCAGGGGCTACGCAGTGCTGTGACAGGCCGAGCGCAGATGGATGGATTCATTGACCTTTTTACGGAACTTATAACCGATTCCGGCATTTCCAGTAGATACGTGTTCAGAAAGAAGGCTGTCGAACTTCCTGGTTTCTTCCGTCCCACGAAAGAATGGGATCTTCTTGTCATTCGTGAGGACACTCTTCTGGCTGCCATAGAAGCGAAATCACAAGTCGGCCCATCCTTTGGCAACAACTTCAACAATCGGACCGAAGAGGCGATGGGAAGCGCCCTTGATCTGTGGACTGCCTTCAGGGAACGCGCCTATCTGAGTAGCCCCCAGCCATTCTTGGGCTATTTCTTCATGCTGGAGGACTGCGAGGCCTCAAATCGACCGGTCAAAGTCCAGGAACCCCACTTCAAGGTATTTCCTGAATTTGTAGGCGCTTCCTATATGCGCAGGTATGAAATCTTCTGCCGTAAGCTCGTTCTTGAGCGCCATTATACGGCAGCGGCCTTCTTTTCCTCGACATCAGAAGGAGGAATTCTAGGGCGTTTTTCAACCCCTGCGGATGATCTCTCCCTTGATCGCTTTGCCAGAGTCCTTGTGGCTCATTTGAAGGCATATGTGTAATCATATGGAAAAGGCGACTGTTCATAGATTGATAAACGGTGATTCACGGGATCTTTCATTTATAGATGACGCTTCCATCCATCTCGTTGTAACCTCCCCTCCCTACTGGAATCTAAAACGTTACAACGAAAATCCCGACCAATTGGGCCACATTCAGGATTATGAGTCGTTTCTCTTTGAGTTGGAGAAAGTCTGGCGGCACATCTACCGTGTCCTTGTACCGGGTGGTCGCCTTGTGTGCGTCGTTGGCGATGTCTGCGTCGCAAGACGCAATTTCGGGCGCCACTTGGTCTTTCCCCTTCATGCCGACATTTGCGTTATCTGCCGGCGAATCGGATTCGACAACCTGAACCCCATCATCTGGCACAAGATTGCAAACGCTTCCTATGAGGTGGAAAACGGATCGAAGTTCCTTGGAAAGCCTTATGAGCCGAATGCCATCGTTAAGAACGATATTGAATTCATATTGATGCAACGTAAACCGGGAGGATACAGGAAACCAACGAATGAACAACGGGAAGAAAGCAGAATTGGCAAAGAAGACTTCGACCGCTGGTTTCAGCAAATATGGAATATCACCGGTGCATCTACTAAGCGGCATCCTGCCCCCTTTCCTATGGAGCTTGCCACACGTCTTGTTCGCATGTTCTCATTCACGGGTGACACGATATTAGACCCTTTTTGCGGTTCCGGGACTACAATGATAGCGGCTTCTAGGACATACCGAAACAGTATCGGCGTGGAGATCGATCCGGAATATTGCCGAATGGCGGCCCGTTTCCTCAAAGCGGAAAGTAATAACCTCTTCTCAACAGCGAAGCTCCGATTTGAAAGGATAGCCGTTGAAACGGCGAGCCTTGTAAGGGAAGATCAGGCTTTGTATGAACTTCGACCAGCCAATAAAAGATTGGTATAGGCCAAGGGCATCCACTCTGATCCCAAAAGTCTGGCGGCTTTTGGCCCAGGAGATGCCCGGCGTTATAAGGTTTAATGAAAATCTGAGGCATAAATATCGAAATGCCTAAACTTGAATGCAAAAAAGTCACATTCTATTCAGAAGGAGATGAACTATCATTTTTTAAGTGGATTGATTCTATAAACTGCATTGAAAGATATGAGGGCGTTGGAGATACAATCTATCTCTATGTAAAAACCAAGAAACCATCGGATATTTGTTTGCGGGAGCTATTAGCACTTTTTCATAGATACAAAATCGATATGTCACAGCTTGAAATTTTTATAAGCGATAAGAACAAAGTTTGGTTTTATGATAGAAAACAAGCCTATTGGCATAAAAGAGTATTTAAAAACAAAGATAAACAATAAAAAATCTAATAACCATCCGTTTGTGTGTGTGACAGCAGGGCCTCGCGGCTTTGAATTTGACGGATATAATATACTTTTAAGGGACCGAATAAAGGGCTATAGAAATTCAAAGTTTGAAAAATGCAGCGCACAAATATCGACTCATAATAAACAAATTAAAAAAATTCGTCCACCCCAATGGGCGTTTTCTATTGAAGGGATTGATTCATCAATTAGGGGAATTAAACAGCATGGAATATGGCCAGCCGTTGAAAGCATTTACAATAGCGTAAGCTCTTTCTACATTGGCCCTATCGCATCGATCAGTGATGAATTCCGCCCGGCAGGTGAGCAGGTTCGTTAACCGCCATGGAAAATATGTAAGCGCTCAAATAACCCCATCTTCACAGGCTCAAAAATCCGTGCCATG
>DYJD01000054.1 GCA_020723325.1 Desulfosudis oleivorans | reverse complement strand
ATACCGATCCCGATACCGACCCCGACCCCGAAAAAAACTACATGCGATTGCCCTGGAGACATCCCCATAAGGCTCTGCTAAAAGCGGCAAAGCATTATCAACGTTCCAAGGTTAATTGATCGAAAAGAGTCACCGAATCGGCTTTGGTCCATAATCCCACGTAGCCGTCAAGCGGTTTTCCCGCATGGTATTCGATGAGCAGTTGATCGTTGAGATAGCCTTTTATATTGGACCCGGTAAGTTCGACCTTAATTGAATGCCATTTTCCCGACTCAATTTTCCTTATGCTATCCGAATGCCGGGATGGGCTGTTATGAAAAGGGTTGATATGGGCGCTTGATACTTCTTCCAGTTGGACAATCGAGCGCTGGTTGCGCCTGTTATTAATGAACTCAAAAAGGATGAAGTTGTCTTCGAGGGCGTTCACCCTGAGGACGAAATAGTTGCTCCAGTCGCGGATGGCGAAGGCCAAACCGCCGGCCTGGTCGATGGTTCCGGACAGCAGCTTGACCTTGACCGTTGCCGTGCCTTCGGCCATGGTGCTATTCTTGGCAATGGCCAGGGGGAAGTAATAGTAGGCGCCGATGTTGTCCAGCATTTCCTGGTAGCGCTTGCCCATGAGGCGCGTCATGGCCTGTGAGACGCCGGTGGAGATCCAGGAACCGAAATCGGAACCGTCCTGCAACACCCCCGGTTCCATGTCCGGTTCGCCGGTTTTCCAATTCCCGGTGATCAGATGGAAGTCTTTCGGCGCGTTCTCGCGTTCCTTTTCAAGAATGTCGTACTTGCCTTGGAAAAAGGACTCGGTCAACACGGCCACCTGTTCCGGACTTTTCAGCGCCATGTCCAACAGCCGGCTGGTGCCCAACAGGCGCCCCAATTTGTCAAGGGCGTCTTCCATGCCGGCCTGGTCCAGCCGCGCCATGCTCGCCTCGATCAGATCCCCCTTGACGCTGGTTTCAAATCCAAGCCGATGGAGCACGGCGGCCATGTATTGAATCCGCAGGGAACGTCCGAAATAGGGGCCCGCGCCGCCGGCGAATTGCAGGTTGACGTAATTATGCTCCGTATCCGTCCCGCACAGGGCGTCCACCGTGGCGAAATGATACCCAAAGCGCACGCTCAGGTTCATGTAATCGGCCGAGACCAGGGCATAGCTGGCTTCACCCAGCCGGCCCTGCTGGGGCATGGCGCCGCCCACCATCAGGGACATGAAGTTGTGAGCGCCCACGGCGATAGTGCTCGACCAATTGACGCCCGGATGGGAAAGTCCCCGCCACAGGGCGCGGAAGGGCGCGCTGACCACATCATGGGCGTTGAGCTCATCGCAGGTGGTCAACCCCTGGCGAAGTCCTTGGCCCAAATCCAGGGCATAGATCTGGATGGGAATGCTCACCTTGAGGCGCACCGCACCGCGAAGACGACCGGTTGCTTCCCCGAAGCGGAACATCGCCCGCATGGACATCTCATGGCAGTAACGAATGATATCGTGAACCGTCCGGCATCCTTCCTGGTTAAATTGGGGTGAATCAGGCGCGGTCAGGTTCAAGGGCGCAATCAGGTCCAGCAACCGCTGCAGCTTCAGGTGGAGCGGGCTGGCGAAGATGGGGCGCTTCACCGACCGCGTGCCGCGCGTCAGCTCCGCCACCACGCCCCTGTAAACCCGGGCCCGGTTGGCCCAGAGGGTGATTTCCTGGCCGTCCATCAGGGTCGCGGTGGCGTTTTGCGTGTCAAAAAGCGCCGGCACGCCGAACTCCCGGGCCACCGAGGCCAGGTGGCTGGCGACGCCGCCGACATCGGTGATGAGACCCTTCACCTTGCCGATCCAGGGGGTGATGGCGGTGGATGCCGTGCGGGCCACCAGAATGGTGTCTGGATCAAGCATTGGAAAGGGAGCGCCTGTCTCTGTATTTTTCAACACCAGCACCCGGCCGGCCGCCACACCGCCGGCAGCGCACTTGCCGCCTTCCATGATCAGCGGGTGGCCCGGATAATCGGCCGCGGGCGCGGGTCCCGGAGCGGTTGTTTCCTCGATCACCAGCAGCGGGCGGGCCTGCAATAGATACAGGCGGTGATCATCGTCCACTGCCCATTCGATATCCAGCGGACATTGAAAGTGATCTTCCAGAAGTTTGGCGGATTGCCAAAGCTCCCGGAGAAACGGCGCATCAAGTGCGCCCGTGTCCGGGGCAGGGGCATTGGTTTCAGCTCCGGCAACCTCCAGCACCTTGAATTCGTTTTTGGTGATCCGGTATGCCCGCTGCGGCGAGGCCTCCCCGCCCACCAAGGCTTCCCCAAGGCCGTGGACAGCGCTGACCCGGATGGTGTCGCGGTCCTCGCCCATGGGATCGGAAGTGTACAAAACACCGCTCAGGCGTGGTTGGATCATTTCGAGAACCAATACCGCCATGGGGGTGTCACGGTCGTCCACGCCGTGGTGCAGACGATAGGAAAGCGCCGGGGCAGAGTATTTGCTGGCCACCACCTTTTTGTAGGCCTCGGCCAAATCCGCGACGGGCACGTTCAAGATGGACGTATATTGTCCGGCAAAGGAGATTTCGCCATCCTCGCCGATGGCGCTGCTGCGCACCGCCAGGCGCATATTCGTGGCTGCATCGCCGGTCAATCCAGCGGCGGCCGCAGCTATCGCCGCGTGAACGGCTAGCGGCAGGGGGCTTTCAAGAATAAGGGCGCGGATGTCTCGTCCCACGGACTCTATGGAGGCCGGGTCGTCGGCGGCCAGTTGCGCCATGGCCTCGTCGATCTTGGCCAAAAGGCCGCTTTCGGCGAAAAACTGTTGGTAAGCGGCGGTGGTGACGGCAAAACCAGCGGGCACAGATAGGCCCAACTCCTGTTTCGCCCGGGCCAGATTGGCCGCCTTGGCCCCCACGGCCCTGTCTTGCCCGGCCTCAATCCGGGAAAGGGGCAAGGTAAGGATATCCGTGGTTGGATACAGTGCGGGTCTCAGTTCATCCTTGGAATAACGTAGAAGGTTCTGCAAAACCGCGGACAGGCGCTCATGGGGCTTGGCGGACAGATCGGACAGGGCCTGAACCATTGATTCCACCTCGGATAAGAGCAGCGTAAACTTACGTTCCAGCATCTGCATGGTAAAAGGCCGGTTGTCATAGTATGTCTGCTCAAGATCGGCCATCAGGTTGAGGGCCGCGCGGTTGTGATCGAGCAATGTCCTGAAATGCTTGTATCGACCGGTCTGTTCCGGGTCCATGTCCAGGAGCGGTCGGCAGGCATCGCCTGTATTTTTACTCTTGAAAAATGTTACCATGGAATTTCGCTCCGCATTAATGGTTTCACTATCCGCTTGCGCTTCTCATATTGTCGGCAGGAGCCGGCAGATCCCTGCCGAAAACCGCGAACACCGCCGTGCCGGCAACCCCGAAAACAAAGGCCGTGATCAGGTTCGCTGCCGGGCTTATTTGCCATAAAAACGCGCCGGCCAGAGCGGCTGCCGAGACAACAACATCCCGGATCAGATAGTAAAGGCCGAACATGCCGGCCTTGCAGTGCTCCGGGGACAGATCCATGATCAGGGCCTTGCGGGTGGGTTCGCCGAACTCCTTGAGGCCTCTCAGGATGAAGGCCGCGAGCAACCACTCGAAGCTGTGGCTGTACAGCAGCACCAGGGGAAACAAGGTGAAAAAAACAAAAGTCATCAGCACAAAAGGCTTCTTGGTGCTGCGGTCGGCCAGATAGGCCACCGGGATGTAGATGAGCACCGCCGTAGTCATTTCGACGAAGGTCAGCAATCCGAACTGGATGGCCGATACCGGGTGCGCAATGGTCTTCATGCTCCAAACCACCACGAAGGCGTAGGGAATCTGCTCGCAGAATCGTACCAGGATATCGGTCACCAGCAGACTCTTCATGGCCGGATTCATAAGGCGCAGCAGTTTCAGCGGGTTTTTTTCCGGTGTGGGGGCACAGGTTTCGCCAACGGTGTTCTTAGTCCGTGTGTCATCTTCGATCATCCACTGTTGCAGCAGCAGCGCGGCCATTGCCATGACCAGAGCCGCGCCGAATGCGAAACGCACGCCGTCCCGTTCACCCCAAATAGCAATGAAGACCCCGCCGAGCAAGGGACCGACGGCCATGGGGATGCGATTCATCAGCGAGTGCATGCTGACCCCCATGGTGCGTTTGTTCCGGGGCAGCACCTTGTACATCAAACTCATGGTGGCTGGAAGTGAGATAGACGACCAGGAAATGAAGAGCACCGCGCCGATGAGCACCGCCTGCCAGGCCGGCACCAGGACCACCAGGGTGAACCCGGCCATGGCCACCAAATTGAAAATCAGCAGCGCTTGTTTGGTGCCGACCCGGTCGGTCAGATAACCGCCGGGAAAGGAGTAAAGGGCCGACAGCAGGTTGTCCATGGCCTGCAGCAGCCCGACGGCCAGCACCCCGCCCCCCAGGGCCAGCATATAAATAGGCAGGAACCGTTCGGCCATGCGCTCGCCCATGCCCACCAGCACCACCATGGACAGCACGCCGACGGTGCTGCGCTGCAGGCCCAGAAAACGGGTAAGCCGGGAGACGCGGGCTTTGAAGGTTTCAGAAGTCGTCATGGCAAAGTCCTTTACGAGGCCCCTTTGGCCACATCCAGCCGGCACCAGGCATACAGGGCGTCGTAGACCTCGAACTGTCTTTCGATATTCTCCAGGTCGTCCGGAAAGCGCAGGCCGTAGCCCACGGCGATGGCCTCGAAACCGGCGGCCAGGGGATCGGCAGCCATACGGCCGGTGTCGGCCGCGTTGATCACCTTGGCCATGCGCAACAAGGCCGGGTCGGTCAACCGATAGTCCTCGATGATCGCATCAAAGGTGCAGCGGTCATCCCGGTGATGCAGCCTGGCGCCCTCGGTGTCAAAAGGTATCGCCCCGGTCTTTTCGGCGATTTCCATGACTTTGCTCTTGGGGACGAAAAGGAATTCAGCTTCCGAATCGACAAAGCGGGTGATCAGCCACGGGCAGGCCACCCGGTCCACGTGGACATGGGATCGAGTTATCCATTTCATGGGGACTCTCCTTTTATTTCTTGGCACCGAAATAGGCCAGGGTTTTGTCCACCAACACCTGGACATCCTCAACCAGGTGGTTGAACTTCCCGTTCAAATCATCGGCCAGGTGCTGAACATATTCCCGGGCCGCTTCCTCGCCGTATTTCTCCTGGAACATTCGGCTGAACTCAAGCACGCGGGTGATGTCGTGGCGCTCTTCCTTGTGCCCGGGATCATCGATCCATGCATGAATCTCCTGATAGGTGTTTCCGGTTCTCAGTTTGCTGATGTTCATATGCTTTTCAATGGATGGCATGGTTTTTCTCCTTTTTGACACTGATAATAGGCGTAAAGGTTATCGAACAGGCGCGATCCTTCCGTCAGGCGCTGCCCGTCATCCGAATGTTCGGCCACCAGGCCGGATACAAGGGCCTTGAAACCATCGGTTTCCCGGCGGGCGAATTTAACCTCTTTTAAGTCAATATCATGAACAACTTCGGCCAGGCCTTGCAGGGCGGGGTCTTGAAATCCAAGGCGCTGGATCATGATTTCAAAGGTGCAGCATTGGCCTTCATGGGTATATTCCCCGTCAAACATGTCGAAGCGGAGCTCATCGGCCTTTGGGCTGTAGCGGGATTCCGGGACGAATTTGAAAACCGCCGCTTGATCTATGAACCGCCGGATAAACCAGCCGCAGGCAATACGGTCTATGAATATATTGCGGCGGGTTACCCAGGTTCTTCCTTTCAATTCGCCGATGGCCCTTCTGTCCGGGTTTTTGGTGGATGGCGGTCCTGACAGGATCTTTTCCAACTCCTTCAGTTGCAATTCCACGCCGGCGCGTTCAGGACACTCGAAAAAATCAATGGCCTCAATGTCCGCAAGACGGCGCCGCAATTTGGATAATTGAACCGCACCCTTTGCGGCCGTATCGCGCGACACGCTTTCCCCGGAAGACCAGCTCGCAAGCAGAGCAGTGGCATCCTGGATCAGTTTTTCGTAGTCGGATTTGCGCGCGTTGCGGAACAAGGCGAAAATCTGTTCACCCGAAAGCCCCTCCACAAAGCGAGCTTCTGCAATATAGCCTTCGCCGCCGCCGTCGATGATCTCCTTAAGGGTCCAGTTCAAATCCTCCCGCGATTGTTCTGAAACCGGCATCACGTAAACCGACTGTTTGATCGCCACAGCCCCCACCTGCTGTAACCGTCGCCAGATTTTTACACGCAGGGCGTTGGGCATGGGGGGGATTTGATGAATCAACAGCAACCATTTTTTGGGGCCCGCCGGCTTCATGATATCTCCTTGTTCAATTGTTACAAAAATATGAATCAGTTGTTACGGATTGTCAAGCGCCATTCAAACATAATTGGAAATTTAGTTGACGATTTTTTCCATCCATCGGATGATACGGCCCTTATTGATTGGCTTTTTGGAAAAGAAACTGCTTCGCTGCATCAGCAGCTATTGAGGTCGTCGTCATGCTGTATATTGAAATTCTTGCCGTTATCCTTCTGACCTTGGTGAACGGCATTCTTGCCATGTCCGAACTTGCTGTGGTCTCATCACGAAAAAGCCGCCTCGTGCATCTGGCGAATCAAGGCAATCATGGGGCCCGCGCCGCTCTCCGCCTCATGGAAGAGCCGAGTCGCTTCCTATCGACGATTCAAATCGGCATAACGCTTGTTGGCATCATTGCCGGCGCCTTCAGCGGCGCAACCCTGGGGCAGCGACTCGGAAATTGGCTCAACACGTTTACTGAGCTTTCACCTTATGGCGATACAATCGGAATCTGCGCAACCGTTGTGGGCATAGCCTATTTATCCTTGATTCTTGGCGAGCTTGTCCCGAAGCGCATGGCACTCGCTCAACCGGAACGGATCGCCTCTCTTCTGGCCGGTCCGATGCGAGGACTTTCGCTGATCGCAGCGCCGGCAATATGGGTTCTCCAGGCTTCAACCGAAAGGGTGCTGCGCTTATTGGGTTTGGCGGAAACCCGGCAAACATCCATCACCGAGGACGAGATCAAACTGCTGATTGCCGAGGGAACCCAGGCAGGAATCTTTGTTCCGATGGAACAAACAATGATAGAAGGAGTGCTCCGCCTGGCGGATCGGCCGATCAGAGTTATCATGACACCGCGCTCCAGGATTTTTTGGGTGGATGTCCGGGCCGGCCGAAACGAGATTCTGGATATGATCGGATCAAACCGTTTTTCCCGCTTACTTGTCTGTGATGGAACGGTGGATCGCCCCGTCGGTTTTATCCATTCCAAAAACCTTCTTCCGGAAGCAATGCGCTGCGAGGATTTTGCGCTTGCCGAACTGATGACGCCGCTCCTTTTTGCTCCGGACAACACAGCGGTCCTCAGGCTTCTCAGTCGATTCAAAAAAGAAAAAGTGCATATTGCCGTAGTGGTCGATGAATACGGCACAACAGAAGGAATTGTCACCCTCACGGATGTGATCGAGGCCATTGCCGGGGATCTGCCGGAACAAGGTGAAGACCTGGAACCCAGGATCATGCAAAGAGATAATGGCTCCTGGCTGGTTGACGGGACCCTTCCCACCGACGAGGTGGAAGCCGTTACAGGTATCGACATGGGCAAGGATGTGAAGACAATAGCCGGTTTCATGCTGCAGCATTTGAGAAAAATTCCCAAGGCCGGCGATATGTTTGCTTGTGGGGACGCACAGTTCGAGGTCGTGGATATGGACGGCAACCGCATTGACAAAGTACTGATTCAAATCGATGGGAGGGCGGCCGGCCCGCAAAAAACAAGTAGTAAATAATCTTTACCCATATAAAGATTCCGTCGCGGTTCAGCATATCTATTTACTCATTACTGCCTAAAAACAAGTCGGCCCTTCAAAATAGGTTCGACTTGTTTTTAGAGGCCGTTCTAAATCAACTCTTTCTTGCAAGGTGAAACAACATATGAAACCCCCTGGGAATCCAGGCTGGTGATTTCAATTAAAAGGTGTAATTATTTTGTTTGACTTATGCCGAAATATAACGATAATTCTTGCATCATAATTATTTTTCCGCCTGCCGAAGCTTCGGTGCAAGGAAGAAACCATGACTGAAGTTGAACCGGTCAAACCGATACACAAGCCCGCCGGATATGCGATGCTTATCGAGCAGTATGAACTCGATATCATCCCGAACTGGCATAAATCCATGGTGACAACCAGCGGCATCCACCGTGTAAATTCGAAGGATGGTGTTATCGAGGAAATCTACCCATCCAAGTATTGGCCCGGTGACACTCCCGGCAGCCATCTCGAATTCGCGCTCAAATATGACGGGACGAATCTGGCGATCCTTTGCAGTTTATTTCAAAAAATCACTCAGAAGGAAATCCTTGCCCATGTGCGGTCCAAACCCACCGGCAAGTATGCCAGGCGCTTGTGGTTCCTTTACGAATTTTTGACCGGCGAGAGGCTTCCCCTGCAGGACCTGAAGCGCGGCAATTACATAAATCTGCTCGAACCGGATGAATATTATACGGTTGCAACGGTCCGGCAAGTCCGGCGGCAAAGGATCAACGACAACTTGCCGGGTGACGGCCGCTTTTGCCCCATGGTTCGACGCACCGGCACGTTGCAGGATTTCGAGGCGGCCGACCTTCCTGGGCGTTGCCGGCAGGTGCTGGCCGGCTATTCCCCGGAATTATTGAAGCGGGCTCTCGGGTATCTATACACCAAGGAGACGAAATCGTCCTTTGAAATCGAACATATCAAGCCCTCTTCGACTAGGACCGAGCGATTTGCAGCTTTGCTTCAAACATCTGAACAAGAAGACTTCTGCCGAAAAGAACGCTTGATTGAACTTCAAAACAAGATTGTGGATGCACGCTTCCGTGATGTCGATTACCGGTCAAGTCAGAACTATGTCGGCGAGACAGTGGCTTGGCAAAAGGAACGAATCCATTTCGTGTGTCCAAAGCCTGAAGACCTGACCGACCTGATGGACGGCCTGATGGCAGCCAACGTGCGCATGACAACCGGCGGCATGTCCGCGGTGACTCAGGCTGCAGCTATTGCTTATGGATTCGTTTTTCTGCACCCATTCGAGGACGGCAATGGTCGAATTCATCGTTTCCTGATCCACAACATCCTCGCCCAACGGGGTTTCACACCAAAGAGCGTGATGTTTCCCGTTTCGGCGGCCATGCTGAAAAATGCCGCCGACTATAATGCCTCTTTAGAGGCGTTTTCCCGGCAGCTCATGCCTCTGGTGGAGTATTCCCTCGATGAAAACGGCCAGATGACCGTCCAAAATGAAACGGCTATATGGTATCGTTTCATCGATATGACGCCGCAGGCAGAGGCATTATTTCGGTTTATCGATCAGACCATAGATACGGAGCTCGCCGGCGAACTGACCTTTCTTGCAAACTACGACAAGACCAGGAAAGCCATCCAGGAAGTGGTGGACATTCCAGATAGACAGATTGATCTTTTCATACGTTTCTGCCTCCAGAACAACGGCCGCCTTTCAGCACGGAAACGCGAAAGCCACTTCAATTCCCTGTCCGACGAGGAAGTGGCCTTGCTCGAACAGGCCGTTCAATCGGCTTACGGAGCTGAAACTTCGGCAGGCGATTTCAAAGGATTATGGGAAAATGGCCCTCACGCTTCTCAGCCGGAACACGGGCAAGGGGGTGCGTCTGTGCCTGAAGCCTGATGCCTTGACGCTGAACCCGGAACATCAGGCCTCGTTGAAAAAAGTCATGGCCAAGGAAGCCGATGAAGGTGAGGCTGAGCGATGGCCCTGCAGAATGGTCTTTCTGAACCCCGACCGGGGAATTGCTGAGCGCTCCGGAACAATCTCTTTACAATCCCAATCCATATTGATAAAAAAATCTCGAGCCGGGCATGCTGGCTCAAGTTCAAACCAATTTGATGGGCGGGTGATACGGGAGAAATATATGATCCACGACTACTCGAAGGAGATCGATGAGCATTGGCCCACAATTGAACTCGCCTGGAATGAACACAAAGACAACTAATAGAAGGCATTCCATTACGAGCTTTATTCGTAGCGCCAACTGTCGCCGATGTGAGTTAGCGGCAGGGTGCTGACGCCGGGTGCAAGGGGATAGGCCCGGTCCCCCGGATACAAGATCCAGAGATGTGCGAGATCCAGATCCTTCATGGCACTGGCCATGGAAGGGGTGAAACGGGGAGCATCGGCGTATTTGATTTCCATGGCCCAGTTTTTACCGTGCTCCTGCCAGAAAAGATCGACTTCCGCGCCGCTGTGGGTCGACCAGAAAGATAGTTCTTCATGGCGTTTGCCGAATGACATAATCATTGAAAAGTCAAAGCCCATGTATGAAATTTCAATGAGGTGTTTGATCAGTGTGCGCCGATGCTGCTGCCCTGCCCCTCGATGATACAAATGGACCTCATCAAGCCACTTTTTAACATACGCCTTCCAACGCTGTTTCCCGGATCAATTTTGACTCATTTTCATACGAAGATTGGCTTGGTTGAAAGATCTTATCCACCTCTTCAATGTAATCCAGATAAAGCGGTTTTGCGGCTTGTCGGAAGCGATAAGCATATTCATAGTCGACTATCTGTTTTTCAACAGCCGCCTGTTGTAAGTGGCCGATGACCTGCTGGATGGATATTTTCTGGCTGCACACATCGGCGCAGCGCCCACAGCCCAGGCACAACCAAATGGAAGGGGAATTCAACAACTCGTCGATCAAGCCCAGCACGGCCATGCGCAGGATCTTCATGGGACTGAAGACTTCGCCGTCATGAAAAACCGGACAGACGCTGCAACATTCGCCGCAGGTTAGGCAGGCGGAAATATTCGGCTTTTCTTTTTCAGACGGCCAAAGCGGACCGAGCGGTTGAGGGACCCGGATACGGCCGGAAAAAACCGAAGCCGGGGTGGCCAGGCCGATTTCCCGGCCGGCCGATGGCGCGCCCTGCCCGGCTTGCATTTCGCGGCAATCCCTGGCAATAAACCAGCGCGCCCGGTGCAATCTTTCCAATAATTCCTCGTAAAGGCGAACCATTTGATAGGTGGCGATGCCGCGCCGCAAGGCTTCCTGGCGCAGATACTCAATGAGCAAGAAGGGCTTGACCGCCATGGGGCAGACTTCGTTGCAGCGCCTGCAGGTCAGGCAGTACCAGATCTCCGGCAGGATCACCATCTCATCCACCAGGCCCAAAACCGCCATGCGCACGATTTTAAGCGGTTGCAGTCCGTCCGTGGGAATATTGATGGGGCATTCCGCCAGACAGGTTCTGCAGGTCCAACACATATGGGTATCGGCCTTGCGAATCTCCGTAATGGTAAAGCGCTTTTTAACATCCGGAAAAACAAGTGCCGTCATGGTTCATTCCTTTTTCTTCGGCCAATTCAGCATTTCGTTCCCAGCCGCATCCTTGATGGTGATGGAGACCACGTGATCGCCGTCCAGGCGATGGGTAGCACAGGACACTCACGGGTCATAGGCGCGCACCGCCATTTCAATGCGGTTGAGGATGCCCTCATCCACCTTGCCGTTTTGAATCAGGGTGCGCGCCGCCTGTTTGACGCTCAGATTGATGGGCCCGAGATTGTGGGTGCTGCCCACAATCAGATTGGCCTTGGTGATCAACCCGTTGCGATCCGTGGTGTAGTCATGGATCAGGGTGCCCCGGGGGGCCTCCACACAGCCCACCCCCCGGCCGGCCTTGGGTTCCACCTTGGCGCGGATGTTGGTGTCCCGGATTTCCGGGTCTTTGAGCAGTTCCAGGGCGCGCTCGCAGGCATAGATTTCCTCAATGAGCCGCGCCCAATGATACAGCAGGGTGGCCTGGGCCGGCCGGCCGAATTTTTCACGGAATTCCTCCAGCTCCGCCTGGGCCAGGGGGGTGGCCATTTTATCGGCCACATTGATGCGCGCCAGGCAGTTGGCCCGGTAAATCCCCTTGGGTTGATCCACATCCAGGGAAAAGCCTTCATTCCAGAACTTGGCATAGGGGATTTTACCGTAGGAATAGGGCACCACCTGCTCGCCGATATAGTCGCTATAATCGCGCACATCAAAATCCGTGCTTTCACCGTCCGGCCGCATGATGCGGATCTTGCCGTCAAACAGGTTCAAGGCCCCCTTGCTATCCACGGTGCCGATAAAGCCGGTGCGGATGACCCCCAGGCTTTGGATGGTATCCAGGTATTTGGGAAAGACCTGGGTTTTGGCAAAATTCATGGTAAACAGGGCGAAATCCAGAATTTCATGCATTTTTTCCAGCATTTCCACCCGGCCCTGCTCCAACATGGGCTTGGCAAAGCCCCCCACCACCCCGGCCACGGGATGAATGGCCTTGCCGGCGAATTTTTCCAGCATGGATTTGGCCATCTGGCGCATCTTGACCACTTTGGCGGCGAGCTCCGGATTGGCCTTGGCAATGCCCACAATGTTCCGCACCGCGTAATCACTGTCCGGGCCGATGACAAAGTCGGCGGCGGCCAGGAAGAAGAAATTGAGGAGCTTGTCCTCGGCATGGGAAATGATTTGCATCAGCTCCCTGAGTTTGCGGCCGGCCGGCGGCGGTGTCACATCAAAACACCCGTCCACGGCCTTGTTGGAGGCCATATGGTGGTGCCAGGGGCAGATACCGCAGATGCGGCTGACGATACGGGGCAGTTCCTCGGCCGGTTTGCCTTCCACGAATTTTTCAAAACCCCGCAGGGACATGGTGTGAAACTTGGAATCCGCCACATTGCCGTCCTCATCCAGATGAATGATGATGGCGGCATGGCCTTCGATGCGGGTTATGGGCGCAATCTGAATGACTTTTCCCATATCTTAGACCTCCTTCTGTTTTTGCGCGGGCCGCAGGCGCTGATGGGCGCCGGAAAATCGTAACAAGGACGAGGTTTCAGGCAGTGATTTGATGTCGATATTATTGGATGCCAGGGCGTTCAGCATGTCCAGCAATTGATTGCCCTCCTGCTTCACCGGGCCGTAACAGCCCCGACAGGGCACCCGGGCGGAAATGCAACGGGGCACAACCCCGTCCCCGCCGCAGCCGGCCCGGGTGACGGGTCCCATGCATAGAAAGCCCTGTTCCAGCAGGCAGCGCATCTGATCCAGGGAATCTTCAGGGCGTTTGTAATCCGGCGCCTGCAGGAAACGCTTCAAGGCCTTGACCTGGCCTTTGCCATCGCGGATGGTGGGACAGGTGTCGCACACGCTTTGGCTGGGCAGTTCAATGGATTCCCCTTGCAGCAAACCGGTCAAGGCCGAGAAAATCTGATCCGGATGGGGCGGGCAGCCCGGCAGATATATATCCACCTTGATTTTTTCGTCCAAGGCATAGCAGGCCTCCAACAAATAGGGCAGATGCTCCTGGGGAACCGTGACCGGCTTTTCCGTGGTGACCGTGGAATAATAGGCGCCCACGATTTCTTCATTGGTAAAGGAATTACACAGGGCCGGGATGCCGCCGTGGGTGGCGCACGTGCCCAGGGCGATGATGAGCTTGCATTGCTTGCGCATCTCCTCCGCCATTTCCAGGTGCTCCTGGTTGCGGATGCCGCCGCTGATGATGCCCACCGTGGCTTCCGGAATATGGATATGGGTCTGGTCACCCAGTTGCCCCAGATATTTGTGATCGATGAGGACCGGTAGATGCACGAATTCCACCAGACCGAGCACATCCAATAACCTATCCCCCATGTCGACGATGGAGATTTCACAGCCGGAACAGGAATTCAGCCATTCCGAAGCGATTTTGACAGGCATGGTTCCTCCTATGCTTGCTTCTTGGTTTTTTCCGACAGGCTTTTGCGGTTTTGCCTGGCCAAATTTTTTTTACGGTCGGACATGACCCGCACCTTGCTCAAGGTGCGCATGGCCACTTCCTGGTTCATTTTATTGCTGAACAGTTCCATGCCGGCGTCGGCCGCCTCGGCCACAATGGCGCGGCCCAGGGGGGTGCGCACAAGGACGGTGGTCCAGCCTTCGGTCGCCCCCATGCCGCCGCAGGCGATGTCGGCGAATTCCGCGGAATAGTCCCCGCAGTATTGACAGGCCACCCGCTTCATGAAATCCAGCTTGGCGAATTCAATGACTTTGATCTCGTTGGTTTTCAAATGCACCTGCAGTCCGTCCTTGAAATTGACTTTTTTTATGTCTGCCCACTTGAAGTCCCCGAGCTTCTCAAGGGCCGCCTGCTCGGTTTCGCTAAATCGGAAATTGCCCATGCAGAAAAGGCCGATGTAGTATTTGATGACTTCCGAAGGCACGATCCCCAGGGTTTCCATGCGGCGCATGGTTTCGATCTGGCAGGGCCGGCCCACAAAGGCAATGCGGCGCAGATCCTGCTTGGCCATGGGCGAAATCAGGTCCATATAGGGCGGATAGGCCGAGTACTTGCTGCCGAACAGGGATAAGCCGGGGGAGGCGTCGAAATGAAAACCGCCGGCCGCGATGATTTCCTGCCGGGTGCGGGCCAGCCAGGGCCGGCAGGTGAGGGGGTCCACGATTTTGGTCACCAGGGCGCCGTCGATGCGGCCTAAATCCAGCAAATGCAGCAACAGGTTGGTGACCACGCCGCCGTCCCGGGCATGGGCCCGCTGGGCCTGGTCCCGGGCACGGGCCACCATGACTTCCAGAACCCGGCCCATGGGCGCGCTCCAGGAAATCCGGCGTTTGGTCTCCTCCCGCAGCTCATCGATTTCCGGGCAGATGTCATAGCACAGGCCGCATTCGATGCATTTGTCCTTATCCTTATAGGAGGGCCGACCGTCTTCACCCATTTCCAGGGCGCCGAAGTTGATGGCGGTGCAGAAGGCCACACAGCCGCCGCAGCGATGGCAAAGCCGCGGTTCCAGGACTTCTTGGATCAGGTTGAAAAAAGTTTTCATACAATGCTCCGCTTTATGTCGTTTATGGATACTGGTTATGCAGCGGCTTCCTTCTTTTGCTTCCCCATCCGCAACGGATTGGGCCCCAATTCTTTTATTTTTTCCGTAAAGGCCGTCACCAATTGGGCAAAGCGCGGCGCCTCGGCCGAGGAACTCCATTCCAGGGCAAATCGGCCGCTATCGATGCCGGCGGTTTCCAGGGCGATCTTGACAGCTTCGATGCGGGCCAGGGCTTTATGATTACCATCCAGGTAATGACATTCCCCCAGGTGTCAGCCCATGACGATGAGGCCGTCAGCCCCCTTGCGAAAGGCGTCCACAATCAGCTCCGGCGGCACCATGCCCGTGCACATGACCCGGATGGCCCGCATGGCCGGCGGGTATTGCAGCCGGGAAACACCGGCCAGATCGCCGCCGGCATAGGCGCACCAGTTGCACAGATAGCCGATGATGACAGGTTCGAAATTGGCTTGCATGCTTGTCTCCTTTCATCCCAGGGCCGCTTGCAGAAAAGCATCGGACTGGGCTTTGAGTTGCGCCAGGGTAAAACCATGGATCAAAACGCCTTCCTTGGGGCAAGTGGCCTGGCACAGGCCGCAGCCCTTGCACAAGGCAGCGTCGACTTTCATGCGTTTGGCGCTGCGCCCGTTCCAGGATACGGTTTCCAGAGTAAGAGCCTTATAGGGACAAACATCCAGGCACAAGGCGCAGCCGTCGCATTTTTCGGTTACATGGGATTTGACCGCGTCCAGCAGCATGGTTTCCTTGAACAGAACCACACTGGCCCGGGACACGGCGGCCTTGGCCTGGACAATGGCCTCGTCAATGGATTTGGGGTAATGGCACAAACCGGCCACGAACAATCCGTCCACGGTCATGTCCACCGGCCGCAGCTTGGGATGGGCCTCGTTGATGAAGCCGTCGGCGTTGATGCCGCATTTGAACAATTCCACCAGGGTCTGGTTGTCGTTGGGAACAATGGCCGTGGCCAGTACCAGCAGGTCGGCCGGCAGTTTGAAGATATGCCGCAGCACCGCATCATGCACTTCCACAAACAGGTTGTCGCCTTCTTTCACCACCCGGGGTTTTCTTTCGCGGGTATAGCGCACAAAGATGATGCCCATTTCCCGGGCCTTGCGGTAGAGATCCTCCCACTGGCCATAGGTGCGGATGTCGCGGTTGAGGATAAAAACATTCATGGCGGGCTTGCGCTCTTTCAAGGCAATGGCGGCCTTCACCGAATGGGTGCAGCACACCCGGCTGCAGTAGGGGCGTTCCGGTTCCCGGGAGCCTACACACTGGATGAACACCACATTCTTGGCCCATTGGGCCACGGATTCATCCTCCCTAACGGTTTTGTCGAACTGCAACTGGGTCATGACCCGCGGGTCCTCACCGAACAGATATTCGTCGGGCTGGAATTCTTTGGCGCCGGTGGCCACCACCACGGCCCCATAGGAGATTTTTTCCACGGACCCGGAGGTTTCCACTTCACTCACAAAATTGCCCACCGAGCCGCTGCATGACTTGACCCGGGCGTTTTTGAAAACCCGGATGCGCGGGTGGGTCTCGATTTTTTCCACCAGGCCGGCAATCATGGGCTGGATGGGCTCATTCTGCCAGGTTTGGTCCAGGGACAGGGCATTGCCGCCCAGTTGATCCTTGGCTTCCACCAGCACGGTTTCAAAACCGCGCTCGGCAAAATCCAGGGCCGCGGTCATGCCGGCAATGCCGCCGCCGATCACCAGGGCCTTCTGAAAAACCGGAACCTCCAGCCGGGTTAGGGGCCGGTTCAGGGCCACCTTGGCCACGGCCATGCGGATCTGATCCTTGGCCTTGGAGGTGGCCCGCACGGGATCATTTTGATGGACCCAGGCGTTCTGGTTGCGGATGTTGGCCATTTCCATAAGGTAGGGATTCAATTCCGCCTCCCGCAGGGTGTCCTGAAACATGGATTCATGGGTCCTGGGGGTGCAGGCGGCGATGACAATGCGATTCAGTTGATGCTCGCGGATCTTTTGGGCAATGATATTCTGGGTGTCGGTGGAGCAAGTAAATAGGTTGTTCTCCACCAGGGCCACCTGGGGTAGGGATTGGGCGAATTCCGTAAGTTCCTTGACATTGATGACGCCGGCGATATTGATGCCGCAGGAGCAGATGAACACGCCGATCTTGGGTTCCTCGGCAGCAATGTCTTTTTCCGGTGGATAGGTCTTGACCTTGGTCAGGGAGCCTTTGGCCGCTGCAAGGATCTTGGCCGCCTCGTCGGCGGCGCAGGAGGCCTCCGTTACAGACTGGGGGATGTCCTTGGGAGAATGAAAGGCGCCGGCGATATAGATGCCGTTCTTGGTGCTGGTGACCGGTGCAAAGCTGCCGGTCTTGGCGAATTTATAATGATTCAGTTCAAAGCCCAGTCGGGCGGCCAGATTCGGTCCGTCCTTGGGGGCTTCCAGGCCGATAGAAAGCACGGCCATGTCAAAGTCCTCGATCATGCGCCGGCCGTCGTCGGAGAAATAGGTCAGGGTAACACCGATGTTGTTCTTACTGGGTGTGACCTTGGGCCGGGCCTTGATAAAGCGAATGCCTTTTTCCTTGGCGCTTTCATAGTAGCGCTCGAACTCCTTGCCATGACAGCGGACATTGATATAGAAAATGCGCTGGTCCAGGTTCTCGCCGGGAGAATGCTCGGCGGTCACCATGGCCTGCTTGATGGCGTACATGCAGCAGACACTGGAGCAAAAGCCGTGGTCATAGCGGTGGGTATTCCGGGAACCGACGCATTGGATCCAGGCGATTTTTTTGGGCTCGCGGCCGTCGGAAGGCCGGATCAGGTGACCCATATTCGGCCCGCCGGCAGACAGCAGGCGCTCATATTCCAGACTGGTGACCAGGTCCGGCATTTTGCCGTAGCCGTAAAAATCATTGGCACCCGGATCGAAAAATTTGAAGCCGGGGGTCAGAATCATGGCGCCCACCTGGATTTTACGGATCTTCTCACTGTCGGCGAAGTTGATGGCGCCGGTGGGGCAGTATTTTTCGCAGGCCCGGCATTTTCCCTTGGTTACATAGATGCAGTTCTGCCCGTCAATGGCATATTTCAACGGAACGGTCTGGCCGTATTTGATATAGATGGCCTTGCGTTTGCTGATGGCCATGTTAAAGTCGTCGTCGACTTTTTTTGGGCATTTTTCCATGCACAGGCCGCAGGCAATGCATTTTTCCATATCCACGTAACGCGGATGCTGCTTCAGTTCCACCTGGAAATCGCCGGCCTGACCGGAAACGGACATGACTTCCGCCAATGTGATCAATTCGATGTTTAAGTGCCGACCGCACTCAACCAGCTTGGGCGAAATAATTCACATGGCACAGTCATTGGTGGGAAAGGTCTTGTCCAGTTGGGCCATGGCGCCGCCGATGCCGGCGCTTTTTTCAACCAGATAGACATAGTAACCCGAGTCCGCCAAATCCAGGCTGGCCTGGATGCCGGCGATACCTCCCCCAACAACCATTATCGATCCAATCGGTTTTTCATGCATAGCCACCATCCTAATTTGTTGTAGTCGTTTTTCACCACCCGCTGCGCTGAAGGACACGAAGTTTTTCCGGCTAGGCCGGTGGCTTCATGCTTTTCTTCGAGTCCTTCGTGTCCCTCGTGGTAAAAATTCGCGCACTATTTTCCAACAAATACTCCTTGTTCTGGTTTTTGTTCAAACTGCCCGTTCAGGGTATAAAGGCCACCGCGCAGGGCGTTGACGACCCCGCGCATGTCGCCGCTGTTGAGCTCAAGTCCAAGCCGCTTTTCATCAAGGCCCATGGCCAGCCCCAATAATTGGGAATAGAGGATGGACGGCACTGTGGCGTAGTCAATGCTGCGTTCGAACTGAATGCGTTTGGGCACGGTTTCGAACTGGATCTGGCAATAGGGGCAGGCGGTGGTCAAATATTGGGCGCCGGATCTTCGGGCATCTTCCAACTTCTTCTCGGCAAAATCCAGGGAAAGCAGGTTGTGGGTTCCCAGGACCGGTCCACCGCAGCAGTCCAGTTTGGCCGGGCAGTTGATGCTTTCCGCGCCGGTGATTTCCACCAGTTGGTCAAACAAGGTGGGCGCCACTGGATTGTCAAAGCGCACCACATTGCTGGGCCGCAGCACATGGCAGCCATAGTGCACGGCAATTTTGAGATTTTCATAGGGCCGGGTGATTTTTTCCTGGATGGCGGAAAGGCCCACATCATGAAAAAGGACTCCCAGCAGATGTTCCACCTGGAGCTTGGGGTTGTATTTCAGGCCTTCTTTCAGGAGCACCCGGTCGATCATAAGACGCAGATCCGGCGACTCTTCCAACAGCTTTTGGGCCATGCGGAAGGTCCCGAAGCCGCACTGGCAAAGACATAGCATATCCAGGTTGCGGGCCGCGGCCAGGGCCAGGTTGCGGGCCGAGGAGAGCACAAAGGCCTTGCGGTCGATGTTCCGGAGGGGGTAGCCGCAGCAGTTGAAATCCGGAATGTCCGTCAGTTCCACGCCGAGCTGCTCCAACACTGCCCGGGCCGAGGACTCATACTGTTTCAGCCGTACCGGAATATTGCATCCCAAAAAAATCGCAAACTTTTTTCGCATATCACGCCTCTTGTTTGAGCTGTTTGAGAGCCATATTTTTCAATTGATAGAGCACGTCGGTTACACAAACCCCCTGGGGGCATTGCTCCTGGCATAGATAGCAGGTCACGCAATCCCAGAGCATCATGGAGCCCAGGGCCAGTTCCTTCTGACCCAGGGCCAGGCAATGCATGATTTCATGGGGCAATAGCCCCAGGGCCTTGCGGGGGGATTCATGACTTCCCACCACCGGGCAGGCATTGGTGCAGTTCTGGCAGCCGAAACACAGGGAAAAGGTGTTGGCGTGCACCGGTTCGGTGAGTTCTTTCATGAAGTTCTTGTCGGTCAGGGAAAGGAAAAAGTCGTCGTGGCTGAACTTGGTGAGCACAAATTCCTCGCCGATGGTTTTGCGGGCCCAGGCTTCTGGTTTGGGATAACCCAGGCGGGCCGCCTGGCGTTTCAAGTTGAACCACAAATCCTCCAGATTGATACTCACCGGGCAGACATCCGTACACCTTCGGCATTCGGTGCAGATATGACAGCCTTCCTGAATACGGATGAGCTGCTTTTTACTGACATTCCGGCCGGAAAGCAGGGCCCGGAAGGCGGCATGCTTTTCCGAAGGCAAGATGTTGGGATTGGGGATTTCATTCTGGGCAACGGCCACGGAACATCTACGGGTGCATTCCCCGCAATGGACACAGGCATCCAGCTCAATGGCCTGGCGGGTGGCCAGGTTGGCCGGATCGGATGTCTCCTTATTGGTCAACTCCTTGACAAAGAGATGGACCGGCGTGGAGAACATGTGAAAGAATTTGCTGAAGGGCAGATAGGCCAGCCCCAGAAAGCAGGCCAGGATATGAATATACCAGACGGCTTTGGGGGCATTGATTTTATCGAGCTGCAAGGCGGCGGGTTTCAGGGCCCGGGAGATGCCGTAGCTTAAAAAGGCCCATTGGGGCGGCGCATGACAATCCAGGCAACTGCCCTTATGCAGTTCTTCTCCTTCTGCGAGTAGGTCCGCTTCAAAAGGTGGTTCGACTTTGGGAGACACCAGGCCGTAATTTTCCACCCAATAGGCATTCAGGGCTTCATGGGCGGCGGCATCATCCTCGTCCAGGCCGGCATATTCCGTCACCATTTCATTATATATGCGGTGGGAAAAGATCTTGGTAGCCTCTAGAAAGAAACCCGAAAGCATGATGACCGCAAGGATGGTGATGGCGTAGTAGTCAACCACCGTGGATTTGGAGCGGGGAGGTGCGGAGAATAGCCGCCGGCCCAATGCCAAGACCAGACCAAAGATGACTACTACGCCGAAAAGGTTACGCAAAAACATGAACGGGTTCACCGTGGAGTAATAATTGCTGAACAAGGGCTCCGTGACGATTTTTTCGAGACCGTGCATGAGCAGCAGGAGAATGAAGCCCATGTAGATGCACATGTGCGCGAACCAGCGCAGGAAGCCCATTTTCATAAAGTATTTTTGAAACAGCACATCAAGAATGAAAATGCGCAGCATCGTAAGAATTTTAGCGCTGAAAATGGTGGAGAAAATCCCGGCCAAGGCCGCCGTAACCCGTTGGGGAAAGGGAATGCCCTCTGCTTCTTCGGCAACGCGATATCGAAACCAGTTGGATATCTTGTAGATCAGACCGATGCAAAATAGGGCAAGAGACGCATATAAGGAAATTGTATAAAACATATGGCTTCCTTTCTACGTTCGAATCATTTTCACTGAAAAGGTCTGAAAGTGGATTGAGCAACGATTGTGCCAAATTTCGGACGGGCTTTACGAGAAAGCCAACCATATGTAATAAGGATCTTTTTTCGAAAAAAGGGTGTAGGGATCAAGGCGCCGGGATGGGACTGTATTGCGACGGATTTTTTTACAGATCGTCAAAGGGGGTATTAAATGGATCTATCTATCGATATCAATTATCCGCCCATGGGACCTGGTCCCATTTGTCCTTCGGCCGCCATCACCGCAAATGGACTGGAATTAACGCAAATAAAAACTGTTTATCCCTGCCGTAAATTTTAGTCTTGGCCATCCTCCATTGTGGGAGCGGCTTCCAGCCGCGATTCGGCCTAATCATGATCAAGGCCTAATTTCATGCCAAATATCAAGCCAACCAGAAAACCAATCATATGTGACAGAATTGGTCCTACCATCTATTCTCATCAATTCATTTTTCCACCACCCGCTGCGCTGAAGTTCTCGAAGGACACGATGTTTCTCAGTTGCGCCGAAAAGGAAAACTGCTTTTCTTCGCGGGCTTCGCGCCTTTGCGTGAGAGATTATGTTTTGAACGAATCATCCCGTATGAATGTGAAAATGCCGCAGCCGCATGGCAGCTCTGACTTCGTCCAATAATCGTCGGTCTTTTGTTGTTGACATATGAATGAAAAGATATTTTAAATGGTTAGGTTTTTTTAAATAGCGCCGGTAAGGCTGCCGGTTTTTGAATCTAGTTCGGAATACGCGCCCCGTTTTCGTCTCAGGGAGAGACAGAATGGGGAAATTTTTTACGAGGGCGAAACGGGTAAGACACCCTGTCCATATCAAGCGATTTTCGATAAATCAAGCCTGATATTGATCCAGGGCAAATTTGCCCGAAACCCCCCTCAATATCAACTTATCAGGGCAAATTGACCTGATAATCAATGGTTTTGCCTCTAATTGACTATGAAAAAATATACGACAGTTGAAGAACAAATTGAATATGGGCTCGATACAATCGAACCCGAAAGAAATGTCAAAATTTCACTTCATGATTTTATGTATGTATTCCAGACACTTGGTGAATATATTCAATTTTTTCACCAACCGTTACATTATTCAGATATTCAGGATCTGAATCAATTCCTTGGAACTGTCGAAAAGGGAGCTTTTGCAGCATTACATAAATGCTATTATGATGTATTGAGCAAATATATACCGGAAGATATTGAAAATGCTTTTGGTGACGGTGAAAGATTTGATAATCCAAATCCACCGTACTATCATAAACAAAAATAGTGGCAGAACCAGCGGCTGCAAGAGGACGCGCATACAGCCGCGCGCCCTTGAGCCGCAGCGTGTGTGCCGGGCATGGCACAGAACTAGTAGGGTGAAAGTCCCTGCACCAGGT
>DYJD01000021.1 GCA_020723325.1 Desulfosudis oleivorans | reverse complement strand
GAGAAGCATCGCGGAGGGGCAGTTGATTTTCCAAACCCGCCTGGACGATGGCCGGGTAACCGAAGTACGCCGTCTGCCGCCGACGGAGGAAAAGGTGGTTCTCCAGGTGATGGAAGCCATGCTGGAAGAGCGCGGGTTGTGCCTGCGTCAGGATGGGAAACTCATTTTCCCGAGTTACTTCGGCTTGGAACGACCGGCAGGGCCGGTGCCGCCGAAATTCTTCGTGAGCTACACCATCAGCGGGTTTCTCGATGATCTCTACGCCTCACTCGTGGTGAAGCTGGCGCACTGCGGCGCCTACAAACTGAAGGAGCTCTGGCGGGACGCTGCAGACTTCGAAACGAAAGGCGACGATGGCATGGTGGGTGTAAAACTCCTCCGCCTTGAGGATGGCCGTGGCGAACTGCTCGCGCACCACACGAGGGGTGTCTCCCAGACCGAGCAAATAATTTTTGCCAGCTACATCCACGAACACTTCCGCGATAGGTCCACCGACAAGGTGCAGCGCCTCCGCTTCTATGGTTGCCCGCATTGCGACCATCCGGTGAAGGACCGCGAGCTGGCGATGGAGATTCTTTTGGAGGATGGCGAACTGGCGAAGATCTTCTGCCCGAAGTGCGGGGAGGACATCAAGCTCTGGGATACGATGGAGAAACGTTTCGCCACCAAGAGCGTTAAGGAGAAGGTTGCAGAGCTGGTCCGCCAAGAAACTGAGATAACCGACACCCGGAGGCAGGGCCAGCTCTTGGTCCACGAGGTCTCCGCGCGACTCAAGAGTGCCAACCAGGACTGTCACGAGATTCCCGGCGATCAGGACAACGGGATTGACATACAGGTGGACCTAACCGACGACGAGGGAAAGCCGTCCGGCCGCCACATGTATCTCCAGTTGAAAGCCGGCAACTCCTATCTCAAGCGGCGTAAGCGTGATAACGCCGAGGTTTTTACGATTAAGAAGCAGGGGTGGGTAAAACAATGGATTCGCCAGGACGGGCCGATGATGTTGGTGATCGGAACCTTCCCGGATAAGGAAGATCGCGGACTGGAGAGGGAGAAAAAGCAGTTTCGAGAAGTTCGCTGGATGGAAGTCGGCGAGTTGTTGAAGGAAATGAGCGCCAATGGCACAAAGCGAGTGCGACAGATTGTGTTCGTGGGCGAACGGCTGGATGCCGAAAATGTTCGGTGGTGGCGCAAGGGAGTCCTCCAATCGGACTGGCGAGAACGCTTACGCAACCGGGGGGTTGGGCAGTGATGGAACAGAAAACCGGGTTAAGGACTCAGGCCTGCCGATACCTGTAAAAAGTTTCCTTACAGTACATTTTTGCGCCTTTGTTGTGGTACCCAAAGCTGCATCCAGGAAGCGTCTTCAGACTAGGAGGGTGGAAATGCGGGAAAAAAATTACCGGCTCGTTCAATTGTCTGATTTGCATTTAACTGAAAAGGACGCAGATCCGCGTTCAGAGCCGAAACTGTTGGGAAAATTGAAAGGCATGAACGATGCATTCCGTAAGCTTGCCAACAGCCCAATCGTCAAAGAATCAGACTGGATACTATTCACAGGCGACATAACAGATAAAGGCGACCTGAATGCATGGAAATTTTTTTGGAATACACTGGAAGAATGCGATTTGAAGAAAAAATGTACTATAATTCCTGGAAATCATGACATGTGCTGCTTGGGGGCAAGGCTGCCAAAAGATGACAAGGAACTGATTGCGGATGACCTGAAAAAATTTCATGCCGGTATGGCAATAGGTGGTATCCCCGAGTCAAAATACCCGTGTGTGATTCGGCTTAATGACAATATGGCTGTTTTTGCTTTTGATTCATGCAATAAGGGAAATACCTCCGGTATTACAAATGCAATGGGGCACATTGGGTATCAGCAGCTGGAGAAATTTGCCCGTCTGCTATATAAATTTCGGGATATCAAAGTGAAGATTGTAATTTTGCACCATAGTCCGAATATCCCGAGCGACCGAACCGCCACCGAACGGGGTATTGCGACAATGTCTGTCGTTGAGAGATGGGGAATGGAAATGCCCCCTGAAGATAGACGCGCGTTAAGGCTTTTATGCGTAGCGCATAAGGTTCGTCTTGTGATTCATGGACATCTACACCGCGCGGAGGACCGACGTATTAATAGTGTTCGGTATATAGGCGCACCGGCAAGTACCCAACCACAAAATGGGGAATATGCTTTTTTCATATATGAAGTCACGCCATCAGGTACAAAAATAACCCCAAAACTCGAAAAAATTAAACTTTAATGCCAATGTCCGATAATATGGTCCTGGATTACAATGTAAAATAACAATATTATGTAAACTATTGCCCTAAAATGTATATCCAGGAGGTGCATGCATGAGAGTCGCTAAATGGGGCAATAGTTTAGCAATTAGATTACCGGCATCGGTAGTGCAAGCGCTTGAGCTGACTGAAGGCGACGATATTGAAGTGGTTGTCTCAAGTGCAAAATCATTTCAGATAAAAAAGAAACCCGGGAAAAATGATACATTCGCTCGGCAAAAAAAATTCCGCGGAAAACTGCCGGCTGATTTCAAATTTGATCGAGACGATGCGAATGTCAGGGGCTAAGGTGTTCCTCGACACAAATGTATTGCACGCATAATGTGGGCACAATCGGAGGAAGCAAATGCCAAACATTACACTTTCTATAGACGACCAACTTCTAAAATCAGGTGTCGTGACCTTATTAAAATCCTGAGAAATCAAATCGGCACCAGTCGTATCCCGAAATTACGCATCTGGTAAATATACAAGCCGTCCACTTTCAGATAGCCGTCGGCGAACAGGGTGGGGCAGGGGGCGGTTTCCATGCGGGTGATCCAGGCGTCCACTTCCACGATTTGGTTGGTTTGGATGACCTGGCCGCGATAGATCCAGTTGTGTTCGACCTCTGTGACCATTTCAAAAGTGTGGGTGGCGCTAAGGTCCGGGAAACGGTGAAGGGCCATGAATTTCACAAGCTGCAAAAAGGATTCCACGCCCAGGGAGCCGGGGCAGACCGGGTCCTGGTGGAAATGGGCCTTGAAAAACCATTCTTCCGGATCCACGCGCTTGATGCCGCGGATAAAGCCCAACTTGTTGGGTCCGCCGTCAGGGGCATAGATGGTGATTTCATCGATCATGCGCAGGGCCTTGGCCGGCAGGGCCGCGGCCGGGGCCGGGGTAACGGTTTGATCTTCCGGGGTCAAGGGCGCCTGGTCGCTGAAAACATGGGAGATAGAACTGTTGATGTCGGCTTGCGTGGGCTGATAGGCGCTTTGTTTGGCGGTTTGAATGCCCACCTGATTGGCCAGGGCCTCCTGGGAGAAAAAGCCGAAATTGGTCCGGCCCTTGTAAATCATGGTGCTGCCCTGGAGCACTTCCAGGTCAAAATCCTCGATGATCATGCCGCCGGCTTCCGACACTTTGGTCATGCGGGCGCGCATGGTAAGGAGGCCGGTCCGGTCCGTGGGATTGTGATACAGTACGGCATTGCCGCCCAGATTCCGGAATTTGAGATCCTTGCTGCTGCGCAGGGCCGAGCCGGCATAGGCCGCCAGCCAGCCGCAGGGTTGCAGGGCGATTTCCAGCAGGATGCAAAAGGCCATGGCAGGAATGCGGTTGGCCTTGAAATACCATTCGCCGGCTGGAATCCGGTATTCGGCTTCGATCCAGCCGCCGGCTTTCAGCACCCAGGGGGCCGGATCGGTGCGGGTGATGCGATCCATGAAAAAATAGGGCGGCCGCGGCAACCGGGCGATGATCCGTTCCTGGTCAAAGACCGCATAGGGCTCCCCAAAAGCTTCCGAGGGCTTGCCCTGGCAAAAGGCCAGCAATTGCTCCCGGGAATAAAGGGTCGGCTTGGCCTGTGCGGCCTGGGCCTGGGGGCTCATGCCGGAACGGCCGGCCCAGAAGGCTTCCACTTCCGCCCGGGTCAGGCCGGTCATTTTCATGGACATGTCCTTGAACATGACGATGCGCTCGCCGTCGGCGTACATGAGGGCGTCGGCCAGCACATAGGGTTCGGGATTGTAGCCGATTTCCTTCAGCTCCACCTGGTAGGTCACTTTTCGGGTTTCCGGTGTGACCGGCCCCCGGCATTTCAGGACTGCGCCCTTCTCAGGCACCGGTTCATAACAGACCCCTTCCTTTTCCGTGACCCAGCCCATGCGCAGGAGCAGCACCCGCAAGGTGTGGGCGCAGCATTCGTACATAAGGGTGCCGGGCATGACCTTGTCATCCACAAAATGGCAGGTGAGAAACCAGTCATCCGGATGAATATCCGCATCGGCCTTGATCATACCCAGGCCGAAGCGGCCGCCGTCGGGATTCAGCTCCGTGACCCGGTGGATCAGGCGCATGCGGCCGCCGGGCAAGCGGGTGGATTCGGAAAGGAAGATGCCGGCAAAATGGGGACCGAAACAGCGGCCCGCATCCCCGGCCCGCAGGGCGTCCACGGCCGCATCGTCATAGGATTCAACGGCCATGGGCACCAGGGGCTGCCAGTCCCCGGGCTTTTTGCCGGGTACGGGCCTGGTTTCCGCCTCGGTGAGAATGATGCCGCCGGAGTTCTTGACTTCCTCGGGGGTGAAAAAACCGGCGCAGCCTTTACGCATGCTGATGATGTGCCGTTCACCCACAAAGCCGTTGAAGTGGAAGAAGAACATGTAGGTTTCACCGGAGCGGATGAATTTTTCGATTTCAATTTCGTAGCGGATCACATCCCCCGGCCTGGGCAAACCGTAATGAAAGGTGGCCACGGCATCCAGCAGGCGGTAGGTCCGGGTGCCTTTCACAGCCAGGTCAATGCCCAGATAGGAGCATAAAAACAGGTCGGCCTGGCCGGCTTCAATGGCAATGCACACCGGCGTGCACCCGCCGTCCAGATACCAGGCCCCGGGCCGGACATCATGTTCGGTCACAAGCCGGCCCGAACCCAGGGAGCCTTTTTCACCTTCCACTGTGAGGATGCGGTCCACCAGCATGAGGGGCTCATCCGGCAGGCGCACCCTGGCTTTGTAAGTGTCCACCACGGCAAATTGCGACCCCAGCACCTTGGCCAGGGAGCCGACGGCAAATTCCATGCACATTTCCCGGGAAAAGGCCAGCCCAGGCTTTTCCGGTTCCGGCGGGCTTGATCGCGGCAATTCCAGGGCCTGCACATAGGCGGAAAGAACCAGATGGTCCCCTTGGGCCATGACCTTTTCGATCAGGCGGTGCTGAAAGGCGATGGCAGCAGTGAAGGCCTCGTTAAAGGTATTGGAGAAATTCAGGAACTCATCATGAACCACAGCGGTGGCGGCGATGTTATGGGCCACGGGCCGGAAAAGTTCGGTATAGGGATGGTCCGGCATGGCGGTCAACGCCGTGGGTCCAGGATCGGCCATTGGCGCGGGCCGCGCCTGGTAAGTTGCGGGAATGACCGCCGGCTCCGGAATGACCAGGCCGGGCAGGGGCTGTTCTTTTTTAATTTCTCCAGGCTCCGGAGGTTCCGGGAATTCCGGCAGAGGCGGAGCGGGCGGTTCGCCGCCCACCACCAGACGGATTTCTCGGCCGGTGGCGGCTGCCTTGGGCAAATGGATGGGCTGGGGATAGGCCTCGGGGCCATAGAGCTTGCCGAGGTTCACCGGAATGCGCTCGGCCGCCAGGGACCCCAGGAATTTGATGACACTGGTATAGTCATCCTCGCCCTTGGCGCAGGCGGACAAGGCCAGATGGGGCTGGTCCGTGAGAATGCTGTCGATCATGCGGGTGCAGGAACCGTGGGGCCCCATTTCCAGAAAGATGCGCACCCCGTCCTTATAGGCCTGCTGAATGGTGTTGGGAAAGTCAAAGCCGAACATGGCCTGGTTGACAATGGAGGTGGCGGCCTTTTCCGAGGTCAGGGTATAGGCTTTTTCAAAGGTGCAACTGTAGAAGCGGATGCCCGGGGGAGGAGTAGTAGGGAAGACATGCAGGGCCTTGTAAGCCTCTTTGACCGGCACCGCCGCCTGGCAATGCACGGTGACCACCCCTTCCAGATAAAAAGCGTCGCAGCCCAGGCGGTTGATGAGGGCTTCCACCGGCCGGCGCCGTCCGCCGATGACACATTCCGCAGGCGTGTTGACAATCAGCAGCTCCGCCGCCGGATATTTGCGGATGATTTCCTTGACCACCGCCGCAGGCCGGTTGACCGCGGCCACGCACCAGGCCACGTCCTCTTCCGGCGGCACGCGCCAGACCTTGCGGGCCGCATTGCACGGTCCGGCCAGTTCCGTGCGGAACAGGTTGGAGTGCTCCATGCGTTCCAGCATGTGGCCCCGCTCCGGCCAGGCCTTCATGGCAAACAGCCCGGCGGATTCCCCCAGACTGTAACCGATCACCGCCTGGGGCCGGATGTCAAAGGAACCCACCAGTTCGGCCATGACACCGCCATGGACCACCTGGCCGAAAATCATGTGCAGGGGATCGGAAACGATTTTGGCATGGGCCTGGGTTTCCCAGCCCGGAGTCCAGGAATCCCGGAAGGGAACGTAGCAACTGGGGATCAACTGGGTTTTCAATTGCCGGGTTTCCGCGTCCATGCGCCGCAGAATACCCGGCCAGGTCACAGCGATGACCCGGCCCAGGCCCACATAATGGTTGCCGGAGCCCGGAAAAACAAAGGCGATCTCCCCCCCCTGGTGGCCCAGGGGCCGGGGGGTGTATTTGAAGCCGGTGGCGCCGCTGATCTGGCGGGCAGCGCCGGCCTCAATGGCTTTTTGGGCTTCCTGGATCCATTGGCCCAGGGTGAAGCTGCTGTCGGCCAGGAAGGCCACAGCGTGTTCCTTGTCATAATCCGGCGGATTTTTTTCATACCATTCCGCGGCGGTACGTTCCATAATGCCCTGGCCATTGCCGGAGCGGCGGGCGAATTGATACAGGTTGTCCAGGCTCTGGATCAGCTCATCGGGACTGTCCGCCTCCACCAGGAACAGGCCCACGGGTTTGGCGCCCAAAGGCCGCCGGCGCTCCCCTTCCACCAGTTTCAGCAGCGGCGCCTGCTTGTCAAGGGTGAAATAATCGAGCCCTTCCAGAACGGTCTGGACGCAATTGCCGTCGCTGGTCAGGCCCGCCACCAGAGCCCGGCGCGGGCCGTCCTGGCGGTTGCGGGCCCAATAATAGGGAAAACGGGGAAAATGAAAATACCGGCCGAGCCCGGAATCCTTGGGCAGGGATTCAAAATGGGGCAAGGGCGGCACGATTTCATGGTACAGGCACAGGGCGGTCTTGATCAGGGCCGCCAATCCAGCGGCGGCGCCGGTGTGGCCGATATTGGCTTTGAGAGCCCCCATGGCAATGCTGTCGTCGGTGCAGTCCTGGCGGGGCCCGGTGTCGGTCAGGTATTTTTGGAAAAAGGCCGACAAACCTTCGGCCTCCAGCCGGTCTTCCGCCGGATAAGCACTGCCGTGGGCCTCCACATAGGAAATGGAGGCCGGCGCCACCTGGGCATCCCGGAAACAGCGCCGCAGGGCCAGTTGATAAGCCTCGGTGGAAGGCCGGGCCTGGTCCAGGTCCCCGCCGCAGGCGCTGCCCATACCCTTGATCACGGCATAAACCCGGTCCCCGTCGGCCAGGGCCTGGTCCAATCGTTTCAAGACCACGGCCACGGCCCCTTCGCCGGGCAGGCAGCCGTCCGCCTGTTGATCAAAGGGCCTCATCAAGGGACTGGGGGAATAGGGTTTGATGCCATGGGTCATGACCAGATTGCGCACGTCCGCCGGCAGATCCACTGCGCCCACCAGAAACAGGTCGGTTTCTTTCATTTGCAGGGAGCGCACGCCGATTTCCAGGGCTTTGATCCCGGAGGCAGCTTCGCAGGAAACCACGAAACTGGGACCGCCCAGCCGGAATTCCTTGGCCACCCGGCTGGCCACCATGCCGCCCAGGGCGCCCACCGTGCGGGCCGCGGTCAGGGGCGGGCCGCAGGCGTCCCGCAGATCCGCGAGCCAGCGTTGGATCTGGTCCTGGGCCAGGGGCGGGTCAAAGCCTTTGATCCATTTTTCAATCTCATTGGAAAGGTTCCAGCGCAGATGAAAATCATTGGCCCCGAAATCATATTCCATGCCGATGGTGACCCCCATGCGCGGCCGGTCCTGGCGCTTGGGCAAGCCGGCGTCAGCCATTGCGCCGGCAGCCACCTTGAGCATGATCAGGTGCTGGGGCAGGATGTCGGGGATTTCATTGGGCGGAATGTGAAATTCGCCGATGAGCACCGCCAGCTCTTCCAGAAAATTGCCCTGGGCCAAGGCGCCGCCCATGGCCTGGGCCGCAAGTTCATCACAGCCGCGCAGACGTTCCGGCGGACAAGGGGAAAAAAAGGTGCGGCCGTTGAACAAGGCCTCTTTCAAGGCCCCGAGGGAGTTCAGGCGGCCCAGCAAGGCTTCCATGCCGATGATGGCTACGTCGGGATTTTCCAGGGCTTCGGAGGTGGGCGTCAGCGGCAACAAGGGATCTGCGGCCGCGGCCGGAACATTTTCCGCAAGTCCGGGCTCAGCCTTTACCGCAGATGCCTTGTAAACCGCATTGGCCCGGTTTCCCGGACATTCTTCCAAGAGCAGATGGGCGTTGATGCCGCCGAAACCAAAGGCGCTCACCGCGGCCCGCCGGGGCCGGGCCAGGGGCGGGGTCCATTCCGCCGGCTCGGTTTGCACCCGGAAAGGGCTGTCCCACAAGGGGCTGTTTTCCGCCGGTTCGGAAAAATTCAGGGAAGGCGGCAGGATGCGGTGTTTCAGGGCCAGCACCGTCTTGATCAGGCCGGCAGCGCCGGCGCCGGTGAGGAGATGGCCGATCATGGATTTGATGGAGCCCAGGGCGCATTGGGCTTTTTTCCATTCCACATCCCGCCACAGGCGGTGCAGGCTGGTGAGTTCAATAGTATCGCCCACCGGTGTGCCCGCGCCGTGGCATTCGATAAGCTCAATCTCTTCCGGGGACCAGGCGGTGAGGTCGTAAGCGTTCTGCATGGCGCGCACCTGGCCCTCGCTGTCCGGCGCCAGGAGGTTGCCGCCGATATCGTTGGAAAGGCCGATGCCGTGGATCAGGGCCAGGATTTTATTGCCGTCCCGCCGGGCATCCCCAAGGCGTTTCAGGGCCAACAGTCCCACACCTTCCCCCACCACCAGGCCATTGGCAGTGCGGTCAAAGGGCGCGCAGCGGCCGGTGGGGGACAGGGCCTGCAACTGGGTGAAACCAACCTGGGTGTACAGGCATTCCGGTCTGGACACGCCGCCGGCCAGCATCACATCCATACGTTCGGCCTGCAATTCATCGCAGGCCAGCTTGACAGCATACAAGGACGAGGCGCAGGCCGCATCCAGGGTGTAACTGCCGCCCCCCAGGCCCAGGCCTTTTGCCAACAAGGCGCCGGTGAGCCCGGTGACCCGGGCGGAAAGACATTGGGCCTTGCTTAATCTGGGAAATTGGAGCGGCTGGTCCTTTTGTCCGTTGCGCAGGCCGAGTTTGCGGAGCAGTTTGTGTTCAAAACTCCTTCCCAGAATTTCCCGGGTGAGCAAGGAAGAGGCATCTGTGGGCAGGGCAATGGAGGCCAGGATCACGCCGGTGCGTTTTTTTTCCAGGGCCGAGATGCCGCAGTCCTCAACAACTTCGCGACCAGCGGTGAGCACCAGTTGAAACAGCGGATCCAGTTCTGTCAAAAGATCCGGCGGCAGGGCAAAGCCATGGGCTTCAAAATGGAAAGGATCAATGAGCCCGGCTTTTAGCGAGCAGGCCTTGTCCACGGCATAATCCGGCTGATGGACAGCCTGCTTGGGTGCAATCCAGCGTTGATCCGGAACGGTCTTGATGCAATCCACCTTGTTGATGATGTTGCGCCAGAAATCATCCACATTGGCAGCCCCTGGAAAAATCCCGGATAAGCCCACTATGGCAATGGGTTCTTTTTTCTTCATTAAACTCATTTTTTTGCTTTCGAAGGCTTAAAGGCTTTCTGTAAGGATTTATCCATAACCGCCTCGTATCCTGTTAGTTGGGCCACAACATTTTCAGCACTGTCCAAAAAGGTGAAGTCTCCGGTCATTTTGTGGTCTGTCCAGTGCCGAACTTCCAGCACCGCCAGGATATCTTCTTTGGGAAAACAAGGGGCGTATTGCCGGAACCGGGCGCAGTAGCTGGGCAGGGATACCTGGCCCAAGGTTTGATGGCACCACAGAATGGCCATTTGAAAAGCCGCGTCCAATACCAGGGGATCGGTGAGCCAATTGTCCCGGAAGGGGCTTTGAATCCACTCCTGGGGCCGGGGTGCGGCCGAGAGACGGGCGAGCATGCCTTTTTCCGAATAGGCCTTGATTTCCTTGATGCCCTGGAGTTGTTCCCCATGGAAAAGGATTTCATCATAGGCCTCGGCCATGGATTTGGGATAGGGCGCGGAGCCGATGCCGGTCGGTATCGTAAAAGCCGGGGGCCGGGCCGGCTGGTCAGCCAGGATCACCCAGGCCCGGGCATGCACGGTGCCGGCCTCGCTGTTGCTGTGATTGCGTACTTCCACCGGCACTTTTGTCAAGGCAGCTTCTTTTTCCGGCTGGCCGGTCATGAGCACGATTTCCCGGGCATCGCAATTTAATTTAATACCGGCCAGCAAACGCAGGTCATCAATGCCCTGGAGAACCGCGGCCGGGTTTTGCTGCAGGACCCCGTGGCCGATCCATTCCGTGATCAGGGCAAAGGGCACCACCGGCCGGCCGCCCAGGATATGGGCCCCCAGGATGGGGTAAGTGGTTAGATCCACGCTCTGGCGAAATGAGCACTGGTGGGTTTGGCCGGTCAAGGCCGGGGGGTTTTGTTCAGCAACCGGCTCGGCTGGGGCTACGGCTGCTTGGGCTGCCGGCAGCCCGGCGCCGATGACCACCTCCACAGGTGTTTGCCGGTCCCCCATCATCTCGTAGAGCATGCTCATGGCCCCGGCCTGGATGGGAATCAGTTCAATGTTCTTCTTGCGGAATTCCCGCCGCAGGGATGGGGTCACCATGCCGCCGTCCCAGGGGCCCCAGTTGATGGACTTCACCCGGCATTTTTTACGGCGCAATGCTTCCTGTTGGGCCAGTTTGTTCAGCACCTCATTGGCCATGGCATAGTCCACCTGGCCCACATTGCCCAGTCTTCCGGCAACAGAGGAGAACAACACCAGATAGCGCAGATCATCCTGGGCCAAAGCTTCCAGCATTACTTTAAGTCCGCCGGCTTTTGTATCGAAAACTTTATTGAATTGCTCCATGGACTTATCCAGGATAAAGCGGTCTTCCAAAACGCCGGCCCCGTGGATCAAGCCTCGGATGGAGCCCTGTTCCCGGCGGACCCGTTCCAGCACTTTGGCCACGGCCCCGGGATCACGCACATCCACGGAATAGTAATGAATTTGCGCGCCGGTGGATTTCAAATCAGCCAGATTGCCCCGGATCTCACGTTCCGCCGCATGCTGTTTATAGGCTTTTTCCAAATGGATCGGGGTTACGGCCCGGCCGGCAAATTCATGGGCCATGATGGCTTTTTTCATGGCGCCTTCCTCGGAATGGGGGCTGAGCCAGTCTGGTTCAGGTCCGGGCAGGGGTGATCGGCCCAATAAGGCAATGGCCGGCCTGACCTGTTTGGCCAGGGCATAGGCGCAGGCAGCCGTGACCCCCCTGGCACCGCCGGTGACAATGACCACTTCCTTATGGCTGAGGTCGATCCGGCCGGAGGGCGGCGGCGCAGTCTGTAATTCCAATTCATGGCGGACGGACGGCCCAAGGCCCACTTCCACAGGGCCGGATTGAAGCAATTCATCCGCCAAACAAGCGGCGATGGCCGGGTTGTCCCGCCAGGCCGGATCAACATCCACGGCTTTACAAGCCACTTCCGGCCATTCAATGGCCGCGGTCTTAATGAGACCGGCAAGACCGCCGTGCAGGGGATGCACCACCCCCTCGGCCTTGAAGCCAAAGCAGCCGTCCAGGCGCGTCACGGCCGCCAGCAAGGCGCCGCCGGCACGGCCGGACTCCATCAAGGCCGGTCCCAGTGCTTTGACCCATTGAAAGGCCAGTTTCAAAAATAGCTCATCGTTTGCATTCCAGCGGGATGTGCCTTGGAAACGATCCGTGACCAGATCCACCTCTGGAATGATGACAAAACCGCCGGGATTGACCAAACGGGTCGGCAGGGCGCTTAGGTCCTGCAAGTCTGCCGGGTTGACAAGCTCGGCCCGGATATTGCGGCCGGTGAAGTCCGCAGCCAGGGCCTGGCCCAAACCGGTCCGATCCTCCAAAATATAGACGGTCCGTTCCCGGTTGAGGGTTGGTTTGTTTCCGGAAGGAAGCGGCTTTTCCAAGGGCACCACAATCCGGCGGGCCACCTGGGGGAGGTCGGCTGTTTCGGTTTCCATGGTTGCCGCGAGAAATCCTGAGCGGGCAGCCGGAACTTCGGCCTGTGGGGCTGGACCGGGTACTTTGGCGCCCTGGGCGGCCCCGGCCACATGGGCGATGATCTGTCCCAGGGTTTTCAGGCTGGCCAGGTCTTCGGGGGCCACTGCCGGCAGGTCCGGCATTTTCTCCTCGAAGGCCGAGAGGATTTCCACGCGTTTGATGGAGTCAATGCCCAGATCCGCCTCAATGTCCATGTCGGCCGAGAGCATCTCCACCGGATAGCCGGTGAGTTCGCTCACCACCTGCATGAGGGCTTGTTCAATGTCCGCCTTGGAACAAGCCGGCTGGGTTGCCGGTGGTACGGCCGGTGCGGCTGCGGACGCTGTGACAGCCTGGACTGATAAGGACCCGGCCACATGGGCGATGATCTGCCCCAGGGTTTTCAGGCTGGCCAGGTCTTCAGGGGCCACTGCCGGCAGGTCCGGCATTTTCTCCTCAAAGGCCGAGAGGATTTCCACGCGTTTGATGGAGTCAATACCCAGATCCGCCTCAATGTCCATGTCGGCCGAGAGCATCTCCACCGGATAGCCGGTGAGTTCGCTCACCACCTGCATGAGGGCTTGTTCAATGTCCGCCTTGGAACAAGCCGGCTGGGTTGCCGGTGGTACGGCCGGTGCGGCTGCGGACGCTGTGACAGCCTGGACTGATAAGGACCCGGCCACATGGGCGATGATCTGCCCCAGGGTTTTCAGGCTGGCCAGGTCTTCAGGGGCCACTGCCGGCAGGTCCGGCATTTTCTCCTCAAAGGCCGAGAGGATTTCCACGCGTTTGATGGAGTCAATACCCAGATCCGCCTCAATGTCCATGTCGGCCGAGAGCATTTCCACTGGATAGCCGGTGAGCTCACTCACCACCTGCATGAGGGCTTGTTCAATTTCAGGGGTTGCCGCCGCCGGCCTGGGTTTGGGTTTTTCCGCCATCGGCGGTGTGGGCGCCGGGACCACAACTTGAACCGGTACCGGTTGCGAAACAGCCCGGGGTGCGCTTGATACGGCCGACGGTTGTACCCGAACGACCTTATGCGGTTCCGCTGCAAAATGGGCCGGCGGCCATTGGGCCGGTCCCAAACCAAAAGCACTTTCCGTGAGTTGCCGAGTGCGTTCCAGCATGGCTTGCAGGCTGCGGGTGGCTTCGGTTTGGGTTTCCAGGAATTTTTTATGGGTGTCGGCGGTTTGGGCCTGGAGGGCCTGCATGGATTTCAAGCTCTCCGAGACGATTTTCAGGGCGTCGGCCACAAAGGGGTTTTGCCCTGGCTGGCCGGCTGGGATGGCATTCACGGTTGGGCCGGCAGCCGGTTTGGGCATGGCCTTTGTTGCCGGTGCCGGTATTTCCCGGCTGGGTGCACCGGCCGGGGTGTCCGCTGTTATCGGACGACTCGGTATGGGCTTGGGTGCATCCACTGCCTTTGCCGCTGTGGCAGGTTTGGATGGCGGCCGTTCCTTGACCGGACTGCGATAATTGACGCCACAGATGGGAATGCTCATCATTTGCTTGGGGGGCGCTTCCAGGGGCTCTTCCCATTCCTTCAGGGCCACGGGATGGCCGTCTGCCGCCAGGCGACACAAACAGGCGGCCAGGTCGGCCAGACCGGATTTGCGGCCGGCCGAGCGATCCAGGGAAATCGCATGAAAATCACGTCCTTTTAGAATGGCGCCCACCAAGCCGCTGAGAACCGCCTTGGGACCCACTTCAACAAACGTGCGCGCCCCTAGACGATACATGTTTTCTATCTGCTGGATGAAATGCACGGGATTCAAAAGCTGCTCGCCCAATATGCGCCGGCTTTGGTCCCCTTCCATGGGATAAGGTTCGGCGGTGCTGTTGGAAAAAACCGGAATTTCCCCAGCCTTGAATGCCACCTCCTGCAAGGCGGTCTGAAAGGGTTCGGCGGCATGGGCCACCAGGCGGCTGTGAAAGGCCGCGGCCACCTGCAAGCGGGTGGCGCGATAGCCTTTGGCTTTGCAGGCTTTTTGGGCTGCGGCAATGGCCTCCGTACTGCCGGACAGGACACCCTGCTCCGGCGCATTGCGGTTGGCCAGGACAACATCCAAATGGTTTTCCTGAATCAAAGCATCCAGCTCGGCAATGGGGGCTTTGACTGCCAGCATGGTGCCCTTGTCGGTTCCAGAATCATCGCCGGCCCCGGCCATGTATTTGCCGCGCTGGATGGACAGGCTGACCACGTCTTCCAAGCCCAGACGACCGGCGGCAAACAGGGCCGGCAATTCACCGTAACTGTGGCCGGCAACGGCAGAAGGTTTGATGCCGAAGCGTTCCAGAACGCGCAGCATGGCCAGACTGAGGGCGCCGATGGCCGGTTGGGCCACGTCCGTCGAGCGCAGGGCTTCTTCCGCATCCATGGGTTCTTCGGCCGCCATGGGGATTTGAAAAATCAAATCGCTGAGGCGTTGTGTGCGCTCCGGGTAAGCGGCCTGGAAAAGATGGTTGCAGAAATTCAGTGTGTCCTGAACTTCGGGAAAGCAGCAGGCCAGATCCGTGCCCATGAAGACATACTGGCTGCCCTGTCCTGGAAAGAGAAAGGCCAGCTTGCCCGCATGTTCCGGCCCGCCGAAGAATACCTCCGGTCCGGAAAGCTTGATGGTTTCACCGGTTTCCAAGGCAGTCAAAGCCTCGGACAGGCGCTGGATCAACGGTTGGGTTTCAGCGCCCAGGGCGTCAGCGGGTCTTTCCAAGAGAAACAACAGACGCGCATTGTCCTGGCTGGCAAAAGAACGCCGGGTCTCGGCCGCGGCCCTGGCCAGGTCGGCAAAAGGCGGCCGGGGGCCCAATCCAGCCATGAATTTCCGGAGTTTGGATGTCAGCTCGCCGTTATCCTTTGCGGAAAAAGCGGCGATTTCCACCATGCCGTCCCAGGAAGGGGCCGCTTTTTGAGCCTGATATTCCTCCAGCACCACATGAAAATTGCTGCCGCCGAAACCAAAGGCGCTTACGCCGGCCCGGCGTGGATGGTGCGGGGAACCGAGCCAGGGCCTGGTTTTGGCATTGAGAAAAAAGGGACTGTCCGCAATGGCAAGTTTGGGGTCAGGCTTGGCCACTTTCAAGGTGGGGGGCAGGACTTTATGGTGCAGGGCCAGGGCCCCCTTTATCAGTCCGGCAGCGCCGGCCGCGGCCTTGGTATGGCCGATATTGGATTTGACCGAGCCCAACGCGCAACGGGGGCCCGGCCGCCGGCTGTCCTTGAATACGTTTTTGAGGGCCGTGAATTCAACGGCATCCCCCACACGGGTGCCGGTGCCGTGGGCCTCCAATAATTCCACGGTTCCAGGCGCAACCCCGGCTTCGGCATAGGCGGCGGTAAGGGCCTTGGCCTGGCCGTCGGCGCTGGGGGCGTAAATGCTTTGGGATTTGCCGTCACTGGAGGAACCGATGGATTTTATCACCGCATAGATACGGTCGCCGTCTTTTTCCGCATCCCCAAGGCGTTTCAGAACCAGGATGCCGATGCCTTCCCCCAACACGGTGCCGTCCGCCTCCTCTGAAAATGGACGGGCGTCGCTGGTATGGGAGAGCACACCGGTCTGGGAAAAGCACATGTGCATGAAAATGTCGTTGAGGGTATCCACGCCGCCGGACAGGGACAAATCACAGCGGCCGGCCTGCAATTCCAGGATGGCCAGATTCAGGGCCGAAAGGGAGCTGGCGCAGGCCGCGTCCACTGCGCAGTTGGTCCCGCCCAGATCCAGGCGGTTGGTGATCCGGCCGGCAATGACGTTACCCAGCAGACCGGGAAAAGAATTTTCCTGCCAGGGCACATAGGAGTCGGCCATGCGTCCCATGACTTCCTCGATTTTATCCGCGGCAATTCCCGAATCCGTAAGGGCTTTGCGCCAGATGGGATGTCCCAGCCTGGCGCCCAGGGGGATGACCAGTTCCTGGGTGCCGGTGGCTCCCAGCACAACATTGACCCGGCCGCGATCAAATTCCCGGTCCGGCCCGTAACCTGCATCAGCCAGGGCTTTTTTGGCCACCAGCAGTCCCAACAATTGGGATGTGTCCGTGGCTTCCAGGATGTTGGGCGGAATGCCGAATTCGGCCGGATCATAAGAAATCGGTGATAAAAATCCGCCTTTGCGGCAATAGGTATGATCCGGATGCTTGGGATTGGGGTGATAATAGTCTTTCAGGGACCAGTGGGTCGGGGGTATTTCTGTTATCCCGTCCTCCCCTCTGGATAAAAGCCGCCAGAATTCTTTAACATCGGCGCTCCTGGGGAAAAGACATCCCATGCCGATAATGGCAATGGCCGGTTTTGACTGGGCTGATTTTTTTTCGGGTTTCAATGGTCTTTCCTAAATTAAGTTGTTAGATATTGCCGGATTTCATCCAAAGGCAACGGCCTGAAATGACCGATTCCGGCCGGCAATTCAATACCTTGATTGCGCAGCCAGGCGGCGCGGGTGGCCACAGCGGCACCCAGCAGCAGATTCATGGCTACAACGGCGATGCTGCGGTTGGCAGGCGCTTCCAGGAAGGTGCCTTTAACCCATTCATTGAAAGCGCCGATGGCCGGGCCGCACCATACCTGATAGTCCATGCGCCGGGCCGGGTCGCCGCTCACGGCCCAATTGGAGGAACGGCCGAGATAAGAACGAAACACCAGGGCCATCTTGTGTTTGGGGTCGGCCTCAGCCCGGTCAATTTGCTTGGGATCCCTTTTTTGAAAAAAAGCACGGGTTTGACGCCATTCCTCCTCAAAGCTGCATTGCAGAAAATTATCTTCCAGATTTTTGCGATCCTTTTCGGGAATATCCTCGAAGCGATTGTACCGATTGAAAAATTCATACAATTTGGCAGCCCGCACCGGGAACATGGTGCCGCGCTTGAGAACCTGGACCTTCACTCCCAACTCGAACATGTCGGCGGCCGGAGCCATGGTTACGTCCGCCTGGCCGGCTTCAGCCAGCATCTGGCGAACCGCTTCGGAAGTGCCGGATTCGATACAGGCTTGATTGACCGAACCGGTCAACACATAGGCGGCGCCCATGGCAAAGGCGGCGGCTGCGGACTCGGGGGTGGCGATCCCCCCGCCCAAACCCACAAACAAGGGCACAGGATAATTGTATTCCCGGGCCATTTCGTCCCGCAAAGCGAGCATGGTGGGCAAGAGGGAAAGGGCCGGCCGGTTGTCGGTATGGCCTCCGGAATCGGCTTCGGCGCTCAGGGTGTCGGCCATGGGCAAACGCCGGGCCAGGGCTGCTTCATTTTCCGTGATCATATTGCGACTGAGCAATTGCTTGAGAATTTTTTCCGGCGGCGGCGCGAAAAATTGGCGGGCCACTTCCACCCGGGAAATTTTGCCGATGATTTTGTTGGGGCAGACAATGCGGCCGGCAGCATCCAAATGGATGCCCTTGACACGGTAATAAACCAGGGGAAGGGTTAAGCGCATGAAGGCCGCGGCTTCCACGACTGTTACCCCCATGTCCAAATACAATTGGGCGGTGGCTGCCTCCAGATCCGGTTCATGGGGGCTGTGAATGAAATTAAAACCAAACGGAATTTTATCCGCATTTTTATTCAGGCGCTCGATGGCGGAACGGATGCGCTCCAGGGAAAGCCCGCCCGAGCCGAAAAAACCCAACATGCCGGCCCGTCCGGCAGCTTGCACCATCTCCACCGAGGCAATTCCATTGGCCATGGCGCCGGTGATATATGCATATTGCAGCCCATAGGATTGTTTAAAACACGGATCACCCAAGGCCGTGGGCGGCAGGGCCGGGGCAAAGGCCGATAGGGGGTATGCCCCTGAAGGGGCGGGGTGGTTGTTTCCCAGATACGCTGTGCCGTCCACAGCTACGCCGTTGCCGCTTGCCAGTTTCACCACAAAGATCGGCCGGTGAACTTGTAGTAAGGCTGAATTTAAATATTTTTCAAGCGGTTGCGGGGTTTGTTCCCCCGCCAGCCAATGGCCGGAATAATGGATATTGTTGGTTGTCAAGCTTATGTCCTTTCACTGCAAAACCAGGGTGGTTGTCAAGAAACGTCTGATTCATGTTTGCAGGTTAAAACATTGTTTTTACAGCCCTATAAAATAACCGCGTGTGTCGTTTGAATAGGCGGTTAAATAAGATGGTTATGAAAAATGACCACGTGGTCACATCATATAAACCGGAATCTCTTTGAAAAGCAAGTTTTTTGTTTTAACAAAGTCGTTTCAAATAAAAAATATCATAAGCTTATGCTAAATCCTTATTGCAAAAAGAAAGATTTTTGTTTATAGTAGATTCCACTACGGTCCGACATATCTTTTTCTTCCATTAATCCTTAATGATCCTTTTGAATCTGAGACCCTTTTACATGCAGTATTTATTTTTGAAGAGCTGAATATGTCGAAAATCCTCATCGTTGACGATGATAAAATGATGAACGATGCCCTTTCCCGGGCCATCAAGCGCACCGGTCATGATGTGACCTGCCGGGATAATTTAAAAGAAGGGCTTGAGGAGGCTTATCGCAATTCCTACGATGTTGTGTACCTGGATGTACGCATGCCGGATGGTGACGGTCTTGAAAATCTGCCCAAATTCAAGGCAGCGCCTTCAAAACCCGAAATCATCATCATTACGGGCTATGCCAATTCCAGAGGCGCTGAACTTGCCATCAAAAGCGGTGCCTGGGATTATGTCAAGAAACCTTCTTCCATTAAGGAAATGACCCTGCCTTTATTGCGGGTATTGCAATATCGTCAAAACAAGATTGAGTCCAAGCAACCCGTGGCCTTGAATTTGGACGGCATCATCTGCTCCAGTCCCAGCATGAAGGGTTGTCTGGATGTCGTAGCCCGGGCTGCCTGTTGCGACGCCAATGTATTGATCACCGGGGAAACCGGCACAGGCAAAGAACTGTTTGCCTGGGCCATTCACAACAACAGCGCCCGCGCCCACCGGAATTTTGTGGTAGTGGATTGCACGGTGTTACCGGAAACCCTTGTTGAAAGTCTTTTATTCGGTCATGAAAGGGGGGCGTTCACCGGCGCCAATCAAGCCAAGGAAGGCCTGATCAAGCAGGCCGACGGCGGCACAGTTTTTCTGGATGAAGTCGGCGAATTGCCCTTGACTGTGCAAAAACGTTTTCTGCGCGTGCTCCAGGAGCGCCATTTCAGACCGGTCGGCGGAAAACTGGAAGTCCACAGCGATTTTCGACTGATTGCAGCCACCAATCGGGATCTGGATCGCATGGTGGCTGAACACAATTTCAGAAAGGATTTGATTTTCAGATTACGTTCGCTTCATATCCATTTGCCCTCCCTGATCGAACGTAAAGAGGACACCCGTGAATTGCTCACCTACTATATGGCCAAAATGTGTGAGAACAATGGGATTGCCATTAAAGGCTTTTCGCCGGAATTTGTGGAGGCATTGACAGCCTACGAATGGCCCGGCAATGTGCGGGAACTTATCAATACCCTGGAGAGCGTCATTTCCGAAGCCTTGGATGCCCCCATCCTTTTCCCCTATCATTTGCCCATGCATATCCGCATAAAAGTCAAACAGGCCTCACTGGGGGATAAGCCGGCGCCGAATAAACCTCCCAAAATCCTCAAGCCTGAACCTTCTCCGGCACCGCTGCCTTCACTGAAAGATTACCGCGAAACAGGACTGGCATCCCTGGAAAAGGAATATCTTGAAAAATTAATGAGCGCCACCCAAAGCCGCATCAAGGAAGCCTGCAAGCTTTCAGGCCTTTCGCGATCGCGATTATACGGTTTGATGAAAAAATACAATGTATCCCGATTCGGCAAGCTGTGAGGGCTGTTTCCCATCCGATTGGACAATCCGATCCCTGAAAAAAACATGTCACAACAAGCAGGACCGGCCATAAAGTCTTACGGCCTGTGAATCCAGACCGGTGTCCTTTTTTATTGGACGATATTCCTACTTAATAGGACATTTTCAGGGTTAAGATATGCCCTGAACCAGCATCAAGAAGTTTTCGCGCGATAAAACCTGCTAAGATTAAAGATGATTTGAGAATCAGTGGTCTTTTTAGTTTTTTGGCCCGGTTTTTGAATTACTTTATCCGCAGTTTTTAAAGACGGATTCCCAAGTGTTTGAATGTTTTTTCTATATAAACCGGGAGGATGAGGCATGAATTCAAGATTTAAGATCAGAAAGGTTCAAGAGGTTGACAGTATTCATCTGCAATTGTTCGGTGACTTTACCGACATGTCCATCTGTGAATTGATCCATGTCTTAAAAGACGATTGCAGTTCCGCCCACAATGTCTTTATTCATACCGGTGATCTGGTGAAAATTTCCGTTTCCGGTTTCGGCCGGGACGTTTTCCGAAAAAATCTGACGAATTTTCAGGATAATGAAGTTCAGATTCATATTACTGGAGAAAACGGGGCGGATATTATTCCATTGGGCTCCGGGTTGCCGGCATAGTTTGCAATCAAGTCTTGCTCTTGCTCATAATCTTAATCCTAAATCGTAATTGCATTCTTTCTATTGTTTAGTAATGGAGATTAAGATTTAAGAGAATGAGTAAGAGTGAGATCAAGAGCAAGATTAAGAGAAATAGGAAATGCGTTCATGGGCACATGAACGCATTTCCTATTAGAATCAATTTTTTATGATCCTGCCATAAGCGTCCGCAAGATATCTTCTTTTCCTACTATTCCCACGAGCTTCCCGTCTTCAATCACCGGTAAAGTGTGATAATATTTGTCGACCATCAAAGATGCCACCTCTTCAATGGTGGTATCCGGGTGAACTGTCACCGGCTTGGGGGACATGGCCTGGGCAACGGTAATGGCCGCGAATTTTTGAATTTCATGCTCAAGGTGTTTGATGGAAGTCAACGAGATGTAACCATCCAGGAAGGTAAACAGATTGGGGACGGGAAAACGTTTTTGTTGGGCAATGAGATCGCTTTGGCAGATAATCCCCACCAAACGGTTTTGATCGTCCACCACCGGCATCCCGTTGATGCGTTTTTCCAGGAGTATTTTGGCGGCCCGGGTGATTTCCGTATCCGGGGATACACTGATCACTTCTTTTGTCATGATGTCTTTTACCGTCAGCATGGGATTTCCTTTTCGAACGGTTAGGGGATTTGAAATGATCGCGCAGCGCTCCAGCTCATCTCACAGTCCTACTATATGGGAAGGGCTATTTATTGTCAAGAACAGCGGGGCTAAGTCACAGAAGGAAGCGCATGTAAAAATGTCCTTATCAAACATCCTTGCATAATGGAAAAGGGCTGTGTTATGAGTCTTGCACAATTAAACAAGCCGGACTGTTAAACAAAGCGGAGGGTTCATGCCGAAACGAATGCTGATGATCGACACTGGCTGCGCGCCGACGACGGAAATCGTTTCCAAATACAATCTGGATGTCATGAGCATCAAGGTTATTCTGGACGGAAAGGAATATTGGGACTGGAAAAACCTGGACATGGATCAATACTACGGCATGATCGATAAAGTGGAAGAATTCAATACCAATCCGCCGACCTTGTGGGATATCTACGATCAGTATGAAGCCATTCGGGACAAGGGTTATGACGAATTGATCGATATCCATCTTTCCGCCAAGATGTCCGACACGGTTAAAATTTGCGATCGCGCCAGACAAATGGTGAAAGGCCTGGATGTAAAAATCATCGATACAGGCAATGTTTCCGCCGGTGCATATTTCATTGCCGAGAAAATTCTCTGCTTGCTGGAAAAAGGGAAAACAGTCACCGAGATAAACACCTTGCTTCCGGAAATTCAAAAATCCACTTACATTCAATTTTCTGTTCCCACAGTCAAATATCTTGTCAAAAACGGCCGCATCGGTAAGGCCCAGGCCTTTGCAGCCCTGGTCATGAATATCAAACCGATTTTGGGAGTGGAAAAAGGGGTCGTGATTCCCATATCCAAAGAAAAAGGAATCGACAAGGTATTTACCCGCATCGCTGAAAATGCCTATAAATTCATAAAAAAACGGCCATTCAACAACAGGATTTACATGATGTATGGCTTTGATTCAACCCGGCAGTACATGGAAAAAACCGCTGCCGTATTTATGGAGAAATTGAAAGAACTGAATTTGAAGGACGTTGAAATCATCCGGGGCCGGGCCATGCCCACGGTTGCCTGTCATAGCGGCCCGGAAGTTTTTGGCCTGGCGGTTTACGCAGAGAAAAAACCGATCGGATGATACTACTACCGCCGTATGTGAAGTAAAAGGGAGTTTCTGCATGTTGAAATATGTAAACAGTCGGATGGGGATACGCGTGGCCCTGAAGGTGAGTTGTTTCCTGATCATCATGATCGCGGCAGGCGTGGGATACGTATACCGGGTTCAAACCGACATCATCTACGGACAGATGATCGAGGAGGGCAGGATCCTCAGTATGGTCGGCGCTAAAAGCGTCGCCGCCGTCATGGAAGAAGCCGTGGACAACAAAGTGATCTCCATTGATGCCCTATTTGATAAGCAGTATGAAATTATTTCAGGATTCAGTCCGCCGAAATACCATACTAAATATGATGCCTATCTGGACCGGGCCATTTTAAAACTCCAAGATGAATTTTTGGAGAACCCGACGGTTTTGTATGCCATGGCCCTGGATGTCAATGGTTATGTGCCCACCCACAATAGTCGTTATCAGCAACCCATCAGCGGTGATGAGAATAAAGATTTTGTGGGCAACCGCACCAAACGCATTTTCACCGATGAATATTCCATCAAGGCTGCCAGAAGCCAGGAAAAGGGACTGGTTCAACATGATAACCATAAAAATGACGTGGTGGTTGATATTTCCTCACCGATTTTTGTTAAAAGCCGGCATTGGGGCTGTTTTAAAATCGGCCTGACTCCGGCATCCATGCTCACCCTTAAAAAACCCTTGCTCAAGGCCCTTACCATTGGTGGCGTGGTTTTTTTGATTTTTTCCGTCTTGGTCATTTTCCTAATTGTGAACCGGTCTCTGAAACCGCTGGTCACCTTCTCCAAAATGGCTTCGGATTTGGCGGATGGGGATGTGGATCAAAAGATTATTTTCAAACGCAAGGATGAGATCGGCAAGGTGGCCGAGGCCCTTGAGCGGCTGCGCATCAGTTTGAAGGCGGCCATTGAGCGGCTGATGAGAAGATAGAAGAAGGAAGAAAGTCACTTAAAACTTTCCATTTTCTTCTTGCAGGTACAGGGTCTCCATGAACTGATTGCTTTCCTTGAGCGCTTGGGCGCAGAAATCCCCTAGAAAATCCCGGATGCCTTGCAAATAAGCAATCTGATCGCGGCCGGCGTCCTCAAACATCTTGGTCCGGCTTTCATCGACAACTTGGAAAAAAGTGTCCAGCACCGGGCCCACATTTTCATTTTCACCCACCAGGCTGGAAAAGAGTTCCAGGTCTTGGGCAAAGAGGCGGCCGATCAGGTCCAGTTTCAGTCGGAACAAGGGAGTTGCAAAGCGTAGGGATTCCCTGGGCTGTATATTGAGTTTCATGAGGGTGCGGCCCATACAAATGGTGATGAAATGGGTGAGTCCTTGCACCACCGCCATGTTGCGATCGTGCTCAGCCGCCTCCATGCAGGTGACGATGGCGCCTTCTTGTTGAAAGGTGGTTGTGCACCAGTCCAGCCAATCCTTCACTCTGGCCGGGCACAGAATGATGTTCTGGCGTTTCAGGGAAGAAGTGAACGGACCGAACAGGGGATGAGTGCCCACCACCTGGGCAGCGGAATGGGTCAGCATGGCCTGAACAATGGCTTCTTTCAGGGAACAAAAATCCATCAACAATTGATCTTCCCGCAGCAAAGGACCGATGTCCTGAATGATTGGAATGGCCGCTTTTAAAGGGGTGCTGAGGATGACCACCTGGCATTGGCGGGCGAGGTCCGCGTAAGTAAGTTCCGTGAAGCGGCCGGCAATTAATACGCGGTGGCCGCAGCGTTTGAAAAATCCTTCAAACAAGCGCCCCATCCCGCCGGTGCCGCCGATTATACCAATGGTGACCGCTGTCTTCATGCAATCACCTCCTGACGCAGGAGATGGTCGGCCAAAACCAGGGCCACCATGGATTCGCAAACCACATTGATGCGCGGAATGGCGGCAATATCATGGCGTCCTTTGATGGAAATGGTCTGGGGAGAATTGGAAACATCTACGGTTTGCTGCTCCTTTGCAATGGAAGGGATGGGCTTGACCGCCACCCGCATGAGGATGGTGTCGCCGTTGGAAATACCTGCCAGAATTCCACCGGCACGGTTGCTGGCAAATCCATCCGGCAGGATGGGGTCGTTGTTTTCAGAACCTAGCAGCCTCACAGCCTGGAAGCCCTCGCCGATTTCCACGCCTTTGACCGCGCCGATGCTCATCAAGGCTTTGGCCAGATCAGCATCCAATTTGTCAAAGACCGGTTCCCCCAGTCCCGGCGGCACGCCCTGGGCCAGGATTTCAACAATCCCGCCCACGGTATCCCCCGCTTTGCGAACGGATTGGATCCGTTTTTCCATCAATTCAGCGGCCGCCATATCCGGACAGCCATAGGGGTTTTGATCCACGGCATGCAAGTCGCGACCCGCGGCGACGATGCCGCCCAGCTCAATGGTATAGGCCTGAATGCCGATCCCGTTTCGAGTAAGCAGTGCCCTGGCCACGGCGCCGGCAGCCACGCGGCCCACGGTTTCCCTGGCCGAGGCGCGGCCGCCGCCGCGCCAGTCGCGCACACTATATTTGGCCTGGTAGGTGATGTCGCCGTGGCCGGGACGAAAAATTTCCGCATAGGGTTCATAGGCCGACGAGTCGGCATCCTTGTTGTTCACCAGAATCGTGATGGGTGTACCGGTGGTCAAGCCGTTGAAAACGCCGGACAGGATCTGGGCCTGATCCGCTTCTTTGCGCCGGGTGCTGGCGCTGGACCCGCCTGGGCGCCGGCGGTTCAACATTTCTTGAATAACATTTTCATCCATGGGAATACGCGGCGGGCAGCCGTCCACAATAACCCCCACGGAGGGTCCATGGGATTCCCCAAAGGTGGTGATTCTGAACAAAACGCCGAAGCTGTTGCCGGGCATAAGAACTCCTTATGAAAAATTTCAGATTTGAAATTTCAAATTTCAGATATTGATGGAGTAAAGCGACTCCTCAACTTTAGCTCACTTTAGTTCACTTTTAACTTTAGTCACTTTCATTTTCTCTTTGATTCCATCCATTATCCGATCACAAACCTCGGCTATGGTCAACGTGTCGGTTTCCACACAGAAGTCCATGGCGGCTTCATAGAGCGGTTGTCTGGTCGAAAGGGTGCTCACAATTTCGTCGTATTGACTCTGGTTCGTGAGGGCCGGCCGGAATTGGCCGGTATTGCGATCGCCGGTCAAACGTTGATAAATGGTGTCAGGGCGGGCCTTGAGCAGCACGATGATCCCGCTTTTCTTCATTTCCGCCACATTTTCCGGATCCAGAATCACGCCGCCGCCGGTGGCCACCACCCGGCGCTCCATGGCGCTGATGCGTTTTAAAACAGTCTTTTCCATGGCGCGAAAAGTGCTCCAGCCGTCGGCTGCAACAATGTCGGCAATGGAGCGCCCTTGCTCTTGTACCAACTCCATATCCGCGTCCAGCACCGGCCAGCCCAAGCGGCGGCCGATCTCTGTGCTCACGGAGGTTTTGCCCGTGCAACGATATCCAATCAAGTATATGTTCATAAGTATATTCTCTACACAATGGTTTTGGTTACTACTATTTGCCTTAATGTTTGTCTATATTTTTCATTAAAAATTAACAATTTCAAATCGAAATTTTCGAAGCTTTTTTTGAACCGTAGAACGACCACAATCTGGCCCGGATGCGTTCTTCCACATAGCCGATGGCAAGGGCTTTTTCAACACCAGGGGAAACCAGTTCCGTCAGCTCATGGACAAGCATTTCCTTGGTCACCCCCACATCCTCGATGAAAATATCCAGGTCTTCATCGCCGTATTTTTCATAGAAATGCTGGACGATCTCGGTGTAAATTTTTTGAAAATAACTTGTTTTCCGGAAATGACCCCAAAAATCGTAGCCGGTAAGGATGAAATCTTCCATATCATCGCCGTTGATGAAGTCGAAGTATTCGGACAATGGTTCTTTGGAAATGGACTCCCAAATCTCCTCGCCCATTTCGATGATTTGATTTTCGACAAGCAATTCCTTGACAAAGCGTTCGCTCCTCAGGATGGAGTTCTTCAAATTGCTTTCGATGAAGCCGCGGATTCGTTTTTCAAATGCTTGCTCCAGCGCGGGTATGGTGTAATGCACGGCATTTTTCCCCATTTTGATCAGGGACGAAACACCCGGCACGTTTTGGGCGATGATATTTTCCGTTATCAAGTACTCGCGGATTCCCGTATAGAGCACATGTGAAATCAGCTTGGAGTAAAATGGACTGTTTAAAAAACTATGAACGATTTTATTTCGGGCGGTTTTCAGACTGACGGCCTTGTCGATGATTTCATCGAACTGACGTCGCGAAAAAATATCCTCCAGCGAAGTGGTATTGTTTTGTTCAGAGGCATGCACCAGGCGGCTCATTTCCCCGGACAGCTCCGTGATTGCGCCGGGAATGGGCCGCTCGACAACATTGCGTTGAATCAGGCCCAGCATGCGATCCAGGGGCACAATATCTTTGAATTTGACTTTCCGGATCCATTCAAAGGCCGCCGAGACTTCTTCTTCTATGGTCTGTTTATATCCGCCCTTCTTGAAACGGTTCAGTTCATGCTTCACATGGGCCTCGAATAATTTTTTAATGGGAGCATTCATGCCGGATTTTCCTGTAAAGGTTGTATCGGGGCCGGTGTTTCCTGGTTGATTGCCCCGATGAAAAGCAGTTTCAGCTTTTGCTTCATGGCGGTTGAGCTCGTTTCATCATTGCTTTCAGGGTTCAGCATTTTTTCCATGCCGGTTGCCATGATGATGATCAGCATGGTTTCCGCCAGCGGGCGGATTTCTGGGATGGGCCTTCCTATTGAAAGCGAGAGGCGGGCGAGGTCTTCCGACAGAAAACCGATGAGTTTTTCCATTTCATTGGAAATCGCGCTGCGCAAAGCCGACGAGCTGCCGGTGCGTTCTTGAAAGAACAGGCGGATAAGATGGGCATGGGTTTTAAAACACTCCATCAATATCTCGGCAAACGGAGCCACAAAAGCATCCACGGCCCCATGCAAATCTTGGTTGGACTCCGATTTCTGTGCCAAAGAGAATTCAATGCGTTGGCGGATATTGTTCAAACATTCGTCTAGAATTTTTTTAGCATCCAGGGCCATGGATATGCCCAGTTCATCAATATCGCGAAAATGGCGGTAAAAGGATGTCGGGGCAATCCCGGCCTTGCGGGCCACCGAGCGCAAACTCAGGCTCGCAAATCCTTGTTCGGCGCAAAGCGAAAGGGCTGCTTGCGTCAGGGCCAGGCTGGTTTTTTCTTTTTGTGCAATGATTTCCTCACGCGATGCCATAACTCATATACCTAAAAGAATCCTATGGAAATTGTTCATGCTAAATCCCGGTTTTTTGCAAAAAAAGATGGGCATCTTTTGCGCTTTGCCGTGGAATTTCCTCCATGGGCAAATGCCCGACGCCATCGTATATTATTGTCTGGGATGAAACAAGATCGCGCTCCCAGTTTTTGACGATTTCCACCGGAACCCAAGGATCCTTTTCACCCCACATCAGCAAGGTTTTTGATTTTATAGTATCGATGCCGCTGCAAAGGGCTTTTGAATCACATTGGTTTTTGAGGAGCCGCAGCACATCCACATATGCGCCGCGATTCTCTGAGCTGGATGCCATATCATAGTAGCGCGCGATGACTTGGTCGGTCACTTTTGATTTATCGCCGTATATGGAGCGAACGCTTTGTTCAAAGAAAATCCAAGGGGCCATATGGCCGGCAATGTTTCGAATCAACGGTGCATTTACAAAGTTCATGATTCGGGGCAGGTCTTGAGGATAGCCCACCGCGTCAATGAGGAGCAGTCTGTTCACCTTTTCCGGGTATTGCATGGCATAATTCCAGGCGAGATAACCGCCGATGGAATTTCCGGCGATATCGATCTGTTCAAGTCCAAGGGTTTCAACGAATTGATTCAGAAAATCAAGGAAAAGATCGCGACTGTAAGGGGCGCTCTGCAAGCGGGTGGTCAATCCAAAGCCCGGCAGATCAAAGCGGATAATCCGATAATGGGGTGAAAGCAGTGCGGTCCAGGCGTCCCAGGTGTGCAGCGAGGAAAGAATCCCGTGCAGAAGCAGCAGAACCGGTCCGCTGCCCTGGTCGCAATAGTGCACCTTTGTTCCGTTGATGTTGATGAATTTTGAGTCTTTTTGCATGTATTTGCGTGTGAGTTCATCAAAGGGCATGGAACGGATTCCCAGGTTGAGAACCGTTGAAAGGCCGCGCTTGGTTTTGGTAACTTTTTTTTGCGATGGCTTTTGGGGACTATTTTTCAGCCCGTCACGAGTTGAGGGACGCATGCCCAGGCCCACCTTTTTGGGATTTGCCGACAAATCAAAAAGGCATTGGATTTCCTCCTTAAAATAATCGATGAGCTGTTGGGGTTCTGAAATGATATTGGCATCTGAGGATATGCCCACAGACACCCCGTCAGCATAACTCAGGATGCTGATCCCCATGGAAATATCGCCTGAACGCGGCACCCAGAACATCATGTTTTTGATTTTATTGCCGGCAAAATACACCGGTTGTTTGGGGCCCTGGACGTTGGACAACACAGCCGTGCCTTTATTGGCGAAGAAATTCGCAGCCTGCCTGGCGATCATTCCAGGTGCAGCGCCTAATGTCTTTAGGATCTGATAACTGAGAAGCGGTTCCACCGACTTTTTAATCTTATTATTCCGTTTGGTGATCTCTTTCAGGCGTTCAATCGGGTCTTCAATCGCCATGGGCAGGGCCAGTGAAACAACCCCGAATTTGTTTCCCAGTTCATATTCCATGCCGGCCTTGCGGATATTGACCGGCATGGAGATGTGCAGATCAAGGTCGGCAACCGGTTTATCCTTTTCAATCAGATAGCGTCTGAGTGCGCCGCTGATGGCGGTTATCAGCACATCATTGACGGTTGCCTGGAGGCTTTTGCCGGCGGCTTTTACCTGGAATATGGGCAGCGGATCACTCCAGGCAACATCCTTGCGGGAACTTAGTTCCCCTTTGAACGCGGTCTTTGGATCCGGCGACATCCGGATTTGTTTTTCCAGAATGGTGGCTGTCTCAGCCACCTGTTGGACAAACCGGCGACGGCGGGTCTTGTCAAAGACTGTCTCAAGCCCGGCAAATACATTTGTTTTGGTCTGGGCCGCTGATTTGATCATTTTGGACAGAATTGTTTCCTTGGATGGCAGAGGAAAAAAGGCGTCCGGTACAGGGCGCGAAGCATCGGCTGCATCATCAGTCATGGCCAGCAGAACATGAATCAAGGCAATGCCATCGGCGATGCAATGATGGATCCGCCAAAAGACAGCGCAACCGCTGCCGTAATTTTCAATCAGGTGAATTTGCCACAAGGGTTTGGAATGGTCAAAGGGAGTGGCGGCCAAATCGCCGATCATTTCCTGAAGCGCTTTTTTATCGCCGGGAGACGGCAAGGCCGCTCGATGAATGTGGGAACGTAAATTAAAACCCAGGTCAGAAACCCATTTGGGTCTGCCGATACCTGGAAAAGGTTGGGAAACCCGATGTTGAAAGCGGTTAAAGCGCAGCCAACGCTGTTCGATTGTGTTGCGCAACCGTTCTGCATCAAGGGGGGTATCGAATTCAAACAATGCGGTGATGGCCATGGGGTTTCGGGCATGATCCAATTGATACCAGAAATGGTCTATGGTGCTCATGGTTTCGGTCATAATCGTTTCCTCATCTTAATGATATATTTTGATTGATCTTGATCCAAAGGGATTCCACATGCTGTTTTGTACAAATGTTAAATACATGTAAAAACATATTTGCGTACATATGTACTAACATATATTTCATCGTTAACTGCCTGTCAAGCTAATTTAAAAAATTTGAATATCGAATCGTTTTTTCGTTTTGACTTATGGTTTTGCTTGGCCTTATTCTGTAAACAGCCTGGGGTTGATGTTATGATATGGGCCAAAATGTGCCGCAGGATGATGCTTGTGCTTATAAATGGTGGAATCTGGCGGGCAGCCCAGGGTCATAAACTTGCCATTATCAATCGTGATTCAGCTTTGAACAATCTGACGCCAGATCAAATTGCCCAAGGACAACGCTTAAGCATGGAATTCAAGCAATAGTATTCGATTGATGAAATGTTGATATTTAATTTCCGCACATTCCGTACCAAGTTCACATGCGATTCTCCTGCCGTCCTAGGTATCCATGCTTGGAAAATCTGTTGGATAGATTTATTCGTTCTTCTTTTATCAAGGAGTCGTATATGAATGTTTACAAGGAAATGGAACAGCAGCGTCAAAACAAGAAGCTGAAAAAGAAAGGTCCCATTCCGCTACAGATTCTTCGGGCGTTTTGGGGAGCCATGATTGTGTTTTGCATCCCGGGGATTATCATCACCTTTATCGTTCCCGCCTTTACCATCCAATTGACGCGCAGCGAATCCGGGAAGGTTGATGCGGTGGTGAACCAGAACCTTTTGTTGATCGTGCCTGTTTTTCGACATCAACTGACCGACTTGGAGGATCCGACCAGCCGAACCATCGACGGTAAACCTGTCCGGGAACACGGCAAGTATTCTCACCACACGGAAGCACAGGGGGTATTGTTTCTCAAAGGGAAAAGAGGCGGGCAAGTGGAGGTTCACATCTCTCCCCATAGTTTGGAGGATGTCAAGTTTACCATTAAGGATTTTATCGCTGACAATCAAGTCTCCTCCAAAAAACTATGGGTAGTGGCGAACTGGAAAATCGGCTTCTTTATTCCGGTTGGAATTCTACTCTTTGCTCTGATGGCATTCGCGATCGGCGTTTGGTACATTGTTACCGGCAAACCGCTATACAGTCCAACAAATTTAAAGAATTAAGAAAACTTTAAACAGCCAGGGTATAAGCAAAACACCGGCATTGTAAATGCCAATGCCTTGTGCTGCCCATAGCAGCAGGTGAGTGTTCAGCAGTAAATATTAAAAGAAGCCCGATGAGTCAAAAAACCACCGGGTGGGAGGATATTGATGCCGTCAGCCGCGGCGGTCCTTACATAATCAAGGCACTGCAAATGGATGTCACGGATCTGTGCCTTCCTGACGTATGTTTTGATGTGGTGACCATGCTGGAGGTCCTTGAACATATCCCGGATTATTGAATTTGATGTTGACAATTAATATAACACCGTTCTATTAATAATAAACATAACAGTGTTATATTAATTATTGCATAGACAAACATCACTATGGCCAGAATAACAAGATCTCCAGAACTGATTGAAAGAATAAAGGACAACATTATTGAAGAGGCCATGAAACTGATCCTTGAGATGGGCTTTGCCAATATGAGTTTGAGAAAACTGGCTGAGCGAGTCGGGATGTCGGCAACCAATTTATACTATTACTATTCCAATAAAGATGAAATCTACCTGAATATCCAGATAAAAGGGTTTAAACTTTTACAAACCAAGCTGGAAAAGGCTTACAAATCAGAAAAGGATCCATTTAAATCCCTGCGAAAAATGATTCGGGCCTATCTGGAATTTGGATTCAATAATCCGGACTATTATCAGATCATGCTAAACAGTGAAACGCCCAGATACTTGGAATACAAAAATAAGAATGACAAAATTGAACCAGTCGCTTTGAAGGCCAAACAAATGGCCATCAATGCAATCGCTGTCCCCCTGAAGGCCATTGCCCAAATTTCAGAGAGCAATGCTGCTGTTCCGAAAAATGATATAGACTTCAGGGCCTATCAAGCCTGGATCACCCTTCATGGAATTGTCACGCTGAACAACAGAAAAATTTTATTGGAGCTAGATGAAATCATTCCGGAGAAATTAATTGAAAGAATGTGTGATGAGTTAATGATCCCTTTTCATACAACACCAAAAAACTGCTAACAGGAGAACTGTTTATGAATATCAATCTTTTAAATCCATTGACTCATCTGGCGCTGTGGATGATGGCATTGCAATTCAATCTTCGTCCTTCATTGAAAAAACAGATGAAAAGCCATGACGGGTGGACAAACTTTTCGATCGGTCTGAGAACGGCGTCCGGAAGTGTGAAACAGGCAATCGTTTTTTTGAATGGGCGCGTCACTGTTTTGAATGATATTCCGGGAAATGCCGATGCCATAATGCATTTTGTGGATGACAGCGTTTTGAAGGAAGTTGTTAAAATCACTCCGAATGAGATGTTGAATCTGGTTTTAAAAAATAAAATTATTCTATATGGCAATATGGGGTATCTGCAGGCATTTAATTACTACACCTCTCTTCTGATGGGCGGAATACACCAAAGAATGCTGAACAGGGCAAAAAAACAGGATAAGAATTCAAGAAAAAAAGAATTCGATTTAAACAAGCTTCAATTGTCAACGGAACTATTTGAAAGAAAAACCTACCGCATGAAGGGGAAAAAAGAAGATCCCGGCGTGAAACACCTGAATGATCCCTACCTCCCCCAGTATGGCTTGGAAGACTTTCCGCGGATCAAAAAGCTTCATGAAAAACATTTTGCAGCGATATCTGAGATTTCTTCCGAAAGACCTGTGCTTCTCACAGAATGGTACAGAAAAAACGGCTTTGAGCAGGATCAGGTCGGCAAACCATGGGTTCCCGAACTCAGGCAGGCACATGCATTCAAATACCTGATGGAAAATAAAAAAGCAGTCATTCGTCCGGACACCCTTTTGGCCGGAACCTGCACGCCGGAAGAAGAAGGAGTACTTATATATCCGGACACAACCGGAACAATGATATGGGGAGAACTCAATTCCATTGAAAAAAGGATTCTTTGTCCCAGTCGCATTACGAAAAAAACAGCAGCCGAACTGCATGATATCTTTCCATTCTGGGCAAAAAGAACCACACGGGAATGGATTCGGGAAAAATATCATTATCCGCTTTGCCAGAAGATCGATGAACGTGCCGTGGCATCCTTTAATTTTAAAATCGTCAGCATGTCTCACACGGTGCCGGATTTGCCCCGGTTTGTTCAGGAAGGAACAAATCAAATACTGGATGAGATCCAGGAAAGAATGAAACATATAGATGGCAAAGCGACAGATAAGATCAACACCTTACACGCCATGACCATCTGTCTGGCAGGCCTGAACACATACGCGGCCAATCTTGCCGACCAGGCCGGCAAACTTGCAGAAACGGAAAAAAATCCAAAAAGAAAGGCAGAACTGGAAAAGCTCCGGGAGATATGCCGTCATGTTCCGGCCAAACCTGCCAGAACTCTCGACGAAGCGGTAAATTCCGCCTGGATCTGCTGGATCGGACTTCTGATGGAAAACAATAATGTTTCACTTTCCCCCGGCAGGCTTGATCAGCTTTTCCAGCCCTTCTTTGAGAGTGATCTGAAAAAGATCACCGGTGAGCAGGAGAAAAAGGAATACATCGAAAATGCCATTGAACTGATCTCCTGCTTCTTTATGGCCAATGCAGAGCATTACAATCTGGTACCTGACGTGGCCAATTATCTGTTCGGGGGCAGTCAGTCCGAAACCGCCATCACTGTCGGCGGGGTTACTCCTGACGGCAAGGATGCGGTCAACGACATGACCTACATCTTTTTAAAGGTAACGGAAATGCTCTCTCTGAATGATCCGAACATGAATGCCCGGTTCAAACTTGGGGTGAACAGCGACACTTACCTGAAACGGCTTTGTGAAGTGAATTTCATTACCGTGGCAACACCTTCCATGCACTGTGACGACACTGTAATCGAATCTTTTCGCCAGAATGCCGACAAGATGGAAGATTTACGGGACTGGGCTGCCACAGGATGCGTGGAGATAACCCTTTCCGGCAAACATATGAGTCATACCGGTGCGACATCGATCAATATGGTGGCAGGCCTTGAAATGGCAATGAACAACGGTTACCACCCTCTGATGGACTGGCATATGGGACCCAAAACAGGCTGTCCGGAAAAGGGCGATTTTGAAACCTTCGAGGATTTCTTTACCGCCTTTGCTGCGCAGCAGAAATTTATCATAGAAAACACCACCAGACTCAACAATATGGCTGGAGAGGCCTATGCATACCTGCGCCCGACACCGCTTCTGAGTACCGCCATCCGGGGGGCAATTGACAACGCACTGGACGTTACAAAGGGCGGAGCTCATTACAATACGTCAGGAAGTTTCAATATTGGTCTTTCCGATGTAGTGGATTCTCTGATGGTGATCAAGAAGCTCGTTTATGACGAGAAGAAAATAACGTTTACAGATTTAAAAAAGGCCATTGACACCGATTTTGATCATGATCCGGCACTCCATTCCATGGTAATGAAAAAGGTGCCGCGATTTGGTTCAGGCAGTGATGAGGCTGTCGAAATGGCCAATCGGGTGACATCCCTGATACATGATTCCTATAAATCCATTAAAAATTTTCGAGGAGGAGACTACACTGTCGGTTTCTGGTCAGTGGCACAACATGTTGCCTATGGTTCGTTGTCAGGCGCGCTTCCTTCGGGCAGGAAAGCCTATAAACCGTTTGCTCCCGGAGCAACCCCCCACCCATCCGCATCAAACAGTTTCCTGGACAACATGCGGGATGTCGCCCGTCTGAATCCGCGGAACATGGACAACAATATTGCCTTTAATGTTAAACTCGTTCCTTCTGCCAAGGATACCCGCGAAAAAACTGTCGATACCATGTATTCCTATGTAAAATCCTATTTTGAGCAGGGTGGTATGCAGATCCAATTTAACATGGTGAATTCTACTGTCTTGAAAGATGCCATGGCCAATCCCGAAAAATATAGAAACCTACTGGTGCGGATATCCGGATATAACGCCTATTTTGTACACCTGAACAGAGAAATGCAGTTGGAGCTGATAGAGAGGACAGAATACGGTTTATGAGCAAAAATCCATTAATACTTGAGATAAAGGGAAACTCGCTGGATGATGGCCCGGGAATCCGATCGGTTGTTTTTTTTAAAGGATGCCCTCTTTCGTGCATCTGGTGCCATAATCCGGAAAGCAAAAAAGCGATTGTTGAGATTTCATTTGATTCAAACGAATGTGTGGGCTGCAATACATGCCTGAAAACCTGTCCAGACAATGCACTTTCAAGAGAAAATCCATTTTTTATCGACAGAACACGGTGCAACTTATGCTTTGCGTGTGTGACAGATTGTCCTTCAGGCGCGATGGAGAAGGTTGGCCGGGAGATGACTATTTCGGTGCTTGTTGAAAAAGTACTCAAGGACAAACCTTTTTTTGACACCTCTCAAGGCGGAGTGACTTTTTCAGGTGGAGAACCAACACTTTACATGCTGTTTTTAGCAGAAGCTGCAAAAGTCCTGAAAGAGAAAGGTGTTCATGTCCTGATTGAAACCTGCGGACAGTTTCGCTACGAAACCTTTATGGATCTTGTATATCCCTATGTGGATCTGATCTATTTTGACATCAAGATTATGGACAGCCGCATTCATAAAAAATACTGCGGTCTTTCCAATGAAACCATTCTTGAAAATTTCAAAAGGCTTTATCGGAAGTTTCAGGAAGGCGGAGTGGAAATTCTGCCAAGAACTCCGTTAATCCCGGATATTACCGATACAAACGAAAATCTCTCCGCAATCATATCACTCTTCAGGGAAGAAAATGTGAACAAAACACAACTCATGCCATACCATCCCTTATGGCAGGACAAAAATCAGAAAATCGGTATAAAACCACCCTCAAACAGTGGAAACAAGATGGGGGAGTGGATGGAAGGCGATCGGGTAAAAATATGTAAAAAGCTCTATACGGATGCGGGTATTCTTATGGAGTAGTAAAGGAGAAAAAAATGCGCACAAAAAATTATATGAACACCCTGACCAACTGGACACTTCGTTTAATGGCGGCCCAATTCAACTACAGGCCTTCTTTACAAAAATATCTGAATAGTACGGACGGATGGACCAACTTTTCCATTGGCCTGAAAACGGAAAACGGAACAGTGGAGCAGGCGATACAGTTTCAAAATGGTCGTGTAAAGGTGTTGAAATACATACCGGATCATGCTGATGCAACCATGCGGTTTATCAGTGATGACGTATTAAAGGAAATGGTTAAAATCACGCCCAATGAAACGATAAATCTCATCTTGAAAAATAAAGTAATTCTTGATGGCAACATGGCTTATCTTGGGGCATTCAACTACTTTGTTTCGCTGCTTATGGGTAAGCGGCATCAAAAAATGCTGGAAAGAGCCAACAGGCAGGAAGTGAAATCCAGAAAAGAAGAATATGGGATAACAAATCCGGAGTTCTCAGAAGATCTTCTGAAAAGAAAAAATTTTCGATTAAAGGCCGAAACCATTGATCCGGGAGTAAAGCATTTGACTGATCCGTATCTGTCACAATATAGCCTGGATTCATTCCCGCGAATAAAAATGCTTCACGAAAAGCACCTGCATACGACACCTGAAATTTCAGCCGAGAGGCCTGTTCTACTGACGCGATGGTATCGAAAAAACGGTTTTGAAAAAGATACAAACGGTAACCCCTGGTTTTCTGAAATTCGTCAGGCACACGCCTTTCAATACCTGATGGAAAATAAAAAACCCATCATCCGGCCGGAATGCCTGATTGCCGGAACTACCTGCCCGGAGGAAGTGGGCGTCCTGATCTATCCGGATACAACCGGTACCGTTATATGGGGAGAATTGGGGTCGATTGACAAACGGGTGCTTACACCATATTTCATCTCCGATAAAACGGCTCAGGAGCTTCACGACATCTTTCCATTCTGGGCAAAAAGGACTACCAGGGCCTGGATTCATGAAAAATATGATTATCCGTTTTGCCAGAAAATTGACGAACGCTTTGTTGCTTCGTTTAATTTCAAACTCGTAAGCATATCCCATACGGTTCCCGACCTTCCACGATTTGTAAATGACGGCACCAAAGCCATGATTGAGGAAGTCCGTCAACAGATAGCTGTACTGGATGAAGGTGAAACGGACAAACTGAATACGCTAAGATCCATGATTCTTTGTCTGGAAGGACTAAATTCATATGCCGCCAATCTTGCCCAAGAAGCTGGAAGGCTTGCTGAAAAAGAAACCGATTTAAAAAGGAAGGCGGAGCTGAGTGAACTTTCTCGAATATGCCGGCATGTTCCTGCAAATCCCGCCCGGACACTGGATGAAGCTGTTAATTCCGCCTGGATTTCATGGATAGGACTTCTGATGGAGAATACCAACGTCTCCCTTTCTCCGGGACGCCTGGACCAACTGTTTCAACCGTTTTTTGATAAAGACATGAAAAAACTATCCACCAAGCAGGAGAAAAAACAATATCTTGAGCATGTACTCGAACTGATATCCTGTTATTTTCTTAGAAATGCCGAACACCATGCCCTTGTCCCGGATGTCTCAAACTATCTGTTCGGGGGAAGCCAGTCCGAAACAGCCATAACTGTGGGCGGCGTTACCCCCCAAGGCAAGGATGCGGTCAACGATATGACCTATATTTTCTTAAAAGTCACGGAGATGCTCTCTCTGAGTGATCCGAATATGAATGCCCGGTTCAAGCTCGGGGTGAACAGCGACACCTTTCTGAAACGCTTGTGTGAAGTAAACTATATCACCGTTGCGACACCTTCCATGCATAATGATGATGCTGTTATCGAAGCCTTCAGTCAGAACGCCGACAAAATTGAAGACCTGCGAGACTGGGCTTCAACGGGATGTGTGGAAATCACCCTATCCGGTAAACATATGAGTCATACAGGAGCGACATCCGTCAATATGGTGGCCGGATTGGAAATGGCGTTAAACAATGGCTACCATCCGTTGATGAACTGGCACCTTGGACCCAAAACAGGCCGGGTGGAAAATAATGATTTTAAAACATTTGACGATTTTTTTAAGGCCTTTGCCGCTCAGCAGAAATTCATTATTGACAATACGATTGCGCTTAACAACATGTCGGCAGAAGCATATGCATATCTGCGTCCTACCCCCCTCCTGAGTACTGCCATTCAGGGCGCTGTTCAGAAGGCAAAAGACGTAACCAAGGGGGGGGCTATTTACAACACATCCGGCAGCTTCAACATTGGGCTTTGCGATGTGGTCGATTCCCTGATGGTTATCAAAAAGCTGGTTTTTGATGAAAAAAGAATTTCATTCAAGGAGTTAAAAGAAGCCATCGACTCCAACTTCCAATACAATCCTTCCCTGCATGCAATGGTACTTAAAAAAGTCTCGCGCTTCGGGTCAGGCAGTGATGAGGCAGTTGAAATGGCCAACCGAGTAACATCTCTGATTCACAGTTGTTATAAATCCACCAAAAACTTTCGCGGTGGTGACTATACAGTAGGATTCTGGTCGGTGGCCCAGCATGTAGCCTATGGCACGCTTTCAGGCGCGCTTCCATCCGGCAGACTGGCCTACCGCCATTTTTCTCCAGGGGTCACACCGGATGCATCTGCTTCAAAAAATTTTTTGGATAATATCCGTGATGTCGCCCGGCTGAACCCTCGCAATATGGACAACAATATCGCCTTTAATGTCAAACTTGTCCCGGCAGCAGACGATTCACGGGAAAAAATCGTTAACACTATGTACTCTTATGTTAAAACCTATTTTGAGCAAGGAGGAATGCAGATTCAGTTTAACATGGTAAACTCCGATGTCTTAAAAGATGCCATGGCCAATCCGGAAAACTATAAGAATCTACTTGTTCGAATCTCTGGATATAATGCTTATTTTGTGAACCTAAACAAGGATATGCAAATAGAGATTATTGAAAGAGCCGAATACCGGTCATAGAAAAAACCACCCAGAGCGGAAGCAACAGGAAGTCTTAGGGACTAAGAAAATACTAATTTACCGCCAATGGGTTGATTGTAATATCGTACAATGGTAATTTTTCCGAGCGTTGAAGCCGTTGTTCTAATTCCAACTTTTCTTTTCCGAAAACTTTGATGCCTTTTTCATATACACCTTTAAACAAATTCACAGTCGCGCTAAGGGATGTGGAAAAATCCAATTTACCGCTTTTCGTGCTCTTGCTCATACTCGTAATCCTAATCGGCTGCTTATGTACTATTCAAATTTGTCGTTCGATTACGATTACGAGTACCGCTTCGCTGAGCACGAGCACGAGCACGAGCACGAATTTGAATAAAATGGTAAATTAAAATTTTCAAGCTCCCTAAGAAACGGCGGCCGGGGAAACTTCCGCCCCAGAAAACCGGCGGAACATAGAGCTCCACCACCGGCGTGGCCCCGATGAAAGGGCTTCCTTTGTATTCGATTGCCCTGGGAATAAAGGTCCCATGACTTGATTTCCCCATGGGAATTTTGATAAAGACCTTCGGCAGGAGGCTTGAAAACCATGAAAAGAACAAATGCAAACAGCGCAAGTGCCCTGGCCGAGCCGTTGAGCCTGCCATGTGGAATTGAAATCAAAAACCGCTTGATGAAATCCGCCATGAGTGAAATTTTGGGCACGGTGGACAACCGACCCACGGAAAGCCTCTGTCGGCTGTACAATACATTCGCCTGGGGCGGTGTCGGCATTGCCGTTACCGGCAATGTCATGGTGGACCCAAATGCACTGGGCGAACCCCGCAATGTGGTGATTGAAGATGATAGGGATCTGGCCGCCCTGGAGGCCTGGGCCAATGCCGGCAAGGCCAACAATGCCCATATCTGGGTGCAGCTCAACCATCCTGGCAAACAGAGCCCGAAAAGTCTTTCACCGGAACCGGTGGCACCCTCGGCCATTCCTTTCAGTGCGCCGACCCTGAGGAAATTTTTTAATCCGCCCCGGGAACTCAGCCCTGAAGAAATCAACACCATTATCCAGCGTTTTGCCGGATCCGCGGCGGTTGTTCAAAAAGCCGGTTTCACCGGCGTGCAGATTCATGCGGCCCATGGTTATCTCATCAGCCAGTTCCTATCTCCCCAGCATAACCAACGCAGGGATGAATGGGGTGGCAGCATTGAAAACCGGATGCGCTTTCTTTTAGAAATCCTCGGCGCCATTCGCACCCGGGTAGGGGAAGACTTTCCGGTTTCCGTGAAACTGAATTCCGCTGATTTCATGCATGGCGGTTTTTCTGAAGAAGAAGCCCTGGTGGTGGTGACTGCCCTGGCCGAGGCCGGCATTGACTTAATTGAAGTCTCCGGCGGCACTTATGAAAGCCCGGCCATGGCCGGCCGCAAGACGGAAAAAACATCCACTGCCAAACGTGAGGCTTATTTTCTATCCTTTGCCGCTAAAATCAAACAAACCGTCAAAACCCCCCTGGCCGTTACCGGCGGTTTTCGCACCAGCGCCGGTATGACCGCGGCCGTGGCAGCCGGCGAAACCGACTTGGTGGGTCTGGCCCGGCCCCTGGCTGTGGATCCGGACCTGCCGGCCAAAATTCTTTCCGGCGAGGCGTATACAAGCTCAGTGAAACCACTCAAGACCGGCCTGTCCTGGTTGGACAAATCCGCCATGCTGGAGGTCACCTGGTATGAACAGCAACTGGCCAGACTTGCCGCCGGCAAACCCACCCAACCGGATGAGTCCGTGTGGCTATCCCTCGCCAAAACCATGTTTACCACAGGTTTTCAGGTGTTTCAGAAACGCAGGGGATAGAGCAAATCCTGTTAATGAAGGTTTCACCAAAACAAAACGATTCGTAAGTGAGGGCTTTGGAAAAATCTAATCTACCGTTTGGGGGGCTTTAATCATCGTTTGAGCCCTCTCCCATTGTGGGAGCGGCTTCCAGCCGCGATACGACTGAAGATAGGATCAAGGCCGCTTTTTTTCGTAATCGACTGTTAAGGATGTTGAAATAGTTGTACTGGTAAGAAAACGGCTATATCTTGAAGGGCCGCTTTGAAATACTTATCGCGGTACCTGTACCGGGGCGTCATCGGGTTTGTCAGGAAGCAGTGCACATAAATACGGCAATGCAGACTACCAAGGTCGGCCAGACATATATTATCCTTCCGAAAGCCGCTTCAGTGAGTAAAAAGCAAGTCCATCTATCGGCCGGGGGTGCTTTTCCTTTTTACTGATGAAGACATCCTTGAAACGCTGATAATGAGCACTTACGAATTCCTTGGAGCCGATCACGCCCGCATCCGTAAAATAGCGGGTGCGGTATAAAAACCGGCGCATGCGATTCAGTTCGAAATTATCTTTCCGCTCCCGGTCGACGATTTCGCGCCGGATCATCCCGGCCTTGCCCTGTTTCTTAAAACCGCCGGCCTCATATACATAGCGCCGGTAATAACGCCGGCGCTCATCCGCATCCTTTTCACCAAATTCCACTAGACCAAAATCAAGGGAAAGAAAGCCATCCTTGTTGCCGGTCTGGATATGATAGGCCAGCGAGCACCAGCGGTAATCCTCGGGTCTCTGAACTAGTCCGGCTCTTACCGGATTCAAGTCGATATAGGCTAGACAGTTGATCAAGGTCTCGCCGTTTTCCACAATCAGGCTTTTATACCGGTCGCCCCAGAAAAATCCGCGCCGATGGTGCCTTTTGTTATAAAACAAGGAAAACCGTTGCTTGAGCTCCTTCATGAATTCCGATAAGTCCGACCATTTGTCGCGATAATGTGGAATCTGGCCGTCATATAATTCTTTGTCGGCAAAAGCCGCTTTATATCGGTTACGAAGATCATCATCCGAGAAATACTGGTCCGGAATTATCCGCACGAGGAGATGGAAATGATTGCCCATGACACAGAACCCAAGAATCTCGGTGAAATACTGTTTGCTCAGGGTTTTAAGCAGTTCAACCAAATGTTCTTTCTCAAAATCCCCCAGGGGATACCCATCCAGGGCGGTGCGTGAGATGACATGATAAACCGTCTTCTGGTCGTGTACGAGCATGCGGGCGATACGCGGCATAGGGACCTCTCATTAAATTTAAGATGGCTTTTATCAATATAGGCCAACATAGAGCGAGATTTGGAAAAAATCAATTGAAAAAATTACCTGTCCCCTTTTTTAACCAACACATAGATTGCACGATTTTTAGCTTCTGAAGAAATGTTAACCTTGCGTCCTTCAAAATCGAATAGTGTTTAAGTTCTGTCTCAAGAAATAAGTTTAGTTGTTCCTCAATCAAAAGGTGCCCTTTGAGTACTAGCAAGGTCAGATCAGTCGTTGGCGGCAAAATCCGCATATAGCGTTCCTGGAATGCTGCAATATTGACAAAACCTCTGGTTATTGCATCTGGCTTATCCAATCAAACTCCTTCTGTCTTATGGCATCACGCTAACGTGCTGCTGTGGGGCGCGCAGCTTTTTGCGCGTCACTCACAAGCGGATGGTTATGCTTTTTTATTTTGAACAATTTCCATTCTCAACCGAAATAGTTTTATTCACAATGAGTATTCCATCAACATGATAACCAGGAGAAAAAGTAACTTTGTCTTTGCTAAGCTCTCCATTGAACTCGGCTATTATGTCTTGGTGTCCTACACCAGAAAGTTCTTTAACCTTTTGTGTGAGCAAGAAATTTGGATTTGACGCAAGAACTCTTACCCAATAAATCTCTTCTGAACCACATGGCTTGATCGTTTGCTGATTATTATTCCAGACAAGTGCTCCTCGAATATGGGTATCTGTTCCTGTGGATGCACATCCGAACATGAATAAGAGAGAAACCAAATAAAATGTTTTTTTAAATAGCTTCATATTAGAGGACCATAACGTTCCGTGTGAGAGGCACAATGTTTTACCGCGTCCTCTCCACACGGTGGTTCGGCATTTCGCTATGTTATTCCAAAATATCGAAAGCTATTTAGTAATTGAATCTGTCTCGGGACCACTTTCACCCTCGTTCTTTTTAAGCCAGATGTTAATATCATTTAAATATCTTTGTTTATCATCCTCAAACTTATTTTCAGGAACCTCTTTATAGAAAAAGTAAAGAAGCAAAAATACAACTACCAAAAATACCGTCACCACATATAATTGGATATCGCCCTTCATAAACACAAAAGCAGATACAAGGGAAGTCAAAAATATTGAAAATACTAAGAGAAATAATGCTCTCTTGATAATGGTAGAAAAAGCTCCCGAACGCCTCCAAGAATCATCTTCAAATGCTTTCAATTCTGCAAACAAATATTTTTCTAAGGCATTGTTATCAAGTTGTAATAGAGTATCTTCCAATTTAAACCAATGTATCTGTCCCTTGATAAAGAACCTCTTTAACAAGATTAAGAGCGCCGCAATTTGAAATAAAATAGGAACTAGAAATAGTATACTTTGAAAAGCCATATATAATGTAAGACAAAAAACCGGCAAAAAAGTGGCAACTACCATCAAGTAATTAATGCCATTTGTTGTACCAGTCTCTCTCACAGCGAACATGTGCTCATATGAACTCCAGAGTATTGGGATGATGTCCTTTAATTTTTTATTCTTGACTATTTCTGACATACCCAACTCCCTCCTAAGTTATTCTCATTCTATATTTTCTTATGTTTTTTGCCGAACAAGTAGCTCAGCGACGGGCAGGAGCCGCCACTATTGCCCAAATTTTACTCTGATCCGAACGGCTCCTGCCCGTTGACTGGAGCGTCTGGTTGTGCAATTTTTATAATTTATGTTGTCGTTTTTCTTTCTTTTTCTCTCTTTCAGGGTCAAGGTTTAAGCAAACAATCCCAGATATGTAGCTAATTCCAAAAAATAAAATGAACAAAAGAACCGAATAACTACTGGATGAGAATGATTCGATTAAGAATATTATTGAAATTAAAAATGAGACCAACCCAACTATTTGAAAGCACTTACCAGTTGTTGACAACTTTCCATGAAAACTTGGAATTATCAAATATAGCAAGGGTTCAAATATAAATGAGAAGGCGAGTATATCCAATAAAGGTAATGGCATGCTTTATAATCATTTCCTTTTATGCACAACCGCGCCGCTGTGGGGCGCGCGGCTTTTTGCGCGTCACTCACAAGCGGATGGTTATGCCGTTTTTTCATTTTGGCCCTTCATTTCGGAAATATGGATTCTTGAAAAAATCATTCGTACGTTCAATAAAATACTGACGCACGAAACATTCGTGTATCCAAGTTGATTCCGAAATCACATCTTGTACTTCAGGTATATCATCCCATGTCCCACGTTTTTCATCGATCAATTTAAATGAACCTTTGACTGCTGCTATCAATCGATTAGACTCATCGTCAAAATTGGGCAATGCTTCAACTGCTGCCCGAGCAGCGTGATAACGCTTTCGCTCCATTGTTAAATAGGTTCCACTCCCATCGAGGACTTCTGAAGCCATTGCATAGAGCATTACTAGGCAGCCGTTACGGATAAAAGCTTGTCGTTCAGTTTCAAGATTCGGGATGTTGAGATATTCCCAATACGGAAGGGCAAAAACATCTCCGTAATAAAGGTCTCCCATGATATATGAGTAGTCTGCAAGTTGATGGTATAGCAGGCAGATATCGCGCTCGACAACCTGAATAGTATACCAGTCCGTTCCATTCTGACCAGGTGAATGCAAATCTTGGAACTGACGATTGATTTTCACTTATATCCTTATTTTTCAAGTAGGCATAACGAAAAGTTCAGCTACGGGCTGGAGCCGCCGCTGACGATCAAATTTCACTCCGACGCGACCGGCTCCTGCCCGTTGGCTGGAACGCCGGGTTCGGTGAACTCAATCGACCTTGATACAATCGGTAATCGCTTCAATTAAAGCCTGAATTGAAGCAGCGTGAACGGGCTCTATACAATGACGGCCGCTCACTTTTGTACTTGGTGCATGCTCGACCTTTTGGAACGATCAACACCGCCGGGACCCACCGCTTGAACTGCCACTGCTACGACTCTCTACCGGATTCAAAACGGGAATCACATCCTGCGCACCGAACGTTGGAGATAACCCGCCGCAGCCGAGGCGCTGATGCATAAGCGAGAAAGACCGTACCCTGCGGTCGGGTTGATTGACTTGTTAGGGCTCAGTGAGCCACTGCTTAGATATTTATCTAACATTGGCAACGAGCCACTCAATTGCTTCTTTTTCAAAAACGCGGCGCAAAAAAAGACGATTATCTGTAAGGGAAATAATCACTGCGTTTATGCCCGAGCCTTCCAGTGATTTTGTTTCGAAAAGTAATGCGCGTGTTCCTTTGGTATGGTCTTGATAGACCTGTTTCGTATCAAAATTTCGAACCAATATTTCAAAATCTTGGGCGTGCTTAGAACCATTCGAGACCCATTCGCCATCCAAGTACCACATATCAGGCATTGGATTTTGAAGTTCTCCAACAATGTTGTCACGCCAACTGACCAGAAGAGAATCCGACATGACCTTGAGCCCTAACATATATTATGGTGTAATTTCACTCAATATTAAAATATCGCCTATTCTATAACACAATAATATTACAATTGAAAACAAATATTTTGTAGCCATATTGAAAGCAAATTTGAATGAAATCGCTCAATAACACCGGAAATCCCATGATATGGAGCGAAATCGCTCAATAACGCAAAAAATATGTTGACAAAAATTATCTTTTGGGTTTATAAAAATAAACAAATCAATTTCTTCAATAAATATAATTATTATATATTCAAGCTGTTAATACAAAACTGATTTGAAGTCAAACATTTTTATTATGGAAGAGGAGGAAACGATGGAGAAACGACCGGTTAAATTACTTGATCAGGTGCGGGATCTTATTCGGGTGCGGCATTTATCCATTCGTACCGAAGAGGCATATATATCTTGGATTAAGCGGTTTATATATTTTCATAATAAGCGACATCCAAAGGACATGGGATTCAAGGAAATCGAGGCATTCCTAACGGATTTGGCGGTAAAACGAAATGTGGCCGCATCAACTCAGAACCAGGCGTTCAATGCGCTGTTGTTCCTGTATTCGCAAGTGTTAAAGATCGAGTTTCCGGAAAATATCGACTCAGTAAGAGCCAAGCGGCCGGAAAAGCGGCCGGTTGTATTGTCTGAAAAGGAAATGATGGCCATCATCAATTCAATGACCGGCGAATACCAATTAATGGGAAAAATTCTATACGGTGCCGGTCTTCGCGGTATTGAATGCGCCAGATTGCGGGTCAAGGATCTTGATTTCGAGTTGAATGAAATTGTGGTGCGAGATGGAAAAGGCCATAAGGATCGGATCACCATGCTGCCCGAAGATATTAAGCCGTTGCTGAAAGCACATCTGCATGTGCGCAAGCAAATCCACGATCAAGATTTGCTGAAAGGGGGCGGCTCTGTGTATTTGCCCTATGCACTTGAACGGAAATATCCCAATGCGGATAGGGAATGGCGTTGGCAGTATGTTTTTGCTTCCAAATCGATATCAACGGACCCGCGATCGGGCAAACGCAGGCGTCATCACATTCATCTGTCCTGTCTTAACGGGGCGATCCGCCAGGCGGTTAAGCTGGCTCGGATCATCAAGCCGGTCAGCAGTCATGTGTTTCGGCACAGTTTTGCGACACATCTGCTGATGGGCGGATATGATATCCGCACGGTTCAGGAATTGCTCGGTCACAAGGATGTGAGCACCACCATGATTTATACGCATGTCTTGAATAAAGGCGGCCGGGCAGTGATCAGCCCGCTGGACCGAAATCAGGCACCGGTTTTGAATTAATAAAAATTAACGGCATGGGGTTTTATGATCAGGTGCGGGGCTGTCTGTCACCCAGGATGAGTTGTTTCTGCACGCCGGTAATCCAGCGGGCCGGGAGACCGCTGTCGGCATAGCGATGTTGGCGATCATGATGTACAGCATGGCTTTACCGGCTGCGGCGATCTGCGGCGAAGGGACCTGGGGGTTAAAAAAAGGAGATGGTCGGGATATTCGTACATCATTACTGTGATTTCCATTTACAGAGTAATTTAATGGAAGATACTTATCTTGACATATGCATATAATATATGTATAATCTTATGTATGTAATTTGGGACCCCAATAAGGCTGAAATCAACTTCAAAAAGCATGGAGTACGCTTCTCTGACGCTGAGATGGTACTTTTTGATCCATTTGCCATGACTTTAGAAGAGTCTGTTGTTTCTAGTGAGCAACGATTTGTTTCTGTCGGCGTAGATGCGGTTGGCCGAATATTAACAGTTGTGTATTCATACCGTGCTGATGCCATTCGTATGATTTCGGCCAGAAAAGCGACGCCAGCGGAAAGGAAGCAATATGAAAAAGGAATACAATTTTGAAAATGCAAAGAGAGGACAGGTCCTTCCAACCAAGGGAAAAACGAGGGTTACAATGTATCTTGATACGGACATCATAGAGCATTTCCGCGGGCGCGCGGAAAAAGCCGGATATGGATACCAGACCATGATTAATGAGGCGCTTAGGGAATATCTTGCAAAAAGTAGTAAGCCCCTAGACGAGACTGTTATTCGGCAAGTCATCCGTGAAGAGCTGGAGCGTATAGCTCATAATTGATATCTCAACTTCCTCTCAACTTGTTTTTCAGGTAATGGCTCAATTTTAATGCCCACTGCGGACTCATCGGTGCTCAATTAATCAATTTCAGGATCGGATATGGTATCCGCCATTATTTCCCTGGACTCTGATCACCCATGATGAATCGTTTCAGCATCCCGGTAATCCAGCGGGCCGGGAGGCCGCTGCCGGCATAGCCGATGGTGGCGATCATGACGTACAGCATGGCTTTGCCGGCTGCGGCGATTTGCGGCGGAAGGAGTTGTGGGGTTAGAAAATAGGAAACGATCAGGCCGATCAATGCGCGCCATGTTTCCGGCGAGAAAAGAAGATAGAAGAAGATGTAGGCCGGAGTAAGTTGTCTGTTGTTCATACGTTCACCCTTGAAATGATGTCCTTGTAAATACACTGATATCGATGCCAAAGGCGGAAAGATAACCAAACATCGGGCATAAATCAATCAAAACAATGGAGCTTTTGTCTTTCCACTGAAGTTTTGCGGGATATCGTGTAGTTAGATCAAAAACCTTTGACCTTTGACCTTCGGTCTTCAGCCTTCGGTCTATTCACCTGAGTTACAACAATTCGTCCAACAGTCCTTAATCATAACGCCGTCTGAGCTCAAAGCCTTTGTGGTCTTTGACAAAGCCCATGGCTTTCAGGGCCGGGGCGTAAGGGCTGTCCAGGGCCGGGGCGGCGTTGATTTTTTCCACGCGGATGGAGCGGCGCGGGTTGAATTCCCGGTTGAGCAGGTCCTTGAAAAGGGCAAAATAGCGGGGCAGGTGGGGGGAGTCCGGCTGAGCCTGGATGGTAAGTTCCAGGCTGTTTTTGCGGGCGATGAGCACGGGCCTGGCGCCGTGAAAGACCAGGAAGGTGGCGGCCTGGCGGGCCGGCAAAAGGGATTTAAGGGCTTTCAGGTTCAGGCCGCAGGCCGAGGCCGGATCGGTGGCGTTCATCCAGAAGACCGCGTCTTCGGGCAGTGCGGCTTGCACCCGGCCCAGGGCTTCCGGGGAAATGAATTGCAATCCCCCGATGCCCTCGAAGAAGGCGCCGGATAGGACTTCGCCGCTAAGCTCCATCAGGCGCAGGGCTTTGAACAGGTTTTTCCATTGCAGCCGCGGCAGTTCACGGTTCAAGAGTTCCCGGAAGACAATCCCATAGCGTTGGAGCAGTTGGCGGACCCGTTCCTTGTCGGATTCCAGACGGCTGATTCCATCCGCTTCGGTTTCCGGGCCGGGCAGGATAAACCAGTTGCCGGCCATGGCCATGGGGCGGCCGGCTTTCCAGCGGTTGAAGCGGCCGCGGCTGTGGGCCGCGGAACTCTCCGAAAGGGGTTGGGGGGTGAAGCGGTTGAGGATGCCGCTGCGCAGCACGGCAAAGTTGTCAGAGCCGATCCGGCCGGCCCAGGCCAGATCCCATAGTCTTCGCGTGGCAGCTTCAGTGCTGATACCGGCTTGACGGGCCAGGTCCAGGAGGGCATAGCGGCCTTTGCCTTCCGGGATCAGATCCTGAAGGCCTTTTTCGGTTTGGGCAGCGGCTTGTTCCGCAAGGGGTTCCTGAAAAAGGGGTAGATCTTCTTCAAAAGCAAAACCGATTTTTTCCTTGCCGGCACCGAACCAGCGCAGATCATACGAGTGGATCAGACTGTCCAGCCAGGCCGGGAAATAGGGCCGCAAGCGGGCCGGCAGGATCCATTGTTCCCAGTCCGCGGCCGGGGCGCAATAGCCGAAAAGCTGTTCCAGGCGGTTCTGCAGATCTTCCACAGCTTCACCTGGGGCGGTGAGGCCCTGGAAGTCGGCCATGAATAAGGGCAGTTTGCGAATGGGCAGGGGGGCAAAGGCCGGCTTGCGGGCTTTGCGCAGCATGCGCAGCAGGATTTCCAGATTTTGCAGGTCGCAGATCTCCGGTTCCACTGCTGATTCAGTCAGCAGATCCAGGACGATCAAGCCGCTTTCCAGGAGGGTGGAGGTTATTGGTTCCAAGTCCGCGGCAACCGGCTCGAAAAGGTCCTTCAGTCGTTGCAGGGGCACAGGACCGTAATAAGCCAGCCATTGGGAAAGGAACCGGGCCAGGGCCTGGATCGGGTCCGGGGCGTCCGTCTCCTTCTCCTCTTCAGATAGTGGTTGGAGAACATTTTCGCCATTGATTGCCGGGAAGGTGTAAGGCCCATGGGTGGCTTCTGCCAGGGGCAAGACAGCCAGGGTGTCGCTTCCAAATATGTGCAACAGGCGCGGCAGGTTTTCCCGGGCCGCAATGCCTTCCTGAACCGCCTGGCCCACCCGGATTCGTAACAGTCTGTGGCCGATTTCCAAAAGGAGGGCATCAGCGTCTATGGCATGGTCCCGGCTCACGGCCGCAAGCAGAACCATCCATTCAGCCATGGGTATCAGGAGCCGTTCCCGGACCCAGTCCAGAAGCTCCAGGGCCGAGCCCGGCGCATAGCCGGGGGCCGTGCGCTGGAGCTTGTGTTCCAGGGTTTCCGTAAGCTCTCTGGGAATATTTGGACGCAACCCGGCGCTCAGGGAGATTTCCCGGATCAGATCGCCCGCCAGGGCGGATTTGCGGGAGAACTCCGGGGTGTCATCCTTGTACATGTAAGTGTTGGTTTGCTGCCAGATCAGGCCGGCGGCAAAGGGCGAAGCCAGGGTGGTATAGGCTTCGCTCACCTTGATGGCGCCTTGGGCCAGTTCATCCAGGAGCATTTTCAGGTTGGGCAAATCAAAGATGTCCTGGAGGCAGGTGCGCCAGGTTTCCAGGAGCAGGGGGAAATCCCGGCTGCCCATGACCGCATCCAGCAATTTTTTGGCGCGCAGCCGGTTGAGCCAGAGGGGCATGCGTTTGCCGAAGGTCAGTTTGGGCAGGAGCAATGCGCGGCCGGCGTTTTCCCGGAAGCAGGCCGAGAACAAGCCGGTGGACTCCAGTCTTTCCCGCAGCAGAAGCTCCACATTGCCGCTGTGCACCATTTGCAGCAAGGTCTTGGCATCGAAATCATGGGGCAGCATGACCAGAACGGCATCATCGTCGGCAAACACTTCCAGGCGGTAGCCATGCGCGCGCTCCCAGGCGGCTGCAAGGGCCACGGCCAATGGGCGGTTGACGCGGCCGCCCCAGAGGGTATGCAGGATCACCTGTTTTTTGTCGGCCCGGTTCAGGGGATCGTCAAAATGCTCCACCAGCAGGTGCCGGCGGTGGGGCAGGGGCGCGCGGCTGGCTTGTTGCTGGGCTTGTAGAAAGGCGCTCAATTCCGCGGCGGCCTGGGGTTCCATGAAGTAATGGGTGGTCAGATGTTTCACGAAATCAGCAACCGAATGGGGTAAAGCCTTTTCGGCCGCCTCCAGAAATTCGCCGATTTTTTCCGAAAAGTGAAAATCCCGGTTGCGGGCCTCGGCCCGCCAAAAGGGGATGATGCCGGGGCGGCTTTCCGCCGGCAGCACTTCCACGTCATTGGCGGTGATGCGCTGGATGCGCCAGGTCTGGACTCCCAGGGCAAAGGTCTCGCCCACATGGCGCTCCCAGACGAATTCCTCGTCCAGTTCGCCGATTTTGCTGCGGTCGCCTTGCAAGCGCAGGTCAAAATAGCCCCGATCCGGTATGGTGCCGCCCCCCAGGAACAACAGGGCTGAATTGCCGCTTTTGGCCTGGACCTTGTTGGTGGTGCGGTCCAGGAGGAGGCGCGGCCGGAGTTCGCGGATGCGGGTGTCGGCGTAGCGGCCGGCCAGCATGTCCAGCACCAGGTCGAAATGGCGGCGGCTGAGGTGGTGATAGGGGGCGCTGGTGCGGATCAAGGTAAAGAGTTCGTCCAGGTCCCAGGTCTCCACGGTAACCATGGAAAGCAGCACCTGGGCCAGGACATCCAGGGGACACTCCGGCGGTTCAACCGCTTCAATGGTAAGTTCCGTTACACAGCGAGCCATGACGGCCGCATGAATGAAGTCCCGGCCGTGGGTGGGAAAGAGGACGCCGCGGCTGACGGCCCCCACCTGATGGCCGGAACGGCCGATGCGCTGAACAGCCGAGGAAATGGAAATAGGGGTCTGGATCAGGGCCACCTGGTCCAGGTTGCCGATATCAATGCCCAGTTCCAGGGAATTGGTGGCCACGATGGCGCGCAATTCCTGTTGTTTCAGGCGCTGCTCCACGGCCAGGCGGATTTCCTTGGCCAGGGAGCCGTGGTGGGAGTAGGCCAGGGGTAAGGGTTCATTTTCATTGAGCAGGCGGGCGACCTTTTCCGAAAGACGCCTGCTGTTGGCAAAGAAAAGCGTGGACCGGTGCTGATGGATCAGGATTTTAAACGCTTCGATCAGGGCCGGCCAAACCGAAGCAGCGGGCAATTCCGATCCGGTTTTGGCAGGGAAGCGGATGGATACTTCCAGGTGTTTGCGCACTTTGGCCGCGACGGTCACCACTTTGCGGCGCACATGGACCGGTCCGGTTTTATCTCCTTCCAGGCGATAGCCGCCGATGAACTCCGCTGCTTTTTCCATGGGCCGCACGGTGGCGGAAAGGGCGATGCGCTGGAATTCGCCGCACAGGGGCACCAGGCGGTCCACGGCCGTCATGAGATGGGTGCCGCGCTTGCCGGCGATCACGGCGTGGATTTCATCCAGGATAACGGTTTTCAGGCCGGTGAGCAGACGGCGGCCGGCCTTGGAGCTGATGAGGATATTCAGGCTTTCCGGAGTGGTGATGAGAATCTCCGGCGGCCGTTTCAGCATGCGCCGGCGCTCGTCCTGGGGGGTATCGCCGCTGCGGGTCTGGACCCGGATCATGGGAAAGGCCTGTCCGGCCCCATGGAAATGCCCGTGCAATTGGGTGAGGGGCAGGTTGAGATTGCGGTGCACATCGTTGTTCAGGGCTTTCAGGGGCGACACATACAGCACCCGCACCTGATCCCCGGACCATTTGCGGGTGATGAGCTGGTTCAAGGCCCACAGAAAAGCGGTGAGGGTCTTGCCGCTGCCGGTGGGGGCCGTCACCAGCACGTGATTTCCCGCGGCGATCTCCGGCCAGGCCCGGGTCTGAATGTCGCTGGGGGTTCCCAGGGTGGTGCGGAACCATTCCGCCACCAGGGGATGGAACAAGGCAAGGGGCTGTGTGTTCATTTTCCGATCATCTCTTCCGGGTGTGTGGGAGCGGCTTGGCGCCGCGATGCCGACTTTCACACAAAAAGGCTTACCCCGTAATAGTTTCCATTTCAAGAGCAATCAGCGGATTGAAAAAACACTTGAAGGATCGGCGAAAATGGATAATATGACGACATGATCGACAATCAACCCCAGAGCCCGCTGCTGCCGTCGGAAATGCAGCTCAAGGACATCATCAATTTCCTGCCGGATGCCACTTTTGTGATCGATGGCCAAAAGCGGGTGGTGGTTTGGAATCACGCCATGGAGGAATTGACCGGGGTTCCTTCGGCCCAAATCCTGGGAAAGGCGGACCATGAATACTCCCTGCCGTTTTATGGCTGCCGGCGACCCATCCTCATCGACCTGGTGACCAGCGACGACACCCTCATCCGGCAGCAATATCCCGACTTTTCAAGATCCCGGGACAGCATTATTGCCGAAGCTTATGTGCATGCCCTGCCCAAAGGCGGGGCTTATCTGTGGGCCGTGGCCAAGCCGCTGTACGACGCCGACGGCCGCATGATCGGCGCCATCGAGTCCCTGCGGGATATCACCGAGCGCAAGCAGGCTGAGCAGACCATCCGGTCCCAAAAAAAGGAGCTGGAGACGGTCAATACCGAGCTGGCAGGCGCCATCCAAAAACTGCAAAAGGCCAATGTGGAATACAAGGAGGCCAATGAGCGGCTGCGGGAGTCAGAGGAGAAGTTTGCCACGGCGTTCCGGCTGAGCCCGGTGGTGGTCACCCTATCCACCGTGGCCGAGGGCCGCTATGTGGAAGTAAGCGATTCTTTTTATGCGGTTTCGGGCTATACCCGCGAAGAAGTCATCGGCCGGACCTCGTTTGATTTGAACCTCTGGATGAACCCGGAAGACCGCAACCGGGTGCTGGCCAAGCTCAAGCAGGACGGCCGGGTGCTCAACGAAGAGATTCTGTTCCGCGACAAAGGCGGAAACAGCCATGCCATATATTTCTCCGCTGAATTCCTGACCATCCGCAACACACCCTATCTGTTGACCCTGAATGTGGACATCACCGAACGTAAACACAGCCAGGAGATGATCCAAAAACAAAAAGAGGAAAAAGACAAGCTGGAAAAACAATTGCATCAGGCCCAGAAAATGGAATCCATCGGTCGCCTGGCCGGGGGCATTGCCCACGATTTCAACAATCTGCTGACGGCCATCATGGGCAACACCCACCTGGTGATGATGAATTCGGAGGCGGACGGCCTGGTCCGTCAAAAACTCGGAGTAGTGATGAAGGCGGCGGAAAGCGCTGCCGGACTCACAAAGCAACTGCTGGCCTTTTCCCGCCGGCAGGTCATTGAACCGCGCTCGATGGACCTCAACTTCATCGTCAAACAAATGTCTAAAATGCTGGGCACCCTGATCGGAGAAGATGTTCGCCTCAAGACCGTTCTAAGTTCCACTGGTAAGATCAAGGCTGATCCGGGCCAGATCGAACAGATCCTCATTAATCTCGCGGTCAACGCCAGGGACGCCATGCCCGACGGCGGGAAATTGATCCTGGAAACTGCCGACGTGATCCTGGACGAGTATTATTGCAAGCGCCATCCCCATGCCCAACCCGGCAGCTATGTTTCCTTGGCCGTGAGCGATACCGGCACGGGCATGACGGAAGAGGTGAAAAAAAATCTGTTCGAACCCTTCTTCACCACAAAACCAAAGGGCAAGGGAACCGGTCTGGGGCTTGCCACGGTTTATGGCGCGGTAAAGCAGAATAATGGTTGCATTGAAGTCTATTCGGTACTGGACAAGGGCACCAGTTTCAAGATCTATTTCCCCCAGGCAGCTTCAGCCGAACAGGCCCAAAAAGAAAAAGCCATGGAAGTCGTGCCCCAGGGCAATGAAACCATTCTGTTTGTGGAGGATGATGCCCTGGTGCGGGATTTTGCCTTATCGGCTCTTGAGCGCCTTGGATATCATGTCCTTTCAGCCGACAGCGGCGAAGAGGCCCTGGCCGTTGCCGCGGCCCATCCAGGGCCGATCGATTTATTGCTGACGGATGTCATCCTGGCGGGCATCAACGGCAAGGTTCTGGCGGAAAAACTCACCCAAAGCCGGCCGGGGACCAAAGTCTTGTTTACCTCCGGTTATACGGGCAATGTCATCGCCCACCACGGGGTATTGGATGAGGGCATCCAATTCATCGAAAAACCCTACTCGATTCATGCACTTTCCCGAAAAATCCGCGAAGTCATTCAAAAGCCTGAATGATCCGGCGATGTTGATAAAAAATCCATTCAGATAAGATCATACTGGAATCTTCCAGATATCGTGGCAGTATTCCCGAATGGCCCGATCGGATGAGAATTTACCCATGCGGGCCACATTCAGCAGGGACATGCGCGTCCACAGCTCCTGGTTTTTCCAGAGCTGATCGACCTTTTCCTGACAGGCGATATAATCAGGATAATCGGCCATCAACATGTATTTGTCTTCATGCAGCAGGGCGTCCACCAGGGGTTGAAACAACTCCGGTCGGCTGGGGGTTAGGGCGCCCGAACGTACAAGGTCGACGGCGGCCTTGAGTTCAAAATGATTATGATAATAGTCCATGGGACGATATCCTTTGGATCTCAGGTCTTCAACTTCCTGAAGGCTTAAGCCGAAATGAAAGAAATTGTCAACCCCGACTTCATCCCGGATTTCAATATTGGCGCCGTCCAGGGTGCCGATGGTCAGGGCGCCGTTCATGGAAAACTTCATGTTGCCGGTGCCGGAAGCTTCCATTCCGGCAGTGGAGATCTGTTCGGACAGGTCGGCGGGCGGATAGACCCGATGACCGATTTTGACATTGAAATTGCGGATGAAAACCACCCTGAGGCGGCCGTCCACATCCGGGTCACTGTTGATCAGGCCTGCCAGGGAATTGATCAGCTTGATGATCAGCTTGGCCATATAATAGCCTGGGGCCGCCTTGCCGCCGAAGATGAAGGTGCGCGGGACCACTTCCATGCCGGGATTGTTTTTAATGCGATTATACAGCGTGATAATGTGCAGCACTTTCAAATGCTGGCGTTTGTACTCATGGATGCGTTTGACCTGGACATCGAACATGGAATCCGTGTTCAGCACCACCCCGGTCTTGTTCATGACATATTCCGCCTGCTCGCGCTTGTTGTTCTGCTTCACCAGCCACCATTTGGCCAGGAATTCCTTGTCATCGGCAAACTTCTCCAGGTTGCGCAGTTCGTCGAGATTCTTGATCCAGCCCTCGCCGATTTTTTCCGAGATCAGGCGGGTGAGCCGCGGGTTGCACAGGACCATCCAGCGCCGCTGGGTTACGCCATTGGTCTTGTTGCTGAATTTTTTGGGGGTCAGGATGTAGAAATCCTTGAGGGTGTGCTTTTTCAACAGTTCCGTATGCAGCTCGGCCACGCCGTTGACCGCATGGCAGCCCACACAGGCCAGGTTGGCCATGCGCACGTATTTGTGATCAGTTTCGTCAATGAGGGAAAGCTGATCAATGCGCACCTTTTTGGCCAGGGGACTGCGCTGAACTCCGGTCAGGAAATGATGGTTGATTTCATAGATGATTTCCATATGCCGGGGCAGCAAGGCGCTGAAGAGCGGCAGGGGCCATTTTTCCAAGGCTTCGGGTAACAAGGTGTGGTTGGTGTAGCTTAGGGTTTTTTGCGTGATCTGAAAAGCCTGATCCCAGGTAAGCCGGTGTTGGTCCACCAGCAGGCGCATCAGTTCGGCAACGGCAATGGCCGGATGGGTGTCGTTCAACTGCAAGGCAAAGGTTTTATGGAAATTGGTAAGATCCGGTTCCTTGAGCAGATGCATTTCCATCAAATTCTGCAGGGAGCAGGACACGAAAAAGAACTGCTGTTCCAGGCGCAATTGCTTGCCCTGGAGTTGCTCGTCGTTGGGATAGAGCACCTTGGTGATGTTTTCCGCCGTGATTTTCATTTCCACCGCGCCGTAGTAGTCACCCACATTGAAATCCTGGAAATCAAAGGATTCATGGGCTTCCGCTTTCCAGAGGCGCAGCATGCCGGCGGTTTCCACCTTATAGCCCAGAATGGGAATGTCATAGGCCATGCCCCGCACGACTTTGGCCGGTACCCATTTGACGCGCCGCCGGCCGTCAGCATCGTCATAACGCTCGGTGTGCCCGCCGAAGAAAACATCATAAATACGCTCCGGCCTTGGAATCTCCCAGGGGTTGCCCAGGCGCAGCCAGTGATCGGTCAGTTCTTTCTGCCAGCCGTCCTGAAAGGTTTGGTGAAACATGCCGTGTTCATAGCGGATGCCGAAGCCGATGGAAGGAATTCCCAGGGTGGCCAGGGATTCAATAAAACAAGCTGCCAGACGTCCCAGGCCGCCGTTGCCCAGGCCGGGTTCAGGCTCCTGTTCAATTACGGCTTCAAGGTCCATGCCCAGTTCGGACAAAGCCCGTTGCATGGTTTCATGGATGCCCAGGCTGAGCAGGTTGCGCTTGAGCTGGGGACCCAATAGAAATTCGGCGCTGAAGTACCCCACCGCCTTGGTTTTGGTGCTGAAAAAACGTTCCACGGTATTGAGCCAATACTTCATCATGCGGTCGCGCACGCTGTAGGAAACCGCCAGGTACTGATCGTTCAGGGTGCGCATGGAAGCCGGTTTGGCCAGGACATATTGGAGGTTTTCCATGATGTCCTGCTTGATGCTTTCAAGATCCAGGCCCGTGCGGATGTTTTCAGACGCTTCTGATCCAAGGGGCGTTTTTCTGGAAGTTGTCATGGGGGCATACTCCCTTTTGTATGGTTGCTTTTCATAAAACAATGGTCTTCATCAGCACTTGGGCCTCATGGCGGCTGGAAGCCGCTTCCACATCCGGGCTGGCCGGAAAGGCAATCAAGCCCCACAAACGCCTTTGACATGATAGTAAGCTGAAAAATCGTTCCAGGCGATATATCCCATCTCCAGACTGACATACCAGGCGGAGATAAAGGACTGCCGGTCGCAGCTCCACAGCCATTTTTGGGATGGATTGAACACCGGCGGAAGGCATAAGTCTTTCATTTCCGGAACCGGGGTGAGCAGGGTCATAAGTTCCGCTATGGTCGGCAGACGCCAGTCGGCGCGGCCCTGGTATTTGAAGCGGTTCAATTCGGCGACAAATTCCCGGGCCTTTAGCCAGGTGAGGGGATAGGCGGAGCCCTGCCGCTGCCAGATCAGATTGGCGGCGCGGTCCAAAACCAACTCCGGGGAGATGGTTTGAAAATCCCCTTGGAAATACTTGCAGGGTTGCCGCAGGTTGTCCATTTGCAAAACCTCCTGGGCCTTTTTGCCAGCGACCTTTATGGGCTCTTTTCGAAGACACGGCGGGACTTGGGCCGCATCCTTCGGCAGGCGGGTCGGAATTTCTTCCAGCAGGGTGCAGACCTTTTGCTTACGAGTTTCCCAGGCGGCTTTCAGTCCATCCAGGGCATGGATCATGGCCCCGGCGCTTTGAAAGCGTTTTTGCAGGTCGGCGGCCAGGGCTGCTGCAAAAAAATCATCCCAAGCCCCATCCAGCTCCGGCCGCAGGGTCTGAATGGGTTGGCGCTGCCTGGCCGGCAGAAAACCGGTGACCATGCGATACAACAGCACACCCGCGGAAAACAGATCAGCCCGTTGGTCAGCCTGGTCCGGCTGCTCTTCCTGTTCCGGGGCGGCGTAATACGGCGTGCCGATCTTCAGGCCCGGCGGACCGCTGAAAACCTCGCCGCGCATTTTCGAGAGCCCGAAATCACAGATCTTCACCATATCCTGATCCGTCAACAGGATATTGAAGGGTTTTATGTCGCGATGAATGATACCAGCCGCATGCATGCATTCCAACCCGGCAAGGATCTGGCCGGCATAATGCAGGGCTTTTTCAACCGGCAGCCGGCGGCAGGGCCTTTCACTATGGTAGGATTCGCCCATGACCGTCCCCAGATTGTGACTGTACAGGTCAAAGAGATAATAGGGATGACCGTGGACCTCATCAAAATCCCAGATGTCCACAATGGCCGGGTGCTTGAGCCCGGCCATCACCACTGCCTCGCTGATAAACAAATCCCGGATTTTTTTCATGCCCATCAGGCTTACTAGAAAAGGATTGGGATCCAGATATTTCAAGGCAGCGATTTTCCCGATGACCGGAATCTCGATCTTAAAGACCTTACCCATGCCCCCCCGGCCCAACAACCCGCGCACAATATATTTACCGATGGTTTTCATCCCTTATCCGGCATCCCGCTATCTTTTTGATTAGCAATTGATCGTTAACAATTGCTAATTACTAACGATTAATGAAAAACCGCGTTACCACGCATTCCACATCCCACATCTAATTTTTCGATCCCGATCCCGATAGCGACCCCGACCCCGATACAGCAACTACTATCCCATATCTCAAATCCCACCCCCCCCCACCAGCCGCTCCGCATACAATTTCGGCATTCCGGCCTTGATGATCTTGTCCGCCGTGGTGAAACGATCATAGGCCACATGGCGCAGTTCGAGGGTATAGGTGGCCGTGTCCAGGATGACGTACTTGGCGCAGGGGTTGCCGTCCCTGGGTTGTCCCACACTGCCGATATTGACCAGGTATTGAAGTTCGGGATTCAACTGCCGCAGTCCTTCGGAAAAAGCCAAACGCCAGATACGGTTGCGATCATAGGCGATCAGGGCCAGATCATGGGTATGACCGATAAAGCAGATGCTTTCCTTTAATTTTTCAAAAACCGGGGCTAAATCCCCGTCCGAAACCTGAAACAGATAGGTAGTGACCGAAGCCGGCGGGAAACCATGCACAAAGCGGCAATCATGGCGCACCAGGGAAGTCGTAAGTCCGTTGATATAATCCACGGCCGGCGGCGACAGGAGCACGATGGTGCGCAAGAGTGATTTGCGCGCCGTGGGATTGAACCAGGCCAGATATTTGCCGGATTTCACCGCCAGTTCATGATTCCCTAAAATGCAATGGACATCACGCCGGCGCAGGATGGAAATGACCTGGTCCGGGTCCGGACCATAGCCGATATTGTCTCCCAGGGAAATGATTTCATCAATATCTTGCTGTTCCAAATCCGTGAGCACCTGCAGCAATGCTTCCAGATTGGCATGGATGTCGGAAAGAACCGCCAGTCTCATGATGCAACCGTTGTCGACAGGTTCACTTGCTTTTTACAACGAGCACGGCGGTGTTCTCCAGGGCCCGCACCAGTTTGGTACTGGGATCACCCAAAACGAATTCCTCGGCTTTGGACATGCGTTTGCGGCCGATGACCACCAAGTCGTATTTGCCTTTATGAAAAATATCAATGATGCCTTCGGTAACCGTAGGATAAGGATCTTTCAGGAGTTGAATCTCGATCTGCTCCGGCTGAAAACCATGGGAAATCAATTTGTCCTTGGCCTCCTGCAGGGCGTTCATGAGGCGGACCGGCTGCTCTTCCATAAATTTATGGCCCATCAGATCCTCACCGGCGGTGGGCTTGCGGAAGATATGCACCAGATGGAGGTGAAGGGCTTCATGGTTCAACGGCGCCTTGCATAAAAATTCAATGGCCGCCCGTGAACTGATGGAGTCATTAAATGCCATAAGAATTGAACTAGTCACAATATATCCCTCCTATTCGGAAACCGAATGCAGACAACGGTTCAAATCCTCGATGATTTCTGCTGCGGATTCATAATAGACTTCCGCACCGATGGAAAAATGCAGCAAAACGTCATTCAATGTCTTGGGAATATATGGATATAATTTGCGCAAATTCATCAAGCGCCCCTTATCCAAAATGGAAAAATCCTTTGAAGAAACCCGCTGGATCAGCTCGCCGTAGGTGGCGGTGTCATTGACCAGGGAATAATGATCATGAAATCCTTTGCCGATGGTATAGACCAGGATATTGCCCAGACCGAACAGATCCAGGCTGAAAGGATTTTCCATGGCTTCAAAATCATAATCAAAATCGATCCAGATCATTTTACCGCTGTCATGCTCCACATACAGATGGTCATTGCGGATATCGCCGTGCCTGAAACCGTTTATATGCAGAAAATGAATGGCCTCAAAAGCCTTGATGATGTTTTTCAACAAACGCGGCATGATGGTGCGGGTATATTCTTCGTGGGGGATGCTGATGGTATCTAGGTAGACAAGATAGTCGGTTCCTCGCACCACGTCCAGCACACGGATATTGTTGCCGTCCTGATCAATATAGGCCCGGCCCTGCATGAAATGTCCATGGTTGCGCACCAGATCCAGAATCAGGCCTTCCTTTTCCGGGCTGCGAAAACAGCGCACTTTAATGCCGCCCACGGTGGTGATAAAATTTTCATAAAAAGCGAGTTTGATGATTTTGCGCTCGCCGTTTTCCACATCAACCACCCGTTTTACCCAGAATTTGGGATCTTCGATGCCGAAGCGTCTTTCCCGGGCATAGCCGATGACACTGTAGCGCCGCTCTCCGACGACGATTTCATCACCCCGGTCAATGGCCATGAAGTCGGAAGTATCTGTAATGAGTCGGCCGCTCACGGGTGCAATCCTGTCAGCATGCGCAGGGGCAGGCTTTCCATGGCGGCTTTCAGCTTTTCAATGAAGTTCAGATAGCCGTTGTTCTCGATGACCAGCCCCAGTTGCCGGGAGATGACCTTGATGGAATCCAGGTCCTCTGCATGGATGTTGAAGGCTTCATGGTGGTATAACCGCACAATGCCCAGGATGGCGTCCTTGTATTTAATGGGAACCGATAACAGCGCGTTGATGTTTTCCTTTTTGGCGGCTTCCGGATATTGGACCCGTGGATCATGCTCAAGATCTTCGATAATGACCGGCTCGCCTTTTTTAAAATCGTAGAAACGGTCATCCAGAAAGACCGGTCCTTTTGTTAAATATTCCATACTGATACCGCAGCTCGCCACCTGGAACAACTGCTTCTCCCTTTCATCATACAGCATGATGCAACAGCCTTTGATTTTAAAGGTCCGGACTAGTCCTTCGGCAAAATGATTGATCAGCAGGTTCAGGTCTTCATAGGTGGATATGGCCCTGCTGATGGTTTTAAATGCGCCGAATGTAAATTTGGGTTCCATGGGTTCAGCCTCCTTCATTGAGAAAAGGATCTGTCGGGATCGGAAAGAGCATTAAATCCATAGCCGTAAAATTGGGGGATCAATGGGGATTTACCCGTACAACCATATATAGTTTAAGGGCAGGGCCATGTCAATCATTTGTCAAGGCCATTTTCCCGATTCCGACATACTGAAAAATGACCCGTTTATTCAAGTGTTTTCCTTTGGGAACTGATAGGCCTCATAAAAACGAAACTGCTTACCAAAGGAGGATACCATGTCAAATAACGCCTTATTGAATGAAACCCCGTTGCTCGATTATAGACGGCCGCTTTATTACTACCATGCTATGGCCTGAAAATCAGATTTCCGATGGCATCGGCAGTGGCGCTTGCATAAAAGCATGCCCGCATTTCCCAGGCAAATGGATCAATGTGAAAAAAGGTAATCGTAATCGTAATCGAACGACAGAACCCCTTACCACCTGAGTGTTTTCCTTACATCACATATTAACCTGATCCCGTCCTTTGAGTCCCAGCATTTTGCGGGTTTCATCGGGACTGGCCGGCTCAAAGGCGAATTCCCGGGCGATGCGCACCATTTTTTCCACCAGCTCGGCATTGGATTTGGCCATCTCACCGGGGGCCAGCCACAGATTGTCTTCCAGCCCCACCCTGGCACCGCCCCCCAGGAACAGGGACGTGGTGGCCATGGGTAGTTCGTGCCGGCCGGCGCCGATGGTGGAAAACAGATAACGGCTTCCGAACAGAGTGTCGCCGGTCTGCTTCATATGCAGTAGGTGGGGGATGGCCGAGGCGATGCCGCCCAGAATCCCGGTGACGAACTGGACATAGAACGGGTCTTCTATCACGCCTTTTTCGTAGAAATAATGGGCATTGTACAGGTGGCCGATGTCATAGGCCTCAAATTCCGGCTTGGTTTCGCTCTCTTTGAACACCCGCAAAATACGCTCCAGATCCGCAAAGGTGTTGCGGAAGATGAAGTCCCTGGACATCTCCAGATATTTGGGCTCCCAGTCGTATTTCCATTGGCTGATTTTCTCCAGGGCCGGAAACAGGGCGAAATTCATGGAGCCCAGGTTACAGGAGGCCAGCTCCGGCTTGAAAGCCGGCACCGCGGCAATGCGTTCATCCACGGTCATGTTGACCCCGCCGCCGGTGGTGATGCAGATCACCACATCGCATTTGGCGTGGATGGTGGAAACGATTTCGCCCATAATCCGGAGATCGGCGGTGGGCATGCCGGTGACGGGGTCCCGGGCATGCACATGCACCGTGGAAGCGCCGGCCTGGGCCGCTTCAATGGCCTGGCCGGCGATATCCTGGGGTTTGATGGGCAGATAGGGCGCCATGGTGGGGGTGTGTATGGCGCCGGTGACCGCGCAATTCAGAATGAATTTTTGCATGGGGCCTCCTGGGGGAAAGTTGTGGCTGAATTCAGATCCAACATACTGGATCTGAATTCAATAAACCCCACCCGGCTGCTGCTTGTCAAGTAGTCAAATCCCCATATGGCGATGATATCTGACAATGGATTTTACATTTCATTGGTATTTTTCATTACGACGGCTCTGCTCAGGGAGGTTGAAAATTTTACTTTACCATTGCCGACATAAGGTCTGAATGAGCGGAAAGCGCTTATAGGTCGGTTCTCTATCTCCTGGAATCGTAACCGCTGTTTTTACAGATATGGGGGTACCATTTGAATACAAATTTTATCCATGGAAAAGGAGTGAATACAATCTAAAATATGGCTCTGCATTTGCAGGATTTCCATATTTTAAAACCAAGGAAAGAGAAAATACTTTTGATTTTTCAGATGAAATTGTAAGTTCTAGAATCAAGTTCTTTTTTCTTAAATCAAAGTTTAAAGATGAAATCACCTGGGACAAGCTTGAGGACCTTAAAGAATATAATATTGGTGGTGCGCTAGGAAATTGGTACGAGCCGGTTTTCAAAGCGGCCGGAATGAAAGTTCAATATTCCGTTACAGATGAATTAAGCTTTAAAAAACTCAATGCCCATGTAGTTGACCTTGTCCCCACAGATGAGCTGGTTGGCTGGGAAATTATCAAGAAATTATTCCCACGAAAAGAGTTTAATTTTGCTACAGTAAAAAAACCGCTTAAAGAAGATATGCTTCGTTTAATGATTTCAAAAAAATATCCAGGTGCTGCGATGCTCAAAGAAAAATTCAACGTTTCCTTGAAGCATATAAAAGAAAAAGGCATTTATTCAGAGATACTGAAAAAATATCATATTGCTGAATAAGGTCGACCTCCATGCAACAGGAGGAATAGAGTTCCTTGCCCCAAAAGGATCTGGAACCGTGGCGACCTGATCAATTCGCATTCCGCACCAAGCGGGCATAGTTGAATCCGCGCAGGGCGTCGCCCTGGGGGCCTTGGGCATAGCCGGTATAGGTAACCCCGTGTTTTGTGACCGTGCGGGTAGCGGCAAAAGGGTAGGGCGGCTCGACTTTGGGATCGCTGCGCTGGCAGCCGGCGCCGTGGATAAGGTCTTCTCCCGGCCGTCGGGCATGGAAAGATCATAGCCCTTGATGCGGCCGTCCGCCAGATTCAAGCCGAAAAGTTTCCTGAGCCCATTATCCCCCGTATCGACCACATAGACATCAGTGGAAGCATACTGGGAGTCGATGATGCGTTCCCCGGCGCTGGTCTGGCCATAGCCGAAATTAAAATAGGTTGTGTCGATAAAGGGTGTGAGGCCTGCTGTGCCGGCGCTGTTGTAACCGCTGGGATCTGTGCCGTCAAAGTTCATCAGGGAGTACAACTCCTTTATGGTCGGCAGACGCCAGTCGCTGAAACCGTCGTAATTCACGGCATTGACCGCGGCCACCCATTCCCCGGCCTCATCAAAGGTCTTTTTGTCCGATGCAACCGGAGGGGTGAGGGTAGTATTGGGACCGCGCATCCAGGTGAGCTGCGTGGATTCATCCAGTACGGTTTTACCGTCGTCGTTCAGGGTATAGTCGGGCTGGATGCCTTCCAACTGGCCGTCCTGCCCGTAGAACTCCTGCCCGGAAGCGGGTGGCGTGATCTCCGCCAAATTGTTGTAGCACTTTTTCTGGCCGGTATCGACAGGTGGATGTTGCACCCATGGGTACAACATCCACAATCTGAATTTCACCGCCGGAAAGCCACGCCAATCGGTTCCCATTGGCTGATGTCACGGCAAGAGAGAACCGATGAAGCAGCCGCCGCCGTCGCTGCCGGTACTGCCGGATGCGGTTGAGCTGTTTCCGGCTGAAGTTGTGCCGGTTTTTTTTTCTGAAGGCATTATGCCGGCCGCGGTGCGGCTCAAGGAATAGAGGACCGTCTGGGTGGTGATGAACAGGGTCTTGCGGTCGCTGCCGCCGAAACAAGCATTGGTGGGGCGCTCCGGAACGGATATGGTTTCCAGCAGGTTGCCGCTGCTGTCATAGACCAGCAGATTTTCAGCACAAAGATACACATTGCCCAAACTGTCTATGGTCATGCCGTCGCCGCCCTTGGAAACAAAGATCTGTTTGTTGGCAAGGGTGCCGTCGTCGTTGATGGTATAACGATAGGTGGCGCCGGCGCCATGGTCGGTGACATAAAGGGTCTCGCCGTCACCGGTGCCGATGATGCCGTTGGGCCGTACCAGGTCGCTGATGACCCGCTGGACCTTGGTTCTATCCGCAGACAGGTAGTATACATGCTCGCCGTCCTGGACCTTGGTTCCGAAATAAACCGGATCGGTGAAATAGACGCCGCCATTGGGCGTCACCCACAGGTCATTGGGTTCGTTATACCGCAGGCCGTTATAGGCATCCGTCAGAACGGTCACGTTGCCGGAGGAGTCCGTGGCCGTAAGACGGCCGGTGTTACCTTCACAAGCCAGGAGATCGCCGGCGGCATCGAAATACAGGCCGTTGGCGCCCCCGGAATTTTCCCGGAATACGGTCAGGCCCAGATCCGCGGACCATTTGTAAATACGATCGGCGGAAATGTCGGAGAAAAAAAGCTGTCCCGCGGCATTGCAGGCCGGGCCTTCGGCAAAGGAAAAGGCGTTGGATATCCGGTTGGGGACAGAAGTCTCACCTCCGTTGTTTGAGGAAACGCCGAACAGGAAATCCGTATTCATAACATCCGGCATACTGATTTTTGCGGAATAAAGATAAGCGCCGGAGCAGGGGATGGTATTCCATTCTTCGCGTATTCCTGTCAGGGTTTGCATTTGTTCCGAACGTAAAGTCTTTTTCAAGGCGGAAAAATTAGTGGCATAATTGTAAACGATGGTGCCATCCAGTTCCCCATAACGGGCCGCCAAAGATAATATCGGGGTTTTATCCACGGAAGTTTCGGTGATGAAACGCCGCAACTGGGTGGCGATGAGGCGCCGGGTGGTTACAATTTCCATCAGGGAGTCCCGCTGAATATCCACCAGTCCGGTCACCAGGGGGGCCTGGGTGGCCGACAAGGCTGCGATAAAACGGTTGCCCATGTCGGCGGTGAGATTGGAATCAATGGTGAAGCCCGGTCCGGCGGCCATGGCGGGTGCGTCTTTCATGTAAAAGGAGCCGAAATACGTGCCTTGCCGTTCCGGACAGAAATAGGTGTCGGCTTCCACCGAACCCCCATACCAACTGTACATCTCACTGGCATAGGTCATGACGGCCACATTTTCCGACTGACTGAGATGCAGGGCTTTGAGGGGGTCGGTCAAGGTTTTGTTCCAGTTCCCCACGCCGTTCAAGGCTTTTAGGGCTTCCAAGGCGCTTTTTTGATCCGCGGTCATATTCCGCAGAATATGGCCCAGGGTTTCGGCCCGGTCGTAACTGATTTCGCCGTCCAGTTGATACAATTCAGCAGAGTAGGCTTTGACCGCAGTCAGGGAAAGACTGTCGCTCCCATCCGGGATATCGCCTACCAGCAGACGTCGGAAGGCGTTCATCAGGGGGAAGCGGTCATAACCGTACTGGTCGATCATGGTAATCTGTTTTTTGGCCAAGGCGACCAGTTCCGCGATCTGGCTTTCCGTCAAAATATTGAGCATGTTGAAAGCAATGATGGTGACAAAATCCGTGTTATGGCCCAGTTGGGTGGGGTCCGTGTCCCGCAGGTATTGGAAGCCGGAAAAATCCGCCACTTTTCCCGGGGGTAGAAAGGTGTCCGAGCAAGCGTCCCCGGTGAGGAAGGCCAGGCCGTCAAAGGCAATAGTGTTGCGCTGAGCCTCGTCCGATACAGCCTGGTCTATGGAGATATTGCTCCCGCCGTTATTATTATTATTGTTGTTGTTGTTCCCGCCGCCGTTGGGATCCACAGGGGGCGTTGTCCCGTCGCCGAAGGTTTCGTTGCAAGCATCCCGGCAGAAGCGTCGATCGCCGCAGGACAAATCGCCGGATTCATCGCAATAGGTTTTGCAGTCCTGTTCATTCCCGGTCCCTGTAGCCTTTGAATAATCGCCATCCGGCCCCAGAACCGAGGGGGCGTTCACCGTGATCAGGTCGGTGTTCCCGTTGAATCCCTCCGTGGTGGCGGATTTTGCGATACAGGCATCGCGGCAGGTTTTGCGCTCTTCCGGATTGTCCAAACAGTCGCAGCAGTCTTTGCAGACAGCTTCGGAGGCAGTGTTGTTCAGGCAGGTATCCGGAGTCGTATCCGCCGCTAAGGTAAGGGAAAAGCCGCCGGAAAATCCGAATATCAGGCCGCTGAGCACCAGCAGGCAGGCAATGATACAGTATTTTTTGATTAATTGGGGTTTCATTTGGTATCCTTTCATAAGGCACTTTCACTATGATGGAAGTTGATAGTTATTCGGCTTGCTTGCTGTGGTTTGGATCGGCTCCTTTATTTTTTTCAGGCGGTGGATCGAGTTTGCTGATTTTTTGAGGATCGAATCCCGCGGCCTCAATGGCGGCTTTCTGTTCCGGGCCTCTGCGGACTCCGGCTGCCCGGAAGGCTTCATTGATGGCTTTGGCATCGGCAACCGTCAGGTTGGCCGCCTTGTATTTCGACAGGATTGCGGCCACTTTTAACTTTACTTCACCGGAGTTCAGGTTGTCCGCAGGTCCCTGTTCCTCCTTTGCCTGTCCGGCCACCTTGTTCTCTTCAGGGTTGTTTTGCCTGCGTTGGCTGTTCTCAGCTACGGCGACTTGACCGATCATAATGACGGGAATCATCATCAAAGCCATTGTGATAAGGCGTGTTTTCATTTTTTCCTCCTGATTTTGAGTGTTGAACTTTATTTCCTACCGGCAGATTCTTGCTGCCTTTGAAACATACTATAGAGTAGGAAGATGAAGCCCACATGAAAGGAACCGAATTTTTTTCACAAACACCCCGATATTGGTCAACGACTGTAGATTCCTGTTATGGACGCGGTTTGGCCGCCTGTAATGGATACGGTCTTGTTAACAGGTTTTTTCCACCCATTGATATTCTTGAATGCAACGGTATGGGATCCTGTTGACAGGTTGGAAACCTTTGGGCCAGGGTGGCGGCGGTGGGCGCAGTCGATGTGATCAGGCTTCGCAACAGAACGGCAGTATCCTTGCGCACCTGGACGATGGCATACAGATCGGTTTTCTGCTGGGCTACTAGATTGGTGATCAGGGTATCCAGTTGAGTAGTAGACAGTTCGTCTAAAAATTTCTGTCCGGCACCGGCTGTGAGCTGTTCATCGATCTTATAGCCTTCATGGCCGATGGCCGGCGCGTCCTTGACATAGAAAGAACCGAAGTAGGTGCCCTGACGTTCCGGGCAGAAATACACATCCGCGTCAACAGAGCCTGCATACCAGGCAAACAGATCACCGGCATAAGTCATCAGGGCCACGCACACATCGTTGGAAGCGCTTCGCAACAGGTTTTTAACCGTTGTTTCCATTTCCGTGGTCACGGTCCAGGAAGCAAACCCGCCGGACTTCATTTTGTCCAGGTACGCTTTCTGGGTACTGCTTAAACTCCTAAAAATGCTTGCATAGGCAACAGCCCGGTCAAAGCTGATCTGGCCGTCGAGGCGATAAAGCTCAATGAAGGCTGCTTTCTCGGCCGTAAGGGATAAGTCGGTTTTTCCAGCAGGAAAATCCCCATCCAATTGGCGCCGGAAGGCTTTCATCAAGGGGAAACGTTTATAGCCGTAAAGATTGATCTGACTCACCTGACTGGTGGCCAGAGTTTTAAGAATATTCAACTGGGTTGCGTTCAATGTATACAGGACATTGAATGCCACGTTGGTCAGAAAACTGGTATTGTGTCCGTTGCCATCTGGTGTATTGTCTCGCAAATACTGAAAGCCCCAATAATCAGCCACCTTGCCTGGGGGAAAAAAGGTCTGGGCTTCAAAATTGCCGATGATAAAGGCAAAACCGTCAAAGGCGATGGTGCATTTCTGGGCGCCGTCGGACAGGGTTTGACTGATCCCCTATTTTTGAGATGTTTTTTTTTCATGCTTCCCTTCAGGTTTTGAATACTGCGTTACGGAATCTCAGTTCTTACTGCTGGGATAGAGGATAAGTCATGAAGATGAATTTCGGATGAATCGAAAATAACCAACAAAGCATTACCGAACCATCCGGCAGAAGAATTTTTCATTTTCGGTTCATGTTCCTGTGTTATAATGAAATATATTCACGGTCATTGAACAATACCCACCGGCTTTTGCCATGGTTGCGGGGCTGGGCCTGGTTGATCGGGGTATGAATCATTAGAGAGGAGCAAGAATATGCGCATTCTAATGGTGGATGATGATCAAAAACTGTGTGATGTGTTGAAACGCGGGCTTGTTGAAGAGGCGTATGCCGTGGATTGCGTGCACAACGGGGAGGACGGGGAATATTATGCTGAAAGCAGCCCCTATGACCTCATCATTCTGGACATCATGCTGCCGAAACAAAACGGAATCGATGTCTGCCGCAACCTACGCCGGAAAAAGATTAAAACCCCCATTCTCATGCTGACCGCCAAGGATACGGTGGAGGACCGGGTCAAAGGGCTGGATACCGGGGCGGATGATTATCTGGTGAAACCCTTTGCCTTCAGCGAATTGTTGGCCAGGGTCAGGGCGTTGCTGCGGCGTGACGCTTCATCTAAAACAGCGGAATTGAAAGCGGGCGACCTTGTCCTGAATACCGTCACCCGTCAAGTGACCTGGCAACAAAACCAACTGGATCTGACCACCAAGGAATATGCCATTCTGGAATATCTGATGCGTAATCCCGGTGCGGTGATCACCCGCGGCATGATTGAAGAACATGCCTGGAATTACGATTTCGACAGCATCTCCAATCTGGTGGATGTCTATATCCGGCGGATCCGGCAGAAAATCCACCCGGAACAGGGTAAGAATATCATTCGAACCATTCGCGGGACGGGCTACCGGCTGGTTGCATGATGAATTTCCGGCACAGCATCACTTTCCGCTTCACCATTTGGTATCTGGGCATTCTCACGATCCTGCTGGTGTCCCTGGGGACCGGGGTCTATTTGACGCTTTCCCTTACGTTGTACGGCAATCTGGACGCGGCCTTGCAGGCCCGGGTCACGCAGCTATCGGAATTTCGGGAAATTTTATCCATCATCGCCGGAGGTACCTTTGAGGATGAAGCCGGTGAGTATATTTCTTTTTACTTTTATAATGAAAACAAATTGCGGCGGATTTCCCCCCGGGGCAAAGATTTTCCCGTGCGCCATGAGATCGTGGACAAGGTCCTGGCAGGTGAAAGCCTGTTCGCTGATATAGAAATCCCTAATGGAGGGGTGTTTCGGGTCTTTATCTCGCCGTTTATTCCGGATAATCCGGAGGTTCGGCCAGAGCGTTTTGTCCCTGAGAAACAAGGACAAGACGAATTTGACAGAACAGACCATCGACCCCCGCACCCGCCGCCGAGAAGGGATGATATTCGGCCGCCGCCCCCGCCCCAGAACAAGCGAGTTCTGGAAATCCATAAGGCCGCGTTGGTTGTGGCCCGGCCCACCGGCGATATTAGCCGGGTTCTTCAGCAATTGTTGCAGATCATGTCAGGGGCACTGCCCCTGACCCTTTTGCTTTCCGGCGGCGGTGGGGTGTTTCTGGCCCGGCGGGCCTTGAAGCCGGTGGAGCAGATTGCGGACTGCGCCCGTCAAATCGGGGAAACCGATCTGGGAAGGAGAATCCCGGTTCAGACCAGGGATGAACTGGGTTATCTTGCCGAAACCCTCAATCAAATGATCGCCAGGCTGGAGCGGGCCTTTGAACGACAGAAAGAATTCACCGGCGACGCCTCCCATGAACTGCGCGGCCCCCTGTCGGTGATTCAGGCCGAAGCCACGCTGGCATTGGGAAAAGAGCGCTCTCCCAATGAATATCGGAAAACCCTGGAAACCATCGCCGGAGAGGCGGAGCACATGGCCCACCTCACCGGTCAATTGCTGGAATTGGCCCGGGCCGACTCAGGCAAAGAGACCTACGCCTTTGAGCGTCTGGATTTGAATGAGCTTGCGCGTGCCGTAGGCTCCGACATGGAGGTCTTGTGCCGGGAAAAAGGCCTTGAACTGCAGCTCCAGCTAGGCGGACCGGTCCTGGTCCGGGGGGATAAGAAAAGCCTGCGGCGACTGATCGTAAATCTGCTAAGCAATGCCTTTCGCTATACGGATAGCGGCGGAATGATCCGCATTAAAGTCAAAGCCGGCTTCCGTGAGGTCTCAGTAATTGTGAGCGATACCGGCATGGGCATTCCGGAGGAGCACCTGCCCTTCATTTTCCAGCGTTTTTACCGGGTGGATAAGGCCCGTTCAAGGGATTTGGGGGGCAGTGGATTGGGGCTCGCCATCTGCAAACACATTGCCCAAATCCACAAAGGCGTCATCACCGTTGAAAGCCAGGTGGGGAAGGGGAGCGTATTTCATTTCAGGATGCCTGTGAATGGTGGAAGGTTATCGGAAGCGGCCTAAATCCGGTTTTACCAGAAGCGATCCCATTTTATCCTTATATCCGCAACTAAAGCTGTCAGCAGTTTTTTAGAAATTCTGAATTCTGTTCGTTATAAGGGTGATTCCTATTTTCTTCATTATCCAGGCCAAGTTTAAATATTGTGTTCATGAAGTTCTTGATACAAAACTGCTCTCCAAATATACTTGGCAGTACAACAGTCAACTTTTATCCCTATCCTTATCCTTGATTTCGATCTCTTTAATTTGAATTGAGCCGGCTGAATCATCTCCAGAGTATGCTTATCAATATGCAAATGGATTGTAAGGAGGGTATGGGACCAAGGCAAATGGCATGCAAAATATCCTTATCCTCCTTGACACCCTTGCGCCCTTGGCATAAAATGAGAACAAAATTAGATACAAATCCAACGATCCCGAAAAATTACGCCCGCTATGTCGAACCAAGGAGATCGTCATGACTCGCATTCTACTTATCGATGATTCAAAATTCACCCGTAGCCAGCTTATCAAAGGTTTGGCAGGGGAAGGCTACAGCATCATAGAAGCTGAAAACGGCAAGGAAGGCTTGAAGATTTTGCAATCGCAACACTTCGAATGCATTATCACGGATCTGCTGATGCCCGAAATGGACGGCCAAACACTGCTGAGACACCTGAAAGAAAGCGCCTCCGACATCCCGGTGGTCGTCGTCACTGCCGATATCCAGGAGGATACTAAAGCCATGTGTCTGAAACTCGGGGCGGTTGAAGTGCTTAACAAGCCGCCGAAAGAGGGCACACTTAAGGAAGCGATCCAAAAGGCTTTGAAGACAAGGGAGGCATAATAGATGGTTGCCCCAAAGGATGAACAATTAGATGCGTTGAAAGAGATTGTCAATATCGGCGTGGGGAAAGCCGCCGGCATGCTCAACGACTTGATCAGCGCCCATATTCATTTGCAGGTTCCCCTCATCAAGGTTTTTGACATACATGACCTTGGTAAAGAATTCGGCGATCTTGTGAACCAGCCCCTCTCCGCCGTCCACCTGATGTTCAAAGGCTCTTTTTCCGGCACATCATCCCTGGTTTTTCCCCCAGAAAGCGCCGTGAAACTGGTGGATATGCTGATCGGAACAGAAGAAGTCAGCGAAGACTTCAATGCTCTGAAGAAGGGAACCCTCACGGAAGTTGGCAATATTCTTTTAAATGGTGTAATGGGTTCTCTTTCCAATATTCTGGGGAAATCCATCGAATATAATTTGCCGACCTATGTTGAAGGCACCATCATCAGCTTGCTCGGTGCACCGGATGTCGATCCCAACACCACTGTTCTTCTGGTGCAGACCCGCTTCCGCGTGGAGACCCACGATATTGTCGGAGACATTATTCTCCTGTTTGAAGTGGGTGCCTTTGACAATCTTCTCAAAGCGATCGATCAGGCCATTTCCAGTTCACCCCGACTATGAATACGATATTCCAGGTCATCGATAATGCGGTCATCATCGACAAAGTGCCTGTGGGCATCCTGGTCCTGCGTCGGAATCTGATCGTGGTTGCCTGGAATATCTGTCTGGAACAATGGACAGGCATTAAAAAAGAAGACATCCTTGATAAAGAGCTGACCCTTTTCTTCCCCCACATCCGACAGCCCAAATACCTGGATCGCCTCAAGAGCATCTTTGACGACGGTCCGCCGCTCATCTTTTCTTCCCAGCTCCATAAGTATTTCATCCCCTGCCCTTTACCGGACAACCAATTCCGCATCCAACACACAACCGTTTCTCCGGTGAAAATCCCGGAAGGTGAGATCCTGGCGGTCATCGCCATGGAAGACGTAACCGACCTGACGAAACGTATTGCCGATATCAGAATCCTCCACAAGGAGGCCCTGCTTGAAATCGAGGAAAGGAAGAAGATTGAAGCGGCATTAAAGGAGAGCGAACGCTTGTTCATGGAACTGAGCATCACGGATGAGCTCACCCAACTTTACAATTCCCGTCATCTCTTCAGTGAATTGAGGAATGAAATGGAGCGGAGCAAGCGATATGACAGGCCGCTTTCCATTGCTCTCCTGGATGTGGATAATTTCAAGGGCATAAACGACTACTATGGGCATTTGGAGGGAGACAAAGTCCTGATCAAACTTGCCGCCATTTTGAAGAAGCACACCCGGACATTTGATACGACTTATCGATACGGCGGTGAAGAGTTCATCGCGGTCTTTCCGGAAACATCCCTGATTCAAAGCATCAACATTGCCGAACGTGTTCGTGAGAAATGTAAACATCTCGTTTTTCGACCCAAAGACATGACGCCTTTTTCAGTCACCATCAGCATCGGCATCGCCCAGTTCGACGGAACCGAAACTTTGGACGAATTCATCGCCCGCGCCGACAAAGCCATGTATCAGGCCAAAAGAAACGGCAAGGATCAGGTTTGCTACATATAAAACGTGACGCTCATTCAAGAACACAATAGCGATCTCATATTCCGTTGTATTCAAAGGAAGAACTAATATGAAGATTTATTCCATCAAAACCAGAATGATCTTTCTTACAACCATCGGTATTCTGGGGATGTTGATTATCGGCGCTACCGGCCGATATATGCAGGGTTTTATCCATCAGGAAAACGAAATCAGCCGCCTCAGCCAGGCCTCTGCCGGCGATATTTCCAATATCTTAAGGATTGAGGAACGCTATATTCGGTCCACGGAGGCGCACCTGGTCCAGGAGTCAAAAAATTACCGGAGTCAATTCACAGAAGTCATCGAGAAAATAACAGAGTCAACACAAAATACGGAAATCCATGGGCTGATCAATGCAATGAAGGCCCTTGAAAAGAAAAGCGCTGAGCTTTTTGAAGCCATAGTTGCGAATACGGTATCAATGAATCGCGCCAAGGAGGAACTTCGCGATACCTGGCTGAAATGCGAGTCCCTGCTCCAAGATATTATAAAGATCATCAACGATGAAGAGGCCGCTCTTTTCTTGAACGGTGACTTTATTGCACCGAAAAAAGATGCCGTACGCAAACAGTTCAAACAGCTTTTAGGAATCAGAAATGAAGTGATACTCAATTTGAATGAAAATCTTTTTCTAACTGACAATGCCGAAAAATATGGATCAAAAAGGCAAGAACTGAAAAAGCAAATTGATGTTGAAGCTTATAACACGCGCATGCTCATCAAAGCCGTCAATATCGATGGGTTTGCAATGAGCTGGAAAAAAGTCGAAGAAAAAATGAATGCTGTGGAGAGTATTGAAAAAAAGATCGCTGATTTTTGGCAGGAAAACCAGTCGGCCATTAAGGAAATTATCGAAGCCGGCGAAAAATCAAAAAAGATCGCGGATCAGATTGTGGCATTAAGCAACAGCAAGGTTCAGCAAGCCGGCCGGATCAGCAATTTTGCCATGATCACCGGTGTGTTGGCCATTGTTTTGTTATCGGGCATTTTAAATATTTTTATATATCGCTCCCTTGCAACCCCCATCGCCCATGTTGTGGACGGGTTGAAAGACATCGCCCATGGAAAAGGGGACCTGACCTATCGGCTGCCTGTGGGCGGGAAGGATGAATTGGGGGAACTTGCCCGCTGGTTCAATGTTTTTATCGAGAATCTTCAGGAAATGATCCATAAAATCGTGCAACACGCGGACCAGCTCGATTCTTCCGCCGACTCCCTCTCCGGGCTTTCAGGGGATATGGCCAAAGCGGCCCGGGATTCATCCCATCAATCCGACAGTGTGGCTGCCGCCGCCATCGAGATGAGCATCAGCATGGGATCAGTGGCTGCCGCCATGGAGCAGACATCGGCAAATATTGAAATGGTGGCCGGGGCCTCTGAAGAAATGACCGCCACCATTAACGAAATCGCCCAAAACTCCGAAAAGGCGCGCAGCATTTCAGAACAAGCGGTTGTCCGTTCCAAAAGCACCACCGAGCAAGTCGATGAGCTGGGCCGCGCCGCCATTGAGATCAGTCAGATTACAGAAGCCATCAATGAAATTTCCGAGCAGACCAATCTTTTGGCGCTTAATGCCACGATTGAAGCGGCCCGGGCCGGGGAGGCCGGCAAGGGCTTTGCCGTGGTGGCTAATGAAATCAAGGAGCTGGCCCGACAAACAGCCGGCGCCACAGGGCAGATCAGGGAAAAAATATCAAAGATACAGCATAAGACCGAAATGACCATCCAGCAAATCAGCGAGTTTACCGGCGTAATCAATGTGGTGGATGAAATCGTTTCCAATATTGCCGGCTCCATCGAAGAACAATCCATCACCACCAAGGAAATCGCCAATAATATCGCCCAGGCAGCCAAAGGGGTGCTGGAAGTCAATAAAAATGTTTCACAAAGTTCGGCCGTGTCAGATCAAATCGCCAGGGAAATTGCCGGGGTCAATCTCGGGGCTGCCGAAATCATGCGAACCAGCAGCCGGATCGACACCAATGCGAATAAATTATCGGAATTGGCAACGACCTTAAAGGAAGCGGTCCAACGGTTTAAAATCTAGTATCCAATCCTCTGAAAATATATATTTATGCTTATCATTACCGCCTTGACTCAACAAGCGCTTTTTGACATATAGGCGGAAGATATCCATCCAATGAATTTTTCGGCGGTTTGCCGAAAAGAAATAAGGAGAGCAGGTTAAAATGTCGCTAATATGTTGGAATTGCAATAATAAAATAGATACCAGCGGAATAAACTGTCCACACTGCAATGCCTTGATTGATCAGGCGCTTGCAAGCCAAAATACGACGTTTCAAACAGCATCCTTCCATATACGGAATTCACCGGCTTCGCCGATTACACCCGGTATTGTGGTGGCGGAGCGCTATGATGTGAAAAGGGAGATCGGCCGCGGCGGAATGGGGATTGTTTATTTAGCCCATGATAATTATATGGATCGGGATGTGGCCTTGAAAATCATTCCCCAGGAATTGTCCATGGATCCCAAGGCCATTGCCGACCTGAAACGGGAGACCTCTCTGGCCCTGGAGCTTACCCATGAATTCATCGTGCGTTTATACAATCTGGACACCTGGCGTAATCTGACATTCGTCACCATGGAGTATGTGCCCGGCGGCACCCTTTCCCATTTGATGGTGAAAAACGGCGGGCGCTTGTCACTGGATCAAGCCTTGCCCTTGCTGCATCAGATCGCCCAGGGACTGGATTATACCCACCGCAAGAGTCCGCCGGTCATGCATCTGGATATCAAGCCGTTGAATATTCTCATTTCCAAGGAAGGCCAGGCCAAAATCGCCGATTACGGACTGGCCCGGGTGCTGCGGGATCTGGCCACCCGCATTTCCGCCTGGGAAGCGGCCGGGACTTTGGCGTACATGGCGCCGGAACAGATTCGCGGAAAGGGCATCGGGCCCTGGTCCGACATTTATGCCCTGGCGGCCGTTGCCTATGAATTGCTCTCCGGACATCCGCCCTTCCATACCGGGGATCTGCGCTGGCAGATCATGCATGAAGAGGTTGAGGAGATCGAATTCATTCCCAAAAAGATCAATGCCGCCCTGCTTTTCGGCTTGAATAAAAAACCTGAACATCGCCCGGCCAGTGCTGAAGAATTTGTGGCGGTTCTGGCAGGTGAAAAACCCATTCCAAAAAAAGAAGAAGCCAAAACCGGCCGTGAAGAGCGACAGGCCAAACCAGGCGGCCCCGAAGCCATGTCGCAGCCCCTGAAAGCCGGAAAGACCGATCGTATTGTTCTCAGGAAATGGGGACTAGGCTGGGTGGGATTTTTTCTGATTGTTCTCGCCGGTGTGGCAGGTTGGTTCTATCTTCAGAAACCGACTGTCCGACAAAAAATCGTGGCCACGGAATCCAAGGGGGGGCCGGCCATGATTCCCAAGCCCGTGGAAGAAAAGCCACCCATGGTAACCCCCCAGCCGGAACCTATCCCGGAGCCGGTGGCCAAAAAAATCGAAGCCCCTCCAGCGCCCATGCCGGCGCCGGCAGCACAACCGCCGGCAGCGGAGCCCACCGGAGTGCTTCCGATCCAAAGTGATCCGGAGGGCGCCATCGTATATGTGGATGGCGCTGTCAAAGGGACCACGCCGCTGACCCTGGAGGCTCTGAAAGCCGGCAAATACGAAATCAAGATCACCAAGGACGGTTTTGGTCCCTGGATCGAGCAGATAACTTATGCGCCCGATAACGGACAAAAGCTGACGGCATCCTTGCCTTCCCTGCAAGGTGAGCTTGAAATCACCAGCACACCGGAAGGCGCGCTGGTTTTTATCGACGGCAAAGAGGTCGGACAAACCCCCCTGGTTGTAAAAGAACTTGAAATCGGCAAGAAAAGGATCGCCATCGAAGCCGAAGGATATGAAAAATGGGTGCGACAGATCAAGGTGGCCCGCGATGAGGTGACCAAGATCAAAGCCGAACTGATGGAGTCTATGGGGGATTTGCGGGTGGTCAGTGATCCGGCCAAAGCCGAAGTTTATCTGGCCGGCGAGCGCAAAGGCCTCACCCCGATTTTACTGAAAAAACAAAAAATCGGACCGGTCATGTTGGAATTGCGCAAGGATTGCTTTCAAACTGAAATCAAGGAAGTCGTGGTGGAAGCCAACCGCGCCGTTGAAGCACGCTTCAAACTCACAAGTAATTGCGCCAGTCTGGTGGTTAACAGCCAGCCGCCCGGGGCCAAATGGTATATGGATGGAGAATACCGCGGCGTCACCCCGGCAAACGTTGCCGGCGTGGTCCCTGGGGAGCATACGATCAAAATGGTTCTGGATAAACACAAAGAACAGATGATCACAGTCAATCTGAAAAACGGCGGAAGGGAAACCGTGCTTGCCCGCCTGGAATCCGAAATTGCGGATAGCGGCAGCCAGTTGCGGGATCCGGTCACCGGTATGGAATTTGTATCCATTCCCAAAGGCTGTTTTAACATGGGCAGTGATGCGGCTGATCCGGAACGGAACGTGGACGAAGGACCGCTGCATGAAGTCTGTGTGGAGGGCTTTCTCCTGGGCCGTTTTGAGGTAACCCAGGGCCAATGGCAAAAGGTCATGCAGTCCAATCCTGCCACCCTCAAGACCGGCGACAATTATCCGGTGGTGAATGTTTCCTGGAACGACATTCAAGCTTTTGTCAAGAAACTGAATGAAGCCAACAGCGGAAAATACGTTTTTCGATTGCCCACGGAAGCGGAATGGGAGTATGCCTGCCGCAGCGGCGGAAAGGCCGAGCGCTATGCCGGCGGCAACACGGCCGACGGACCAGCCTGGCATGAAGGCAACAGCGAACGTTCTTTTCATCCAGTGGGAAAAAAGACCGCCAATGGACTGGGTCTTCATGATATGAGCGGCAATGTTTTTGAATGGGTGGAGGATGTCTATGCTTCCGATGCCTACAGCCAGCTTCAGAAAGACAATCCGGTAAAACGGGAAGGCGGCAAGTACCGGGTTTGCAGGGGGGGCAGTTGGTTGATGAAATCCGGTGAAAGCCGGACCACCAACCGTAGCTATTATTATCCGGACAGCCGAAACTATAATCTCGGTTTCCGTTTGGTGAGAACGCCCTAATCTGCTGATGTTTTGTATGTTACATGCTGACCTCATCCATTCATAACGGCATATGCTGGGCCGCGGAATCCAATCCCGGGCTGAATCGCAGCAAAAACGAGGATTATTACCTGATCCGGCCGGATTTGGGCTTGTGGATTCTGTGCGACGGTATGAGCGGGCATATGGAAGGCGAAAGCGCCAGTTGGGTGTGTGCCATGACCATAGCCGACCATGTGGCCGGCAATGTGGACCTGGTGAGTTCCATCCACCATGCCCATTGGAAAGTATGGCGTTTGACGTATAACAAATCCAAAACCTTTAACCAATGCGGCACCACTGTGGCGGCTTTGATGATCCGCAACCATGAATGGCAGGTGGCCTGGGTGGGCGATACCCGGGTTTGGTGCTGGCACAAGAAGAGTTTTTACCAGATCACCCAGGATCATACCGTGACGCGCCAATTGATGAATTGGGGTGAAATCAATGCGGAAGAAGCCCGCATTCATCCGGATCGCCATCGTTTGACCCAAGCGGTGGGCATCGGCGAAAAAACCCTGAATGTGGGCCATGCTGTGGGAAAATGGGAGCGGGATCAGGTTTTTCTGCTTGCCACCGACGGTTTGATCTATTGGAATGATCCCCAACAGCTTTCCCAGATTTTATCCCAAGCAGATGGTCCGGAAGCGGCGGTAAGCTGTTTGGCAAAAGCCAGCAGCGATTTCGGCGCCAAGGACGATTTCACCATTATTGTGGTGGGACCCGGCCATGAAATACATTCAAAGCCGGGGGGCGTGTTGAAAAAATGGTCCCATCTTGTATCCCGCATCCCCTGGTCCCGGAAAGGCAGTGGTCCAGAGCAGGGGCGGCACTACCGGGACGACATACGGCAATCATAACCGCTTATGGCCCAATTAAGAGACGAACTGATCGGGATTTCGCGCAGAAACTACCGCAAGAATCTCGCGATTCTGCGCGACACCCTGGCCCATAGTCCTGCCATTGAAATCTATGAAAAAGAATATCATCGGTTTTTACAGCGTTACCAGGGGATTTCCAGTCGCAGTGAACTGCTCAAGCGGGTGACCACCGTTGACCTGGTCTTTCACGGGGACTATCACACCCTACGCCAATCCCAGCGTTGCGTTTTGCGGATCCTGCGCGAGATCCAGGACAAGCGCGAGCTCATCCTCTGCCTGGAAATGTTTCATGCCGTGGATCAGAAATATCTGGACGCCTTCATGGCCGGCGAGCTGTCTGAAGATACCTTCATCACCAAGATCGACTATAAATTCAAATGGCCCTTCAGTTGGCGCAATTGGAGCCCGATCATCTATTTTTGCCAGGAGCATCGGATTCCGATTCTGGGGATCAATTCCACAGCCGCGGAAGGGATAAGGGGCTTGCGCAGCCGGGACCGGTTTTCAGCCCAGATCATTGCCAAAGCCTTGATCCGGAATCCTGGGAAGTTGATTTATGTGGTGGATGGCGACTTCCACATTGCCCCCACCCATCTGCCCAAGGAAGTGGGGCAATTGCTGGCCCTTTTGGATTTGCCGGTGCGGCGTTTGCTCATTTATCAAAACGCGGAAGGACTTTATTGGAAACTTTGCCGTCAGGGATTGGAAGAAGCCGATGTGCTCAAGATCGACGAGGAAAGCTATTGCGTGATGAATACCATGCCGGCCAACAAAGTTCAGTCATATTTGAATTGGCTGGAGTTTTCCGAAGATGCCTACTATCCGGTGCATCAGGAATGGGAAGACGAGGGCTTTGAGGGCCGCGGCCTGACCGTGCAGGAAATGATCACCGCCATTGCCGGGATTCTCAAGCTGGAACTGCCCCATAATGCCATGGATGGGCTGACGGTTTACTATGCCAATGATCTGCACTTCATGGACAATATCCGCCGGATTCCGGAATTGAAAACCAAGCTGCACCTGGTGCGGGAGAAGATCGAAAGAGGTGAGGGGTTCCTGCTCAGCTTCCCGACGGAGGAGGAAGAGTCCCATCTGATTTATCTGCCCAGCTCCAACATCAATATGGCGGCGGAAGAAGCCGGCCATTTTGTCAACGCGGTTTTGCGGGGCCCGCTGACCCGGCAGTTGACTCCATTTGATCAATTCTATTGGAATGTGGTCACGGAATGCCTGGGTTTTTTCAGCAGCAAATTCATCAATGAGAAGCGCAAGGCCCATTCTGAAAATTCCCTGCGGCAACTGTTGGGGCAGTTCAAACGCGGGGAGTGTCCGCAAATCGAGCCGGAAACGCCCCAGGTGGCTCGTTTGATTTTACAACATTACGCCTTGCAGCGCCGGGGGGGTGTTGCCGCGGATTTCAAGGACAAGTTTGAGAGCCTGTTTCGCCAGCGCACCATGCTGCCGATCATTTTCAGCACCCAGTTGGGATATATTCTCGGCAATAAATTATATTATGCGGTGAAGAACGGCCAATTCCCCTTATCCAGAATCCACGGCTATTTTCACAACCGTTTTGAAGAGTCGGGCAGCGCCTTTGACTGCTACACAGAGATCTTCCGACATCTGCGGAAGCATAAACTGCCCAATCAGTGGTGAACTTGACAGCCCCTTGAACCTTGCTTAGATTGAACTTAATCAGGAGGGAGCTTGCCCATGCGTTACTTGCTGCTTTTGGGGTTAATCGGTTCTATCGGGCAACCGGCCGTGGCCGGGGAGCAGCTCCTTGTTTTGCTCCAGGACCGCCCGACCCAGGTGGCCCGGCAGTTTCAAGAGTCCCTTCTTCCGGAGATTAGGGTGTTGGCAAAAGAACTGGGCCTGGCACTGGACATTCGTCAGATCAGCGACAAGGCGCCCAAGGAAGTCGCCATCACCCCCCTTTTGGTCTTTCAGAATGCCCGGGGACGTTCCATTTACCAGGGCCGCTTGAATACCATGGAGCGCATCCGGAATTTCATTCGCACGGCCCGGCATGTACCCCAAGGAAACCAGGGCTTGCCGCGGGAACAAACGGCCGTCCGACAGATGGGCCGAGCAAGAATTTGGGCTCCGGTGAAGATCACCGAACTTACCGGAAGCTTGCCGGAAAATTTTGACCAGGATGCTTTTCAACAGGAGTCGCGCAAGGCGGTTCATCAGGGCTTCCGGTTTTTCAAGCTCATGCCGAACGTGCTCCTGGGCCGGGCGGATCGGGGTTTTTACCTGGATTTGTATCCCTATCGATCCAAAGAAGGCATATTGTTTCTGTCGCTTGCGATCTTTTCCCAGTTTCATTGCAAGCAGGCGGTCTTTTCCACCGGGGACAGCCCTTTGATGGGACCTTGGGATCAGCGCGACCAATTGTTTTTTCAGGCTGCCCGGCAATTGGAAACAGTGGTGCAGCAGAAAATCGAGGATGGCTTCGGCGGAGACGGTTTTGATCCGGTGGATGACCGGGTGAAGGATGTTACCTGGGAAGAATTCGGTTATCCCTTGCCCCTTGCTGAAAAAACCGAACACGGGCCGGTCATGGAGGGCGATTTGCCGGGCCGCTGGAAATTGCAGGACCCGGCCCCCCAGGATGGTCCCATGATTCAATTTCGTTTTCCACCACCCTTGGACAACCATGCCGGTGAAGCTGTCAAAGCCGGTGGCGAGCTTCTGCTGACGCCGGATTTGAAACCCGGGGCCGCCAGGGGGGAGATCCGGGTGGAAACCACCTCGGTCACCATGGGGCAGAAGGAATTGGACCAGTTTATCCGCAGCAGCATGGTGCTGAATGCAGCCCAATTTCCGCTGGCGGCCTTTACCATCAGCTCCGGCGAGGATACGGGTGAGCCCCTGGCTTTTGGGCGCCTTAGCCAGGTGGCCTATGGCGGCAATTTCAGTTTAAAAGGAAAGATTATGCCTTTAAAGACCGCCGTGCAGATCGAACCGGTCATTACCGAAAAAGGGGAAAAGCGGCTGCTCATGCAGGGTAATTTTCAAATGGATTTGAAGGCCTTTGATATCCAGGGTCCGGATGGACCGGCCCCGGCCAATCATATGCTGCTGTTTGATGTCAATTTTGTTTTACGACCGGTGGATTCCGAACCGGCTGCAACGAAAAGGGATTGATTTCCCATAAAGAAAGGAGGTCGACATGCGCGTACTTCAACATAATTGGATGATTCTATCAGCACTGGTGGTATTGTTCGCCGGCCCCGCCTCGGCTGCTGCGGAAACCTATGCCATTGATCCGGTGCATTCCTCCATTGTATTTAAAATCGCCCATTTGGGGGTCAGCCCGTTTTTTGGGCGTTTCAACAATACCGGCGGCACCCTTGAGTTTGATGAAAACCAACCGGAAAAATGCCGGATCGAGGTGAATGTCACGGCCAAGGATATCGATACGGCCAATGAGAAACGGGACACCCATCTCAAAAGTCCCGAGTTTTTCAATATCGCGGCCCATCCGACCATTCAGTTCCGCAGCAAGCAGGTTAAAAAAGCGGATCAAGGGAATTACATCGTGGATGGCGATCTCGTTTTTCTCGGTGTCACCAAGCCCATTACCATAACCGCCACCCATGTGGGCTCTGGCAAGGACCCCTGGGGTGGAAACCGTATCGGTTTTGGAACGACTTTCAAGATCAAACGCAGCGACTTCGGCATGAATTTCATGCCCGAGGCCCTGGGGGATGAAGTCGAGATCATGGTGGGGATCGAGGGGCTCCGGAAATAAAGGATTTACCCATGAGGACTTGGGCATCTTCGTGGTAGTTGTTGCTTGGTTTTATGGGAGCGGCTTCCGGCCGCAATCCGGCCAAGATGATGCCCAGACCCTCTCTTTTCAATTCAAATTGGGATAAAATGGAGGCTGATGAAGATCAAGATTTTCACCATGGGCGGAACCATAGATAAAATTTATTTTGATAAAAAGAGCGAATATGAAGTGGGCGCGCCGCGGATAAGTTCCATTTTACAGGAGGTCGGCGTGAGCTTTGACTATGAAGTGGAATCCCTGATCCAAAAAGACAGCCTGGATATGACGGATGAAGATCGCCAACAACTGCTGGACCGGATTTTGTCGGAAGCGGGGCGGCACATCCTGGTGACCCATGGATCGGACACCATGATCACCAGCGCCAGGCTCTTGAAAAAAGTGAGGGGTAAGACCATCGTCTTGACCGGAGCCATTGAACCGGCTATGTCCAGAACCAGCGACGCCCAGTTTAATGTGGGCTGTGCAGTCGCCGCCGTGCAGATCCTGCCGCCAGGGGTCTACATCGCCATGAACGGCTGCATTTTCGATCCGGACAAAGTCAGGAAAAATATCCGTCTCAACCGTTTTGAGCCGATCAACGAGACTTGTTCGGCAACAGATTAACCGTTGAAAACTAATCTACACCATACTTTTTCAACAGTTCATCATACCGGGGCGTGGTTTTGAATATCTTAATGGTGTCGGCAAACCGCTTTGCCAGATATTCATCCTGATGCTTCTTTAGAATGAAAAATCCGATCTGTGAAACTGAGAGTACGTTACCGTCAAAAAAGTAGCCGAACTGTTTCCTTTCATCTGTCTTTGACATGTAGGTAATCGCATCCGCATACCCGTCTTTCAGCATTTTTATTGCCCGTTTCCACGGATAAGTCTTTATGGTCACTGACAGATTGAGCGACCTGGCAGCCTCCTGGATAAGCTCGATATGAATACCCGTTGGTTCGCCGCTGCCGGCTGCTATTTCCCATGGCGGCCAAGATCCTTCGGGTCTGACCACCAATAATTTATGGGGGGCTTCTTCTGCGAAGCCGACATGGGCCAAGCATAAAAAGAGCACCGTATACATTCCTCTTAAGTATTGTTTCATCACTAGCCCTCCTGTTCTGAGAAAACTCCCGTAAGAAGAGAAGCCTGAAGCCAGTCAGTTTTTTTACTTTTTCTCTGAAAAAATAATGTACGGCTCAGCCACGCGAGGTACGAGCGCCGGCTGGAATCGATTGAGTACGCCCGGGATGGGCGTGATGTTATGGGGTGAAAGTTCCCGGTATGTGAATCCTGCTAATAATAAATTGATTTATTAGCATAAGTATTATCCATTGGCAAGGGCGGAACCGCGAGGTTCGCTATGCTTCAGCATTATCGATATGTCGGAAATTCCAGGTGAGGAGATAGTCAATTCGGTGCATAGCTGAGACCGCAACATGCATTGCATCGGCCTCAGCTCCGAGGGGAAATCCACCAAAACGATGATTGAATTGCATTTTGAGCATCGCGTAGATTCATAACTTATTGGATTATCATTCTTTTCTAAATTGTATTCATTGGTTCCATAGTACAGACAAATCGAATGCCCGGCATCGCGGGGGTATTTTTTTCTTGAATGTGGATCAACGCTGCAATAATATTTAAGTGATGAAATGTGCCAATAGTGGTTCTGAAAAAGAAGTGGTATGCGGATTCCAGCTCTCACCAAAGAACTTATTGCTCAATCACGTGTAATCGCAAAAGGTCGCGGCATTCGAGATCTTGACAGGCTTGTTCGTGAACATGGAGGAAAGCCTTCATTGTGGAGTAAGAAAAGCAGTCCACAATTTGAAATTGAAGGAAATTTTTATGAGTATCATTGGTTCGAACACCATCTTTATCCATCGGATTTGTTTGAAGTTATTGATTCAAGGGAGCCGAATATTTGGATCACCGAATATGGCGAGGATGGCGAAAGATATTCATATCCGCCAGTGCTGAATAAAGCTGGATTCTTCGAGGATTATTTCGAAGGTAAGAACGAGGCGCTGGCAAATTTTTGGCATATCATCAATAAACGGCTATCGGAAGCGGCCTAAATCCGGTTTTTCCAGAAACGATCCCATTTAATCCTTCTTTGATTTCTGTCGTAAGGAGAAAAACATGTCTGTCACAGTAACGGTTGAAGTGGAAAGAGAACTGGAAATCGAGCGACCCTATGAGGTTGTATTTGACTATCTCGCGGATGTACCCAAATCCGCTAGTCATTTTCCCAACGTGGACAAGCTCACGGATCTCGGGAAAAGCACCTACAAATGGGAAATGAAGAAATTCGGCGTGGATAAATATTTCATCCAATCCGTCTACGCCGTGAAATACAGCCAGAATAAAAACAAAGGCTGGATCAAGTGGTCGCCGGTCCAGGGAGTGGGGAACGGTGTGGTGCAAGGGCAGTGGACCATCCGGGAGAAATCTGAAAAGACCCATCTGGTCTTCTACTCCAAGGGAGAAATCACCCTGCCGTTGCCGGCCCTCACCAAAATCATCGTGGCCCCGCTGGTGGTGCGCGAATTCAGCGGGCTCGTAGAAAAATATTTGAAGAATTTAAAGAAAGCTCTATCCTAATGAAAAAAATATTGTTTTCAATTTTATTCTTTTTGTTAACAGCAAGTGTTTTATTTGCTCAAACCATTACAGATAAATTAACAATTGTGACAGAAGAGTGGCCACCATATAATTATACCGTCGATGGTAAAGTTACTGGTCTTGGTGCTGAAATCATTTATGAGCTATTAAAGGATGTTGGGATAGTGGCCACTATCGAATCTTACCCATGGAATCGGGCATATTTAATGGCTGAGACCATTCCCAACGTACTTATTTTCACTTTGGCGAGAACTCCCGAAAGAGAAAACAAATTTAAGTGGATTGGCAAAATATCACCAAGGGAAGTAGGTCTGTTTAAATTTAAAGATAGAAAAGATATTGCTGGTAAAAATCTTGATGATTTTAAAAAATATCTAATTGGTGTAACAACCAATGAAGATGCAACGACAAAATATCTTATATCTCAAGGATTTGTAATTGGAAAAAACCTTATTGCAGAGCAAAGTGCAAATGCTGAACAAATTAATATAAAAAGATTTTTTGTGCTTAAACGTTTTGATCTTTTACCAATAAATGAATTATCTTTGTCTTATCTAACAAAAAAGATGGGATATAATGTCGATGAACTTGAAAAAATTATGGTGTTAACAGGCAGTGATGATCCGGGCTATTTCGCTGCTTTTAGTATATCGACACCAGATGAAACTGTTAAAAAATTTATTGATGCATATAAAAAAATGGTTGATGATGGAAGATATAAAAGAATTTACGATAACTATCTAAAATGAATAGATCTATTGAAATTCCGTTCGATAACCCTTATGTACTTGAGGTACCGGGGAAGATAAACCAACCAATTCTTCACTGGATTCGAGGGTCTTTTTAATTAGTTCCAGGAGGGTTTCAAGGACGAGATTCGAGATGAATAAAAATACCGTGACCGCCACCATAAGTTGTCCCTTTTGTCGGAGTTACGAATTCGAACTCATACCCGGTAAAGTGTCCTGTCCGGTTTGTTTGACCGATTTTGATATTGATGATCGGGGCGAATGTGTTTTCGTAGATCGCAATAAACCCAAGTTGCCGATCAAAGGCATTTTCTGCACCAAATGTGGACTGGTGCAGTATCAGGATGGGGAGACGTGTTTGAATTGTGGAGCGGTGATTTCCCGAACAGATTGATAAGGATTTTGTGCAGCAACAATATTTGCGGGTCAAGGATTTTCGCTCAACCACGCCCACACTATGCAATAGAAGCCTTTCGCTTGGCTCTCATTCCTAATCGGTAATGCCTGATAGTAGAGTTTTTGGCAATATCTCACCCGCCATCCAGTGGAAATCCAGGCTATAACTTCATATGGGCAAAATAGGAGCCCGGCATGGGTAAAGTCGTCCCATCGGGGAGTTTAAAATACCGGTTTGCCTGTTCATCTGGATAGAGATTTTCAACCAGATTAAAACCCGCTTTTGATACGATTTCCTGGAATTGATCAGGCTTAAACATTGATAGGATTGGTTCCCCGCGCCGGTCTGTATAGCGTTTGAGTTTTTTTGCCCAATCTCCTTGAGATGAGCCGGAAAGACCTTCGGTCCCGGCATAATCCAGCACCAATTCTGATCCTGGACAAGCACATGCGGCAACTGCGTTTAGAGTCTTTCGGACTGCCTGGGGGGTGAGGTAGTGGACAGTGCCAAGCCATGAGAAAAAAGCAGGGTGCTTCCGGGAATATGATGATTTTGCCAAAGCCTCGGTAATTCCCTGTTTTTCAAAATCAATTCCAATAAATTCATGCCTTTCAGGTAAGGTAACCTTTAACTGCTTAAACCGGAATTGTTTAGCTTTCTGGCTGGCGGGATGATCCAGTTCAAAGACAGATATCATTTTTGAAAGATCTTTCCGGCGCAATGCGAAAGAATCAAACCCGGCACCGATGATCACATATTGGTTAATGCCGGAACCTACTGCTGATTCCAATTTGTCTTCCGCATAGCGCGCCCGGGCGACGATCTGACGCCGGATGGGATCCAAGCCATTGTATATAATTTTTGTTCCGAGCCAGTAACAAAAACGGGTGCTGGCTAGTATTTGCCACATAGGTCCAGCAAGTTTTGCGGCATATGGATCATTAAACACCACCGGCGTTTCAAACCTCGTGTGCAATGCGCGTACAACCGCCGCCATGATAGCGGTTCTGCTGTGTCGGTTTTGGTTCATCGAATAAGAACTTCCTTTTGTATAATTGGTTTCAGTCTGTTACTCTCCTCCCAGTGTCGATCCCATGAACTGATCCATCATGGCGTTGATCTCATCGGGTTCTTCTCTCATCAGAAAATGGCCTGCGCCTTTGATGACATGAAATTCCTTAAAATTATAGGCTGCACATAGCCCTATTGAGGATTCTGCGGGAAGTTCCTGATTCCGCTCACCCCAGAAAACACAAATGGGTGGCAGTTTTATACCTCTTGGCGGAGTTGCAATGCGCTGATAGCTTTTGATATTCACAAGAATGCTGGTGAGATTGATAATCTGTTCCGGCTTTTTGAACAACATCCGAAGATGCTCAATAAATTCCGGTGTGGGCTCGCCTTCCAGTCCGTTCACACCATATAGTTCGAAATCTTTGATTTTGTAAAATTTCAGAAACGAAACGATCATATTTTTGTTCAACCATCATATAATGATATCCGCATAAGCAATACCGAGATAAAAAGCAAAGAAAACAAAAGGGTAAGTTAGGTATATTTTTCCCATGCCATCTAAATATTGATTATCAGGTCGACTATGTCAAAATTCCATTGAAAGTCTAAAAACCAAAAAAATCGAAAGTGCAGACAAGCCATAATCCACTCAGGTCCAATGCCTCGAAAATGATGCTCATAGTTTCAGGAATTCTGCACAGTATCAGTTCGGCGATTCCGTTGTCAATTTGTTTGACCTTTTCCCGTTTTTACAACAAACGCCATGGCCGCCGGGGCTTTTTCTGGGGCGAGCGCTTCAAATATAAAAACAGGGTACGAATAGAATTTTATTGTATAATTTTAAATCATTTTTTAGAGGATAACGCGCTAAACCAAATTGGTGTTCGAATTTTTTTTCTTATCGCAGAGAGAACATAAACGTTTTCGTAACGAAGTACGTTAGAACCTGGCTCGGGGTGGAGGAAAATCATTCAATGGGTATAATAGGGTTTAGCGGTTACGGCCATATGGGAAGTGTTGTGGGGACTTATCAGGTTCATACCGTGTTGACGGAGATCCGGGATGTATTGCCTGGGGCAATGCATCTGATTATGGAACAGCCAAACTCCTGCTCCGGAATCGGGAGGATTTTCAGGCTTTACTAGCACGGGTGGCCACACCCGGAGGAGCAACGGAAGGGGGTGTTGCCTTGCTGGAAAAGGGATTGCCGGAGATATATGAGCAGGTTTTCACAACTACAAGACAACGGCATGAGGCCAGAAAGCAGCGCACGTGGCTAAATATATAGCGGAGTTCTTGACACAGCAATAAACTGCACATATGTTGGTCAACGGATCAAGATCGATTATTCACTACCAATCCGCTCGACATACAAACAGGAATTGTTGAAATGGGGGATAAACCGCGTCAATTGGCCGTCAAACCGGAATGGCTTAAAAAGGCCGAGCACCAGCTCGCCGGCCGGATTCCTTTTCACCCCAATGTTATTTCCTCCATCAAGCTGCTCGTGGTAACTCCCGCGATGTTCTTCTCATTCAAACAGGTGAGCATTCTGCCTAATTCCCCGGTCTGGACCTTCCTCTTATTCGTCCTTTTTTGCCTGCTGGATTATGGGGTGGCCTTGTTTTTCATCATCGGGGGATGGCAGGGGGCCGTATCCGGATTGCTATACAGCTTTTTCACCATATCCCGCTTGGTTTTTTTCACCTTAAACAAAGCAGTATCGGATCCCAATTTTTTTTGCGGCGTTCCCAGCACCATCGGCGGTCTCATGGTTCTATGCGCCCTGATATTGTTCGATGAAGCCATCTTTCCATCGCCATGTTGTTGATGGTGGTCTTGGGCTATGGCTTTGCACCGTCCGTGCTGCATATGAAAAAGGTGATTTCCAGAGCACTTCAGGCTGAGTAAAATTTTATCCCAAGGACTGCAGAAACTGTTCCTGAAAATCTTTCAGGAGTGCTTCCGGATCAAGGGCTTTTTTATCCAGGATGATGGAGAACATGGAAATGCCTTCGAGAAAGGCAACCAGGCCGATACTGATACGGGTGGATTTGTTTTTGTCCTGGATCACCTTGACCAGGGTGGTGTTGATGGTTTGAATCCACTCAGTATAGGCTTTGCGCAATTTTTCCTTCACCTTCCGGTTGTAGATGGCGATTCCCCAGATCTCGATAAAAATTTTGGAAAGATCCCGGTTCAAGGTGATTTTATGGCAAACAAAATCAAAAGCAATCCGGAGAAAGTCTTGGGGATCTTGCAGGGATTGGCTTTTTGAGAGAAGCCAGTCCTCAAAAAGCGCTTTGTAGCGCTGGATTACATATTCAATATAGTTGAGCAGGAGGTCTTCCTTGTTTTCAAAATAGTAGTGCAGCAGGCCTTGATTGATTTTGGCAGCAGCGGCGATATCCTTGATGGAGGTCTGATCAAAGGGCTTTTCCAAAAGGCATTCGTGCAGGGCCTCCATGATCTGGCGGCGCCTTTCAAGTTGTACGCTTTTGCGGCTCATTTGGGCTGATCCCCGCGGGGCGCTATCCTGTTCTCCAACGTGCCGAAAAGGTCGCTTTCAAAACGGATGGTGTCGCCTGGGTGCAGCAAGTCCGCTTCCGCGGCGCCCAAAATCTCAAGACCGCAACACCCGGTCAAGGTGCCGGTGGTGATCACTTCACCGCTGCAAAGGCCGCCGTCCCTTGCGGCAATGGAAGTCAATACCGCCGTGGGTGAAAAAAGCGCATCCCCGGTTTGCCCTGTGCAAAGGAGCTGCTTTTCTCCGTCGGCCCGGATGATACTTGCCTTTGCGGTAATTTTTGAAAAATCCACATATTCTGCCAGCACAAATTTCCAGCCCGCGGCATTGAGATGCTTGCTCACGGAAAAGCCGTGTTTGACTTTATCGATTTCCAGGCGCTGGGTTTTGCGGTGGGTGATATCATTGAAAAGAAAATAGCCGCCGATGCTATGACTGCCGTTGTCCGGCACCACCAGCATGGCGATTTCCACTTCAAAGTCCACGCTTTCCCAGCCTTTGGGCAATTGGATTTCAGCCAGATGGGGGAACCAGCCCAGATGATTGCCCTGATAATAGGTGACGTCCTGGTAGTGCTCCTTGGGAGGAGCAAAGGGACCGCCGCCGATCATTTTTGCAACAGCCCATTGGAACGGAAACAGATCCCGGGCCCAGGCTTCCCGGGCACGGGCGGCATGGCCTTCGAAAATCGAGCCGGCGATCAATTTAACCGGGTCAAGGGGTGTCAGCAGACGGACTTCCTCCGGCCTTACCAGGGGCAAGCCGGCTTGGCGGGCTTCCTCGGCCAGTTGGTTGGCAAGGGCCCGACCGGTTTTGCCGCCGTCGCTGAAAAAGGCCGGCAGGGATTCCAGATGGGGGCTGAGCTGCCCACCATAAAACTGGGAATAGGTGCCCTGGAGCGGCAATATGTGATCCTCCGCAAGCACTGCGCCGAGGACCGGGCGGCCGCTCGCAGGGTCCAGATAACGGCAGAGGGTGGTTACTTCCGCGGCCGAAACCGCAATACCATTTCCCAGGCAAAACCCCAGTGCGGCCATGAGAACCGTTGCTCTGATCACGGGAATTTTCCTTATATGCAACAACACGATTTGTCTAGGCCACATCGGGAAAATCCGGCGGTTTTTTCATCAAAAAGGCCGAGACCCCATGGATGCATTCACCAGAGGCAATGAGGGTGGTGGCCCGTGCAAGTTCCAGCTCCAGGGCTGCTGTCAAGCTCAGGTCCTGACTGCGCCGGATGATTTCCAAGGCGTTGCGCACGGCCCGGGGGCCGTTGGCGGTGATGGCTTCCGCCAGGCACACGGCTTCTTCCAGGGCACTGCCGGCCTTGCTGATGCGATTGGTCAGGCCCAAAGCCAGGGCTTCCGTGGCCCCCACCTTCCGGGCAGTGAGGATCAGGTCCGCTGCTCTGGAGGGTCCGATCAGGCGCGCCAGGGTGGCGCCGCCGCCCCAATCCGGCATCAAGCCCAGGCGGACCTCGGAAAAGCAGATCACGGCCTGGGGATCCATGACCCGTAAATCGCAGCGAACGCATAATTCGGCCCCACCGCCGTAAGCAATCCCGTTCAGGGCGGCAATGATGGGGACGGGCAGAGCAATGAATTCATCCACAATCCGCCGCAGGTCCCCGATGGCTTGCCCGGCAAGGCCTTCATCATGTTTTTCCGCGGCGGCGATAAAGGCAGTCACCATGGGATTGTCCGGATTCACGTCAAAACCGGCGCTGAAGGCTTGGTCCCCTGTGCCGGTGATGACAACGGCCCGGGGCGGATTTTCCTTTAAAATGGCGGTTACGCGCGCGAGTTCCTTGAGCATGGTTTCATTAAAGGCATTGCGGCGCTGGGGCCGGTCCAGGAAGATGATGGCCACCTGGTTGCGCCTTTCGATATGAATATGTCCGGCTGTTGTCATGGCAAGATCCTTTCCGATTTTTGGGGTATCCTATAATATCTTTTGGCTTTGTGGCAACCATTATGTCCGAAAATAACGGTCGCGAGCCTGATCCGATCCGGCTAGCGCCCCGGATGATGAAGCGGCTTTCAGCATAGGTTCGCCCAGCCGTGACGGATAAAAAGTCTTGTTTTCTGCCGTCATAGCGTATAAATATTTTTCCTTTATAAAACAGATTAATCAAGCAAAACGAGGTGATGAAATATGCGTCTTATGCTTCTGGTCCTGGTATTGTTGCTGGCGGGTCAATCGATTTGTTTTTCTTCTGAAATCAAGGTGATCGGCTGGCTGGAAGAAGTGGTGGTGCAACCGGAAAAATTGTATTTCAAAGCCAAGATGGACACCGGCGCCATGCATTCCTCGTTAAACGCCGAAGGCATTGAACGCTTTGTCAAAGACGGCAACCAATGGGTTCGCTTCACGGTGACGGATCGTAAGGACAAAAAAGTGACCTTGGAGCGGCCGGTGGTGCGCACCGCCAAGGTTAAAATGAGAAGCGGCAACCATCAGGAGCGGCCGGTGGTGAATCTGGATATCTGCATCGGCACTACGGTACGCAGAGCGGAAGTGAATCTGGTGGATCGCAAGCGTTTTCTTTATGAATTTCTCATCGGCCGCAGTTTTATCAAAGGCGCCTATGCCATTGATCCGGATGCCAAATATACACTGATACCGGATTGCAAGCCGGTATCCGGCCCCAAGAGCAAGTAAGCTAGATACGACTTTTTTCAGCATGAAGCGGAAACACCTTTTCATTCTTGCGATGGTTTTGACCCTGGCCGGGTTGGGCTGTTTCTACTACAAGGTCCGGCAGTTGAAGTTGCCCTTGCAGCCCAAGGTTCAGACCATGCTGTGGACCCTGGAGGCGGAAGTGGCTTTCAAGGCCCAGAAGGCGCCCATCAAGATCGAGCTGTTCATTCCCAAAAACAATCCCAATATCGCCATCACCAATGAAAGTTTCATTTCCCGGGAATTCGGCCTGAACACGGAAACCGAAGGCGGCAACCGCAAGGCGGTCTGGTCCAAACGCCAGGCCAAGGGCAAAATCCATCTCTACTACCGCGGGGTATTTCGTCTGACCGGCGTGGAACGGACCCTGGAAGCCCCCTTTGATCGTCGGGACAAAACCGAATTGCGGAAACCGGATTTTTCCGGCACCCGCTTGGAAGCTTCAACGGCCTTGATCGCGGAGCTTTTTGATAAATCCGCGGATATGGAAAGTTTTGTGATCGCTTTGCTCAAGCGCCTGAATCAGTCGGATGAAAGCGCTGCCACCCTGTTTCTGCTGGATAAAATGAAGACCACGGAAGACAAGGCGGATTTGATTGTCCGGCTCTTGTCCCTTGCGGATATTCAGGCCCGGGCCGTGCATGGCATCCGCCTGGTTCAGGATTTGAAATTTGCCAGGTCGGATTTAAAACACTGGGTGGAAGTTTTTGATAACGGCAAATGGCATCCCTTTAATCCCGAAACAGCCGAAAAGGGGATTCCCGCGGACTATCTGGTCTGGTGGCGGGGGGGGGAGCCACTGCTGAAATTCAAGGGGCTGAAAGACTGCAAAGTGGCTTTTTCCCTGGCCCGCAATGAGGAGGAAACCCAGTTCATCGTTTCCGATCGCAATCCCAAGGGCATGCCTTTTTTATACCGGTTTTCCTTGTTCAGCCTACCCCTTCAGACCCAATCGGTCTACCGGATCCTGATGCTGATTCCCATAGGGGCTTTGCTGGTGGTGCTTTTGCGCAACGTCATCGGCATTCGCACCCTGGGGACTTTCATGCCGGTACTGATCGCCCTGGCCCTGCGGGAGACCCAACTGCCCGTGGGCTTGATGCTCTTCATCGTGCTGGTGGGTTTGGGGCTGGGGGTGCGGCGCTATCTGGAGCAGCTCAAATTGCTGGTGGTCCCGCGGCTGGCGGCGGTGCTGACCATGGTGATCCTCATGATGGCCGCCTTCAGCGTGGTCACCCATTTGCTGGGCCTGGAACAAGGCCTTTCCGTGGCCCTGTTTCCCATGGTGATCCTGACCATGGCCATTGAGCGCATGTCCATTTTATGGGAGGAAACCGGTCCAGGGGATGCCCTGCGCCAGGGCCTGGGCACCTTGATCGTGGCCACTTTCATTTATCTGGTGATGGCCGTGCCCATTTTGGCCCATCTAGTATTTGTCTTTCCTGAATTGAATCTGGTGCTGCTGGCGGCCATTCTGTTGCTGGGCAGGTATTCCGGTTATCGCCTGACGGAATTCATCCGATTTAAGGTATTCAATACCAAAGAGAAATCGTCATGAAGGCCTGGGGCGGACTGAAACAGAGCGGCATTCTCGGCCTGAATCAGCGCAATGCGGCTTATACCCTGGTATACAATCAACGCCGGCTTTATCCCCTGGTGGATGACAAGCTGAAAACCAAGGCCCTGGCCCTTCAGGCCGGCTTGTCCGTGCCGGAGCTCTATGGGGTGATTGATTCGGAATACCAGATCCGCCACAAGCTCCATGACTTGCTTGCGATCCATCCAGAGGCGGTGATCAAACCTTCCAAGGGGTCAGGCGGCAAAGGGATTCTGGTGCTGACCGGCCGTTTTCGCGAACGCTATCGGAAAAACAACGGCATCATCATGGAAAAAGAGGAAGTGGGCTATCATGTCTCCAATATTCTTAGCGGGATGTATTCCCTGGGGGGCCAGCCTGACCGGGCCATGATCGAATACCGGGTGCAATTTGATCCGGTTTTCGAAGGGGTGAGTTATATGGGGGTGCCTGATATCCGCATCATTGTTTTTCTGGGGGTGCCGGTCATGTCCATGGTGCGGCTGCCCACCCGGGAGTCCAACGGCAAGGCCAACCTGCACCAGGGCGCCGTGGGAGCCGGCATTGACCTGGCCGGCGGAGTCACCGTGGCAGCGGTGTGGAAGAATACCGCCGTGGAAGAACATCCCGACACCGGTGCAAGCATCAAGGGCCTCACCATCCCCCGTTGGCCGGAATTACTGAAATTGGCGGCCGGCTGTTACGAATTGACCGGCCTGGGCTATTTGGGGGTGGATATTGTGCTGGATCAATCCAAAGGCCCCCTCATTCTGGAACTGAATGCGCGGCCGGGGCTGAGCATCCAGATCGCCAACCGCCAAGGCCTGCTGCCGCGCCTTGATGCGGTGAAAAAGCAGGCCCACGATCTTCACAGCCTGGCAGAACGGGTGGCCTTTGCCGTTAAGACTTTCAAGACAGCCGCTGCTTGTAATCCAAATAACTGAATTCCCGCACTACCTGAAATGCGCCGGTTTCCGGTTCGTATAAGACAATGTCCGGCAGACCCACGCCGTTGAAAGTGTTGTTCTTCACCATGGAATAATGGGCCATGTCGTGGAAAATCAGGCGTTGCCCCACCTTGAGGGGCTCGGGAAAGGAATAGTCGCCGATCACATCCCCGGCCAGGCAGGTGAGCCCGCCCAGGCGATAGGTATGGGGATGCTCACCCGGTTTGCCGGCCCCTTCAATCACCGGGCGGTAGGGCATTTCCAGCACGTCGGGCATGTGGGTAGCCGCCGATGTGTCCAGAATGGCGATATCCACCCGGTTGTGGGTGATATCCAGGACCGTGGCTGCCAGATAACCGGTGTTCAAGGCAATGGCTTCGCCCGGTTCCAGATAGACCTCGACGGCAAATTCGTTGCGGAAATCCCGCACCAGCCGGCATAGGCGCTCCACATCATAATCCGGCCGGGTGATGTGATGGCCGCCGCCGAAATTGACCCATTTCATTCCAGGGATGAAGGGGCCGAACTTGTTTTTAAAAACCGCAAGGGTTCTTTCCAGGGCATCGGCATTCAGTTCGCACAGGGTGTGAAAATGCAGCCCTTCCAGGCCGGCCCGGTCGTGGGCAAGGAAGGTTTCCAGCCGGACCCCCAGGCGTGACCCGGGCGCGCAAGGGTCGTAAATCGCCGTGGCCACCTCGGAATGCTCCGGATTGAGGCGCAGACCGCAGGAAACCGGCCGCGGGCAGGCTTGAATCCGGGCTCTGAAGCGCTGCCACTGGGAAAAGGAATTGAACACCATATGGTCCACACAGGCCAGGAGCGCGTCGATTTCATCATCGCGATAGGCCGGGGCGCAAAGATGCACCTCGCCGCCGAATTCCTCCTTGCCCAGCATGGCTTCGTGCCGGGAGCTGGCCGTGACGCCGTGCAGGGTCTTGCGGATCAGGGGGAAGGTGCTCCAGGCGGCAAAGCCTTTCAGGGCCAGAAGGATTTTGCAGCCGGCCGCGGCCTGCACCTGCCCCAGGATGTCCAGGTTTTTGCGGAGCAGGCCCAGATCGATGATGTAACAGGGGGTTCTCAGACTGCCGACATCCGGGATCACAGCATTTTTTCCTTCCAGGGCAGGCCGTAGCGGTTGAGCATGTCCAGGAAGGGCAGGGGATCGAACTGCTCCATGTTGAAGACCCCCTGGCCGCGCCATTTGCCGGTGAGCATCATGGCCGCGCCGATCATGGCCGGCACGCCGGTGGTATAGGACACGGCCTGGGCCCCGACTTCCTGAAAGCAGACAGCATGGTCGCAGACATTGTAAATGAGCAGCTTTTTGGGCCGGCCGTCCTTGATACCTTCGAAAATGCAGCCGATGCTGGTCTTGCCCGCATAGGTGATTCCCAGGGAGCCCGGGTCCGGCAGCAGGGCCTTCAGGAATTTGAGGGGCACGATGTCGTGGCCTTCAAAGCGCACCGGGTCAATGCGGGTCATACCCACATTTTGCAACACGCGCAGGTGGGTCAGGTATTCTTCGCCAAAGGTCATCCAGAAGCGGATGCGCTGCAGGCCGCGGATATGCTTAACCAGGGATTCCAATTCCTCATGGTACAAGAGATAGGCCCGGCGCGGGCCCACTTCCGGGAAGTCGATATCTTTTGAGACGGACATGGGTTCGATTTCGATCCATTGGCCTTTTTCCCAATATTTGCCCTTCTGGGTGATTTCGCGGATATTGATTTCCGGATTGAAATTGGTGGCAAAGGGATGGCCGTGGCTGCCGGCATTGCAGTCGATGATGTCGATGGCATGAATTTCGTCATAATGATGCTTTTGGGCATAGGCGCAGAACACATTGGTAACGCCGGGGTCAAAACCGCTGCCCAGGAGGGCCATGATGCCCCTTTCCCGGAACTGATCATGCAGGTCCCACTGCCATTTGTATTCGAATTTGGCTTGATCCGGTGGTTCGTAATTGGCCGTATCCAGATAATCCACCTGGGTTGCAAGGCAGGCTTCCATGATGGGCAGATCCTGGTAGGGCAGGGCCACATTGATGACCAGATCCGGCTTGACCTGTTTGATAAGGGCAATGACTTCCGTCGGTTTGTCCGCATCCACTTGGGCCGTTGCCATGGGTTTCGCGATGCGGGCGGCGATGTCATCACATTTGGCTTTGTTCCTACTGGCCAGAATGATTCTTTCAAATATGTCCGCCGCCTGGGCGCATTTGTGGGCCACCACATTGCCCACGCCACCTGCTCCGATAATCAATACAGTTGCCACTTGCAGCACTCCTTTTTTCCGTTTTTCTTGATTATTCCCGTACTTCGGCAGCCAGCTCATCCATGACCGCGCTCAGGGCGTTCAATTTTTCAATGCAATGGGCGCGCTGGTCGGCGCTCAGGGTGCGGTCGATTTCCAGAAAAGTTTCCCTGGTCAGTTCACGATTGCGCTCGGCCTTGGCTTTGAAATCCGCCGGCCATTCCTCCCGGTTGAAAAACATCAGATTTCGCAAGTCCTCCTTGAATTTTTCCTTGTCATGGCGGTTTGCGAGCATTTTTTCAAAGCGCGCCTTGATCTGCTTGATGTACGCCAGGCGCTCCTCGGCAATGGGCGCGAGTTTGCAAGCCCACATTTCAATGATGGTCTCCTGCTGTTGGGTCAGGGAGCCCAGGAAATAGTCCAGCACCCGCTCCATGCGTTCGACCTTCATTTTGCGCAGCTTTTCCGGTTCCAGATCAATATATTTTTCCTTGAATTCGCGATTTTTTCTTTCAAAACTGGCTAACAGCTCTTTTATCTGGGCATCGTCGGCGGAAATCAGGATATCGGCGATATCAGGCGAAATCTGGCGCACCAGGTCCTGCCAATACAGGCGCAGGGTGTCATGAACATGCTCCAGATCATTACGGGTCAGACCTTTTCCCGCGGCGGCGCTGAAATTTTTAACGGCCTGGGAATAAATGGGCAATTGGGAAACCCGATGCCATTTCAATTGGGATTTGATTTGTTGGGCCAGAAATCCGTCCTGCTCGCCGTTCAAGGTGATGTAATCGGAAACGTACCAGGGGATGATCCAGTCCAGATTGGTATAGATCAAACGAAAGATGCAACCAGAGGCGATCAGTGCAATTAAAAAAAGAAGGGCTGTTTTTTTCATACGTTCTTTACAGTTCCTTAAACAATCCATTTTCAGGCACAATATCGGAAACCGGTGGTTTCAAGCAAGCAAAAATATTTGAATCACGGTATGAAAATTTGCTTTGACTATCGGCGCGGGAATCGCTATATGCATCAACCAAAAAATCCATATAATAGATCACATTCGACCAGGGCCGGAATTTCGGCTATTTTCAATCGTGGAAACGGCTTCCGGTGGCGATGGGGTTGAAATGATGGTCAAGGCCTCGCATTCAAATGAAAAAATACGATTACAAGAATTGCTGTGAGCTGTTGTCGGCAATTTCCAATGCGGTCAGCAAACACAAGGAGCTGGAAGAGTTGTTTCCCAGCATCCACAGGACCCTTTCACAGGTCCTGGATGCGGAAAATTTCTATGTGGCCTTCCTGGACAAAGGCGGCGCTGGTTTGGTTTTTCCCTATATTCAGCCCAGCCTGGCGTCCGCTTCACCCCGTGGCGGCCGTCTTGATCCCATAGCCCAGGATCTGGCCATTGAAGTCATCCGCAAGAACAGAGCCCTGATTGCCAGGGAAAAGGAAATTCAAAAGAGGATTCCGGCCGGGATTGTTCCAAAGGTTTGGCTGGGGGTTCCGCTCCAGATCAAGGGCGCGGCCATGGGCTTGCTTTCCCTTCAGCATTATTCCAACCCGGATCAATACAGTCATCAGGACCTGGACCTGCTCACAACCGTGGCGGAACAAATCTCCCTGGCCGTGGAACGGCGCAGGCATGCGGAAGCCGCAGCCGCCAACGAGGCCCGCTATCACACCATCCTCGACAATATCATCGAAGGCTATTATGAGGTGGATCTGGCGGGCAATTTCACCTTTTTCAATGGTTCCATGTGTGCAATCCTCGGTTACCCGGCCGAAGAACTCCTGGGCATGAACAACCGGGTATTTATGGATGCGGAAAACGCCAGAAAGGTCTTTCAAACATTCAATGAGGTTTATAAAGCCGGCAAGGTTTCCCATGGATTTGATTGGGTGCTCACGCGCAAGGACGGGGTTAAATGCATAATTGAAACCTCGGTGGCCCTCATCCGCAACCACAAAAACGAGCCCATGGGATTCCGGGGAATTGCCAGGGATATCACGGCCCGCAAACTGGCTGAAGAAGAAAAAAAGCAAATGGAAAAGCAAATGCAATACGCCCGGCGCATGAAGTCCATCGGCACCTTGGCCGGGGGAGTGGCCCATAATTTCAACAATCTGCTCATGGCCATCCAGGGCTATACTTCCATGTTGCTGTTAAAGACCGAACCGAACAGCAAAACTTACAAGATGCTCCAGAACATTGAAAAGCAGATCACGGCCGGCGCCCATCTCACCAGTCAACTCCTGGGGTATGCCCGGGAGGGAAATTATGAAATCCAGCCCATCAATTTGAATGACCTGGTGCGGGAAATTTCGGCAACGGTTGCCAAGCCCCAAAAAGGCATTCGGGTTGAGTTCCAGGAGGCTTTGGACCTGGCCGAGGTCATAGCCGATCCCGGGCAGATGGAACAGGTGGTGATGAATTTGTTGGTCAATGCCCTGGATGCCATGCCCGGCGGCGGTGACCTGCTACTAAAAACGGAAAACCTATCCCACAAAGAAATTCGGACGGATCGGTTCATACCCAAATCCGGCATCTATGTCTGCCTGACCGTGCAGGACACCGGCGTGGGCATGGATGCCGCCGTCATGGAGCACATTTTTGAACCGTTTTTCACCACCAAGGAAGTGGGTAAGGGCTCCGGCCTGGGGCTGGCCTCGACCTATGGAATCGTCAAGGCCCACGGCGGTTACCTGCAGGTCCAGTCGCAAAAAGGCAAAGGGGCCACTTTTCAGGTCTTCCTACCCGCGGCCCGCAAAAGCAGCGCCACCGGGAGGAGAAAAAAGAAACCGGCGCCAGCCTAACCCGCAACCTGGATCAGCATGGTGGAAGGATTGATGCGCACCACGGCCCGACCGCAGGACGGGTCGGCGCCTTTCAAGGCCTGGACCAGGATCTCGCTGCCTTCCGGCTGCAACGCGATGATGATCTCAAACAAGTCTTTTACACCGGTCAACTGGGTGGGTAGCCCGTCCGCAGCCGGCGCTTCATGGCGATGGGTTTTGACCGTGAACCAGGCGCACAAGTTTTCCGCAACCACTGGCTTTAAATCCGCGAGGATGCCGGGGATGGATCCATCAAAAGGCAAACCGTCGATGATGATGATCTCCGGCCGGAAGATTTTCTGTTCAGTTAGATCTTTCAGGCGTTCCATCAGTCTGGGCACACTGAAGCCGTCCACCTGCAGGGTCATGATGAAACGGAAGGGCAGGATGGTCTCCCACATTTCGTTGGGATTGGCAATGCCCGACTGTTTGGCAAGATGCTGAAAGACTTCTTTGTACCAGAGGTTGATTTTTTTCACCGGATAATCCAGGCTGATGTGCAGGACGCTCTTGTACCGCAACATGGCATTGAGGGCCAGTTGCACCAAAAAGGAAGTTTTGCCCACCCCGGCCCGGCCGGTGATGGCGCCGAAGGCCCCCTTGGAAAGCAGGTCGTCTGTGGCAAATCCAAGGCGACGCAAGGGATTCCAAAGCATCTGTTCATTTATCTGCATTGATTTCTCCTGATTGTGAGCATTGACCCATCTGGCCGCTGCGTTGATAATAGTCATGATGTTCGCGCTTTCTATGGAAACCGGCCTGCTTTTAGGCCACCTTGCTTTTCTTTTCCTGGGCTTTTTTCATCAGCTCCTCGCCGATGGCGTTGGGCACCTGCTTATAAGCGGAAAATTCCATGGTGAACTGGGCCTTGCCCTGGGTCAGGGAGCGCAGGACCGTGGAATAGCCGAACATCTCTGAAAGGGGAATCTGGGCGTCGATGGTGCACTGGGGCCCGTCCTCCTGGGAGCCGAGGATGATGCCGCGCCTTTGATTCAGGGAGCCCATGACATTGCCCTGGAATTCCGTGGGGGTTTCCACCACCACTTTCATGATGGGTTCCAGAATCACCGCACCGGCTTTGGCATAGCCTTCCTTGAAGGCGCCGTGGGCCGCGGCCTGAAAAGCCATGTCCGATGAATCCACGGAATGGGAGGCGCCGTCGTTGATGGTGATTTTGATGCCTGTGACCGGAAAGCCCATTTTCGGCCCCTTGGCCAGACATTGGCGGAAGCCTTTTTCACAAGCGGGAATGTACTGGGTGGGGATGGTGCCGCCGGTGACCTTGTTGTCAAAAACAAATTCCTCCTCCGGCACCGGTTCTAAAAAGCCCGCCACCCGGCCGTATTGGCCGGAGCCGCCGGTCTGTTTTTTGTGAATATAATTGAATTCCGCCTTGCGGGTGATGGTTTCGCGGTAGGCCACCTGGGGCTGGCCGGTGTTGACCACGGCATTGTACTCCCTGCGCATGCGCTCCACATACACTTCGAGATGCAATTCACCCATGCCTTCGATGATGGTCTCGTTGGTTTCCTCATTGACATAGGTCCGAAAGGTGGGGTCCTCCTTGGTGAAACGGTTGAGGGCCTTGGACATGTTGATCTGGGATTTATTGTCCGTGGGCACGATGGCCAGGGAGATGACCGGCTCGGGCACAAACATGGAGGTCATGCTGTAATTGATGCCCGGCGATACAAAGGTGTCCCCCGAGGCGCAGTCAATGCCGAACAGGGCGCCGATATAGCCTGCCGGAATGGCCTCGATGTCTTCCATCTGGTCGGCATGCATGCGCACCAGGCGGCCGATTTTGGTTTTTTTGCCGCTGCGCACATTGATAATGGTGGCCCCTTTGGTAAGGGTGCCCTGGTACACGCGGATGTAAGTCAATTGTCCGTAAGCACCATCCTCCAATTTAAAGGCCAGGGCCACCACCGGGTCAGCGGGTTTGCCGGACAGGGTCACCGGCGCCTCGTCCTGATCCATATCCAGGGCCTGATTCGTGACATCCATGGGGCAGGGCAAAAGGAGATTGACGCCGTCCAGCATGGGCTGGACCGCCTTGTTTTTATAGGCCGAGCCCATGAACACCGGGGTCAGCTTGCGGCTCAAGGTGCCCCGGCGGATGGCGCTGATGAGCAAATCCGTGGTGATTTCGGTTTCCTCCAGGATGGCGTTGGTGAGGTCATCGGAAAACAAGGAAGCCTTGTCGATGAGTTCTTCCCGTTTGGCCCGGGCCTCATCCAGCAAATGGGCCGGAATTTCCTTGCGCAGGACGGTTTCCCCGTTTTCGCCGTCAAAATACAAGGCCTGCATGTGGACAAGATCAATGACCCCTTCCAGGGAGCCTTCCAAGCCGATGGGGATCTGCATGGCCACGGCCGTATGGCCCAGTTTTTCATTCAATTGCTCGATGACCCGGAAGGGATTGGCGCCGCTGCGGTCCAGCTTGTTGATAAAGGCGATGCAGGGCACATTGTAGCGTTTCATCTGCTGATCCACGGTGATGGACTGGGACTGGACCCCGCCCACGGCGCACAACACCAGGATGGCGCCGTCCAGGACCCGCAGGGAGCGCTCCACTTCAATGGTGAAATCCACATGGCCCGGGGTATCGATGATATTGATCTCATGGCTTTGCCAGGAACAGAAAGTGGCGGCCGATGCAATGGTGATGCCCCGTTCCCGTTCCAGTTCCATGGAGTCCATGGTGGCGCCCACGCCGTCCTTGCCCTTGACATCGTGAATGGCGTGGATGCGCTTGGTGTAAAACAATATTCTTTCCGTCAAGGTGGTCTTGCCGGAGTCGATATGGGCGCTGATGCCGATGTTTCTGACCTTGTTCAAATCAAATTTCATTTTCCGATTCCCCTATTTTATTCCAACCAATAAACAATGATCAATGCAATCAAGCGCACCCGACAGCAAACGAAAAGACGACATTTCCGATCGCCGGCCGATTGTTTGTTCAACAATATGTCACAGCAAATAGTGATGAAAGGTGAACGCGTAGAAGACGAAGTGAAATATGAACTATCGCACCTGTTGCGAGCTCGATTCAAATCCGGTTTTTGGTTAGTAGTTCCTTTTTTTTCAATATTTTTATGGAAATGCCGAGCACTCCATATCGCCTAAATGGCCTGATGCAAATAATCGATTTCTTGTCGGTTGTCAAGATGAATTTTGAATGGCACATGAGCAGCCGAGTACGATTACGAGCACGAGCACGAGCACGAAAAACGGCAAATTGGATTTTTCCACCTTCCTTACATGGTGGCCTGAAATTCAAGACTAGCGCTTTCATCCTCACCAATATATGATTCCAACGGAAGCGGCCCCCACTCTCTATGATACATATTGTCGTAGGTCATATCAAAAAACGCTTTCATCAAATCAAATACTTTAATGCCGGGCCGCTCCTCGATGGATTTCTTTTCTTTGGCAAGTTGGATCTCAAAGATTTCCCGTTCCTCATCATCAAAATCATCACTCAGTATCTGTGCTTTAAACTGTTGGTAGCTGTTCATATTTTGCCTTAATTGCTTGATACTGCTAAAAAATTCTACATTTTCCTTAAGGCGTTGAATTTTTTCCAACAAGGCAATGTGGTCATGCAATCCTTTTTTTTCATTCTTTTTGATCAGACCGACAATTTTTTCAGCATCAGCCGTTTTAATGATGTTCACCTGATCTTCATTTAAAATGGTCTGTTTTTGCAGCATTCGCGCCTGGGCAGTTTCCAATTCCCTGAGCTTGGTTTCAACCCGTTGCGGCTGAAAAAAAGTCTCCAAAAACCTGCCCAAATCATTTATCTCTAGTCGCACTTGAAATGATTTTAGACGCTTTGCCTCCTTGTCCAGCCTATCCTTTAACTCTTCAAAGGCAATCGCCCAAAAACGCTTTGACAATTTGATGTAGCCCTCACCGGTTGCGAGGGCGCCATCTTTAACAATTTCAGAAAAGGCTTGTTTAAAATATGAGCCGGTTTTGATAAACAGGGTTTCCCCGGTAAACAACTGATAAATGACCGCTATTAAGGCATATAGGTCCTGGTAGTTGAAAATGCTTTTATAATTCTCCCCATAGACTTGAGCAAGCACTTGGGAATTATATAATTGTGATAATGTCGCATATTGTGGAGTACCACCGATGATTTCCAGGTTGTCTTCCAACTTGGCGGCATAGGCTGTTTCAAAGTCAATTAAACCCATTTGGCTTTTCACCATTTCACTGCGCTCAAAATTATTGGCAACAATGATGATATTATCAGGCTTTAAATCCCTGTGAGAAACCCTTTTTCTAAATAAAATAGTAAATGTCACCAATAAATTTGAACAAATAATACGAAGTTTTTCCTCATTATAGGTGTAATGCCTTTTTTCAGAGTAAGCTTTGATCACTTGAAAAAATTTATCAAATGTTTCCGAATAAGTGTGAACAATATATTTAAATGCAATGGTCAGGGTTTGCAAAAAGCCTACAGGATAGTCGGCATCATCGATATATAAGCGCTGGTTGGATAAATAGGATATGAACCATTGGCGGGTTTGATAGGTTTCAATTTTGATTTTATATTCATTGCGCATCACACTTTTCAAATAGGAATCGATAACATCAAAGGCTTCATTATATTTGGCAAAAAGGCGGTCAAGTTCGCTGCCTTCCTCAATGTTTTCACGCGCATTCAGTTCGTAACGCCCTTGAAAGGAGCGGGCATCCCAGAAAATGCCCTCATTTTCACGAATTTCCTTTTCAACCATTTCGGTTTCATTATAGATCTGGCGGATAAAATCGCCCAATGTTCTGTTCCTGCTCAGATACATGAAAAAGACATAGCCACCGTCAATCTGAAGAAAACGGTGGAGTCGCTGGTTTTTGGTTAAAAGCTGCACATAAGTCTTCTCAATACGCCTGTTGTTGGCAAGCCCGACCTTTGTGCCCAAGGGAAAAATCATTTTTAAAATGCATTGAAATTCGGGAACAATGGTGACAATTTGGTTCCCCAAACATTCGCTCACCGCTCTTTCATGCATCACTTTTTTTAGATATTTATTAAAATCAGTGATTTTGCCGGGCGGAATCTTGATAACGATGTGGATATCATAAACAACCTCGAATACGAAACTTTTGGCGCCGCTGCCCTCGGCCAAAAGCCGGATGGACATTGTCCGGCTGTAATTCTTTTCCCCGATCAAAACCTTCAATTCATAATTTTCGTAGCCGCCCTGAGTTTTGGTGAGATGATACTTGGACTCATAATGGGGAACCTCCTGTAATTTTAAATTTTTTATAATATGATTGATAAAAATATTTAAAAACAGACGGATGATCTCCCGTTTATAAAAAATAACTTTATCTGTGTGTTTCGCATCCATATTGTATTCTCGAATCAGTAGGCGAGATAATATATCGAACACAGTGAACACAGTTGAAATAGCAAATTATGGGATAAAAATCAAAGGATGGATGCAAGCCGTTGGCTTGAGATCATATGGATTAAAAAAGCTGCTGCCCCTTGAGGAAATCAAGCAGAAAGTCAAAGCCGATTCTCTCCTGCTCAAGCCGAACTCGGTCACCCCAATGGTTCCGGCGCAACTGATCGAAAAGAGCGTTTTCCTCTGGGTTCAACCGCGAAAGGTCTGCCGTTTCAGGCTGGGCCTCAACTCCCCAGAGGGATTGATGGTGCAAGAGTGTCCGCCCATCCATGAGAAAAGACACGGCATGGGGAAAGAATCCGCGCAACTGATTGAGAATGGCAAAGCCGTGGGTATCGATATCTCCCCAATAGTAGATTTTTTTCTGCTGCAACCAGGAAGCGGCAGCGAGATTGTCAAAACCGTATCCTGCCCCGAAAATCACCAGCGCATCAGGAACAGCCGGAAAAGCCAGGAAGTTGATTTCGTTTTCGGTGATAAACACTTTGGATACCGGCAAATGCAGCGAAGAGAAGGCGTCCTGCCTCAGGGTGATATCCTGGTGGGATTCCATGGGCAGCAACCTGATATGCGGGTCCAACACCCGCAAGCGCACCCGCAAAGGTTTATCCAGAAAGCCATAGCGGCGGCAGAATCCACCAATGCCTGTGTGGGTTGCATCAATGGCTTCCGCCGGCAAGACCAGATCGAAAAGTTCCGCCAGCACGCCGCGATGCCCTTCAATCAACTTGGTATGGACGCCCGGCAGATCGATCTGGCGCAGATAAATCGCCGAACGCGGATGTCGGCGCAGCCAGGCGACAATCGCCAGCAGTCGCGGCCAGTCATCGGCCAATTCCAAAGCCCGCAGCGGGCGCTTTGCCAGCCAAGGGATCAATTCAGGCTGCCGCTCTCTGGTCAGTTCAACCATTGCTGCAAATTGCTCCGACGCCTTGCGTTTGCCGATCAGTCCGAGCGCATCCGCCAGCGTATCAACCCAGATTTCCGCTGGGATTTGATTGGCCCCAAGGACACGGTGGTTGACGCTGCGCCATTGGATCCGATAGGGCCCGGCGGCTGCCGACAATTGGGCGATCCAGTCGCGCACCGCGGGAAACCGTTCGCTTAGTGCCCGGGAATCAGGGCCTTTGAGCGTCAGACGCCTGGGGAAAACCGACTCCCCGCCGGATAAGGAGGCTAGCAGCAGGCCGCGATCCCAGAGCTTTTGCACCTGGGCTTTAAGCTCAGTCGGCGACGTCCACTTCACCCTTGCATCCTTTGCTTCTCGGCCTGGTATTCCTCAATGGTCAGGTTGCGCAGGACGGAGTTGCGGCCGTCTTCATTGTGAACAAAGCCGACACTGGCTACAAAAGGCTCGATGATATGGATTTTCTGCAGCGGCGTGACGATCAGCAGTTGCAGATTGAGTTGGGCGAAAAGCTGTAAACCATACTGGGCCGACTCATCCGAACCGCGCCCAAAAGCCTCGTCGATCACCACGAAGCGGAAAGAGCGCGAGCGCACCGCGCCCCATTCCAAGCCAAACTGGTATGCCAGGCTGGCGGCGAGCACGGTGTAGGCCAGCTTTTCCTTTTGGCCGCCCGATTTTCCGCCGGAATCCGCATAATGTTCATGTTCGCTGTTGTCTTCACGCCAGCGCTCGCTGGCGGCAAAAACGAACCAGTTGCGCACATCGGTCACCTTGGACGTCCAGCGCCGATCCAGATCAGTGTGCTCCTCCCGACCGCGAAACCGTTCAATGATGCGCTTCACCTGCAGAAATTTTGCTTCCGAATATTGCGCGTCCTCCGAGCCGGTGAGCGCCCCTTCGGTACAGGCGCGCAGCTCGGTCTGGAAGTCACGGATGTCGGCGTCGAGATTCATCTGGGCTTCGAGACGGATGTAACGGCCTGGGTTGTAGTCAATCTGGGTGAGGGATTGGTTGATCTGGGCAATGCGTTCTTTGATGGTTTCCCGTTCGCGGGCTAGCTGGGATTGAAAATTGGCCACCTCCCGGATGGTATTCTCATTCAGGAGTTCCTTGAAACGCCCTTCAAAACGCGGCAGATCGTCGGCCCGGAGTTGATCAAGCATCAATTTGAATTCAGGTCCGGCCGCGATATTGACATCCACATCCCGGGTTTCCAGGGCCCATTCCTGCTTGTATTCGGTCATGGCCTTGATGATCTTTTCGGACAAACGTTTAATCTTTGAATCTTCGGCGTCGATCCTGGTCTGCAGCCAATCGCGCATATCACGCTCACGATTGTCGCAGGATTCAACCGTCAGCAACTGGCTGCCCAGCGCCTCCGCGCGCATGCCTTCCAGCATGGTAAAGCGCCGGGCAGTAGCCGCGTTGGTCTCAGCCAACAATTCTTGCGCCCGCTGCTGCAACTCTTGTGCGGCAGAGATTTTTTGTTCGGTTTTTGAGCGGCTATCCTTTCGTTGGTCAAGCTGGCGCTCCGTTTCCCGCAAGTGGTCTTCGAGGGCGGTCAATTGGGCGGTAAGGGTTTTGAGCAGATCAGAAGCAGCCTCAAGCTCACGTTTCTCGGCTTCCAGCCTGGCGATAGCCATTGCCACGGGCTTCCAGTCGAGCTCACGGAAGTCGCTGTATTCCCCCAGCTTCGAGAGGAGCGAAAGACGCTCTTTGAGGGCGGACTGTTCCTTCAGCAGCCTACTGATGCGACCGGCGAGTTCGCCAAGGTGGGTTTCCTGCAGTTTGGCTTCCTTTTCCAAGGCCGCGATTTTTTCGGCGTTGCTCCAGCCCAGGACATAGCGACGACGATCATCAAGCGGGTGCCGGTCATCCTTTTCATGGCGTTCCCCTTTCGCCTTGATTTGCCCTGCCTGGGTGATGGCCCGGGTCTCGCGGCGAAACTGTTCCTGGGACAGGCAGCAGGCCAGATCAAAGCGCAGGGCCACCTCCCGTTCGATCCAGTCGTAAAAGGGCGAGCCGGGTTTGACTTGCAGCTTGCGCACAAGGGAATGGGGATGGAGCGGCGGCAGCTCGCCGCGGCCGCCTTCACGCACCCGGAAATAGACCAGACGCCCGCGCAGATACGTACGGTCAACCCATTCAGCCACCTTGGTGTAATAATGATCCGGAACCAGAAGAGACAGACCGAAACCGCGGAGCAGCCGTTCCATGGCTCCTTCCCAGTCACGCTGGTCCGCGCGAACCTGGAGCAACTCACCGGCAAAGGGCACCTCTGCTTCGGCCAAATTCAGCGCCCGGCAGAGCGAATGCCGCATGGCGATCTGTTTTTCGTCGATATTGCTGACCCGGGCTTTCAAGCTGGTTATTTCAGTTTGCAACTGATCGTATTCCTGACGTCCTTGGGCAAATTCCACCTCGGCCTGGGTGCGGTCATTCTGAGCCTGCGCTTCAGCTTCTTCAGTCGTTTCACGCCAGGTTGCGGTTTCGGACCGTTGCCGCAGAAATGCTTCCTGGGTCGCGGCCGGGGCTTGCCCCAGGGAACGTACCAGCTCCTCATAGCGGGTGGCTTTTTGTTTGCGACGTTCGAGTTCATCTTGTTTCTGCCGGATTTCCGCAGCGATAATTTCGATCCGGTCCCCGCCGTTTTCCGCGATGGTGCGGCGCAGCTCGCGCTCCTGCACCTGCTGGGCACGCCGCTGCTCCTCCAGCCCCTCGATGGCCGCTTGGTGTCGGGTCAATTCCTCATTCAGCGCGGTGAGGCGTTTCTCGAGCAGACCCAGCTTCAGAGTGGCGAAAAAGGGGCGCAGAGCATCGCGGCAGGCGCGCAGATTTTCCGCTGTTTGCGATAGTTCCTGGTGGCGTTCACAATCGGCCACCAGCGGCGCCAGCATTTCGACCTGCCGTTTGGCCTTGAGAACCGCCTCGTGAGCCCGGTTGAGATCCTCGAAGTGCCTAATCAAGGCGGAGATGCGCGGCGCGACATCAAAGGGCTCAAGCATGTGGCTGCGCACGAAATCGGTCAGGTTCCCCACCGACTTGAGGGACACGGTCTGATGGAACAGATCCAGGGCCTGCTCGTTGTCGATGCCGAAGCGGCGACGGAACCATGAACCGTAGGGCGGAAAGCTGTCAAACAGCTCGACCCCGCTTGAACGCAACTGCTTGCGAAGCCCGGTCATTTCGCTGCCGAATCCGGAAAAATTCCCGGCTATGGAAAGATCGCGTTCGGCGGCCGCATACAGGCGGGCCGGCTGCGCGTTGGCCTCCTTCATCCAGAAGACCTGGGCCAGGGTGACGGTTTTGCTGTATCCGGCGTTGTAGAAAACGCCGAGGATCACCGAATAACTGTTGAAGTCGCGCAAAGGGACCGGCTTGGCGCTGCCAAGGGTTTCCTGCCGCTCTGATTTGAAATAGCCGAGCACATAGGAACGCAGCGATCTCTCCCGGCTGTCGGCGCCCGCCGCTTTGTTGTAGGCAACCCGCTGACTCGGCACCAGCAAGGTGGTGACGGCGTCCACCAGGGTGGATTTTCCAGAGCCGATATCACCGGTGAGCAGGCCGTTTTTTCCACCCACCCGCAGGGTCCAGATCCGGCCATCAAAGGTCCCCCAGTTGAAGACCTCAAGCCGCTGCAGGCGGAATCCGGCCAGCCGATCATCGCCGAGAAATTCCAGAAACATCTGCTCAGCCATGCTCGTCCCCTTCCACAGCCCCGGCAAGTTGCCGTCGATATTCCGCCAGGCGGTCATCAAAGTCGGCCAGCCATTGGGCATCGACAAAGGCCTTGATAATCCGCCGTACTTCGATCATCTGGCCTTGCCCCCGCAAGCGGCGGATAAAACCCAGCTCGGTGATTTTGTTCAAGGTGGCATCGACCTGATCGATGAGCTTCACCTCGTTGCTGCCCGCCGGGAGAAAAATTCGGATCAACTCCACCACCTCATCACGGGAGAGAATCAGGCGCGTGTCACCGCCGCCTGCGTCAAACTCGGCCAGCTTTTTCCGCAACAGCGCAAGCAGCAGACTGACCGGATAGGAGAGCTGCCGCCGGGCAACCAGGCGCGGGATGGCTGTTGCGCCGTCCCCATCGCCATCCTGCCGGGAACGCAAGAAAGCGTAGCCTTCCGCCTCATCGAGCAGCAACTCCAGGCCGAGCACGGCCACGTAATCCCGGACACTTGCCTGCAGATTCAGCAGCGCGCCCCACAAGCCCGGATTCTCCTCCTGGTAAATCACGCTCTTGAGCAGCGGAACCACCACGGCCGAGAGATCTTGGGGCGGATTGACCGAATGGTTGGGCGCGGTATCGGTAACATTCATCATCAGTTCCTCAGCAATATAATGCGCGGCAAGGTCGCCTGTCGCGTGGCACCCGTGTCGGACTGCCAGCACACCTTTTCCTGCACGTCGTCATCCACGGCGGTCTTGGGCCACTCTCCGGCCAGTTGCAGATAGGCAATCAGCTCGGCCAACCCGTGACGCAGGGGATGGCGGGCAACCACCTGGGCGAGGCTGATCTGGCTGCGACCCTGCAACTCCTGGCGGATATTCCGGGTCAGCTCGGCCCGGTCCACCACCACATGGGCGTAGAGCGCCGCCGTATCCACATCCGCATCCCCTTCCGCCAATATGGTTCCGGCAATGAGCGGTTTGAGTGGTGGGCGGTAAAGCGGCCGCTCCAGGGGAAGCTCCACAGACGCGGAGGTCTCGGCCAGCGGCATGAAATCCCCTGGCGGGAACTCTTCACGCAACGCCAGCGCGTGGGTTTCGATGCTGTGCAGGATGTCCATGATCCGGCGGTTCTCCAGCCATGCCTTATCGTCGAGAAACCGGCGCAGTTGCTCGGAGAGCTTGGCCACTGTTCGCTGGGTATGTTCGCCGGCTTCCAGCCAATCATAATGCACGCGCTGCAAACGGGCTTCGGGGTGCAGGGATAGGATCGGCGGCAACGACAGTACCTGCTCCAGCAAGCGGCTCAAGTCTTCCTGCCGGGACTGGGACATGAGAAAATCCCAGAAGGCCCGGAAGCTTTTCCCCTGGTCCGAATCGGCGATGACGTCCCGCGCGCCCATGATCTCCTCGAGCAGGGCCCCCTTGGACCCTTCCCACAGGGCGATGCGTTCGCGCACCCGCCGGTCGAGGGTGCGGAAGTTGTGCTCCACCTCGCGAAAATCGGCCAGCAATTCCCGCGCCAGTTGCAGGAATTGCTGGAAACGGTCCTTCAGGGCCGTGTCGTCCAGCAGCGGAATGTCACCAGCCAGAATACGGGAGATCTCCGTGTCGATATCGTTGCGGCGTTTCTGCAGTTCGTGGATCCGCACCTGCGGATCGGTCTGGCTCCCCTGGCTCATCTGCCGCAGCAGCTCAATCAGGGTGAGAAGGCGCGACTCGGTCCCGACAAAGGTGCGCTCGGTCAAGCCCTCCAGCCAGGCCAGCGCCTTTTCCGTCGCCGGAGTCAGGTCAAAGTGAGGTTCGTCCGTCCCGGCCGGGTAGAATTTCCGCAGCCAGCCCTTGTCGTTTTCGGCCCAGTCGTTGAGATAGTTTTGGGCGGTACCAGGAAAGGCCTCGTCCCCCATTTGTTGGCGCAAGGCGAAGAGCTCATCTTCCAACGCCTCGACCAAGTCGGCCTGGGACAGATTCCGCACATTGGGCTTAATGAACACCCGGTGCAGAAAACCGGCCACCAGCGGCGCGTGGTGGGCGCACAGCAACCGCCAGGCAGGGTGGTTCTGGCGCAGCAGCTCTAATGTGGCGTATTCCAGTGCCATATCGTCATCCCGGGGTTATCCATGCCGCGGAAAAAGATCAATGCGATAATGTCCACGGCAAGCCCTTATACAAAGGCTGTTCGTGCTAAGTCAAACGATCTTTGTCGATTTCAGCCCAATTTATTCGAACTTGCCCGGTTGCATGGGGCAAAAGGCCGGCTTGGGCCGATAATCGGTGTTCGGATGATTAAGGGACGGCCCGAAAAGATCGAGGAAGCGCAAATATAGACGGGATGGATACCGGCTGAAGGGATATCCTCATATATCGCCGCTGGAACGCCTTGTCAAAATGAAAAATCCGGCCTTAATAAAAGGCTGGGTTCACATTCAGGCAATAAAGAGTTACGGCTCCCTGACGAGACGGAAGCCATGGAAGTTACCGCTACCCCAGGGCGCGAAATGGTTCCGCGAAGCGGAGCGGCAGAATTCGGCGCCGCCGCTCCAGCCGGCGTCGCGTATCACCCGGGTGGAACCGCTTGTAGCGCCAGTTGGATTGGTCACTGTCGTCGTCGGATAGTCTCCATACCAATCAGAACACCATTCCTGCACATTGCCGTGCATATCATACAGTCCCCAAGCATTAGCGGTAAAACTCCCCACCGCTATCGGTTTCCCCCTATATATCCCTATTGAGCAATCACTGTAAGGATAACCTCCATCATAATTGGCCTGATCCGTGGATAAACAAACGCCGGTATTAAACGGCGTGGTCGTGCCGGCTCGGGCGCAATACTCCCACTCCGCCTCGGTGGGTAAACGATAGGTCCCTTCTCCCCGTTGGTTCAAGGCATTGATAAACAACTGTACATCATCCCAGGAAACTTGCTCCACCGGGCAACTGTTGCCACAATTGGGAAAACCAGAAGGATTGCTGCCCATCACACTTGCCCATTGCCCCTGAGTCACCTCGGTGGTCTGCATGTAAAACGGATCGGTCAAGGTAACTTGATGAAGAATTTCATCCCAATTTCGATACACCTCTGTGTCCGGACTGCCCATCCAAAACGTTCCGGGTTGGATATACACAAAATTCATACCGAGAGAGTTAGTAACCACAGGCCTATTCACTCCAGAGGCAGGGGCATTGCTGCTACTGTCGCAGCCTACATTACCAGCAATAATTAAAAGCAATACTATCCGTGTCAAGGCACTCCAAGAGGCATGCAAAACTTTTTTCACAACCCCCCCATTAAAAAATGTTAAAAAGATACACACAAAAAATCATTTTTTTGTTTTTTTTCCGTAATTTCACAGGCAATCAAAGATTGCAACAAAAACCCTGCTTATTTATAAAATGATGTCCGCCGGCCCTTTTTAAGAAAATCCGACTTGCCAGGATGCCCCAGGAGAAGCGATCGCCACCCAGGCAAGGGAATGGGCCTGATTTTCAGGATCGCCACCGCAGCCGGGCAGGAATACCATAGCCAGAATTCTTTCAACAGCTTCCTCCCCCCTCGTTTTATCACCCCGCGAACTCTTTCAACCGTTGCCCGAGATACTCCAAGGGCTTTTGCTGTTTCATGATTCTTAGAAATGCTTGGAAGCAAATGCACGCCTGGAATGGCTTTTCAGGTATTTTTCAAATTCTGAGGCCTTTTTGCGGTTTCGAAAGGCTATGGCGGTTTCGATACGTCAGGGGTTGTATTTGGCGGTATGGGGAACCTGACCGGCATTATGGGAAAGGAGGCGGTTTTCAAGGTTTGTGGTGAGGCCGGTGTAATGGCGGGTAGGATCGGCTTGGCTGGTGAGGATGTAGACGTAATGGAAGAGATGGTCGTCCATTTTCGTTTTTAATTAGAATTATAATGTTTTAAAAAGGTTTTTAAATCATCGAATGATACGTTGTAAAGCTGGAACGGAGGGCCCGGCTTCGCCCTCTGGGGCTACGCCGTGGCAGTCTTCCCCTGCGGCGGCGTCCATTTAACTGAATCATAACTAAATGAAATTTAAATCAATAATATTAAATAATAAATAATATACCCCCAAAAAGACCCCCAATTTTTACAGTGAAAGCATTTTTATATCGGCCAGGGGAAGCGCTTCCGTGATGCTGGCTGAAGTCTCATTTTTTTGAAAATGCCCTATCCAGTAACTGCAAAAACCACAAAAAGCCCTTTTAAGGATTGCTTAGATCCCCGCCTTCATTTTTTCATTTTCTGTGAGTTGCTACAGCTACAGTTGCTACAGTTGCTACGGTTCCTTCGATATCCCGCTGACAGCAAACTAAAAAACCCGGCCAGTGGCTGGCTGACCGGGTCAACAATGGATAGCCGCGGTCATGGTCCGGCTGAAAAGGATATCCCCATATATCGCCGTTGGAATGCATTGTCAAAAGAAACCAGGTCACATCGCTGGTGACCGGGTCCTGATCATCAACCGATGGATTCACGCCGTTACCATGTAACGATTTACCATAAAGACTGATATGGCCGATTGGGGGAGTTGACAGCGCAACCGGCAGACTGGTAAAGTGTAGATTGTATAGAGCAATGTGCATCATTTTCGAGGCGTTACACGTGGGTGGATAGTGGCAAACTGTCTTTCACTCATCACTTCAATCTGAAAGCATCAATTGCCGAATATAATCGAATAGAATCCCAACCCACTGAACTGAACAATGCCACATTCGGTTGGTTAATCAGCTACGGTAAATTGTTACCGCGAAAGGACACCGGTAGAGCGACGCTTACGAATTGTCGACTATCGGCGAAGAGTATACGCAGTCAACACAACAGTTGGGGCATAAGGGGGTGCGATTAGTCAATGGATGCTAAAATTTCTGAAGGCCTGTTTGCCTCATATCTCGACACTCTTCAACTGAAGTACCGGCGCCATGTTTTGGTTCGAGATGCTCGGAATGTAGACTTTCTCATCGAAGGAAGTCCGTCTATTTTTTGCGATGTGAAGGAGATTCGTACCGGCGAAAAAGAATCTCAAGGCATCGACGCCTATGCTCACCTACGCGATGATCTGAGCGACTTGCGCAAGAAATTTGGGCCGTCACGTCCCAGGACACCTGTCCTGCTTGTGAGTGTCAACTTCTCTGGTAACCTGTTCACTGGTTTTTCAGTCGCGCGCGCCATGCTTGGGGACGTTGGTGCTGAATTTTTTGCGGACGGCAGAGAGGATTTCCATCATCTTCCCAGAGGTAATGCGTCTATGACGCCCTTTCATCACACATTAATCTCTGGAATATTTGTTTTCGATTGCGAACTCACAGGAGAACATGCCCTATTCCAGAATCCATATGCAACGAATCCCATCCCGGCAACGTGGTTCCCACTTGTGAGGCGCGTTGAAGTTACCAAAGATGCAAGTGAGTCGAGTCTGAAGCAGTTATCGAATATCATTTTTTTGAATTGTGACAAAAAAAAGTTTAAGTAGGATTTGGGCTATCGTTTCTCATTCTTTCAAAACCACCTATGAAGCATGGCCTTACCAACTTTTGCCAGTAACAAATTATTAATAATACTTTTAGCATATAATGAAATGCCGATTATGTTGTCAGCAAATTTAAATGATGACAATTCAATAAATCTTCCATATAAAAAGTCGGATATGCAAAATGTTGAATCACCTGAATTCTTGACTTTAATCAAGAACAATCATACTTTCCATTTTTTCGAAAAATCTGTTATAATTAAACGGCAAAAAAGGGACCGAACGGGATGGAAAATATAAATAAAATAGACTTGTTACTCCAATACATCCTTCTGGTCGCAGGCAGGGAGGAAGAATATACAAACAGGGATCTTGGCCCTATCCATCTCATCAAATATGTCTATATCGCCGATTTGTTTCACGCAAAATTGAATAATGGCCAAATTTACACCGGCTTAAAGTGGAAATTTCATCATTATGGTCCATGGGCGCTTGAATGTTTTGAAAGAATTGAACCGGCGTTGGAGGCAATTGGTGCGGAAAAGAAGATTCTTCACTCAACAAAATATGAGGACGATTTTACGAGATGGACAATTAATGACGAAGCGCTTTTCGAAAAACTAGAACGGCAAATCAGCCTGTCTATTTCCGGACCGTTGCATAAATACATACATCGGTTTGGATCAGATACCGCAGGACTTTTAGATTTTGTATACAAAACTTGGCCAATGCTGAATGCCAAGCCTGAAGATACTCTTGATTTTACAATCCCGCATTTCCTTGACAAAACCGACTACCAAAACCGGAACGGTGAATGTCAGCCTCAAGAAAAACTATCTGTAAGGCAGCAGAAAAAACGAAAAGAGTTAATATCGGCCAAAAAGGAAAAATTTAAAGCTCTATTAGAATCAAAAAGAAGAAATAAAATAAAACCAACCCCGCCCCGTTATGATGAGGTATATTTCGAAGGTTTAGCTGAATTAGAAGCGATTCCAGGAGCAAAAACAGAAAGCGGGCGAGGTGTAATTCGTTTTTCTGACGATATCTGGAAATCAAAAGTGAGATTTGATCCCGATGTATTGTGACGACTCAATCCAAGGGTTTCTTGCTCCAACTCCTTGGTGGGAATCTATTTCTGGATCTGATTTCTGCAGAGGCCGATTAATAAAAGCTTTTCTCCCCCACGTCGATCAGGTTCCATCGACCTTGACTTTGATAGGTAGAACCACCCCAACGGAACATACTCAAGCCAACTACACTCTTGAACCAATGCGAATAAAAGGCCATGTGAAAAAGCAGTCATTGCCGGTTGCTGCTTGTCCAGTATATGGAAATGAGGTTAGGGCCGTTTACAGAGCAAAAAAAAGACCGGCGATCATTATAAGCGAAGGCGGCGCTGACATACCAAAGTCTTTAACAATGGGTAAGCCTAAATGGCAGACCGCACCAACTATTTTGGTTATCCCATGTTATGGCGGTGATGAGGATGGAAAACGCGCGGGCTTTAATCCCATATTTGTAGAAAGAATCAGAAGATGTGAATATCCCCAATTGGGTTGGGACATTTTACCAATTAGCACCACCAACTCCGAATCAATTCTTAGATTTGACCACATCCAACCTATCGGTAAACATCACGATTCAATAGAACTGACTGATTTCTGTTTAAGTAGCGACGCTATGGGTATAATAGACGAATGGATTTATTGGCTGATTACGGGGTATTTCGAAAAAGATTCTCTGTTATACGGCTTCAGAGAAGAAATAAGAGATTTAGAAAAATCCAACATATAAACAATATTTGAATCAGTTCAGGCCAAATGGGAGGGCTAATTTTTCATTTATAGCCATGCGGAAAGGAATTTGTATAAATTAAATCTCATGAAGCTATTTTACCCTTAAGTCGTTTATCAAGTTCCTCAAAATCCCCAATATGCGCCCGCATCAAGCTTTTCCATAACGGTCCATGATTGGGCACTTGAAAATGCAGCAGTTCGTGCACGATCACATAATCCTGGAGATCATTAGGCAAATCCGGGACTGAAGCATCAAAGGTCAAACGGCCTGCGGTGGAGCAGGAGGCCCATTTGGTGCGCATGGGGCGCACAATGATGGACGTGGCCTCGACGTTTAATTTATGCGCCCAGGCGCAAACGCGATCTTTAAACAGCAAGGTTTTGTGCTTTTCCGGGCTCATTTTATGGAATAAGCCTTGTGAATCAGTGAAAACAGGTTTTCAACAATAGCCGTCACTTTTTCCAGGTCATCCAGCTCGGAATAAACCGCGAAGGTAACCGCCTGACGCAGCTCACGCAAAGCCGCATCGCTGGATTTCCAGTTGGTATGTTCGACAAAAGCGGCCTTGATTTTGGAGCTGACCGCCTCGGCATTGGGCATCTTGGCATCCAGCAGTGTCCGGTAGACGAAAAACGTCAAGCCGTCAAATCCTTTGCGGGCCTGTTCCTTTTTGCGCAATTCATCCTGCCGGAGTTCATTGAATAATTCCTCCAAAGCCTCCTGGGTGCTGGTCTGTCTTTCCTCAAAACGTTCCTGGACCGCTCGGGCGCGCTCTGCCATGGCAATGAGAAAAGGATCGTCGCTCTGTTCCTCGGCGCTTTTCTCAATGCTTTTGACCAGGTTGATCACCTTGGTGCCTTTGCCACCGTCTTTTTGGGAGATGAATTGTATGGTTTTCTCGTTGATTTCAATGAAAGTCGTCACCGGCTGGATGTAATTGGTTCCCACTCTTGATTGGACCAGGTCGTTGGTCTTTTTTTGAAAAGCGCGGTCCACATAGACTGCTTTGGCATAGGCCTTGCGGACCACATTATAAATCGACGCCAGGGTGGCATAATCATCCATGAATGGCCGCAGGAAGGCATCCGGCGAAATAATTTCGTACAGCATTTCGATTTCTTTATATTCCTTGAAAAAGGCCTTGCGGCGCTCCTTGTCCCGGAAATGTTCGATGAGCTGGTCCACATCCTTATCGTTGAAATTGTGTTGGATCAGCGTCAGGTAATCCGGCGCCTTTTGGGTCATCTTGGTTTCAAACAGAACTTTGAGCAGTCGGATATCCTTGATGATGGCATTGACTTCCTGGCTGTCGAATGCCAGGGCTTTTTCCAGCTTGTCGAAGATGCCCACAAAATCCAGCACAAACCCATGGGGTTTGACCATTTCCTCGGCCTCATTCTCATAAGGCCGGTTGACCCGGGCAATGGCCTGCAGCAGGGTGTGGTCGCGCATGGGCTTGTCCAAATACATGGCATACAGGATGGGGGCGTCAAAACCGGTGAGCAACTTTTCCGTGACAATCAGGATTTTTGGAAATGCACCGATTTTTCCAAAACTCTTCCGGATCTGTTTTTCAGTCTTTTCATCAATGTGATATTTTTTTAATGCCGCCGAGTCATTGTTGTTGGGGGTGTAGACCACCGCCGAATAATCGGCCGGCAGCAACTTATCCAAAGCCTCCTTGTATTTGGCGCAGGCCGGGCGGTCCACGGCCACCAGAAAGGCCTTGTATCCCAAGGGCTCGACATTCAATTGATAATGCTCGGCCACATAGTGGGCCACCTTGTCCACCCGGTCATCGGCCTTGAGAAAATTTTTCAGGTTCACGGCCCGATCCAGGATCTTGTTCAGTTCCTCAATATCCGCAATCCCCTCGGTTTCGGCCAGGGACCAGAACTCTTTTTCCATCAGGTCCGCATTGGCCAGCATCTCATTGGGAGCCACATTGTAAAAAAGCGGCAAGGTGGTGCCATCGGCAATACTTTCGGCAATGGAATATTTGTGCAGATAGCCTTCCTGGTCTTCGGTTCCAAAGGTTTTGAAAGTGCCTTTGCCGTAAGCGGTCTTGTCGATGGGCGTGCCGGAAAAGCCGATAAAACTGGCATTGGGCAAACCAGCCATAAGGAAATTTCCCAGGTCGCCGCCGGTGGTGCGGTGGGCTTCGTCGATCAACACATAAATGTTGCCGCGCTGATTCACGTTGGCTGGCATGTCCCGGAATTTGTGAATCATGGTCACGATGATGCCCCGGTAGTCGTTTTTCAGCAGCTTGACCAGCGTGTTGATCCGGTCGGCATGCTCCACGTTGTTTAGCCCCAGGGCCGCCAGATTTTTCAGCATCTGGTCTTCCAGTTCGTTGCGGTCGATCATCAGCAGAATTGTGGGTTTGTCGCCCTCGGGCGCCTTGAACAGCATCTCGGCAGCCTTGATCATGGTAAAGGTCTTGCCACTGCCCTGGGTGTGCCAGATCAGACCCCGGCTGCGCCGGGTGTCAAGGCAGCGCGCCACCACCGCCGTTACCGCGCCGGTCTGGTGCTGATGCAGAATATACTTGTTCAGTTCCTCATCCTTTTCGGCAAAAACGATGAAATGCCGCAACAGGTTCAGAATATGTTGCCGGTCGCAGAAACTCTTGACCTTATGCTCCAATTGGCCCACCTGTTCGCTTTTCCAGTTGAAAATATTGCGGCGGATGGTGTTCCAGGTGACACCGTAGGAAAAACCGATGGCTTCGGTGGCGGTATAGATCATTTCCGGCACAAACAACTCGGGTGTTTCCGTATGATAGCGCCGGATCTGATCGATGCCCACGGCAATGGCTTCGTCCTTGCCGGCATTCTTGCATTCGATCACCAGCACCGGAATGCCGTTGATCAGAAAGACCACATCCTCGCGATTGCCGTATTTGCCGTTGTGGATATAGAATTCCTCGGTGACCTCGAACACATTGGCCTTCAGGGGATCTTGCTCGTAATCGATGAGCCGCAGGTCCAGTTCCCGGTTTTCAGCCTTGCAGAAATATTTGCCGGTATTGCGCAAATAGCCCAGAAATTCCCGGTTGCCGAAAATATTGGCCTGCAGGTGGCGCAGCCGTCCGATCAGGGCTCCCGTCGCATCGGTGTATTTGGGGTTGAAGGCGCGTACTTGGGCATGGAGCAGGTCATTGAAATACAGTGAAGCGCGGGCCGCCCGCTCGGCCGGTGTGACAGCGTCGGGATCAAACCCCCGCCTTGCTTCCGCCTTGGACCGGGGGATGAAGGTCCAGCCGATTTCCTGGGCATAGTTTATAATGCGCGCTTGGACTGTCTTGTGTTCACCGGGCTTGGGCATGAAAAGTCCTTCAATAGTTTAGCCGATAACGAAATATCGGCCAAAATTTTAGGCGATAATGAATCCCAGTTTCATTATCGGCAAATTCGTTTGCCGATAATCCAATCTCATCAAAAAACTTGCCTCCCCTCAGCTATATTCAGCAGATCTCGGAAAACCAGAACCCCCGGCTGCCGGCCTTTGGTCTCTTTTAACGTACTGAAAAAGGCTTTCTCCCGCAATGTTTTGAGAATTTTTCGGGCCGAGTGCTCCGGAATGCCGGCTTCAATATAAAACGCTGAAACGGAAAAAACCGGACGCTTGAAAAGAAAGTCCGTTGCTTTGATGGCGAATTGGGAGCGGGTCAATTCCATGATCCGATTTTTTTCCGTTTCGTATAAGTGCAGGATGGCCGAGGCCTTATCATGATTTTCCTTGGCTTGTTCCGTCAAAGCCTTGAGAAAAAACACGCACCAGCCGGTCCAATCACCGTCACGGGAAACCGCCAGCAGACGCTCATAATATTCTTCCCGCCGGGCTTCAAGATAAGCACTGATATAGAACATGGGGCTTTGCAGAATCTTGAGGCTGAACAGGAAAAGAGGTACGAACATCCGGCCCAAGCGGCCGTTGCCGTCCAGAAACGGGTGCAGGGCTTCGAATTCGGCATGCAACAGGGATAACTGAACCAGTCGATCCGGCGCGTCATCATGAATGAAACGCTCCCAGCGATCTATGGCGCGCGGCAGGCGCTCGCTGGAAATGGGCACATACTTGGCTTTCTCAATTGTGCATCCGGGCGGGCCGATCCAGTTGGGAATTTTGCGATAATCGCCGGGAGCTTTGCCCTGGCCGCGGACGCCCTCCATTAGTACTCGGTGCGCTTCCTTGACCACCCGCTGGCACAAAGGCAATTCATTCAACAGTTCCACCGCCCGCCACATGGCTTGCCGGTAGTTGAGGATTTCCTGGATGTCGGCGGTTTTTCGGGGATCGGCATCTTTGGGGGCTGCACCGGCCTCATATTCCAATACCTCGCCCATGGTGGCTTGGGTTCCCTCGATTCTCGATGAAAGCACCGCTTCCTGGGTCATCAGCGGTGACAGGAGCACGGCCGAATTGGGCAAGGCGATTAAAATGCCGTCATAGCGCGCCAGGGCCGCACTGGCCGGTCCGAGCAGGGGAATCAGCCGCTCCCAATCGATTTTCTTGGGTGGAAATCCGCCTTCATGGTATTGGACCGGTTTGGTCGGCAAGTCAGCCTCCTTATGTTGCCGTTGGTTCCGGATACAGACCCAAGGCGGACAAATCGATTTCGTTGACGCGGATCTGGGCGGTCATTAATTGGTGGAGGAGGGTACGGAAGAGACAATTAAGTGAGTCGCGATGTTTATTATGGTTTGATATTTTTCTATCAATCAATTCTATTGTTCTTGCAATCTCTATTTGTTCTTCCTTTTTGGGCAGATAAATAGGAACTCGACTTAAAACGGCATTACTAAGGTTTAGCATAATTACACCGGCTGCATGCCTCTCAAGCCAATTAATCACTGGTTTAAGGGAAAAATAGTAATTAAGGAAATAAGCATCGACTTCTTTTGATGATAAACGAACAATGAAGCATCCTGTGCCGCAGATCCAGCTTTTTTCAGACGCTGTCACAATACCATGTCTGCCAATTTCACCACGACGCGAAAACAACAAATCTTTTTGCTCCAAAGTATATCGGTATAATCTTTGAGCGGTTTTTTCTGAAACGCGTGGAATGTTGTGTCTATTAATTCGATTATTATCAAGATTCACTGGATTAACTACAGGGATCCCCTCAGTTTGATATTCTTCTTTATGAAGCATACTGCCGAATGGGCCAGTCTGAATTTTTCCTTCCGGTTTTTTACAGATTTGATCAAGGGTTGTTTTTCCCCAACTCTCCGGCACCAAACCAATCTCGGTCTCTTTTTGGGGTTCGCCGCGTGTGCCCTCGGTAAAGAGCTTGTGCATCAGGGCCTTTTTCAGCTCTGTGGTCAGGGCGATCAGGCGCTCCTGCTGCTCGATGGCGCGTTGGACTGTGGATAGGATGGCGGCGATGTGGATTTGCTCAATTTTTGTAGGAAGAGGGATTTTTAGATCTTTTAGTTTGCCTTGATTGATAGAGCTCTGACCTACTGCTCTCCCTGAAAGGGCTATAAAAACACCTTGCTGTCTGAAATATTTGCATATAAAATTTAAAAATTCAGTTTGTAGGCATTCATTTACTCTTAAAAGCAAAAGATTCATGCCATGTATCAATAAATTTGGTGATCCACGATATATTGCAGTTTTTCCAAGCTGAGGTTCGCTGTTTATATGACTGAATAACAAATCTCCAATCTGCAATTTGAAATTTTCAATTTGATCACCATTCAGCCCATCAGTATATCCAACTTTGCTGGCATCAATTTTCTCTTGAGCAATAGTTTCTATTCGACTTATTGGGATACCAATTCCGTCCTTATTCTGTTTATTGGTTAATCCATTTCTGATTGTAGACAGACAATCTCCTAAGCGTTTTGTCTGCCAACAATCTGGCACTCTAAAATTACCAAGTGACATATCTATAACCATAATTTCCCGAGAATCTTTTTTAAAGACGAATTGGTCTCCGCTGCCTCAACCTCCAAAGCCTCCAACTCCTCTAATATTTCTCGAATCGGCCGATATTCCTCGGCATCAGCCGTATGAATGTATCGCGATGGCGAAATGTTGTAATCATTCTTGGCAATCTCGGCTTTATCAATAATCCGGCTGAACTTTTCTTCCTCTTCCCAAGCCAAAAAGGTTGAGGCAATCCTTTCAATCCCTTCATCCGGAATATAGTTTTTCGGATCGCCTTTGGCAAAAACTTGGGAGGCATTGATCAGGAAGAGCTTGTCTTTCCTATTTTGGGGTTTGGCCCTGTTCAGAAAAAGCAGAATCCCCGGCGCGCTGGTGTTGTAAAAGAGGTTGTCCGGCAGGTAGATCACGCCTTCGATCAGGTCCTGCTCCACGAACCATTGGCGCACTTCTTTTTCCTTGTTCTTGTTGGCGTTGCCGCTGCCCCGGGAGGCTGCGCCGGTGTCCAGAACCACGGCGGCCCGGCCGGTATTGTTCAGGGAAGATAGAATATGCTGGACCCATCCCCAATCGGCCGACTGTTTGCCGGGGAATCCCGCGCCCTTGGGAAAGCGGCCCAGCTCATCGGCGTCATAATCCTTTTCCGTAAACCAGTCCTGGTTCCACATGGGATTGGCCACTACCCGGTCAAAGTCCCGCAGCCGTCCCGCCTCCCGGAACTTGGGGTTCTTGAAGGTGTCGCCGATCTCGATGGCGCCTTCCATGTCGTGGATGATCATGTTCATGTTGGCCATGGCCCAGGTGTTGCCGATGTACTCCTGGCCGAAAAGCTGCAAGGGGGCGTACTTGTTCCGGCTGCGCAGGCCCATTTTGTTTTCCAGTGTCAGTTCGCACTTGATCAGCAGGCCACCCGATCCGCAGCAGGGATCGTAGACGGTCATGCCCGGTTCCGGGTCCATTATTTTGGCCATGACCATGCCCACCTCAGCCGGGGTGTAAAACTCGCCGGCGGACTGGCCGCCGCCCTCGGCGAACTTGCGGATCAGGTATTCGTAGCTGCGGCCAATGATGTCCGGCTCCACGTCGGACAGGCCCAGGCGTTTTTCGCTGATTTTTTCAATGAGGTTGGACAGGCGGTCGTCGTCGATGTCCCGCTGGCCGTGGGTGGTGGCGTTGAAGTCCACCCGGTCGATGATTCCCTCCAGAGAAGGGTTCTCTTTGGCAATGGCCCGCAGGTTGTCGGTGAGCTTTTCGCCGATCTTGTCCGCCAATTTACGGATCACGGACCAGACCGGTTCCTCCACATCAGCGGGCTTGAGGGGCAGATAAAAACGCACCAGCTTTTTATCCATGGCTGCCAGTTTAAAGGCTTTTTCCCGGGAACCCACCTGGGCCGAGATGCGGTTCAGCTCATCGTCGAACACGTCGCACAGCCGCTTGGTAAAGACCAGGGGCAGGATAAAATCCTTGTATTTGGGCGCATCCTGGGCGCCCCGAATGCTGCAAGCCGCATCCCAGATCCAACTCTCCAGGGATTTATCTTTATCCCCATTGCCGTTGGTTTTTTTGTTGCGCTTTTCTTTCGGTCCGGCTTGTTTTCCCATTTTTATCTGAACGCCCCTATTGATTTCTTATTTGTTTTGGAACGGGTTGATGGATATTCACTTGATAAGCCATCGTCAGACACCTCGGAATTTTTTATGGCTTTGCATATCAAGCGTTTTATTATCTTCCTATGCAGATCCCGTTCGATGGCTGACGAGTATACGGACAGATCATTGATGTGTCAAGAAATTCGTAATTACAAGATGTTGGCTTTTATTCAACTCTCTGTAGTCAGGGGTTGTTTTCCAGGAAAATGTTGATTGGAGCTTGAATTTGAATCTTGATATTTGCCTTCATTTGTTGCTGTCCTTTTTGATTTAGGATTATCATTATCCCCGTCTTTTTTGTCAATAAAAACCCGGCCGCAATCCAGGCAGCCGGGTTAGGTAGGATAGCCGGTCATGATCCGGCTGAAGGGATTTACCTGTAAACCGTTCTGGGTGCCTTGTCAAAATGAAAGCCCGGCCCTGATAAAAGGCCGGGTTCACATTCAGGCAATAAAGAGTTACGGCTCCCTGACGAGACGGATGCCATGGAAGTTACCGCGTCCTTTCCGGCCTTTTGGCGAATAATAATTGAATCGGGCATCATATCTGTTATCCTCCGTTTCACTTAAGGGCTTCTTATGATCAAACCCTTTCAATGAATTCCTTACCCAGGAGGCCTTCCGGGCGGATAAGCAGTACGACAATGATAACTATAAAAGCAAGAGTGTTTTTGAATGCCACGGTGACATAGCCGCCCGCCAGACTCTCGGCCACTCCCAGAATAAGCCCTCCCGCTATTGCCCCGGGAAGACTGTTCAAGCCTCCAAGAACGGCGGCCGCGAATCCTTTAAGGAACGGTTCGAGCATGAAGAACGGGTCGAGCAGCAGGGCAGGGGCTAGGAAAATCCCGGCCAGAACTCCGAGGAAAGCGGCCAGTCCCCAGGAAAGTGAAAGAACCCGGCGGGTGGGAATACCCAGTGTCTGGGCGGCCGGGAGATTTTCCGAGACGGCCCGCATGGCAAGTCCAAGCCTGGTTTTCTGAACCAGGAAAAACAGAATAAGGCTTCCGACCAGGCCGATGGCCAGCGCGCCAAGGCTGAGTTCGCTGATAACAACATCCTTATAGACTTTCCACGTCTTTGTATCGGAAAGGGGAAAAGGAAATGACTGTGGTTCCGTGCCCCAGAAATAAGCAACCAGCCCCTGCAAGATAAGGCTTAAGCCCACGGTGAGGATTATCTGGCCGAGCTGGGTGGCGTTTCGCCTCTGGGCGGGAATAAGGATGACAAAATAAAAAATCATGGCAAGAACCGCGCCGAGGATAAGGGCGGGAGGGAATGCCATCTGCCAGGAGTAATTATGGCTCAATAACGTGAAAGCGAAAAAAGTGCCGACCGTGGCAATGTCACCATGCCCGAAATTAAGAATGCGGGTTGAGCGGTAAATAAGCACCAGTCCCAGAGCCACGAGCGAATATAATGCCCCTATTGATAAGCCGGAAACTGCGTATTGCAGGAATTGACTCATTAAATCACCTTTCACTTATTTTCTATAAAGCTGGTTTTTTTACCGAAACGGCCACATCCTGAAATATAGCCTGATTTTGAGCCACCGCCCTGAGAGCCCCAGCGGTTCGAATATGAGAATCAGGATTATGGCGATACCGTAAACAACAGGAACCAGTTGTTTCGCGTCACTGAATACATGAGGGACCAGAATTACAAAGGCCGCGCCCAGAATGGATCCTTCCACGGAGGCAAGCCCGCCGACTATGACCGCCACAAAAAGGCTTATCGTTTCAAGGAAGGTGAACATGTTCGGTTCAAGATATCCCAGAAGCAGCGCGTAAAGCCCTCCCTGAATCCCGGTATAGAAAGAACTTACGGCGAAAGCCAGAAGCTTGTAAGTGGTCAGGTTTACCCCCATTGCTTCCGCTGAAATATCATTGTCCCGGATGGCAATAAACGCCCGCCCCACAAAGGAAGAAATCAAATTATAAGAGGCAAGGGTAAACAGCGCGGCCAGCAGGAGATTAAAATAGTAGTATGTGTTCACCTGGCTCAGCCCGAAAAGCGCCGGAAGCTTCTGAACGGTCAAGCCCATCCGGCCTCCCGAAAGCAGTTCAGAATTCACAAAGACCTGATAGACCGCTATGCCGAAGCCTAGAGTCGCGATGGCAAGATAAGGCCCTTTAAGCCGAAGGGACGGAAAGCCCACCAGCAGGCCGAAAACGGCGGCGACAAGACCGGCGCAGAGCAGGGAAACCAAAACAGGCGCGCCGAAGCGCGCCAGGTGCCCGAAAGTAAAGGCGCCCAGAGCCAGAAACCCTGCCTGGCCGAAGGATATCTGGCCGGTGTAACCTATGAGAAGATTCTGCCCCTGAACGCCGATTGAAAAGATAAAAATCAGGGTCAGGATATAAACCCAGTGCTCTTTGCCGTACCACGGCAAAAAGATGAGGGCTATAAGCAGAGAGATGATCCAGAATCCGGTCCAGAACCTGCGTACAAGCCGCAATTCTTCCTTATAACTTTCTATCAGATCCATCCGTTTATCATCTTCCTCCCTTATACAGCGACTCGATCAAATCGGCGTACCTTTTTTCAAGAAACCGTCTTTTCACTTTTTTGGTCGGGGTGACATCGCCGTCTTCCTCGTAAAAACGCCTCGGAAGGAGGGCGAATTTTTTAATCGACTCCACCTGTGAAAGTGTTTTGTTTACCTTGACGACCTCGGCATCTATGAGTTTGTGAATTTCAGGATTCTGCGACAGGTTTTCAAAGGTGGTAAAGGGAATGCGGTTGTCCTGCGCGTATTTGGTGACGTTGTCCTCGTCGATCAGGATCAGGGCGGAGAGAAATTTTCTTCCTTCCCCGATCACCACTGCATCCTGGATATAGGAGCTGAATTTGAGTTTGTTCTCTATAAATGCCGGGGTTATGTTCTTGCCGCCCGCGGTGATGATGATATCCTTCTTGCGATCCATGATCTTGAGGAAACCGCCTTCAAGCGCGCCAACGTCCCCCGTGTGGAGCCATCCGTCCTTTATTGTTTCCGCAGTCAGTTCAGGATTTTTAAAATATCCCTTAAAAACATTGGCGCCTCTGGCCAGTATCTCCCCGTCATCGGCTATTTTTACCTCCACTCCGGGCACAACCTCCCCAACGTAGCCCCAGCGGGGCCTCTCCAGGCGCTGTACGGCTATGACGCCGGTGGATTCAGTCTGGCCGTAACCTTCCCTTAAGGGAACCCCTATTGCATTGTAATATTCAAAAAGTTCCGGAGACGCCGGCGCCGCTCCGCATATGGCCACCCGCACTCTTTCCAGCCCGAGCTGTCTTTTCAAATGGTAGAGCACCAGTCCGTAAAGGGGCCAGTACAGCAGGCTCCATAAGAAATGCTCCAACGGTTTTTCAGAAGCCCGCACATACTTTAAGCCGACCGCAATGCTTATTTTATAAAGCAGCTTTTTGGAAGGAGTTGAATCGGCCATGCGTATGGCGATCATTGAGGCGAACTTTTCCCATATCCTCGGCACGCTGGCAAAGATGGTAGGCGAGACCTCTTTCAGGTTGTGAGGCAGAGTATCCATGCTTTCAACAAAATTGACGGTTCCTCCCGTCCATATGGCCTGAAAAAGAGAAATAAGGTTTTCGTAAATATGGGCAAGCGGCAGGTATGATAAAGCCTCATCGGTTTCAAAACCGGGGTTTGCCCGGATATAAGAATCGGTCATGCTCAGAATGTTGCTATGGCTTATCATGGCCCCCTTGGGCCGTCCGGTGGTTCCTGAAGTGTATATGATCATTGCCGTATCGTCAGGCCGGATTTCGGCCATGCGCTTTTCCACACATCCGGGGTTTTGCTCCAGGTAGGCTTTGGATCTCTTAAGAAACTCATCGAAGAAGATGATCCGTTCGCGAGAAAATCCCCACAGGCCCTTCGGATCCCAGACTATGATCTCCTTTACCTGCAGATTGGGTAGAATCTGAAGTATCTTATCAACCTGCTCTTCGTTTTCAATGAAAAGAACTTTGGATTCCGAGTGAGCGACAACGTAGGCTATCTGATCCGGAGCGGAAGTCGGATAGACTCCCACCGATACTCCTCCCGCGCTCATATTGCCGAGATCGCAGAAGAGCCATTCGGGGCGGTTCTCCCCAAGGATGGAAACCTTGTCTCCGCGTTCCACCCCAAGCGAAATCAGACCGGCCGCCACAATGCGCGCCATCTCTCCGTACTCTTTCCACGAAATCCGTTTCCAGATGCCGTAATCCTTATGGCGCAATGCCACACGATCCTGATAGCGCGCCACCCGGCTGAAAAAAAGATCCGGAAAAGTGCCGATTCCTTCGGTCATTACCACCGCCTCCGCTTTTTATAAAGACGCCAGCCCTTGGAGGAAACAGTCTGGCCGCCCATGCCCAGATACAATTCCTGCACATCTTCGTTTTTCTTGAGTTCTTCAGCGGTTCCCTTGAGGACGATCCGGCCGGCCTCGAGTATGTAGCCGTAATCAGCGATCTTCAAGGCAAGCCTAGCGTTTTGTTCGATCAGGAGGATGGTTGTTCCAAGGGCGCTGATTTTAACAAGGGCGTCATAAACCGTGCGGGCAACCAACGGGGCAAGTCCGAGTGACGGTTCATCCAGCATCAGCAGCCGGGGTCTTCGCAATATGGCCCGCCCTATTGCAAGCATTTGCTGCTCGCCCCCCGAAAGCGTTTCAGCCTGCTGATGGGTGCGTTCCTTTAGGATGGGAAAAAGATCGTATATAAAATCCAGATCATCTTTTATACCCTTGTCGCGCCTTCCCCAGCAGCCGAGCTCAAGATTTTCCCGGACGGTAAGTTCCTTGAAGAGGCCCCTGTCCTCCGGCACATAGACGATGCCCATCGATGAGATTTTTTCAGGCGGAAGCCGGTGTATCCGCCTGCCGTCGAATTCTATGCTTCCTTTCTTGGGCTGATCTTTAAGCAGTCCCGCTATCGTCTTAAGCAAAGTGGTTTTACCCGCGCCGTTCGGACCGAGCACCGCGAAGATTTCCTTTTCCTTTATTTCGAGAGTCAGGCCGTGAAGCGCGTAGATCCGGTCAAAGTAAAGCGTTTCGATATTGGCGATCTTTAGAAAGGCCATCAATCATCTCCCAGGTAGGCGCGGATCACTTCGGGGTTGCGCTTTACCTCATCAGGAGAACCTTCGGCAAGTTTTTGCCCGTAGTAAAGAGCTGTCATGGTATCGGATAAACGCGAAGCGATCCTCAGGTCATGCTCCACCAGCAGAATCGTAACCTCAAAGCGCCCGCGGATTTCGGTTATCAGATAGGCCGATTCTTCCTTCTCCTCCGAGGTCAAGCCGGAAATGGGCTCGTCCAGCAGGAGAAGCCTCGGTTCAAGGGCAAGCGCCCGTCCGAGTTCGATCCGCTTCTGAACGCCGTAAGGGCAGTCCGCCACACGCGAGTTGCGGTACGCCTGGAGATCCAGAAAATCTATAATCCCCTCCACCCACTCCCGGTGGCGGATCTCCTCTTTGCGGATCCGGAAAAGGGGATAAAGAGGGTTCTTGTTGAAACGAAGATGCCGCCCGAGAAGAAGATTATCCAGTGTGCTCATGTTCATGAAAAGCCGCAGGTTTTGGAAGGTGCGGGCAATGCCGCGGGCCGCGATGCGGTCCGGTGACAGATTCCGGACGCTCTTTCCCTCAAAAAGAATATCGCCTCTGTCGGGATGATAAATGCCTGTGAGGCAATTAAAAAGCGTGGTTTTGCCAGAGCCGTTGGGACCGATTATCCCCATGATGGACTTTTCCGTCACGGAAAGGTTCACCCTGTTTAGGGCCATGATGCCGCCGAAGCTTATGGAGAGGTCTTTGATTTCTAAGAGAGACATCAGAAAAAGGGTTCAGGGGTTCAGGGGTTCAAGGATTCGGGTGCCCCCGACCCCTTGAACCCCGAATTTTTTTAAAACAACGGTTTATATATTGTATAATCCGAAACCGGAACGTGCATTCCCTTCTCCGCTTTCATCATCCGGGAGCCGTTTACTCCATGGTGCCGGTCGGGCGAGTAGGTCACGGGAGATCCGATCCCCTCAGGTTTCCAGTTTTTGATCATTTCCATTCCCTTGACAAGTGAGTCCGGGGTAAGGTCTTTTCCTGCATTTTTCAAACCCTCGACAAGATGCATCATGGAAACTGCGCCGAAAAGCGCCAGATATTCCTTTCCGGCAAGTGCAGGGTCATATTTTTTCAGAATTTCAATGACCTTGTCGGCGGCCGGTTCGCCCGGCACACCTGACTGGGCCGGCGCCGCAGGGTACACACCTTCCCAGACATCAGCCCCGGCGAGACCATACATAATGGGATCACCGAGTGTAAAAGTGGTGAGCGCTTTTGGACGATATTCGATTTTGGCCATTTCCTTTAAAATGAGCGCGCCATGAGTCATGGTCGGATAAAGCAGGAGCGTGTCGGCGCCGGTTTCTTTTAATTTCTGGGCGTGGGTTGCCAGCGCTCTTTCGGTGACCTCATAAGGAACCGCTCCTGCAAGTTCAGGTTTTCCCGGAAGCTTGGAGAGGCCCAATTTTGCGCCCTCCATCGCCATCTTTCCGTAATCGTCGTTCTGGTAAAAGAGAGCCACTTTTTTGGCGCCCAGATTTTGAACGGCGTATGTGGCCAGGTATTCGGCCTCGTTTTCGTAATCCGGGTAGCTTACAAAAATATATTTCATTTTATCTTTAGGATATTTTTCCCAGATCCTTACATCGGCATAAACCGTTATGAGAGGGATTTTATTGTCTGCGAAAAAGTCCTTGGTGGCATTGGCAATGGCGGTGCCCAGAAGGGCGCAGACGGCAAAAACCTGGCCTTTCATTTCGGTCAGGTTGGCCATTGCCCTTGCGGGGTTGTAACCGTCGTCCTTTAAGATGATTTTGATCTTACGTCCGTTAACTCCGCCTTTATCGTTGACATAATCCGCCCAGGCCTTTGCTCCCTGAGCGGTTACCCCCCAGAGAGCGGCGGGCCCGGAGAGCGGCGTTGACATGCCGATCACCACTTCAGTATCGGTTACACCCGCAACAGGAGCGGCTTGAGCTGAAAAAACCAAACCCAGAAAAAGGAAAACGCTTAACGTCATGATCCAACCTGCTTTGATTTTCATGGCTTTATCCTTAGGCGTTTAAGGTTAATGATAATAAAAGAGCTTGTAAGACGTGATCTGATCCGGTCTTTCAAACGGCTTGACGGTAAGAATGCGTGGAATTTTGTTTGAAGGCGAATCAGGGTTTTATCTAACAAACGCCCCTTTATCTGTCAATATTTATTAACCATGAATTTAGGCCTTTGCATAACACTTGCCACGAAGCCATGTCAGGGTATGAGTAGATGCGGCAGTAAGAAATATTTGCATTATGGCAACCAATGCCGTTGAATAAACTGGCTGCCTATAAGCTAAATGAAATTTTTTGTTTTTCTTTTTAAAATCTCGTTTATAGCTTCTACCTGGGCGAACCGATTCAAGACAACGGAGAAAACGGGCTAAAGGATGCTCGCAACAAACACTTATCAGAATGGTTCATGTGTTCTTGCTTGACATGGCAGAATAAGTTGGTCTGAATTACCAGCAAATAATAATTATTGCTGGTAATTATTTCCATGTCGCGCATCATAAAAAAAACAGAATCAAAAGCTATTCAAAGACTAAAAAACCTGTTTCGCCCACGAAGTGGAACTTTTCGAGTGAGTGAGGCAGTGAGGGCAGGCGTCCATCCCCGGACCATTTTAGTATGCTGGATATGGGGCTGATAGCGCGTATCGGCCGAGGCGTGTATCGCTTTGCGGATCTGCCGGCGATGGGAAACCCGGATCTGGCTATCGTTGCCATGAAGATCCCAAAGGCTGTCATCTGTCTCATTTCCGCCCTTTCCTATCATGAGATTACAACAGAAATCCCCCACGAAATTTATCTTGCCCTACCGAGGGGGGCTGAGCCACCCAGGCTTGATTTCCCACCGCTACGTATTTTCTGGTTTGGCGGTCCTGCTTTTGAGGAAGGGATCGAAAAACACGTCGTAGATGATATCCCCGTGCAAGTTTACAGCCTGGAGAAGACATTGGCCGACTGTTTCAAATATAGAAATAAGATTGGTCTTGATGTCGTTCTTGAAGCCCTGAAAAGCTATCGGCAGGGAAAACGGCCAAGGTCGATGAGCTGATGCATTATGCCAAAATATGCCGCGTAGAGAGGGTTATGCGTCCATATGTGGAGGCGACACTATGAAAAACCCAAATCCGCGGAACATCGCCGCTTCCGTTCATCAGCGCCTGCTTAATAAGGCACAAGAATCCGCCCGCCCCTTTAACGAGCTGTTCCAATACTATGCGATCGAACGTTTCCTATACCGCTTTTCCCGGTCTTCCCATGCCGAGAAACTTATTCTCAAAGGTGCGTTGATGTTCATGGTATGGGAGGTGCTATCACCTCAATCTACGATGGACATCGATATGTTCCGTGGTTCGTTGGTTCGATACTTTCGTTTTCATCCACTACGACATTCCGGCGCATCGACGATGGATCAGAATAACGTTCCCATAGGATCTATCCAGCGGATTCTCGGACATGAGAACCGAACCACCACGGAAATCTATTTGCATGGAATTAGCGGCCAGGAACGTGAGGCGATATCTGTTTATGAACAAGCCAGGAAAAAGTCTCACACAGAAAAACAAAATCTCCTGGATTAATCATCTGGATGATTCTGTAACAAATTGATTAGATTTATTTTTATTTGGAGCCACCGCGCGGGATCGAACCGCGGGCCTACTGATTACAAATAAGAACCTTCGAGTTTTTAACCTCCTAATTTTGTGTAATATATTGTTATCATTGGATTGGGGTTTGTAGGATTTTCCATACAAACCCCAATTTTTTCCTATTTTGGAAAGATTTTCTCACACGGATTCTCACACGGAAAATGGATGATTTTTGCTCAGGGGTAGGGGAATTTGAATTATTGGGTGGGTAAAGATTGCCCATTCACCCATCTCTTTTCCCAGTCATCGTACCCAAAGCATCCCGGACTGATTCCAATACATTACTTTCAACGAATGCACGTTTTTCTCGGGCGGCGTTGTATCGCAAAACAGTGTCGCTGAAATTTTTCAACACGGATTCGAGGTCAGTCAATATCCGTTGTTCTGGATTGGGTGGTTGGGGTTGGGTCATTTTTTTGTCTCCGGTCAAGGGTTGATTGGGGATTTTTAATGCACCGTTATCTTATCGACTGGAAAACCGGGAAACTATAATACGGCTGAAAACTGAATAGATGTGAACGGCAATCTGATATTGATCCTACTGAAATTTATCTTTATGGATTTAAATGGTTAAGGTAAGGGCGGGTTTCTCTCCCACCCTCCCAACTAGAAAATAGCATTTTCAAGATTGAAAACCGGACGGGATTAACAAATTGACAGCGGAATCGCCGGACTGGTAAAGTGCAGAATAGCAGAAGCCATGTGCACCATTTTTAAGGGGCTGGACCTGGGTGCACTTTGGCAAGGAGTGTTGCACTTTCGGGTTTTCATTTTCAGCCTTTCAATCGGTAAGTTAGATATAATTGATTACCAAATTTAATAGCATGATAAAAATTACTACAGAAATTATAGTTAAAAAAATCAGCTCCGCACAGATCTTTGATTGGATCATGCATTTAACACCAGAGAAATATCGGCAATGGGACCCAAATGCTCATGTGGGAAAAATTAAAAGGCCTGCTGTGTTGAAAGTGGGTGACAAAGTTTGGTTCGAAGAGATAATAGATGAGTATAAAGTTAGTTTTAATTGGAAAATTAAGATATTAGACAATCCGAATTTGCTCCTAATGAAAGCTACAATTCCTTTTCCTGTTTACCTCCAATTATCATTTATTCCTGTAGATAGTGATACTAAAGTTATCCATGAAATAAGGATAGGTTTTCGGTTTTTAGGGTTGGAGAAAATCATAGATTGGTTTATCGCCTTATTTATTATGCCCCCTAAAAAGATCAGCGCAATCAAAAGACATGCCATAGAGGAATTTAAAAATTTAGAGCAAATACTTTAGGTTGAATTTAGTTGAAATGGGATGAGAGCGCCATTCAAAGGAAACTTATCGCTTCAAGAATGGCTTGATATAGACAAGCGATAGGCTGCTTGTTGTATTTCGGTCTTTCTCTATGCGGTTGTTATATGGCATTATTTTTTTTGATACTGAGTATCTACAGACTAGTACATTTTGGAGTAAATATATTCTCGTTAATCCAACGCCATTTCCTGTGATAATAAACAAAAACGAATGATCGTCAGGGATGAGACAGAATGGAAAAAAAACTTTGAATCAAGACAATGATCATCGAGTTGGTTTTAATGCGGATAGGCTGGAAAGAGAAGTATATGGATGAGGGGAATGATCGACTCGAAAAAAAAACCACCAAGCCGGATCGTTTAACTTGGAAGCGTTTGACATTGCTGTTGCGGATTCGGTCCAATGAATCGCCTTTGGCGTTGCAGATGCTGGGAAAAGTTTTTCTGCATGCGGCTTGCGTGGGGATTGCAGCCGGACTGGTCAGCTCCCTTTTCGTGGCCGGCCTTGAGCTTGTGCAACGGGTGTTGCTTGAGCAACTGGCTGGCTATATCCCCCTGCGGGCAGCTGGTGAGCAAATCATCAATACGACTGAGTCCCACCCTTTTAGGCCTTGGTTACTATGGATCATTCCGGCTCTGGGGGCATTGGCGACAGGGCTTGTGACCAAGCTGGCGCCGGAAGCTCGTGGGGGCGGAACAGATACGATTATCGGGGCATTTCACAATCACAACGCGGTCGTCCGACGACGTGTGCCGCTGATCAAGGTAATCGCGTCAATTTTTACACTGGGCAGCGGTGGCTCGGGAGGACGAGAGGGGCCGACCATGCTGATCGGAGGAGCCTTGGGCTCAATTATCGGTCGCTACCTGCGTGTGACGATACGGGAACGGCGCATTTTGCTCGTGGCTGGTGTTGCTGCTGGAATGTCGGCTGTATTCCGAACCCCCTTAGGGGCTGCCATCCTCGCAGTAGAGGTGTTGCATCGCGATGACTTTGAATCCGATGCCTTGGTACCATCGGTCCTGGCCAGTGTAATCTCCTATTCAGTCTTCATTTCGCTCTTTGGCGAAGAAACACTTTTCGCGCATGCCCCCAGCTATCCTTTCTATACCTCGCATCTATTCTTATATGCCTTGATGGCCTTGTTCATTTCCCTGACCGGAGCTGGTTTTTTGAAATGCCTGCGCTTTGTCCAAGATGTGTCCGACAGTATGCGGCTGCCTGTATGGAGCAAGCCGGCCTTTGGCGGTCTCGCGCTTGGCGTTCTATCAACCATACTCGTTGTTGCATTAGGATTAAACTTAGGCGTGGGACAGGGACTTGGCATCCTTGGCGGCGGATATGGTGCGGCGCAGGTGGCCATCACCGGAGCCGATTGGCTGCCGGGGGGCTGGATTGGCGTCGCCCTGCTCTTGCTGTTTGGTTTGGTCAAGATAGTGGCCACCTCGCTTACCGTGGGAACAGGCGGCAGTGCCGGAGATTTTGGGCCATCGCTCGTCCTTGGGGGAATATTCGGAGGCGCTTTCGGACGTGCTGCACAGATTCTTTTACATGATCCGCGCATTGATCCAGGCGCATTCGCACTGGTTGGAATGGGGACGATGTACGGCGGCCTGGCACATGTCCCAATCGGCTCGCTGGTTATGGTTTGTGAACTTGCCGGCAGCTACGACCTGTTAGTCCCCCTAATGCTGGCCGAAGGGATCGCCTTTCTTGCACTTCGCAATCAATCGCTTTACCATGCTCAGGTCTCGACGCGCCGTGACTCAGCAGCGCATCGGGATGATCTCATCTTCGATGCTTTCGTAAGCGCTTATTAAACTACACTGCCCATCGTCAGGCAGCAATTTTTATTA
>DYJD01000070.1 GCA_020723325.1 Desulfosudis oleivorans | reverse complement strand
ACTTCATGAAGAGGCTTTCCGGTACTTTGGCGGCACGGTGCAATATGTGGTGCTGGACAACTTGAAGGAAGGCGTCATCAAGCCGGATATCTATGAACCCGGGTTGAATCCGATTTACGCGGCCATGCTGGATCATTATGGCGTGGTGGCTGATCCGGCCCGTACTCATGATCCGAATCGGAAGGGCACGGTTGAGAACGCGATCCAGCATACCCAGGATACGGGTTTGAAAGGAAGGCGTTTTGAATCGATTGAAGCTCAGAAGCAGTGGTTGATGCATTGGGAGGCAACCTGGGCCGCGAAAAGGATTCATGGCCGGATGAAGCGGCAGGTGGAGCTGATGTTCCAGGAGGAGAAGCCGTATTTGAATCCTTTGCCATTGGAAGGTTTTCGCTATTTTCAACAAGAGACCCGTACGGTGTATGACGATGGGATGATCCAGGTGGGGCAATCGTATTATTCGGCCCTGCCTGCGCCATTGGGTCAAGACGTGATCGTGCGGATTTATGAGTTTGAGATAGAAATCATCGATCCGCGTACCATGGAGAAAATCCGCACACATATCAAAAGCCACCGTGCCGGGGCGGTGAAGATGACGCCGGAAGACAGGATTTTCAATCCCTCCAGGCAAACAGTGTACTTGCTGGGCAAGGCCGAACGTATCGGACCATTCACCCGGAAGTTGTGTGAGCTCATGTTTGAGGAACAAGGCCGGCCCGGGCAAAGGCGCATGCAAGGAATCGTGAACCTGGCCCGGAAATACGAAGCCGGCTGCATCGAGTCGGCGGCGAAGAAGGCTGTCGATTTGGGAATGCGTAGCTACAAGGCGTTTTGCCGGCTGGTCGAGGCTCACAAATCCACCAATCAGACCGAAAGTGAGGTCCGTCAGGAACACCCCTTGATCCGGCCGTCCAGTGACTATGGGGCCTTTTTCGACAAATTCGCGGCGAAGAACGATGAGGTTCTGTCACGGGAGGATCTGCCGCATGTATGGCAAAATGCGGATTGGCTGAAGGTGATCGAGGTTTTTGGCCTTGAGCCTCAAAAGCAAGGCGGTGATGAAGTTTGGATCAGGTCTCCTTTTACGGGCGAGGAAAACGCTTCGCTGCATGTTCATTTGAAGCGGAACGTATTCAAGGATTTCAGCAGCGGCAAAGGCGGGGGGATTCTTACATTTTGTCAGGACTTGTTGGAGCACCGGGGCCGGTCCATGAACTGTTATCAAGTGGCCGCATGGATGCTGGAAAACAAAATTTCGGTCCTTTCGCAGACACCAAAAGCGCCTGTTCAAAAGTTGCATCACCCAAAGGAAAACAAGCCCGTCCATGTTGATTTACGGCCCTTTTTAAAAACCATGCATCCCATGCGTGGAGAACGGGGAATATCCCCGAAGGTTTGTCACTATCTGGGGTGCGGGTACTTGCCGGAAAATCCCAAAGGGGCCAAATCGCCATTGAACGGCCGCTGGGTGTTTCAGGTGCGTGGAATCGATCAGAGCATCCTGAGTCATGTGGGGCGCGCAATGACAGACGATCAGGCGGCTTCTGATGGTAGATATTGGGGTTTTCCTTTTTACAAAGGACTGGAGATATACAACCAGGACCATCTGTTGGCAGACCCTTTGGCCAGACAACAGATGGAACGTCTGGGCCTTGTTTTGGTGGAGGGCTTTTTTGACGTGGCGGCCCTTGTGTCGGCCGGCTGCCTGAATGTGGGGGCGCTGATGGGCGCCCATATCACCGCGGAGCAGATCGATAGACTGAAGTTCATCGCCTCGCAGGTGGCCATGCGGGAAATAAAGCTTTTTCTGGATCGGGATGAGGCCGGTAGCAAAGGGACCCAAAGGGCGGTAGCATTACTCGAGCAAAATGGATTCATTGTAAAGGCGTTTGATTGGGAGCAACAATTTGAGCGGACGGGCTGTGCACCGGTGGGTATCAAGCCATGGATCAAAGATCCGGCCGATATGTCTACCATCCAGCTCAACTACTTGAGGAACCAAAAAATCATTTAAGGGATGAAAAAAGGAGCAAACATGACATTTGTCGAAATCGAAAAACAATTGAAAGTTCTCAAGCTCAACGGGATCCTGGCCACCCTGGAGAGTCGGGCCTTGCAGGTCAGCCAGGGCAATGCCGCGTTTATCGAGGGATTATCCTGGCTGTTGCAGGATGAGATGGATCATCGCGCTTCCGGTTTGAGACAGCGCCGCTTCAAGTCTTCGGGTTTGAACGAACCCAAAACGTTAAGCGAATTTGACTGGAGCTTTAACCCGAAACTTCCCAAAAAGGAGATTTATGAGCTGGTCACGCTCAAGTTCATCCGGAATGGGGAACACGCCCTTTTGATCGGTGCCCCGGGAACCGGAAAAAGTCATATTGCCAAGACGATCGCCCATGCAGCGATTCAAGTATTTCAAAAAACCGTCTACCGTGAAGCCCACGTATTTTTTGAAGATATGTTCGAGGCTGAACAAACCCAAAACAGAAAGCGGATCGGCAAGATGTATACGGAAGCGGATCTTTTGGTGATAGACGACCTGTTTCTTCGTAAAAAGATGCCGAATGACGCCGCGGATTACTTGCTCGACATTATCATCGAACGATATTCAAAACGCAAAAGCACGGTTATCACATCGAATCGGCCTATCGAAGACTGGGGAGGACTTCTGAACGACAACGCCGCTTCTTCGGCAATCCTTGACCGTCTGTTGCACCATGGCCATCTGCTGAAGTTCGAGGGGAAAAGCTATCGGTTGAAAGAGGCCGCCAAAAGGATCTCGCAGAGCAAAGATAAAACGAGAAACGAGGGATGAAAAAGAGAAAAAGATTGCCGATTTTTAGAGATTAGATTAAATTTGCCGCTCTGTCGCTGGGGGATTTTGACCCGGCCACAAGTGGGGGATTTTAAAGTGGCCATCGGGG
>DYJD01000020.1 GCA_020723325.1 Desulfosudis oleivorans | reverse complement strand
CATGGGAAAAGCCCTGGTTTTTTGGGGGCGGGGTCTCCCAAATTATTTTTTCGATCCCGATACCGACCCCGACCCCGAAAAAAGCAAATGCAAAATCACCGGGATAACGATATACTCGAAAAAATCATTAATTCTTACCAAGGAGAAACCCAATGGCCATGAAAATCGTCATCATCGGAGCGGGACCCGGCGGGTATGCGGCGGCTGTGCGGGCGGCGGAATTGGGCGGGGAGGTGACGCTGGTGGAAGGGGAGCGCATCGGCGGCACTTGTCTTAATCGCGGCTGCATTCCTTCCAAGGTGATGAAAACCACGGCGGAAATGCTGGAAGCGTTTCAGCGGGCCCGGGAATTCGGCATAAAGACTGCAGGCAGCCCGCAGATCGATATGCCCGGACTCATGGCGCGCAAGAGCAGTGTGATTCAAACCCAGGCGAGCGGGATGGCGGCCCGGCTCAAACACCATAAGATCGTTTTTCTGCAAGGACAAGCCGAAATTCAGGCCGGTCGGAATGTGCTCGTCCGAAAGGCGGACGGCGCCGTCACAAACCTGGCTTGGGACCGGTTGATCATCGCTACCGGCAGCCGGCCCCGGCCCTTGCCCTTTGCGCCCTTTGACGGCCGGCGCATCCTGTCCAGCGATCATATTCTCGAGCTTACCCAGGTGCCGGAGAGCATTGCCGTCATCGGCGGCGGCTTCATCGGCTGTGAGTTCGCCTTTATTTTGTCGGCCCTGGGTGCGCGGGTGACGGTGGTGGAGGAGCTGTCCCGTTTGCTACCCATTCCGGCTGTGGATGAAACCTGCAGCGAGATCATCCAGCGGGAAATGCGCAAACGCAAAATAGCGGTGTTTGTTGAACAGCGCGCCCATCAGATCCTGGTTGAGGACAGCGGGATTCGGCTTGGGATCGCTCCGGCGGGCTCTTTTGGATCCGGGACGCCGGCGGATCAGAAAATCATTCCAGTGGAAATGGTCCTGATCTGCATCGGCCGGCAACCTGGGACAGAGGGGCTGGGCCTTGCAAACATCGGCCTGGCGGTTGATGCAAAAGGCTGGGTTGTGGCGGATAACAAAATGGCCACCAATGTTGCGGATGTGTATGCCATCGGTGATATTCTGGGCCCTTCGAAAATAATGCTGGCCCATGCGGCCACGGCCGAAGGGATCATAGCGGCAGAAAACGCCTTGGGGGACGGGCGGACAATGGATTATGACCTGGTTCCCTCGGCAATTTTCACCATGCCGGAAACGGCCGATATCGGCTTGACCGAAGTCCAGGCAAGGGCCGCCGGCCGGGAAATTCAGGTGGACCGGTTTTTATTCCGTCAATTGGGCAAGGCCCATGTCATCGGTCAAATCCCAGGGGAAATAAAGCTGATTTCAAACAAGGCCGACGGCAGGATTCTTGGGGTTCACATGGTCGGCCCCCATGCCGCCGACCTGATTTCCGAAGCAGTACTGGCGATAAAAACCGGCTGCACTGTGCGCGAGCTTGCAGAAACCATTCACCCCCATCCGACCCTTTCGGAAGCCTTGATGGAGGCAGCGTGCTTGCGGGTCCATGGCTCATGAGGTTTACGGCTGCTTGCAAAAGCCCCTGGATTCTAGTTCATTCCTGGCTTTACAAAGGCCCAGTCGACAGGCCCTTTCGGCTTTGCGGCAGAGCCCGTTGATTTCATTCAGGACGATCAGGGCGCTGTCCTTATTTTGCCCGCTGTCGTCCGCTTCCGGTTTGAGACGGGCGGCCCGGCTGTAATTGTCCAGGGCGCGCTCGTATTGCCACAGGTTTTTATAAGCTTCGGCCCGCTGGAGGTAGGCCTCCACCCAATCCGGTTTCAGGGTTGTGACCTGGTCGAAATCACGGATGGCGGCCTCAATGCGGCCCAGCCGAAAAAGGGTGATGCCGCGATTGTTCAGGGCGTCGGCATAGGCTGGATCGAGCTGGATGGCCTTGTCATAGTCGCGCACCGCCAGCTCATAAACGCCCATTTCAAAATAAGCCACCCCGCGGTTGTTGAAGGCCTTGGGGTTGTCCGGATCAAGCCGGATGGATTCATTCAGGTAGGAAAGGGCCTGGTTGGCGTCGCTGTAACCGACCTTGTGCCAGAGGGCGATGGCCTTTTGATTCCATTCGGCGGCGGGCAGGGCTTTGACGGCCTTGCCCAAATCTTTGGCAATGCCGGCGTCGTAATCCTGCGCACCGGCCCGGCCGGCATTTTTCAGGGCTTTATTCTGCTGTTCCAGTTTTTGAATGATACTCAGCAATTCTTTTTCCCGTTGCTGGATTTCCGCGTATTTTTTAAGGGCCGTGCGGTCGTCGGACAAGGCGCGGACGCGCTCTTGCAGCAGATCCGAATCCACCTGGACATTCAGCAGGAGAATCATGCCGAAACCGTTATCAGTGGCATAGTTTTGTTGGGAGAGGATGTCGGTTTTCAGGATACCGGCGGCAATGGCCGTGATTTCCTCTTTGGTGAGAATATTTTTTTCCACCACGGAGACGGATTCCAAGTAAGTTCCGGCCTTTTCCAAGGCTTCAAATTTGGCCTTGGCCACCGCCGCAACCCGGGCCTCATCCGGTGACTGGCTGCCGGCAAAGGGCTGGTCCACTTTTTGATGAATGGTTTCGATTTCGGCCGGGACCGGATATCCCATTAGAAGCAAAATGATGAAGCTGAGTAATAGAACGTAGGTTGTTTTCATTTTTTCATCTCCGGGCGGACCACAAACAAAATTCCGAACAACAGGCCGGCGCAAACAGTGAAAATACCCAGTACTGCCAGGGATTCGCCATAGCCCCAGGAGGTGATCATCAGACCGAGGCAGATGGGCGCCAATACATTGCCGATTCTTTCGGCCTGGCGATAGATGCCGAGCCCCACGCCGAGCCCCACTTGCTGCATGACCTCCAGTTGGGACGCCAGTTTCGCCTGGTTGGAGACCGCGAGGGCGTGGGCCAGTCCCAACAGGAGAATGGCTGCGGCAATGGCGGCAGCCCCTGCATAAAAATAACAGAGCACCAGGGCCAGGCCTGAAAGCACGCCGCCGAAAACAATAAAGGGTTTGGGATGCCGGAAACGGTCGCTCCAGCGGGAGAGGGTTTGGCTGAAGAGGATCATGCAGAGGCTGTAGCCCATGATGTAGCGACCGGCATCGGATTGGGAAATCCCCATGGATTTGAACCACAGGGGCGCGATGTAGTACACGAGGCCGATCAGGCAGATTTTATTGGGAATGCTTTGCAACAGGGTCAGGGACATGAATTTGCGATCGGTCATGAGGGTGATCAGGTTTGTGAACGGGCGTTTCTCAGCGGGAGCCGCCGGGTTGCCATGGGGGCCGTGGCCGGATTGGGCGGTTTCCGGCGTAAAACGGTGGACGAAAAAAGCAGAGAGCAGGGCGAAAACTGCGCCGATATAGAATAAGAACCGAAAACCCAGGCGATCGGCCAGCATGCCGCCGATGCCGGAACCGCAAAGGGTGCCGCCGTAGAAAGCGGAAAGAAACACGGCCATGCCTTCCGCGCGTCCGGCTTCCGAAGTCGTATCGATGATATAGCCCTGGGCGGTCATGAAGACCAGCCCGAAACCCAAACCGGCCAAGGCGCGGTATAAGATCAAATTGAGGATGTGATCGGCGGTGCCGCTCAGAAAATGGCCTAGGGCTGTGATGAACGCGCCGATGATGAAGGTGCGGTTGCGCCCGATCCGATCGGACAGGCCCCCGCCCACAGGCATGCTGAGAGCTGTCAGCAGCATGAAAGCGCTGATGGGCAGGCCCAGCACTACTTTTTCGGAAAGGTTGCCCATGGGATGGTAGATATCCTTGGCAAACAAGGGCAGAAAAGAAATGGACAAGGACTCGGCAAAGATAAAGAGAAAAACCGCCGGCCGAATCAGGGCCGGCAAGGCCTCTATATCTGTGGGAGCGGAAGTTGCCGACTGAAAATGGAAGCGCGCCAGCAGGGCCCCCAGTTTGGTGGCAAATTCAGACGGCTCCCGGCCGGCAGCGCGCTCCGGGGCTGAAGGATGGGGGGCCGGCAGCAGCGGAGCGGCAGCCTTCAGCAACGCGAGCCATTTTTGGGTAAAGCGGAGGCGATATTGATCATAATGATCCAGCAGCAGATCCATGAAGGAAATGCCGGTGCGCCGAACGGCGAGATTCGGCAGGCCCGGGCCGCAGGTGGCCTGGATATCGTTCTCCGCCCTTTTCAGGGGCAGCAGGACGGCGAAGGCGATGCAGAAAAATAGCAGATCCAGTGTGGCCAAGACCGCTATCAGCGCGATGGTTCCCGAGTCCAGGGCAATGATCCGGATGGCCCTGGCTGCTTGTTTTTGATCCATGGCCAGGAGCAGCCGGCCTTGTTCCTTTTGGTTTTTATCCACCAGGGGAAATGCCGTTATATTTGTTTTAGCAAGAAGATCTTGCTTGATCTGAAGCCATTCGGATTCTTGCAGAAAGTATTCCCGATCGCAATAATACAACCATCTGCCCGCGGGATCGCCAAGGGCGATGAAACCGATATTGGGTGCATCGCCTAGGATATCTTTGAACAAAGCATCCAGACCGACCAGTTTCTGCAAGGGCATGCCCTTGTTGAGGATGTCCACCAGGTTTTCTTTTAGATTGGCGCCCACTGTCTGTAAATTGGAACGCATTTCCGTTTCATAAGCGTTTTGAAAAGTGCGCACATTCAGATATAAAAAGGCGGCCTGGGAAAGGATCGTCAAGGAGAGCACCGTTATCAACAGACGCCATTTCAAGCTAATCCGTGTCATGGCTTTTCCCCTCCAGAATCTGTTTCATGCGCAAAACCGTCGGCCCTGTAAGGCCGGTCGCCTCTCTGTCCGGTTGCATTTGTTCCAGTAGCTTCCCTAGTTTGTTTGAGGCGTCTTGGGTTTTCCGAACATAGGTATTCATGTAAGCATTCAGCTCCTTCAACTCCAGCGGGGCTGAATCCATATCCACCTCGTAAGTAAAATGGGTTTCAGCGGATTTGATCCGGCGGCTGATCCAATTGGAAAGGGGTCTTGAAAAACCGAATTCGATCATCAGAAAAAGCAATGCCGCGGTAATGCATACGGACAAGCCCAGGTTAAAAAGAGCTTGTTTTACAAGCAAGTCTTTTTTGCGTTGGAGGGCATCCCGGGAAAAGGCCAGACCCAGGACCCCCTTCTGTTTGCCGAAGGCGGCGGTTACGGGGAATAAAAGGAAATAGCGGCCTTCTTTGAAGCGCAGGCGTGAACTTTCCTGCATTTGGGGCTTATGCTTGGGGGTTGGGTCCACAGTCGCCGTGTCCAGCGTAAGCGGCGCCTGACCCGCAGAAGATGATGACATGCCTTTGGAAGTATACCACAAGTGCCCGGCTTCATCTCCCAGAAAAATTTCATCAATATCGTCAGCTTGGCGAATGATGGGTTCGGCCAATTTTTCAATGCCGATGAAGTGTTCCAGGCTTTTGCCGAATTTAAGGGCTTGCTCGATCCGGCGTTTCAAATCCTTGCCGAGAATTTCGTATTTAGAGGTCATGGCTGAGAGATAATGCTCCTCAAATGACAGCACGCTGAACAAAGAACTGGTGGCCTGGGAAAGGGCCATGATGCAGAAGACCGTAAGGACGATCTTGGCGCTGAAACCAAGCGGATGCTTTTGAAAAAACGAACGGGTATTTTTATCTGTATGCGCTGCGCCATCACAGACGGGCATACACCACCTCGCATTCCCGGCAAACCTGTTCAGCCGGATAGGGTGAAGGGCAAGACAGGTCCGGCTGCAAACCGGAGGTCCGCCGGATCCGGATGCCGACAAAACCTGCCTGTATGAGCTCTTGCTGGCGGTCAAAATCCAGCAGCGGTACGGTGACCGTTTCCCGGCCGGATTGATCGTAAGGGACCGCCAGATTTTGATATACAATAAAACGCAGCTTTCCGCCGTATTTTTCCTTGAGTTTGCGGATGTAAAAGCCGCTGTCGAGCAAAACCTGAATATTCCAGTAGTTAAACGGTGAAACCGTGGCGCAGACATGCTGGATATGCGCCAGCGATTTCAAATAACCCAAGGCCTGGTCATTCATTTTAAAGGCCAGCTTGTTGCCCCGGAAGGCCGGGTGAACGCAGACCATTTGCAGGTTGGCCACATGGGGCAATTCCGGCCCGGGAATGTTGAGATCAATGCCGAGGTTCCATTCCAGGTCAATGGGCGTGGGGAAGTAAATATTGCGGAAGGCGATCAACTCCTCTGCCACCAGGATACCAAAAATGCGTCCCTGGGATTGCACATGCTTTTCCATAAATTTCACAGAAAAGGGCTCCAGCAGGTCCGGACGGCTCAAGCGGGCGATGATCAGCTCCTGCAGGGCCATGATGTCCGGAAGATGCCTTGCTTGCAATAGCTCCATGCGAAAAGCAAGTTTTTCCGAAGAGCCGCTTCCGGACCTTTTTACCAGCTCCCCGCTTTCGAGAATGGTCTGCATATCAAACTCCGGTCAACCTGGGTTCGCATCGTCGACCGGTGCTTATTTGGCTGGTGCGATGGTATCGTAAACCTCATCCGCGGACCCCAAAACATCCACCGGCGGATCATAGCCGATGGTCTGGGCTGCTTTTAAATTAATGGCGATTCTGGGGGGATCCTCAAAGATCTGTTCCAGATCCCGGGGTTTGGCGCCGTTGAAAATTTTGGCAATGGTTTCCGCATGGAATTTCGCGGTATATTTGAATCCGGCCCGGGCGATGCTCAGCAATACACCGTGTTTCACCTCCTGGGAACCCTTTTGGGAAAAGGTCGGAATTTTCCGCGCGTATACCGGCGCCAGCAGATTTTCCAAATTGGCGATGGTAATGCCGCGGTGGTTGGTGAGATAAAAGGCGTCGATTTGCGGGGCCAGTTTGTTCACGCATTCCTGGGCGGCCTGCTTGGCCTTATCTTCGGATATATTGGACCAGGGGGCGTGACAGGGCACGATTTCAAAGCCGCGGTCCTTGGCCACACGTTGCACATCCTCGATGGCCGCGTAGGTCTTGCCTTCAGCCGTATCGGTTTCATAAACGATGCCGAGCTTTTTAAAACCGAAAATATCATGGAAAATACGGATCTGGCGCTCATAGCGCGTGGGGTCCACCCGGGCGTTCAAGTGATCCAGGCCGGAGTCCTGATAGCTCTTGATGATTTTGGATTCCAAGGGGTTGCTGGTGGACATGACGATGGTGGGAACCTTGTGTTCGTCATTGGCAAGATCCTGGCCGGCCTGGGTGCCCATGGCCAGCATCAGATCAATATCCTTGGTTTCATTGAGGCGGCGCAGAAGTTCTTTTTTGGTGCGGGCGCGCAGGGTGTTGTCCCAATTGTTGGACCAATACGCGTCGGGTACAAAAAGGATGTATTTGCTGCGGATGTTCTGGGAAAGCCAGGTCCAAAGCCGGCGGGTATCGATTTCATCCGCATTGGGGGGCGGGGTGAATTTTTCAACCCAGCCCAGGTCCGCCAAAGCGCTTGCCAGGGCGATCAAATTGGGCGGATAATTATCATAGGCCCCTCCTTCCAGATAGCCGATCCGCCAAGGAGCCCCCTTATTGGCAAGGGGGGTGGTGGGATAGAACTTTTTGTCGGCGGCAAGGGATTCGGCGGCAGCCGTCATTACCAGCAATGCGAATAAGAGACTATTCAAACCCGTTTGCAAGTAGCGTTTCATCAGGATCTCCTTTGGAAGAGCAAGGGGGTGTTGCATTGAACTCATTTAAATGATTAATGTTGAAGTATGGCGGAAAGCAGCGCTGATGTCAAGGCAGACCAAGTGGCAAAACTCATCAAAGCAGGTGAATAGACTGAAGGCTGAAGGCCTTGATCGTCATTGCGGCCAGTTGATTAAATCCGAAATTCGAATATCGAAATGCGGATTTCGGATTTCGGATTTAATAATTGCGACCGAAATATCTTCCCCGCTCTTGAGTCCATCCCCCTTCCGCCTTCAGCCTTTAAAAATCACCGGTGCTTTGCGCACAAAAGTCTTCTGCTCCAGGCTGTCGAGCATGAATGCGGCCACGGCTTGACGGCTGATGCCGATCTTCAGAGGTTTGTAGCTCGCCACCTTGTATGCGGCCGCATATTTATTGTTTAAAAACACCGGACGCACGATGGTCCAGTCCATTTTGGATTTGCGCAGCAACTCTTCCTGGCGGTTGTGATCTTCCAGGGCGAAGCGAATGTTGCTATTCTGCACCAGCAAGCGAAAGAACCAGTTCATCTGCATCCAGGTATCGCCCACGCCCCAGGCGCTCATGGTGACAATGCGGGTGATGCGTTTGGCCTCCATGGCCTGAATCAGGGCCCGGACCGCATCGGAGATCAATGTTTCCGGTGAAATCAAACGCGCCCAGGGAAAATCCGATTGCCGGGCGATATTCAAACAGCAAATCGCCCCATGGGCGTTTTCAAGGGCCTTGTCCAGCAAACCGAGATCCGTCGGTGCGCCCTCCCAAGCCTCCACTTCCGGCATCCCGAGTTTGGCCTTGCTGCGCACCACCGCCGCCAACCGGTGGCCTCTTTTCAATGCTTCCCGGGCCACCACCTGGCCGGTCCGGCCCGTGGCCCCCAACAATAATATTTTCATAAGCATTCTTCCTTTACTTTTTTTTCACACTTCTGACTTCTGTCTCCTGTCTCCTGTCGTCTCCTCAAAAATCATACTGGAAAAAGGCCCCCACAAAAGTGTCGTTTCCCAGATCGTTCTTGCCCATGCCGAACCTGTTCTTATAGGCATCCTGACCCCAATTGTAGTGGGCAATGCCCGGGATGATCCGGAAAGTCTGAAAAAGCGGGTATTCCACATTGGCATAAACGCCCCAGGTATGGACCCGGTCTTCATAGGCGGCGCCGTCCAGGCCGGTTTCGGATTGCTGGTAGCCGGCGCCGGTGCGCACCGTGGTTTTGCCGAAAAACAGGGCCAACTGCAGCCAGCCGCCCACACTGTCCACATCCACGATATCAGTGCCGGTGGCATCGGCAATGGGCTTGCCCATGATGGTGGACGCGCCGTAGCGTTGAAGTTTGTAGCCGTTATGTTCATCGATGTTGGCCTCGGCAAAATCCATGTAGATATTGCGGCCGTACCAGACTTCTGCTGACAGGCCAAAGGCTTCACCTTTGTAGCCGCCGTTCAAGGCGCCGGCATAAGACGTAACCGTCACATCGTCAACGCTTTTGCTTTGGCCTTTCAGTTTATAACTTTGAATGAATCCGCTGGGCGAAAGGGTAAACCCGGCATCGGAATAGGAAACACTGGCCAACAAAGCTGGAAAGACGTCCTCGGTGGTGTATTGCCTGGGCAGGCCGAAGTTGTTGTTGTATTTCAGTTGATCTTCCCGAAAATTATCTTCAATGGCCACCTTGAAAGTGACCTTCTCGCCCTTATGGGAAAGTTGGATCTGCTCATGCCGGAAGGCAAACAGATCGCCGGCGCCCCATAGGCCGTTGTCCCAGGCCAGCCGTTGCTGGGGCCCGTCCAGGGCCAGCAGGCTCCAGGTTCTGCCCACCAGCACTTGATAACCGCCGTCAAGGTCGTAGGTGACATAGGCATGGCGCAGATAGCGGTTTTCGTTCACACCGGCGCCGAAACTGTAATCATCGCCGTTGTTGAAGGCCAGCCCGATTTCCATGACCGCGGCGATTTTTTGATAGGAAACCGCGGCCCGCAGCCAACTGTTGCCCGGAGTTTCCAGGATGAAACTCGCCCGGCCCGGCTCGGAATTATCCCCCCGATCACTGAATTGATAAAACGTCTGTGTTCTCAGACTGCCGTTCAGCACCCAATCCACCCCGCCGGTTTTGAATTCAACAGCCTGGGCCGGCAAACAGCAGATCAGTGCCAATCCCGCCATCAGCAAAACGATTCTGTTCTTTTTCAGCATACGCGCCTCCTCCTTTGATTGAAATTGTCCTTGCCGTAAAAACCTGTCAACCACACTTCAGTCGTCCATATTCCATGGTGTAAATACGATCCGCGCTGGGGAAAAAACCCTCGTCATGGGTGACGGCGATGACCGCCTTGCCTGCTTTTTTAAAGCCGGGCAGCAAAACATGGTAGAAATAGTCGCGGAACTGCGGGGCCTGATCCGCGGCCCATTCGTCGAAAATATAAATCGGCTTGTCTTCCAGCATGGCCGCGATCAAAGCCAAACGCTTGCGCTGTCCGCCGGATAGGGTCAGGGGCTGAAAACCCTTGTCTTTGTATACCACTTTATTATCCAGTTCCATGGTTTTCAACAATTCACCCACCTGGTCAAGGTCCAAATCCCCCAGGCCGTATAACCGGTCAAACAGATGAAAATCGGCAAAAATGACCGCAAACAAATCCCGGTGTCGGGCCATGGTCACTTCCGCACCATCCAGCCGCACCCTGCCGGCCACAGGGGCATACAAGCCGGTGATGGTCTTGAGCAGCGTGGATTTGCCGCTGCCGTTGCCGCCGGTAATGAATACCACCTCGCCGGGAGCAATGGAAAAATCGATATGATCCAGGCTAAAGGAGGGATTGCCCTCCCGGTCCCGATAGGCGTAACAGATTTGTTCGTAGCAGAGCTCCCGGAAGCGCAGCGGTCCTTCTCGGACCGGTTCCATGCTCCTTTCCGAAGCCAGCTTTTCTAATTCCGCAACCAGTTCCTCGATTCTCTCAACGGAAATCCAGCCCCGCAAAATATAAGGAATGGTGTCCTTGATCAGATTGAAGGGAAAAAACAGCAGGGAGACCACGGACACAACCAGGGCATGGATGCTGAAATCACCGAAAGCCGGCAGGATGAAAATAACGGGCACAAAGGCCGCGCATTCCACCACCGAGGCCAGGACATTGCCCAAGGCCAGGGCGTTTTCGGCCCGGGTGCGATGACTGCGGTTGGCGGCGGACACGGGTTTTAAACCTTGATGAAAAAAATCGTCGCTTTTGCGGTCGTTCACTTTGAGTTCCTTGAACCCGTATATGACATGGCTGAGTCCGTCGAACAATTCCTTTTCCTGATCCCGGGCCCGGTGGATCCATTTCTTGGCCCACAGGATTTCAGCCGCATAGATCAGGCCACCCACGCTGAAAACCCCGGCCGTGAATAAAAAAGCCGGCCTGCAGACCAGGAACTGGTAGGTCAGTAGACCGATGCACAGCAAGGCCGCATCCCCCATCCAGCCAAAGGTATGGGCCACATCCGCGATGGTCTGGGTGTCCAGGCTGAGCGCGTTGCGGATGGACGATTTTCCGAGCCTTTCAAAGGATTCGAGTTCGGCCTGCTGAACCTTTTCCATGATGCGGCCGCGCAGTTTCCCGATCATGCCGGTCACGATGCGCACTGACATCTTCTGGGCCTGCATGTACAGGCCGACATTCAGCAAGAGACCTGTGAGGAACAGCAGCAGATTGCGGAACTCGGTTTCTTCCGGGAAAATGTCCCCCAGAACCGCATTCACCATGACCAGGGTGAAGACGTCAAAAACAATATAACAGACTTCAAAGACGATATATTTCTTGATCAGGGGCAGTTCGCTTTTGATGATTTCCGCGATCATATCAGGGCCTATTCCGGGTCATTGCCTGCTGATGCCGCCGTATTCCAGGTGCACCAACCCGTCGGCGGTATGAAAATAGCTTTCGTCATGGGTGGCGGCGATGATCATTTTTCCTTGTGCCTTCAGGCCGGGCAACAATTCCTCATAAAAATATTTCTTGAACGCCGGATCCTGCTCCGCGGCCCATTCGTCGAACAGGTAAACCGGTTTGTCCTCCAGCAAGGCCGCCACCAGGGCCAGCCGCTTCATCTGGCCGGTGGATAGACCATCGTATTGAAACCCCCGGCCGGTCCAGCGCACCTTGTGATTCAGGCACATCCGTTGCAGCCACTCCGCCACTTGGCCGGCATCCACCTGTTCGATACCGTATAACCCGTCGAACACATGGCAATCTGAAAAAACAGGGGCAAATAAATGGCGCAGGTCCGTCATGCGGGCCTCCAGGCCGTCAATCAGGAAAATCCCTGAAAGGGGCGGATACAAGCCGGCAATGAGTTTGAGCAGGGTGGACTTGCCGCTGCCGTTGCCGCCCACCAGAAAAAGCGTTCGGCCTTGCCGGCAGGTCAGGCTCAGGGGGCCGAGTTCAAAAACCGGCTTTCCTTCCGCATCCGAATATTGGAAGCGGATCTGCTCCAGGTGGAGTTCCTCCAATTGCTCGGGCAATTCCCCATCCGGGTCGTGAACGTATTCAACCGCTTCGTCCGCCGTGGTCAGCCGGGCTTCCAGGTCGGCCAGTTCATCGGCCGCGGCCCCGGCCTTGAAAATTTCCGGAATGGTGAAAGTCAAAACGCTGATGGGTTCCCACAAAAAGGCCGAGGCGGCCACGATCTTGAACTTGTCCGCCGGCGACACTGTGCCGGGCAATAAAAAGGCCACGCAACCCAAGGAAAAATAAAACAGAAAAATGAAGGCAACGCTGTCATACTTGGCGCGCAACTCGCCCAAGCGGATGCGGGCTTGGCCGGCAGCCTCATCGGCGCGCCTGAGGTCTTGTTCAAACAGCTCCCGGCGCTTGGCCGGATCGATTTTGAGTTCCTTGAAGCCCGCGAGGACCTGCTCGAATTTCGTGAACAGGGCCGCGTCTTGAACAAGGGCCGCGCGGTTTTTTTCTTCAAAGTCGCGCTGGTGCAAGCGGTGGTAGAACACGCCGGCGGCCAGCAAGCCCATGAACAGAATCCCGGTGCTCAAGGACAGGTGGAAGATATATGCAAACACACACAGGATCGTCACTGTGGATTGGCAGGCGCGCATCATGGACTGGGAAGCGGCGGAGATCATGCCGGTATTGACCGTCAGCTTCAGGTAGACATCACTGTGGTCCAGCCTTTCCATTTGCAGCAGCTCGGCCTGACGGATGAGATTGGTGATCCGGTTGCGGCAATTTTCCAGAAGCTGTTCCACCAATTCAATGCCCTGCTGCAAACCGATTTGGCGCGCCGCAATCAGGATCACCACATCCACGATGAAAAACGGCAGATGGCGCAGATGCACCCGGCCTTGGGCGATTTCACCGGCGGCCTCATTCACGATGACGGCCAGGCCGCCGGCGGCGGCCCCGGCAAGCACGGCGGTCAACAAGGCAAAGAGCGCATGGAAATTAAATTTGCCTTCCGGATATAGTAGTAATTTAACCATGGCTCACGGCTGAAGGCTCAATTGAATAACGGTTTCAGTTCCCGATGGGAGGGGCAAGGGAGCGCCTGCCCGGCCATCATGGATTTTAAAAAGGCTTGATTCTCAGCCTCCTTACGGATGCAGCCGATGATGGGTTGGGGTACGGAGCCGGCGCACAGCAAGGCCGCCTGCACTTCCGCATCCCATTCCACCCAATGGGTGTCTATATCTTCCAGCCGGATGGTCCGGCGGCAACCCGGGGCCCCGCAAAAACAGTCAAAGGCCGGCGTGAGGCAGGTGCTGTATTCGCAGGTGAGTTCCTCATCCGGCCGGATATCGCGCACGGCGATTTCGCCAATGGCCCCCAAGGCCCGGGAACTCGGCCGGCATGAATGATTCATGAACCGTCCCAGGTCCCAACATAGGATGTATTTCCCCTCCTTGGTGGCATAGGCGTATTTGTCGATTTCCTTGCGCAGCATTTCCGGCATGTTGCCGATCTGTTGGCGGGTCAGTTCAATATCCAGATCATCCAGAACCCAGATCAGGGTGCCCTTGGGGATAAAGGCGGTGGCGAAAACCCCATAGCCGATGGTGTCGTTGATATAGCGCAGCTCGGTGGCCGGATGGATCATGATTGCTTCCTCATTAAACGATGGGTTGTTGAAAAAAAACCATTGGAAACAGATTCCACGCACCTGGAATCCACGGCCAGGTAGGCCCTGCTTTCCCCGGCCTGACGATTTTTGTTGGTTTGCATCACTTCCTGCTGCAAGTGCCGGATGCGGCGCTGCAAATACGGTGAAAAATATCCTTCATAGCGGGTCCACAATTCCGGCAGGCGCCAGTCGCTACCGGTGATGATTTTCCGGCATGCGGAGGCGCCGCATCTGCATTCGAACTCATCATAGTTACTGCCGTCACTCATGGCGTAATCATAACAAATTTCCTCATCCGGCAGGATGTCCCGCAGGGCAGTTAAAATTATCTGCCCCTGCAGGCCGGCATTGGGATTGCAGGAGTGATTGACGCAATCCTCGGCCCGACCCTTGCTGTAGGAAATAAGGTAGAAATCCTCCTCGATTTGCAGGGAAACAAATTCTTTTTCCGTTTTCAGCTTTTGGAATTCATCCCGGGTGATGATCTCGCCGCCCCAGACGATCAGCAACTCGCCTTTTTGCAAATACTCACGGGCGTAAACCCCATAACCACCTTTGCGCTGGCATTCCCTGGCTTCCAGTTTGGGCGAAATCCGACCGCTCGCGGTAATCATCAGTGCGCCTCCAGTATGGTATTGGGTATCTCCACCACGCCGTTTTCATCCCGGTATTGTTCATACACCTTTTTCATTTCCAAAAATTGTTCGGGCAGGGTCTCCGCCAGATCCTTGGATTCATAAGGGTCATCATTGAGGTTGAAGAAATGGAATTCAGGCTCGCCGCCTTGCTGGGCGAGTTTCCAGCTCCCCTTGCGCACCCCTTTGACCCCCACAAACTCCCAGCCCAAGGCGCGCTCATGGTTGCAGGCGGCTTGCTGTTCACCGGTGAACAAGCCGGCCAGGGAAATTCCCTGCATGGCCGCAAGGGGTTTGCCTTGATAGGTCTTGGGATATTCAACCCCGGCCATGGAAAGAATGGTGGGCGCGATGTCCATCACCGAGGCAACGCATTCATAACGACGGCCCGTGAGACCGGCCCCGGGATAATGCGCAAACGCGGTGACATGCACCCCGCCTTCATACATGGTGGTCTTACCCTTGTTAAAAGGCGTGTTCACGGCCATGCCCCAGCCCGGCCCGAGCCCGATGTAGGACCTTCTGGTGCCGATGCTTTCCTGGCTGTTGTCAAAGGTGTTCTTGATCCAATCCACCATGTAGTAGCCCTTGTCCACGGCCGGATCACCGGCATTGCCGCCGTTGTCCGACAGGAAAATGATCATGGTGTTCTCATATTCACCGATATGCTTGAGGTACTGGACCAGGCGGCCGATATTCTGATCCATGATATCCAACATGGCGGCATATACCGCCATTTTTTTGATTTGGATCCGCTTTTCCGATTCACTGAGGCTGTCCCAGGCCAGTGTGTCCGTGCGTTTGGGCAGCACAGCGTCCTTGGGGAAATAGCCCAGGGCCTTTTGGCGTTCAAAACGTTCCTGCCGGATCTGATCCCAGCCTTTTTCATAGAGCTTTACATATTTTTGGGTGACCTGTTCCGGGGCCTGCAAGGGAAAATGCACGGCAGTGTAAGACAGGTTCAGATAAAAAGGTTTGTCCGCCGGGCGCTCCTTCAACATGGCCACGGCCTTGTCCGTGAGATAGTTGGTGGCATAGAAGTCCTTAGGCAGTTGGGTGACCTCCTTGCCGTTTTCGTTCCAGAAACTGACCCGGTTGTGCCTTTTATAGGCCGCGGGCGGAAAAGCCGGAATGGGCGTGCCGTCGTCATTGGCAAAGAATTGCTCGCAGCCTTCCAGAGCCACCCCCCGGGCATCGGCAAAGCCCCGGGCTTCGGGAATATGATTAGGCTCCATACCCAGATGCCATTTGCCGGTGAACATGGTATGATAGCCGCTCTGCTGCAACAGCTCGGCAAACACCGGCGCATAAAATTCCAGGACGCATTCATAGCCGGGTTTGCCTTTCATTTCCGGCCGGATATAGCCGCACATGGTCCCGGCCCCCACCTGATGGCAATCCTTGCCGGTGAACAGCATGGAGCGGGACGGGGAGGAAGTGGCGGCCCCGTAAAAATGGGTGAAATTGACCCCGGTGTTTGCCAGTTGATCAATGTTGGGCGTGGGGATTTCACTGCCCATGAAACTGCAATCCGACCAGCCCATGTCATCCACCACCAGGGTGATGAAATTGATTTTCTTTTTCGGCGCCTGATCAGCTTGGGAAGGCGGCAGGCCGGCCGCGAGATTTTTGTTGTTGCCGCTGCAGCCCGTCAACAGCGCCAGGGTGGAAAATATGGAAAAGGCCCATAAGGAAAAGCTCAACAATTTTTTGGCTTGCATAAACAGGCTCCTTTATCAGTGCTTTTCATGCATAATGCTGCCGATACAAATCCGCCAATTTCTGAAATCTTTTTTCCGCGCGCTGAAAAAAATACTTATTGGCCGTGCAAAAATGATTGCGGCCCCTGTCCTTGGGATCATGCAACCGGTCTTTGATGCATCCGCCGCGGCAAAGGGCCAGCCAGGGGCAGCCTTCGCATTCCCGGTCCAGAACCGCCTTGCCGTCGGCAAAAGTCCCGTGCCTTTCGGAGACAAAAGCTGCTTCCAGGCTCATATCCTTCAGATTGCCGATGCGGGTGTTTTCCGCCACCAGATAATCGCATGAAAACAGATCGCCATTGTGTTCACACACCAGGTAATTGCCGCAGCGTTTTTGAAACAGGCAATGATCCGGCATGATGCCCGCGTGGCACTGGATCAAGGCGTCAAAAAAACGGATGGAGGTTTTTTGTTTCAATTGCCGGAAATCAAAATCCTTGAACCAGGCCTCAAACAGCTCGATGAGAAAGCCGCCGTAATCCCGTGGGTCCACTGAATAGGGCGCAATCCGGCCGGGATTGGTCTTGTCCGGTTCCAGCACCGGATTGAACTGCATGAATACAAAGCCGTTGTCCCTGAAAAAACGGTAGCTCTCAACCCCATGGCGGACCGAAAGCGGGTTCACCGTGGCCAAGATATTGACCTGCACGCCTTTTTCCAGAAGCAGGCGGGCATTTTCAAACACCCGGGCAAAGGTGCCGTGGCCCTGGGCATCCTTGCGATAATGGTCATGGATATGGGCCGGTCCGTCCAGGGATATCCCCACTAGAAAATCCTCCTGCCGGAAAAAATCCGCCCAGTCCTCATCCAGCAGCAAACCGTTGGTCTGCATGGAGTTGGTAAAAGGTTTGCCCTTGGAAAAACGGCGCTGATATGCTACCGCCGTCTTGTAAAAATCAAGCCCTGCCAGGGTGGGTTCGCCTCCGTGCCAGGTGAATGCCGGCGCCCCAGCGAGTTCAAACATCTCTTGAATCACTTTTTTCAGGACCCATTCCCCCATGCGATGGGTTGCCGGCGGGCCGGCATACAAATGGGCCTTATCCAGATAAAAACAATATTCGCAGCGCAGGTTGCAGAAAGAACCCACTGGTTTGAGCAATATGCTTCGCATGAAATCACTTTTGGAAGTGACTAAAGTGACTAAAGTTAAAATTTATAACCAAACATCTCAATATCCGGCCAGTAATGCTCCGCGACCAATTCCCGGGTGCGGGCAGTGTAATAGGCCCGGTAATCCCCATGGCTGGTGACGTTCAGGCGGGGCAGGTCCGCCTGAATCCTCAGCTTCCTGCAAATCCAGGCAAAATCCGTTGCCAGGGTTTCGTAGCGGCCGACAAAGTCCACCAGCAGTCGCCCTTGGGTATCTGCCAAAACTTCCTTTTGGAATTTGGCAGCGCCTTTTGGAAACGGCCTGGGGGTTGCCACCACCCAATTCAGGTATTCCTCAAAGCTTGCCAGGCCTGCCACGGGTTTATATTTCATATTGTTCAGGAAATGAAACATGGATACATGCCAGTCCCATGGGTTGCGGACAAAGGCAAATTTAAAATAACGGTCATATACTGCCTGGGTCAATTCTTTTCTGACATCCCTTGCCCTGGCATGGAGCAAGGCCACCTGCCACATGGCATACATGGGGTTGGGCCTGCCGTCTTTTTCCCTGGCCGGTCGCGTGATCTTGAATTTTTCCGGCTCCCCGGCGTAGCCCTTGATGGCTTCCCGGACACTCAGGCCGGCGGTTTTGGGCACATGCAGGTATATAAAACCATGGCTGTGGGAAATCAACATGGGGCGGCCTCATCCAACGCCGACGCCGGTCCCTGCCGGTGCCGGCAGGGCCAATTCGGTCACGAATTCCAGTTCCATGTTGCGCGCGCGGTTGATGATCTTGGTATACAAGGAGCCGTCATGGGTGTTGTTCACCAGGGCGGAAAAAGGCAGCTCGTATGCGGAATCCCGTCCGGATAATGCCTGAAAATGGGAATGCAGCCGCGCAACTTCCTCCGGCTGATCCACATACACGGCATAGTGCCAGATGGCATCCCCTGCCAGCAGGCGGGCCACGGCGCCTTGGTAGTCTGTCCGGGTTTCAGCGAGTGATTGAGGCCGGGCGTTTTGCATTCGAAGCCCGTCTGCTTCGTAGCGGTCCAAGGTGACCGCCGCCCCATGGTGGATATCGAACAATTCCAGCATCTGCACTTGGCCGTCCAGCTCGATCCAGATCCGCAGGATTTCCACATAGGCCTTGACCCTGCGCTGAAATTCCCGTGAGGCTGGAAAGCGCTGGCGTTTCACTGCCCGCAGCCGCTCTTGGGTTGCGCTGAAATGGGCGTTGAATTTGTTGATCCAGTAATCAAAGCTGTACAGAATCAGGTCCATGGGCTGATTCACCTCAAAGCCGAGATGGTAAATGGACCGCTCCTTCAATGCCGGCAGGATATCCAGAACCGCCTGGGTATCGCTCCCAAAAAAATCATGGAGCAACTGGGGGCAGGTCTTGTTGCGCACCTCCAACAGCGCAAAAAGTATTTTCTCAAAATCAATGCGGATGGCCTTCAGCAAGGCTTCCGGCGTAAGAATAGTTTTGGCGGCAAGGCTTTGCCGATGAAGGGAAAACAATTGATGGATATTGTCTCTGCTAAGATAATCCATGAACTCGTTCAGCCCGGTGGAAAAAAACAATTCCCCCATGATATGGCTGAAATATAATTGTTCAATGGAGATGGGGGCGCCCATGAAAACTCCTTCAGTCGGTTTGCCGGTCTTTACGCTGACAACCTGTTCCAATACAAGTCGGCTATTGGGCTTGGACGACTTTGCCCGCGGAAAAACTGATTTTTTGCTGTAAAAAAGCGGCAAGGGTTTGCAGACTGGCAAACATCTCCATGTCCAGCTCATCCTTGGCAAAGGTAAAATCGAAGCGTTCCTCGATGATGGCAATGAGCTCCACAATCACCACCGAATCAAAGCCAAGGCCGCCCTCAAACAAGGAGGCATTGGGGTCCACCTCTTCCGGCTTCAGATTAAGATCCAATTCCGTAACCACTATATTCGTAAGCCTGGCAACAATTTCACTGATCTCCATCCAACTCTCCTTGGGGCAACGGCTCACATCCGATCGATCAAAACATTGATGCGTTGAATCAATTGCTCAAACATTTCATCCCCCTCCCTGGCCTTTAAATGTTTCCATTCCCTTTGATTTGCTAACATCTCATCCAGCTCCCGGATTAAACGTTCAAAAGGCCCCAACAGCCGGTTGGTCAAGGTATAGATCCAGTAGACAAAAAGCAGCATGAAAAGGGACAGCAGAATCAGAACCACCGGTATGATATTTTGATAAAGGACCAATCGGCGGCTTTCCTCCACCGATATATTGAAATGCAGGACCAAATAATAAATGATTCCGATAAACACCAGGGAAAATACCAGGGTGATCATCATGGGCATGATCACCCGCAATTGATACTGGTTCACGTTCAGGAATAAATTCCGGTGAAATGTCTTGGTCATCACCCTTCTTTTCCTTTCACGGCAATCCAGGGCTCAAATGTGTAGAAGATTTTCATGACCATGGCAGTGGCGCAAACCCAGCAGGCCTGTTCGGTGTAATGTGTTCCAGCAGGTTGTACGGGCTTGATTTTTAGGGCGGATTCTATCATGCCCGCCGGATCTTGAAAAGTAAAAACTGTATGCATTTGGTCGCATCCGGAGATTTTTTTAAAGAATGCTGATGATGTTGGTGATGGTGGTGGTCGGTGTGCTGATGGTGGCGGATTCTGCTTATATTTTCACCAGGGATTTCAGTTTTTGCCGATCGATTTTGCCGTTGGGCAATTGGGGTAATGAATTGATTATTTGAATCATATCAGGAACCGCACGCCGTGGCAACAGGGAAAAACAGGCGCTGCGAATATCCGTTGCACTCAGCTCCGCTCTGCGCTCCGGAACGCAAAAGGCCACCAGTCTTTTGCCCCGGCTGCCTTCCCCGCTTGCAATCACCACGCCCGCGGCCACGCCGGGCACATGTCGCAGGGCTTCCTCAATGTCGGCAAAAAAAACCAGCAAGCCATCGCGGTTGACGCTGTGGTCGCTGCGGCCCAAAACCTGCACCCAGCCTTCCGGACTCAGGCGTCCCAGGTCCTGCATGGGGAACCAGCCCGCTTGCGCTTCGGATTGTACCGGGCGGCCGTCCTGGTCCACATAGCCTTCAAAGCCAAAGGGATGGCGGCACCATAAGGAGCCTTGATCCGCCGGGCCTTCGGTTGCGGACTCAGCCCCCGGCCCGACACGCAAGCTCACCCCGGCCATGGGCCGGCCCACATACTGCCGGCGGATTTCCATGGGATCATCCGGCCCGGCCGCGGCAACGGCGCCCATTTCCGTGCTGCCGTAAAGATTCACCAGGCAGCCGGACATGGACTCGTAGCGGCTAAACAGATCGCCGCGGAAACTGTCCCCGGCTGATATGGTCAGGCGGTAGACATGGGGCTCCCCCCGCCGGCCTTTTACCAGGGTCTCGCAGAAGATCGGGGTCATGAAGGCCACCGTGGGTTGAAACACCTGCTCCCTTTTGAGAAAACGCAGCAGATTGGCTCCTGGTTGCAGATCAATGCCGGCACCCGCGGCAATGCTGCTTAAAAAGGCCGTGGTCAAACCATAGGAATGAAAAAGCGGAACCGGCAATGCCACCCGGTCCCGGCTGGAAAGCCGCAGCCGCCGGGCGGTGTTGCGGGCATTGCCCCGGAGGCCGGCATGGGGAATGACGGCCATTTTCGGCGGGCCGGTGCTGCCGGAAGTCTTGAGAAAAAGTCTGGCCGCGCCGAAATCCCCGGGCTCTGCATCCAGGCCGTGCCAGGATGGATTGGGAGCAATGGAAAGCCGGGCCTCAGGATTGAAACCGGCTTCATCCTCGCTGCCGGCCAGGGGACTGGTGCGGATATGCTGCCGGCAAAAGGCCGGCAGGGCCGCGGCCTTTTCCTGGTCCTGGGCAGCCTGCGTTGTTGCAGGCAGGACAAAAAAACCAAAGCCCCGCTCCAGCAGATAGAGTAACAATACGGCTGAAGTCGCCGAATTCTCACACGCCACCGCCGGGCAATCTTCCGGCCGGATCCCATGGACAGCGAACCACTCATCCAATTCCTGGAAAATCCGGGGGAAGCTGCCATATTTCCAAGTGGTTTGCCCATCGGTTAGGATGTTGTCCGCGGCTTGGATAAAATCAGTGCATTGACAGATGAATTGCATGGTGAACCACCCGAACGGTGTCTATTCGTTTCGCCACAAGGGGGAATCCAATTCAAAATTGTTCAGGAGCATCCGCATGCCGGTTTCCACCAGCTCCACATTGGCGCAGATGTTTTTGGGATCCTTGACCGCAAAGGACATGTGCCCTGAAAAATGCCGGAGGGAGCGCCGACCGCCGGCCCGGGGCTCCTGGAAATAATAGGAACGGAAATCATGGTCCAACAACTGCTCGGCGACCCCATGGTGGCGGGAAGGCAGGATGCTTTTCTGAACACATAAGGCCGTGGTCAGCAAATCTTCCGGCAGACCGAAATCCTGTTTGAAAATGGCCGCCAGCTCCTGGTAAAAACCCGCCCACTCATTGCCGGCATCCATGGCAAGATACAGTTCACGCGGATTGCGGCGCAGGACCATGCAGATTTTTTGGTCGAAAAACTCGGCTGCCTTGGCATGAAGAACCATAACGATATTGCGCAAGATGGGATAGCGGACCGCCCCGCCGGTTTTGCCTGTTTCCGCAACGCCCTTTTCCAGCAGGTCTTCCAGCACTTGGGTTTGGGTGCGGCCCTGCTCCACCGCCGCAAAATAAATCAGATACTTCAAGGTGCGATAGCAAACGGCAAAATGCAACCAGGCGCAATACAAATGGATGCGCCGGTATTCCTCCCGGCTGAAGGATGCGGCAGCCACCACCACTTCCCATTCTTCATCATAATCCCGGCTGATGAATTTTTCCGTTACAATGCCGTGGCGCTGCCGGTATTCCTTTTCCGCCATGGCGGTATTGGGCAGGACAATGGCGGGAAAAACCTGGGGATACATTTTTTCCGTGAGGGCGAATTCAATGTCCTTTATAAAGGAAGCATAGGTGGACCCCGGCAAGCCGATGATGAAATGGGTCATCACCGGTAACTGATGCCGGACATATTCATCCCGCAGGGTCAGGTAGTAATCCTCCGCCACCGGCTTGCGCCGGATGTTCTTCAGGGTGGTTTCATCCGTGGTCTGCATGGCCACCCCCAGGGACGTGGCGATGCGCGCACCGATCAAGAGCCGGCTGATTTCCATGCTGCGTCTTTTGTTGTTGGCGAAGTTGGTGATGACATTCTTGGGAAAGCCGTAACGCTCCTTGAGCCGGCACAGATGCTCGGTGATGGCGATATCCCGCTCCAGGATGCCGAAATTGGCATCGGCGATCCACAGGGAAGGGATGTGATGGGCCGCGATCCATTCCAACTCGGCAAATACCTGGTCAAGGTCGTGTTTGATCACCTTGCGCAGATAAAAACCCCAAGAACAATAGGCGCATTTGTACGGGCAGCCCCGGTTGGTTTCCACCACCGCGCAATAAAATTCCGGCAATAAGGCGTCCAGGTCTCCCCCCAGATAGGGCGATGGAATCAGGGCAAGATCGGCAATGCGTTCCCGCTTTTCACCGAAAACCACCTGCCCGTTCTCCCGGAAAGAGAGGCCCGGTACCTTGCGATAATCCCTTTGGGTGCACCATTGGGTCAACAACTCTAGACAGGTGACCTCCCCCTCGCCGTGCACGCTGAAATCCACCCAGGCGTTTTCTTGCAGGAAATCGGCGGTCCCATAGGAAATGGCCGGCCCGCCGTGAATGATCACATGACCGGGGTTCACGGCCTTCAGGGCCCGGCTGAGGCGGGTATGGGCCTGGAGGTTCCAGACATAATCCGACATGAGAAAAATCGATGGTTTTTCAAAGCGCTGCAGAAACGCCTGATCCCCAAGGATTTGCCGCTCGGTCAGCCAGGGCGTGTTGAAGTTCAACATTTCCAGCAGATCCGGGCGATGTCGCCTGACCATGGCCGTCATGTTGCCCAGGGCCAGGGGAATGATTTTATTGGAGTTCAAGTGAACGCGATAGACATCCATGGGAGGCATTTTTACTCCTTTGGTTGGAGAAATGCTTGACTCAATGCGGTGTGAGCCTGTATATACCACACATAGTCCGACATCAAAAAGATTGCCGTCTTGGAAAATCCACCTGACCTAACCATCTGTTCCACATGCAAACGATCGGTTAAAATGGGAGTATCCAGATTCAAAACATCCAACAAATGCGGCCTGTGCCTTGCCACCATGGCAGTCATGTTTCCAAGGGCCAGGGGCAGTGTTTTATTCGGATTTAAATGGATCCGGAAAACGTCGGTCCGGGTCATGGGGATCTCCTTCGGAATATCAGGAAGGGCGGAGTGGATTAGCTTGATGATGCTTGGGCATAGATAGCAAAACGGCTTTTCATAGTCAAGGGGCATTGGGGGGAATACAGAGCCATCGCATTTGATTTTCGGGGTCGGGGTCGCTATCGGTATCGGGGTCGAATTGTTTTTATCGATTCCGATTCCGACCCCGATACCGACCCCGAAAAAACCAAATACCATTCCCCTGGGGAGGAATATCATGGATTTACAAGCAGACAAGGTCCTGGATACGGCGATTTTATTTCAAGGCCCACCACTAAAGCCGGCGTCGAATCCCGAAGCAATCCTGCTCACCGGTGCCACCGGGCTGGTGGGGCCTTATTTGTTGAAGGCCCTGTTGCACAGGACCAAAGCCGATATCTATTGCCTCATGCGCTGTGGGGACCAGGCCGAAGGTATGCGGCGCCTGAAAGACCATCTGGTCCTGCATGCCCTGTGGCAGGAGGAATTCGAGCCCCGGCTTTTTCCCGTGGCGGGTGACCTTTCCAAACCGTTGCTGGGCCTGACCGAAGCGCTTTTTACCTCCCTGGCCACGAAAGTCGACAGCATCTATCACAACGGGGCCTTGGTCAATTTCCTCTACCCCTATTCCGCCTTGAAAGCCGCCAATGTTCTCGGAACTCAGGAAGTCATCCGGCTTGCGGCCCGCAGCCGGCTCAAACCCTTGCATTTCATTTCCACCGTGGCGGTCTTCTTCAGCCGAACCCATTTCCAGCGCGGGGTTGCCGCTGAAAATGATCCGCCCCAATGTGACGAAACCTTGAAAGGCGGATACAAGCAAAGCAAATGGGTGGCGGAGCAGCTTGTCTTGAACGCCCGGGAGCGCGGCCTGCCGGCCGTTGTTTATCGGCCGGTGCGGATTCTGGGCAGCAGCAAAACCGGTATCATGGATTTCAAGGATACCCTTTGCCATTTGATCAAAGCCTGCATCGCCCTGGGGAAATATCCACGCCTGGACACCCTGATCGAATATCTGCCGGCGGATTATGTGGCCGAGGCCGTGGTGCATCTGTCCCTGCAGGAGCGCTCCCTCGGCCGGATTTTTCATTTATGCAACCCGGCCCCTGTTTCCTACAAAAGCTTTTTGCAGGAGCTCAATTCCCTGGGATATCCCCTGCAGGAAATCCCTTACGACCATTGGGTCCTTGAATTGGAGCAATTGGCGGCCCGGCAGCCCCAGGAAAAGATTTACTCCTTTTTAGCCTTGTTTTTGCGGGACTCAAACAATTTGCTCTTGCAACAGATGCGCTTTGAATCCCAAAACAGCCGGGCAGGCCTCGGCAACGAGGTGGTCTGTCCGCCCACGGATGCGAAAATCATTTCCACGTACCTTACCTATTTTCAAAAAAACGGCTTGATTCCGGCGCCCTCAATTTCATAGCAGCGCCGGCAGCAGGCGAGGGAGACAGGATGCCGAAAATCCATGTTGGTTGCGTTCATCTGCATCAATACAAGCATACCCCCCTGGCGCTGGGATACATTACGGCCATGCTGCAAAAATACCGACCGGAATTGGCGGCGGCCATGCGTTTTTCCTGGATCCGGGATTCCGGTCTTGTCAAGGAGGAGTCATGGCTCAGCGGATTCAACGAGCCCGCTGTTTTCCTCATGTCCGATTACCCCTGGAACATCCGCGCCCACCTTGCCCTCAGCCGGGAATTGAAAGCCCGCAATCCGGAGCACATCATCATCCACGGCGGGCCCTATGTGCCTTACAAGAACAGCTCCTTTTTGGAACAATACCCCTACATCGATTTCCTGGTTCACCGCGAGGGGGAATTCAGCGCCCTGGAGCTGATCACCCAGATCCTGACGGAAAAGAACTACCAGGCCGTCAAGGGCATTTCCTACCGCCACGGCCGGGAAATCCGGATGACGGAATCCCGGGAAGCGTTAACGGATATGACCCTCATCCCATCTCCTTTCCTGGAGGGCGTTTTTGATGCGCTCCTGCCGGACCTGGATCTGGCCGTGCTGGAGACCAACCGGGGCTGCCCGTTTAAATGCGCTTTCTGCTCCTGGAACATGGATCTGGCCAAAATCGTCAGGCAGGACCTCAACCGGGTTTTTGCGGAACTGGAGTGGATCGGCAAACATCAGGTCACCTCCCTGTTTATTGCCGATGCCAACTTCGGCATCCTGGAACAGGATATCGCCATTGCCGAGCAGATCTGCAAAGTAAAGGACCGCTACGGCTTTCCCAAGAACGCCATCCTTATACACGGCAACAATGCCGAGCGCTCCATTGAAATCAGCCGGCGCTTGATCTCCTCGCAAATCGTCACCAACCTGGTCCTGGCCGTCCAAACCCTGGATGAGCAGACGTTGAAAAACATCACCCGCAAGCCCATCGCCATGGATTACTTCAAACAGGTGCGGGAGGAATACATCCGGCAGCATCTGCCAGTGGCGGCCCAATTCATGATCGGCCTGCCGGGCTCCACCTATGCTTCTTTCAAGCATGACGTGGACTACATCATCCGTGAAAAGATGTATCCCATGATTTTTACCACCATGATCCTGCCCAACAGCCGCATGGATGAACCGGAATACCGCCGGCAATTCCAAATTGAAACCGAGCTCCAGACCAGCGCCGACGGGAATTGGGAACTGATCGTCCAAACCAGCTCCTTCAGCCGTGATGAATACAGGCGAGTCCTATTGCTGTGCATGTTCACCAGCCTGGCCTTTGGCTATCGCACGCTTAAATATCTGGTCTATTTTGCCGCGCTGGAATGCGCCGCAAATCCCAGCCAGGTACTGGAATTGCTCATCGGTGCCGGGCAGGAGGAAACGGCCGAACCGGAGAGCCGCCGTCGCTATCCGGTGCTGGCAGCCGTCCTGGAGCGGCTGGGCAATGGTCTTGCGGATTTTTTTGAAAGGAAAATTTTTAGGGACATCAAGGACAATGCCCGGGATGTTTATCTTTTTATGGAAAGCGGGAACCTGTGGGATCAATTCTACCGGGAAACGGCGGCGATCCTCACGGAGAACCTCGGCCTCGACCCGGAGTTGATCCGAACCGTGATCCTGGTCCAGAAAAGCATTCTGCCCTCCCGCTACAATCCGCGGACCGCCGTGACCCTGCCGTATGATTTTACGGCCTTTTACCATCAGGAGGAAAACGGCGCCGGGCCCCGCTCCCTGAAGACCTTTGCGGGGCCTGTGGAGTTTATTGTTGAAGATCCCCGCGGGATTAGCACCAACCCGGACCTGGTGTATCGCACCATGCGCGACTTGCCCAATTATTTTGAGTTGAATTCACCCTTATGGAGAATCTCCTGACCATCCCAAGGAAAAGACCACGCGCCCATGAGAATAACCTTAATCGCCCTGAATCAAGAAAAGTATCCCTATCCGGTGCAGCCCATCGGGCTGGCCTATATCGCCGGCGCCCTTGTAAAAAACGGCCATGAAGTCAAAATGCTGGATTTGTGCTTCAGCGATGATTATCAGGCCTTGCTGGGCTCTCATTTGCAAACCCAGGCCCCGGAAGCCCTGCTCTTTTCCATCCGCAACATTGATTCCACCTCCTATCCGGAATCCATTTATTACTTGCCGCGTATTCAAGAGGTCATCGCCTTTTGCAAAACCCGCAGCAAGGCCCACATGATCGTGGGCGGTTCCGGCTTTTCCATTGCCCCCAGGGAAATCCTTGCCTATCTGGATCTGGAAATGGGAGTGGTGGGCGAAGGCGAGGGCGTGGTCGGCGAACTGCTGGATCATCTCGCCCTGGGCAAGTCGATCGGCTCCATCAGCGGCCTGGTTTTTCAAAACAACGGCGTGATTCAAGTCAATGCGCGCCGGCTGCCGGCCGACCTGGACCAGCGGCTCCCGGCCCGGGAATTCCTGGATGTGGAACGCTATGTGGCCGAGGGCGGCATTACCAGCATTCAATCCAAACGCGGCTGTCATTTCAATTGTATTTACTGTACCTATCCCCTGATCGAGGGCCGCACCGTCCGGTTGCGCAACCCGGCCGGTGTGGTGGCGGAGCTTGAGCAGTTGAACAAGCAATACGGCCTTGATTCCTTCTGTTTTGTGGACAATGTCTTCAACTACCCCATGGAACACGCCGTGGCCATCTGCCGCGGCATCCTGCAAAAAGGCCTGAAAATCCAGTGGACCGGTTTTTTTCATCCCCGCTTCATCACCCCGGATTTTGCCGAACTTCTATCCAAGGCCGGCTGTTCCGGCGTGGAACTGGGGATTGATTCAGCCGCGGATGAAATCCTGGAGCAGTTGCAAAAAGGTTTCGGGACCACCCACATCATAGCGGCCATGGATTGCTGCAAAAAAGCCGGGTTGAACACCTGCTGTTGCCTGATCCTGGGCGGCCCGGGCGAAAATCTGCACACCCTGACGGAAACCTTTGCCGTGATGGAAGCAACGGCTCCGGATGCCGTCATTGCCTACAGCGGCATCCGCATCTATCCCGACACCGAGATGGAACGTATCGCCCTTAAAGAAGGCTATGACCTGGGTAATCATCTGGAACCCCGCTTTTACATTTCCAAGGACCTGCATGCCGACCTGGTTCCGGTGATCCAGGAATTCGCCCGCACCCATCCCAATTTCATTTACGGCGGCATGCCCAATGAAATTCCCCTGGACTTTTTGAAGAGAATGCGCAAAAGGGGTGTGAAAGGCCCGTTTTGGGAGCTGAAAAGCAAATTTTCAAAACTGTTCGGCCCGGCAGCCGGCGGATCTATGCGGCCATGAGCACCTTCACCCATACCATTGTGACTGATCCACTGGGCAATCCCTTCAAGTTGCCCTTTTTCATGACCCAGGCGGTGATCGACGGCATTTTGCGGGAATTCACCGTGCGGGATGACGATGTCTTCATCACCACCTATCCGCGCTCCGGAACCACCTGGATGCAGCAAATCGTCCATCTGCTTACCTGCCGCGGTATTCAGGGCGATGAACATCTGGAGGTGGTGATCCCTTATCTGGAAAGGGCCGCGGCCTTCAACGGCCTTGCCCCCTTTGAACAGATCAAGACGCGCCGGTTTTTCAAGACCCATCTGCCCTTCACCTTTCAGTTGTACCGGCGCAATCCTGCGGCCAAATTCATCTATGTGGCCCGCAATCCCAAGGATTGCGCGGTCTCCTTGTACTATTTCATGGGCAATAATTATCGCATCGCCTATCAAGGCACCTGGGAGGATTTTGTGACGCTTTTCATCAGCGGCGGGCTGATTTATGGGAAATGGTCGGAACACGTATCCCAATGGTGGCGGCAAAGCCGCACGTCCACCAATATTCTGTTCCTGAAATATGAAGACCTGCATCGCGACCCGGCCGGCATTGCCGCAAAAGTGGCGTGCTTCCTGGGGGTGGACATGGGTCCGGAATTGCTCACGGCCATCCTGCCCATGACGACCTTTGACCAGATGGCCCAAAGCCCCAAAACCAATCTTTCCTGGGCCGCCTGGCGCGCCGATGCCGACAGCCGGCCCTTGCGCAAGGGCCGGGTGGGGGATTGGCAGAACCATTTCACGGCAGAACAAAACCAGCGCATGGAAGTGATGTGCCGGCAGCTCTCGGCCGAATTCGGTCTGGAATTCGATTTCGAATAAGAAGCGAGCCATGGATTTTCTTTCCTATATACGCCATATTTCCGTCAAGGACGCCTATGTCATTTTGCTGTATTCGGCCCTGGGCGGCGGTGCCGGCGGCGCCCTCCTGATTCTTTACCCCAATGCGGCCATTCACATTTTCGATCCGCAGCGCTATCTCTTCTACCTCCTTTTGCTGCCTGTGGTCAGTCTGATCTTCCTGATAGCCAAACGCCTGTCCCAGAAAAAAACCGCCCACATGGTGGAGCAAAATCTGGAAGACCAGGTTCTTGCCATGGCCAACACTTTGCGGCATGAAGACCTGGCCGGGTTTGAAAAACGCAAGCGCGCCGATATTCATATGGGCATCGTCAATGCCCGGACCATCAGCCAGGCAGCGGCCAAATCCATGGACGCCCTGGAGCATAACATCACCCTGATCATCGGCTGGCTGTATATCTTCCTGTTGCTTTCCCCCACCTTCGGCTGGATCATTCTGGTGTGGCGGCTGTTCCAGTATCTATTGCGGGAGGCCTTTCAAAAAATCATCAAAACCGTGGTCATGGAGGAATTGCAGGAGCAGCGCAACCTGTTTGCCGCCTTCGAGGCCTTTTTATACGGCTTCAAGGAACTGAAATTGAACCGCGCCAAAAGCGCCGACCTCTTCCAAAACCACTTCCTGCCCCTCACCGAGCGCATCAAGGCCCTGCGCCTGAAAAGCAGCTTCTATGCTTCCGAGCTGATGTTGTTTTACTCCATATCCCTTTTTGTGTTGATCGCTTGCGGTGTTTTTCTTTTTTTTCCGGCCCTGTCCCGGGAAACCACCCTGAAAATCGTCATCATGATGCTGTACATGCTGAAAACGGATATCATGATCCTTTCCCAGGTTCCTTCCATTTTGGAAGGCAAAGCCGCCCTGGAAAGGCTGCAACAGTTGTTCGGCAAAACAGCCCTGCAGGACAAGGAGCAAATGCTCCACACCACCGCCCAGGAGACCGTCAAGACGCTTGATTCCATCACCCTGGAAAACATCCATTTTGCCTATCCCGCCGCGGGCAATGAGTCGGGCTTCGGCGTGGAAATCGACGCGCTGCGGGTACAAGCCGGGGAGATCCTGTTCATCGTGGGCGGCAACGGCAGCGGCAAATCCACCCTCATGAAGATCATCACCGGCCTATATCGGCCTTCGGCCGGCAAGATTCTGGTGGACGGCCGGCCCCTGGTGATGTCCGAGCACCGCTATTTGTTCGCAACCATTTTTAATGACCCCTATCTCTTTGACGCCGCCTACGGCCTGGAAGACGTGCCGGAAGAGCGGATCAATAGCCTGCTCAAAGAACTGCAACTCAGCCACAAAGTGCGCTTTCGCGACGGCCGTTTCAGCACCTTGAACCTGTCCACCGGCCAGAAAAAGCGGCTGGCCCTGGCCCTGGCCTTGCTGGAGGACAAGCCGGTCTATGTATTCGATGAATGGGCCGCGGATCAGGACCCGTATTTCCGCCGCCGTTTTTATGAAACCATCCTTCCGGAACTGAAGCGCAAAGGCAAGCTCATCATTGCCGTCACCCATGACGACCATTATTTTCATACCGCCGACCAGATCATCCGGCTGGAATTCGGCAAAATCACGGACCGCACGCTTCCTGCCGTTGCCGGCCCTGCCGAAGCGGAAGCAGCCCCTTCCCCGGGGGCCCACGCAGTCCGGGACGCCGGGGACCGGCAAAAACCCCGCGGCCTTCACGCCATGCCGCGCAAAAGGAAAAGACCGGCAAAAACCCCGCGGCCCATGGGGCTGCTGGAACAACTCAACCGCTTCATGCATTCCCACGGACCGCTCATCAAAAGACTCCTCTTACTCATCACCCTGGTTTCCTTTGCCCTGGTTTTCATTTTTATCGTGCTGCTGTCCGCCGCCAACCCCGCGGCCCATCAATCCAGGAACCTTCTATTTGCCCAGTTTGTTCTGCTGATTCTGCTTTTCATGGTGAGTTTCCGGCGGCTCAACCGGCATTTCTACCAATCCGTGGAGACCCGCATCAGCGAATTCCGCGTCAATGTATTGGAACGGGTGCGCAAAACCAGCCTGCAAGTTCTGGAGCAGATCGGGCCCATGGGTGTTTACGCCAGACTGACCAACGACATCAAGGCCATTGCCGATACTTCCTTTTCGGTTTTAATGAGCCTGCTGGGGGCCGGCCGGGCCTTGATGACCTTTGCGTATATCGCCGTTCTGTCCCTGCCGGCCTTTGGGTTGATCGCCTGTCTTCTGGCCGTGGGTGCGGCTTTTTACGTATACAACCATGCTCTTCTGATAAAAGCCTTTGAGGAGTTGCGCCACCAGGAACAGCGTTTCCTGACCGGCCTGAACGACCTGCTGCTGGGCTTTCGGGAACTGCGGGTCAACAACCGCAAAAGCGATGCTTTTTATGAAAACAACCTGCGTTGCAATGCCGCGGCCCTGCGGGACCTGAAACTGCGCTTCACCCGGTATTACACCAACAACTACACCCTGGCCTATTCCCTCTGGGAAGCCATGCTACTCTCCCTGACCTTGCTGCTGCCGCTGCTGCCCTCCACTTCCGGGGTTCTGCCCGTGCTCGTGGCCATGGTGGTCACCATTCCCCTGAACCAGATCATCGACCGCTATTCCCAATTCCATACCGCCTATATGTCCTTACAGCAATTGTATGGCTTTGAAGAGCGCATGCGTAAGCTGGAGCCGGAAGCCGGGCCGTCGCCGGCCGCCGACTTAATAAAAGCCGGTGAATATAAAACCCTTGATTTTCAGGATTGCGCCTTCCGGTACAAGACCGGCGACGGCCGTTCCTTTCAACTGGGGCCTGTCAGTCTTGGATTTTCCGCCGGCGAGCTTGTTTTCATCACCGGCGGCAACGGCAGCGGCAAATCCACCCTTTTGAAAATAATGACCGGTTTATATCCCATGGATTCCGGCCGGGTCCAATACAACGGCCGGGAGGTGGATGTGCATACGCTCCAGGAGCTTTTTTCCGCGATCTTTTCCGACTTTTACTTATTCAACGCCCTGTACGGCCTGGAAGCAATTCCGGCGGAGCGGGTCAACGATTTGCTGGGGCGGTTTCAATTGGACAAAATCGTGTCTTTCCGGCAGGGAAAATTCAGCACCCTGGATCTGTCCACCGGGCAAAAAAAGCGCCTGGCCATGGTCATTGCCATGCTGGAAGACAGGCCCATTTATATCTTTGATGAATGGGCCGCGGATCAGGATCCCCATTTCCGGCAGTACTTCTATGCCGTCCTGCTGCCGGAATTCAAAGCCCACGGTAAAACCGTCATCGTGGTCACCCATGACGACCGCTTTTTCCAGGTTGCCGATCGGGTGGTTAAACTGGAATACGGCCAATGCAGCCCTACGGCTTAGAAGGCATCAGCCCTGTTCCCCGGCCTTGGAATTCCTGGAATCCGATGCGATCACCAGCAGCAATCCAATCACCGGCGACAGCAGCAGGGAACCGAAGAAATACCCCCAGAAGCCGAATTTTCGATTTTTGCCTAAAACCCCGATGACCAGACTCAAGCATACGTATAAGATGAGCAGAACCGGCATTATAAATAACTCCCTCCATACCAGAAGATAAAAAGGATGAGTCCGGCCAGGGGACAGGCGATCCTTCCCATTTTCCTGGCCTTTGCCAGGGCCGGCGGGCCGAGTCTCGACATAAACAGGCCCACAAGCAGCAGCAGGTAAACCGCAAAAACCAGATATTCCGCCCCCAGCATATAATCGCAGGGGAAGGTCCGCAAGAGAAACCAATGGCACAGCCCGTTTCCCAGGAATAGCGCGGCAAAAACCGCTGAATAAAAACCGGCCTTTTTCGGCGGCTCCAGACAAACCAGGTACAGACCCGCCAGCAGGAGAACCACCGGCAGAAAAAAACCGGCAACCCCGCGGAATCTGCGGACCAGGTGAACTTCGGCATTGAAACGGGAACGGTTGATCTTATAGCCGGCTTCCGCCAAGCGGCCGAGCCCCAGACTGGATTCCTTGGTGGCAAAATCCTCGAAACAGGCCTGGGAAGCCGTTTTCCAGCCCTGCAATGCTTCCGGCAGCACCCGGCCCTTGATCAAGGTGAAGTCCTTGGCAGCCATTTTTAATTCATCCGGCAGATAAATCACCCGATTGGCCAAGGCGGCCTTGTTCATCAGGCGGATGGCCAGGATCCGGCGGTCAAAGGGAAAGGCCCGGTGGTCCGCGGGCATTTTAAAACCGCCCCTGACCCGGTATTTGCGCGCGGTCATTTCTTCGCCGATTTCCTCGGCAACCGGCTCCCCAAGGGCGATCGCCTCGGCCCCGTCGCCGAAATCCAAGGCCCGCGGGTCGAATTCAAAACCGTTGACGTAACGAACATTCAGATCAAAACCGAGCCGGCAGCGGCCGGCCATGGAATCCATTTCCTCAACCTGGATTTCATCCACCCAGGTGTAGACCACGTGGATATTCTGCAGCACCCGCCCATCCATGTTGACGGCCTCGCCGCGAAGGATGTCCTCAAACAGGGTCCTTATTTCCCGGTCTGCCTGGGTCAGGGTCTGATATTGAACCGGGGCTGAAATCAATTTCCACCCGGAATACCCGGCCATGGCATAGGGCCGGATGACATCACGGCGGCTGTCGAAATAAAGATCCTGGACCAGGCCTTTGACGGCATTGCCGGGACTGAAATAACCATCCATGGCCTCCCGGACTTTGCGGCGATTTTCCTTTACATACTCCGCGCTCTGGATCTCACTTTTGGCGATGGCGGCCGTGGCCATCTGCAGGGCATCATAATAGCAGGCCGCTTCCCAGGTGGGCTTTTGATGAAAACGACGGAGAAACTCCTTTTCAAACCAATGGCCCCTGTCGTTGGCAATGGCGCTCATATATGGTGAAGCGCAAAACACCTCGTTCAAATCATAGCCGGCGCCTTTCTGCTTGTCCAAGCCGCTTTGCACGGCGCGCACAAAGCTTTCCGAGGCAAATTCCTCCGGGCCGAAAATCGTGAAACCGGCCGCCTTGTTTTTAGCGGCGGTCACCAGCCCGGCGCCCCGGCCGGCATGCACGGCCAGATACAGGATATCCGCGGGTTCCAATTTGGCCATCAGGGCTGCCAGCGCGGTTTCGTCAGCCATATTCAAGTCACCCACATTGATTTTATTCTTAATGGTAAGGCCTCTGCGCTCGGCCGTGGTGACAAAATTCTCCATCAGCACCATTCCATACTCATCATTCTCATACAGAACGTTGACGCCTTTTTGTTTCAGATTCCGGGCAATATAACCGGCCGTGAGCACGGCCTGGACCCGCACATTGGGGATCACCCGATAATACCAGGGATTATCGGCGGTGATGGATTCCAGGCCGGCGGAGGCGGTGATGGCCGGGATTTCATTTTTTTTGTACATCGTTCCGGCGGCGGCGGATTCCAGGTTGGTGTAATGCCCGATCACAAGCAATGAATTGCTTTCATTGATAATCCGCAGGGCGGTGGTTTCGGCGTTCTGTTCATTGCGGCGGTCGTGGTAATATTGGACCTGCACCTTTTTGCCCTTGACGGCGTGTTGGATGCCGTCCAGGAACAGGTCCACGGCATTCACGATGTTTTGCCGCGTGGCCGGTTCCTGGGGCAGCACCAGGGCGATTTGAATCTTAGCGCTTTTGCTGAAAAAATCCGTTACGAAAAAAAGAAAGCGGCCGTAGGAATGCAAAAAAATAAAACCCGCCAGGACAGGGAAGGCCAGGATGACGGCAACATATACATATTTGATGAACTTCTGTTTCATAACGGCTGCCCTCACCCGTTTGCAATGAAAAATACCGATAAACAGCCGATCAGTAAAATAATCGGATAGCCGATTTTACCCAATTGTTGCAGGCGTTGGATCTTCTGCGGGCCCAGGCCCATTCGGCCGGCTCCATACCCGATGGCGGAAATGGCGGCGGCCCAGACCAGCAGGCCATAAACCACATAATAAACATGCTCGATATCCAGCCCTTTGCCTGGAAAGCGCTGGTGTAGATGCAGGTGATACATGCCGGCGGCGGCAGCAATGCCGGCATAAATCAGACCGCGCCGGGACAGGGAATCCGGCGGCAGATAATGGGAAAAAAACAACAGGGCCGTAAGCGCCCCAAGGGGCAGCAGCAGTTTTAAAGCCGAACCCATCCGGTCGGTTCGCTGGAGGGCCACTGCCACATTGAATTGGGAATAGGGAATGGAGACCTTCTCGGAAAAGGCAATATCCTTGATGGCCTCATAACAGGACACGCCGGCCACTTGCCAGCCTGCTGTTGAAGGCAGCGGTTCCTGGTCCGGCAAAGCCCCAGAGGCCGGCTGCAGGATGTCGGGCAGGTAGATCATTTTGTTTCTGGAGCGGCTTTTATCGTAAAAACGGATGCGCAGGGTTTCCACATCAAAGGGGTAGTCGCGCGGATTGAAATCCCCTTTGAAATCCGCCTTGATGTGATAGGTCTGGACGGTGCTGTCCGGGCCCGCCTCCCGGATGATGGGATTCTCCAGGCGCACGGGGGTTAAGGCATCCGGGAAGATCATCTTCTCCTCCTCAAAGGCCCCCTGAAAACGGAACCAGAGATAAAAATCCAGGGTGAAGGTCTGCTTTTCCATGTCCATATTGCCGATGGAATTGATGTCAAAGCCCACATAGACAATCTGGGTATCCGTGTGAAACTGGTTGTCGATCAACACCACCTTGTCCGCGATCTTCTCCTTGATGCGCTTTTTCTGGGGCTGCTGATCCCCTTCCAGGGAGGTGTATTGGGAAAAAAACGGAATAAATTCCTGTTTTTGATAATACCCCAGATGCAGCGGCCTTTTCATGTTGCGGTTGCGGTCAAAATAGAGTTTGCCCGTGACCCCGTCCACGGCAATGTCCGCGCTCGTATACCCGGCCAGGCGGTCCCGCAGGGTCCGCCTGATTTTCTGAATACCGAAACCGGCCTCAAGATCGCTTTTTTCAATGGCGTTGATGGCCATCAGCATGGCGTCGTAATAGCAGCAGGCCACCCAGGACGGCTTCTCGCCGTAAAGCCCTTGGTACTCATGGATGAAATCATGGGTTGTCTTGCCGCCCATTTCCGGCAGGAACGGGGCAACGGCATAGATACCATCGGTGAAATAGCCTTTGGCTCGGCGCTCGCCGGGATAGCGGTTGAAAAGCTCGATAAACGCCCGGTTGCAAAAGGTGTCCGGTCCCACCACCGTATAATCCGTGCCCTGATACCTGACCGCGGAAAGAATTTGCGCCGCCTCGGGCGCCTGGGTGGCGAAATAGAGCACCCCGGGCTCCTTGACGGTGCGCAATTCCGTGATGATCCCGTTCAACTGCCGCTGGCTTTCCTTGGCCTCCTGGTCAAAACTCCATTGATAGAGGATCTCCATGTTCAATTCCCGGGCCGCTTCCATGAAATCACCGGCCAGGGCCGCGCCGTAATCGCCTTTGTCAAAGATCAGGCTGACCCGGTTCTGCTTCAAGACCTTGCGGATATAACTCACGGTGAAGCGGGTCATGGAGCGATTGTCCGGGATGGTCCGGAAATACCAATCGTTCACCGTGGTCAGGCTGTCGCCGCCGGCGGAAGCCGTGATGGCCGGGATGCCGCTGCGGCGGTACATGGCGCCGGCCACTTCGGCGCTGGTGCTGTAAAAATGCCCCAACACACACAAGATGCGGTCATCCTTGGTGATCTGGGCAGCGATTTTCAAGGCCGTGCGGCGATCGTTCTGGTCATTGAAATATACCAGCTCGATCCTTTTATTTTTCAACCGGCCTTGCCGTTTGGCCCGTTCCAGACACAGTTGGATGCCCTTCTGCATGGCCAAGCCGCTGACGCGGTCTTCCCCGCTCAAGGGCCCCACCACGGCGATATAATGGGGTTCGGGCTGCATGGGAAACATCCGAAAGGCCAGGGCCGGGAGGAGAATGATGCTGCCGAGCACCAGGGAAACCATCATGGCGAGTCTGATCTTCATGCCGCCCTATTTCTCCTCAAAATACCAGTTGCGGATATGCTGCCCGCCCATGGCCATATGATACCAGCCCTTTACCCGCGGCTTTACCAGGCAATGGGCTTTTTCAAAATAGATCGGAACCAGGGCCGTCTCCTCCTCGCACAGGATGCGCTCGGCGCGCTTGAACAAAGCCTTGCGCTTTTCCAGATCGCCCTCGGCCTGGGATTGGTCCAACACCGCCGCCAACTCCGGGTTGTCCAGGCCGGTATACATCATGGGCCGGGAGGGATGGAACAAATCATTGAGCCAATTGTTGGCATCCGGATAATCGCTGCAATACCCGGCCCGGAACAGATGAAATTCCCCGGGCCGGGTGATGCTGGCCATGAACTGGTCCCATTCGTTTTCCACCAGCCGCAGTTGGATGTTCAGATTGTGCTTCAGGGCGGCCTGGACAGCCTCGGCGATTTTTTTATGGGTTTCGGAAGTATTATACAGCAGCACCAGTTCCGGAAATTTTTCGCCGTTGGGATAGCCGGCCTCGCTCAGCCATTGCCGGGCCTTGGTGGGGTTGAAGCCGATGCCCACGCCTTCGGCCGGGTCAACGGCGCCGAACAAGGGCCAGGGGGTATAGGTGTTGGCTGTTTCCTCGCCGCCCCGGCTGATGATCTCAATGATCAGACGCTTGGGTATTGCGGCGGCGATGGCCATGCGCACCTTGGGATTATCCACCGGCGGCTTTTTGATGTTGAAGGCATAGGCATAGGTGCAGGACTGGGGCTCGCGATGATATTCCGGTTTCAAGGCGGGATCTTCTTGAATGCGGGCCAGGTTGCCCATGGGCAGGCGCAAATAACTGCTGCCCATGACATCCAGCTCATTGTTCTTGTACATGGCAAAGCCCAGGGAACTCCGGGGAATGATGAGATAGCGCACTTCCGGTATGGACACCTTATCCGCCGCAAAATAGTCCGGGTTCTTCTTGAGCACCATGACCATATCCTTTTTCCAGAGGGCCACCTTATAGGAACCGTTGGTGACGATATTTTCCGGCTCGGTCCATTTGGGACCGTATTTCTCAAGGCTTTGCCGCGGCAGCGGACGGAATATGGGCACGCCGGCAATACTGGGAAAAAAGGCCGCGGGATTTTCCAGGGTGAATTCCACGGTATGATCATCCAGGGCGCGCACGCCGATCTGGGCCGGGTCCTTAAGCTCACCCTGGTTAAAGGCCTTGGCGTTTTTCACAAGATACAGCATCTGGGCATTGGGGGCCTTGGTCGCCGGCCCGGCATTGCGCTGAACGGCAAAGACCACGTCGTGGGCCGTCACCGGCCGGCCGTCGGTCCAGAGCGCATTCCGGCGCAAATTGAAACGATAGGTCAAGCCGTTGTCGGCCGCGACCCAACTGCTTGCCAGCTCCGGCACGGCGTTATAGCTCACCGGATCAAAAGAGGTCAATCCCATGAACAATTGCTCAACCACTTCAATGGAAGTTGATTCATAGCAAAAGCCCGGATCAATGGTGGGCACGGCCCCCTCCAGGGGGAGGCGCAAGGTGAACTCATCCACATAAATATAGGGGTCGACCTCGCTTTCCTTTTCCGTTTTCAGAAAATCAAATTTGCCGTTTTTCACTTCCTTGAAAAAAATGGTCTTGCCGACGATATTACCGTCCCGGGTAAAGGAATAAGAGCCGGTCACGCCGTTCCATCTTTCCAGAAATTTCAGGGTGGAGGAAAGAATGATGGGAACCGTGGAGGAACTGGATTCCATCACGTGCTCCAGCAGGACCACCGCATCATAGCCCTGGGCCGCCCAGGTGTCGGGCTGGAATCCGAATTTTTCCTCAAATCGATTGATGAAATCCCGGGTGTTCTTTTCCGTGCTTTTGGGGTTGAACACCGTGGAAACCACGGTGCCTTCCGCGGCCCGGCCGGCTTCGGAAATCAGCATGGGGGAGTCCAGGCCGGACCCGCCGATGATGGGCGCGGAAAGCCCCATGTCCCGGGCCTGCTTGATCAGGATGGCGGAAGCCGGAAGACTGCCGGCCACAAACACCGCGTCAAACCGGAGTTCTTTTTTGACAATGGAAAGCTCTGTCTTGAAATCGTCCTGCCACTCGAAAAAAGAACGTTTGGAAACAATGTTGATCCCCTTTTCCACTGCCAGTTCGTTCAGGATTTCAGCCAGGCGCTTGCCCTCAAAATCCCGCTGATAAAAAATAACCATGTGCTTGTATTGCTTGCGGCTGAGGAAATCCGCGATCTGCCGGCCGGTCTCATCATCCGAGGGGATGTTGCGAAAGGTGAAATCCTTGCTGTAGCGTGTCAGACTGGGATGGGTGGCTCCGGGTGAAATAAACAGGATGCCGTTTTGCTCATAGGTGATGGAGGCCGGGATGGCCACATTGGAATAGCGGTGGCCAATCACGGCAACCATGTTGTCGTCATCCGCTATGGCGCGGGCCACCTGTCCGCCCTTGCTTTCATCGCCTTCATCATCAAAAAAACGCATTTTGAGCTTGCGATCCAGCACGCCGCCGCGCAGGTTGATTTCCTCCACGGCCATGGCTACGCCTTCTTTGAAAAAACTCGGGGCTGAAGAGGAATCCACACAGGCAATGACAATGTCGTCCTTCTGGTCGGCCAGCCGCCTGGAACGCCGGCTTTGCCGGCTGTCATCCGCCGTGCAGGCGCTGAATACCGTCACGAAAAACAGGGCAATCGCCGCCCACCCCTTGGCATGCCGCAAAAGGCCCTGTTTACTTGTTAAGGATGGGACTTTTTTCATCGCCTTCATTGAGAACGAAATTGCCGATCACGGGAAAGCCTTCCTTGCCGCTGCCGATGATGACCACCTTTGAGTTCTGGGACTTGCTGAGTTCCAGGGTGGCTTGAATCCCTTCCCATTTTAAAATCTTTTCCGTAATGGAGGAGTTGACGATATCATTGTACTCCTTCATCATGTTGGCTTCAATGCGCTTGCGCTCCGCCTCCTTCTTTTCCCTTTCGACTTTGTAAGTATGGGCATCGGCGATGTGCTTTTCTTCGATCTTATTTTGGATGGCCTTCTCCACCTGTTCCGGCAGGGTCGTTTTCTTAACAATCACATTGTCCACGATGATAAAACGCTGGGCGATCTGCTCCGTGGCGTCGTTCAGGGATTTCTCTATAATGGACCGCCCGGTGGTATACACCTCCTCGGCATCCATCTGACCGATGATCAGGCGCAATACCTGCTCGATTTCCGGAATGACCACCACGTTGGCATAATCGGGTCCGACCTTCTGGTGCAACACCCCCAGCAGCTTGTACTCCGGATAATAACGAATGGAGATATGCAACTTGATCTTCAGGCCGTTTTTGGTCAACACATCGAATTCATGGGCGATTTGCTGAACCCTGACATTGTAGATATTCATCGTGTCCCAGGGCCAGTTCAGATAGAATCCTTCAGCGTAGACCTTATCCACCACCGTACCGCCGAAGAACAGCCGATACATGACCCCGGCCTCGCCGGCATGGATGATGATGAATATCCGATTGAACAAGTAAATGCATATAAATACAAAAAGGATGGTGGGTATGATGAACGCCGGAAGATTGCGATATAATTTTTCTCGAATTTTATTCATCATCAGGCGGTCTTATTTGGACTCTTCCTTGGTTTTTAAATTGGACACAACCTGCTGCCCTTCTTTAAACATGGCCTCATAATAGTCCTTGACCTTTTCCGGGTTGAAATTCAAAAAGGTTCCGCCGGACTCGAAGTGCTGGATAAACACCTTGCCCACCGCATAAGTGGAAGCACCGGATAATGCCGGCATGACCAAGGCTCCGGTGGTTTGCCCGATGACCGGAATGCTTTTCACAAGACTGGTGAAAATGCCCGATACAGCCACGGGCAGGCCCCCGCCGATCAATGTGGCCAGAATATTCTTCACCTTGTCCTGCAGAAAGGGCACATTATAGGACTTGGTGAGCTTGCGCAACATGTTCAATTGCACCCCGGTCAAAGCCATCAAGTCCACCACGGGCAGGGGCACCAGACCCACGGCCATGGCCCCGATCACATGCTTTTTAACGATATCATCGGGATTGAGTTTTTCTTCGGTTTGTTCTTCCTTCTGGTCCTTTACTTCTTCGGCTTTGACTTTGTCTTTTTTTTCCATAGGAATTCTCCATGATGTGGGGTAAAAAAACAGGAAAGGCTTGTTGCTTAGGGAAACGATTAGGAACGCTTTTTGTGTGCCCGAAAGTATGCCCAAAATCCGGAGCGGTGTCAATTGAAATTGAATATATTTATATGCTATTGTCCCGACTGCTGTCGGCAACATCCAAAACCCTCCGGATGGCGGCGGACAGGTTCTGCTTCAGAACAGGTTTGTAGACAAAGGCCGTCACACCGGAATTGCGGGCTTTTTCCTCGGTGATGGGCGTGCTGAAACCGGTACAAAGGATGAAGGGAATACGTGGATTCAAGGCGTGGATATTGGCGGCCAATTCCTGACCGGTCATATTGGGCATCATTTGATCGGAAATGACCAGGTCAAAGCGTTTGGGATTGGCGCGAAAGGCATGCAGGGCCTCCAGGCTGCTGGCCCGCGGGACCACTGTATAGCCGAGACTTTCCAGCATTTCCCGGGTCATATCCAGTACAAAATCCTCATCATCCACCAGCAGGATCGTCTCGTTGCCGAAGAGCAGAATGTCTTCCGTGGGGGGTGGCGAATCCTCCCGGTCGCTTTCCAGGCGTGGAATGAATACCTCAAAAGTCGAACCTTGAGCCGGCGTGCTGGTTACACGGATGGCGCCGTCCATGCTCTTGACAATTCCGTGCACAAGGGAAAGCCCCAGGCCGGTGCCCTCCCCGTGTTTTTTGGTGGTGAAATAGGGATCGAAAATTTTTTCCAATATATCCGTGGTCATGCCGTGGCCGGTATCGGACACGGTCAGTTTCACGTATTCGCCGGCTGCCAAATCCGCATGAACCGAGAGGCTTTCCTTGGGAATGGCGGTATCGGTAATGCTGATAGTCAGGGTCCCGCCTTTTTCCTGCATGGCATGGGCCGCGTTGGTGCATAAATTCATGAGCACCTGATGGATCTGGGTCGGATCCGCCAGAATGACGCCGGTATCTTCGGTGATATCGATTTGAAAGCGGATGGTGGAGGGAATGGAGGCGCGCAGCAGCTTCAGGGCCTCCTTGATAATGGGCCGGATCTGCAAGGGTTTGCGGGTCTGCTCCTTTTGCCGGCTGAAGGTCAGGATTTGATTGACCAGATCCTTGGCGCGCTCACTGGCCTGCATGACCCGGCTCAAGCGTCTTTCCATCTTGCCGCCCTTGGGGGCCTCGGCCAGGCACATTTCCGCATAGCCCATGATGGCGGACAGCAGATTGTTAAAATCGTGGGCGATTCCGCCGGCCAGGGTGCCGATGGATTCCATTTTCTGGGTCTGGCGGAAATGGGCTTCCAGGCGTTTTTTCTCGGTGATGTCCCGCAGGATGACCAGGGTTCCGGAGGGCCGGCCGGCATGATCGTCAAAGCGGGAAGCACTGACACTGACATTCAGAATGCGGCCGTCCTTGGTAAGGCGCCGGCTCTCAAAGCCGTGGACGGGCTTGCCTTTGTGCACGACTTCCGTAATGAGAAAAAAGGTGGCCTCCTTTTCGGATTCCGGTATGAATGGGATTTTCTTCCCTTCCAATTCCGGCTGGTCCCAGCCGAATAATTGGGTAAAAGCCGGGCTGAGATATCTGACATTGCCTTCCAAATCATACATTACTATGGCATCGGCGGAAGAATGGATCAGGGAGCGGTAGACTTCTTCCGCCTTTCTGGATTCCTCATAGAGTTTTTTGAACTGCTCCTCGCTCTGCTTGAGGGCCTCCTCGGCCTCTTGTCTTTCAGTGATGTTGCGGACGATGCACAGGCATTGGTCTTCCAGCAGCGGTAAAACCCGGGCCTCATAGTAATATTGCTTGTCATTCAGGGTGAGGGAGTATTCCAGGCTGAACATGGCGCGTTCCTTCCGGACCAATTGGATGGCCTGGTGGAACTTTTCGGCAATGGTTTTATCCGGAATGTTTTGAATGCGCTTCCCTACCAATTGGTGGGCGGGAATGAACAGGTTGGTGGAACTGCCTTCCTTGCAGTCGAGAATCCTCCCTTCCCGGTCGATCCACAGAAACAGGTCTGGAAAAGCCTTGATGATCGCCCGCATTTCCGAGTTGGACTGGAGCAACTCCTGGGAGCTCAGTTCCAGGGAGCGCTCCAACATGTAACGATCCTCATCAAATTCCCGGTAGGCATCGTTGACGGTTTCGATAAAACCTTTCCATACTTTTGGAAGCAGAGCCGGGTCGCCCAAATGGCGTTTGAGCTGCCTGACCAATAATGCATGCAGGTCTTTCATGGGGATTTTTCCGATAGGGTGGTGATGGTCATGGTTTGGTTGTGCAGTTCACAAGCCGCGCCGGATATGAAGGGAGATATTTCGCCGTAGGAATAAAAACCCGTGAGAACCGTTTGTCCGCCCACCACATCCCGCACGGCTTCCACTTCCTCTTCCACGCGCTGCTTCAGAACCATTTTGCGCCCGACACAACTGATGAGCAGGGCCAGTTCAGGAGCGCCGGTCAGGAGGCTTCGGCAACTGGTTTTGGCCGCGCCGGCCGCCCCTTCAATCAAGCGGTTGAAATTGGCTTTCATCAGCCGGGCATAGGCGCCTTCGGGCAAGTCGCCGGCAAAGGTCATGCTCTGGTCGGTCTCATCCACGGACAAAATCGTGCGCACCAGGCCGGGTTCGCCTTCTTTGGTGCGGATGCTCAAGGGGAAAAGCAAGCCGGTGGCCGGCAGTCCGGCGGCATGCTCGCCCAGATATTTCTTATAAAGCTCCAGGGCGGATTTGCCGTCCAGCTCAAACAAGACATTGCCTTTGGACTTGGTGATGGTACGTTCCGGACCAAAGGAGTCCCAGCCCCCCAGGGAACCATAACCGATGTTGAGTTTTCGGCCGTAAAAACCGACAAGGGCGATGGCGCCGCTTTCCCCCGGCGCATCCATGATGACAAAGGTTTGCCTGAAACGATCGCCGTCCGCTGATAGACCGCCGGTCACGGCCACATCCGGCGGCAGGTTTTGGGTGAGGCCTTTGACCAGGTCGCTGCCGTTGACGCCCAGACCGTCGGAAAGCACAAAGACATGGCGCAAACCTTCCTTTTCCAGGGAACGGGCCAGTTGCTCGCCGGCGCTGAAACTGTCGCCCGCTTTTTTTATTTCCGTCTTGGCGCCGGCCAGGCGGCTGTGTTCAAAATGCACGGCTGTGGTTACCAAGGACTCATCCGACACCCGGGTGGCGCAAATCTCACCGGCCGTGGAGCACCCAAAAATAAGCGCGCCGGGATAGGTTCGTCGGATTTCGCCAAATAGAACCGGATTTTGGACAGCGCGGCCACTGCCGAAAACGAACACCAACTGGGCCGGGAGGCCGGCTGAATCCGCACATTCCGTTTTCCAACCATCTTCAGGGGTCCATTGTTTTTGTTCAATGCGCATGTCGGTTTTCCTTTTTATTTGATGTCAAGATCCGGGTAGAGTTTTTCAATGCAACCCGGGCAAATACCATGACTGAACTCAACCTCCGAATGTTCTTTGATATAGGATTCGATTTGCTGCCAGTACCCCTGGTCATCGCGAATTTTTTTACAGGAAGCACAAATGGGCAACATCCCGCTCAAAACCCTAATTTTGGAAAAAGCCGCCCGCAGCTCAAGGATCAGTCTTTCCTTCTCTTCTTCCGCTTTTCTGCGTTCACTGATGTCATGAACAATGGAATACAGCAACTGCTTGCCCTTGATTACAATCGGGCCGCTGTAAACTTCAACCGGTCGGACCTCTCCATTGGCCAGGCGATGATAAAAATAAAAATGATTGCGCTTTTCGGCCTTGGCCCGGGCCATTTCTTCAAAAATCTGCTCCGGAGTCAGGGTGTTGATGTCCAGGATTTTTTTGGCCTTTATGGTTTTCAGGTCATAACCGTAATATTTGCAGGCGGCCGGATTGGCATCCAGGATCCGGCCGTTTTCCGGATCGATCACCAGCAGGACGGCATGGTTGTTTTGAAACATATTGCGGTAGCGTTCCGCATTCTCGCGGATATGCTCTTCCTTTTTTTTCCCCTCGGTAATGTCCATGCCGTAAACCGCCAGGTGGGTCACCTGGTTGTCTTTTCCAAATATAGGGTAAACGGAATTCAGCATTGTCCGGCCGAAACGTTCGTCCTCGAAGCGGATGGGCTGTCCGGTTTCAATAACATCCTGAATATGTTTTCTGCGGTTCTCTGCCACAGCCGGCGGCAAAAAGTTATATAAATTTTCTTTTTTCAATGTTTCCAGGTCGGTCTTCAGCCGTTGGGCGGTAATTTGATTGGCCATCAACAAGCGGCCTTGCGTATCCATGAGAAAAACGCTTTCTGATGACGCCTCCAAAACAGCGCGCAATTGTTTTTCGCTTGCCTGCAGGACCTCCTCGGCTTGTTTTCGCTGGGTGATATTGCTGACAATATGGGTATAGCCGGTAATTTGACCGGACGGCTCAAAGATCGGGTCCACAACTACTTCAAACCATTTCTGCCCTATTTGCAGTTGGGTGGATTCACGTTTTCCGGTTTTGGATGTTTGGACCACAGGGCAGCCGGGAATGGGCTGGTCAGTGCCATGGACAATTTCCCAGCAATGCCTGCCGATCATTGCAACCACCGGCTTTTGGAACATGGCTTCAGCGGCTTGATTGGAATACTGGATATGAAACTGCGCATCGAGCAGCCAAATGGTATTGCCGACAGAATTGAAGATCAACTCGAATTGGTTGAGCCTTTTCTGGAGGTCCTGGATTTCGACCAAGAGTTGCGCATTGGTCTGATCAATATTTCCCATACCAAACCTCCATTTTAGGTCTAATTTCAGATGCTATTTCAGGGGGGTATGGCAATATGTGCTGGGATTATTCTCTCAGATAAAGCCGGCCTTGTCAAAATTATTTGTAACTTCGGAATCGAGAAACAAGATATGGGGATTGTAAAACTGATTTTAGTGTTTTTTCTGCTATGCCGCGGCTTCATCCGGAGCCGCGGCCTGGCCGGCAGCACCTAGACCGGATTCCCCCCAGATGTAGCGGCCGTATTTCAGGTAGCCGAGAACATTATTGAGGCGGGCATCGATCCCTTTTTCCACGGGAATCACATTGCCGCTGATGAGCGGTTTTAAATAGGAGCTCAACTCCATGCAACCGCCGCCGGTCAGGATGATGGTATCCATATCCCAGTCATCGGTCCATAGGCGGTCAATATCGTTTGCCAAGGCTTCGGAAGCCTGCTTGAACACCTGATCGCGGATTTTGGAGATATCGTATTCCTGCCCGCGCATTTTGATGATGCCACTTTCCACGGCATTATAGAGCCGGTACAGCTCCACGTTGATACCCGTCTTCTCCTGCAATTTATTGGCGATCACCCGGAAAATTTTTGAAATCCCGGTATCCATTGTGGCGCTGCCGCGGTCGATATAGCGCAGGCGATCAAAAATGGTATAATCCGTCGTGCGGAAGCCGATGTCCACCACGCCGACTTTCTGACGGGCAAGGTCCATATTAGTGATTTTGCCCTTGTCATCCATCAGCAAGTTGAAAAAACTGCCCAGGGGCTGGGGCATCATGCGCACTTTTTTGATATTGATCCGTCTGGTGACGTCGGTTCCGTCAGACCTGTGATAAGTGATAGTGTGTTGACCTGTCAGAATTTTGGCAAAACGTACATTATTGTCCTTGAAATAGGCCACCGGCAGACCGGAAATCACACTTAGCGGTGTTTCCTTATCTGAAAATTTTCCTAGTGCAGTCAAGGCCAGGAGCTTGGCAAATTCGGTCAGCAGTTTTTCCTGGTCCAGGGTGAATTGGCGCACATTGGATTGTTGTTCGGCAAAATCCCCCACAAAATAGGATTTTTCGCCCAGGGTCACATGCAGGTTGCTCGTAAAGGCGGCATTGCCAAAATCCGAGCGGAATTGTATATCCACCGCCTCCCCGTAAATCGATTTAAACATGATGGACTCTTTCCCATTGGAGGCTTTGGTAAAACCGAACCCGATGTCAAGTCCTAGAACGTCCATGAATACCTCCACATACTGTTTCATCAATTTGAATTACAGGAAGGAATATACGATTTCCAACCCTCTGTGCGTTTACCGGCGAAAGATAGGACCAATGCCAGGGTAATGCCGATATCATATCTTGCAAGTTCGATGCCATAAAGGAAATGTGGATTAAACTCGAATATCGAATTTTTCCAAATTGGCCAAAACTTATGATCAAGGCCCCTATATATTTATTCGGGTTATACATCAACCTCATTTTCGACGAAATCTTGACTTGGCAGATGCCAATATTTTGGCTATGGAAACAACCCGATTTGTTCAACCGGCATACCACGCAGAGGAATTGCATGTAGCTTTTTTTCGGCTTTGAAAAAACTGCATGCGGTTGCCCTGCCACCAAATATTGCCATATTCGTATAGATCTGTTATGAGGGTTTACATAAAGTAATCATTGCCGTTTACCGGCGGCACATTAAGAGACACCTCTTTTTAACAATCGTATGAGGGCGGCCCATGCGCAATATCAATCTTGATGACGCCACGATAGAGTATGAAGGCAAATGGCTCACCATAAAAGACCTCACCCAGGAAATCCAAAAAAAAATCGATTCCGGAGAAATGAAGTTCGCAGAGCTGGCCGGCGCCCTGGAAGAACTGAATCAGGCGCTGGAAAATGCACAGACCCTCTCCATCAAGCTGGTACTTGATAAACGCGATTATGAAACTTTAAAGGCCAAAGGCCAGGCTGATGACCGAACCTGCCTGCGCAAAGCGATTCAGGCTTTTATTTCAAAGGAAGTGACGCCCCTCAAGGACGAATTCGCCGAAACCATGGTTTACAACGCAATCCCCAAGCAATTGAAAAAGAAAGTCAAGATTAAATGCGCCGGCTGCGGTAAACCCATTCCCGTTGACCTGGATCAGGAAGAGAGCGAGATTCAATGCGGCCATTGCGGGGCCAGGGGCTTGCTAAAACAGCGCCAGATGGAATAAATATCGTAGGGGCGGTTCGCGTGTACGGGCGGTTCGCGAACCGCCCCTACTGGGTGGCCAACAGGGTTCGAAGCTTATTGGTCACCGTTATGGTCACCTGATCGGCGGATTCCATCTGGGAGGCCGAGGTCATGACGTCTACAGCCTCAAGGTCCGCAGTCCATTGCTCATCGCCGGCTGTGGCCAGAACAATCAGCCGGTCTTTGCTCTTCACCTTGTCGATGAATGCCAGCACTTCCGGACTCAAATTCCAAGCCATACAAGTATTGATGATCAGGATGGCGTCAAAATCAGCCGCATTTTCTTCTTTCAACTGGGTGACATCAATCACCTTTACATAAAGCGGTTCGTTTTTCAGGGCGGCGATGATCCCATCCACCACGGTTGTCTTGAATTCGCCGTATTCCGTGGCAATGAGCATCTTATGCTTCATACTGACCTGCTCGCCGATTTCCACGGTTTTCACTTTCTGAAGGGTGCATGCGGATGCAACCAAGAGCAGCCATAGGAAAACAACAATGATCCGCCATTCTTTTTGTACCATCTTCATTCTCCCTTAACCGGAATGTTTGCTTGTTCTGGATTGTCTGGCCATGCATACCCGACATCACGACAGATTTCAATCAGAAAAGCCCATTTATGATTTAACACCTTGTATTTGTTATTTTCTTGACACAAATGGGGGATATGATATGACTCGTTTTCAAATGTTTTCCCGGTTTTATGAATCCTGATGGTTGTCGCGTGACGGCAGTAATGTTTCCAAAATCAAAGGAGGACCACATGGCGAAAAATTTCAAATGCTGGCCTGAACAATGGCCCCGGACCTTAAATTACCCCAAACGACCGGTTCATAAATTTCTGGAGCAAACCGCCGGCCGTGTGCCCAATCGCATCGCCATTCATTTCGGCGGCATGGTCCTGACCTATGGGGAGCTGAAAACCCTCACCGACCGATTCGCCACCGCCCTTTTCGGCCTGGGTATTGAAAAGGGTGAACGGGTGGCCATCCATCTGCCCAACTGTCCCCAATTCGCCATTGCCTACTATGCGGCTCTCAAAATAGGCGCCGTGTTCACACCGGTAAGCCCGTTGCTTTCTCCCCGGGAAATCATCCATCAGTTGAACGACTCGGGTGCCAAAAATTTGATCACCTTGGATTTGCTCTATCCCGGCATTGCCGGGGTCATTCCTGAAACCGGGGTGCAACGCATCATTTCCACCAGCATCGGCGATTGTTACAATGCCATTATCCAGCCCTTAAAACCCATTGGAAAGCTGCCGGTGCCGGGCACCTTGGACATGGTGGAGCTGATTCGGAATCATCAGCCCACCCCCCCGGAGATCGAAATTGAAGTGGACAAAGATTTGGCCCATTTGGCCTATACCGGCGGGACCACGGGCGTTTCCAAGGGGGTGATGCTGACCCACAGCAATGTGGTGGCCAACACCTGCCAGTTCGGCTGCTGGATGAACGGCGCCCAACTGGAGGAACGCAACGGGGTGGTGGAGCCGGTCTTTCCGCAAGGAGTGGACCCCCTCAAGGACCGTATGGTGGCCCGGGACAGGGAAACAACCCTGGTGGTGGTGCCCTGGTTCCATGCCATGGGCACGGTGGGCTATCTGAACAACCTGGTCTCCGGCGGAACCACCATGGTGGTGTACCCGCGTTTTGATCCGGTGGAATACATAGAGGGCATCCGCAAATTTTCCGCCACCACCCTGGGGGGTGCGCCCCAGCTCTACCTGCCCCTGGTGAATCTGCCCAATTTCAAGGATTATGATCTGTCCGGCATCAAATTCGCCGCCTCCGGCGCAGCGCCCCTGCCGGTTTCGGTATTACGGACCCTCCAGGAGGCCTTCAAGGGCGGCATCGTTCTGGAAGCCTACGGTTTAACAGAATGCACCATGGGCGCCGTAAGCAATCCGCCTGTGGCCGGCCTCACCCGGGCCGGCTCCGTGGGTCTGCCCATTTTCGACACTGCCTGCAAGGTAGTGAATCCGGAAACCGGTCAAGATCTGCCGCCGGGCTCGGAAGGCGAAATCTGCATCAAAGGGCCGCAGGTGATGCAGGGCTATTGGCAGCGGCCGGAAGCCACGGCCGAGGTGCTCAAGGACGGCTGGCTGCTTACCGGCGACATCGGCCGGGAGGACGAAGACGGCTACTTCTACATCACCGACCGGAAAAAAGATCTGATCCTGTATAAAGGGTATAATGTCTATCCCCGGGAAATCGAGGAAGTGCTCTACATGCATCCGGCCGTGGAAGTCTGCGCGGTGGTGGGCAAGCCGGACACCCAGGCCGGCGAAATTCCCATCGCCTTTGTGCAATTGAAAGCCGGGCAAAAAGTGACCGCCGAGGAACTGATGGCCCATACCAATGCCCAGGTGGCGGCCTATAAGAAATTGCGGACAGTGAATTTCGTGGACATGATCCCGGTATCCGCCGCCGGCAAAGTGTTGAAACGGCAGCTCCGGGAGCAGGCCTCGGCCTGATCCAAAGGATGTGCAAGGGGTGGTTCACGTTTGCGGGCGGTTCGCGTGTACGGGCGGTTCGCGAACCGCCCCTTTCATTATGAGTTGACCATGGGATGCATTTGATATTAGAGTTTTTTCCAAATTTTCGGTCATATTGATACATTTTTGCAGATCTAACTCGGTATAAGCAGGTCAACCAATGGCATTGAAAAAGTCGGAATTATACAGTTCTCTGTGGTCAAGCTGCGATGAATTACGGGGTGGAATGGATGCCAGCCAATATAAGGATTATGTGCTGGTGATGCTGTTCCTGAAATACATCAGTGATAAATATGACGGTGTTCGGTACGCCCCCATAACCATTCCAAAAGGCTCAGGCTTTAAGGGTATGGTGGCTCTCAAGGGGAAACCCACCATCGGCGACGATATCAACAAGAAAATCATCGCTCCCATTGCCGATGCCAACAAATTGTCCGACATGCCGGATTTCAACGATGTGACCAAGCTCGGCAGCGGCAAGGAAATGGTGGACCGGCTTTCCAACCTGATCGCCATTTTTGAAAACAAAGCCCTGGACTTCAGCAAGAACCGGGCCGAGGGCGATGATATCCTGGGGGATGCCTATGAATATCTGATGCGCCATTTCGCCACCGAGAGCGGCAAGAGCAAGGGCCAGTTTTACACGCCGGCCGAAGTCAGCCGGATCATCGCCAAGATAATCGGGATCAGCAGTAAAAACGCAACCGCATCTACCACCGTATACGATCCCACGGCTGGTTCGGGCTCCCTGCTCTTGAAGGTCGCGGATGAGGCGGGTAATGAGGTTACCATCTATGGTCAGGAAAAAGACTCCGCCACTGCCGGCCTGGCCAGAATGAACATGATCCTGCATGACAATCCCACTGCGGAAATCAAACAGGGGAATACATTGGCCAACCCCCTTTTCCTGAACGAACAGGGGGTATTGAAAAGCTTTGATTATGTGGTTGCCAATCCACCTTTCAGTGACAAACGCTGGGGCAATGGGGTGGACCCGGTTGGGGATGTTCACGGCCGGTTTACGGGTTACGGCATTCCCCCGGCCAAAAACGGGGATTACGCCTATCTGCTCCACATCATCCGGTCCCTGAAAAGCAAGGGCAAAGGCGCCTGCATCCTGCCCCATGGCGTTTTGTTCCGGGGCAATGCCGAAGCAGAAATCCGCATGAATCTCATCCGCAAGGGCTATATCAAAGGCATCATCGGTCTGCCCGCCAACCTCTTTTACGGCACGGGCATTCCAGCCTGCATCATCGTACTCGACAAGGAAAACGCTCACAACCGCAAGGGCATTTTCATGATCGATGCCAGCAAAGGGTTCATGAAGGACGGCAATAAAAACCGTCTGCGCAGCATGGATATCCACAAAATCGTCGACACCTTCAACAAACAAATCGAGATCGACCGATACTCCAAAATGATCCCCTATGCCCAGATCGAACAGAATGAATACAACCTGAACATCCCCCGGTACATCGACAACCAGGAACCGGAGGATCTCCAGGATATCGAAGCCCATTTGTTGGGGGACATACCCAAAGCTGATATAGAGGCGTTGGGCCATTACTGGACGGTATACCCGAGCCTTATAACCGCGCTCTTTGGAAAAAGCAATCGGCCCCAATACGTCCATTTAAAAATCGGCAAAGATGCCATCAAGCAAACCATCTTTCAGCATCCTGAGTTTGAGGCCTATTCAAAAGAAATGAACGCGGTTTTCGACAAGTGGCGTAAAAAAAGCGTTCGCCGGTTGAAGGAAGTCCAGGCCGGCTTGAAGCCGAAAGAATTGATTGTCGAGCTTTCGGAAAACCTGCTGGCCCAATATGCCGATAAGCGGTTGATCGACAAATATGATGTGTACCAACACCTCATGAATTATTGGGATGAGGTGATGCAGGATGACTGTTACCTGATCGCCGAAGACGGTTGGAAGGCCACAACCTATCGCATCCTACAAAAGAACAACAAGGGCAAGGAAGTGGACAAGGGCTGGACCTGCGACTTGATTCCCAAGGAACTGGTGATCAAACGCTATTTTGCCAAGGAAAAACAGCTCATCGAAACCATGGAGGCTGAAAATGAAGCCATCTCCAGTCAGATCACCGAACTGGAAGAGGAACACAGCGGCGAGGATGGTTTTTTCGCTGAGCTGGAAAAGGTGAACAAGGCCAATGTGCAAAACCGGCTCAAAGAATTGAAGGCCATGAAACAAGATTCTTCTCAGGAATATAAGGAGGAGGTCAAGGTCCTTAAAACCTATCTGGATTTGACCGCCAAACAATCCGATATGACCAAATCCATCAAGGAAGCCAATACCGGCCTGGATCAAAAGGTGTATTCCCAATATCCCAAGCTCTCGGTTGACGAAATCAAAACCCTGGTGGTGGATGACAAATGGATGGCGGCGATTGAGAAAAATATTCACACCGAAATGGATCGCATCAGCCAGCGCCTTACCCAACGGATCAAAGACCTGGCAGAGCGCTATGAAACACCCTTGCCCATGCAGACGACAGAGGTCAGTGCGATGGAGAAGAAGGTCAACGCACACCTGAAAAAGATGGGGTATGCATGGTAACAACGGGTATTATTCAATCGGATGCTGACGATAAAGCGTGTTTTTCTGAGAGCGACCAGGAGCTGATCCGGCAAAAGAAGCACTTTACCGGTGCAAACAAGCAAATTGCGAAACAAGCTGTTTCGCATTCGCTGAGCGATATCCATAAACCTATCGGTGTTTCCCAATATCAATTGACCCAGTCCCTGCCTGAAAACCTGAAATCCAGCTTGCCAAGCATCGAGGAAATAGAAGCGGGATTATCCGGAGATGATCATGAGTGAGATACCAAAAGGATATAAGCAAACTGAGGTGGGGGTGATTCCAGTGGATTGGGATATAAAGCCGTTTCATTTGCTCGCACACATTGAACGTGGGAAATTCACTGCTCGTCCACGAAATGACCCAAAGTATTATGGAGGAGAAATCCCTTTTATTCAGACAGGTGATGTTACAAACTCCAACGGTTACATTACCACATATTCACAGACTTTAAATCAAGATGGTTTAAAGGTAAGCAAATTATTCCCTAAAGGGACCCTATTCTTCACCATTGCTGCGAATATTGGGGACATTGGTTTTTCAGCGTTCGATACAGCTTGCCCGGATAGTCTTGTCGCCATAACTCCCACTAAAGGGATAAACAAGCGATGGCTTGCATATGAATTAAAAAAGCGCAAATCGTCATTTGAAAATTTGGCGACACATAATGCGCAGCTAAACATAAATCTTGAAAAACTGAAACCATATTTGCTTCCTGTTCCATCCAAAGCAGAACAAGAGGCCATCGCCACAGCCCTTTCCGATACCGACGCCCTGATCCAATCCCTCGAAAAGCTCATTGCCAAAAAACGCCTCATCAAGCAGGGAGCCATGCAGGAACTGCTCACCGGCAAAAGGCGTTTGCCGGGGTTCAAGGTTAAGTCTGGATACAAGATGACCGAGGTGGGGGTGATTCCGGAGGATTGGGAAATCAGGGAACTTTGTGAAATAACTTCTTTAATAACAAATGGATTTGTTGGAACTATTAAATCTCATTATGTTGATTTTGATGAAGGAGTTCTTTACATACAAGGATATAACGTAGAAGAAAATTCTTTCAACTTTAATGGTATTAAACGAGTGACTAATGATTTTCATCGGCAGCATCAAAAGTCGTGCTTAAAAGAAGGTGATTTATTAACTATTCAAACAGGTGAAGTCGGATTAACGACAATAGTTCCAAAGGAGCTGGAAGGAACAAATTGCCATGCTCTAATAATAACAAGATTTAATAATCAATCCGCATACTCAAAATTTTTTAGTTTTTACTTTAATTCATTTCATGGAAGAGCAAGACTTAAAGAAATCGAAACAGGCTCTACAATGAAACATATAAATGTTGGCGATCTGGTTAATTTTATCGTCCCTTTTCCCACAAAAGCCGAACAAGAAGCCATCGCCACCATCCTTTCCGATATGGATGCAGAAATATCAGCCCTGGAAACCAAACTCGCCAAATACAAACAGATAAAGCAAGGAATGATGCAAAACCTTTTGACAGGAAGGATACGTTTGATGAAATGATGTCCACATGGGCGCGCGGGGTGATTCACATTCAGGGGACGGCTTGCATGTCGGGCACGGGTGTAGGGGCGGTTCGTGAACCGCCCCTACGGGCCAACCACGGGATGTGGGCATGAATGGCCATTGGGAACGTCCCCCCGGTTGTTAAAATGACGGATTCATGGGCGCATGGGGGTGATTCAGGTGCAGGGAACGGTTTGTGTGTAGGGCAGGCCGTAGGGGCGGTTCGCGAACCGCCCGTACACGCGAACCGCCCAGACGGCTTGCCCCATGGAACAACGCCGCATAATCCACAACAAAGGCAAAAAACATGGATGAAAAAACGATCTATGATCCGAGAATTCATAATCGCCGTTCCATCCGTTTGAAGGGGTATGATTACACCCGATCCGGGGCCTACTTTATCACCATATGCACCCACCATCGGGAATGTTTGTTCGGAGAAATCGAAAATGGGCAAATGCGCTTGAATGAAATTGGGGAAATTGTGCAAACATGGTGGCAATGGCTGGGTAGTCAATATGAATATGTCGGCATTGATCGATTCGTGGTGATGCCCAACCATATTCATGGGATATTGATTTTGAGAGATAATTGGGGCGGCCTTGGGGACGCGCGTAGGGGCGGTTCGCGAACCGCCCCTACATCCCAGCCCCCACGACCGTCCTATCCGGGTCAGCACATCGCAATCCCCAAAACCCGCAAATCCGTCGGCCGCTTAATTGGCGCCTACAAAACGGTTTCATCAAAACAAATCAATCAAATCCGGGGAACCCCCGGCGCGCAAGTATGGCAACGCAATTATAATGAGCAGGAGGCCATGCACGAACTGCTCGTTGGAAGGATCCGATTGATATGAGGGAAAGCCAAAACATCGAATATAAGCAACGCTGGCGGGATGAATACCTGAAGTGGATTTGTGGTTTTGCCAATGCCGAAGGTGGTGTGTTGATGATCGGCAAGAATGACAGAGGCGAGGTTTTGGGGATCTCCAACGCGGCGAAGCTGCTGGAAGACATTCCGAACAAGGTGCGGGATATTTTAGGGATGGTGGTGCCGGTGAATTTGCACAGCGATGGCGGCAAAGACTGGCTGGAAATTATCGTGGAACCTTACCCCAGCCCCATCAGCTACAAGGGTGAATATCACTTTCGTAGCGGCAGCACCAAGCAGGAGTTGAAAGGCGCGGCCCTGGATAAGTTTCTCATGAGAAAGCAGGGACGGCGTTGGGACGGCGTGCCGGTTCCGTATGTAACGATTGAAAATCTATCGAAACCCGTCCTTGATAATTTCCGTAAGAGTGCCCGTGAAAGCAAGCGATTGGATTCAGCTATTCTGCGGGAGGACATCCCCGGATTAATCGAAAAGCTGCATTTGCTGGAAGGGCAATATCTCAAACGCGCCGCAGTACTCCTGTTCTATTCCGATCCGGAGCGCTTTGTCACAGGCGCCTATGTAAAGATCGGATTTTTTCGCACCGATTCGGAGCTTCTCTACCAAGATGAGTCTCATGGCGACCTCTTCACCCAGGTGGACAAGACGATGGACCTGCTCTTGACCAAGTACCTCAGGGCCATGATCAGCTATCGTGGTATCCGGCGGGTGGAGACATACCCAATTCCAGAGGAAGCCTTGCGCGAAGGCTTGCTCAATGCGATCATCCACAAAGACTATTCTTCCGGCTCTCCCATTCAGATCAGTGTATATGAAGACAAGCTGATGATCTGGAATAGCGGTGAACTCCCACCGGATTGGACAGAGGCCAAGCTTAGAGGAAAACATTCCTCGTACCCATTCAATCCTGATATTGCCAATGCGTTTTTTCGCGCAGGTATGATCGAAGCCTGGGGTCGCGGCATTGAGCGCATCCTGGAAGCCTGCGCCGCGGCAAGACTACCCAGGCCGGAGTTCCGTCTCGAACATACGGGATTATGGGTCATCTTTCATTTTGCGGGTCAGCGCCCCATTGCCGGCGAAGGAGAGATTACCCAAGAAACTACCCAAGAAACTACCCAAGAAACTACCCAAGAAAAAATCCTCGCGTTATTGAGGTCCCAGCCTTCCATCACCCGCAAGGACCTGGCCGCCAGCATAGGAATAAGCGCCGAGGGTATCAAATATCACTTGGAAAAATTGAAATCCGCGGGTGTCATTCGGCATATCGGGCCAACCAAGAGGGGCCACTGGGAGGTTTTGAAATGAAAAATATCGGCCAACCCGAGCGCGTCACCCAGAACCGTATCATTGAGCTGTTCCGCAATGAACTCCACTATCGCTACATAGGTGACCCGAATGACCGCGAAGACAACAGCAACATCGAGGAAGGGCTGCTCTCCCCATACCTCGCTGGACGAGGCTACAGCAAGGCCCACATCACCCGGGCGCTGCACGAATTGCGGATCGCCGCCAACAATCCCAACGAGAGCCTGTATACCAACAATAAAAACGTTTACAAACTGCTCCGCTATGGGGTTCAGGTGAAAGCGGAGGCCGGCGAGAATTTTGAGACCGTCCACCTGATGGACTGGAAAAATCCCGCGAAAAATGATTTTGCCGTTGCCGAAGAAGTCACGATCCAGGGCAATAAAGAAAAACGCCCGGATATCGTCCTCTACGTCAATGGTATCGCCATCGGCGTATTAGAGCTGAAACGCAGCACGGTTTCCATCGGCGACGGCATCCGCCAGAGCATTGTCAACCAGCAAAAGGAATTCATCGGCTCGTTTTTTTCCACGGTTCAATTTATTTTTGCCGGCAACGACACCGAAGGCCTGCGCTATGGAACCATCGGCACACCGGAAAAGTTTTTCCTGAAATGGAAGGAAGACGAGGAAGACGACAGCCGTTTGCAGTTGGACAAATACCTGCTGAAACTCTGCGACAAAAAGCGGCTGATGGAGATCATGTACGACTTTGTGTTGTTTGACGCCGGGATCAAAAAGCTGCCACGACCGCATCAATATTTCGGCATCAAGGCAGCCCAGGAAAACATCCGCCGGCGGGAAGGCGGGATCATCTGGCATACCCAGGGAAGCGGCAAAAGCATTGTCATGGTGCTCCTGGCCAAGTGGATTTTGGAAAACAACCCCAAGGCCCGGGTCGCCATCATCACCGACCGCGATGAGCTGGACAAACAGATAGAAGGGGTTTTCACGGATACCGGGGAGCCCATCAAGCGTACTTCCAGCGGCCGCGATCTGATGGACCAATTGGCCCAGGCCAAACCCAGGCTGCTCTGTTCTCTGGTGCACAAATTCGGTAAGAAAAAGGTGGACAATTTCGATGAATTCATCAAGGAACTGGAAAGCAAACCCACCCAGGCGGTTGGGGAACTCTTCCTGTTTGTGGATGAATGCCACCGCACCCAAAGCGGTAAACTGCACCGCACCATGAAAGCCATGTTGTCCAGTGCGGTTTTTATCGGCTTTACCGGCACCCCTCTCCTGAAAAAGGACAAGCAGACCAGCCTGGAGGTGTTCGGGAAATACATTCACACCTATAAATTCAACGAAGCGGTTGCGGATAACGTGGTGCTGGATCTGGTGTATGAAGCCCGGGACATCGATCAGAAAATTTCCTCACCCAAGCTCATTGACGCCTGGTTTGAAACCAAGACCAAAGCATTGAACGATTTTCAAAAACTGGAACTGAAAAAGAAATGGGGCACCATGCAAAAGGTGCTCAGCTCCAAATCCCGCATGGATAAAGTGGTGAACGACATTATTTTCGATTTCAACGTCAAGCCCCGGCTCAGCTCGGAAAGGGGCAATGCCATCCTGGTGGCCTCCAGCATTTATGAGGCCTGTCGTTATTTCGAACTGTTTCAGGAGACGGAACTGAAAGGCAAATGCGCGGTGGTGACCTCATACAGCCCCGCCACCGGCGACATCACCACCGAGGATACCGGCGCTAATACGGAAACCGAAAAGGAATACATCTATAAAACCTACAAAAAATTACTGGGCAAAAAGAAAACCGAAGCCTATGAAGACGCCGCCAAGGAACAGTTCATCAAAGAGCCGACGAACATGAAACTGCTGATCGTGGTGGATAAGCTCCTGGTGGGCTTCGACGTGCCGTCCTGTACCTATCTTTACATCGATAAATCCATGCAGGACCATGGGTTGTTTCAGGCCATCTGCCGGGTGAACCGGCTGGATACGGATGACAAACAGTTCGGCTATATCGTGGATTATAAGGACCTGTTCAAAAAGGTGGAAAACGCGGTAGCGGTGTACACCTCCGAACTGGATTACGACGTTTTTCAAAAAGAGGACTGCGATATTCTACTCCAGGACCGCCTGAAAAAAGGGCATGAACGGTTGGACAACGCGCTGGAGGAAATCGCCTTGCTCTGCGAACCGGTCGCCCCACCCAAGGATACCCTTGCCCATATCCGCTATTTTTGCGGCAACCCGGAGATCCCGGAAGATCTCAAAAATACGGAAATCCGGCGCACCGCCTTGTACAAAGCCACTGTTTCACTGATCCGGGCCTATGCGAATATTGCCGATGCCATGGATGCCGCCGGATACAGCCCAGCCGAAATCAACGATATAGAGAACCAGAACGATTTTTACCTGAAACTGCGGGAGGAAATCAGAAAAGCAAGCGGTGAAACCCTGGACCTGAAAACCTATGAAGCCGATATGCGGCATTTGATCGACAAATATATTCAGGCAGACGATCCTGTAAAAATATCACCTTTTGGTGAAATGTCGCTCATTGAGATCATCGTGAATACCGGCATCGCCGCCGCCATCAAAAGCCTGCCCAAAGGCATTCAAGCCAGCAAGGACGCTGTGGCTGAAACCATTGAAAACAATGTGCGTCGGAAAATCATCAAGGAACAGTTGACTGATCCCGCCTTTTTCGAAGCCATGTCAAAGCTTCTTGACGCCATCATCAGGGAGCGGAAGGCCAATGCCATCAGCTATGAAGCCTATCTGAAAAAAATCGCTGAACTGGCCAAAAAGGTGAAAGAGGGCAAAGGCGATGATACGCCGGCGGCGTTGAATACCCCCGCAAAGAGAGCGTTGTTCAATCTGTTGCAAAAAGAGGATTTGGCGCTGGCTGTCCATGACACTGTGCTGAAATACCGGCCGGATGGTTGGAAGGGAAATAAACCCAAAGAAACGGTTTTGAAAAGCAAGTTGTTCGAGGTTTTGGGTGACGATGAAGAGGTAGAGCGCATTTTTTCAACTGTGAAGGCACAAAACGAATATTGATATGGAACGCTTGCAACTCGGAATGATTACCATCGACATAGTGCAAAAGGACATCAAAAATGTCCATCTGGCGGTATATCCTCCGGCCGGCCGGGTGCGCATTGCCGCGCCGCTGGGAATGGACCTGGATACCATCCGGATATTCGCCATTTCCAAGCTGAGCTGGATCAAAAAACAGCAGGCCAAACTGAAAAATCAGGAACGGGAAGCAGAAAGAGAGTTTCTGAACAGGGAAAGCCACTATTTCAAAGGCAAACGCTATCTGCTCAAAATCATCGAACAGGATTCCGCGCCTCGGGTGGAACTGAAGCACAAGAGAATCGAATTATATGTGAGGCCCGAAATAAACAGAGAAAAGATGAGATCCATCTTGGACGAATGGTATCGGGAACAGCTAAAAGAAGGCGTGCCGGCCATCATTGAGAACTGGGCGAAAAAAATGGGTGTTCATGTCCAGGAGTTCCGGATTAAAAAAATGCGCACCAAATGGGGCACCTGCAACCGCGAGGCCAAACGCATCTGGCTGAACCTGGAACTGGCTAAAAAGCCGCCTGAATGTTTAGAATATATTGTGGTGCACGAGATGGTTCACCTGTTGGAAAGAAAGCATAACGACCGGTTCGTTTCCCTTATGAATCAGTTTCTGCCAAAATGGAAATTCTTCAAGGATGAGCTGAACCGGCTGCCGGTTCGGCATGAGGATTGGAAGTATTAGAGGCCAAAACGGATGAAAGAATGCCCAAAAAGGAAACAGCACCATGTTGACACGCATACGAATCCGAAATTTCAAGCGTTTTGATGATGTGGACATAGAGCTTGGGAAAGCCGTAGTCCTGATCGGTCCCAACAATTCCGGCAAAACCACTGTTCTACAGGCCATGGCTCTCTGGGATATCGGTCTACGGCGCTGGAACGAGAAAAGAAAGGGCAAGTCGTCGCCGGAAAAACGTCCGGGAGTAACCATCAACCGCCGTGACTTGGTATCTATCCCTGTACCTGGCGCTAATCTGCTCTGGCGAAACCTGCATGTACGGGATCGTGTGACAGAGGGGGAGAATAACTCTTTAAAAACCCAGAATGTCCGGATTGAGATTATCATCGATGGTGTTACCCAGGATAAGGCTTGGTCCTGCGGTTTGGAATTCGACTACGCCAATGAGGAATCCTTTTATTGCCGTCCGCTGCGCATGGCTGACGAAGGACGGATGCCCATTCCACCAGAAGCGGGTCTAGGCAGGGTCGCTTTTTTACCCCCCATGTCCGGCTTGGCGGATCGTGAATTTTTCAAACAGCCCGGAGAGATCGGGGTCCTCATCGGCCAGGGCCAAACCGCCCAGGTGCTTCGCAACCTTTGCTATCGGATCTATCAGCAAAAGAATGAAACGAACTGTTGGGAGGAATTGACAGCGCATGTTCGCGCACTTTTCGGGGTGCAATTGCTTCCGCCCGAGTATATTATCGAACGCAGTGAAATCACAATGACGTACAAAGAGGAGCGCGGTAATGTTCTAGATCTTTCTTCTTCCGGACGGGGCTTGCAGCAAGTAATTCTGTTGCTTTGCCATCTTTATGACAATCCAGGCACAGTGTTGCTGCTGGATGAACCGGACGCCCATCTGGAAATACTGAGACAGCGACAGACCTACAATCTTTTGGTCAATGTGGCCCAAAAACAAAATTCCCAGATCATCGCCGCCAGTCATTCCGAGATCGTGCTCAACGAAGCCGCCGAACGTGATACCGTGATCGCGTTTGTGGGAAAACCCCATCGGATAGACGACCGCGGCTCCCAGGTCATCAAGTCGTTGCGGGATATCGGTTTTGAGCAATACTACCAGGCGGAACAAAAAGGTTGGGTGCTTTATCTTGAAAATTCAACGGATCTGGCGATCCTGCAGGTTTTTGCCAAACTTCTGAACCATGAAGCCCAAACCTATCTTGACCTGCCCTTTGTTCGTTATGTGGAAACCAATCTGCCCCAAAAAGCTCGCGAGCATTTTTTTGGTTTACGGGAAGCAAAAAACGATTTGGTCGGCATCGCCATTTTTGACCGCTTGGATAAACAACTTCAAATGGAACGAGGCTTGACCGAATTAATCTGGCGTAAAAAAGAGATTGAAAATTATTTTTGCATGGAAGAGGTTTTACTGGCATACGCCCGCTATGATTTGCCGGATGACTTGTTTGGCCTTGCCGAAAAAAATCACAGACTGGAAGTGATGCAAGCAGCCATCGCGGAAGTCTCCGCTGCTTTGGAAACCCTTGGAAAAGGGAGTCCCTGGTCGGCGGATGTTAAAACCAGCGAGGAATTTCTGGAACCGCTGTTTAAAAAATATTTTGCCGAACTAAAATTGCCCATCGGATTGCGCAAGTCCGACTATCATCTGCTGGCCGGATTTGTTCCCATTGATAAGATCGATAAAGAGATAACGGAAAAACTTGATGCCATTGTCGCAACCGCAGCAAAGGCCAAGCCTCGTGATAACTGATGCTCGCATAATAGGTCCGGCCCTATCGCGGCTGGAAGCCGCTCCCACCATGGAGGGATGGCCAAGAAATAATTTAAACCCCAAATGATGCAATAATGGCGAAAAAAACAACTACCAATCAGCCCCACCTACCGGACATGGATAACCAGATCGAATATTGGGATAAGGCGGCAAATTCCAGGATTTTTACCCACCCCTTGGATGTGGAGCGATTCAAAATTCTTGTTCCCTTTAACGGGGAAATCCTCGACTACGGCTGCGGCTATGGCCGCATTTGTAACGAGCTGCATGATTTGGGCTATAAAAATGTGATCGGCCTGGACTCCTCCCCAGCCATGATCGAGAGGGGGCAAAGGGAATTTCCCCATTTGCACCTCCTGACCTGGACCAATGCCCGCCTGCCTTTTCATGACCGGTGCTTTGACGCCGTGCTCCTTTTCGCCGTGCTGACCTGTATTCCCATGGACCAGGCTCAACATGCCCTGATAGAAGAATTGAAACGGATTTTAAAGCCCGGCGGCATCATTTACATCAGCGACTACTGGCTGCAGGATGATCCGCGCAACCGGCTGCGCTATGCGCAATTCCAGGAACTCTATGGAACCTATGGTGTTTTTGAATTGAACGACGGAGCGGTGGTGCGGCACCATGATAAACAATGGATTGCAACTCTGCTTTCGCATTTTAAAACCATTGCAATCCAAGACATCTCCCTGACAACCATGAACGGCAATGCCGCCAAGGGTTTTCAATATATTGGGCGCAAGTCTTTTTAATTTGTTGAGATTGAGTCAGTGATTAATACATCAGGGTGAATTGCATGCAATTGTCCGGCATGATCCGTTCAGAAGGCTTGTCCGGTTCTGATATATTTGGTATGGTCATTCTTCTTCTACAAATGCGACCATAGGGCTAATGAAAACGGCACTGACAATGTCAAACTCGTTGGTTGCATGGCAGGCATTTTTGTCTCATTTTAACTTTCAATCAATCATCAGGAGGTTCAACTTGAAAAACGAATTTATCCCTGCTCTGTCACATCGTTTCTCAATTCTGCTGATCACAGTCGCCTTGCTTTCAAGCTGCGCCCTGGGGACCACGGAATTGGTAGTGGATCATGATCCCCTTGAAAAAATTACTGCTAAAAATCAAGGTAATCTGGTAGTCCGGCAGTTCTCCGACAAAAGAGAAATTACCGAGTACATCGGGAACAAGCGCAATGGCTTCGGTATGGTAATCGGGCATGTAGGGCTGGAGCAAGGCAAGCAATTGGAAGTTATGATCACCCGGTTCTTTGCGGAAGCGCTTCAAGAAGCGGGCTATAATGTGACTGTTCTCAAAGGACCGAGTGAGCCCATCCCCGCACAGATGAAGGTGGATGCCGTCATAGACGGCGAAATCAAGACCTTCTGGATGGATCTGTACATGGCGGTCTGGCATAGCGTGGGCGTCAAGGTGCGGGCCCTTGAACCCGAAACCCAGAAAGTACTCTGGGAAGACATGATTGAGGGCGAAGAAAAACGGGTCTTGTGGGTGGGCGCCACCGCCGAATACGAGCGTATCGTCCGTGAAGCCCTGACCATCGCCTTGAATCGCGCAACGGAAAAATTTGCTTCCGAAAATTTCAGTGCCGCCATCAAGAAGAGATAAGAAAGGCATTAGACCTTGATTTTGATTTGATTTTCACCATGAAGTACACGAGGGCACGAAGTTAAAATGGCTCCTTTCTTCGGAGCAGCCGGAGAACTTCGTGTCCTTGGTGAACTTCAGTGCAGCGTGTGGTGGAAAAAAGGAATGAGGCTGGTCCTTTTTTGTTCTCGTAAAATCCGTGAAATCCGTGCAATCCGTGTCTCAGAAAATTTAAAAAGAGCCTTGACTATTTTTCGTCCGCATCGAGGCTGGAAGCCGCTCCCACAACATCTACTTTTCATTTTCGGATCAAGAACGCCGCATGGTTGGAAGTAAAAAACTGGGGATTGGCCTGAATGATGGGGCGGATGGCCGGGTGGCTGGTGAACGTTTTTGCGAGGAAGCGCCGCACATGGTCCCGGTTCCAGCCATGGGGATGCCGGAATTCCCGGTACAGGGACAGGTCCCCTGGATAGAATTCGCCGGTCTCCAAGGTAGCGGCATCCGCGCTGTAAGCCGGCAGATTGAAGACCGCCAAGTTGAGAAAATCAATGGCGTCTGCATGGGCCGCGGTGAACGCCAGGGTTTTCTCGGCGCTTGCGGGAGTTTCGGCCGGGGTTCCGAACAGCAGATAAACATAGGTGGCGATGGCAGTCGCCTTTAGTGCCCTGAGGGCCTTGGAAATGGTGGCCACCTGGATTCCCTTTTCAAGGGCGTCCAGCACTGCCTGATCCCCGGATTCAACCCCCAGCTTGAGCATTACGCAACCGGAACGGCGCAAGCCGGCGGTAAAATCCGGGTCGGTGAGATGTTCCGTGATGCGCACAAAGCCGTACCAAGGCGCCCCAGGTGGGTGGCTTATGAGATGACGTAGAAATTTGGGGGAAAGGGCATTGTCCAGGAAGTGAATCAGGGCCGGTTGCAGGGAACCGACCAGATGGCCGAGTTCATTGGTAACCGCCCCTGGATTCAAGGGCCGGTACTTGCCGCCCTGGGCTTTTTCCGGGCAGAATCCGCAGCGCCGCCAGTAACAACCGCCGGCGGTGCTGTAGGGCAGGATCAGGCCCGGTGACAGGTAGTCTTTTAATGGGAAGGCGGAATAATCCGAACCCCAAAAACTCCCTCGCTCCGTTGGCTCCGCGCCGCACATGGCCAGCAGGGCGGCCTCGCCCGGTCCGTCTACTAGTTCGTCGATAATGCCGTCAAAGGGATTGCGGAAACCCGGAATGGCCATCCAGGAGGTGATCAGACCGCCCCCCAGAATAATTTGAATATGCGGAAAATATTTTCTGATAAATCCGGCCATGGCAAAGGCGCAAAGGGCCTGGCTCATGAAATTGACGGAGAAACCCAGCAGGTCGGGGGTTTTTTCCTGAAACAGCGTGAAGAGCCTTTCGGCAAAGAAAGGATAAAAAGCATTGGCTTCAAAGCCGCAGGCCGCCTGGATCAAATCAGCGCTCTGCACCGGCGAAAGTTTTGGGTCGCTGTAATCGGAAAAGGAGATCCGCGCTCCCATGGCCCGGCCGTTCATGAAAAGGACCCGGTTGAGGTCCATGACGGTTTTTTTATAACGATCCGCATTGGCATAAAGCGTTCCGGCGCGCATGGCCGCCAAATGGGGCTCGATTTTCACCAGGGCGCGCCGGGTCCAGGTATCGATGGGAATCATGGGCTTGCGTATCAGCCATTGAAGGCCTTCAATATCGGCATCCCAAACCCGGCAGTCCACGCCGCCCGTTCTCAAGGCCCGGGCCAGCCTGGCAATCCCGGCCGGCGGTTCGCAGGGTTTGGACACCGGCGGATGGATCAGCAGAATTGATTTGGTGTTTGACATCGGCTCTTACGCAGATTTTTTATTTTTTTCTTCCACAAACAAATACCGGCAAAGCATGTCGGTCAATTCGTTGATCACCCGGGTTTCATTCACTTCGGCTTTTGAAAATTTCAGGGCATGAATATTCTCCTCCACGGTGGTGCCGAATAGCCGCACCGCCGTGTCCAGGTCTTTTACCCGCAGATACCCATCCGCCAGCCATCTTTGTAAATAGCTGAGTATCAGGGCATGGGCCGCTTGATCCCACTCATCGATCAAGGCCTGAATGTCGGCATCGGTGTGGGCCAGATAATATTGTTCCTGGTGGATCTCCGGGGCGATATTGTGCAGCTCCGCAAGACTTTTGATCAGGCGGTGGATCATGGCACGCCGATCAACACCAGCCAGATTTTCTTCGGGAAGCTCGATGAAACGGAATTGCTCCTCATAATGCACTTTCATGATTTCAATGAATAGGGTCTTTTTGTCCTTGAAGTAGGCATAAAAGCTGCCCACGGCCACACCGGCGGCCTTGGCGATCTCATTGGAATTGGTTTGGTGGAAACCCTTTTCCGTGAACAGTTTAGTGCCGGCGGCCAGGATCTGCTGCTTGGTTTGCATGCTGCGTGTCTGGCGTGGTTCCCGGGTTGCAGATCTTTTGGGTGGCATTGGATTCCATTAAATAAAAATTGCTATATCAATCATTTGTAAAAAATATGATATTTTTATCATTTTTTTTGATTGACAACGTAATATCTGTATCATATTTCCAGATCAAACGTGATGAAAAAATCATATTTACTCTAAGCGTATTCGAATCCAAAGCACAAGGAGAAAATGCATGCAACCGAAACAAAACCAGCACGAAAAGCCGAAGGCCGGCACTTTACTGGAAGGCAAAAAATCCCTCAACATTTTCATCTATGGCGCAGGTGTTGTAGGCAGCCTTTATGGGGCGAAACTGGCGGAGAAGGGTCATTGCGTAAGCATGCTGGCACGCAATCAACGCCATCCTTTTCTTTCGAAAAACGGTATTGTGCTCAAAGATGCCGTCACCGGCAGGAAAACCCGCCACCAGGTGCAGGTAACGGATCGACTGGACCCGGATGCAAACTATGATTTGGTGATGGTGACCGTTCGCAAAGATCAGGTGAAAAGCGTACTGCCGGACCTGGCCAGAAATAAGTCAGCCCATGTGCTTTTCATGGTGAACAATTGTCTGGGATATCAGGAATGGGCCGAAGCAGTGGGGGCGAAGAGGCTGCTGCTCGGTTTTCCGGCCGCGGGCGGATGGATGGAGGCCGGGGAGGTGAATTATTTCATTTTGAGCGGCCCTTATCTTTGCCTGCAAATCACCACTTTCGGCGAGCCGGACGGCGCCATTACACCGCGGTTGCAAGCGGTTGCACGGCTTTTTAAAGAAGCCGGTTTCGCCACTACCATCACCAGGCGCATGGATGCCTGGCAGCGCACCCATGTGGCCCTGCTGAGCCCGGTTGCCAACGCCATCTATAAACACAATGGGAGCAATTACCGGCTGGCCCGCTCCAAGGAAGACGTCCGGCTTGTGCTGCAAGCAGTTCGGGAAGGCTTTGGTGTGCTTCAAAAGCTTAGTATCCCCATTACACCGACCAATTTGAATACCTTTCGCTGGTTGCCGCTTTTTTTGCTCACGCCCATGGTCAGACGCCTGCTGGGCTCGAAATTTTCCGAAATCACCATTGCCGGGCATTCCAACCATGCCAGGGGTGAAATGAAACAGCTTGCAGAAGAATTCGAGCTACTGGCAGCCGAAGCTGCGGTGCGTACACCGGCCATTGAAAACTTGCGGAATTATATTTAAACGCGGTTTTTGGATTACGGCTGGAAGCTGTTACCGCAATTGTTCCCGACACATAAGTTGAAATAAAAGAAATCCGTGCCGAAACGCTCCTCGGCCCGGCTGGCGCTGTTGAAAGCGTTGTCCCGCACCACCAGGTAAATGTGATAAAGACCGGATTGCAGCGGATCATCACCTTTTTCCCCTTTCAGGCAGAACACCACGTCCGGATGGGAATCCGAGGCTTCGCGTCCGGCAGGCAGCAATTTGTCGATCTCGGCCTGCTCGGGCTCCACAAACAACTTGCCGCTACTGTTGCTGGAGACGGCGGCCTGCCATTGGAACACCAGCCGCTCGTTTTCACCCTCCGGCAGAACCGCCGTCACGGCGCTGAAGGCCACGTCCCGGCCGGGATGGGCAATGGCGATGGTATCACCCGTTTTGATTTCTTTTAAAATTAATTCGTTGTTTTCCCGGAAACGCACTTGGACCGAATTGATCCGGGGATTTCTGCCCTTTGGGGTACTGGTGACGCGCAGATATTTTTGGGCTGTCAGGGGTTTGCCGTTGACCTGAAGCCTGGCGGAAATCAGAAAATCGCGCCAGGTGAGCGCTTCAGGTAAGGCGTCTTGTGGGATCACAGTGGCCAAGGGCTGGTCATAGGACGCAGTGCCCAGAAGAGTAGGCGGGTCGGTCTGTAAATACCAATCCACCGGTTGGGTCATGTCCTGGCTCACATCCCGGCCGCCCACCAATAGTTGCATCTCCACCGTGTCGCCGGGTTCCGCTTCCGGTTCTTGAATCCGGATCGCCAGGATGCGGGGTTGCTCGGCCTGGTAGTCTTTCAGCAAATCGCTGTCGGCGCAGCCGGTAACGGTAAGGAACCACAGCAGACTCAGCCATAAAATTAAGCTAAGATCGGTTTTCATACTACATACTCCTTTCGGCCTCGGTCATTGTTTCAGCCGCGAAAATGAAATTCGAATTTCGGATTTTCCCGATTGGCCAAATAGATGATCAAGGCCCTCCTTTAAAAGTTCGGTAACTTAAAAATCCAGTTTGGCGCCCACAAAAATCATGGGGATATGGGAAGACAGGGCCAACTGCTCCTCCCTTTGGGTGTAGTCCTTGTTATAGGCCATATCCACCGCCACCTTGTTTTGGAATACGTTGCGGACATCCAGATAGGTGCTGAGAATCAGGTTGTCGAAGTACCAATAGCGATCGATGCGGAAGTCCAGTTGGTGATGATCGCTCAGGCGATTATCATTGATGGGGCCTGTATACAAGGGATGATATTTGTCTTGATCCACTTCGTACCAGGTGGGCGTATTCAAAAGATCAGTATAGGCCTTGCCTGAAGCATACTCGTATTTGAAGCCGAAGGACCAGTAAGTGCTGGGCTTGTAATTCATGACGGTTTTAACCGTATGGGTAATGTCATCATCAAAATAGCGTTCAGCCTCACCAGGGGCGTCTTTGCGCTTGGACACCGTATAGGAATAGGAAATCCAGCCGAAAAGATTTTCCGCAAGGTCATGGCGCAGTAAGCATTCCATGCCATAGGCCCGGCCGGTGCCGCTGTTGCTGAAGCGGGTGGGATCGTCGGCGGACCGGGCCACCAGGTCATCAAACTGCTTATGATAGCCCTGGACATCCAGAAGCACATCTTTGGTCAGGCGGTATTCCACACCGGCCACGGTGTGCAGGGCCCTTTCCGGCTTCAAACCTTTGGTGCCCCAGGGCGCATGGCATTCATCCGCCTTGGGCAGCATGCTGTATTGGCCGACGGCGGCCTTTAGGGTCAGGGGCTCAAACAATCGGTATTTTGCCGAAAGACGGGGATCAATTGCCGTGTGGCCGTTATGGATGTCCCACAGGGCATGCACACCCGGCGTCAGGTGAAAGCGGTCCAGATGGAGCTCGTCCATCAGATAGAAGCTTGGATACAAGGCGCGGATGTCGTCATCAAAGACCAGTTCTTTATCGGCGTATGCCTGGGTGATCTCGCCTTCCTTGGGCTGTATGAAAAAATTGGAATCCATTGCGGTGTAATAGGCAGAGAGGCGGCCGCCGGTCTTGATGCGCTGGTTTTCAGTCAGGCGAAATTCCAGTTTTTCGCTCAAGCCCAACTGGAATTCCCGTTGCTTGTGAAAGGCCCGGGGGCCTTCATGCCACTGTAATAGCCGATAGGCCAGCAAGGGCGACAGCACGGATTTGAAAGCCCCCTGCTGCAGATGCCATTCGCCCATCAGGTTGAGGAATTCCTGGTCAAAGAATTGGTCATTGGCATAGCGTTCGGAAGCCTTGTTTTCCTTGTCCAGCAGGGCCACGCGATCGGAAGATCCGACGGCGATCAGTTTCAACTCATTGCCTTTGCGGATGACATGTTTATAAATACCGGTGGCGTCATAATACATGGGATAGGTGGTGAAACCAGGATCCACGGCGGATTCGTCTTTGATTTCCAGGGCGGTCTTGACATACACATCCAGAAAGCCGCGCTTAATGGACAAGGCGAAACTGTCTTTCGCGGTGATGGGTCCTTCCACCATGGCGGAAGTGGAAAGCAGGCCCAGGTTGGCATAGCCGCCCAGGCGGTCCGTGCGCGGATCCTTGAGGCGCATGGCCACCACGCCGCCGGTGGCGTTGCCGTATTCGGCGCTGAATCCGCCGGCTTCAAAGGTCAGGGATTCCACCAGTTCAGGCTCGATGATGCTCTCAAAGCCGCCGAAGTGGTAAAACATGGGCAGGGAATGCTCGTTCACCGGAAACAGGCTGTCATCATTTTCAGAACCGCGGATGATCAAACCATTGCCATAGCCGTTGAAAGCGCTCAAGGTGTTGGCCCCCGGCAGATTGCTGACAGCGGCAAGCACATCCCGGCCGGCCCCGGGCATGACCGCGGTTTCCTGGGAGCTGATGGTCTGGGAAGAAACGGTGGTTGTGTTCCGCGGTTGCTTTACCACGATTTGATACGGATTGGTCGCAAGGGGCATGAGCCTGAATTCCAGAAGGGCAGGAGCGTTGGCCGTTACCTCGAAATCAATTTCCGTGCGGGTGTAACCCATGACGGCAAAGATGGCCTGATATTTTCCCGGCGGCAGTTCCAGGGCAAAGCCACCGCCGGCGTCAGTGGTGACGGCCTGGACAAATTGTGTTTCCGTGGCCGGCCGCACATAAAAAATGCTGTCGCTGATAGGTTTGCGGGTGCCTTTTTCCAGCAGGACTCCGGCCACGGACTGGGGGGGCGGTGGAACGACAGGGTCCGATTCCGGCGATGCCAGTTCGTTGGCCGACACCGCGGTAGCAAGACAGAAACATAAAAGGATTTGAAAAATGCTATGCATGGGTTGCTCCTTATTGCGGCATGGAAGCAGCTGGTGCAAACAGGTTTTTGGAAGAAATCAGGGCCACCAAAGCGCCCACACGGCCTATTCCTTGTTGTACCTGGTGCTTGCATATGTTGAAGAAGATCACCGCCGGAATGGCCACGGCCAGGCCGGCGGCGGTCAGGATCAGGGCTTCGGATATTCCGGCCATGACCACCTGGGGACCGCTGTTTGTGGTCATGGCGAGATCGGCAAAGGATTTTAAAATGCCCAGAACCGTGCCTAAAAGACCGATGAACGGCGCATTGCTGCCCACGGAACCGAGAAAAAGGGAAAAACGCTCCCACTGCTTCCGGCTGCTATAGAGGTAGGCATTGGATTTGTCCGCGAATTCAGTGCTGCTGAGGGGGCCGGATTCAAGGCTCTTGAGCACCACGCCGGCTTCAGCCGATGCACCACGGTTTAAAATGCGGATGACAGCTTCCAGGGAATCGGCCTGGTCAATGGCCGCCACCACGGATTCATATTGTTTGAGAAACCGGCGTCTGAAAAACAACCGGCGCTCGATGAAAAAGGCAAGAGTAAGGATGCTCAGTGCAACGAGCAACATCAGTATGCCGCGGGCGGCATAGAAGGAAAGATTGGACAGGTGGATTGAGATCATATTATTACTCCTTTATTTCAGGTATTGTGTTTCCTGATCTTCTACTTTTGTTTCGCGCGTTGTAGGGGCGGTTCGCGAACCGCCCCTACGTATTTTCCAAAACAAACCGCACAGGTATTTCAATGCGGGCGGCCACGGCAGTGCCGTCCTGGGTGGCCGGCTTGAAAACGCATTGTTTCATGGCTGCCACGGCTGCATCAGCGAAAAGGGGATGGTCGGCTTGTTTTACATCCACATCCCCCACACTTCCATCCGGCTCGATGGTGACCAGCAACAACACCTTGCCTTGGATTTCACTGTCGGCAAGGGCTTGGGGATAAGCCGGTTCCACTCGCCGGGAGTATTCCGGCAGACTGCTCAATTGAAAGGTGGGCACAACCCCCTGTCTGGGTCGGTTTTTATCAGCGAAAAGGGGGCCACCCGTTTTTCCCTGCAGGGTATTGCCCTGGGGCAGAGCCATGCCGCCGCTGTTTCCAGCAGCAAGGGAGGCTGCTCCTATTCCGAAGACCGGCTGGGCCTCACCGGCACCCAAGGTTTCCCCGCTTTGCTTTTCCAATACAGGCTGGGGAGGGGTGGGGTCGGCAGTCGCACGGAACATTTCCATGGGTTTTTCCAAGTCCGGGAGAAGCTTCCTGGGTGGTTCGGCTTTTTTCGTCGCTTTGGCTTTCCGTTCCGGCAGCGGCTTTGGCTTCACCTGTTCACGCGGTTCATTACGGGGCGGAAGCTGTTCCTTCTCCGCTTGCAAGGCTGATGGGGAAGACGTAACGCGCACCGCCACCAGGCAAGAATCCGCAAACTGTTTTGGTTGCGGCATGGCCGGCATGTGCTGCAAAAAAAGCCAGAAGGCGCAGTGGCACAAGAGCGAGAACAACAGCCCGAAACCAAGATATACATTCCCGGACTTCATTGGATCGCGGTCTCTGAAAAGGGTTCCACCTGGATGGCAAAATGGCCGACACTCAAGGCGCGCAGAACATCGATAACCTGAACCACCTGGCCATGGTAAACCCTTCGGTCGGCGCTGATGACAGCCTGGAATCCGGGATTTTCTTCCTTTTTGGTCTTAAGGGCTGCCTTGAGTGCGTCAATGGAAGCAATCGGCCGGCCGGCCATGGAAAGCTCATTGTCTTTGGAAATCAGGATGGCAACGGTTTCCTGATCAGCCTTGTTGCCGGTATCGGCCTGGGGCAATTCCACCTTGATCAGTTTCACATCCATTACCGTGGAAACCAGCATGAAGGTGATGAGCAGCACCAGCATGATATCCACCAGGGGGGTGATGTTGATGTCTGTCATGAGCTCATTTTCACTCAATTGTTGCATGGCCATTTGATCCTCCAGAAAGATGAAGTTGCATTTGGCGGCAGTATTGTTTTTTTCAGGGACCAAGTCGATTGGATTCGGGTGGGGAAACAAAAATGAAACCTGAATGGTGGTTTCAGGAAGGTGAAGTGCAATGGCAAGGGATTTGGAAAAAGCCGATGGGCCTTTTATCCGTCGTAATTGAAAAAAATCGACTGGATACCGATTTATACCCCTGCATTTTATAGAAGGCGCTGATTTTCATCAATGCCAAATTGGGTATTTTACTATCGATGTCGTAGATAGCTATTTTTTCATTTTAATTTTTCGATTAAAATTTTCGGTAACCTTGATCATTGTTTCGGCCGACCTTCATTGTTTCGGCCGACTTTTATTGTGGGAGCGGCTTCCAGCCGCGATTCAGCCGAAACAATGATCAAGGCCATTATCTCGAGGGATAATCATTAAAGAAAATATACGATAGCTACTTCGATTGGAAGAAGTATTATGGGGAGGGATTAATTTTTTTATATTTAACAAAGTCGATCACGGCTGGATCATTTCTTGAGCCAGAATGTCATGTTTGCTGCCAAGACCGAATAATACCAGTTTGAAATCCCAACCCTCCCGGCCGGCTTCCTGGGCGGCGTTTGGTTCCGTTGGGGTATCCCCTTGTTGGCGCGCCGTTTGGAAGAACTGAAATTCCGGGGAATTCAATTCCAGCCGATCGGCGTGGGTCTTGTAATAGATCAGGTCGAGTAATGAAAAATCCGGATGCGGAATGGGATTGAATTCCGTTCCCAGGCCAAGACCCAGGCTGAATGAATGGAGCATTTGATAGGTTTCACGGCCGATGATCATGGTTTCAGTGCGGAAGCTGCCGTTGCGAAAAATGTCTACAGGAACCGAGGCCCCAGGTTCCAGAAGATCCACGGCTTTACGAAAGGCGGCAAGATCTTCCACCTTCACGTGATCGATTTCCAAAACCAGATCACCTTCATGCAGCCCGCTGGCCGCAGCCGGGGTATTGTCGAAAACGCGAGAAACCAGAATGGCGCTTTCCTGGCGGCCGCGCACCTCCTTGGGCAGGGCCGGAACAGTTCCCTGGCCCTTTTCAAAATAGTTTTGAGAAACACTTTTCAGCCAGGAAGGGTCGGCTTCCAGGTAAACGCCGCCGATCCAGCCACGATAAAGGTTTTCCTTTTGCCCTGAACAGGCGGAGACGAGCAGCAATAACGGAATAGTGATTCTGATTGCAATGTGGTTAGTTCTTTTCATGTTTGGTGCCTCCTTTTGGATTTGACCAGGATATAGTACCCTCCAGGGTGAACCGCAAATCGCATTCCGGCGAATTGTCGAAAATTGTGATTGAAGGGTGAAAAAGGAAACCTGATGTGTCGGGGTAGTGGAATTGCATTAGTTTTTTTCGGGGTCGGGGTCGCTATCGGTATCGGGGTCGTATTCTTTTTTTCGGCCTTGATCACCGTTCCGGCTAAATCGCGGCTGGAAGCCGCTCCCACAATAGAGGATGACAGAAAAGATGCCCAAGGCTTTTTTTTCGATACCGATACCGATAGCGACCCCGACCCCGAAAACCAAAAACGATTGCCCTGCTTGTTGGAACACGCAAGATTGACACATGGGTGCCCATCTGGTAGATTTTCATATCTATCCTAATCAGGAGAACCACCATGAAAATTATTCGTATCCTGGTGCTGTCAATCTTTCTCATGCTGCATGGGTTACCCCTCTGTTCGGCGGACTCGATATTCATCGGCATTATCAAGACTGCCAATCAGGATGCTTTTGTTATTCGCAAAGGAGAGACCATGGCTGCTTCTGTAAACATGCGGATAATGATCGGCGATGTGCTGAAAACCGGGCCGAATGGGGCGGTTGGATTTATCCTGAAAGACGACACAGTAATGTCCATGGGACCGGGGAGCCAAATCGTCATCTCTGAGTTCGCCTTTGATCCGGTGGCCAAAAAATTATCCCTGATAGCCAGGCTGCTCCATGGCTCGCTGACCTATCTTCCCGGGCAGATCGTCAAGTTATCTCCCGAAGCTGTCCGGCTTGAGACTCCGGTTGCCGCCATCAGCATGGCGGAAACGCCTTTTCTAGTTAAAGCGGATGAAGAAAAACAATAAAGCCGGTTTTTAAACAGGTCCAGGGGCACGATGCAGACGTTGGCCGCTACCAGAATGGAGCATTCAATGGTAAAAACTCGATGGGTATGCTTGTGGAGTATTATTCTGATTGGGGCCTTTGGGTGCACACAGAAAAACATGGTGGTGCTAGTACCGGGCAAGCATGGCGCCGTAAAGCCCATTGCAGTCTCGAACCAAGCCGGCAGCGTGGAACTCAATTCCCCATATCAGTCCACCACTATCAAGAACGGCAATACCAGCCCGGAGCAGCCGGCAACTATGGATCAAGCAGAAATCCATACGGTTTTCGGCCAAGCGCTGGCTTTCCAGCCGACACCCCCCGTGCATTTCATCCTGTATTTTGAAAAGGTTTCCACCAAGCTTACCCCTGAATCGCTGCGTGTGCTTCCGGAAATTGTGGAAACTGTCCGCTCCAGAAATTCAATGGATGTCGGTGTTATCGGTCATGCCGACACCATTGGGAACAAGCAGTTCAATTTGCGTCTTTCATCTCAAAGGGCTGCGGCAGTGGGCAAACTGCTGGTGGAAAGGGGCGTCAAACCGGAATGTCTGGAAATTTCATCCCATGGAGAGGAAAATCCGCTCATCCTGACCGAGGACAATATCAATGAACCCAAAAACCGTCGGGTTGAGGTGGTTGTCCGGTAATCCAGCGGCCCATCAATTTCAGCGCAGTTCCTTGCGCACCACAAGCTTGAGCCCGGACCAAACATCGGTAACTGCGCAAACTTTGATGTCCACGAAGCCCAAAGGAAGAGCAACCTCGCGAATGATGTCTTCTGTGACGGTGGCAGGAATTTTGGACGCTTTTTTGGGCCAGGACACCCACAGCACCGCCTCAGGCTTGAGTTTCTGCCGCAAGGCTTTCAAGTTTTTGATGAGTTCTTCCTTTTGAGTGACAAATATGTGGGCAATATCAATCCGCGAACTTGCTTTGCTCTCGAACACCACCCCCGCGGGCAGCGGTTCGAGCAATGCTTTGTAGTCGACCGGCGCACCCAAAAGCAAGACATGACTCGAGTGCTTGAAATCGAGTTTCTTTGCAAGTGAAATACCTGAATTATTCGATAGGTGTTCTTTTATCATTATATTTCTCACAGTTATGAATGGCAAGTGCCTTAAATATCGAGGGCAAACCGAATTGCACGTCCGACATCAATCATTTTTAACCGTGGCAAGTTTGTGATCAATGGTCCGATTTTGGCTTTTGAAACTGTCTGCAGGTGGTCACAATTGACAGCGCAATCTTGGGGCATACCATCGGTTTTGGAGAGAAATACTTCAGACGGGATATTGCGAACAGTAGTGGTGATGGGCGCAATGGTTACCTCACCAAGATACTCCATCACAGAATCACGAGTAAGAATAAGCACTGGTCTTTTTTTATCCGGCGGGACGAATTTATACCATCGGATTTCACCATGCTTCATTTCTCGCCCCAATCCTGTTCAGTTTCCCAAACTGAAAATTCATCATGAGTTACCGGAAATTGTTTATATCCACGGCAATGCTTTTGTTCAAGCTGCTCAAGATTATAACGGGCCAGCGCTTCACGAAGAGCCTTTCTGGTAAAAGCGGAGCGGGTTGTGCGGAGTTCTTGCGAAACACGATCAACCGCTTTTACCAAATCATCATCAAGCGTCATCTGGATGGTTCTCATATCGTACCTCTGTAATGTGGCATTTTATAGCTATGATAATCCATATTATTGAACAAGTCAAATGATTCCAACGGCTTTATTTTACAGACACTTCAATTGCCGGAATCCGGCCGGCGCCTGCATCCCTTGGAAGAGTTTCCTTTTCAGACGGTCCGGCCTGCCAGATTATGGTATCGGGATTGAATCGCGCAATTCTCCGCGTGTGATCCAGATAGGCGCCGGCCAGCCAAATTTTGTACAAGCCCGGCGGAGTGTCGCTATGAGCTGAAATAATGACCTTTGAGCCGCCATAGCCGTTCACTATGTCCGGTTCACCGATGGCATAACCCAAACCGCTTTGCTTGCCTTGCATGACAACTTCAAAACTATGGAAGGAGCCCCTGTCTAAAATACGGGGTCCAGTGTACCGGTTCTCGAAATCCTCCCAGGGGCGGACCATCCAAGGGAGCAGACCGTCGTATCGCTCCGCGGGTTTAACGGTTGCTCCGCGGGCGCTGATATCTACAGGCGTAGTAAAACGCACATCGATTGTTGTAGTTTCTCCTCGAGAAATGACCACAGGGATTGCTGGTATTTCTTGCCCGAAGAACCTTGCCATAATGAACATGGCACCAAAAATGATGACGAGCCCTCCACCCAGAATGAATGCGGCGGATAGTAGAGAAGCGCGGATGACTCCCAGCCAATACTGAGCAGGAGTCATTTCCTTTAGGAGTGCCGCCGCCTTACGGTTATGACCGGTTTTCCCAAGGGCCTCAGCGAGTTTTTCCTGGGCCCACTTGTAGCTGTTTGCGGTGCCGTACTCTCCTGGGTTGGCTTTCAAGGAATGCCGGAAATAGGGGATGCTTTCAGCGGCCTTGCCGGCTTTCAGGAGTTGCTCCCCTTTTTTAAGGGCTTCTGCCCAACCAAGTCTTCGAACGGCAAGCCTTCTTTTCAGATGTTCAATGGGCGATCTCATACTATTTGAAATAGGTGATCAAGGCATGCAAATTCGTTAATGGATGGGGCGGGCAACCGGGGATGAAAAGGTCCACGGGCAGGATCGTGTCCAGTCCCTCGGCGACTTCCGGGCTGCCGCGAAACGGTCCGCCGGATAAGGCGCAACTGCCCACGGCGATGACGGCCTTTGGAGCCGGCACAGCTTCGTAAGTTTTCAGCAAGGCGGTTTGCATGTTGCGGGAAATCGGGCCGGTCACCACGATGGCGTCGGCATGACGGGGGGAGGCCACGAAATTGATGCCGAAACGGGCCAGATCAAAAAAGGGGGTGGCCAGCACGTTTAAATCCGCTTCGCAGGCATTGCACCCGGCAGCGGAAACCTGGCGGAGTTGCAGGGAACGGCCGAAGAGCTTTTTAAAATGCTTTTTGGCATGGTCGGCCAGGACCGGCCAGGGTTCATCGGATCTGAGCAATTGCTTCTTTTGGCTGACGGCCAATTCAAAATCCTGGGTAAAGGTGATGAATTCCCCTTTGGAAATGCGCTCGCAGGTTCCGCAGAAAACGCATTTGCCTAGATCCATGCTGCCGCTTTGCCCATCAATGGCCTGTTGGGGACAGGCCTGACTGCAAGCGTTCAGCAGATCATTAGGGACGTCTTTCTGAATCCGGGGCCGCCCGCGATAGCGCGGAGGCAGCTCAATTTTTTCTTTTGGATATTTGGTGGTCCGATGGCCTTGTTCTAATCGATTTTTAATGATGTTCAACATGAATTGCTCGCTTTGTATAAAGCTTTTGTATCACTATAATATTAAAATATTGCGCTTATTTTTGAATCTTTCCCTTTGGGGCAAAAAAATTTTTCACCACGAAGTACACGAAGGTCGCGAAGAAAAACACAAATATTTATGAATATTTATAATAAACTTCGTGTCCTTCGTGTACTTCACCGCAGCGGGTGGTAGAAAAAAATTTAAACTTTCTTTTATAACAAAACGGTATATTGACTACTTCAATACCCATAGACTTAAAACCAATAATATTGATAAAATAATCAGGCTGATTTTATTCATATCTTACAACTTACCTAAACATTCGCTGCGGCCGTATCGCGGCTGGAAGCCGCTCCCACAATGAGGGAAGGTATCGTCGAAAAAGTCCGCCTCCTTTTTACAAATCAAACCCGCAATACGACAAATTGAAACTTTTGTTGTTAAGCGGAAAATCCGAGATCCCAGTATCCCGCAGGGCCATGGCGAGCCCGTTCCAGTTGTGAAACGAGGGATCTTTGACCTTGTAACGTAAAATCCGGCCGTTTTCATCGGCCAAGATACAATGGGATACTTCGCCGCGCCAGGCCTCGTTTATGGTGACCACCAAGCCGGCAGGCGTCAAAGGCAAAGGGTTCTCCGTCACACAATTCGTTTCCATGGGCTCTTTCAGCAAAGCTTGGATGATGTCCATGGATTGGACTACCTCCCTGGTGCGCATTTTCACCCGGGCATAGACGTCGCCGCTCAGTTCAACAGTCTCGGCCAGGGACAAACGGCTATAGTGTTCCGTTGGAAAACTGCGGCGCACATCGTAGGCAATGCCGCAGGCCCGGGCTGCAGGTCCCACCAGGCCGAGCTTGTCGGCGTCCAGGCGGCTCACCGTGCCGCAGTCTTCAAAGCGGCCCCTGACACTGGGGGTTGAAAACATGAGGTCGATGACATGTTCCACCTGGGGCCGCAGAGCCTCTAATTGTTTGGTCAGGGCGGCACGTTCCGTGTCGGTCAAGGGGCAGCGCACCCCGCCGGGCCGCACCAGGCCTTTGCCGAAACGGTTGCCGCACAGAAGCAGGGTCATGTTGAGAAAATCACCGCGCATGCGGCCGAAATAGTTGGCCGGTGGCAGGAAAGCCACGTCCCCGCACAAGGCCCCCAGATCGCCCACATGGTTGGCGAGCCTTTCCAATTCCAGGGCCATGGTGCGGATGATGCGCGCGCCGTTGTCGGGCTGCAAGCCGCAAAAAGCTTCCAGGGCCTGAGCCAGGCACAGGCTGTGGCCCACGGCCGTGTCGCCGGCAATGCCTTCGGCAAGAATGGGCAGGCGGTTTGCCGGCACCGAACACAGCAGTGCTTCCACGCCGCGGTGCTGGTAGCCGAGCTGGATTTCCAGATGCAGAACACGCTCGCCGATGCAATTGAAGCGGAAATGGCCCGGCTCGATCACGCCGGCATGCACCGGCCCCACGGCCACTTCATGGATTTCCGGGCCTTCGACTCTGTAGTAGTCGTAGTTGCCGGGGATATCCTGGGAGTAGTCATTGCCGAAAACATCCGGGGCGCCGGTACAATTGGCATGGTAGCGTGCCGGCTTCAACCAGGGATGGCCTTCCGGCCGGAGGCCGAACTGTTCGGCAATTTCCCGCTCGAAGAGATGGAAGGGCTCGCATTTGGCGCTCAGGGCCGGGTAGGTCTGGGGCCCGGGGCATTCGGCGGCCAGCAGCAACTTATCGGTGCGGAGTACGGCCAGTAACTTGAGACCGTCCTTGTCTTTGTAGGCGAAATGGTGCACCACTTTGGCGCCACGGCGGATGAGGGCGACGGCTTTATTTTTAAAGTCTTCGAAGGCGAGCAAGGGGAGGTTCTCCCTTTTGAAAAGCACGCCGTTCTCAATCCGGGCAAATTCCGTATGCATTAAAATCCTCCGGGGGTGATGACACTGGCGGCATTGCGGATGGTCTGGGACAACCCTTCCGGCATCCAGCAGCACAAGATCAGAGAGGTAAGCAGCAGCAGGTATTGGGGCAGAAGCATGCCCGCCGTTTCCCGGGGCAGGGGCTCGGCCGCGCTTTTCATGAAGAAAATCTTCAGGGTATGGTTGGCGAACCCGGCGAAAATGACGCTCAGGCTGGCCATGAATATGCCGACGGCGACATAATGTCCGCCACGGAAAGCACCCATGATAATCATGACCTTGCCGATGAAGAGGCCAAAGGGCGGAAAACCGGAAATGCCGGCAAAGCCGCCGCAAAAGGCCAGAAAGGTGCCGGGCATCCGCCGGACCAGGGCGGTGATGTCCTTCAGCAGGCGGCTGCCGTAATTCAACAGGATATTGCCGGAAGTCAGGAAAAGGGCGGACTTGATCAGACTGTGGTGGATCAGGCAGATCAGGGCCCCGTAAGCTCCCAAGCCGCCGATGCCCGTGCCGAAGGCGATGATGCCCATGTTTTCAATGCTGGAATAGGCCAGCAGTCTTTTATACTCGTTTTGTTTAACGATGAAGGTGGCCGCCGCCAGGATGGAGATGAGGCCGAATACCATCAGAATCCTGCCGGAAAAGGCCCCCAGGCCCGCGGCAGTCATGATTTTATGGGTCCTGAAAATTCCAAGGTAGGCACAGTTGAGTAAAACTCCGGACAACAAGGCCGAGGCCGGGCTGGGGGCCTCGCTGTGGGCGTCGGGCAGCCAGGTGTGCATGGGCGCGAGCCCCATTTTGGTGCCGTAGCCCACCAGGATGAAAACAAAACCGATTTTGAGCCAAAGGGGATCGAGGTTCCCGGCCTCACCGGTCAGGGCGGAAACCGAGACCGGCACATCCACCCGGCCCACATCCATGGCAATGGTAATGAGTACGGACCCCAGCAGGGCCAGGGCAATGCCCACGGAGCAGACCAGTACATATTTCCAAGTGGCTTCCAGGGCCTCGGCCGTACGGTGGGTATAGATCAGGGGGGCGCTGGCCAGGGTGGTGGCTTCAATGGCGATCCACATGACCATAAGATGATCCGCCAGGGTCACCAGGGTCATGGTGCCGAGGAACAGCAGCATGGAGCCGCAGAAGACATTTTCAAAATGGATGCCTGATTTTTTCAGATAGTCCCGTGTATAAAACGAGATCAGGAAAAACAACAGGGAAATGACCAAAAGGGACAAAAGGCCGACATCGGTCAGGGCAAAATAGGCTGAAAGCATGGGCAGGGGGCGATAGGTCCAGAGCAGTAGGGAAAGCAGGAGATGCACGGCGCCGGTGAGAATCAGGAGCAGGCGACCGGCGGAACGGGGCAGAAAAAAAGCCATGGGGCCGGTGATAAAAGGAATCAAAGCAATCAATTCTACCATGAATTCGTTCCCTATTCCTTTAAGGTCTGCAGCAGGTCCGTATCCACATCGTCAAAGGTCTGCTTGATGTTTTGCAGGATGATGGCCATGATCATGACCCCGGCCAGGACGTCGAGTAAAATCCCGAATTCCACAATATGATGGGTACGGCTGGAAAAAGTGGTGCCCACCAGATAAATGCCGTTTTCCATCATGATATAACCGAGCACCATGGCAATGGCGTTGCGATGGCCCATGAGCAGGAACAGGCCGCCGCTTACCAGGGCGATGGCCGTGGGCATGAGCAGCACATTTTGGGTCGCAACCGGCAGGGTGAATTTGTTGCCGATGAAAGCCGCGGCGGCAATCAGTCCCAGCCAGGCCAGCATGGAGGCATGGTGGCCGAAGATGGGGGCCACTTCCCGGCGGATGGCCACTCGCCGAATGATCAGGTAGATGCACAGGGGGATGACAAGGCCCCGGATCAGGATGGTGATCAGGCTGAAGGCCATGCCCCCCAGGGAATGATCATTGCCGATGAACAAGGGCAGGCCGGAAACCACCACGCCCTGAAAACCGATGACCCGGATGAGCACCGGCAGGCGGCTGGAACCAAAGGAGAACAAAATTGAAAGCAGCACCAGGGACAAGAGGGTATCGATATAATTCATTTGGCAAGCTCCAGGGTGACAATGACGGCAAAAAAGGCCAGGGCAAAGGAAGTTAAAACGAATTTGGGCACCTTATCCATGCGGTAGCGCGCCATGACCGACTCCATCACGCCCACCGCCACGTATACGGCGAGGAGGGCAAGGAAGAACAGCAACAGGTCCAGGGCCGGAACGCCGGTTTCAAAGGGCCAAACCAGGCGCGCCACCAGGCCGGCATAAAAAAACAGTTTGCAAAATGACCCCAGCTCGATGAAAGCCAAATCCGGCCCGCTGTGGTCCAGCACCATGACTTCATGGATCATGGTGAGCTCAAGATGGGTGGCGGGATCATCCACCGGCACCCGTGCGTTTTCCGTGAGCAGGATGATGAACAGGGCAATCACCACGAACATCAAGGGCGATCCGGCCTTGTGCCAGAGCAGCAGGGGCTGCCCGCCCTGGAAAAAAGCCTTGATCTGCAGATTGGAGGTGAGCACATACAGCAGGATCAGGATCAGGAACATGGCGGCTTCGCAAATGATTGGGAAATAGGCTTCCCGGGCCGCGCCCATGCCTTGGAAGGGCGAGGCCGTGTCCATGGCGGCCGCAATGGTGAAAAAGCGGCCCAGGGCCAGCAGATACAATACCAGGATCACATCCCCCCGGAAGGCGAACAGGGCCGGTCGGCCGGCCACGGGCAGAAACATGAGGGCCGAAAGGGCGCAGCAAAATGAAAGTACCGGCCCCAGTTTGAAGATGAAAGTGGTGCTGGTGCTGTACACCGAGCCCTTTTGAAACAACTTGATCAGGGTATAGTATTGAATCAGCAAGGGCGGCCCTTTTTTACCGGCGAAAAAGGCCTTGACCTTTAAAATCAACGCTGCAAAAAAAGGCGCCAGCAGGATGGCCGACAGAAAAAAGAGCATGGATGGAAGCATACGGCCTCTTTGGCACTCGGGTTATACAAAAAACAGCAACACCACGATGGTGAGCAGGATGTAGCCGATATACAGGTGAACATCGCCGTGCTGGATCCAGCGCAGCTTGTCGAACAAGGCCAGGACCGGATTGACGATCACAGGTCGCAAGTACATTTCGGCCAGGTCGTTGACCTTGCTGAGGTAATGGGTCGCACCGGGAAAACGGCCCCTGATTACGGGATGGTCTTCCGTCAGTTTGGTTAGGGGCCGGAAAAAAGCGAGAATGGAAGCGCTGAAAGAGGAGCCGGTATACTGCATCCTGGTGTTGGGCCTGGTGAAACCGCAGCCCCAGGTTCCGGCCTTGGTCACGGTCTTGCCCTGGTAGAGCTGGCTGCGCAGGGCCAGGAGCAGGATCAACAACATCAAAAAAAGCATGGAGAACCGGCTGATCTGACCGATGAGTTCCATGAAGGGCTCAAGGGGCAGACCGCCGTAAGCCGGGTTTAGTCCGGCGGCGGCCTGAACCGCGAGCTGGATGAAAGCCTTGGGCATAAGGCCGATGAACAGGCAGAGTCCGGCCAGCGCCGACATGGGCAGGAGCATGGTCCAGCCCTTTTCCGTTGCCGAACGGGCCGCCGCACTGCGCGGCTCGCCCTGGAAGGCCACCCCCAGGGCCTTGGTGAAAACCGCGAGGGCCAAGCCGCTGATGATGGCCAGGCTGACAATGGCCAAAAGGCACAGTACAAACCCATGGCGCGGCAGGCCGGTCCCATGAAATCCGCTGAAGTAAACCAGAAATTCGCTGATGAAACCGTTGAAAGGCGGCAGTCCGGCAATGGCCAGGGAACCCATCAAAAAGGCAATGCCAGTGAGGCGCATTTTTTTGAGCAGCCCGCCCAGGGCATCCATGGAAAGGGTGCCGGTGCTGTGCTGCACCATGCCGGCAGCCATGAACAGCAAGGATTTAAAGGCGGCGTGGTTGAGCACATGCAGCAGTCCGCCCACAAAGCCGAAGGCCGCCATGATGGGCTTGCCGGCGGACACCCCCAACATACCCAGGCCCAGACCGATCAGAATGATGCCGATGTTTTCCATGCTGGAATAGGCCAGCAGACGTTTGAGATCCTGTTGGCCCAGGGCATAAACGCCCCCCAGAACACCGGTGATAATGCCGGCGATGAGCATGATCCCGCCCGGGACCGGTGAATTCAGGTTCAGCAGGGCGTACATGCGCAGAATTCCGTATATGCCGGTTTTGATCATGACCCCGGACATGACCGCCGAAACAGGGCTGGGGGCCGCGGGATGGGCCTGGGGCAACCAGACATGCAGGGGAAAAACACCGGCCTTGGAGCCGAAACCGATCACGGCCAAAATAAATATGAGCAGTCTTACGGACTGGGACAGACCGGACAGGTTGCCCAGGCCAAAGGTGCCGGTATGGCCGTAAATCAGGCCGAAGGCCGCCAGCAGAAACATGGCGCCCACCTGGGAAAATGCCAAATAAAGATAACCGGCCCGGCGGTTGTCCGCCGATTCATGTTTGTGAATTACCAGGAAAAAGGAAGAAAGGGACATGAGTTCCCAGAACAGCATGAAGGTGATACTGTCGGCCGCGCTCACCAAAAGGGCCATGGAAATGATGAGCAGACTGAAAAACAGGTAATGCAGGGCCACGGCCAGAGGGTTTTCGGCCCGATGCATATAGTGGAAACTGTAAATCACCGCCGGCAGGGCCACGCCGAAAATGCAGATCAGGAAAAAAGCCGCGAGGCCGTCGATCTTAAAGGAAAGGCTTAGCAGATGGAGATACGTGATGGAGATGGTCGCGGGTGCAGCCTTGTTCAACAAGGACAGGGTTGCCCCCAAACCCGTGAGGCTGCCGGCGGCCGTGAGCACAACCGCCGTCAGCTTTAACCACATGAAATTCCGGTTCAGAAGCAACGCCAGAACACCGCCCAAAAGAATCAACAACAATCCCACCCAGAAAACGAGCATGTTTTCCTCTCTTTTGGAATCCGCACTCCAGCCTAGGGAATCACAACAACCTTCAATTCAGTTGCTCATCTTTAGTTCACGAACCTGGGAAGGTCAATAGTATTTTGCCGACCCCGAAAATATATATCACACCCGAATCCGCCAGCAGCGATGAATGCTCCGGCGCTTGCTGATATAATCCTCGGGGATGGTTTGGGCCGTGATCTCCTCGATATCCCGGAAGCCCAGGTCATCCAGGCAGGGAACGAAATTCTGGTGATTGGTGGAAAAGAAGATCAGGGCGTCTTTGCGCATCACCGCCTTGACCGCCTGAAGCAGCACGGGATGATCCTTGGCAATGTCGAATTCATAATCCTTGTTGCGGATCATGGAAAAGGAGGGGGGATCCACCACGGCCAGGTCAAAGGTCCGGCCCTGGCGCCGGGCTTTTTCCAGAAAGTCCAGGGTGTGGGCCTGGATCAGTAAATGGCTGTCGGCGGGTATATTGTTCAAGGCCAGGTTTTCCCCGGCCCAGGTGACGGCGGTTTCCGAGCGGTCCACGGAAACAGAGGAGCGGGCCCCGCCCTTGGCGGCATAGCAGGTAAAAGCAGCGGTATAGCAATACAGATTCAGCAAATCCCGGCCCAGGGCCAGATCCCGCACAATCTTGCGGGTAAGACGATGGTCGCCGAAAAGGCCGGTGTCCACATAATCGTAAGGATTGACATAAAACCGCAAATCCCCCTCACTTACGATAATTTTTTGGTTTGTATGGGCAATGCGCTCGTAACGTTTGCCGTCATGTTTGCCGGTGCGCCGCTCCTTGAGGTGCACCCTGTCCGGCGGCACATCCAGGGCCGCGGCCACCGCCGCACCCATGAGCGGCAGCCATTCCGCCACGGTCTGGTTACGGGTGTATTCGCCGATCACTAGATGCCCGGCATACCAGTCCACTGCGGCACGGATCTCCGGTATATCCCAGTCGTACAGCCGGAAAACCTCGATATTCTGCCGGGCAAAGCGTTTGGCAAGATGGCGGAAACGTTTTTTGACCTTGTTGGCCAGCATTTCCGCCTGGCGTTGGAATTTGATTTGCAGCGCTGGGTCAAGCATTTTCAGCGTATCCTTAATTTATCAAACATTTTCAAATTTGTATTCGCCGATGGCCACATCCCGGGCATCAATGACTTGGCGACAATAAGCACAGCACATTTCCGGCGCAAGGGGCCGGCCGCAGGATTTATGCTTTAAAATGAGGGGCGGGCCTTCTTGGCCGGACAGCCAGCGGTCACCCCATTTCATAAAGGCCAGGGTAATGGGGTAAAGATCCATCCCCTTTTCCGTCAATTTATATCGGAAGCGTCTTCCGTCTTGCGGGTCTTGTTTGCGCTCCAGGATTCCGTTTTCAACCAGCAGCTTCAGGCGATGGGAAAGGATATTGGTGGCAATCCCCAAGTTGGCTTGAAATTGATCGTACTGCCGGACTCCGAAAAACGCCTCCCGCAAAATTAAAAAAATCCAACGATCCCCCAGGATTTCTATGCTCCTGGCCACGGAGCAGACTCGTTTTTTTGGTATTGGTTTCATAATGCAATTCCCTTACATCGTCTTGTTTAGCGGATTGAATTACCGGATGCAAAAAATTTTTTGAAAGCATGTCTTTTTTGCTTGCAAAAAGCAAGTTAAATTGTTATTCGGACAAAATAAATAGCTTGCAATTTGCAAGCAATGCTACTTAACCATTTGAAAGGAGCACGCCATGACGGAAAAACCTTTATTGCTGGACATGCAGGGGGATACGGCCCGGATCACACTGAATCGTCCCACGGCTCACAACAGCCTAAGTATTGAGATGTCGGATATGTTGGTGGATGCCATCCGAACATTGCAACGATCCACCGCTGTTAAATTTGTGGTCATCAAAGGGGCCGGCAATACGTTTTGCGCCGGCGACGACATTACGGAAATGATCAAATGGGTGCTGGACGAGCACGGCAACCCCACTCAAGGGGCCAATGGCGTCATGCGGCGGGTGCGCATCTATCAGGACATGGCCAATGCCCTGGAGGAACTGGACAAGCTCACCATTTGCGCAGTGGACGGCTTTGCGGTGGGGGGCGGCCTGGAGATCACCATGGCCTCGGATTTTGTCATCGCAACTGAACGGGCAGTATGGGGCATGCCGGAGGTGGACAGCGGTATAACGCCGGGCTGGGGCGGCACCACCCGCATGGTCAAATATATCGGTAAAAGAAGAACAAAGGAGATCAATATCATCGGCGCCCTGATGCCGGCCCGGCGGGCCGTGGAATGGAACCTGTGGAACCGGGTGGTTCCTGACGATCGCTTGGATGAGGAGGTGGAAGCGCTCTTAACCGTACTGCGCGCCAAGAACCAGCAGGCTTGCCGGCAATTGAAATACATCATCAACCGCGGAGCCGAGACGGATTTATACAGTGCCCAGGGTTATGAAATGCTGTCCGGCGCCTTGAGCGGCGCCCTCAATGGGGCCTGGCAGGTTGCGGATGCGGATCAAGGGGCCGGCGTTGCGGATTTCACCGGTAAAGGGGAGCGTTGGAAAAACCGGCGTCGATTGGCCCGGAATTTCTGGACGGATTGATGCCCTGAATAAGCGATATTTTTCAATATTTTTAATTATTATTGAGCCTTGGTCATCATTTCGGCCATCCTCTATAGTGGGAGCGGCTGCCAGCCGCGATACGGCCGAAACGATGATCAAGGTCTATTATTGCCTTGACAAGCCCAAAACCTTTACATATTTTTATGGGCCATTCCAATTAAACCTTCAGCTTGTTAAACGGATGAACTCCTATGAATTTACAAGCAAAATTGCCGTTATGGGCAGCTTTTTTTCGCAATTGTCTTTGGGTAATGGTTTTATGCCTCCTGGTTTGTCATCTTCCCCTGGCAGGCTTTGCCCAATCCCCTGGCGAGGAACCTTCCCCGGCGCCCAAGGCGGAACCGGCCCCGGCCCCGGCCGTGCCCGGTTTGAGCGACATGGTCTCCAAAAGCGGTGAATTGACCGAACGTTTAAACGAGCTGGAAAACAAGCTGATGGAATCCTTTGATGAAGCCAATGGGGAAAAGACCCTGGCTGAAATCAGGAATGGCGTAGTGGAGATCGCCGGCCGTTTGAAACAGCTCAAGGCGGCCGATGCCGTCAATCTGGAAAAACTCACCGAGCTTGAGACCGATCTGCGCAAGCAAAAAGAGGCCCTGAAAAATTTCACGGATGGAACCACTGCGGCCCTCACAAGTCTGGAAACCATTGAAAAATCCTGGCGCGAAGAAAAAAATCGGTTGAACAGTTGGAAGGAGATTTCCGACAAAGAAGCTCTGCTGCCGGATGTGAAATCCGTGATGTCTCGGGGCCAGCAGGCGGTGAAAAAGGCCCTTACTCTGGTTTCCAAACAATTGAAAGTCCTGGTGGCCATCGGTCAAAAAACCGCCGATGTCCAGGAACAGATCCGTCCCTTGGCGGAAGAGATCGAACAGTTATTTGCCAAAGCCCAGCAGGATATTTTCGCTTTCTCCGGCCCACCCATGTACACCCTGGCCTTTTTTGCCCAATTTGAAACCAGCCTGCCCCAGGCGGTGCTGAAAGGAATTGCTGCCGCTGCATGGCCTTCCCAGGGGTTTTTTACAAGAAACAGTTGGCTTTTGTTGTTTCATTTGCTGGTAATGCTGGCGGTTTGGGCAGGTATTTTTCGTCATAAACGATTGCTGGCGGATTCCGAATATTTGCGGTTCCTGGCGAGCAGTCCCCTGGCTGCCGGGGTTTTGATCAGCACGGCGACTCTTGCCATCCGGTATGATTCGCCCCCGGCCAATTGGACGGCCTTTCTGTGGATCATCGGCAGCATGGCCGCGGCCCGCACCATTCGAACATTATTGGCCGACGCCTGGGAAAAACGCTTGGTCTACGGCCTGTCGCTCCTGTTGACCCTGTTTCAGGTTTTCAACATCTTCAATCTGCCGGCTCCGCTGTTGCGCTTATTTCTGTTCGGGCTTTCCGTCATGGGTCTGTTGCTGTGCCTTTGGCGCATTAAAGCCGGCCGAAAGCGGAATGACCTGCTGATCTATACCTTGGTGTTGCGGGTTGGGGTGATCATATTCCTAGTGGTGCTGGCGGCCGAGGTTCTTGGTTATTGCCGTCTGGCCCTGCATGTCACCGATGCGGCCCTGAAAAGCTTTTTCCTGGGGATCACCCCGTGGATGTTTGCCGCCATGGTAAACGGACTGATGGCGGCGGCGCTCCAAAGCCAATTCCTGCAAAAGATCCGACTGGTGAACACCCGAACCAATCTGATCATCGCCAAAACCGAAAAAGCTGTCAATCTGTTGCTCGGCTTGATTTTTTTCTTTTTCATCCTGGTTACCTGGAAGCCGTCCCTGCGCATGGGGGATGCCCTCCAGGCCTTTCTGAATTTGGGCATCACCATCGGCGCCTGGCATTTGAGTCTCGGCCTGGTCATCGGCGCAATCATCATTTTCTACGGCTCGATCTTGATGTCCCGCGCCGTGCAGACGGTTCTGACAGAAGAGGTTTTTCCACGACGCCAGGTGGAATTGGGCGTGCGCCTATCCATTGTACGCTTGATTCATTATGCCTTTATCACGGTGGGTTTTTTGCTGGCGCTTACGGCCCTGGGCTTCAATCTTCAGAACATCACCATCATCGGCGGCGCCTTGGGCATCGGCATCGGCTTCGGGCTCCAGACCATTGTGAGCAATTTCGTTTCCGGTCTGATTCTTTTGTTTGAAAGGCCCATCAAGGTCGGTGATATCATTCAACTGGATCAACAACAGGCCCGGGTCAAGAAGGTGGGGTTGCGCGCCACGGTTGTGGAGACCTTTGATAATGCTGAAATCGTGGTGCCCAACAGCGATCTGATTTCCGGGCAGGTGACCAACTGGACCCTGGCCGACCGCATGATGCGGGTGAATGTGCCCATCGGTGTGGCATATGGGTCTGATGTGTTGAAGGTGAAGGCTGTTCTCACCGCTTGTGCGGAAGACAACAGCGCTGTGCGGAAAGAACCGCCGCCCCAAGTGGTTTTTATCGGTTTTGGAGAAAGTTCCCTGGATTTTCAGTTGCGGGTCTGGATCAGCGATGCCGGAAGACAGGTTCAAGTCATGAGTGATCTGAACTTTGAAATCGAAAGCCGTTTCCGCCAGGCCAAGATCGAGATTCCTTTTCCCCAGCGGGACCTGCATTTGCGCAGCATTGATGCCGCTGCTGCGACCCAACTTGCGGCGATTATTCGTAAGCCGGGATATGTGCCGGAATAAAACCAAGCTGGCCTTGATCATTTTTACGGCCAGTTGGAAAAATCAAAATTCGAATATCGAAATACGAAACAAATTCGAATTACCAAAAATGAAATAAACAGCGCTGGCGAACAGCTTGGACATGGAATAACTGGTTTTTGTTTGGTTATTTGGTCATTGAGATTTTGAATTTGTTTAGGGTTTCGGATTTCGGTATTCGAGTTTAATTAATGCGGCCCAAACAATGACCAGAACTTATAAGCTGAAGGGAAAAAGCGTGTTTCAGGTGTGCAACTATTGCGGCTGCCGTTGGTCCTCGCGGGGTGAATTTTTAGCAGACGAGACCCTTCTTTTTAATGGATATCAGGCGGATTTCGAGTCGCCGGACAAGGGGCTTTTTCTGTTCACCCATCGCGGGCCCGGATGCGGCACAACCCTGGCCCTGGAAATCCGTCATTTCATAGACCTCTATCATGGGCCGGTGTATTCTGAGCGCAAGCTCAATTCATCGGATTGTCCAGGGCATTGCGCCAATATCTTCAATCTGGAGCGTTGTGAAAACAAATGCGAATTCGCTTATATTCGTGAGCTGATCCAGATCGTGCGCAAGGCCAACGGGATCAAGAGCCGCAGAAGGTAAATACGAATATCGATATTCGTATTTCGGATTTGACTGACGGTCGCAACGATGATCAAGGTCTGTTGTTATTTCCGTCTGGTTCTGTTTTTGTCGTCAAACCGGCTTTTAAATAACATGACGATGGCCTCGGCGGCGACGGCCTGGTTGACATAATCCATATTCAGAATCAGATCAAACTCCTGGGGCGGCGCGGTTTCTTTCCCATGTACTTTTTTGAAAAATTCCTTTTGCTCGGCTTCCGCCTGGCTGAGGATGGTGCGGGCCTTGCGCTCCGTCACTTTCAGGGATGAAACCAGATTTTTAATCCGGAATCGGCTGGAGCCGATGCAGCGCACCGCCAGGACCCGGTGGCGGGGCAGCATCAGATGCAGACCGCGGCCCACAAAAATGGTTTTGTCCATGTGGGCCAGGAAGAAAGCCGCAGTGAACAAGTGGCGGGTGTATTCATCCATGTCAAAGGGCCGGTCACCCAAAATGCGGCCCAGCAATTCCCGCAGTTTGCCGGGATAGCGCTCGTCAAAGGTGGCAATGCTCACCCGGCTCAGCTCCGTGGTCTGGGATATGGTTTCAATCATTTCCCGGTCAATCACCCGGTAGCCGAGTTTTTTGGCCGTGACTTCCGCCAGTTCCAGGGCGCCGACGCCGATTTGGCGTGAGAAACAGATGGTGGGAAAAATTTCGAGATCGTATTTGCGGACTTTTTCCCGTAATTCTTCCTTGTTGAGCCGGGCAACATAATCATCGGCCAGTTGCCGGATGCGAAGCTTGCTGTTCCAGTATCGGCTTAAATCAGACTCTGCTGGTTGCTTTTTTCTTGCAGTCATGACGCCTCCTCTGTAATTGGGCAAAGGCACTGCCGGTTATAGTTTGGATGGCTTTGGTCATCCTTACCACACTTGCCTGGGAAGGGTAAAAAGAAAAATGCGGGGCAAAGGGTGATTTGAATTTGCGGCGGGATTTGGTATCTGAAAGGAAAATTTGAGATTTGAGATTTGAAATTTGAGATTCAAGCATGTGGAGCGGGCTATGAAATATTGGATGGTTTTGGCAGTGTTGAGTGTTTGCTGCTTTTCTGCGGCTCAGGCCGGTGAGGGATTGTTGACTGCCCTGGAAGCGAATGGATTTCAGGAATCTTCCAAAAATGAGGAGGTTGTTGCATTTCTGACGGCCCTGGCCGAGGCCTCAAAAAAGGTGAAGATCCAATGGGCCGGGCGTTCGGCCGGGCAGCGCGGGCTTGTGGCTGTTAGCATTTCCAATGATCCTGATTTTCATACAGGTCAAAAGGTTGCAACCGCAAAGCCCGTGGTCATGCTGCTGGGTTCCCAGCACGGCTCAGAGCCGTCCGGGGCAGAGGCATTGCAGATCTGCGCCCGGGATCTGGCCATGGGCAAACTGGCGGGCATGCTGGAATATCTTGATTTCATCCTGTTGCCGGTCTCCAATCCGGACGGTTTTGATCGCAAGTTGCGGGTCAATGCCGAAGGGGTCAATCTCAGTACGGATTATATCCTGATTTCCCAGCCGGAGACCCTGGCAGTGGCAGGGCTCCTTTCGCGTTTTCAGCCCCAGGTCCTGCTGGATATACATGAATCAGCCCTGCTCAAGAAAAAATCCCTGGCCGGTCAGGGTTATCTCACAGATTTCGAGACCCAGTTCGAATGTGCCAATCATGCCATGACAGATGCTGAAATGCTGCGCTTCAGCCTGAATGATTTTTTACCGGCCTTGCTGAGTGCCGTGTCGGCAAAAGGCCTTAAGGCCGATCGCTATATCGGTGAAATCACCGCTCTCAACCAGCCCATTCAGCATGGCGGCCTGTCTTTGCGCAACTTAAGGAATTATGCCGGTTTTCAAGGTGTCTTTGCCTGGCTGCTGGAAAACCGCCTGGATCCGCCCGGCCCATATCCCACTCCCCGCAACATCCGGGTGCGGGTGGAGAAGCAGTATATGGGCATTGTTCAATTCCTGGAGCAGATCATCCGCCAGCGGGGAAACATTGTCCGGCTTGTTTCCGCGGCGAAAAAAAAGGCGCTCTCCGTAGAAAAAGGACGGTCCGTTTGCCTTTCCGCCCATTATGTTCCTGACCCAACCGCGGCGAGCATTGTGCTGCCCCTGCGCCGGGTGGGCAGCGATCAAACCGAGCAAGTACGCTTTCCCAATCACACACGGGTGGAGATGGATAAACAGATACCCCTGCCGGCTGCTTATGCCGTGACCGGCGAACATGAATGGGTCGCGGAACTGCTGCGCCGTCACCACATAGATTACAGCCTGCAGCCGGTGCCGGAAAATCGAGGGGGATTCCTATTGAGCTTGAAACACATGATCATTTCACCCCCTTCCGCCGGCAAATCCAGGCTGGGAATCCGCCTGGACATCACGGAAACAGAAAGCACCCTCAGACTCAAGCCAGGGGATTTGTTGATCCCCACTGATCAATCCCGGGGTCTTTTGGCAGCCCTGCTCCTTGACCCGCGTTCCACGGACAGTATTTTCCAGGAGCCGGCCAATGCCCTGCGTCTGGCAAAGCAAAATCCCCTTTTTATTGCCACCATCAAGAATTGATTTTCGAGCTTGACACCGATCGGGTTTTCACATATGGCTCATTATCTGATTATCCCATCCTAAGAAAAAAACATCGATTCATCGATTTTTAAATTAAAGATAAAGGGGGCTGGTATGCATATCTGTCGCGTGATTTTCAATCAGAAGGGCGGGGTCGGCAAATCGACGATAGCCTGTAATCTGGCGGCGATAAGCGCAATGAAAGGCAAACGCACATTGCTCATTGATTTGGATCCCCAATGCAATTCCTCTCAATACTTGCTGGGGGAAGGTTTTGAAGAGCTGGATGCCACTGTGGCGGATTTTTTCAATGATCTGCTCTATTTTACTTTCCGTCCCAAAAGCCCCAATGCCTGCGTGCGTTCAACACCTTTTGGAAAACTGGATATCATGCCGGCCCATCCTTCCCTGGAGGATTTGACCGCCAAACTGGAATCGCGCTACAAAATGTTCAAGCTGCGGGATGCCCTGAAAACCATGGAAGAATATGATGCCATCTTTATCGACACCCCGCCGGCCTACAATTTCTATACACGCTCTGCCTTGATCGCTTCAGACACTTGCTTGATTCCCTTTGATTGCGACGATTTTTCAAGGCGGGCCCTGTATTCGCTCCTGGAAAACGTTAAAGAAATCAAAGATGACCACAACCCCAAGCTCTATATTGAAGGCATCATCGTCAACCAGTTTCAACCCAGGGCCAATCTGCCCGGGAAGATCGTCTCCGAGCTCTTGGCCGAGGGGTTGCCCATTATTGATGCCTACTTGTCCTCCTCGGTCATCATTCGCGAATCCCACCAGCGCGCCATGCCCATGGCCTATATGGCGCCCCGGCATAAACTAACCCTGGAATTCGAGGCCCTGTATTCCAAGTTGGGGGTGAATGGGAACGGCCGCAAGCGGGCCTGATTATAGGTCTTATAAGATTTATATGACTTATAAAACCATGGCGGTTTGGCCCACGCGGCTTGCCAGCAAAAGTTGAACCGCAGGAGTCAGTTTTTGCTCATAAGCTTGTTTTTCCAGGGGCGACAGATGGGGCGCATACTGGCGGGCCAGTTGTTCCATCAAGGCTTCACAGGGCCGGCCGGCATCGCTTTCCTGCAAGGAATTTCCGGTTATAAGGCTTGCTTCCCAAAAAGGAGTGATGTGGTTGTTCAGGAAGTGAAAAGCCTCTTTTCCGCCCTGCAATTCAATGCAAATGGACGACCGGCAGGTGATGGCGGCAATGGTGATTTTTTCCTGGGGCCGGCCCAGGTGGGAGTTGATAAATTCCTGGAGCTCGGAAAGAGCGTTTAAGTATGGGGCGATTTGCTCGGTCAGGAAATGGGGCGTCAGTTTTTCATGATTTCCAGCATCGACATAAAGGGAAATCGTATCGTTTTCCCGGCCGGCGGATGGGCCCAGCCAGCAATCCACCGCCTGGTAGGTGGGCGGTAAAATCAGGTTCTGCATGACCTCCTGATCGATGTTTTCCCCATCTATTTTGACGCCCTTGAGATCCACGCCCACCAGATCGATGCCCTCCAGGGCGGCTTTTGATAAATCCGCATGTCGCAGACAGGCCCGTTTGAGACTGGTTCCGGCCAGCATGGCGTCGCACAGGTCCACATTGGAAAGGTCGGCATAATCCAGGCGCGCGCCTTCCAGACAGGCATTGGTAAGCACGGCCGAGGTCAAATCCGCGCCTTCCAGATCCGCGCCTTTTAAGGAAGCTTTTTTAAGATCCGCGCCTTTCAGGTTGGTCCCGCGCAAGGAAGCCAAGTTAAGACCGGCGCCGGCCAGGGCCGCATCCCGCAAATCCGCGCCATCCAGGTCAGCGCCGTCCAAATTGGCATTCTGCAGATGGATATTTTTGGCATGGATGCCACGCAGGCAAGCACTGAGAAGTTTGGCGCCTTCAAGGTTGCATTCGTTGATGTCCGCCTGAGCCAGATTGGACCGCATCAAGAGCGCCTGCTTTAAATTGGCCTGGCGGAGATATGCGCCGGTTAGATCCACCCCTTCCATGTCCGCTTTTTCCAAATCCGTTTTGGTCAGTACCGCGCCGGTCAATACCGCAAATTTGAGCAGGGCATTTTTCAAGTCAGCCTGGGACAGGTCCGCATTTGTAAGCAATGCGCCGGTTAAATTGGCGCCTTGCAAGCCGGCATGGACCAGAAAGGCCCTTTTTAAATTGGTGTCTTCCAGATCCGCTCGCTCCAAGGATGCATGGGAAAGATCGGCGCGGGTCAGAATAGCCCTTTTCACCAGGGCGCCTTTTAAATTCACCCGCAGGAGCTTCGCGTTGGACAGATCGGCACCGCTTAGCTCGGCATTTTCAAGATCGGCATCCTGGAGACAAGCGCCTTTCAGATCGGCAAGATCCAGAATTGCTTTTCGCAAAATAGCATGGGAAAAATCCGCGCCCTCACAATGGGCTCTGGTCAGATCCGCGCCGGTCATGTCGGCGCCTGAAAGATTGGCACCCTCCAGCCGCGCCTCTGTGAGCAGTGCTTTTTTCAGGACCGCGCCTTCCAGAACAGCGCCGTCCAGGAGGGCCCCCTTCAAATTGGCGGCGGAGAGATCCAGGTTTTTCAGGTTCGCATCCCGCAAATTGGCGTTTTGAAAATCGGCGGCCGTCAAGTTGCCGTTTTGAATCATGACGCCGCGAAGGTCGGCCTTGCGGAAATCCGCCTGCTTTCCATCAGCGCCGCCGGATTCAAGCCATTTCATATGATTTTGTAAAATCATCGAAATATCAGGCCCCATGGGATCACCTTTCACAAACAAAAGTCTTCGGTAAACAGCAAGGCTGCTGTCGTAAAACCAGTCGATTTTTTTTAAGATCAGAAATACTGCCGTAAGCATGGTATGCTTATCAACATATCCGGGGATTGTAAAGGGGGGATAAAATCCCTCTCCCTTGTGGGCTGACGTAAGCAACTTGACGCCAAACCTCCCCTTGGTCATGTAAGGGGAGGGAGATGGGGGGGCGCCCATGGCCTCAAGTGTGGTGTCATCGTCAGCCGCACCGGGGAGAGGGAAGCTGGTTGTCTCGCTGCAAAAGGCTGCGGGATATGCCTCAGCACTTTTTCGTGCGAAATTTCCAATCCGATGAAAAGGAATTGCAACAGCCGTACCAAAAATATATATGCCTGGATTGCATAAAAAAATGAATTTTCCGCAGGACCCGGACCACCATGGGGTTACAAAAGGGTGTCAATGAAGTACAAAATTTGCGCATTCATCCAAGCGGATGATCAAGGCCGCCTTTTTTCAAGGGCGAATTTCCACTTTGCATGCCAGAAATTGTTTTACTGTCGTGATGGGCACTTCCCGGCGGTGGAAAATACCTGCGGCCAGGGCGGATTCAGCCTGGGTTCGGGTAAAGACCTCAAGAAAATGCTCCGGGCAACCAGCCCCGCTGGAAGCGATGACCGGGATAGAGACCGCGGATTTCACGGCATTGATCAACTCAAGATCAAAGCCGGAATTGGTGCCGTCGCGGTCGATGCAGTTCAGCAGGATTTCACCGGCGCCGAGTTTTTCACAGACTTGGGCCAGGGTGACGGCATCCAGGTCGCGGCCTTCCCGTCCGCCTTTGATGGTGCACTGGTACCAGCAGAAACGCTCCCCTTTCGGACCCGGCCAAGCGGTTTCAATGACCGGGTGGCGGACCGCGGCCGGGGAATCCACATACACCCGTCGGGGATCAATGGAAATGACCACGGCCTGGTTGCCGTAGACCCGGGCAATCTCCTCAATGGCGCTGCGGCCGCTGGGTCTGCCTTGTTGCAGATAGTCTTCCACGATCAAAACCGCATCACTGCCGATGGAGACCTTGTCCGCCCCGGAACGGAAATACGCGGAGGCCACTTCCAGGGCGGTATATTCCCGTCCGGACTCATCCGTATAGTCCCGAATGCCGCCACCGATGGTCAGGGGCACAAATACATGTTTGGAGGTGGCTTCCAACACCTTGAGCATGGGCATATCTTTCAGAGGGAAATCCCGGAACCCGGTGATGTTTAAAAAAGTGATCTCATCCGCGCCTTCCGTGTAATAACGACCGGCCAGTTCCACCGGTTTTCCCAGATTGCGTACCGCGCCTTTTTCGCGCACATCGTACTGGTCGCCTTTGGTGACCACCAGGTCCCCTTGATCATTGGAGCGCACATCCAGGCAGGCGATGATGCGTTTGGCCAGGTTGGTTTGTTGGGGGGACCGGGCCGGCTGAACCTTCTGTGTATCGGTATCCATGAAGTTTTTCAGAATGCGCAAGCCCGCGTCGCCGCTCTTTTCCGGATGGAATTGAGTGGCGATGATGTTGCCCATCTGGATGCTGCTGACAAAACGGCAGTCATAATCAGTATAGGTCAGGACCGTGCTTTCATCCTGGGGAACCACATGGTAGGAATGGACAAAATAAAATTTTTCCTCACCAGTGAGACCATTGAAAATCCGGGAGGGTTGCTTGGCTATCAGTCCGTTCCAGCCGATGTGCGGCACCGAGCGGCGGATGTCGAAGCGCTTGACCATTCCGGGGATTAAACCGAGTCCGTCAATGCCGGCGGCTTCCTCGCTGCCTTGGAACAACGCTTGCAGGCCCAGGCAGATCCCGAGAAAAGGGCGGTCCGCCTTTAAATATTCCCGCAAGGGGTCAACATATTGCTTTTGGTGAAGGATCTGCATCATGCTGCCGAAAGCGCCCACGCCTGGAAAAACCAGCTTTTCCGCTGCTGAGATATCCGCGCCGGAGCGCACGCTGCGGACCGTTTCTCCCAGGCGTTCAATGGCATTGATGACGCTACGGACATTGCCGGCGCCGTAATCCAGTAAGGTAATCATTGGTGTAGTTCCATTCTGTAATTTTATACTCCGATTCCACCGGAGTTGTTTTTTATATACCAATCCATTCTTGAAAACAAGGGCGCAACAGTGATTCCCCTGGTACGGCAATTGACAAAGGGCGACTGTTTCTGTTAGGTCTGGGAACATCGGCAACCAATCCAAACCATGGAGGAATGAATAATGACCAATAATGTTGTAATTGTACTTTCCTGTGGAACCGACAATCCCAACCGATCCACCCGTGCATTTTTTCTGGCCATGGCCGCCCATAAGGAAGGCAAGCAGGCCACGCTGTTTTTGTTGGATGAAGGGGTGTATCTGGCCCGCCCGGGAATTACCGATCACCTGCGGGCGGCGACAGGTGATAATGCCGATGACCATTTGAGTTATTTGCAAGCCAATCAGGTGCCTATTTTGGTGTGCACGCCGTGTGCCGCAGCCCGTCGGATCGGGGCGGAAGACCTGATCGAAGGGGCGCGCATGGCCACCGCCGCAGAATTGATTAAATTAATATCAGATGCGGCGGTTATCAGCCTGTAATTTTAGAATAGGAACCAGCCATGCGCATTGACTCTGAACAACCCTATGATTTTGTGATCGTGGGTGCCGGTCCTGCCGGTTTGGCCGCGGGCATTGCCGCTGCCCGCAAAGGCATGAAAGCGGTGGTATTGGAAAAAGGGGCGGTGGCCGGTCCCTTGCCAAGGGGTGAAGGCGTCAACCGCTATCCGCTTTTTGATGACTTGCTTGGGAGTGATTTCCTAGAAACCCGTTGTTATCGCATGGACGGCAGCCTGGAATTTCATAGTCCTTTTGATCGCAAGCAGGTTTTACTGGCCGGTAATAAGGATATTTATTTTTTTGAGTGGCGTCAGTTCATGGACAGGCTGGTGGAAATGGCTGTTTCCTGCGGGGTTTCCATCCGGTATAATTCCAAGGTGATCGGGCCCCTGGTGAACAAAACCCAGATTTGCATCGGCGTGCGCTGCCGCCAGGAAGACGGGGCCGTGCGTGAGATTTATGGAAAAGCCGTGCTGGCCTGTGACGGGCATAAGAGCGTTATGGGGCGGCATTACGGAGTGGACTACGATCGTTTGAACTGCGCCATGGTCAAAGGTATCATCCGCAACGCCAATATAGACATCAGCCAAAAGCCTGTGCTTCAATTCTTTTTGGTCGGCAACGGCGATTTGCGCTATGCGCCCAATCTGCCCCCTTGCGTGGCCTATGCTTTTCCCCTGGGCGGCAGGAAGATGGAAGTAGGCCTGATGCTGCGCATGGGGCAGGCGTCCCAGATGGGCAACACTGTGCGCATTCCCGGCAATAAAACTTTTTCCCTGGTATGGACCCGTTTGAAGGAGGAGTATCCGGGATTCAGCAGTTTTTTTAAAGGGGCGGAAATGGAATACGAAGCGGTCACCGCCCTTACCAATGCCGGCATGGTTTCTTCCGTGATCCCGGCCCCAGGTTTGGTGCTCATCGGCGACAGCGCCGGTTTCGTGGACCCCTTCGGCTCGTCCGGAATTTATTCCAGCATGGCCATGGCCACTTTCTGGACGGAATTGCTGTCCAATGAAAGCAAAAAAATTGCCGCCAAACGTAAGGGGGAAGTGAATCCTACGGAATTGTGGCGGCCCGGCAGGATCGCCAAATACAAGAAGGTGTTTCGCAGGACCGGTATTTATCGGCACATCCGCAAGTCTTACGCCCGCATCGGCAAATTTGAATGGTATGTGTTCAAACACCTGCGCACGGCCGAGCGCATCAACAGCCGCTGGCGGCTCATCTCCTTTTTATTGCGGCGGGTGGCCTAGATCCAGGGACTGGAGATAAGTCCGCAGATTGACCTTTTTATTGTTGAGACTCAGTTTGCGGCGGATATTGTCCCGATGAAAATCCACTGTGCAAGCGGCGATGTTCATGAGCGCGGCAATTTCCTTGGAGGTCTTGCCCTGCTTGATGAAATTCAACACCTGGATCTCATTGGGGGTAAGCTCCAAGAATTTTTGGGGGATGCCGTTTAAAAAGGGTTTGACGATTTCATTGATATTGCGGGCCAGGATATCGATATAGGCTTTCTGCTTGCTGTTCAGGCCGCTGCTGGCAAGTTTTTCCAGGGTCGGAAGGATCAATTCGCTTACATTAAAACGCATTTTTTCTTCCAGCTTGTTTCTGGTCTCGTCTTTTTTTTCCAGCAAAACCTGCAAGGCAATATTGGTTTTTTCAATGGCCTGGTAAGCGTGGCTCAGTTTGCTGGTTTTTTCCTGCAACAACGCATCCATTTTTTCATTGGCTTTTTTCAGCTCACTGACATCTCGACCGAAACCGCAAAAGCCGGTGGGCCGGCCCTCATGATCTTTCAGCAACATGGCGGATAATTCCAGTTGCTTTCTTATGCCGTTTCTGTCCTTGATTTCGCATTCAAAGCGTTTGGCCAGTTCATGGGTTTGATAAATGTGCAAAAAGGTGTCATAAATCCGGCGGCTGGTTTCCTTGTCTAAAAATTCTTGGTAATTCTTGCCGATGAGTTCCCTGATTTTATATCCGGAAATGCTGACAGCCTCATCATTGCCGTACAGAATATTGCCGTCCAGATCGGTTTCATAATAGATTTCCCGGATATTCGACAGGATATTCCGATATTTTTCCTCGTTGCGCTGCAGTTTCAGCTCGGCTTCTTTCCGCTTGGTGCAATCCCGGGCTACCCCGACAATGCCGATGATTTCACCGGAATCGTTCCTGTAGAAAGCGGCAGTGGCCTCCAGCCAAATGATGCGGCCATCCTTGTGATAGGCCTGGAAATCAAGGGTCTGTCCTTTGCATTGCCCCTGTCTTTCCTTGGCATATTCTTGTAAAAAAATTTCTTGAATTGTGGTCAGGGCAGTGGGTGTCAAAAAATAGTCCAGGCGCTGGCCGATGGTTTCTTCCAGGGTATACCCTGCCACCATTTCCACAGAGGGGCTGATATATTCAAAACGAAAGGTGATGAGATCCAAAGCCCAGATAATGTCCGTCAGTCTGTCGGCCAACAGGCGGTATTTTTTATCGTTTTCAAGCAACAGTTTTTTTGCGCTTTGATTTTTATCAATGATATTGGCATTTTTGCTTTTCGGTGATGCAGATCCCAAAATTTCCTCCTAACCAATTTTTGTATGGGATATTATGGGTAAAAGCCCCATGTTATCCCCAGATTTTTTCCATATTGATATTTGAACTTTGTTTATACAATAATATTATTAAAAAAACAATGTTTAGTTAAAAAAACGATTATTTTTTAGCGAACGTATTCGCTTGTATACAAATGTAAACCCTAACCGGCTTTTCAAATGAATTGAAAGTCAATGCGGTTTTCCCGTCGGATACATTCTTCCAACAGCAAGCGGCACTGGAAAATAAATCCATTCACTATTACAAGAGGAGGTTTTATGCGGTTGTTGAAGCTTTTATTGGCAATCAGTATGGCGGCAGGATTGGCATTATCCCTTACCGGATGCAGCGCGGATTTCAACAATCCTACCCCTACCGAGTGGGATGTGCAGATTGTGGGCGACTCGGTCTTTGATTTATCCGGCGATATTCAAAAGACCCTGAAAACCCTGTCCGGTAAAATGTACAAGGACAGATCCGTGAGCGGTGCCAAAATAGCAGCCATTCAAAGTCAGTTGAACACGGCCTTGGGTCGCACTACGCTGAAGACGGTTATTGCCGACGGCGGGGCCAATGATATTCTCCAGGGTTCCATGGATTGCGACAGCGACCCATTGACCAGCGGCTGCCTCGGCACTCTGGATTACATCGGCGACAAAATGGAAGTCATGCTGGAAGCCATGTACCAGAAATCACCGGATGACTGCGTATGGCTGGGCTACTATCATGTAAAAGGCGGTCAAGTGGAAAAGAACGAAGCCATTGATTATGCATATTCCAATGTCTACCCGGGTATTTTCGGCGCCACCAATATGTCGGCCTATCTGGTGGATCCCCGGGCGGCTTTTACCGGTCATGAAGCCGGCTATATCAAATCCGATGACATTCACCCAACACTGACCGGCTCGCAAGTACTAGCCAACATGATTTGGAACGTCATGGTGGCTGAAAATATGTATCGGTAAACACCGGACAGTGCCGCTTGCCCATAATAATTTTAATGCATTGAGCCTTGTAGTATGGGGAAATTGGGGGCAGGTTCCCCCTAATTTCCCCCTGCTTTTTTCGTGTTGCCTTTTGAATTGATTCTGTAGGATAGTATTATGCAAAAAACAATGTTCACATAGAAAAACGCATATTTTTAAGGCGGCGCAGCCATCGGCATTTCAAAAACGGGGATTTCAGCCGGGCCGTTTTTTGAAGGTGCCGAGCACATGTGGTCTTCCATCCTGGTGTTCATCAAAAGCAAGCGGCACTGAAAATAAATCAACGCATTTAAACGGGAGGAGGTCTTATGAAACTATTCAAGATTTTTTTGGCGATCTGCATGACAGCGGGCCTGACTTTGTCAATGACGGGCTGCAGTTGGGATTTCAATAACCCCACCGCCAGTGAGTATGATGTCCAGATTGTCGGTGATTCGGTTTTTGATTTATCCGGTGACATTCAAAAGACCCTGAAAACGTTATCCGGCAAGATGTACAAGGACAGATCCGTAAGCGGTGCCAAGATCGCGGCCATTCAAAGCCAATTAAACACGGCGCTGGGCCGCACAACCCTTAAAACAGTGATTGCCGACGGCGGCGCCAATGATATTCTGCAAGGCTCCATGGATTGCGATTCGGATCCGTTGACCGCCGGCTGCCTCGGCACCATTGATTACATCGCAGATAAAATGGAAGCCATGCTGGAGTCCATGTATCAGAAATCGCCGGATGACTGTGTATGGCTCGGCTATTATCATGTCAAAGGCAGTGAAATCGAAAAGAACGAAGCCATTGATTATTGCTATTCGGATATCTACCCGGGCATCTTCGGCTCCACGAATATGTCGGCCTATTTGGTGGACCCGCGTGCCAATATCCAGCCGTCCCATATCAAATCCGATGATATTCATCCCACCCTGCAAGGCTCCCAGATATTGGCAAATATGGTCTGGAATGTGATGGTGGCGGAGAACATGTACCGCTAGACAGTGGTAGATTTCATCCAATCAGCGCATCTGTTCGCTGCGACGGCTGGATGAAAAAACATCCAGAGCCGCTTGCTTTCATGAGAGTTTGCTTTCCATATGGAGATGTTTGAAAACGAATGCTTGCCAAAGAGTCTAAAACACAAGGGTCCGGAGCCTCGAAAGGCAAAAAGATTGCTGCCATTCTAAGCTTGACCATCGTCGCCTTGATGGGTGCCGCGCTCTTCTTCGATAGTGATAAAGATCTTTCAAATACTCAAGTCCTTTCTCAGGCCAAGCGCGAGCCAATGCCCACGGTCCTTGATAAAGACAAAGGGGGGGCACCGGTCTTTCAGGTCGGGGAACATGCAAAGGAAAAGCGAAAAACAGCGCAGATGATCAAAAAGGAAACAGGGCAAGTGCCGGCCGGGGCCGCGGAGGAAAGCCATGACGCAGCGCCGGTGGATCACCCCAAGGACATCAACGAAATTAAAAAGCGGATCTACGACCTGGACATCGAATATGTTGAAGATATGGTGCTGTTGGATGAAGTCGTCCAAACCGGGGATGCCGATACCAAGCCGTTTTGGAGCGGGGAGTGGATCAGCGTGGATGATTTCAAAGGTGAGGACAACGGCTTCAATTTGAAACCCCAGCAGGATGGAACCTTTATTTTTTATCCGGACGAAGAAACCGCCAGGACCTATACATTTTTTGAGTCCCCCAAAACCTACACCTATGATGAGGAGCGCAGGGAGTTCTACTGGGAAGAGGATTACTACGGCAAGACCATCACCCACAAGGCCAAATTCATTAATGACAACGTGCTGGCCATGATGTTGATCAGCGGTCACAAGGTCACCCTGGACATCTATCAAAAAACGCCGGAACAGTATGAATGATGGTCAATCGGTGATCTTGCCCTGAACCCGGATAAAGAATTCCGGCCGTTGCGGATTGTCGGTTTGGATAAAGAGGGTGTTCCGAATCCCGCCGCTTCTTTTGCGGAGATTTTTTGCAGTGATTAAATAGCCTTTTCTGCCGTCCCTTTCGACCGGCTCATATTTGTAGGTTATATCCACGGCCTTTTTGGGTTTGATGCCCGTAATGGAGAACGGGTATTCCACTGTTGGAAAAACCAGGGAAGAGCCTTGAATATCTGCTTGGGCCGATCCGTCTAGCATGATTTTATAAACCGAAATATCCGCAAATTTTTTCACCGGGCAGGAAATATGGATTTTCAGCTCTGGATGAGCCGCGCTGTCGGTTTCCGCCCTTATGATGCCTTTGATTTCCTCGCCGCCGCGTTGATCGGTTATCAGAACAATGGAAATGACGCCTTCCTGTCCCGGAGGAATTTGGCGGCTGAATCTTTCCACTATACTGCCGCAGCAACCTGTCACGTTGCGCAGGTTAAGGGGCTCCTTGGCAGGATTTTGAATCAGGAAGTCGTGCTTGATAAGATCGAATTGGAGCGCAGGCTCGAAGCTGTATTCGCTTTCAAAATCACGGACTATGGATTTGGAGTAAATTTCCTTCTGAATCCCGAAATAGAAGGGTATTTCCGGCTTTTTGCTCCTCTTCCCGGTATGCCCCATGCTGTTCCAAGCCCAGGCGGCAAGCACAAGCAGGGCTGAAACTGCTACCCCGGCCATGACGATCATTTTTTTTCTTTTCATGATTCAACCTTTGGGTGGATCGGCTTTTGTGGTTATTGCTTTTGGTTGTAACGGGGAGTACAATTACCTGTCAAATGTTTTTTGCAGCGGAATTATCAATCTCGCTCATAAATTTTCGAATTTGCAAGGAGACGGCGGATCATGCTCTCATTTTCTTTGAATGCGGTTGAGGCCAGGATTCTAGGGGTCCTGCTGGAAAAGCAGATGGCAACACCGGATTATTATCCCCTTACCTTGAACGCGCTTGTGGCAGGCTGTAATCAAAAGACCAATCGTGATCCGGTAATGGACTTGGACGAGGAGACCATCGGGCGCGCCCTGGATGAATTAAAAAAGCAGCATCTTGTCTGGCAGATCAAGACCGCCGGCAGCCGGGCTGCAAAATACGAGCACAACCTCAAGGAGGTGGCCGAATTTTCCGTGAGCGAGCTCGGCATCCTGTGTGAACTGCTTTTACGCGGCCCCCAGACAGCCGGAGAATTGCGCGCCAGAACCGCGCGCCTGACGGAATTTCACGGCCTTCCGGCAGTGGAGCATGTGCTGCGGAAATTAATGGAGCACGAAAAAGGACCATTTGTGGCCAAACTCCCACGGCGCCCCGGTCATAAGGAATGCCGTTATACGCAATTGTTCCATCGCGGGCCCGAAGATGAAGGCCTGGAAAAAGATTGGTCCGGGATTGTGGAAGAGACTGCTGCCGGCAGGGAGGAGCGCATGGCTCTGCTGGAAGCCGGCCTGGAAGAATTGCGGGCTGAATTGATGGCCCTGAAAGATCAATTCAGTGAATTCAAAAAGCAGTTCGAATGAAAGGCGGGCCGCCCGGCTCAACGATTTTTGGTGAACGCCTGCCGGTTGATGAGATGTTCCAGGCGGCCGTTTTGCTCCGCGGTTAAAGCCGAGAATTGGACAGAGCATCTATGGCCGGCCGGTGCCACGGCTTCCGGGTGGCCGTCGGCGGCCGACAGGGAAACAATCCGGCATTGCACTTGCAGGGGTTCGGCCTGCCCGGAGTCCTGGACATGGATGGTGAATTGGTCGTTTTTTTTCATGGGTGCCGAGGCGCAATTCTCCATGAATTGAAATGCCAGCCCGCCCTTGCTGATGTCCAGCACTTGTCCCCGGCAGGAAGGGGAGTAGAGTGGAAAGGCAATGGTGCCGGGGGCGGCCTTATGGCGAAAAGCATGCCTACGTTCCGAAATTTTGGTATCCAGGGCTTTGCGCACGGCCTTGGCCAGATCCAGCATGGTGATCGGTTTTATCAGATGCTCCCGGATGCCGATGGCCTGGGAATCTTTTTTGGTCAGGCGATGGTTGTAACCTGTACACAGGACGATGGGAATGTCGTTACGGATGGATAGGATCTGCCGTGCCAGACGGTCGCCGGTCAAATCCGGCATGGTCAAATCCGTGATGACCAAGTCGTAGGCATCGGGTTGACGCTTGAAGTCTTCCAGGGCCGCAAGGCTGCTGGTCATCTGGGTGACCTGGTAGCCGAGACTTTCCAGCATCAGACAAACCACTTCGGCAATTTCGGTTTCATCATCCACACACAGAATGGACTCGGAACCCTTGGGAATCGGCTCTGGAAAGATGGATATCTTTTGGTCCACACCGGCATCGATCAGGGGAAAGTAGGTGTGAAAGGTGCTGCCTTTGCCTATCTGGCTGTCAACCGCCAGTTCGCCGCCGTGACTTTTGGCGATTCCATGCACCACCGAAAGACCTAGGCCGGTGCCCTTGCCCGATTCTTTGGTGGTAAAGTAGGGGTCAAAGATCCGTTCCAAATGTTCTTTGGGAATCCCGTGGCCGGTATCGGTCACCGCCAGGTGCAAATATTCCCCCGGTCTGGGAACCGAAGGGTTGCCGGTCTGAATGGTTTCGCGACAGATGGTAACGGTCAGCCGGCCGCCTTCCTGTTCCATGGCATGGAAGGCATTGGTGCAGAGATTGACAAAAAGCCTTTCAATCTGGCCGGGATCGGCCAGGATCACACCGCAATCATCGGCAATATTGACTTCAAAGGTAATCGTGGAAGGCAAGGAAGCCCGCAAGAGTTTCAGGGCCCCATGAATCACCGGTTGAATTTGAACGGGTTTGAGTTCCTGGGGGGTTTTGCGGCAAAAGGTGAGGATCTGCTGAACCAGCTCCTTGGCCCGATGGGTGGCGCTCAAGATTTTATCCAAACTTTCAAGGGCCTGGCTGTCCTCGGCCAGGTCGAGTTTCAGCAATTCGGTATAAGCGATAATGGGATACAGGATGTTGTTGAAATCATGGGCAATGCCACCGGCCAGAGTGCCGATGGCTTCCATTTTCTGGGCCTGCTGAAGCTGGGCCTCCAGTTGCTTTTGTTCGGTGATGTCCCGCAGAAAATTGATGGTGGCGGGCCTGCCTTCCCAGGTGATGGGGGTGGCATTCAGTTGCACCCAGACTTCCTTGCCGCTGCGATTGATGATGCGCATGGAGTAAGTGCTGGTTATGGATTCCCCTTCACGCTTTTTATCTTTTCTGGCCATCACCAGGCTGCGGTCGTTGGGATGAATCAGATCAAGGTAGGGGATTTGCGCCAGTTCTTCCTGGCTGTAGCCGATCATTTGAACAGCCTTGGGGTTGGGGAATTTTGCATATCCGTTTTGGGCGATGAAAATGGCGTCATTGGCGTTGTTGATGAGCAGCCGGTACTTTTCCTCGCTTTCCCGCAGGGCCTTTTCTGCCATGCGCCGTTCAAAAATCTCCTGGCGCAAATGCTCATTGGATACGGCCAAGGCCTTGGTTCTTTCCGCCACCCGTTGCTCCAGATATTCCTGGGTCTCCCGGTGGTTTTCCTTCAGGCGCTGGCGCTGGTATTCTTTTTTTTGATAATAATGGACGAGTTTTTTTTGGGTGGCCAGTTCTGTTTCGAGTTCCTGAATTCGCTGCTGCAACGCTTCCAAGGAGGGTTTCGGATCCATCATCAACCTCGCTTTGTCAACCGCGCGGAAACCAGTTAACACCACTGCCGGCACTGCTTTGTTTGCTATCTGTGAAGGAGTGGGTTCATAGTTATCAGTTTGGGATCAAGATCGCTGAAAAGTGCTGTTTTTGTATGATGTTGAGGCCGTTGTGGGGGCTGTGGGCAAAGGTCGGACAACACGGTGTGCCGGATGAGCAACAAAACGAAAAAATCCCAATTCCACAATAATGTTCGATATTACTAGTTTCGCAGGAAATTTGCCATCGCCCCCATTGACTCATCCGAATTATATAACAAATGAAAATCAAATGACAATATAAATTTTATGGGTGTTGGCTGCGGAAAATTCCGGATGGTGTTCTTTTATCTTCCAGGCACGATGATGCGGGAATCGTTCCGTTGCTGAATCTTTTGTTCCTGCTGAAGCCGGCGGATGGTCTCGATCATTTCCCCAAGGGCTTTTTCCATGGCAGCCGGAAAAATCTCCATGGCCTCGTTCAGGCTGTTGGCTTCTAGTTTGGCTTGGATGGGTAAGGGGCCTTCCGGGGACATGAGCTGGGTATGGCCGACGAATATGATGGTGCGGCTCTGGTCGCGACTGCCGTCTGTTTTAATGGGAATCAGTTGCCGGATGGTGGCTACCTTCAGATCCGTAATGGACTCCTCCCGGTAAAGATTGTTTTTGTCCACGGTGAAATTGATTTCCTGATTTTGTCCGGCTTGTTTCATGGGAATGCCTCCATTTGGGAAATGAATAAAAACTCGCGCACAGCAAACCCCATTCCATGCGAGTTGTCAAATTAAATTGTATTTCAAGTCGCCTTGGCCAGAAGATAATCCCGGATGGTATGGGGCAGATTTCCGTTTACATCCTCAAGCTCTAGCCGGGGCAGACCGCCCCAGAGTTGGGCGGCCCTGGTAATCACCGGGTCTGTCTGAACCGAGGTGATGGGCACCGGGTCGTAATGGGTATAATCCAGCCAATGCGATAGGCCCCAGATATAGCCCACGAAGCCGCGGTTAAGGGATGAGGGAATGCCGGTATAGGGATCGCCGAACCAGGAGATTTGGCCCTGGGGTGTTTCAAATTCCCGGTTCCACAGCAGCCAGCCCAGGGCGGTCATGTCGTGGGCCAGTAGTGATTCCGAAGCAAAGGCAAGGCCGGTATTGGGTTGGGCGGCATAGCCTTTGTCCGGCCCGTAGGTGGAAAGAACCTCCGTGGCCAAACTGAGGGTCAGCCTAAGTTTCTGGCGTAAGACCGAGGTGTCGTTGATCTCAGCGATCTTTTCGAAAAAGCTGTCGGCATCCCGGTGGAATTCCAGGCGGCTGTCGTCCCGCAGCCAGCCCACAGCCGCCTTGAGGCCCAGGGTGGTGCCGGCCAGCACATGGCGGCTGACCCGGGGCAATAGCACGATATGATCCACATGATTCAAAATATCCGGGAGCATGAGCTCGCCTTTCCAGTGCCCTGGGTTCATGGGGCGATAGCCGGAATAAGCGTCATAGCCGGCTTCGTCAAAATAATGGACTTCCGCGCCGGCTTCGTCCGCCGCTGCATGCAGGCCCAGGCGGGTCATGATTTCCCGGCTGGAGCCGCGGCGTTTGTCTTTTTCATGGTAAACGGACATGACCCCGGGCTTGTCGCCCACGATGACCTTGCCGGCGCCTTTGCTGAGCAGCAGCGATGTCATGGCGCGCACGGCCATGGGTGCGGTGGTGGCCGGATAGGGGTTGGGCGAATTGGCCACGGGTTTGATGAAAACCACATCACCTTTGGAGAGCCATGCAAAATCCGTGGCAGCCTCGGCGGTGCGCTGGATCGCCTTGAAAATATCCGCGTCGGCCGTTCCTTTGGGAATGGCCTGGACACCCACCCGGACGGCCAGATCCGAAATGTCCGGCGGTGCTGCCGGCTTTTTTTGCGGCGTGGAACCGGCGCATCCAAAAGTGTTGAGCGCGAGCATGCCTGCGCCGGTAAGGCCGGCCGCTTTCAGAAATCGGCGCCGGCCTGGGCAATGATGAAGACCAGGATATTCGGGTTGATTCATGTTTCGCCTCCTAATTGTTCATTCGGCCCCATTTCACTTGCAAACGCAGGCTAAGGTCTTCGTCCGCATCCAGGCGATTCTCCTGGTTGGGGGGGCTTTGGGCTTCCGCCTTGATCTCTTCTTCGATAACGGTCAACAATTCCTGTAAGGCCTTGGTTTCATCCTTGACCAATTTCATCATTTCTTCCATTTCCAGCAGAATTTTTTCTTCAGACAATTTCAATCTCCGGTTGTTAAAAAGGGTATTTATTGCCGAGGGCATCCCTCAGCAGCGAAAATGCGCTTGAATGTTGTCCGGTATAGGCTTGCCCCTGCAAATACAAGGTTGCGACTTTCAATTCTCTGAGCCGTGTTACCGGCAGATCCAGCGGGTTTTGATTCAGAACCACAAAGTCGGCCAGCTTCCCATTGGTCAGGGTGCCGCGTTGCCCCTCATCAAAGGAGAGTTTTGCGCACCAATTGGTATGCAGGCGCAGGGCATCCAATACGGAAATACTTTCAGCCGGATTGGGATGGTTGCAGGCTGCATAAATGCCGGCAACGGGGTCGGGCAGGGTGCAGGGCGCGTCCGAACCGCCGGCCAGGGTAAGTCCGGCGCCAAGCATGCTTTTCAAGGGAAGCATTTGGTCCATGCGTTCTCCCAGGATGGAACGCAGATATGTCTCGGGTTCCTGTTCCCAGTGGAGGAAAGGGGTCTGTAGGGCGATGCAGATGCCCAGGCGGGCCGCTTTTTCAATCATGGCCGAACTCATCAGGTCGGCATGGATGATGATGTGGCGGTGGTCCTCCCGGGGCAAGTCCTTCAAGGCCGCCTCAAAGGCGGCAAGAGCCTGCTGGACGGCGGCATCACCGATGGCATGCAGGGCGATTTGCAGCCCTTTGCCGTGGGCGGTTTTGACAAAGTCGGTGACGGCCTGCTGGGAATAGAAAAGGGTGCCGAGGTTGTCCGGGCGGTTGGTATAAGGTTTTGTCAAGGCCGCGTCTTCGGAGCCGAAACAGCCGTCCAGGGCCGTGGCAAAGCACCCACCGATGCGGGGCAGCTTGCGGCGCAGGACTTTGTTTACGTCCATGGTCTGGAAAAAGGTGCGGAAGGTCTGGGGCAGTCCCCGGGAAGTCAGGCGCATGATATCCACATCCAGGTCCAAGGGAAAGCCCACGCCTTCGGTGGTGTGAACCAGGGCGATGCCGTTGCGGGCCAGATAATCGCTGCCGCCCAGCATATTCTTAAAAACCCGCGGAATGGACACGGATTTGGTGATGTGATTGACGGCCTTATAAAAGGCATTCAGATAGAACCAGCCGGAAGCGGCATCAAAACCTTCTTCCTTCAAGACGGATTTGGGTAGTTTTTGGATTAAAGCACTGTTGGCCACGGCCGCATGGCCGTCATACTTGACGATGAGCAGGGGATGCCGGGTGACGGCATCCAGGTCGTCTCGGGTGGGCAGCCTTTTTTCCGCCACCGTATGGGCCGAGCAACCGAAGCCCACCAGGACTTTTTCATGGGGATGACTGCTGAGATAGTCCCGCAGCAGGTCACCCAGTTCCTGAAAATCCTTGACATGCCGGCAGTCCAGACCGGCCCGGAAATAGGCAAAGGATTCAAAATGCATGTGGGTGTCGCCGAAGGCCGGCAGGACGCAGGCGCCTTTCAGGTCCACGGATTCGGCCTGGGCATAGTCTTCCGGCAGCCGGTCGCCGGTGAATACGATCCGTCCATTGTCTTCCACCAGACAGTGGAAAATGCGATTTTCATCCTCACAGGAAAGGAATACGGCGTTTTGAAATACCCGCATGTTCACCTCTATGCATGAAGGATCAGTGGTTGTGGCGGCTATAAAGGCGTAGTATAATTGCAGGAAGGGGGAACTGTCAAATCCTTATGACAATTATCAACCGATAAGGGGACGGTGATTGTGACGAATTCATATCCTGTGGAAAAAATGCGGCAAGACATTGAAAAAATATTTTATGCCGGTGTCCGGCCTGTATTCTTTCCGGCGGCGAAACCACGGTCACCATTACCGGTCCGGGCAAGGGCGGCCGCAATCAGGAATTCGGACTCGCGGCGGCCATGCATTTGGCTGGGGAACAGGGAATGGTGGTATTGAGCGCAGGCACGGACGGCACGGACGGACCCACCGACGCGGCCGGCGCCATTGTGGATCCGCAAACCATCGGCCGGGCCGCCTTAGCCGGAGCGGACCCCGGTGAATACCTGCGCAATAATGATGCTTATCATTTCCTTGAAAAAACCGGGGATCTGTTTAAAACCGGTCCCACCAACACCAATGTCATGGATTTGCGGATCATGTTGATCGGCCCTGGCTAATGTTGAAATCAGAGTGACATTGAGTCCATTTTTGATAGAATTTGACATGTTCCGCAAAGACCGGTAGGATAAAAACAATGATTAGGAGGTTCCATGAAAAAGCCGTCTGCTTTGATCGCCCTGGTTGTCCTATCTGTTTTGTCAGCGGGAATCGTTCTGGCCGAAGGTGTCGTCAAGATCGGCATCCTGGATTTTTCGCCGTTTTATGTGATTGAAGAGGGCAAGGAACCCACTGGTCTGGTATTGGAGGCCTTGAAAATTGCCATGACCAAGGCCGGCTTTGCCTATGAGATCAAGGATTATCCGCCTAAGAGGCTCTACCAGAACCTGGCGGAAGGCAAGTCTGAACTCTTTTTGGGTATTAAAGGCGTTCCGGAACTGGAGGACAGGGTTCTATATGGCCGTTCCAAAATCACCACAATCGACATGCGGGTTTATACCCGCGCGGAAACGCCGACTCCCAAAACCAAGGATGAACTGAAAGGCAAAAAGATCATCGTGATCAGGGGCTATAGTTACGGCGGTTTCATTAAATATCTTCAGGACCCGGCCAACCAGATCGAGGTCGATGAATCGGACAATCATGAGATTGCCTTTAAAAAATTGCAGGCCAAACGGGCGGATTATCTTCTGGACTACCGACAACCGGCAGATGACGCCATCAAAGCGCTCACCCTCACGGGTGTGCAGAACAATTCCTTATCCCTTTTGGATATCGTGATCATTGTATCCAAACAGACCCCCAATGGCCAGGAACTGGTGGACAAACTGGAAAGGGCCTTTGAAGAACTGCGCAAGGAAGGAAAACTGAAGGATATTTAGACAGCTCTCGCAACGAACGGACAAGCCGCTGCCTTGTGGACACAACTTCCGGTCTGTGAGCTGAAATTAAAGATGCGCTATTTTCGTGCGACTATATTTTCGGCCGTTTTTTTCTGTGGGAGCGGCTTCTATCCGCGATATAGCCTTAACATTGATGAAAGCCAAACGACTTATCCTGTTGGCATCGGCTTTTGCTTTACTATGCGTGACAGTGCTTGCCACCTGGATGGTGATTCTGCCAGGGGTTTCATCCACCGCAATAGAAAGCGCCATATATGCCGTCAAAGCTGAGATCGGCCTTTTGCCAGTAGAAGGCACCCTCATGGTTGTTGATTTTTCCCAACCATCATTTCGGAAAAGACTTGCGATTATTGATTTGGAAACCGGCGGCAAGTCATTTCATCAAGTAGCCCATGGCCGGAATTCCGGTAGTCTTTTTGCTACTCGTTTTTCCGACACAATCGGATCCAACATGAGCTCGCTTGGACTTTTTCGTGTCCAAGAGGAATATGAGGGAAAAAATGGATTGTCCCTTCGGCTGATTGGCGTCAGCCGTGATTTGAATTGCAATGCCGAACAACGCGGGATCATCATTCATTCCGCCGACTATGTCTCCGGCAAGACCATGTTGATAAACGCTCTTAAGGGTTTTCGCATCGGCCGCAGCGAAGGTTGTTTTGTGCTGAGCAGGCAGGGTTTTATGGCCTTGTCAGAAAATTTGCGGCGGCCGGCGTTTCTGTTTGCTTACGCAAGCACGCAATGAAGGAGACGGGGATCCCCATTACATTATCCCATGGCCTGGTCTAGATCGGCGATGAGATCCGTCACATGTTCAATGCCCACCGACAGGCGTAAAAGGGAGTCAGAGATCCCCACCCGGGCGCGCTCAGCCGGCGTCATTTTAGCATGGGAGGTTTCCGCCGGTGCGCAGATGATGGTTTCCACCCCGCCCAAACTTACGGCCGGCCGAATGAGCTGGAGCCGTCTTAGAAAGCGTTGGGCTGATACAACGCTCTCATCCAGTTCAAACGACAGCATGGCCCCGAACGCCTGCATCTGCTGCCGAGCAGTGGCATGCCCCTTGAATCCGGGCAGTCCCGGATAATTCACAGTCTGCACTGCCGGGTGGGCCGATAGGTGCTCGGCGACGCACTGGGCGTTTTGGCATTGCCTTTCCATGCGCAGGGCCAAAGTTTTCAAACTGCGCTCCAGCAGATAACAGGCGTTGGCATCCAGACTACCACCTAGGTGACAGGCCAGCTTGCGGATGGCAGCGGCGGTTTTTTCTGTAGAAGCCAACGCGATTCCGCAGCATAAATCGCTGTGCCCGCCCATATACTTGGTACCGCTGTGGACCACTATGTCGATGCCCAAGGCGATGGGATTCTGATTCATGGGGCTGGCAAAAGTATTGTCAATGATAGTAGTGATACCCCGTTGCCGGGCAAAATCCGCCACCTTGAGGATGTCGACGATGCTGAGCAGGGGGTTGGTGGGCGATTCGATGACAATCGCTTTCGTCTCCGGCAGAACGGCTGCAATAATAGCCTCGGCCTCGGTGGCCGCAAAGGAACAGCGGATGCCCAGGCGCTGGAAATCCTCCGTGGCGAAATTATGGGTGCCGCCATAAAGTTCATCCATCATCACCAGATGGTCGCCGCTGCCCGCCGCGCTGAGGATGGCCGTGCTCATGGCGGCCATGCCGGAGCTGAAGAGCACTCCGTCGGCCGCACCCTCCAGGGCGCACATTTTGCGGATAACCGCATCCTGATTGGGCGTATTGAAATAACGGGGGTAGGGGATCGCCGTTCGATCCAGATATTCAAAGGATGAAGAGGTGAAAATGGGTGTATTCAGGCCGCGGGTGGCCTCGTCCCGGTAATTGCCGCTGTGGATGCATTGGGTTTCCTTTTTCATGCTGGCCATCCCCTCTGTTGGTTTCAGTTCATTTCCCCGCCCATTACCATTCTCTATTCCAGGGTGTCAACCGTCCATTCTTCATTTTTCATGGGTTTCAGCTTGAACTTCCAATTGCCGGGAATGTTGTATTTGCCGAATGAGATGGTCATTTCCGAGGTTTTTTTAAGATCCCTTTTCTTTTTGCAGCCCACATATATATCGGCACTGACTGGAAAATAGTCACCCACTTTATCATAGGGGCCGATGGTGAGCTTATCCACTATGACAGTTTTTGCGGCTTCTCTGTCCGGATCGGATGGATTGGAAAATCCGCTGGCGTTATTGAGGCCGACATAATTTTCCATAAATTGGGTGATAAGCGTAGCGGCTAGTTCATTTTTTGGAGGAGGGGGGGCGCATGCGAGAACCAAGCAGAGGATAATGAAAATTCGTACAACGGCTGCTGGCTTCATAAACATTCTCCTTTTAGGAATAAGCAAAAAGACTTATGAAGTGCTCTATGGGGCGACAAATCTACAAGCATATTTTTTATCCTTGCTCCAATAGCTGGCGGACTGCAGCGGCTAGATCCGCAAAAACATAAGGCTTTTGGAGAAAAATCTGAAAATCCCGTCCAAGCCGTGCACTCTTCTTGACAAAATCCTGTTCACAACCGCTGGCTATAATCACTTTGATATTCGGGGATAGTTTGTGCAAGGCCGCCATTGTTTCCCAACCGTTCATATTCGGCATGATCAGGTCGCTGATCACGAATCGGATAATATCTATGTTTTGTTTAAAAATTTCAGCGGCCTCAACGCCGTCTTTCGCGATGAGGACAGTAAAGCCGAGGCGCATAAGCATGTTTGTAGTTAACTGGCGCTGTATCTCCTCATCTTCCACAAGGAGCACTGTGCCCTCCCATTTAAATTCCTGAATCGCACGTTCTGGAAGAAATGGCTTGTCTACTTTTTCATCGGATATGGGGAAGTAGATCCGGACAATACTTCCCCGGCCGATTTCGCTATCTACGGCTACCGCCCCATTATGCATGCGCAAGATTCCCAAAGTTACCGGCAGGCCAAGCCCTCGGCCGATGAATTTGCTGGAGAAAAACGGGTCAAAAAGATATGGAAGGTCTTTGGAGGCAATCCCGCAGCCGTTGTCCTTCACTTCCAGGCAGGCATAGCTTAGGCCTTGGGGTTGCCAGTCGATGGGAAATCTATTCCATGCCGGAATATCCGCTGAAGGAATCGTTCTAACGGCCAAATGAATGTTGCCGGGATTTTTGTCCATGGCCTCCCAGGCGTTGGTGATCAGATTGGTCAGTATTTGCCGGATGTTGTTCGCATTGGCACGAATTACCGGTCCCGGAGTGGGGAAGTCGATCTCAAGAGTAATATTTTTCGGTATGGCAGCCTGGATGACGGGTAGGCTGCGCCTGCAAATCTCGCAAAGATCCAAGGCTTCTTGAAAATTGGTTGTCTGTCCGAGATAAGTGAGCAAGGAACTGCATATATTGGCGGCTTTCTGGGCCGCCTGCATGGCGTGGGTCAGGTTTGCGGCAGTATTCCCATCGCGAGGCAGGTCTTCCATGGCTAGTTCCAGGTTACCCATCACTGCTTGAAGTTGGTTGTTGAAATGATGGGATACGGCCCCGGCCATGCGATTCAGACTCACCGCCTTGTGAAGTTGCTGAAGCCGTTTTTGGAATTCGTACCTTTCTTCTTCGGCTTTTTTGCGATCGGTAATGTCATGGGCGTAGCCGGTGGTGCCGATGACCGTTCCTTGTCGGTTGCGCACAGGGGTTTTATAGGTTTCAAACCAGCGTGTCACCCCCTTGTCAAAGATCTGCTCCTCTATAGTGACGGACTTGCCCGTCTTCATGATATCGAAGTCATCCCGGCGGTATTTCTCTGCCAGATTCCTCGGCCAAATATCCAGATCCGTTTTACCGATGAGATCCTCCGTATTGTTTTTTTCGCAGGATGCGGCGAAGGCCTGATTTACAGTGAGAAACCGGCTTTCCGTGTCTTTCAACCAAACCAGTCCGGGCAGATTTTCAATGATGGCGGAAAGGTAGGACTCGCGCTGATGAAGGGCATCTTCAATTTGTTTACGATCGGTGATGTCATTGACGATATGGATGGCGCCGCAGAAACGGCCAGACTCATCCAGGAGCGGATCGGTGGTGACTTCAAACCAGTTGTCTCCCACCGGGAGTTCCATGCTTTCACGGCTCAGACTTTCCCGGGTTCTCAGGAACGGGCATTCGGGGATTGGCTTTTCCGTGCCATGCACGATTTCCCAGCAGTGTCTGCCGAGCATTTCCCGGCGGGAACGCTGAAAAATCCGCTCCGCTGTTTTGTTTGATCGCAGGATAATGTGATCCGGACCCAGAATCCAGATGGCACTGTTGGTTTTATCAAAGAGATATCGCCATTCTCTGATTGTGGAACGGAAGCGGGCTTCGTTTTGCCGCAACGTTTCCAGGGTTTTTTGGCACTCAAATTCGGCTCTTTTTACCTCGTTGGTGCGGGTTTCCAAACCTTTATAAGGGGGTTTTTCTGTCATGGCCTTTACCTCCTGAAAAGAGGTATTTTATAAACGACCGCTATGGCCGGGTTGTTGTAGATACTTATTGCGCGCCGCCAATCCATGAGAGTGGAAGCAAAATGACTACAGCCGGTGGACTGTTTCACAATGAGGAGATGTGGTATCAAGAGAATGCGGTTTGGATAAGAGCCGCTGGGGAATTGAAAGAATCAGATTCCGCAAGGAATTCTGTAGGGAAAAGAAAGCTGAATCACTGCAAAATGAACGCAGACACGCTATTCAAATATACCAAAGAACAACGGCCTGGGCCGGTCCCTGCCGGATATATCGTTGCCGTGTCACCCCCCATATGTGTTCTTTTTTTGTGCGATTCATATCCGACCTTTCGACCATCCAGCCTGTAATTATTTCTGTCCTTACCGTATAACATGCAGAAAATATACCAATAATCTATGTTGATTGTTCTGTTGTATATTCAATCTGTTGAAATAATTTGGATTCGTTTGGAAGTGGGAAATGACAAACATTGTCGCCTTTTGGAGACAAAAATTGTCAAACAGCTCCACAACTGCCATGCCTTTGCTGATAAATACGAAAGCATGGATTTTATCGGCCTTGATCGTCTTGTCGGCCGAATCGCGGCTGGAAGCCTCTCCGACTAAGCACCATGGCCGAAATGATGATCAAGGCTGTTTTATCCAAAACGTTTTTTCAGGATCCGTTTGAGTCCCAGCCGGTTCAAGTAAGTCCAAGGCGCCCGGGCGACTTGGATGCTGTCGTTCAATTTTTTTTCGGGGTTCATGAGCAAGTCGGCGATATGAACCGCCGGAGTCATGCCTTTTAAATAGCCGGCACAACCGGCGCAATAGGTAACAACCAACAGACCGGCGACCTCTTGCTTGCGCAGGAAGGTCCAATTCCGGGACAGATCCGATCGCAGAAAGCCTACGGATCCGCCTTCGCCGCAGCAGATGGTCTTGCAACGGGAATGGGGCATTTCCTGTAGGGTTAGTCCGATGCGGGCCACCAATGTCCGTACCGCGGTCTGGACTGCATCATCCCTGCGCAAGGGGCAGGGGTCATGAATCGTGACTGTGCCCTTGATCGCATCTCCCGGCGGTGGACAGGCCTGGTTCAGATATTCGTAGATAGTTTGTACGTTGAAATCCGTGCCGTATTGACGGAAGACAACATGGCAGTTGGGGCAGGCGGTCAGCAGGTTGCGAACACCGTGTTTCTTCAAGCGGGCACAGGTTTTGGAAAAGGCTTCGGTGAAATAGACCTTTCTTCCCAGATCGTGGGAGATCTTGCTGCAGCAGTCGAAAACAATCCCCAAGGACGGTATGCTTTTTCGGAGATGTTCAAACAATGCCAGGGTGGTTTTTGGTCTTGTCCCGGGCAGGGTGCAGCCGGGAAAGAAAACTGTGTCGCCTCCGTCCGGCAATCCATAGTAGGAAAACAGGGCTGAACGCCCCCATTGTTCATAGCGCAGGACCCGCCGGTATGGGCTGAAATCCACCACCCCTGCTTCCACCGCTTGCCGGCGCATGGCAAGAAAGAGCTTTTCAGGAAACAGTTTTTCCGGGCAGACGGCGGCACACAGGCCGCACAGGCTGCACTCAAAGGCCACAAGCGCGGCGACGGAGCAGTGATTTGCCGCAATGGTTTTGGGCAAGCCGTATTGTTGTAGAAAAGGGCAATGCTTTTGGCAGACACCGCAGAGGTTGCATTTTTCAATGATCTGCTGCTCTGAATGCAGAAGCTCCGGACTCATGGGCCTAAACCATCCTTCATCATCTGGTGGCGATAAAAGAGCACACCATGCCAGAGCTTTTTGCTTCTGTCAAATGATATCTTGCGTAATTCCAGTATGATATATATTTTCTATAGAGATGCGCCGTTGCATCGAAATCATCGATGGGAAAATGGGGAGGTTTCAATCTTTCAGGGCCACTGCTTTGAAAAAAGCATAACAAAAAACCCCGTCCACCTCCGCGGCCCGGAGCAGTCCCTGAATGCCCTGATCAAAAGTCGCGGGATCAATAAGACCGGCGGCAATGGCCGCTGTACGAACTCCCGCGATCATGGCGGTAAATGTTTTTTGGGTGAATCCTTCCACAAGTTGGGGCCTGGAGCTGTCTACATAGACCATGCGAGGGGAAACCTTAACGGAGCTGAAACCGGCCTGGTTCAAAAGAGGGAAAAGCTCCCGGCCGATATTGGCGTTGCCGCCGGCCCTTTTCTGCAGTTCCACCTGGCATTGAATGGCCTGATGGGCCGCCGGGCTGTCCGGATAAAAATAGGTCGAGCCGTGGTCCCCCTCGATGACGGTGATGGTGCCGCCGGGCTTAAGCAGGGTTTTCAAAGTCTGCAAGGCCTTAACCGGCTCGGCCAGATGCTCCAGCACAAAACAGACAAATACATGATCAAAAGTTTCCGGTTTAAAAGGAAGATGAAAGATATCCCCCTGTTGGAAGCGGACATTGGTAATACCAGCGTCGGTAATTTTTTGGGCGGCTTGGACAATGGAATCCGCCGAAATATCCACTGCCGTAATCTCCGCCCCGGGGCTGTTGGCGGCCAGGGTCACGGTTTGGGCCCCGACGCCGCAACCCGCTTCCAGAACCAGACTGCCGGCCGGGTAAACCGTATCCGCATGCAGCAAATCAACCAGAGTATTGGCCTGGTCCTGCAAGCGGATGCTTTCGAGTGGATCATATCCATGAACGTAATTGTTTTTCATCAGTCATCCAATGGCGCACCCAAAAGCTGGGCGTGTGGTTGATGGCAGCTTGCCCAGGATGCCCGTGCTGACAAGCTTGACAAGATTACAGCACTAAATATATACTCTGATATATACCATAAATGCAAGGAGGTTTTTATGCAAACCGCCAAAATTTTTACCAACGGCCGGAGTCAAGCTGTACGTTTGCCCAAGGAATTCCGGTTGCCGGGCAATGATGTATTTATTAAAAAAATTGGCAGCATCGTCGTTTTAATCCCCAAAGACGACCCGTGGCTTTCTCTTATTAATAGTCTTGATCAATTCACCGACGATTTCATGGTAACCAGAAATCAACCAGGGCAAAGCGAAAGGGACGCCCTTTGATGAAATTTATGCTGGATACCAATATTTGCATTTATATCATCAGGCGCAAGTCGGAAAATATCGTTCAGCGCTTTCAGCGCGCCGCTATTTCCCAAATTGGAATTTCATCCATAACATTAAGTGAGCTGGTTTACGGCGTCATGAAAAGCGCGTACCCGTCTCAAAATCAGGCCGCCCTGGTACAATTTGTCGCCCCTTTGGAAATACTGTCATACGGGGAGGAGGCGGCCCAATATTACGGCAGTCTAAGATCTTATCTGGAAAAGAAAAACACCCCCATCGGCGCCCTCGATATGCTCATCGCGGCACATGCTTTATCTGTTGATTGCATTTTGGTCACCAATAATGAAAAAGAATTCAAGCGCGTTCCAAATTTGAAATTTGAAAATTGGGTAATTCGTTAGAGAGCGGATTGTTGGGGTCGCCTTCATCGATTATCTGCTGCAGCAGCTCCTGTTCCGGCCCAAGGGGCAGGCGCCCGGTAATATGGGCCGAACAGACCTGTTCACCGGCCTGGTTGGTGAAAACCGCTTCTGCTGCGGCCCGGCCGTTGGGATCGATCCGGGTGATCTTCAAATCACATTGGATCGTATCCCCGAAATAGACGGGCTTGATGAATTTGAAGTTCATGCCGGTTGCCAGCCAGCCCACCTGGCCGCCGAATTCGCAGATCATGGAGCCCACCAACAGGCCGTGACAGATCAATCCGCTATAGCCCTTGGCGGCAGCCCAGCGGGCGTCGTAATGAACCGGATTATAATCCCTGGTAATCTGACCGAAGACTTCGGTTTCGCTCTGTGAAAAACAGCGGCGGTAGCAGAACGAATCACCGGCCCGCAAGCCCTGAACCGCCTTCATGCGCATGGAATTCGACATTGGAACCTATTTCACCTCTTACAACTCACAATTCACAATTTTATTGCGTATCCATCTTCTATGGAATTTGATCACAATCGTAAAAACCGTGCAACCCAATAAAATCGGCCATTCGGAATGGGCGATCAATTGCAGTTGGTGCATGGACAGCTTGGCCACATTGATGGGCGGCGCGTGAAACGGCCGCCAGGGCAGAAATATGCGCTCTTGGGAAAAGGGGAAGAACAGCATGACGCCCAGTCCTGCGTCGGTCATGGCATCCAGCAGACCATGGGAGACCAGCGCCAAAGCAAAGGCGGCAGTAATGCCGAAAAAACTTCTGTGATCAAAATGCCGGGCAACACCGGCAATCAATGCGGATAAGGCCAAAGCCAGCAATCCGGCAAAAAACAGGGAATGGAAAAAGCCGCGGTGCCCGAAAAAATGGGCATATGGGATTACGCCGAAAAAGAGGGTGTCCAGATCCGGAGCCGCCGCCAGCAGGCCGCTCCACAACAACAAGCCTGCCTGCCGGACTGTCCTTTGGATAGCCGGAACAGTACTAATGGGCAGGGCGATGGTGGCGCCCATGATGAAATGTCCTACTGCCGAAGGCATAAATTCGCTATCTTGGAATTCAAAAGTGACTACTCATTGAGAACACTTGTTTGTTATTATGAGTGCGGTGGTTATTCGTCAAGTCTCGAATCGCCGTATATACCGATTGTGTTGCGGGCGTGGGGATGCCGAGTTCCGCGCCGATGCGGAGGATGGTACCGCCATACAGATCGCCCTCATGCAGCGGGCCTTTGCTCTCCACATCCCTCTGGAAGGAGGTTTTGGTTTCAAAGGGGAAGTCCGTGGCCTTTTGAATGGATTGGGCGACAATATCGAGGGGTAAAGAGATACCTTTCCCGCGGGCGATGGTGCGAATTTCTTCCATGATATTGCGTACCAACTCAATGCTGGCTTTGTCTCTCACGATGGCGCCCAGCGTTTTTCCAGTATGGACGCTCACCAGGCCGAAAGCGGCGATGAAGATATATTTGGACCAGATGGCCGGGTAGGGATCATCGTTCCATTGGAAGGCGATGTTCACGGAATTGAAAAAGGGCATAATCCGCTCCGGACCGACTTCGGGATGCATAGGATCCTTTCCCAGCAGGATCATGCCGGAACCGCCTTTCTGGGCGATGACCCCGGGTTCCTGAATATGCGTCCCCACATAGACGCAGGCCGGCAGGACGATACCCTGATCCAGGCGGGCGCGCACACGATCATAAATATCCACGCCGTTCAACAATGGGATGATGATGGTTTTTTCAGTGGTCTTGGCGCGGATATCGGTGAGGGCCTTTTCCAGGTCATAGCTTTTCACACACAGGAGCACCAGGTCCGGGAAGGGGATTGCTTCCATTTGAGCTGTGGCCAGGGTGGGCCTGGCGAAGATGGTTTTTTCCGGGGTGATGACTTTCAGCCCATTGGTTTGGATGGCTGCAAGATGGGCGCCCCGGGCGATGAAAGCAACGGACAATTTTTCGGGCCGCGGCTGATCCGCATCCGCAATCTTGCCGCCGAAATAGCCGCCCACGCCGCCGACGCCGTAAATACAGATGTTGGTAAGGTTATTATTATTCGAGATCATTTTCCGCTTCCGTTTATTCCGGGCTCCTATCTCTTGCTTTTTAAGCGTCGATGAGGGATTGTAATCGTAATTAACGGATTTTGAATCGCGATTCAGTTTCGCGTTTTTGAGTTATTTTTACGTAATAGCATTCAAAAATGCAAAGATTTTTATTCAGGTTTTATTTGGTTTGAGTATGTGGGGTTAAAACTGCAAATAATGGGGATCTGATTTTGGATCCTGTAAGAAAATTAAAGTTTTGACCATGCAACCTTTGACACTAAAACAAATTTCGGCGCTTCTCAGGCGCGGTGAATCTGAAACCATTGAGTTCAAGAAGGTTTTTGACCGGGAGGCCGTCGAAACATTGACCGCCTTTACCAATACCCATGGCGGACAGGTTTTGATCGGCGTTGCGGATACGGGGGAGGTGGTTGGTGTGGATGTGGGCAAGGAAACCGTTCAGAACTGGATCAATCAGGTAAAACTGAGCACCTCCAATGCACTCATCCCGGATGTGGATGTCGTCCGGTTCAGAAAGCAAGATATAATCATTCTGTCTGTCCCGGAATACCCCATCAAGCCGGTAGCCTGCCGGGGAAGGTATTTTAAGCGGGTGAAAAACGCCAACCACCAAATGACTGTCTCGGAAGTGGTCAACGAACATTTGAAAACATTCAACACCAGTTGGGACTACTATATCGACGATTTCCATACGGAAGCCGACATTTCCTTTGAGAAGGTGCAGGCGTTTATCGAACGGGTCAACCGGACCCGGGAAGTTCCCATCCAGGATGATCCGCTGACTTTGCTGCGCAAATTCGAGTTGCTTCGAGATGGTCGGATCACCCGCGCAGCCTTTTTTCTTTTCATGGCCGGTGAGTCGAGCCTGAGTACCATAGAATTGGGGCGCTTTCAGACACCCACTATCATCAAGGATGGAGCCAGACTTAAGACGGATCTTTTCGCCGAAGTGGATGGCGTGATGGCGTTTATCCGCAAGCATATCAATAAAGCCTACATTATTACCGGCGAACCACAACGGGAGGAGCGCTGGGAATATCCGCTGGAGGCAGTACGCGAAATTATCATCAATGCTATTGTCCACAGGGATTATTCCAGCTCGTCGGATTCGATTGTAAAAATTTATAACGACCGCATCGAGATCTTTAATCCTGGTAAACTCCCTTCAGGTCTCAGTGTGGAGCGCCTGCTCTCAGGCGATTACACCTCGGCCATCCGTAATAGGAAAATTGCCGACGTCTTTAAGGAAGCGGGCCTGATAGAGAAATATGGGACCGGTATCCGGCGGGTGTTGCGGGAGTTCGAGGCCAAAGGCCTGCCTGCGCCCAAATTTGAAGAGATAGGCGACGGCTTCCGCGTTACGGTTTTCAGTGAAGCGATTCATACGAAGGTTACCGAGCAAGTCACCGAGCAAGTCACCGAGCAAGTCACCGAGCAAGTCACCGATAGCATACTGAAGCTCCTTTCATTTTGTGTGGAAACCAAAAGTACGAAGGAAATGATGGCTCATTTTAATATCAAACACAGAGAATATTTTCGCTCCACCATATTGGCCAAGGTAATTGAACTCGGGCTTATCGAAGCAACCATCCCGGATAAACCACAGAGCCGTTTCCAGAGATATCGGCTGACGGCAAGAGGGCAAAGCGTGCTGAATCAAATGGCGCGTGATTGAAAATGATTATCATATCAGCCATATCACTTTCGATATTTACGCTTGTTTTTCAGATCGTAAGAGGAAGATCTCTTATAGACAGCTATGTATTCAAGGTTTGCAATAAGTGCTATAAGGAAGATGATATTGGGCTAAAACAATGTGGTTGCGGCGGCACGTTTGAACCCACTGATTTTTTTTAATTTTATCAAAAAAGAAGATGAAAAATAGACGATATAGTCGAGCGGGAACGACCCAGTACATCAAGAGAGTTCTAAGCAGAACAATTTACAAACGCCCTCAAATGCGTTTGGAAGAACTCAATCGAACAGTTATTGAGACTCGACTGGGTGCTCTCATAGAGAATACCGGCAATCACTAAACCACAATATTATTTAAAAATACTAAACCATCGAAATCAAGACGGCATAGCCCGGCTCACGCCCGCGGCGGCCATGATGTCCGGCACGGTTTCCTCCTTGCCGATGGCCATGATGTGCACGCCGTCGCAGATCTTTTCCTCGTGAATGCGCCGGATCATACGGCCGGCGATCTCGATGCCCTTGGCCAGGGCCCCGCCCTTGGGCGCGGCAGCCATTTCGTCGATGAGGTTCTGGGGCACATTCACACCGGCGATGTTTTTGTTCATGAAACGCGCCATGGGCGCGGAGGTGAGCAGAATGACGCCGGCCAGGATCTTCACCGGGAACTGGCGGGCATAGTCCATGAAGGATTTGAGCTTGTCCAGATCATAGACCGCCTGGGTCTGGATGAATTCGGCGCCGGCCTCGATCTTTTTTTCAAACTTGATGAGCTGGGGCTCCAGGGGATCGGCTTCGGGGGTGACGATGGCGCCGGCGCAGTAGTTGACCTGGCCGTCCAGGTCATTGCCGCCCAGATCCTTGCCTTTTTCCAGGGTGCGGATGGCGGCCACGAGCTGGCTGGAATCCAGGTCAAAGACCGGCTTGGCCTGCTTGTGGTCTCCGAGCATGACCGAGTCGCCGGTGAGGCAGAGCACGTTGCGCACTCCCCGGCTCCAGGCAAAGAGCAGGTCGGCCTGGAGGGCCAGGCGGTTGCGGTCCCGGCAGGTCATCTGCAGAATGGGTTCCCCGCCCTTTTCCTTTACCAGGATGGCGCCCCCCAGGGAAGGATAGCGCATGACCGAACTCTGGTGATCGGTCAGGTTCATGGCATCCACTTTATCTTTGAGCAAATCGATGTGATGGCTCATCTTGTCCACATGGGCGCCCTTGGGCGGAGCCAGTTCGCAGGTAACCACGAATTTGCCGGAAACGAGTGCTTTTTTGAATTCAGAAACCATGGCTCATCCATCCTTTTCTGAAACGGTTGGGTTGATGATCGTCAGGCTTCGGCCTTGATCTCGAACTTGCCGGGTTTGGGTTCACCGAGATAATTCCGGGGCCCGAACAGTTTGCGCATGGCATCCAGCCGGTCCAGGGCCTTCAAACGGTTGTAGATCAAGGTCCAGGCACAGTCCTTGTTCTTGTCGATTTCGCATTTGCCCTTGTCGGTGCCGCCGCAGGGGCCGTTCACCAAGCCTTTGTGACAGGAAGTCACCGGGCAGATTCCGCCGGTTTCGCCGATGACGCAGGTGCCGCACTGGGTGCAGATTTCCTGGAACTTTCCGGCGCCGGTCTCCTTGCCGATGAATAGGGTGTCCAGGGCCGGGATGACGTTCTTGGGAATCTGGCGGGCCAGGGTCTGGACCCCGAAGGCGCAACTCATTACCAGCAGGGCCGCGGCTTGCTGGATGCCGGCATCGTATTCCTTCATCATTTCCAGGGTCAGGTTGTCGCAGGCCACGGGTACCACGGTCTGACCCGTGACCATTTTCCCGGCCTGGGACAGGCGCTCCTTCATGGCCGCCACCTGTTCCAGGCCGCCGGTGCGGGTGAGGGTGGCGCAGGTGCCGCAACCGATGATGAAAATGCGGTTGAAGTCCGACAGGAGCCGGTTCAATTCTTCTTCCGGCTTGGGCTGGGTGATGGATCGAATCATGATGCTATCTCCTCTCTTTTTCCAGGTCGCACCGCAGGCAGCGATAGGCTTCCCGGCAGGCCTCATCCGCGCTGCTGAAGCCTTTTTCCACTTCGCGAAAGTCCCTTACACGGTCTTCCGGCTTTTCCAGGGACACCCGCACCCGGGGTTTTTCCGCGGCGGATTCTTCTTCCAGGGCCAGGCCCGCGTCCACGGGTGTGCGGGTTTTTTCATCAATGATGGTGATGCGGCCGGTGTCGCCGCTCAGGTATCTATGCACAGCAATGGCCGCCCGACGGCCGGAAGCAATGGCGGCAATGACCGTGCTGGGGCCGGTGGTGAAATCGCCGCCGGCAAAAATGCCCGGCACATTGGTGGACAAGCGGTTGGCATCCACTTCCAGACTGCCCCAAAGAGAACGCTCGATCTGACTGTCCTTGGAAAGGAAGGAAATATCCGGAGCCTGGCCGATGGCGATGATCACCGCGCCGGCCTCAACGCTGATGCGGTTGTCCTCATCCACGCTCAGGCGCGACCTGCCGTCGGCGTCATAGGCGGTCTTGGAGCGGGCGAATTCCATGCCGATTACCCGGCCGTCTTTTTGCAGAACAGCTTTGGGCGCCCACATGGGATGAATGTGGATGCCTTCTTCCTCGGCCTCCTCAATATCCTTGATCCAGGCCGGCATTTCCTGAATGGTTCTGCGGTAGTAGATTGCGACTTCCTTGGCGCCCATGCGTAGGGCCGTGCGGGCCGCATCCAGGGCTACGTTACCGCCGCCGATGACCAGCACTTTTCCGTACAAGGGTACATTTCCGCCCGTGCGCACATCGGTGAGGAATTGAAGGCCGTAATACAATCCTTCAATGTCTTCGCCTTCGCCGGCAATACCCATGCGCATGCTGGCCTGGGCCCCGGCGGCGATGAAGACCGCGCCGTAGCCTTCGGCCATCAGATCGTTCACCGTGTGCTTGGCGTCGATGGGTGCGTTGTAGTGGATCGCCACCCCGCAGTTTTCAATATAGGCGATTTCCTTTTCGATGATCTCCCGGGGCAGCCGGAATTCCGGCAGGGCAATGCCCAGCATGCCGCCGCCTCGGTCCTGGGATTCGAACACCGTGACCTTATAGCCGCTCTTGGCCAGGTAATACGCGCAGGTGAGGCCGGCCGGACCGGCGCCTACGATAGCCACGGTCTGTTTGCGGGTGACGGGGAAGGGTTCCCGTTCCGGCCCGATATTTTCAAAATACCAATCCGCTGCATAACGCTTGAGGGAGCGGATGGCCACCGGATCATCCAGCTCACCCCGGCGGCATTTGGTTTCGCAGGGATGGATGCAGATCCGGCCGCACACCGCCGGGAAGGGGTTGCGTTCCCGGATGATGTCCACGGCCTGTTGATACTGACCGTGGGCCACGGCGGCCACATAATTGGGCACGTCGATGCCCGCCGGGCAAGCATGCTGGCAGGCGGAAATGACCATGGCATCGCAGACGGCGCCGGTGCAGCGGTGCTCCTTGATATGATCCTCGTACTCCCTGGCAAAATACTGGAGGGTGGAGATGGCCGGCTTGGCGCAGGTCTGGCCCAGGCCGCACAGGGAAGTTTCCGTGATGGTGGCGCCGATTTCCCGGATGCGTTCCAAATCCTTGGGGGTGCCCTGGCCCCGGGTGATGCGGGTCAGGATGGAAAGAAGTTGGGTGGTGCCCAGGCGGCAGGGCGCGCATTTGCCGCAGGATTCGGACTGGGTGAATTCCAGGAAAAAGCGGGCGATTTCCACCATGCAGTTGTTTTCATCCATCACCACCATGCCGCCGGAGCCCATGATGGCGCCGATGCGCTGGAGGGTGTCGTAGTCAATGGGAATGTTGAGGTAGTTGGCGGGCACGCAGCCCCCGGAAGGCCCGCCCATCTGCACGGCCTTGAACTTGCGGCCTTTGGGTATGCCGCCGCCGATGTCGAAGACCACTTCGCGGATGCTGACCCCCATGGGCACTTCCACCAGGCCGGTGTTGTTGACCTTGCCCACCAGGGAGAAGATCTTGGTGCCCTTGCTTTTTTCCGTGCCCACCTCGCTGTACCAGGCGGCCCCGTGGTTGATGATCAGGGGCACATTGGCCCAGGTTTCCACATTGTTGATATTGGAGGGCTTGCCGTTGAGGCCGGCCTGGGCCGGGAAGGGCGGCCGGGCCCGGGGCATGCCGCGTTTGCCTTCAATGGAGGCCATCAGGGCGGTTTCCTCACCGCAGACAAAGGCGCCGGCCCCTTTTTTCAAGGCCAGATGAAAGCGGAAGCCGCTGCCCAGGATATTGTCGCCCAACAGTCCCAGGGCTTGCATCTGTTCAATGGCAATGGTGAGATGCTCGATGGCAATGGGGTATTCCTCGCGCACATACACATAGCCGTATTCCGCGCCGATGGCATAGGCGCCGATGAGCATGCCCTCCAGTACGGCATGGGGATCGCCTTCCAGCACGGCCCGGTCCATGAAGGCGCCCGGGTCGCCTTCGTCGGCATTGCAGATGATGTACTTGGGGGTTCCTTCGGCCTGGCGCGCGAATTTCCATTTGGAGCCGGTGGGGAAACCGGCCCCGCCTCGGCCGCGCAGTTTGGCGGCGATGACTTCTTCGATGATTTCATCGGGCTGCATGCGGGTCAGGGCCTTGACCAGGGCCTGGTACCCGCCGGCGGCGATGTAGTCCTCGATGTCGGTGGGGTCGATCTGGCCACAGTTGGCCAGGACCCGGCGCACCTGCTTGCTAAAAAAAGGAATGTCTTTTTCCCGCTGGATTTTGGCATGGGTGTCCGGATCCGTGTAGAGCAGCCGCTCCACTTTTTCACCATGTTTCACGGTCAGGCCCACGATATCCGGAACGTCCCGGGGATCCACCTGGTTGTAGAAGATATCGTCCGGCTCGATGTTCATCACCGGCCCTTTTTCACAAAAACCACGGCAGCCGGTTTTTTTGATCACGATTTGATCCGAAAGCCCCTGGGCTGCAAGTTCCTGTTCCATGGCGTGGATGATTTTGAGGGACCCGCCGGCCCGGCAGCCGGTGGTGCAGCAGACCTTCACGACGCGTTTATCCGTCGCCTTCCTTTCCTTGACAGCCTGGGCCAAGGCGGCCAGATCTTCGGGAGCATGTATCTGTTTCACACCGATCCTCCTTTTAGCCGTATCTTGCATCCAGCAGCATCTCAAATCTCAAATTTCAAATCTCAAATTTTCGACTCCCATTCAGCCCTCTTCCCGGCCTTCCTTGCCAAAGTAGTTTAAAATACTCGCCACCTTGGGCGGTGAGAGCTTGCCGAAATAATCCCGGTTCACCATCATGGTGGGTGCCAGGGCGCAGGCCCCCAGACAGGCCGCCGACTCCAGGGAGAACTTGTAATCCGGCGAGGTTTCACCTTCCTTGAGTTTCAGATCCTGCTGCACCAAACGCAGAATGCTGCGGCCGCCTTTGACATGGCAGGCGGTGCCGCAACAAACCCGCAGCACGTATTTGCCCCGGGGGACCATGGAAAAACCCGCGTAAAAAGTGATCACCCCCTGGACCTGGGCTGGAAACAGGCCCAGGGCTTCGGCAATGGGCTCAACGGATTCAGGTGGGATGAAGCCGAAGGCTTTTTGAATCTCCTGCAACAAAGGGATCAAGCCCCATTGCTCGGTTTTATGGGATTCGATGAGTGCATTCAGTTTCTGCCAGTCGATTTCAGGCGGTTTCATGGCAAGCCCCCTTCAATTTTTTCAATGCTGACCGGACAGGTATTCCAGCCGGGCGAAGCCGAGTCCATCAGGGCTGTCAGCCCAAGCAAACAACGGGCTTGGTTGGAATCCTCCCCATGGGGTACAAAGATGAAGCCGGGCCGGACTTTGGCATCAATCCGGACCCGGCCGTTCATTATTCCGTTGGCTGAGGTCAGCCGGATCATTTGCCCATCCGCGACCCCCCATTTCAATGCGTCCGCCGCAGCCACGGCGATACCGCCTTGTGTGCTGAAGGCGGCAATGCGTGCCGAAAGACCGGTGCGGGTTCCAGAGCCCAGTTGATGGCGCCGGGAGCCCAAGACGGCCATATACGGCCGGCCGGTTTCAACCTGATCCGGGGCCGCGCTTTTAACAGGTGAAAAGGGTATGGCTGCTTCCCGGCCTTCTTTTTTTTGAATCCAGACCAAATGGCGGCTGCGCGCGCTTGGGGAATAGAGCGGCAGCACCTGGCCGATTTCAGCCCGCACTTGGGCCAGGGAAGCCGGTCCATTGCCGTCTTCCAAATACCGCGCAAGGGCAAGTAGAATTTCAAGATCCGCTTTGGCCTGGCCGGGCGGCGGCACCACGGCCGCCAGTTGCTGGAGGCGGCCCTCCATGTTGATAAAGGCCCCCTCCTTTTCTGAAAAGGCGGCGCCGGGCAATACGATATGGGCGGCTTCAACGGTTTCGGTAAACAGGATATCCTGGGTGACCAGGAGTTCGAGCTTGGCAAAGGCGGCTTTTACACGTTCCGGTTGGGGCAGGCTGCGCAAGGGGTTCTCACCCATGATGAAGATGCCCTTCAGGCGTCCGGCTTCAGCCGCCTGGATTATTTGAACCAAATCCAGGCCGGGCTCAGTGGGCAGAGCGGTCTGCCAGATCTTTTCCCATTCCCCGCGGGCTTCCGGGTCGGTCACGGCTCTTCTGCCGGGCAGAGTGGTGGGCACGCTGCCCATGTCCCAGGCTCCCACCAGATTGTTTTCCTTGGCCGGAATATAGAAGCCGGCGCCTTTATGGGCGATACTGCCGGTAAGCATGGCCAGATTGAGCAAGGCTTCCACGGCTTCGAGACCGGAGCGCTGTTTCAGGATGCCGTCGCCAAGCACAAAGGCGATTTTCTTATGACTTAGCAGGGTAGCGGCTTTTTCCAGGGCGGTTTTTTCCAGGCCGGTGCTTTTTTTGATTTGCTCAAAGTCCAGGGCGCGCAGGCTTGCGGCATATTCCCGGAAACCGGCGGTGAAGCGCTCCACAAAGGAGGCATCGTGGCTTTTGCGGGCCAGGATTAAAGCAGCCACGGCGTTGACCAGATCCGTGTCGGCTCCGGGCTGGACCGGCAGCCAAAGGGCACTGTATTTGGCAAGCTCGGTTCTGCGCGGATCCACGACAATCAGGGGGATGCCTTTAACGGCGCCGCGTTTGAGGTAGTATCCGGCCACCGGCATGGAATGGGTGGGATCTGCGCCGATCACCAGGATGGCGTCGCATTTTTCCAGGCCGGCCAGGGACCCGGCAAAAAAGTGGAAGCGCCCGCTGCCGTCGGTGCGTTTTTCAATGCAGCTCAGCAAACCGCGTCCCAGGGCATAGCCGCCGTTATCGATATTATTGGTTTTCAGCAGACTGCGGGCGATTTTTTGAAACAGATAGTTTTCCTCGTTGGTGCATTTGGAGGAGCCCAGGAAAGCGATACTCTGGGGACCGTATTGTTCCTTCAACATCAGCAGGCGCCGGGCGGTTTCCTGCAGGGCCTCATCCCAGGTCACCGGTGTCATGGTTCCGTTTTGGCGAAGCATGGGCCGGGTGAGGCGTTTGACACTGTTTAGAAAGTCATGGCCGAAATGGCCTCTGATGCACAGTGTGGCTCCGTTGACGGATTTGCCGTCCATGGCCGGATTGGCCTCCACCACCTGGCTGTCTGCGGCCCCCAGCCGCAGCCGGCAGCCCACTCCGCAAAATCCGCAGACGGTATCCACTTCCCGCTCCGGCACACCCACATATGTGGAACGGGTGGTCAAGGCGCCGGTGGGACAAAGGGCCACACAGGTTCCGCAAAAGGTGCAGCCGGACTGCTCCAGGGGTTTGTCCTGGAGGGTGGCGGGATAAGCCTTGATGCCCCGCATGGAATAGTCGATGGCGCCGGTGACCACCAGTTCGTGGTCGGCGCGGATGCATTTGCCGCACAGGATACATTTGGAAAGATCCCGGTAGATGAAGGGATTGAGCTGGTCCGGAGTTTGGTCGCTGGGCATGGGGTCCAGCCGGATTTCTCCCACCCCGAGCTCCGCCGCCACCCGGCGCAGCCGGCAGCGGTTGCCCTTGTCGCAGACAATGCAGGACTCCGGATGGGCCGCCAGCATCAAGGCCGCAATGTTGCGGCGATGGGTAAGAATCCGGGGAGTATGGGTCCTGACGGCCATGTTCTGGGCCACGGGAGTTACACAAGCCGCCATAAGCCGACCGGTTTTTTCGTCTTCCACCAGGCAGACGCGACAGGCGCCGAAAGGCTTGAGATCCGGATGGTGACAAAGGGTGGGGATGCTGAAACCGTTCTTGGCGGCAGCATCCAGCACACTGACACCCGGATCGCAACTGATGGTTTTGCCGTTGATGGTCAGGGTGATGACTTCCACAGGACCGCCTCCTTTTGCATCCACGAAATCAATAATTATGGCTTTAATCGTCTTTTTCGACTGATCAGAAAAATCCGAAATTCGAATATCGAAACACGAAACAAATTCGAATTACCAAAATTCAAATAAAACAACATCGGCAAACAATACTGTCATTGAGCTGCTGCTTTTAGTTTTGGTTATTTGAACATTGAAATTTTGAATTTGTTTCGAATTTCGGGCTTCGATATTCGAATTTAATTTTTTATGGCCGAAATAATAACTAAGGTCCAATTGCTAATTATTAATTGCTAATGACGGCTGAGCGATCTATTTCAATTTTGCCGCATCCAGATAAAGTTTAAGCTTGTCTTCGCCGCCGATGGTGATGATGTGCACGCCCTGGCAAAGATCCTTCAAGCCATTGACGATATCGGTGAATAATTCGATGCTGGCCTTTTTTTTATCCGGGGCGCCGGCCAGCTTTTTAATGACCCAGTCCGGCACCAGGCCGGATTTGAGATGACGGTTCAAAAATTGGCCCACCCCGGCGGTCTGGAGGATCATAACCTCGGCGATCACCGGAATTCCAAAAGTCTTGGTCTGCTTCAGAAACTTTTCAAAACGATCCAGGTCAAACACCGGCGTAGTCAGGAAATAGCCGGTGCCCAGGCGGGTCATTTCCTCCATTTCTTTTAGTTCGAGTTCGGGCACATTCTTGCCCCAGGCGGATTCCACCCCTGAGCCCAGGACAAATTCCGCGGCCTTGGGCAAAGCTTGGCCTTCCACGGTTTGGCCGGCCTTGAGATGTTCCAGAACCGAGGCCAGTTTGCCGGCATCCACATGGAAAAACATCATCTCCTGAAGGCTGTCGCCGGTGATGCGGTAGTCTTCGGTGAATACCAGGAGGTTTTCCACACCGGCTTGGTGGGCATTGAGCAGGTCTTTCTGCAGTTGCAAACGGTTTTTTGGGCGGGTGGTGGTTTGGTAAATGGCCTCGAAGCGGTTCTGCTGGAGGATGTCGCAGGTCTTGATGGTATCCCCCACCACCCCCTCGAGTTCAATCTCGGAGATGGAGACCCCGTCCACTCTTCCCCGGATGAGTTTCAGGCTGTTGATCAGGTCGTCCGGGCCTTCACCCAGGGGTGACTGGACCTCGGAAGTGACCACGAATTTGCCGTTCTTGAGCGCATCTTTCAGTTTCATACCGACCTCCCCGGCGGTTTTCCAACCGCGCTGGACATGGATGCCGAATCATTAAAAAACCAAAGATCACTTCAATTCCAACAGGCGCGCAACTTCTTCCTTCAACTGGGGCAGGGGCAGGGGCTTTGAAAAACAGACATCCGCACCATTATCCTTCATTTGTTTAAAGCGTTCCTCATCCAGGTAGGCCGACAGCACGATGATCTTCGTGTCTCTGGTCTCCGGATTGGATTTGATTTTTTTACACACTTCGTAGCCTTTGATATCCGGCATCATGATGTCGAGGATCAGCACATGGGGCTTGAAATGATTGATCTGCAGTCCGGCCTCAAAACCATCCGAGGCTGAGATCACTTCGTAATCATATTCATCTTCCTCCAATGCCTGGACAAGGGTTTCCACGATGATGGGGTCGTCATCCACCACTAAAATCCGCTTGCGTTGGTCCTGGGGCTCTTTGTCGGGAATGGGGATTCCCTGCTTGATCATGAAGGTTTCCAGAGTCGACTTTTTAATGCGGCGGTGGCCGCCCACGGTTTTATACGCTTCAATATGGCCTAAGTCGATCCAATTAATGATGGTCTGCGGGGAAACATTGCAGTATTTGCTGGCTTTGGCAACGGTGAGGATATCTTCCATAAACACCCCCTTTGGTTGATCATGGCGGGGAAATTATTTCGTTGATTTGTAGATATTATAGAATTTTTAGTTTGTCAATAAAATTTTTTTGAGAAAAATTTTATATATTTTAAATAAATTAAATGCATTCTTCATTAAAGGCAGTATGTTTAGGGATTTTGAGGTTTTTTAGATAATATAGAATTTATAAGAAGCGGGCCTTGATCATATATTCCGCCTTCCTGCCAAAAAGGTGGGGGGACAGGATGGGCCGAACCATGATCAAGGCCGCGGTCTATTCAAAGATCAATCAAACCCAGAATTCAGGGTATTTCCGGCTTTTGGGGATATTGTTGATGAGCAATGCCACCAGCATCATCAACACGGCCCCCAGGCCGGTGGGCAATAAAACATAGCCGAAGCCTAAAGCATGAATCTTGGGTCCGCCGATCACTGCAATAAGGGCCGTGGCGCCGCCGGGGGGATGCAGGGTCTTGGTTAGGTGCATCAGGGCGATGGCGAAAGAGACCGCCAAGGCCGCGGCCAGCCACATCTCATGATGAAAGCATTGATAGGCCGCAACACCCACCGCGGCGGAAAGCATATGGCCGCCCACAAGATTGCGCGGCTGGGCCAGGGGACTGCGGATAGCACCGTAAATCAGCACGGCCGAAGCGCCGAAGGAGCCGATGACCATGAGCATATCCATGGGTTCCAGGAAGCGGTAGTGAATCAAAGTCACCAAAGATATGCCGCAAAAGGAACCGACCCAGGACCAGAGGATTTCGGAGATGCCGACCCGCGGCGGGCTTTGGGCCCCGCCTTTCATTTTGGCAAAATAGTGCATGGCGATTCCACTTCCGGAAATTGATAGCTGCAACTACTACTATGAAATTTTACAAACGGCATGGACAATGTCCCTGCGCGTCACGATTCCCGTGATTTCGCCGCTTGCTCCGAGAATCGGGATGCGGTTGATATTCCGCTGGGAAAAGGTTGCGGCAATATCCATGATCGTTGTTGATTCAAACGCGGTAATAGCCGGTTTGGACATGATGTCGGCCACAATTTGTTTTCGCACGGGAAGGGCAATGCAGCCTTGGTTGTTCAGGCACTGGGCGATGACGGCCATAAAAGAGCGGTTGGGCCTTGCGCCCATTTGCAACAGGAAGTCCGTTTCGGATATGACGCCGATAATCCCCCCCTCCTCCGCAACCACCGGCGCGCCGGAAATACCCTTCACGGCCAGCAGTTCGGCGGCCTGGGCCAGGCTCATTCCGGATGTTACTGTGATCACCGGCGCGGTCATGACATCCGCGGCCTTGGTAGACTCCCGAATTCTTTTAACAGCGCGGTCATAGGCAATGCGATACAATTCCTTGAAATCTTCAAGAGTGATGTCGATATAGCCCGGAATGGCCTGCATGGCGGTTAAGACATCTTCATCCGCAAAGGGGAGCGGGCAATCTTCCCATGGATCATTGCCGATCATTGCCGTCTCGCTTTCTGAAAGACCGGCTGCGTGAAGCCTTCCGGCCGTTCAATGGTCGACCCAAACATTTTAAAAAGGAGATTTTCCATGAAGTGACTGTACCGGATAGCACTAGGCTTGTTCCTTGATTTATGTCAAGAAAATCTTTTTTTATTGCCGAATTGGTCTGTAGACTTCTATGAGTTAACCGGCCGGAATTGGGCGATCTGGCGGGAAATGGCCACCAGTTCACCGTTTTCGTCCCAGACCTCGCCGTCCTCCTCCAACAACCCGCAATTGATGAAACGGGTGCGGAACAGGCATTTAAGCCATGCGGTACGGGGAATGCTGCGGATGTTCACGGAAAACTCGATGGTGGGCACCCAGGCCACGAGTCCATGGCTGGCCAATACTGGCGGTGGAAAGGCGTCGGCTGCCAAGGCCACGGCAAAAAGGTCAAAGGGCCGATCATCCTTGAATTTGATCCAGCCTTTGTGTTCGGATTTTTGCGCAAGGGGTTTTCCCTGGAGCCAGCCGGCGCAGGTCTGATCTAGGCGGACATCCATGTGATCATAAAGTGTATACTTGGGAATCGGCGGAATGGGGTAGCAGTCTGCCAATGGAGGCATCTCTGGCACCGGGGCTTCATAGCGGGTGGTAAAACAGGTATCGGTTTCCAGGGCAAAGGTACCCATGGCTCGGATTTTTTCCTTGCCGTCCTGGAGTAGCCGTACTTGCAGGCGATCAAATTGGTTGGATTGGGTGATTTCTTCTACCATGAAGATGGCTTCCCCGGGTAGGCAGCGTGAAATATAATTGGCGGTCAAGATAGGTGTCCCGCGTTTTTCGCTGTGCCGGCACATGGCCGTTGCTGCCAGGGCCAGGAGATAGCCGCCGTTGGCAATCCCGTTGATGGACCAGTTGTCGCTCAGGGTTGTGTGATAAGTCCGGTTTTGGATTTTTGTCAGCATCAGGTCTTGGTCAAAGGTGTGCATGGTCTCCCTTTCCGATCATCGCCGGTTTGGTTTGCGCAATTATTTTTATCGGGCTTTATCATAAGCGGCAAGAAATTTTAATAAATAAATTAAATTCTGCGTCCCGGGTTGGATTAGGTATTGACCAATTAGAAAACATACGTTACATAACGATTGTTACATAACGTATGTTTTGACAAGTCGATTCCACATTCAAACTTTGGAGGCAGACATGGATAACTCTAAATTGTCATCAAACGGTATATTCGAGCAAGGTAAGGCTATGTGTCTCAATTTTACCAGACGTGATTTCTTGAAAACAACCGGTGCATCGCTGGCATTATTATCAATGCCCATGACTATGACAGGGTGCGTGCCGATCGAACTGCCCCTGATTGATCCACCTGAAGGCAATACGACAGTATCCATTGTAAAAAAAGAAAATGTAACGGATATGGTTTTTTCCGCAATAGACATGGCGGGAGGAATTGATGAAATTCGTCCTGGTGATAAAGTTCTTATTAAACCAAACCTTACAGCATTTTCCTGCATGTTTAATGTACGGGTCACAACCCATCCTGAAGTTATGCGGGGAGTAATTCGGGCCGTTAAAGAGAAAACCGGTGCCGCGAATATCACGATTGCAGATGCCTGTGCTTTCAATTTTTCCACTAAGGAAGTGGCTGCCAAAAGTGGATTGTATGACGTTATTGAAAGTGAGGGCGTTCAGTTTTTAGCCTGGGAAACCGGACAATATGTCTATGTTACCCACGAATGGTTCAATTATTTAACATTTGACCTGCTTGTTCCTCAATCACTCTTAGAATTTGACCATTTTATCAATGTGCCCATGCTGAAAAACCACGAAATGGTTTTAGGAGCCAATGCGGATTATACCTGTTGCATCAAAAATCATGTGGGTGTTTTAAATCCCATGAATCGATTGAACGGCGTGATTGGAATTCATACCCCCAATTTGGGTGAGATCTGCGCTGAGATCAACTTGGCGGTTCCCAAGTGTACCATGAATGTGGTTGACGCATTGACTGTGGTTTTAAGCGGAGGGCCGGCGGCATGGAACATGCAATACGTAGAGCCTGGTTGTGTAATTGCCGGTAAAGATCGTGTCGCCTGCGATTCTCTGGCTGTAGCAGTTTTAAAACATTATGCAAAGGTAATGGGTGTTGACCGCCCTTATGTACAGAAATCCGTATGGGATCAAGCACAGATACAAAGGGCCATTGAGTTGAATCTCGGACGTGGGCCCGAAAACATTCATGTGGTTTCAGACGGGATTGATAATTATTCATCGATAATGGCTGAATGGGTATAGCGATGTATGAGATAGACTGTGGACGACGTCCCTTCATGCCTTTTTAATCGATCAAATGAAGATCGTGTTCTTTTACCAAATGCTATCCTCCCTGCAGAGCATAAAAACATAGACGCCCCAATTATTTCCCAAGACCCAACACCATGGCCTTTCCGTAGGGGCGGTTCGCGAACCGCCCCTGC